>CAVXIO010000016.1:0-694159 GCA_963761915.1 uncultured Acidobacteriota bacterium
CTTCCTGATTTGAAAAACGCAGCACCTTGCGTCGCTCGTTGTCGTCGTAGACCGGCGTGCGCGTCTGGTCAGGCTGGAATGCAGATAAATAGCGTGTGGCATGACGGTTGCGCCGATAATACCGACGGCGAGCAGCAGCGCGTCGCCATCGGCGAGCTGTGGCAGCACCGTATGCAGCGCTGCCGCGCTCCAATCAACCGGAGCGATGAACATCTCGGTGAGGTAGCAAAGCCCAATAATGCCGACCAAGGTACCGATGATCAGCTCGATGGGCCGGAACCCAGAGCTTTCGAACATCAAGATGCCATAGGTTACAACCGCCGTGACGACCATCCCTGCGAGGAGAGGCATCTGGAACAGCAGGGAAAGCCCGATGGCGCCGCCGAGAAACTCGGCCAGATCGGTCGCCATGGCGGCAACCTCGCTGATCACCCACATTGCCCAGACAACCGGCTGGGGAAACTGCTCGCGGCACATCTCCGCCAGGTTCCGTCCGGTGACAATACCAAGCTTGGCGGAGAGGGCCTGGAACAGCATCGCGATCAGATTGGCGAGCAACACCACCCAAAGCAGTCCATAGCCGTACTTCGCCCCTGCCTGGATATTGGTCGCGAAATTACCCGGGTCCTGGTAAGCGATTGAAACAATCACCGCCGGACCAACGAATGCCAGATAGCCGCGCATCCCGACGCGCTGGCCCGCCAATACTTGGCAACCCGCGAGACGGCCGTTCGGTCAATGACGCTTTTTTCGGCAGAGCGTCGGAGATCGCCGGGGGCATCAAACACCTGCGCCAGTTTGTAGTCGAGGCTACATTTAAAGATAGCGACACCCCTTAGAATGTCAACGTACACAATGTAGCCAGAGTAACAAGTTCGGATTGGGATTGAAAATGGCGTTCCTTTGGCGCAAGGTGCATTCCAATCGTGAAAGGTTTTGGAGGGAGCAATGTTGCGAAACGCGAAGGATAAGCGAAATACCACCGAGCTTCCGCCTGAACTGACCCAGGCGCGTCGATTCGGCAAGACTCGTTCAGCGCAATCGAGGGCGCTGCTTGAGGACTACGTGGAACTCATCGCGGATCTATTGGCCACCGGTGGTGAGGCACGGCCCACCGATGTGGCCCGCCGTCTAGGCGTCTCCCATGCGACCGCTATCAAGACGATCTCCCGGTTGAAGCGTGAGGGGTTGGCCACCGGACTACCATATCGCGGAGTGTTTCTCACGGACACCGGACAAGCACTGGCTGAAAGAACGCGAGCCCGCCACAGGATCGTTGTGAATCTTCTTGTCGCGCTAGGCGTCCCCACCGAGGTTGCCGAGGCCGACGCCGAGGGAATTGAGCATCACGTTTCCGAAGCGACGCTGAAGGCGTTCGCTCATTTCTTGCAAAAGCCGGGGCACGACACGCGTTCCGGAAAGCGTTGAAACCCCAACCGAACATTTCTTCCCAAACCCTGCGCTAGGTAATTGAAACTGATTGTCTGATCGTTTCCCTCGGAACGCGTGGAGGTGCTCCTCCTTACGATTGCCATCCACATCCGCCCTACGCCAAACTGAGCGAACCGAGCCGATGTCTCTTATGGGTCTTGGTCGTGTAAAAACGGCCTTGAAGCGACGTCGATTTTCGAAGCCAGACTGGTTCGGCCTCAGGCCGCGATCGCAGCGATCAGCGGCTTGATCCCGACGATGTTCATGACTCGGGTCAGATTATAGGCCAGGACCGAGAGAGCCATCTCGGCGGCTACTTTTGGGAGCGTTTTGGTCAGGAAGTGCGTCGCGCCCATGCGCGCCTTCATCGTGCCGAACGGATGCTCGACGGTCTCGCGACGTTGGCGCATAGCGAGCGGGTTCGCATCAAGGCGCTGCTGCACAGCGTCGAGCAGATGCTCGTGCTCCCATCGCGTGATCCGTCGCTCTGACCCAGGCGTGCACTGGGATTTGAGCGAACAATTTTTACAAGCGTTGGTCCAGTAGCGCCGCATCATCTTGTCGGCTTCTTCGTTTGTATAGCGATACGGCAACCGCTCCCCGGCCGGACAACGATAGGCGTCTTCCTCCGGCAAATAGACAAAGTCCTGCTTACCGAAGCGTCCGTCGGACTTAGCGCCCGAAGTCATCGGCTTGGGCAGGCTTACCGTGATGCCGGCCTCATGGCAGGCGAGGATCTCCGGGCTGCTGAAGTAGCCGCGATCGGCAACGGCCTCGAGCGTCTCGGTCTTCAGAACAGCCTTCGCCTGCCTGGCCATATTGGCCAGTTGCGCCCGATCCGAGCCGCTGTTCGTTACCTCATGCGCCACAATCAGATGATGTTCGGTATCGACGGCGACTTGTACGTTGTAGCCGACGACGCCCGAGCCGCGGCCGCTGGTTGCCATCGAGCGGCTGTCGGGATCGGTCAGAGAGATTTGCTGGTCGGGAATCCAGCATCTGCTTCTCGTAGACAGCAAGCTTGCCCATTTCCTCCTTCAGTCTTGTCAGCTTCTCGTTGAGCCTCGTCACCTTCGCGGCAAGCGCTTCGGTCGGCTCCTGTCGGTCAGCGGTGTCAAGTTGGCTCAGATAGCGGGCGACACTCTCCTCCAGTTGAGCCCGACGAGCTATCGCCCAAAGTTGGTGACGGCGGGAATCGGAAAGGCGGGATATCGTGGGGGTGCTTGACGCTCCACTTCTCCACCGAAGGAGCGATATGCCGTGTCCAAAGATGACTCATCAAGCTGATTCAGCCAGGAAACGTCGACGATCAACTCACCGAAATCTTGCGTAATGGCGCGCGTGCTTTGTTGGCCCAGGCGGTCGAGGCCGAGGTCGCGGACTTTCTCGGCAAGCATGCCGATTTGAAGACTGAGGAGGGCCGCCAGCGTGTCGTCCGCCACGGTCACCTGCCGGAGCGGCGAGGTGATGACCGGTATCGGTCCGGTCACCGTCCGCCAGCCACGTGTGCGCGATCGCGAGGCGGACGCCGCCGATCCCGACCGCATCCGGTTCTCTCCGTCGATCCTGCCACCCTATATGCGCCGATCGAAGTCGATGGAGACGCTGTTGCCGATCCTTTACCTGAAGGGGATCTCGACCGGTGACTTCTCCGAGGCGCTGGCTGCGCTGCTGGGCAAGGATGCCGCCGGGTTGTCGGCATCCGCCATCGGCCGGCTGAAGGACGGCTGGCTCGACGAGCACACCGCGTGGCAGAAGCGCGATCTGTCGGCCAAGCGCTACGTCTACATCTGGGCCGATGGCATCCATCTCCAGGCGCGCCTCGAAGACGAAAAACAGTGCATCATCGTGCTGATCGGCGCGACGCCGGAAGGCCGCGAAAGATCTCCGCGCAAACTCGAAGATCGACTTGGCATGCGGCGAATTTTCGCCCTCAAGCACGACCGGCTTTCCACCGTCCCCCGACTTCCGCACCTCAGGATCAAGTTCAATGCTTCCCAGAAACGACACGCTAAACTGCTTCGCCATGTTCTCCGCGCCACCGCGCGAAAAGATATCGATCTCATGGTTGCAGTGCGGACAAACGAAATAGCTCATGTTCTCGACCACGCCCACCAGATCGACTTTCATCTGGCGAAACATTTCGATGGCCTTGCGCGCATCCTGCAACGAAACATCGGACGGTGTTGAAACCACCACCGCGCCCGTCAGCGGCACCGACTGCACCAGCGACAACGCAATATCCCCCGTCCCCGGCGGCAGATCCACGATCATATAATCCAGCTTTCCCCATTCCACCTGTCCCAAAAATTGCTTCAGAATCTGGTGCAGCATCGGACCCCGCCAAATGATCGGCTTGTCCCCAGGATTGAGAAATCCCACCGAAATCACCTTTACCCCAAAAGCCTCCAGGGGCTCGATGCGGTTCTCCCCAACCATTCTCGGTTGAGCGTTGATCCCCAGCATCAGCGGGACGTTCGGCCCATAAACGTCCGCATCAAGCAGACCGACCTTATGTCCCATCTTGGCCAGCGCGACCGCCAAGTTCACCGAGAGCGTGGTCTTGCCCACGCCGCCCTTGCCCGAACCTACTGCAATGATGGCATCCACTCCCGGCAACGGCTGCGGCCCCGGCGCGGCTTGCCCGGGATGAGACGGCATATGTGCACTCAATGGATCACACTCCAAGAACAAAAATCAGGATGGACCGAACGTTCAATTATACAAGGGATGGAACCGCAGTCTTCCTAACGTCTATCGTTTCGCCTTCCGCCGCCGTTCAAGTTCCGATCGTCTCACCTCGCGCCGTCGCCCCGCATCCTCATATCGCCGCTGCTGCTCCTCGCTTTCAGGAATCACCGGAGCAACCTTCAGGTGCTTACCCGCAGCGTCCACCGCCACAAACGTCAGGTAAGCCGATGCCACATGTTGCGCCGTGTCGGCAAGATAATTCTCCACAAATACTTTCACTCCCACTTCCATCGACGTCTGAAAAACCCGGTTCACCGAGGATCGTAAAATTACCAGATCGCCCACCCGAACCGGCACCAGAAAATCAATGTGATCCACCGAAGCGGTCACCGCATAGCTCCGAGAATGACGATGAGCCGCCATCGCACCTGCGAGGTCTATCCAGTGCATCAAACGGCCGCCCAGCAGCGCGCCCAGCGGGTTGGCATCATTCGGCAGAACAATCTCTGCCATCTCCGACTGCGAGTCCCTCACCGCACGCGGCATCAGCATCTCTTGATTCATAATCCTCTTTCAGTTCGTTTGAACCTACCTCTGTAAAAGCAGGGGACAGCCGCCCTCGGCTGTCCAGCCGGACGAAGCCCGGCAACTGCGGTCGTCTTCGCTAGCTTGCGGCTCGCACTACTTCCTGACTCTTCCTCTTCTCGACGTACGTCTGCAAAAAACATTCTGCCATCCGCTGCACTCGTCCGTCGCGATGCTCCCGTTCCCATCGCGCTTCCGCCACATCAAATTCCAGCAATCCGTGTTCCACGGGAAGATGCCCGCGCTCGCACACATACTGAACATGAATGCGTCCGCGCGTCCCTTTACCGTCATTCCCTGTGGTTCGCGCCCCAAACCGCACCGAATCCCAGATACGCTCCTGCGGCAATCGTTCGCAACCCTGCGCGTAACCAAGGTTGCAGAATTCCCGCAATTCCTCTGACGAGGGAATCACACCTTCATGTCCCGGAGCGGTGCACTGCCCTTTCCACCCGCATCCCAACGGAAGCCGCCCTGCATGCAGCCACGTTCCATTCTCCAACTTCTCTATCGGCATAAAAAACGGACACGCCACCCGTAGCCTCCCGTACGTTCATGAAATATTAAGGACTGCTCATTCTACGCAGCGCGCGAACGGAAGCCAACGCCGCAACCGCCCAAATCCACAACCAAGGCAACCATTTATACTAACCTCATCGCAACTGAGAACTGAGAACTGAGAACTGAGAACTGAGAACTGAGAACTGAGAACTGAGAACTGAGAACTGAGAACTGAGAACTGAGAACTGCCTCATGGACCGCATCGCCGCACTCAACGACATCCTCACCCAGAATCCGAACGACACCTTCGCGCGTTACGGCCTGGCAATGGAATATTCCAAACAAGGTGACCTCGATCGCTCCCTCGCTGAATTTTCCATCCTGCTCAAGACGAGCCCCGATTACACTCCCGGCTATTTCATGGCCGCACAAACCCTGGCCCGCGCCGATCGGATCTCCGATGCCAAGACCATGCTCACGGACGGCATCGCCTCCGCCCGCCGCACCGGCAATCTCCACGCCCAATCTGAAATGGAAGCCATGCTGGCAGAACTGGGATAATTCAAGCGTTACTCCGTGAACCCCTGTCCTCTGTGGTAAACATTCTTGTTGGGATCGTGATTAATCCCCCATCCGTCCCATCGCCCACTCCACGATGCCCGGAAACAGCTGATAGATTTTCACCGGCACATGCATCGTCCACGGGATAATCACTTCCCTCTTCTGTTTCAAATATCCCCGCAGAGTAGCCCGAGCCACACGCTCCGCAGTAACGCCGCGCACCCACCTCGGACGCACCCGCTTCAACTCGTTCCCCCGCACTGCATTCTCGCCAAACGCCGTCCGCACATAGCCCGGACAAACCATCAGCACGTGAATCCCGTCCTTTTTCAATTCCACGCCCGCCGCCTTCCCCATCGCATTCAGCGCAAACTTGGTGGCACTGTAAGCCGCGTGAAACGGCACTGGAATGTGCCCTGCCACGCTCGAAATATTGATGATCGTGCCTCCACCCTGTCCACGCATCACCGGTGTCACCGCCTGCATCGCCGCCACCGCCCCAAACAGATTCGTCTCGAACATTTCCCGGCACGCGGCCATATCCATTTGCGCGACCGAATCCAGCAGCCCATGCCCAGCGTTGTTAACCCAAATGTCGATTCGATGGAAATGATGCAAGGTCAGTCCAATGGCGCGGTCAAGCTCCTCGCGATGCCTGACATCGCAAGCCATAGCCAGTGTTCGTTCGCTATGCCCTACTCGTCCCCGCGCCGCCTCTACACGCGCCGCATCGCGCGATAACATCACCACGCTCGCCCCGTGGTCGGCAAACATCTTCGTAATCGCTTCCCCGATCCCCATCGAAGCGCCCGTGATCACCACAATCTTCCCACCAGGTTCCATGACGTGCTTCTATTCTTCGCAGTCGGGGAAGTCAATCGCGAACTGTCGGCAACGAGCCGGATGTTTCGCTTAGTGGACGTTAGCCTGTCCTGAGCGCAGCCGAAAGGTGTCGTTGGTGGTTAAACGTTCTTGCGATTCTGAGGCACTCGTCGGACCACCGTAGCGTACAATCAAACAGCGCCACCCCCGCAGCTGGAGATTTCCTGTGCCTTCCGTGATTCCCCTGTTCCCGCTCGATGTCGTTCTGTTCCCCGGCGCTCCCCTGCCCTTGCATATCTTCGAACCGCGCTACAAAGAAATGATTGGCGAATGCCTCGCCCGTCACCTCACCTTCGGCGTCGTGCGCGCCCTCGACCAGGGACTTGCAGGAGTGGGATGCACCGCCGAAATCATCACGGTGGTCAAAGAATATCCCGACGGCCGCCTTGACCTCGTGACCGAAGGCCGCAAACGCTTCGAACTCATTGGCGTGAATCAGGATCGTTCTTTTCTTCAAGCGGAAGTTCTCATGATCGAAGACGAACCCGGAACTCCCGCGCAGGAAGATGCGTCCCGCGCCGTTCAGTTGCACTTCGAACTTCTCGCTATCGCTGGCGCCACACAAGATCTCTCCGCGGCCGATCCGTCCGCGCTGTCTTTCCATCTTGCCGGCTCGCTTCCTCTCGATCTGGATTTCAAACAAAAACTCCTGGCCCTGCGTTCCGAACCGCAGCGCCTTTCGTTACTCATCACCTATTTCGAAACTGTGATTCCCAACCTCCAGCGCGCCGCCCGCGCCCGCCAAACGGCCGGCGGCAATGGCCACGTCCACTAGCCCCGATTCGCCGGTCTCCTCGACCCGCGTATAATTCAGGAAAGTATTCTTCCGGGGGTTTTCTCATGAGTCTTCCACGCACGCTAGGCGAATTGCGCCGCAGTGCATTTTCCGAGGAACGTCTGCGCACCCGCCGCGTGAAAGACGAGCTCCGAGACAACCTCATCGCACGCTTGCGCCAGCGTAACGACGACACCAGCGTCTTCCCCGGAATTGTTGGCTACGACGACACCGTCGTTCCGCAAATCGTGAATGCCGTTCTTTCGCGCCACAATTTCATTTTGCTCGGTCTGCGCGGTCAGGCCAAAAGCCGCATCCTGCGCGCTCTTACAACCCTGCTCGATCCTCACATGCCCTATCTCACGGGCTGCGAAATCCGTGACAATCCCTACGCGCCCATCTGCCGCCGCTGCCGCGAAGAAGTGGCGCGTCTCGGCGACGCCACGCCCATCTCCTACATCACTCCTGACGACCGTTACGTGGAAAAACTCGCCACGCCTGACGTGACCATCGCCGACCTCATCGGCGATATCGACCCCATCAAGGCCGCCCGCGGCGGCCACGAACTCTCCAGCGAATTCACCGTTCACTACGGCCTGCTTCCCCGCGCCAATCGCGGCATCTTCGCCATCAACGAACTTCCCGACCTCGCCGGGAAAATTCAGGTCGGCCTGTTCAACATCATGCAGGAAGGCGACGTGCAAATTAAGGGCTACCCCATCCGCCTGCCTCTCGATGTTGCCATCGTCTTCAGCGCGAATCCCGAAGACTACACCGCTCGTGGAAAAATCATCACGCCGCTCAAAGATCGCATCGGCTCTGAGATTCGCACCCACTATCCCGCGACGGTCGATGAAGGCATCGCCATCACCGCGCAGGAAGCCTGGACAAATCGCCGCGCTAACGGCGAAGCGCACGCCATGCAACTGCCCACTTACATTCAACAAGTAATCGAGCGCATCGCCTTCGCCGCTCGTGAAGATAAGAAGATCGACAAGCGCAGCGGAGTCAGCCAGCGCCTGCCCATCTCCGCCATGGAGAACGTGATCTCGAACGCCGAGCGCCGCGCTCTACGCAATGACGAACACCTCGTCGTGCCCCGTGTCAGCGACGTCTACGCCGCGCTGCCGGCCATTACCGGTAAACTTGAACTCGAATACGAAGGCGAGATGAAGGGCGCCGACCATGTAAGCCGCGAATTAATTCGCGCCGCCATCGCCAAAACCTACGACGAATATTTCACCGGCGCCAACGTGCAACAGATCGTGCAGTGGTTCGACTTAGGCGGAGAAATACAGTTGAGCGATTCCGTCTCAGCCCTCGAAGCTCTCGACAATCTGAAAGAGATCCAAGGCTTGATCGACAAGCTAGGCCCGCTAGGAGTCTCGCAGAAAGAAAGCCCCGAGCAGCAAGTCTCAGCAGCCGAATTCATTCTCGAAGGCCTGCACGCGCACAAGCGCATCGGCCGCAACGAAGAACGAGTATTCAAAGCCGGAGAAAAAAAAACCGAACCGCAGCGCGAAAAGAATTTCGACAAAGAAGAACCACCCTACCGGCAGAGAAGACAGTTCAACTAGTTCTCAGTTCACATCAGCGACGTGGAACAGAGGGCATCCAACCGAGTCGAGAGCACAGGGCGTCAATTTGGAACCTAACTGAGAACTGACAACCGAGAACTGAGAACTGCACCATGAAACGCATTCGCTACTCCAAATACGTGCCCGACCCAGCCGGCGAAATGAGCATGGAAGACCTGCTCAGCGCGCTCTCTGACTACCTGCTGCAAAGCGGCTTCCAGAGCGACATGTGGTATGAGATGCCCGAGGGCGAGCAGACCCTCGACGACCTTCGCCGCGCCATCGAGCAAGCCCTTATGGAAGGCGATCAGTTCGACGAAGACATGCGCGACCGCCTGCAGCAGATGGCGGCCGATGGCGAGCTCGACGAACTCATCGAGAAATTAATCGAACGCATGCAACAAGAAAACTTCATCTCAATCGATCAGCCTCCCGATCCCTCGCGCCCCTCCGGAGTCGGCGGCCAGGTCGGCGAAAACGCGCCGCAAGCCAAATTCGAAATCACCGACAAGAGTCTCGACTTCCTCGGCTTCAAATCTCTTCGCAATTTGCTCGGCTCGCTCGGCAAATCCAGCTTCGGACGCCACGACACTCGCGACCTCGCCACCGGCATCGAGGCCAGCGGCGCTTCCCGCACCTACGAGTTCGGCGACACCCTCAACCTCGATATCACCGCCACGCTCTCCAGCGCGATCCAGCGCGAAGGCCTCGCGCTGCCGCTCAACATCGAATACTCCGACCTGCAAGTCCATCAGTGCGAGTACCAATCTTCCTGCGCCACGGTGCTCATGCTCGACTGCTCGCACTCCATGATTCTCTACGGCGAAGACCGTTTCACTCCCGCGAAAAAAGTTGCCATGGCGCTCTCGCACCTGATTCGCACGCAGTATCCCGGCGACTCGCTCTCACTCGTTCTCTTCCACGACTCCGCCGAAGAAGTTCCACTCTCGCAGCTCGCCCGCGTCAAGGTCGGCCCCTATTACACCAACACACGCGAGGGCCTGCGCCTCGCCCAGAGAATCCTGCAGCGCCAAAGAAAAGACATGAAGCAGATCGTCATGATCACCGACGGCAAACCCTCCGCCCTCACCCTCGAAGACGGTCGCATCTACAAAAACGCCTTCGGCCTCGATCCCCTAGTCGTCAGCGAAACTCTGCAGGAAGTTTCCAAGTGCAAGCGCGCCGGCGTCCTAATCAACACCTTCATGCTCGCCTCCGATTACGGCCTCGTCCAATTCGTCCAGAAAGTAACCGAGATGTGCCGCGGCAAGGCCTACTTCACCACGCCCTATACGCTGGGCCAATACCTGCTCATGGATTACATGTCGAGAAAAACGAAGACGATTCACTGACCAAGAGTCCGAATCATTCCGGCGCACCCTGCGTTCCGGAGCCTGCCCTGAGCGCATTCGAAGGGTGTCCCCTGTGGTAAAGATTTTTCTCGCCCTCTGCTGATACTCTTTATCCAGCCCATGGCAAACTGCATTCGCTGCGGCCGTCAGCTTCCCGGCTTTTCCTTCGGCAAGAAGATATGCCAGTGGTGTGTGCAGCACGAAGCCGCGCAGCGCGGAGAAGTCGTCGACGACGCTCCGCAACCGGTAATTCGCAGGCCATGGGTCCGCCGCGAATCTCCCACCATCGGGCTCACCCAAATATTTTTCGGCATCAACGTCGCGGTTTACCTTGGGATGGTCCTCGCCTCCGGCAGCCCGTTCCAGGAGTTCTCGGGACAAGAGTTAGTCCAATGGGGCGCCAACGCCGGCGCGCTCACGCTCACAGGAGAATGGTGGCGACTGCTCACGTGCGTATTCGTTCACGGCGGCTTGCTTCATATCGCCTTCAACATGTGGTGCCTTTGGGATCTTGGCGCGCTCAGCGAATCGCTTTACGGCCGCTGGACCTTCGGCGCTCTCTACCTCATCTGCGGCCTGGGCGCCAGCCTCGCCAGCGTAATCTGGAACGCTCACGTTCTCAGCGTCGGAGCCTCCGGAGCCATCTTCGGACTAGCCGGCGCTCTTATCGCCGCTTTCAAGTTGGGTGAGTTCTCGGTCCCGCGCGCCGCGCTCTCAGGGACGCTTCGCAGTCTGCTGGTATTTGTCGGGTTCAACCTCATTTTCGGAGCCGCATCCGGCGTCACCGACAACGCCGCCCACGTCGGCGGCCTGCTCACCGGATTAATTCTCGGCGCTCTCATCGCTCTTCTCGCCCCGCAGCAGGATCACGCCCCGCGGCGCTTCGCCATCTTTCTGGCCATGATTCTGGTCCTAACCGCTGGCGCCGACACGCTGGCCCACCATTACCACTTGCACCTGCGCCTCGGACGCTCTCCCTTCGCCTCGCTTCAACTGCCAGGTATCCCCGCAGGTCGGTCACAACCAGTCCGCCCTCTTCAGTCTGAGAGGTGCGGCCCGGTTTTCAGTTCTCTCGCATAGGGCGCGATCTTAGCGAAAAGTTGCTGCGCGTCCAATTCTTCTCCTTGTCTCAGATCAAATCTGGAATCGTCCGCGGTTGAGGTCAGCCGCAGGTGCGACTCATCTCCCCGTCCGACAAAATACAGGCTCAGCGCGGGAATCTCCACCTCGAACAACTTCTCCGACTCAGCCCGGTCCATGCTTCCGCGTTTCCGCGCAATCTCGGTCAGCCTCTGAGTTAAGGCTGGTCTGCCGAATCTTGCGACCTGCCATTTCCCGTCCGTCTCCCGCATCACCACGGAGGTTCGCACCTGGCCATCAATGCTCACCGGGTATCTCACTTCGTGCGTGTCTTCCAGCATTTCGCCAATTTTGGTCCCCGGCCGGTATTCCCTTAAGCGATCCAGGCGCACCATCAAAACGCGCATCGGCTTGTCCAAAGTAGCCCGGCTCGCCTCCTCCACCGATTGAAATCCCATCCGCTTGTAGGTCTCCGCCTTTACGATCTCGCGCAGCACCGCCAACGACCGCTGCGCCTCCTCGTGTGCTTCCTTCGGCACCTCCTCCGCTTTCATCTGTGCAGAGGCAATACCCGGCTGCCACAGCATCAGCCCGAGTGCGGTCATTCCAAGACTAAAGATGCATCGCATACGCAACTCCTTCTTCAATTACTTTGCACTGACGTTGTAGATATCCCAGCCATGTGTGTGATTGTAGCCGGGACCGCCCACGAACTCGGCGTAGGTATCAATCTCCACGTCGCCGCCGAACGGTCCGGAAACATTTCCGCCCGGACCACAGCGGCCCTGTGGCGGCAAAGGATTGTCCACCCATATCAGATTCCAGGAAAGGCCCAGGAAGTTGAAGTTGAAATAACCTTTCGCCACCATCAAATGCGCGCCGCCGCCATTCCAATCCCATTCGAATGCGATCGGATCGTTATTGTTGATTTGGTTCATTACCTGCGAAAAACTGAGCGGCCCGGGCGTTTCGGTGTCGTTAAAATTCCAGGTGCTGAGTTGCGGCCAGCCGGGGCTGACGCAGGCCGCTGGTGTGGGGCACGTGCAGCAGTCGGTGCGCCCGAACTCCTGGTTGGCTTGATAACACTCGGGCACTTCTCTGGGATTCGTCCCGCCCTTGTACTCCATCAGCATCTCGCCGCTGGTGGCCCAACACCACTCAGGGGTCTCCTGCCAATGCAGCACAACCGGCAAGATTCTGATTTGCGCCTGTGCCGTCCACACCGAAACCAGGGTGCCCAGACACAGGATCACGAAAACACGTTGCATGTGGGTGCGCTTCATCGTGTTCCTTTCTCAACCAATGAGGCTCCGTGCAAGGAACCCTCAAGACTGGAAAGGATGGATGCACTCCATGAGCCAAATCATCCGGAGCCACGCGCCTTCTCACGCACAACGCTCAAACCGCTGTTCTGACAGGAAATATCTCACCCGCGCTTACCTCCGCGGGAAACTTCAGCATTTTTCCACCTATCCACACGTGTACTCCAGCCTATCCATTTGGATAGTCGAAAGCGCAGTCGGTCGCCCGCCTAACATCCCAACCACCCCGTTTCCGCCGACGGCAACATGATGCGCAAGCTATAATTGCACGCGCGAATGTTCCTAACCCCTGGAACGAAACTCGATCCGTACGAGATTCAGTCGCCGCAACATTTTCCGGATTTATTGAAGTTCTTCCACTGAAACCACTTCGGAAGTGGAATTATGGGCTTTGAGTGTGGTTAGATTTTCGCGGGCAGGAATACCCGCGCCACACCGAACACTGCCCCACACAGGACTATCTCCTAAACCACAGCAATCTGCTTGCGCAACCCGGCTGCGAAGAGATTCTTGGGGATCATGGCGTGGACACCGCGCACGATATCCACTACCTGCGTCACCCGGAAACTGACGGCGATGCTGCACAACGCATAGGCATCGAGCTTGGTGAGGTCGGCATGCGCGGTCAGGAAGGTGATGGCGTTGCGCGCCGCCAGGGTCATGGCCACGTTTAAATCTTTGTCGAGGCCCAGCGTGATCCAGTGGGTCGCAGTCTCCGCCACCGGCCACGCGAAATTCTTCTGCTTGTGCAGGACCACCTCGATGCGAAGTTCCTGCATGCGCGTTTCCAGCGCCGATAAATTGATTTCGCCATCGCCCTGCACCGCATGCGAATCGCCGGTGTAGATCAGCGCCCCCGGCTTCCACACCGGAATGAACATGCTGGAACCTTCCACCATTTCGCTGAGGTCGGTGTTGCCGGCATGAGGACCGGGCGGAACCGAACTGGTCACTCCCGGAGACAAAGCAGGATAGAAGCCGTCCGGAGGCGCCACGCCCAGCGTTCCCTGGAAAGGCTTGAGCGGCACGTGAATGTCGCGGTTAAACTCCGCCGTCATATTGGGCACGTCGAGCTTCAGATACTTCACCTGTCCTTCGGGAAAATCCTGAGCCAGCAAGCCGGTTCCAATCGACCCCGGATTATTGAAAACTGCTCCCCAGTCAAAGGGGCGAATGCGCTTATAGTGCACTTCCAACACATCGCCGGGTTCGGCGCCGTTCACGTAGATCGGGCCGATGATCGAATGCGGTCCTCTTCCCGGATTGCTGAGGCGAAGCTTCGCCAAAGTCTCGATGGGAACTCCGGGCTGCATTTGGTTTAAGAAGTGCGACCAGGTATTGGGAAAACTGATCGTATCGCCGGAATCGACTTTGAGGATGGGATCGAGGGTGGTGTCGTAAACGCCGAGGTGCACCGTCTTATCGTTTGATTCGACCACGTGGACGCGGCCCGGTTCGTCTTTTTTCTGCTCCGTCTTCAGTGCGGGCGAAATGCTGCCCCCCGGCGCATCGGTTGCAAGCGCCATTTTCGTAAACCATGGCCCGATGCCCGCCAGCGCTCCCATGAAACTGCTGGCGCGCAGGAGTTGGCGCCGAGAGCGTCCGCGGGCGGTCAGAAAGCCGTCCAGTTGCTCCTGGTTCACCTCATCCATGTGCAGAAGCCGATCTGCCGCGCACTTGGTGAAGGCAGCATCCTTGATGTCTTCGCGCAGCACACCCGTGCCATTCACCTCTCCGCATCCAAAGAGGTTCCCGCAAGCGTGGCGGTTCGGTTGAGGCTCGGTAGGCTGCTCTTGCTGAGGATCGTGATCGTGTGGCACCGTTTCCTCCTCAATCGATCCAGAAAGCGAAGTGTTAAGCGATACCAGGTAGCTTAAAAGGAGCGTGCGCATTATAGCGCACGTTAGATCGGAGGCGTGCGTCGTATATTCGCACCCGCGAATTGGAGTTTTCTATAGAAGAATCGTCGCGGCTAGGTTCGCAACTCGATACTCGGTACCAGTCACTTACTTCACCGTAACCGTCAGCAACTGAACTCCAGACACTACATAATCCAGCGGAGCCGTCGCCGTTTCATCCACGTTTGACTCGCCTGAGACCAGCATTTCCTGATTGCCCCGCATGCCGTCCATCACGTTCATGATCGAGATCGGCAATGTGGGCATTACCTTATCGGCAACGCGCGCTTCTGGGTCGGCCTCGAGCAGCGACACATAGACGCGGTTGTTGGAGTGCTCTTTGTTGAGCAGCGCGATGGTGGAAGCCAGATCCAGCTTGCGCCCGAACGCGGCAGTTCCGTGTCCAACACGATCCAGGGTATCGCCGTCGCTCACCAGAATGCGCAGTGTTCCCTTGCTGGCCGAGGTCGGAATCTTCACAGGAATCTGCTGCACGATGCGCTCTCCGCGATACGGGGCCAGCACTGTCTCCAGCATAATTTCTTCGCCCGGCCGTACTTCCGTCACATCGGTGCGCGCGCTCTCCAGCCGCGCCCAGCGCCGTTCCCGCACCAGATCGAAATCCAGCTTCACGCCCGCGATTGCCGGAGCATTGTAAGGATTGTCGTAGATTCGTCCGAAGCGTTCGCCCAAAGACATCGCCGCCTGCATCGCCGCCGGCTGCGCGCTCTCCGAGGGCGCGAACATGTTGCGCATTGTGACCTCAGGAAATCCCTTCACGCCAATGCTTCCCGCCAGCCGATAAGTAATCTCTTCGCCGAACTCGTTCACGCCGTGCAGCGCATTGAACACTGTCACCATCAAAGCTACGGGCGTGAGCTTCGGATTATTCAGCACTTCGTAGTGAAATTGCTTCACTCCCGTGCTGCTATGGATGCTCAACTCGACCGGAATCATTTCCGGTTGCCTATTAAACACGCCCATAATCCCGGTATGACGATCTTGCACGAACGTTCCAACCGGTTCAGTAGTGTTCACAATTTTGAAAGCGTTGAGCGGAGAAGCCAGCGTAGCCAGGACTTCCGCCTTATTCATCGGCAGATCAACCGAGCCAAATTGCAACAACGGATGTCCGCAAGCCAGCAGCCGCTGCGGATCTACATAAGTCACCGTGCAGGTCGCTTCAATGTCCATGTCACCGCGCACCAGGATCGCGCTGATGGCCGAGCCCGCTTCCAGCGGCTCAGGCTGCTTCTCGCCACTAATCGAACCCGCGCCCATTACCGGCACAATTCCCGCGGCGCCAAATTGTCCCGAGAAAAGTTGAATCGCCTGTTCAGAAAATCCGTTGAACACCAGCGGCGTCTCGATCGGTTTCAAGTAATTAGAAAAACCTTTGGCGGAATCCGGAACCGGCAGCGCAATGCTCTCACCCGGCCCGGAAGTCTTTCCTGCAACCGTATTCACAGACGGCTTAATCGCGGATGTTTCCTCCGCCGGCGACCGATCGAGCTCGTTGATTTCCAACATGTCGGCGATAGGCGTCACGCCTGCAATCGGCTCTTTGGAAAATTCGCCGATGCGAAACGCGAGCGCTCCCGCCAGCTTTCCATCCAGATAAACCGGGCTCCCGCTCATGCCCGCGACCACGCCCGTGTACTCCACCTTCTGCCCGTGCAGCCGCACCAGAATAATGTCGCCCTTCGGTCCATTCACGTTGTGCAGCACGCCCAGAACTTCCACTTCCATGGCCTCAGGCTTCACGCCCTGAAACACGGTGTAGGCGACCCCGCGCATGCCCGCGTGAATGTGGCTAACCGCAATAGTCTGAGGATTTTGCCCGCTCTGCACGGAAGAAACCGACTGACCGGACGCAATACAAGATAGTGAGAGGCAGACGACGAAGAAGGCTAAAGCAAATTTTTTCATGAACCCAACGCCCGGCGGGACCGGATAAGCCCCACCTTTACTGAATTAGACTCCGCCAGATTGTAAGTCGTTGCCAGGAGGGGAAATACTGGGAGCCGGGCAAAACATCCCAATCGCGAATCCTTGCGTCTATACTAGCACAGGGGTTTTTCGCTCCAAAGACTCTTTATCTCCTTTTTCTCAGAGGTTTGCATGATTGCCAATCGAAAGGTCATGACCCCGCGTTCGCGCTTCCAGAATCTCCTCAGTTTCAGCCTGACCCTGGCCGCGTCCCTCATCCTGCTTTTCGCCATTATTCCGGCTTCTGCCCAAGACCAATCCCAATCACCCGCGCAAAATCCGCCACAGGATACTTCCAACGGTAAGCCCAAACAGGACGTCCCCGACGAGGCCGGTGGCCCCACTGGCGACGTCGGTCCTTACTCCATTCCCAAGAAAAATCCCGAGACCGCCCCGCCCCCTCCACCGCCGCCAACCCCCGCCAAGGTCGAAGGCATGCCCGACTACTCCCTCAAGGTCAACGTTCCCTTGGTGAATGTGGACGTGCTCGTGACCACCAAGAACGGCCAGTTTGTCCCCGGCCTGAAGAAGGACAACTTCCGCCTTTTTGAAGACGGGTCGCAGCAGCAGATCACCAACTTCAACGTTTCGCAAGCTCCCATCACCGCAGTCCTGCTGGTCGAGTTTGCCTCCACCAACTACGCGTTCATTATTGACGCTCTGCAGGCTTCCTACGCCTTCGCCAATACGCTCAAAAAAGACGACTGGATCGCGGTCACCTACTACGACATGCAACCCCACATTCTCGTCGATTTCACTCAGGACAAGAGGGCTGTCTACGGAGCGCTGAACCAGTTGCGCATGCCCGGATTCGCAGAGACCAATCTTTTCGACGCTCTATACGACACGCTCGATCGCCTCGACCGTGTGGACGGAAAGAAGTACGTTATTCTGGTCACCACCGGATTCGACAGCTTCAGCAAACTCACACTGGATAAGATTACCAAGAAGATCAGGGATACAAAAGACGTAACCATCTTCCCCATCAGCGTGGGACAGATCGCCCGGATCCTGGGCTACGCTGGGAACCGCAACATGGGCATTCACGCCAGCGAAATGGATTACCTGCAGGCCGACAACGAAATGCGAACTTTCGCCTCCATGACCGGGGGCCGCGCTTACTTTCCCCGTTTTCAGGCCGAGTACGGCGAGGACTTTCAGGATATTGGTAACGACATCCGCAATCAATATTCGCTCTCCTATCATCCCACTAACAGCAAACTCGACGGCACCTACCGCAAGCTGAAAGTCCAGGTAGTCGCACCCGACGGCGGCCCGCTGAAAGTGAAAGACCAGAAAGGCAAAGACCAGAAAATCGAGGTCGTATCCCGCGACGGCTACACCGCCAAGCACACGGTGGATTGAAGGTTTCGAGCTGCATGTGTCGACCTCCGGATGCTAATTCCCCTGCTTTGAAAGGGCGCTGCTTCCCAAACCGTGAATCTCGTGTTCGACTGTTTACAATACTTCCAACCAATTGACTTAAGTACAACTACGATCTACAATTTCCTACTATGGCGATTGAGTACGCAACGGTCAAAGCTAAGGGCCAGGTCGTTATCCCGGTCGACATCCGCCGCAAGTTCCAGATTGACGAGGGAACTCGTGTAGCGTTTCTGGAAGAGGAAGGTCGTCTCTTCATCCAACCCGTCACCGATGAATTCATCGATGGCATGAAGGGCGTGCTGGCCGGGCGGCGATTGCCCGACCGAGTCGAGCGCAGCAAGGACCGCGATCTGCGATGAAGGTGCACGTGCTCGACGCCAACGCCCTCTATCGTTTCCTCACGGGCGGACCGGGCGCAGAAATCGTGAACCGGCTTTTCAAGCAAGCCCGTGACGCCGAACAACCACTCCGCATGTCCGTAATCAACTGGGGTGAGGTCTACTACACCATCGCCAAAGCCGAAGGCTTCGCGGAAACTGCCAGAATCATGGACCGAGTCAACCTTCTACCTCTATCGATCGTTGAAGCGGGGCAGGCACTAACCGCTCGCGCCGCCCAGCTCAAAGCTGGTCATGGCCTGCCTTACGCTGACTGTTTTGCTGCCGCTATAGCCGCCAAAGATGACGTCCTAGTTACATCTGACACGAAGGACTTCAAGAAGATTCCCGGCCTGCATTTACTGCCGCTTCCTGAGCACAAAAAGAATTGAGTTGGCGATTGTGATTCGATCCGAGCAGGCGTTTCTCTGAGAACGGAGAACGGAGAACTGCCCTCAGTGCAAATGAAACAACTTCTCCAGCACAAAAAAGAACCCAGTGCCAACAAACACCAGCAGCGCCATCTTCATCGCCGGCTCTTTGTTTACTTCCGGAACCAAATCGGACGCAGCCACATAAATCGTCACCCCGGCCGCAAGCGGCAATCCCGCGCTCACATGGTGCCGGAACAACGCCATCGTCAGCACTCCCGCAAGTGTCGCCCCGCCCAACATCACTGACGCTCCCCAGGCGGTTCCCCGGCTACGTCCGCTGGCCAGCATCACCGAACTCACCGTGAAGCCTTCAGGAATCTTATGCAGAAACACGGCGAAGAAGATCAGCCATCCGAGCGCATTCGAAACCAGAAATCCCGATGCAATGGCGATGCCGTCAAAAAAAGTGTGAATGATCAGCCCCAGCAATACCGAGTATCCCTTGTGCGAGTGCATGAACTCATCTTTATGCGTCTCCTCGCCAAAGTGAAAGTGCGGTGTAACCGTGTGCTCGAAGAAATGAATGATCAGATACCCAAGCAGAATCAAAAAAGCCCCGCTTCTCCCCCGCAACTCCAGGCTCTCCGGCACCATTTCGACGAGAGCGGTAGCCAGCATAAATCCTGCTCCGAGAGCCACGAAATACCGCAGATATCGCCGCTCCCAATGGCGCTGCACAATAATCGCCCCGCCAAAAATATTAGCGCCAGCGGCAGTAAGGCCGAGCAGAATGCTGGTAGCAATGGGATGCATGAAGTATGACAGTACCCAGTACCTGGTACCCAGTCAAATTGCTCAAGCCGCAGGAATACGATCCTTCAGGGAATTGAGCAGGCCGCTCAGGATCCGACCTACTTCGTGGGTACGCCGTAGGAGCTCAGCCGTTTGTGATTCAGTAAGGTAATTTCTTCGTCGCGCAATGAATATCTGAGTTTCAAGTTCTGCCAGGGAACCACATGAGTGGCGAAGAAAGTGACGAAACTCTCGACGACTAAAGTGGGCTTGTCCTTCCGCAATATTGCTCGGGATCGAGACGGCTGCCCGACGCATCTGGTCAGTCAAGCTGTATGTTTCTCGCTTTGGAAAGGCCTCAGTAGCATCATAGAGGATGCTTACCAAGTCCATCGCTTTCTGCCAGGCTATCAAGTCCTTATAGTGCTGAGCCACTTCTTCAGTTTATTGCCAAAAGCTGCTAACTCAGCGCGTACAACTCTGATTTTGATTGGTTCTTCCCAACTCGGGACTTCAAATTCTTGCTGGGTACTGAGTACTAGGTACTAGATGCTCAACCACTATGCCGAATGTGCATCACATCCCCATCCTGCACAATGTAATCCTTGCCTTCGAGGCGCAGCGTTCCTTTGGCGCGGGCGTTGGCTTCTGATCCAGCTTCGAGCAACTGGTCCCAGCGAATGGTTTCCGCGCGGATGAAATGTTTTTCCAGATCGGAGTGGATCGCTCCCGCTGCCTCCTGTGCGCGCGAGTTCGCCGGAACCTGCCAGGCGCGGCACTCATCTTCGCCGGCGGTGAAAAATGAAATCAGGCCCAGCAGCTTGTAAGTCGTGCGAATCAGCCGCGCCAGCCCGCTTTCCGTGAGCCCGTAGCTGGAGAGGAATTCCGCTGCATCTGCGTCACTCATCTCGGCAAGTTCGGCTTCTACTTTGCCGCAGATCGCGGTAGCTGCGGCATTCGGCCGCGCGGCAATTTCGGTCAGCTTATATTTGCTCACCGCTTCTTCCAGTTCCTTGCCCAGTTCGGTCGACTCGCCGATGTTAAGCACGTAGAAAATCGGCTTCTCGCTCAGAAACATGAAGCCCTTGATGCGCTTCTTGTCCTCTGGAGTCATCTCCATTTCGCGCAGCGGCTTGTCGGATTCCACTTGCACTTTCGCGCGTTTCAACAGCTCGAATTCTTTTTCCAGCTCCGGCGTTTTCATCTTCTTGAGATCTTTTTCCAGTCGCTCCAGCCGCTTTTCGATCTGTCCCAGATCGCTGACCAGTAGATCAAATTCCACGTTCTTGATGTCGCGCAGCGGATCGATCTCGCCAGCATGCGGAACCGAAGGATCGTCAAACACGCGCACCACATGCGCCAGCGCATCCACGTTGCGAAGATGCGCCGCGTAGGCGCTGTCCTTCAAAGCCTCCTGTCCGATCGCGCCGACGTCAACGTATTCCACTGATGTGTGGGTAAGTTTCTTCGGGTTGTAAAGCGCCGCCAGCCGGTCAAGTCGGTCGTCCGGAACCTTAGCGACGCCGATGTGCGCCTCGCGCGGATTGGCCCGCGCCTGATCCGAAAGATGCGCCTTGGTCAGAATCCGAAACAGAGATGTCTTGCCCACCTGCGGCAGGCCAATAATGCCAGTTTTCATAAGAAAGCTTCCAGCCGCTAGCTCCTGGCTTCTAGCTGACGCGACGGTGAGAGAGATCAGCGGTGACACGCACTGTGGTTTCAGCAATCGTTGAGCAACATTTCAGGATAAACGATGAAGCGGATATTGCCCAAATCGGAAGCGCTGGGTCTTGGCTAGAAGCCAGTAGCTAGAAGCTTCGTGCAGTCACATACACCACCACCAAACCGAGCAGCAGCACCGCGCCTTCCACTCGCGTAGACCAAACATGCAGCGCATCGAACTGAACACGCTCCGGATTGTCGATCGGAACCGACCTCACTTCCCCGAGCGAAGCCCGCAACACGTCCATGCGCGGGATGATGCCGAACTGCGACACCAGCGTCAGCGCCAGCATCAAACAGATCAGCACGTGCCGCGCCGCAAACACATGCGGCGGTTCCGTCGGTGAACCGGCTGTAGAGCAGGGAGCTGCCAGGAAAACGATTCCGGAAATAATCGCGATCCAGTGCAGCTTGCTCAGCGCGCGCCCCACAACATTGCCGGCAAGGTGAGTCGTAGGCAAAACAGCGAATGCAGTAGGTGCCAGCACAAAAGCAAAAAAGATGAGCCCGCCAATCCAACAGACAAGGGACAGCAACATGAGAAAACGCAGGAAGGACATGACGCGAGAATTATATCCTCGCGCTGAAAACTGAGAACCGAGAACTGAAAACTACTTCCCTACACCGGTACCGCGACATTCTCCAAGATCTCGCGCATCACCTGATCGGCCTGCTCTGATTTTTTCAGCGTCGAAGCATACCCTCCGTTGACCACGATGCGGTGCGCGAACACCGGCACGGCCAGCGGCTTGAAGTCTTCCGGAGTGCAGAAGCTGCGGCCATCGAGAAACGCCATCGCCTGCGCCGCGCGATACAGCGCCTGCGCTCCGCGCGGCGAAACTCCCAGCGACAAATATTCCGACTCGCGGGTTCGGCGTACGATTTCCAGAGCGTAGGTCACCAGGGATTCATCCACGCGAATGCGCTTCACCGCTTCCTGCATCTCCAGCACGTCAGCACCGCTCAGCACCGGCCGCATTTCCTGCAAGTGCGCCGCGCCCGCCTGTGAGCGTAGAATCTCGCGCTCCGCCGCAGCCTCGGGATATCCCATCCTCACTCGCATCAGGAACCGGTCCAACTGCGACTCGGGCAGCGGATAAGTTCCGTGATGCTCCACCGGATTCTGCGTGGCAATCACCAGGAACGGTTGCGGCAGTTCGTAAGAATGCGCGTCCACCGTGACCTGGCCTTCGTTCATCGCTTCGAGCAGCGCCGACTGTGTCTTCGGCGTGGTGCGATTGATCTCATCCGCCAGCAGCACGTTGGTAAAAACCGGACCGCGCTTGAACTCGAACTCCTGCTCCATCGCCGAGTAAACTGAAATCCCCAGCACGTCGGAAGGCAGCATGTCGCTGGTAAACTGCACGCGCTGAAAGGTGCAATCGATGGCGCGGGCGAGCGCCTGGCCCAGCGTGGTCTTGCCCACTCCAGGCACGCCTTCAATTAGAAGATGTCCCCGGGCAAAGATGCTGACCAGCGCCAACCGCACCACTTCGTCCTTACCGCGAATCACGCGGCGAAGCGCCTTTTCCAGCTCGGATGCTTTATGGGAAACGGGAGTCGCGGTCTCTGGGGACATTAATGGATTTTACTATCAGGCGCACAAGCGGCGGAGTTACCGATGTCACTGGACTCCAGCTGTCACCTACCTGCTATAAGCTTCTAGCCAAGTTCACCATCCCATGCTTGTCATCCCGAGCGAAGCGAGGGATCATGGTCTTTTTCTGCCACGAGTTCAGAACGTGAGCACGAAACTTTCTTGCAGACGTGGAAGCGTTCTTACTGCGTGAACTCAGCCGGCCGTCCCGTCAGCCGCTCGATTCTCTTGGCGATGGGCGGATGGGTGGAAAACAAACTGCCAAAGTTCATGCCCAGCAGCGGCTGGATAATGAACAAATGCGCCGTCGATGGCGTGGCCTGCATGGGCACGCGCCGCGAATAAGCGTCCAACTTCTGCAACGCGCTCGCCAGCGCATAAGGATTCCCTGTGAAGTGCGCACCGGTAGCGTCTGCCTGATACTCGCGCGACCGCGATACCGCCAGCTGAATCAAACTGGCCGCAATCGGCGCGACAATCAGCATGAACAGGGCAGAAAGCCCGCCGCCACGGCGGTCGCGGTCGCCGCCGCCCATGCCTCCAAAGATCATGGCGAAGCGTCCCATGCTGGCCAGCATGGTGATGGCGCCCGCAATGGTCGCCGCCACAGAACTGATCAGGATGTCGCGATTATTCACGTGCCCCAGTTCGTGCGCCAACACTCCTTCCAACTCTTCGTCATTCAGCAGTCCAAGAATCCCATGAGTGACCGCGACCGAAGCGTGCTGCGGATTTCGTCCCGTGGCGAATGCGTTCGGCGATTCGGTTGGAATCACATAGATCTTCGGCATCGGGATGCCGATCTTCTGGGTCAGACGCTCGACCGCCGCGTAGGCGCGCGGCAACTGCTCGCGCGTGACCGGCTGCGCGCGGTACATGGCCAGCGCGATCTTATCGGAGTAAAAGTAAGAGACGAAATTCATCACCGCGGCGAACGCCAGCGCCAGCATCATCCCGTTCTGCCCGCCAAAATAGCGGCCGAAGAACATCAGCAGCAGCGTCAGAGCCGTCAGCAGAAACGCAGTCTTAAATGTATTTCCCATATTGTTGTGGATCTCACCTGATTGGATGTTACGCCTTGGCCGGGGATGCAGGGCCGGCACTCCCGCTTGCAAAACGCTTCTAGTGTTCCCATGGGAACATTTCGAAGTGGACGGAATTCTTTGGGCTAAGTTGTTGATTTATCGAAGGGACGTTTGGACGCCTCAATGGAACCAATGAGTTAGGGAGGTAAGGAATGTCTACTTTCGAGTACGTCGAATGCCTACGAAAGTGGACTTGACAACGCCGACAGACCAGCCTGGTCCCTAGCTCTTCTTTTTGCCTCTCGATCGAAACAGCGGAGCTCCCCAGGCGCCGACAGACAGCAGCGCCCCAAACAGGATGATGGCGTCGATGCTGGCGCGTCCCTCACGCGACCAGTAGACATCACGCAGGTTGAGCCAGAGAGCGAACTCGTCGAGGGTGAGCGCCGCACCTGCCCCATAGAGAATTGACATCAGGCGGCTGAGAAAAATCGATGAGTCGTCGGCGCCGGTGCCGACTTCGGCGAGCCATCCGTAGCCGACGATCAAAAGAATGATGATCCCAATAACTAGGTGATGAATGTGTCGGCCGCCCACTTCAATGAGATGGAAGGGCGGAATCTGATGCTCGATGCAATAGACAACACCACGCACTCCCGCGAAGGTGAGAAAGAAACTCAGCGAAGCTACAAACATCCGGCGGCGCGGGCGATCGGGGATGCGATCGTGAAGAATGCTCCCCAGGAACCTGCGGTGGAACAACACCAGCAGGGAGGACCGTGCCCACAATCGTGAGCAGCAGGACGAATAAGGTAAGAGTCATGAGCCATTAGACAGCATTTTGAGTGCTTGGAGTTGGGCGTAAGCGTGTTTAGGCTGTCTCTGGCCCCGCAAAATGCATAGGCTCTTCGGCTCGCAAAGGACGCGGCCCTCGGGATGACAAAAAGGCGTCGGGACTGAGAAGTTCACGCCCTCTGGGCTTCGCGCTTGAGGGCGCGCTCGAGCGTTTGATCGAGCGCGGATTTGGCTTTCTCGTATTCCGCTTGCGAGATTTGGCCTTGTCGGCGCTCTACTTCGAGCTGGAAGAGTTCTTCTTTCAATGCTTCGAGGAGCACGGAGCTGGGACGCGCCGACGCAACGGTCCGAACGGCGGGTATCTCAAGCGCGGCGGGCTCGTAGTCATCTTCCTGCATTGTCGCGCGCCGGGAAGAGCCCGGCTTCTGCCGCGCTAACGCGCGGGCTGCCGACTGTTGTCTGGACGCGACATAAACGCCGCCGATGACCAATACTGCGGCGAGGCCTCCCAATATCCACCAGCGATATTTCTGCAGCGGGTCAGGAGCATCGATGGGCGGGCCGAGTCCGCCGCCGGGCCTGGACTGCGACTGCGCGCCTGGGGGCGAGCTTTGTGCTTCTCCGCCGGAGCTTTGGCCGCCTGCTTCTGCAGGTGCTTGAAGCGTGCCTTCGCCGGAAACCTTGAAGGTGAGATTCTGTTCGGGCGTGGTGTTGGAGGCGACTTGCACGCTCGCGTCGGGCTCGCTGGGATAGTTGATCAACTTATAGTTGCCCGAAGCGGCGGTGAACTGCATGGCCTTCGGAACCATGACCACGAAGTGCTCCAGGGGATACAAAGACTTGGGGTCAAGATTGGCGCTTCCGCTGTAGGGAAGCTCGTAGGCCACCTCGAAGCGCGTGAGTCCCGGGCGTAGGGGGAAGATGAACGAATAACGGTTCTTCTCGCCTTCCGGCACGGGCGCGGATCGCAACGGGTTGCCATTTTCGGTAGTGGCGGTGGCGGACTCTTCGATGATGCGAGCTCCGGGCGGAACATAGAACTCGAGGTTGTGCTCATTCATCTGGGTGCGCGGCGGCTTGGAGGCGTTTTGCACTCCGAATTCGCGCGTGATCTGCATCTGTCCCTGAGCGGTTTCGACGCGCATGATGTCGGCCACCACGCTGATGCCGTCAATTTTCTTTCCGACATCATAAACCTGGACTTCAACCGAGGTGGTGCCGGGAGGCGCCATGCGGTGGTAAGTGACATCCTGATGAATGGCGCGCACCAGGTGAGGAGCCTGCGCGTCGTCAAGTTTAAAACTGAATTGGCCCTTGGCGTCGGTCTTGGTGCGGCCGGCTTCTTCCATGCCCTGACCTAGCTTGAGGAGGACGACGTCGTCGCCAGCGGCGGGCTTGCCGGTGGTTGAGTTCTTTACGGTGCCGGTTAGGGTTTGGGCTCCGGCGAGGGAGGTGAGGAGGAGAATGAGTGCGGTTACTGCTGCTGACACAGAGTAGTGGAGAGAATGCCCTGCGAGGACTCATGCGACCGTTGGCGGACAAGGGATCCTTCGACTGCGTGACTGCTTCGCTTCGCGAAACAGTCACTTCGCTCAGGATGACAGAGGTTAGTTTCAAGATCTGATTCCTTTTTGCGGTGCGGGATTTTTTTCCAGGCGGGCGATCTCGGCCAGGAGTGTAGCGGCTTCGTCCTGCAACGAAGATTTCAGCGAGGCGAAGTCTGCGTCAGGAACCTTGCCGGCCTTGTATTCGAAGTTGAGATCGCGCAAGTTTTCGTAGACGGCATCTTTGCGTTCGCGCAAGTAGCCGGCACGGGTCTTCTCCGGACCGAGAAAAAGTTTCCCGGGAAGATAGAACACATAAAAGAAAACGGCGATGGCGAGCATCAGGCAGCAGATCAACCAGATCATAGATCGGTCTCCTTGCCGGCTTGATCGCGGAATTGTTCCAGTTCCGCGCCGCGGACAGGGCGCAGGCCATCGGCAATGGCGGGTGCGGGACGATTCTTCCAGGAGCGAACGATCATTACTACCAGGCCAAAGCCAAGAAACAGAACGACCGGAGGCAAGACGTAAGCGACGCGGTCGAAGCCCTTGGTGGTGGGAGCGGCAAGCACGGTCGGTCCGTACTTCTGAACGAAGGCTTGCTCCACCAGACTATCGCTATCGCCGCGAGTGAGCGAGGCCAGCAGTTCGTTGCGCATGCCATCGGAATCAGGGCAGCCGACGTGATTGCATTCCAGAAGAATCTGTTTGCAACCGCAAATGCACATCATCTGGTGGCCGATTTCGTTGAAACGCGTGGCAGGATCGCCGGCGCCGAGAAGAGCGAAGACGGCGAGGCAGAGCAAGATTGTGCGTAAGGCCTTGCGGCCGGCCTTGGCTGGCTTCGTTTGCGGGTTCGACTCTGTCATTGACTCTCTTGGAACTTCGCTCCGATTACTACTTGCTGTTTCTACTTGGCCCGAATCAATAGAAGAAGTCCAAGCGCCATTATTAGGGCCGCAAAGACCGCGATACAAAGTGCGACCGTACGCCAGCGTCGTTGGCTGGGGCTCGTGCCCGACACCATAACCTCATCCTGGGCGGACACAAAAGTAAAGATCGACTTCTTGAAGGATCTCCAAAGCAACAAATACGGAAGTCCCGCGACAAGAAAATAGATCCCTATAAAAACGGCCATACTTCTGGCGAAATGATCTTCCGGCCTACGTAAAATATGATTAAAGAAGGACGACCAAGCTGACGACAGCAGAATACCCAGCCAGAGTATTGCGAAGTGCGCGAAATAAAACATTTTCAGAAAAGACTTGATTCTTAATTCGTCAGCGGGAGACTTCACAAGGTAGCCTCTATTTCGATTGACGCCAGAAAAGACGACTACGCGGCCGGCGTCTTCGCTTCTGAAGTTCGAATCGACAATAAGGTCAAGAAAAGACATGTTTCAGTCTCCTGTGGCCACGGGAGCGGGTTGCGCGCGCTCGAGGCGCGCTGGCGCGGGAACGCGAACCGGCGCGGGCGCGTTCGGAACCAGCGCGAGAACTGTTCCGCCGAGGATGATCCAGACGCCCATCCAGATCCACATCACCAGCGGATTCAGGTGCGCCTTGATGATGGGATGACCGTTATCCTGATTCAGCCCCTCGAAGACGAGATAGAGATCCTCGTTCAAAGTGGAGCGGATGTCAGGCATGGTCGAGGTCTGCTGGCTGGCCTTATAAAAACGGCGCACCGGCGACATGGTACCGATCTGTTTGCCGCCTTTGTAAACGTCGAACAGCGCCCACTCGCTGGCGTAGTTCGGGCTGTCGTCGTCGGTGTAAGAGCGGCAGATCAAGGTGTAGCTGCCGATGGTGAGCTTGTCGCCGTTGGCCATCTCCTGCTCTTTATCCTGATTGAAAGCGGCTCCGGCGAAACCGATGATCACGACCACCACGCCGAAGTGAACGATGTATCCGCCGTAGCGGCGCGTGTTGCGGTGCGTCAGCTGCACCATGGAGGCGAACATGCCCTGGCCGGTGTGCTTAGAGATGACGCGGCCGCCGCGGTAGAACTCGCTGGCTACGGTGAGGGCCACCAGCACCGAGAGACCGATCGCCATCAGCGAGTAGAAGTATGAAATGTCGTGCCAGGGCTTGAGGCCGAACGGCGCGCCCCAGCTCTCAGGAGTGAGCATGAGAAAGACTGCCACTGCGACCGCCCCGATCGTCGGCCACAGAAAGTTGCGCTTCAGGCTTTCGAGAGAAGTCTTGCGCCAGGCCAGCAGCGGGCCGACGGCGGTGAGAATCAAGAGGAGCAGGGCTACCGGGATGGCGACGCGGTTGTAGAACGGCCCACCGACAGTGACTTTGTTGCCCTGCACGAGCTCGGAGATTTTCGGGAACCACGTTCCCCAGAGCACGGTGAAGCAAAGCAGAACGAAAAGGAGATTGTTGAACAGGAAGCTGGACTCGCGCGACACCAGCGACTCGAGCTTGTGCTCGCTGCGCAGGTGAGACTTGTTCTTGAAGAAGAAGAAAACGAATACGGCGAACGTGATTGCAAGAAACCAGGCGAACCAACTGCCGATGGAGGATTGCGCGAAGGCGTGGACGGAACTGATGATGCCACTGCGGGTCAGGAAAGTTCCAAGGATGGCCAGCCAGAATGTGGCGAAGACCAGCCACATGTTCCACATCTTCAGCATGCCGCGCTTTTCCTGCATCATTACCGAATGCAGAAAAGCGGTGCCGGTAAGCCACGGCATGAGCGAAGCGTTCTCAACTGGATCCCAGCCCCAATAGCCGCCCCAGCCGAGCACGGAATAGGCCCAGTGCGCCCCGAGAAAGACTCCGCAGGTGAGGAAGGCCCAGGTGACCATGGTCCAGCGGCGGGTGATGTGAATCCACTTCTCGCCGGGGTATTTCATGATCAGCGCGCCCAACGCGAAGGCGAATGGCACGGTGAAGCCGACGTAGCCGAGATAAAGCATGGGCGGGTGGATCACCATCTCGGGATACTGCAGGAGAGGGTTCAGGCCACTGCCATCGGCGGGAATTGTGCCCTGCATGATGGCGAAAGGATGCGCCGCGAAGTTGAGTAGCAAAAGGAAGAAGATCTGCACGCCGGCGAGAACCACCGAAGCGTAGGCGAAGAGACGTGGGTCGGTCTTGTAGCGCAAGCGCAGGACGAATCCATATGCCGCGAGCAGCAGCGACCAGAAGAGCAGCGAGCCTTCTTGCCCCGACCACAGCACAGCGAACTTATAAGGACCGGGAAGATCGCGATTGCTATGGTGGAAGATGTAAGCGATTGAGAAGTCGTCGTGGAAGGCGCAGATGACGAGGATGATCGAAGCGAGAAGGACGGCGGCGAAGGTGGCAATGCCGGCGCGGCGAGCGGTTTCGCCGATGCGCTCTGAACCGCGGCGAAACAGCGCGGCCAGCGAGGTTTCAACAGGGAAGTTGACTGGGACGCGGCTAGCAGGCTGAGTTCCCGAAGGCGAGGCTAGAAGTGGGACCTGGTTCTGAAAGACCAGCGCGACGATGCCCGCGAGGAACGAGTAGACGCTCAGCGCTAACGCGAGCAGCAGTGCAAAACTACCTATTTCCGCCATGTGGGGGAACCCCGACCTATTTTTCCAGAAATGCCCCCGCGAGGCAACCGCGAAGAGCTGAGGCTGAGGTCAAAGGGCGTGGCGAGACCAGTCCACAATCTCGCCCAAGGCGGCCGGGTGCGGGCCGCCGGGCGGTTTGGTAAATTGCGGACGCGGCTAGGCGCTCTGCTGACGATAGCGCTGCCGCACTTCACGCTCGGCGGCTAGCCAGTCTTCCGCCTCGCTGCCGGACGCGGTCCCGCGCTGCTGGTAGAGTTCATAGGCGCGGCGCCGAATCTCGTCATCCAGATTGATCGGAACAACATTCTTCCGGGAATCATTCTTCACGACTTCCATTTTCCTGGATTCCAATGCGCCTTTAACCTCTGGCGTAACCTTGGTCTCGGAACTGACTTGTGCAGGTCCCGTCTGCTCGCCGACCGCCCTTAGGTCAGGCGCCGCGACCGGATTGCCGCTCTCGGTTTGTTCTTTATTGCCGTTACCCGCGGTAGCTGCCGTGGTGCGACTTGCCTTGCTGCCTGAAATAGACTTCGACCTTGCCATAATCGGATACTCCTTACATTCACCTAAATTTAGGAATGAATTCAGCTGTTCAGCGAACCACATACGAGCGTCCCACAATGTTAAGAGGACAATTGGAAGTTTTGGTGTTGGTGTCTAAGTAGATCCAGTATAAACCTTCTCGGCCTGTGGAAAGCTCTTTGTCGAAGAAATTGCCCAAGATGGCTTTGTTATAATCGAAGCTCTCCGGATGGCGCTATCGTCTAGGGGTTAGGACGGAAGATTCTCAATCTTCAAACCCGGGTTCGATTCCCGGTAGCGCTACCAAACCTGATCCTGTTATTACCTGATTTAGCGGTACAAATCACCGTTGCTTGACGGACTCGGTTTCGATGAAGTCCCGACCAGCGGTCTCTTCGGTTTCGCGCAAGGCAGTTTGATCTATCTCCAGGATCCACAAATCTCCGTGGAACATACGGGCCGGCCGAGTAGAATTAAGAGGCGCTCAGCCATGACGAGATATGGGAATTGCTTGTTCTTGATTGCAGCTGCGCATCCGGCAGGTCATCTTCTCCACCGAAGGCCGGCCCGAGATCTACGTGTTGGGCATCTATCGCGCAGACCGCCACACCCTGCTGGTCCGCCGCTTCCGTTGAGAACCTCGCGTCGCTCTCTAAAGCGCCGAATTTCACGCGCGGGGATTAGATAATTTCCGTAACCGTATGCCTTCGCCACGCGAGGCTGCAAGGCGAATCTTCAAGCTTAAGAATCGTTTTTCTGGAACTGTTGCGCCAGGCGGATCAGCAGGAACGGCGCAAAGATAGCCGCAATCAAGGCGAAATGAGTGTGGGCAACTGTCTCTTCGTTGACCCGAGCCGAAGCATTCCGAAGGTTTCCCGAGCGCCAAGGTGACTCTCGTCACCACCATCACCCATTACAAAGGACCAATACGGCTGCGCACTTTGGTGCTTTGACGCTGCTGCTACCCCTCCCTACTATGAAGAGCGTGGCCCGAAGTATAGGCTGCTGGCCGTGCTTCCCCAGGCCAATGGAGACTCCGGTTTTATCGGGGGATAGTGGGGAAGTTTTGGAGCACCCCCCTGTGACGATAGAGATTTATGGCATCGACCAAACAAAGTGGCTTCTCGCTGCTGGAAATGATGATAAGCATCAGCATTGCCTTGATCATTTCCGCGATCACCTACATGTCCCTGGCGCCCTTGCTCCTTAAGAGCCATGTAACTTCAGCGTATGACACAACTTTGATGGTCTTGCGCAACACGCGCAATCTGGCGATTACGCAAAGTCATGAGTACTACGTGAATTTCAACCCTGGCGGATTTCCTGCCGGAACTATTCAGATCCAGTATCAGCCTCCAGCAATTGGGGTAGGCGCCGCACCACCATTGCAGACGGTAAACACTTATTCGATACCGCCAGATGTCACTTTTGCCGTGCAAGCGGGATTTCCGACAGCGAGCACTCCAGATGGCTTTGGCGCTGGCGCCACCGCCATCGACTTTGGTCAGGCTCTGGCCGGTGCGCCTCTGAATTATGTCGTCTTCTACCCTGACGGTTCTTCGCAAGACGGCTTCGGAAATCTTAATAGCGGCGTGGTTTATATGACGCAGGTCAGCCAGGGAGTATACGCTTCGCGCGCCGTAACCGTATGGGGAGCAACCGGCAGAATCCGCGGATGGCGGCTAGACCAGCAGGCAGGAGGCGCCACCTGGGTGCAACAATGACACAGCCAAAACAACAACGTTCCAGTCGACTTAGGGCCCAGCGCGGTTTCTCGCTGCTCGAAGTCATGATCGCCATGGTCGTTCTGACGGTCGGCCTGTGCGCCGTGGTCGGCAGTTTCGCTACCTTGATTGCCGCCACCGAGTGGGCGCAGGAGGATCTGATCGCTCGCCACAAGGCCCTCGACGCCATGGAAAGCATCTACACCGCACGCAACAGCCAGCAGCTTCCTTTCGCTTCGATCAACAATGTGGTGAACGGCGGCATTTTCTTGAGCGGCCCCCAGACATTGCAGTGCGCTGGCACCGACGGCCTGGTCGGTACCGGCAACGTTGTACCCTGCACCGCGCCTGACACGGGTGCGGCCTGTCCGGGCGGAATTGAGTGTCTCGTCCTGCCCGGTCCCGATGGCATTCTCGGCACAGCCGACGATGAAACTTACAGTCTCTCTAACTTCACCCGCACTATCGCCTTCGCTCCGGTGCTGCTGCCCAATGGCCAGATCAACACGAATCTGATCGGCGTCACCATCACCGTTACCTACACCAAACCGGGCCGGTACGGGTTGAGCCGCACCTACACCGTGGCCGGGCTGATCTCGAGCTACCACTGAGGCCGATGAACATTATGAAGATGCGCATCGATAAATCGCTTCACGGCTTCACCCTTCTGGAATTGATGATCGCCTCGGTTATAGGTGTCATCATCATGGCGGCCATGACCGGACTCTTCCGCATCGGCATGAACGCCATCTTCGTAGTCACCCAGCGCGCCGAAACTCAGCAGAACATGCGCTCCGCCATCGACTTGATGACCAAGGACATCAGCATGGCGGGCGCAGGCCTTCCCTCCGGCGGCTTGCAGATGGCCAACACTGGCGGGGCTAGTCTGGTTGCCTGCAACCAGATCGGCACTTGCTATGTTCCCGGCGACACCTACCCCAACAGCGGAGGCGGTGTCAAGAATTACATGTACGGGATCCTGCCCGGCTTCAGCAATGGTGTGCAGGCCGGCGCGGTCATTCCCAGCGCTCCCAAAGCGGTCAACGACAGCATCACATCAATCTATTGCGACTATAACTTTCCACTGACCAACTTCACGTTCACTTTTCCGGCAGGTCCAGCTCAGGCTACCGTGACCGTTGTAAACCCCGCGGTTACGCCCAAGAATATCCTCGCTCCTGGCGGCCTCAATGTGGGCGATCTGTTGTTGTTCATTGTGAGCACCGCGGGCAATGGCAAGACCGCGCAGGGTACCAGTGTTGCTCAGACCGCCGCCGCGGTCGCCGAAATTACCGGCCTGCCCAACAACGCTACTGTCGACTTTGCCAGCCCCGACGCACTCAATCTCAACCAGGCCGGCGCCAACAGTCTCGCCGCTGCGGTGGGCGCGGCGGTTGCAGGCACCACAGTCACCGTCTGCCGCCTCTATGCTGTCACTTATTTCCTGCAAGTCCCCCCGGCTGGCGGCACCGTCCAAGTTCCTCGCCTGATGCGCCAGGTCAACGGACTTAACGCGGTCCCGGTGGCCGATAACATCATCAATGTGCAATTCAGCTACGACGTGATCAATAGCCAACTCGGTACCGTTACTCCGAATCAAGCTAATCCCATCGCCGTTGGACTTTCTCCAGCCCTCATTCAGAAGGTCAACATGTGGGTCATGGGGCAAGGTTTGACTTCGGGGAGTAATAGATCTCAGAGCATGTATCTGGCGAGTTCGGTCAGCACTCGCAACATGAGTTTCTGTAATTCCTATAGTGCCAATAGCAAGGTTTGCCAATGATCGCCGGCTTGAGGTCGGCTTTGAGACTTGAGGGGGAAAATATGAGGGAGAGCACACGAAATTCGCGAGGCTTCACACTGATCGCAGCTCTTTTGTTGACGCTCTTATTGTCCGCCATGGCTGTAGGATTGCTCTACCTTGTCACCAACGAACAGCGCATGGGAAACAACGATCTGGAGAATAACCTGGCGTACTACGGAGCGGAAGCTGGCATCGAAAATTTGACTGCCGAACTTTCCCAGTTGTATCAGTCTTCGCAGTCGCCGAACGCCGCTGCCATTAACGCTCTCACCGATCCTGCCGTTCCCTCCAACTTTCCAACCGGAATCACGGGCTCGAACATCACCAACATGAATTATGTCGAGTCCATCACCTGGCCCGCCACGCAAACCAACGGGCTGCCCTGTCCGAATGCCCCCAACCCATGCGGCGCATGGGATATCGTGGGCTCCGGTTCTGATCAGGGGATGGTGGCATCTCTCATTCCCTTCAACCTGCAGGTTACTGCCACGCGTGCGGCAGCTGCGGCCGAGGTCACCAACAACGCCGCGATTACCCCGACCGGCTCATCCGTGAACCTGACTCGCACCGTGGAAGTTGCCCAGTTGCCCGCCTTTGAGTTCGGTGTCTTTTGTGATGGCGACTGTGACTACTTTGCCGGTCCAAATTTTAATTTCGGCGGACGCGTCCACACCAACGGCAATCTCTTTCTCGCCTCCGGCTCTAACTTAACCTTTACCGACAAAATCGCTGCCGTGGGCCAGGTGGTCACCGACCAACTCGAGAATGGATGGCCGACGAACAATGGGTACACCGGCAACGTGTGGGTACCCAACGCCAGCGGCGGCTGTCCTGCCGCTCCTGCACCCGGACCCGGGCCCGGCACAAACTGTATCCAACTCACCCAGGGCAGCTGGGCAGGTGGTTACCCGCCTTCTCCGCCGATTCCCTGCCCCGGCTGCGCAGGAGCGCCCAACGCCGCGTGGACAGGGATTTCCACCGTTACTTTTGCCGGCTTCATCACCAACGGATTGACTGGAGCTACCAAACTGAGCCTGCCCTTCGTGCAGGCCTCCAAAGTGGGAGCCATAGAAATTATCCGCAGACCAGCGCCTGGCGACAGCGCGCTCCTGAGTAATTCCCGTCTGTACAACAAAGCCGCCATCCGTATTCTGCTCGCCGATACGCTGGGCGACTTGCACCCCGGCCGCGTTGTGCCCGACCCTGCTCAAGACGTGCAACTTGTCGGCTCCGTACCAGACCTCTTAGTAGCTGGCAGTCCCAGCATGTATTTTGGCGTGGCCACTGCGGGCGGATCATGGGTCGCTCCGACCGGTTGCGGTGGCCCGGCCACGTGGCCCTTACTCGGAGAAGTCACTGCCGCGGCGAAGTGCCAAAGCGTGTGGTTACGGGTAGAGTATTTGAACGCTGCTGGAGCTTGGGTTGGCGTCACGACACAATGGCTTGGATATGGGTTCGGTCGCAGCTACAATATGCCTCCCACTCATCCCTATGCTGCCGTTGCTACCGCTCCTCTGTGCCCAACGGCTGCATATCCTAGCTGGCCCGCCGCCCTATGCCAGAATCCAGTCAGCCCTGCCATCCTGATCCTTCAGCAGCTGCAAAATGGCTTGGGCGCGGCAAAAGCGACCGGACTTGCAACTACAGCAAACAATTGGCTGCCCATCAACTTCTATGATGCCCGCGAAGGCGAGCCCCGGGACAGTCGGCCCGGTGGCGACCCGGAAACCTCCTGCAGTCCCAACGGCGTCATGAACGCCGTCGAGCTCGATGTAGGCAATCTTTGGCTTTGGCTGCAAGGTGCGGCCCCGTACGCCGCAGGCAGCGGCCCGCTGGTGAGCACCACCGACCAGAACGGTGTCAGCGAGAATGGCTACATCCTCTATTTCTCGGATCATCGCGGCATGCTGCCCGACGCCCATCCCTTGGCCGTTTTCTACAATGGCTTTTCGGGAATGTCCGGTTTGAACGATACCGTTAACAGCGCCTCCGCAACTGGTGTCCCTGATAACGCGCTGGAACCCCTGGCGTACTATCCCTACTCTCCGGAAGATGTAGCCGAAAAAGAAAACGGTTTCCTCGACAACTGGGGTGAGGCGAACCTGGGCGCCGGTTTTGGCCTCACTGGGGCGAAACTGACTCAACCTTATTACATCAGCGGCACCACCACCGGCATCGCGAGCTGCTCGACCACGGCGGAGTGGAACATGGTTACTGGCCCACGCCACGTGCTCCGCCTTGTCGATGGCGGCATGGACAACGTCGGCAACAGCTTTCTGCCACATCCTGCAGCCGGGCTAACTGGCGACGGATTTACCATCGCGTCAGAAGAACCCGTCTACGTGTACGGCGACTATAATTCCGGCGCGGCCGATCCCTTGTGGCCCAACGGAGCGGTTCCAACCACTCCCCATTCCGCCGCCGCGATCATTGCCGATGCGGTTACTTTGCTCTCCAACCCTCCATCTGCCTCTACCACTCCAACCGGCAACACCGGCTGGAACGACCACGAAAGTTTCCTTTACCCCGGCCAAGCCACGTTGAGCGGAGGCTTCCCGGGCCGGCAAGGCAATACCAGCTATTATCGAGTTGCCATCGCCGCGGGTAAGAGCATTCCCTTTCCCGAAACGGCATTTTCCAAAGGCGTCCCGTGGAAGGATTTCGGCACCGATGGCGGCATGCACAATTTCCTGCGCTATCTCGAAGACCGCAGCGACAACGGAGCCGGAGCCACCGTGAACTATGCCGGATCGCTGATCAGCATGTACTATTCGCAGTACGCCACCGGCGTCTTCAAGTGCTGCAACTCCACTTACAACGCGCCGGTGCGAAACTATTTCTTCGACACCCAATTCCTGAACCCCAACAACCTGCCCCCCGGCACACCGATGTTCCAGGACGTGGTGAGTCTAAGCTTCCACCAGAACTTCACTCCACGATAAACCGCCAGGGGGGCGAGTTTCGCCCCCCTGCGGTACCCGTCAACCGATTCGCACCCCCTCGAATCACCCTAACTCCCTTGAAGTCCTGGGTCGGCCATTAGCGACCCCGGTGCAATTAGATTGCAGCGCGCGGCGCCCAGGAATTCTGCAGGACTCTTTCGGACTGTCCCAAAGGGGGGTCCGAGAAAGATTGCGATACACTCCAAACTAGGCCGCCAACGTCCCAAGAGAGATGGTCAGGTGCGTTGTGGCTCTCCTGCTGGTGTGCCATGCTGACTATTCAGAGGATTCTGCTGCCGGTTGACTTTCCGAACGCCTCGCTGCGTGTGATTCATCAGGCTGCAACCTTGGCCCACCATTTCCATTCTGAGATCGTGATGCTGCACGTCGCGACAGCGCAGAAGCACGCCGCCCGTGTGCCGAAGGACGGCCCCGAGTTCGCGGGTTCGGATGTGTTCGCTGAGATAGTTAGAGAGGCCGAGAAAACCGGGGACCGATCTCTCGGGCCGGAGCTTGAGGGCCTTGCCATCCGACGCGTGTTGGGTAAAGGCGACCCGGCCCGTGCAATTGTGCAGGCGGCTCAGGTGGAACAAGCCAACCTGATCATGATGCCGTCCCATGGCGCCACGTTCAATCAATTTCTGCTGGGCTCTGTGACAGCGAAAGTACTGGACCGGACCGAGTGTCCAGTTTGGACCGGCGCCCATGTGGAAGAACCGGAAGGTCCACCAACACCCAGCAACCCGCAGTTTATGTTCGGCGGGGTGGCTATGCGCGACAAGCAGATGACGCAAGCCAACGGACAAGAGGTGAAGCAGCAGCCCGGGCAGGAGTTTGCAATCCGCAGCGTCCTGTGCGCGGTCGATTTGGGCCCTCGTGGTGCCGAAGCTGTGTCGTGGGCTGCGCAAATGGCCGCCGAATTTGGTGCCCGTCTTACGCTCGCCTACGTGACTTCATCAGTGGAGTTTTGGGGACCTGGCGGCAGCTACGTCGATCAAAAGTGGAAGGAGGCGCTGGTCGGCGATGCTTCTCAGCGTATCGCAAAGCTCCAGCAAGACATAGGCACCAAAGCGGACGTATTAATCGGCAGTGGTGACGCGCCTGAGTTCCTGAGCCAGGCTGCGAAGCAGACAAAAGCGGATTTGCTGGTTACGGCGTGCTATCCCTATGGCGGTAACCTGCGGATCCACGGCTACGCAATCATTTGCGCGGTGCCGATTCCAGTTCTGAGCGTGTGAGGGGTCCTGAGCTGGAATCCTCGCTACACAGCTATAATCTTGAGCAATCCGGAGCTGACAAAGGAGATCCCTTTTGACCGTTGATACAAACGAACAGCCCCACATCGACCGTGGCCATCAACTCATGGCTCACGGTTCGGGATCTCATCGACATAAAGGATTGTGGATCGTCGCTGGGATTGTACTGTTGCTCGTCCTTGTATTTGCAGTCGTGCTGATGTGGCGACACCACGAGGAAGCGAAAAAACCTGCGCCCGCCCCGCCGAAGATCAACATCACGACCGCGACGGCTACGAAAGGTAACATTGGCGTTTACCTTGATGCAATCGGTACGGTCACTCCCGTCTACACCGATTCGATTACCAGCCAGGTGAATGGCCTGGTCATAGCCGTGCACTATAAGGAAGGCCAACTGGTAAAGAAGGGAAATCCGCTGGTTGACATCGATCCGCGTCCGTACAAGGCAATGCTCCTACAAGCGCAAGGCGCGCTCGAGCGCGACCAGAATCTGCTGGCTCAGGCGCAGATGGATCTGCAGCGCTACCGGGAAGCATGGGCGCGTAACGCCATCCAAAAGCAACTGTTGGATGACCAGGAAAAGCTTGTGCTGCAGGACCAGGGCACTGTAAAGAACGACCAGGGAACGGTGCAATATGACGAGATTCAGGTCGCGTACTGCCATATCACTGCCCCCATCGCTGGCCGCGTCGGTTTGCGGCTGGTGGATCCAGGCAACGTGGTGCAGTCTTCGGGAAGCACAATCCTCGCGGTCATTACGCAGTTGGAGCCCATCACCGCTATTTTCACCATACCGGAAGACAGTCTCGGCCCGGTTGCGGTTCGACTGAACAAAAAGGCGACGCTCACCGTCGATGCCTTTGATCGCACCGCGCAGACCAAGATTGCCAGCGGGAAGCTGCTGACGATCGACAACCAGATTGACACTACGACGGGGACAGTAAAAGCGCGGGCCCTCTTCGACAATAAGAACGATGCGCTCTTTCCCAACCAGTTTGTGAACACGCGTCTGCTGGTAAATACGTTGCAGGGAGTTACGCTGATTCCAGCTTCCGCCATTCAACAGAATGGCTCGGCATCGTTCGTGTATGTGATTCAAAACAATTTCGCGCACATGCGCAGCATCAAGCCGGGAGTGACCGACGGCGGTCTCACCCAGGTTGACGGCATCAATGCGGGCGATGTTGTCGCCAACAGCAGCTTCGATAAGTTGCAGGACAACATCGCAGTCGCGGTTTCGAACCAGGCTCCCACCAAGCCCACCCCGGCCAGTAAGAACGGGAGCAACACTCCGTGAGTCCATCCCGCCCGTTTATCTTGCGGCCGGTAGCCACTTCTTTGCTGATGGCTGCAATCCTCCTGGTCGGCATTGTTGGCTACACACAATTACCGGTCTCCGCCTTGCCGGAAGTTGACTATCCCACTATTCAGGTGCTCACGTTTTATCCCGGAGCAAGCCCGACTGTGATGGCGACGACAGTGACGGCGCCACTGGAGCGTCAATTCGGCGAACTGCAGGGTCTGAGCCAGATGACCTCGACCAGTTCCGGTGGCACTTCCGTCATTGTGCTGCAGTTCAATCTCACTCTGAATATTGATGTCGCCGAGGAAGAGGTGCAGTCTGCCATAAACGCGTCGCAGAGTCTTCTGCCCTCCATTCTGCCCGCTCCGCCCATCTACAGTAAGACGAATCCAGCCGATGCTCCCGTGCTCACCCTGGCCATTACCTCAAGTGCCATGCCGCTCTCTCAGGTCGAGGACCTTGTGGACACGCGCCTCGCGCCCAAGGTTTCGCAACTCAACGGCGTCGGGCTGGTAACCATCAGCGGCGGTCAAAAGCCCGCAGTCCGCATTCAAGCCAACCCCGCGGCGCTGTCGTCCTACGGCATCAACCTGGAAGACTTACGCACTGCACTCACCCAGGCCAGCGTGAATGCCGCGAAGGGGAATTTCGATGGGCCCCGCCAGGATTACCAGATCGACGCCAACGATCAACTGGTCACCAGCGACGACTATCGGAAGGTTGTAGTTGCCTACCGTAACGGCGCGCCTGTGATGCTGACCGATGTGGCGCAGATTGTGAATGGCGTGGAGAACAATAATCAGGCAGCCTGGATGAACCAGACTCCCGCGGTGATTCTGAACGTCCAACGCCAGCCCGGGGCCAATACCATCAGCGTGGTCAAGAGCATCAAGCAACTCTTGCCCCAGCTTGAGGCCAACCTGCCCACGGGCATTCAGGTAACCACGCTCACCGATCTTACAACCGCCATCGAAGCCTCGGTTTCCGACGTCGAGTTCGAATTGCTGTTGACGGTCGGCCTGGTCGTGCTGGTCATCTTCCTCTTCTTGCGGAGTCTCTACGCCACGATTATCCCCAGCGTGGCTGTGCCGCTTTCACTGATCGGCACTTTCGCGGCGATGTACATTCTGGGTTACAGCCTGGATAACTTATCGCTGATGGCGCTGACCATCTCCACCGGCTTCGTGGTGGACGATGCCATCGTGATGATTGAAAACATCGCGCGCTACATCGAAGATGGCGATCCGCCCATGGAAGCGGCGCTCAAAGGTGCGGAGCAGATCGGCTTCACCATTCTCTCGCTGACCGTGTCGCTCATCGCCGTATTGATTCCTCTGTTGTTTATGGGAGACGTGGTGGGCCGGCTGTTCCGCGAGTTCGCCGTAACGCTTGCGGTCACCATCGTGGTTTCGGCAGTGGTCTCTCTTACGCTCACGCCCATGATGAGCGCGCGAATCTTGCGGCGCCAGCCCAAAGAGCAGCAGGGCCGAATCTACCAGGCATCGGAGCGCGTTTTCGAAGGAATGATCGCGTTCTATGGCCGGACGCTGAAGTTCGTCCTTCGCTTCCAGACGATCACCCTGCTAGTCGCGCTGGCTACACTGATGCTCACGATTTTTCTTTACATCATCATCCCGAAGGGATTTTTCCCGGTGCAAGACACGGGCGTCATTCAGGGCATATCGCAGGCGCCGCAGACCATCGGTTCAAAAGCCATGGCAGCGAAGCAGCAGGAGCTGGCAAAGGTTATTCTGGATGACCCGGCGGTTGAAAGCCTCTCATCGTTTATCGGCGCAGATGGAACCAACACAACGACGAATAGCGGCAGAATGTCGATCAATCTAAAGCCGCTCAACCAGCGCAAGATGAATGCTTCCGACGTCATCCGCCGGCTCAAGTCAAAACTGGACCAGGTTCAGGGCATCGAGCTGTTTATGCAGCCGGTGCAAAACATTAGCGTGGACGACCGCGTGAGCCGCACGCAATACCAGTACACGCTCGAAGACCCCGATGCGAATGAACTCAATGACTGGACTAACCGCTTCGTCGGCCAGCTGAAGCAGTTGCCGGAACTGGAAGACGTTGCCACCGATCAACAAATGGGAGGGCTGGCTGTATCGCTGGTAATTGACCGGGTCACAGCCTCGCGATTTGGCATCGCGCCGTCGACGATCGACAACACTTTGTATGATGCCTTCGGTCAGCGGCAGATCAACACGATGTATACCCAGGTGAATCAGTACCACGTTGTTCTTGAGAGTCAGCCGCAGTTTCAACTGGACCCCAACAAGCTGAACCATCTCTACATTCAGTCCAATGCGTCGGCAGGCGCAACCGGCACCGGAGCATCTACCTCGTTCGCGTCCTCCGGAGCGTCCGCCGCGGGTTCCAATGCGCTGACGGCTCCAGCACAGTACACTCCATCGGCAAATACACTTGCTCCTCCTGCGAACGCGCTTTCGCCGACCCCATCCTCGACGTCGAGTAATGGAGCAAACTCTGCCGGAGCCACCAGTTCCGCCGTGAGCAATGCCGTACCGCTGAGCGCTTTCTCGCACTTCGAGAAGACGACAGAGGCGCTCTCCATCAACCACCAGGGTCAGTTCCCTGCCATTACCGTCTCGTTCAATCTGGCGCCGAACGCCGCGCTGGGCAATGCTATTACTGCGGTGGACAAAGTGCAGAAAGACATGCACATGCCTCCGAGCCTGCAGGCCGGTTTTCAGGGCACCGCGGCATCTTTCACGAATTCGCTGTCCAATGAACCGATACTTATTCTGGCTGCGCTGGTCACGGTATACATCGTGCTGGGTGTTTTGTACGAGAGCTTTATCCACCCGATTACGATTCTCTCCACGCTGCCGTCAGCGGGTGTGGGCGCTTTCCTGGCGCTGATTCTCTTTCACCAGGATTTAAGCGTAGTAGCGATCATCGGCATCGTCCTGCTGATCGGTATCGTAAAAAAGAACGGCATCATGATGGTCGACTTCGCTCTGGAAGGCGAGCGAAAGCACGGAAAGAACGCGACCGATGCGATTTACGAGGCCTGTCTGCTCCGCTTCCGCCCCATTATGATGACTACCATGGCCGCGCTGCTGGCGGGTCTGCCGCTGGCGCTCGGAACCGGTTTTGGTTCTGAGTTGCGCCGGCCGCTCGGCATAGCCATGGTGGGCGGGCTACTGCTGAGCCAGGCGCTCACGCTGTACACCACGCCCGTCATCTACATCTTTTTCGACAATCTGGCGCAGCGCTTTGCGCACAAACCGCAGCAGCCGCAAACCGGAGACGCAGAACAGGCAGGGCCGGCATGAACATCTCCGAAGGCTTCATTCGGCGGCCCGTGGCTACCACGCTGCTCACGGTGGCGGTTGCCCTTGCCGGCGCGGTTGCGTATGAGGTCCTGCCGGTAGCTCCCCTGCCCGAGGTTGACTTCCCGACAATTTCAGTTAGTGCCGGCTTGCCCGGGGGCAGCGCCGCAATTATGGCGTCGTCCGTCGCCACCCCCCTGGAGCGCCAACTCGGTCATATCGCCGGGGTGACGGAGATGACCTCCGCCAGCACTCTCGGCAGCACATCGATCACCATTCAGTTTGACCTCAGCCGCGACATCGATGGCGCGGCCCGCGACGTCGAGGCCGCCATTAATGCGGCGCGAACTTATCTGCCCGCCAACCTGCCGGGCAATCCGACTTATCGCAAGGTCAATCCCGCCGATGCTCCGATCATGATTCTCGGCCTTACCTCAGACAAGTTTGGTCCCGCCAAACTGTATGACGAAGCCTCCACCGTGCTCGCGCAAAAATTGTCGCAGATACAAGGCGTAGGGCAGGTTGTTGTCGGAGGCGGCGCGTTGCCGTCCGTGCGCGTGGACGCAAATCCCACGCAGTTAGCCAGCTATGGCCTTACCCTGGCGAATTTGCAGTCGGTGCTGAGCCTGCAGAATGCTGACCTGGCCAAAGGCCAAATCACCGACGGCAATGTCACCGCGGACATCCTTGCCAACGACCAGATCTCGCAGGCCGTGGACTACAAGCCAATCATCGTCGGTTATAAGAACGGCTCGGCGGTCCGCCTGTCCGACGTCGCTCAGGTGACAGACTCTGTGCAGAACGTTCGTGCCGCTGGCTACTTGAACGGCAAGCGCTCGGTAACGGTCATCATCTTTCGCCAGCCCGGCGCCAACATCATTAACACGGTCGACCGAATAACTGCGCAACTTCCATCTATCCAGGCATCGATTCCGTTCGGCATCGAGACCACCATCGTTCTGGATCGCACCACAACCATCCGCGCCTCGGTCAGCGACGTGGAGAGGACGCTGCTCATTTCCATCGGCCTGGTCATCGTCGTAGTCTTTGTTTTCCTGCGCAACGGCCGGGCCACGCTCATTCCCGCCGTCGCTGTGCCGGTCTCTCTGGTCGGTACTTTCGCAGTGATGTATCTGCTCGGATATAGCCTCGACAACCTCTCACTGATGGCGATGACCATCGCAACGGGATTTGTCGTCGATGATGCCATCGTGGTGATGGAAAATATCTCGCGCCATCTGGAGAACGGCTTGAAACCCTTTGCCGCGGCTCTGAAGGGTGCGGAAGAGATCGGTTTCACCGTCTTCACCATCAGCATTTCGCTGATTGCCGTCTTTATTCCTCTTCTCTTGATGGGCGGAATCGTTGGCCGCCTCTTCCGCGAATTTGCCGTCACTCTCTCCACGGCAGTCTTCGTGTCCATGATCATCTCCCTGACCACGACGCCGATGATGTGCGCCTACCTTTTGAAGAACGAACGCAATGAAAAACATGGCCGCATCTACATGGCCAGCGAAAAGTTCTTTGACTGGGTGCTGTCGTTATATCGCGGCAGCCTGCACTGGGTGCTGGATCACCCGGTCCTCACCCTCGTCGTACTCTTCATTACCATCGCGCTCAATGTGGTGCTGATCGTCAAGATCCCCAAAGGTTTTTTCCCGGTGGAAGATACGGGGGCGATTAACGGCAGTGTACGGGGCCCGCAGGATTCATCATTTCCGTCGATGGACAACTCCATTCGGCAGATCGGCGCGGTCATCAAGAGTGATCCAGCGGTCCAGAATGTGATTGCGTTTACTGGCGGCGGCGGGGCCACCAATACCGGCTCCCTTTTCGTTGCCCTCAAACCGCTGGCGCAGCGTAAGGTGAGTGCCGCTCAGATCATCGACCGCCTGCGCCCGAAATTGAACCATCTCCCGGTGGCTTCTGCGTTCCTCCAGGCCGTCCAGGATCTGCGCATCGGCGGCCGCTCCAGCAATGCGATGTATCAGTACACACTCCAATCTGACAATGTGCAGGATCTTTCCAAGTGGGCGCCAATCATACTGAGTGCGATGCAACACCTGCCGGGCCTGCAGGATGTGAGTTCCGACCAGCAGAATGGCGGCCTTGATGAGGTAATGAACTACGATCGCGTCACTGCGGCAAAGCTCGGCCTCACCGCACAGTCGCTGGACTCGACGTTGTACAGTGCATTCGGCCAGTCGGAAGTGTCCATCATCTACACCCAGCTGAATCAGTATTACGTGGTGCTGGAAGTGGCCCCGCAATATTGGCAAACCCCGGAGGGATTGAAAGACATTTACCTTCAATCCAGCGGCCGCAACATTCCTCTGCTCACAGTGGCCAAGGGGCGAGCCAATACGACACCCCTGGCCATTAACCACACGGGACTATTCCCCTCGGTCACCGTGTCCTTTAACCTGGCAGCGAACAAATCTCTGAGCGATGCCACATTGGCCATCAGCCAGATGCAGAAGCGGCTGGGGGTGCCTTCCACGATGCAAGGCTTTTATGCCGGCACGCTGCAGGCTTACCAGCAATCTCTCGGAACCGAACCCGTGCTAATCGTGACCGCTCTACTGGCGGTCTACATCGTTCTCGGTATTTTGTATGAGAGCCTGATCCATCCGCTGACCATTATCTCGACACTGCCATCGGCGAGCGTAGGCGCTATGCTCGCATTGCTGCTCTTCAAGCAGGATCTGAACATCATCTCTATCATTGGTATCGTGCTGCTGATTGGAATCGTAAAAAAGAACGCCATCATGATGATCGATTTCGCTCTGCAGGCGGAACGCGAGGAAGGAAAGAAACCTATCGACGCGATTTTTGAAGCATGCATGCTACGCTTCCGTCCGATCCTGATGACGACGATGGCTGCGTTATTGGGCGCCTTGCCGTTGGCTCTGGGGACGGGCACAGGGTTCGAGCTCCGTCGGCCGCTTGGCATCACGATAGTGGGAGGGCTGATCTTAAGCCAGATGCTCACGCTCTATACAACTCCGGTCGTCTATTTGGAGTTCGACCGGCTGCGGCTGCGGATGCAGGGAAAGCGCGCCAGTCTTTCCCCAGCTCCGGAGGTCGGCTAACACAGTGGGTTGAGGCGAACGGTTGGTTAGCGGAATCGGCTAGGCAGGAAACGCTATGAAGATCCTCTCACGAAAACCAGTGAACGGCATGATTCGGCTATGTGCAGCTGCGCTCTTGTTGGTTCTAACAGGATGCGTAGTCGGACCGAAATACCACGCACCGTCGCCGCAGGCGCCTGCGCCGCAGTACAAGGAATCACCCAGCCAGTCCAAGGAAACTGGAGACTGGACGGTGGCGCAGCCAGCCGACGCGAAACTGCGCGGCAAGTGGTGGGAGATCTTCAACGATCCCGAGCTGAACGCTCTCGAAGACCAACTGGACATCAACAACCAGAACATCAAACAATACTTCGAGAACTTCATGGAAGCCCGGGCCGTGGTGCGCGAGGCCCGTGCGCAATACTTTCCCACGCTGACCACTGCGCCTTCGTTCAACCGCTCGCGAACTTCCGGAAGCCTGAACACGACCCCCGTCAATACGTCGGGCACAGGCACCGCCGCCAAACAACTACAGAGCACCGTCTACTCTCTGCCGCTCGAAGCGTCCTGGGAGCCCGACCTTTGGGGCAAGGTCCGCAACACCGTGCGCCAGGCCCAGTACGCAGCACAGGTGAGCGCGGCCGATCTCGAGAACGAGCGACTCACCGAACAAGCCAGCCTGGCGGAATATTTTTTCGAGATTCGCGGCCAGGACCAATTGCAAAAGATTTACGACGACACCGTTGCGGCGGACCAGCAAGCGTACGACCTGACCCGTGCGCTCTATGAAGCTGGCATCGACGACCAGATCTCGGTGGTCGAGGCTGAAACCACGCTGAAGAACGCGCAGGCGGGAGCGACCAACGTCGGGATCGCGCGTGCGCAGTATGAGCACGCGATCGCCCTACTCATCGGTAAGGCCGCCTCCGGTTTCTCCATTCCTGTGAAGCCCATGACCGTTGCTCCGCCGCCGATTCCGATCGGCATGCCCTCGGAACTGCTCGAGCGCCGGCCCGACGTCGCCGCTGCGGAGCGCACCATGGCCGAAGCGAACGCGTCAATCGGCATCGCTTACGCGGCTTACTATCCGAACCTGACTTTGACCGCGGCTGGCGGCTTCGAAAGTTCTGCCTTCCATAATTGGCTTTCCTGGCCGAGCCGCTTCTGGTCCGTGGGCGCGTCGATTCCGGAAACTATCTTCGATGCCGGCTTGCGCCGCGCCACCGTACAGCAATATGTTGCGACCTACAATGCGGATCTGGCCAGCTACCGCCAGACGGTGCTTACCGCATTTCAACAGGTGGAAGATTCTCTCGCTGAAGTTCGCATCTTATCCAAGGAGATCCAGCAAGAGCAGCAGGCAGTGGCTTCCGCTCAAACCTACCTCAAACTCGAGCAGGCGAGGTACGAGACCGGCATCGATCCCTACGTCGACGTCCTGATTGCCCAGACCACAGTGCTGGCGGACCAGCAAACTCTGAATACTCTTCAGGTGCAACAGATGACCTCCGCCGTGGCATTGATAGAGGCCCTGGGCGGCGGGTGGGATCGTTCACAATTGCCGAGCACGCAGCAAGTGACCCAGAAACCGGCCAGGTCGGATACGACCATCGAGCAGTAGGGACGAAGGACATCGGAGCCATCGCTGCCTGGATTACCTCAAAGGTGCGAGGGCTAACTGGAAATCTCAACCATCGGAGCGGAAAATAAAATGACTGCAAAGTTTGTGACGATCGAGTAATTATTTTGTTCTAACTAAAGGATCGAGGCTTCTTCATGAAAGGATCGGCGCTTATACTCTTCATCGTTTCCTATGTTGCACTCAGTTGGGCCCAGACCGCGACCGTGACCACAAATGCGTTCTATGTGGCGACGAACGGCAGCGACAGTAACCCCGGCGCCCTGGCAAAACCTTTTGCCACATTGGCGCGATGTCAGGCAGCGATGCGGGCGAGCGGCACAAACAAGACATGCTACATTCGGGCCGGGGAGTACACACCGCCAGTTACAGGCAGGTTTTGCGTGTGGGGGAATTCGGCGGGCTCCGCGATCAGCCTGGGCGCGAAGGACAGCGGTGAGACCTGGTCGTATTATCCCCCGGACGGTTACAACTCGGCCGTTCTAAACGGACAATCCACGCTCGGAGGCTCGGGTGGAACCGGTGGCGACGGGGTCGGATGCGCCTTCGGCGCCAACAGTGCCACCAATATCACCATTGATGGTTTACAATTCGAGAACTACCAATTTTCGGCGTTTTGGGGAAATTTAGCCTCCAACTTAACCTTCCTCAACAATACTGTCCATAACCTGACCTCTGCGGTTTTTGTTGCGGGGGGAGTCGCTTTAGTCGACTCCCCTGGTTCCGTCGTCCGCAACAATTACTTCTACGATATCGCTTACATCGCCGTCGGAGTATGGCAATCGGTGAGGACCAATGGAGGAGAGAGCAATACCACGGTTCAGAACAACGCGGTCATCAACTCTTGCACATACCCGGCAGTCTCACGCGGAGGCAACGACCAGAATGGTGGCGACTGCGGTGCCATCTACTTTGCAAATCAGAATCCGGCCCCGGGGAGAAACATTCGCGTATTGAACAACTACGTCAGGGACGTCAATATGTCCTCGAACGGTGTAGGCGACTTCGGCCACTGCTGCGCAGCTGGAATCTATTTGGATAACGTGGTCAGCAATGTCACGGCAACGGGAAACGTTACGGCTGGAATTATCAGCAGCTGTTTCGAGCTGAACGGTGGGAGCAACAACCTATTTCAGAATAATATTTGCGATCTGGATAATTCTGCCAGCCAAAGCATCGTCGTCTACCAGTGGAGCAAACGCAGAGATCCCATGTCAGAAAACGTCTTTATAAACAATATCGTGATCGCCCACAGTGCCGGCAAAGGCTATGGATATTTTGGGGGCTCGGCCCCAAGTCCGATGAAGATTCAAAACAACGCCTACTACAATTACGGAGGCAGTTCCATCAAATGGACAGGCGCCCCGGCCACCGGAAACGATACAAAGCCAACTTATGAGGATCCACACTTCAGTTGCTGGACCTACAGTCTCGATAATGGCAGCCCGGTCTATGAGTCGCCGGTCAATTTCCCGCATCAGCCCCCGAATTGGGGACAGCCGGGATTCTGGGGTCCGCCGGGATTCGTGATTCCGCAGACCGGCACGCCGCCGTCAGGTTGCCATGGTTCATCTCGCCGCCCCTGAGCGGTGTACTACTTAGCGTCCGTACGAGTTATGTGACCGAGCGGGGCTCGGATTCCCAATTGGGCTATCCCGGGCTTGGAAGAATGCGTCGCTTCATTCAAAGAAGGCCGCGTAACAGTGGGCGGGAAATAGAATGGCTCCTCAGGTAGGACTCGAACCTACAACCCTTCGGTTAACAGCCGAATGCTCTGCCATTGAGCTACTGAGGAGTGTTGTTGGGCGCGCGGGAATGCGCGCTTGCTTCGATTATCATAGCATTTCGAGACAAACTCTGAAAAATATTGGGGTGGGTCATGCGGGGAGGGGTTCGTTTGCTTTTAATGATTGCTTTTCTTTTGCTGATTGCGAGTGCGGTTTATGCGACTCGTGACAAGTCCGCGGCGCCTGTGGGCCCGCCTACCGCTGAACCGCGGTTGGTTCGGGAGAATTGGCATGGGACTCAGATTGTTGACAAGTATCGGTGGCTGGAGGATGGGAACAGTGCGGAGACGCAGAAGTGGGTTGCGGAGGAGATGGCTTATACGCGCAGCGTGCTCGATCCTTTGCCGGGGCGGGAGGCGATTCACAAGCGGCTTACGGAGCTGTTGAGCATTGGCAGCATTGGAGTGCCGCAGATTGGGGGGAAATATTATTTCTACACGCGGCGCGAGGGGATGCAGAATCAGCCGGTGCTTTATGTGCGGGAGGGGGTCGATGGAAAAGATCGCGTGCTGGTCGATGTGAATTTGCTGGCTGCCGATGGAACTATCTCTCTTGACTGGTTCGAACCTTCCGAGCACGGAAAGTATCTTGTTTATGGGACTTCACCGAGCGGGTCGGAGATGAGCACGCTGCACATCATCGAAACTAAAACCGGCACGGTGCTGGCTGACACGATCGAGCGGACGCGGGCGGCTAGTATTGCGTGGATGCCGGACAATTCCGGGTTTTATTACACGCGGTATCCGAAGAAGGGTGATGTTCCCGAGGGTCAGGAAAAATATAACCGGCACGTGTTCTATCACGAACTGGGAACTAATCCGGAGACCGATCCGCCGATCTTTGGCGAAGGCCGCGACCCGGAGGATTGGCCTAGCGTGAGCCTCGACAACGATGGCCGCATGCTGCTGATCACGGAGTCGCAAGGCTGGACCAAGAGCGAACTGTTTCTGATGGATTTGAAGAAAGGCACGCCGCCTACGCGGATTACTACCGGCAAGAATTTTCTCTACAGTGCGTCGGTTTACAACGGTCGGGTATACATCGTTACCAACGAAGATGCTCCGCGCTATCGGATGTTCGTGGCGGAGGCGGGCAATTATGAGCGCGACGATTGGAAAGAGATTATTCCGCAGGCGGGCGGGATTTTGAAGCATGCCGGGGTGTGGGGTGGAAAGATTTTTGCGGAGTACGAGCAAAATGCTACGTCGCAGCTTTCAGTTTTCAATATTGAGGGAACAAAACTTAACGATATCGCGCTGCCTGCAATTGGCACGGTTTTTGGATCCGGGGGGAAATGGGATCGCGACGAGGTCTTCTACGGATTCCAGTCGTTTACGTTTGCGCCTTCGATTTATCGTTACGATCTGGAGAAGCGCTCCGGCGCGCTGTGGGCTAAGGTGGATGCGCCTTCCGTTGATGCCGCGGCTTACGAAGTTCAGCAGGAGTGGTACCACTCAAAAGATGGGACGCGCGTGCCCATGTTTCTGGTGCATAAGAAAGGATTGAAGAAAGATGGGCACAATCCCACGCTGCTCACGGGTTACGGTGGGTTCAACATCAGCCTGACGCCCGCGTTTAGCCGCGCGGCTTATTTGTGGATGGAGCATGGTGGAATTTATGCGGTCGCGAATTTGCGTGGCGGGGCGGAGTTTGGCGAAGACTGGCACCGGGCGGGCATGCTCGACAAAAAGCAGAATGTTTTTGACGACATGATTGCGGGCGCGGAGTATTTGATCGCTGAGAAGTATACGGACAAGGATCACTTGGCGATTCAGGGAGGGTCGAATGGCGGGCTGCTGATGGGGGCAATGATCACGCAGCGTCCTGATCTGTTTCGGGCGGTGGTGTGCCAGGTTCCACTGCTCGACATGCTGCACTATCAGGACTTTCAGATTGCCAAATTGTGGATTCCGGAGTACGGGACAGCGGAAAATCCTGAGCAGTTCAAGTGGCTTTATGCTTATTCTCCTTATCACCATGTGAAGGCTGGGGTGGAATATCCTGCGGTGCTGTTTATTACTGCGGATTTCGATACGCGGGTTGATCCGATGCATGCGAAGAAGATGACGGCTTTGATGCAGGCTTCGGCTTCGAATGGGAAGGGGCGGCCGATTTTGTTGCGGATTGAGGCGAAGGCGGGGCATGGGGCGGGGAAACCGGTGACTAAGCAGATTGAGGAGGGGACGGATGTTTATGAGTTTTTGTTTTGGCAGTTGGGGGTGAGGTGACCAGAGGTTGGATGGCCCTCAAGGAGTAATTTTCGGCATCGCCGATACGAGGGCGTCTCTAAGTTTCTGGCCGCCCGAGGTTGAAAGGAGGCGAGTTGTGAGGTCTTGTAGAAGGTTTGTCTCCGCGAGCTCGAGTCCGATCAACTGGACATCGTCGAGCGCTAGCGTTTTCTGCGCTGCTATTCTCTGGACGATGTCCTTTGCGGCCAGGACGTCCTCTATATGCACGCCGAGGCGCGTCTTGCCGGACCCGTTGGCACCGATGACAACTATAGAACCTCCGAACTCAATCTGCAGATTGAGGGTACCGGTGGGAGTTGGTACGACAATCTCGAGTGGCGGTTGCGTCGTCATTCTCTGGATTCTAGCTTAGCCGAACTTGAGGTGCGTGAGGAACGGGGCTGCCTCTTCGCGGGAGGGCAGGGGAGAATTTGGCCTTCGGGGTTTCTGCCGTCCCTGACGGGACTTGGTTCCCTTTTTTCTAGCTTACCCACGGCTTGCGCCGTGGGCTGCATTCTGTCGCCGCTTCGCGGCTGGGGTTTGCCGAGCTTTACGCGGCGCTGAAGCGCCGCTCTTCCACGGTGGTGCGGGCGGTTGTGGTATGCCTGAGCGCATACCCTAATACGAATCTTTTCGCGTCAACGGCAACGGGCAGGAGTGTCCGTTCCACAGTTGCAAAGACGACGGCAACGTCAAGAGCGGCGGTGCGGGCGTCCGTGGTTCCCACTCCTCGCAAAGGACGCGAGGAATGGGGCACCCTCTTCGGATTTGGGTGTAGGCAGGGTCAAAGTCAAAACCAAGGTCAAAGGCAACGGACAGGAGTGTCCGTTCTACATGGGCAACGTCAACGTCAAGAGCGGCGCTGCGGGCGTCCGTGGTTCCCACTCCTCGCAAAGGACGCGAGGAATGGGGCACCCTCTTCGGATTTGGGTGTAGGCAGGGTCAAAGTCAAAACCAAGGTCAAAGGCAACGGACAGGAGTGTCCGTTCTACATGGGCAACGTCAACGTCAAGAGCGGCGCTGCGGGCGTCCGTGGTTCCCACTCCTCGCAAAGGACGCGAGGAATGGGACACCCTCTTCGGATTTGGGTGTAGGCCAGGGTCAAAGTCAAAAATCAAGGTCAAAGGCAACGGACAGGAGTGTCCGTTCTACATGGGCAACGTCAACGTCAAGAGCGGCGGTGCGGGCGTCCGTGGTTCCCACTCCTCGCAAAGGACGCGAGGAATGGGACACCCTCTTCGGATTTGGGTGTAGGCCAGGGTCAAAGTCAAAAATCAAAATCAAAGGCAGCGGGCGGGGGCGCCCGCTCTACACTTGCAGGGTCAGAATCAAAGGCAAGCGGGCGGGTCGCCCGCTTCCACACGTTACGGGTCGCGTTTTGGGCGGCGCGGTATAGAAGCTCAAATACGTCATCGCCCGCTGCGGCTATTTGACGCGCACGGCTGAGCCGCTGCCGTCGATCTCAGTCGTGAGGGTAGGCAAGCCGACCAAGGGAACTTCCTGGCCGATTGCCAGAGGGGCGGTGGGAACGACCATTGCAAATGAAACCGTCTTGTTGACAACCGACAGTGTTAACTGTAATACCGCTGATCCGTTCGATTGGACACTATATGTTCCGGTCAGTGAGCCCTTGGCGGAGTTATTCTTATCGGTGGCGCTGACATAGAGTTGGTCCCAGTCGCAATTGGGTGGCACTTTAACACTGGACGTGCAGATACTGGTGTCCGGGAGTCACGTTAGTGTTATTGGTCACAGCCTGGAAGGTGAGCAGTGTTGCCGCCGTCTGGTGAAGTCGGCTTCGTCACCGACGACGTAGCTGGCTGTGCTGCTCCAGGGGTCTCCAAACGGAACTTTGTAGGGACAATCGGGCGCTGGATTGTACTTGTGACGAGCACTTGTATGCTGTTTAGGTCAGCCGTAAGCACGTAGCTGCTACCAGTAATGATATTGCCATTGCCATCGGCGACCAGCGTTCCAGTGAGAACATCCTGGCCCGTCTCAGAGTACACGAATAGCCGAAGGGAAGCTGCGGCGGCGGACCGTTGGGACAGAAGCCGACCTCCTGGCCGAACATGTTTGGCTGGATGGAGAAGTCGGTCTCGGGATCCGAAAACAAGGGTGTAGGTTCCGGAGAACGTATTGTCTTGAGCGGCTGACGATGTGGTCATGGACGCCAGAGCTAGTAGAAGGAAGCAGAGGCACCGATTCCCGGGGATCGAAAAGATTGACTGGGTGTGCATGTTAAATCCTCCTCGATTCGGGCGAGATGCTAAGCCTAATTGCTAGGGGCAGTCAATGGCTCTTGCGTGCCAGGGGCCGGGGGGAGAATCGGGATCGAGGGTGAAGACTCGGATCGACTTAAGGTCAAGGTCAAAGGAGGCGACGGGAGTGTCGTTCAGTGGGCAAGGGCAAAACCAACGTCAAAGGCAGCGGGCGGGGGCGCCCGCTCTACGTTGATTTCCACAGGGTGGATGTTCAGATGTCACAGAGTTCTGGAATGGGAAAGCGGTAGTCTGGAGTTTTGGGCAAAAGGGGGATTTGGAATGTCAGAGACCACGAAGCGGGTTGTGGGTGACTGCGGGGAGGAAGCGGTGCCTGGGTATTTGCCATGGATACTTGCGGTGGCGGATCTGGATGCGGGGTGGTGGGAGCGGGAGGGATCGAATCCGAAGCGGATGGGGGAGATTTCGCAGGCGGCGTTTTTGGTTAAGGCGCAGTCGTTGGGATTTGGGCTGGCGCTGCCCTGGGGTGACAGCGAGAAGTATGACTTTGTGGTGTGGGCGCGGCCGGGCGGTCGATTGTTGCGGGTGCAGGTTAAGGCTACGGGGCGGCTATATCGCGGGGGATATGACGTGCAGCCGGTTTACTCGACTCGGGGCGAGGGGAAAAAGACTTATACGGCGGAAGATATTGATGTGCTGGCGGCGCATGTGGTGCTGGAGGGCGCGTCGGGGAAAGATGCGTGGTACTTGCTGCCGGTTGCGGCGTTTACGGGAGTGAAGAGTTTGAGATTGTTTCCGGATTTGAAGAGTCGGAATCCGCGGTGGGAGGGGTATCGGGAGGCTTGGGAGTGGCTGCGGGGGGAAAGGTAAGAGGCTGGTGGATCCACACGGCGAACAATCGCGTAAGGCGACTTGCCGTGTCGGCGGCTCTGCGCCGATGTCCCGGCAAACGCTGCTTCGGGTACCCGCGAGATATAATCCTACATGGCGAGCTTGCGCCAACAGATCGCGACCACCGCTCTCACGCTGACGAAGTTCCGCGAGCTGATGAAGCGGATTGAAGAAAACCGTCCGCAAGACGATCTGGCGATTGTCAAGAAAGCCTACGACTATTCCCTGAAAAATCATGAAGGGCAGAGCCGGGCGTCGGGCGAGCCTTACCTGGTGCATCCGCTGGAAGTGGCGCTGGTGCTGGCCGAGATGAAGATGGACCCGGTCGCCATCGCCGCCGGGCCTGCTGCACGACTCGGTGGAAGATACGTCCGTCACTATTGTTGACATTCGGAAAGAATTTGGCGAGCAGGTGGCGCACATCGTCGAAGGCGTGACCAAGATCAGCAAGATCGATTTCGCCACGCGCGAGGAGCAGCAGGCGGAAAATCTGCGCAAGATGATGCTGGCCATGGTCGATGACATCCGCGTGGTGCTCATTAAGCTCGCCGACCGGCTGCACAACATGCGCACGCTCGAGCACCTGCAACCCGATCGCCGGCATAAGATTGCCGAAGAGACGCTCGAAATCTACGCCCCCATCGCGCACCGCCTGGGCATGGGAAAGATTCGCGGCGAGCTGGAGGATCTGGGCTTCCGCTTTCTCGATGCCGCCGGCTACGAGCAGGTGGAAAAGGCAGTCAACGCGCGGCGCAAAGAGGGTGAAGCGTTTCTGGCGAAGATGCAGACCATTATTAATGACAAGCTGAAAGAGGCGGGCATCCAGGCCAAGGTGGAGAGCCGGATCAAACGTCTCTACAGCATCCATAAGAAGCTGCAGCGGCAGCACATTTCCGTGGATCAGGTCTACGACTTGTTTGCCATGCGCATTATCACGCGCTCGTTACAGGATTGCTATGCGGTGCTCGGGATCATTCATAACATCTGGCGCCCGGTGCCGGGACGGATCAAAGATTTCATCGCCATGCCGCGGCCAAACTTCTACCAGTCGCTGCATACATCGGTGATCACGGAGGACGGGACGCCATTTGAAATTCAGATTCGCACCGAAGAGATGCACAAGATGGCGGAGGAAGGCATTGCGGCGCACTGGAAATATAAGGATGGCCCGGTCTCGGCGCGGGATGAGCAGCGCCTGGCATGGCTGCGGCAGGTGGTTGAGTGGCAGCGTGATGTCAGCGATCCCAATGAATTCCTTTCGGCACTGAAAGTCGATCTTTATCCCGAGGAGGTTTACACCTTTACGCCGAAAGGCAAAGTCGTGGTGCTTCCGCGGGATGCCACGCCGGTTGATTTCGCGTACACGATTCATACGGAAGTTGGCCACACTTGCGTGGGCGCCAAAGTGAATGGGCGCATGGTGCCGCTGCGTCACAAGCTGCATTCGGGCGACATCGTCGAAATCATTACGCAGGCGGGGCACAAGCCGAGCCGCGACTGGCTGGGGCTGGTCAAGTCCTCGCGATCGCGCAACAAGATCAAGCACTGGCTGAACGTGCATCAGCGCGAGCGGGCGATCGAAATTGGCCGCAAGCTGATCGAAAAAGAGGCGCGCAAGTATCGCATTGCGCTGAAAGAAATCAGGGATGAAGAGCTGCTGAAGGTGGCGGGCGGTTACGGACTGGGCAAAGTGGATGACCTGATGTCAGGTATTGGCTATGGGAAGTATTCGGCGCGGCAGGTGCTGGCACGGCTATTGCCGGCGGGCGCGACGCCATCGATGGCGGGCGACATTGAAGCCGAAGGACTTTCGAACACGCCGGGCGCGATTGCCAGCGTGGTGCGACGGGTGTTTGGCGATCACAACGCGATCATGGTCAAGGGTCAGGGCGATATGCTGGTGTACCGCGCGCGCTGTTGCAATCCGATTCGCGGGGAGAGCATTGTCGGCTACATCACTCGGGGCAAGGGGGTCGCGGTGCATGCCGCGAGTTGCCCCAACGTCACCAACCTTATGTACGAGCCGGAGCGCCGCATCGACGTGGAGTGGGCGCGGGATGAGAGCACGCCTACCGCTTATCCGGTGAAGCTCACGGTTTATTGCGACGACCGGTTTGGCATGCTGAAAAGCATTACCAGCGTTATTGGAGATGCTCAGAGCAATATTAGAAACATCGGAGCGCATACTTCGAACAGCCAGGCCAGCGTGGAGATTGTGCTCGACATCTCCGATCTGAAACACCTGGAGCAGATCATGGCGGGTCTGCGGAAAATCCCCGGCGTGCATGAGGTGCAGAGGCTGCAGAAGATCTAGGGGCAAGGGTCGGTTGGCGATAGCCATTTCGACGTCTCGTTTCCTGCGGGATTCCTCTAACGTTTGGGCTGGAACTCGGGTGCTCCGAACTGCCATAGCAGGAAGCTCCAGGAATTGGCGAGGCGCTCGCGGTATTCCCCGGCGGTGTTGCCGGAGTCGTGTCCTCCTGCGTAATCGACGTACGACAGGACCGGCTTGCCGCTGGTCGTGGCTGCCTGTAAGCGCGCCACCATCTTGGTGGATTGCCACGGTTTCAGACGGGGATCGTTCATGCCGGCGGTGAACAGGGCGGCCGGATATGGAGTCCCGTTTCTTACGTAGTAGTAGGGACTCATGGCGTAAAGGGCCTTGAAGCCTGCCTCGGTCTTTGAGTCGCCGACTTCAGGAACGTCGATGAGGTCCGAGGTCTCGGCGCGCAACATGTCGGGCACGCCACTGTCGACGAGTACGGCCGCGAACAGATCGGGCCTGTCGGTAATCGCCCGCCCAACCATGATGCCACCCATGCTGCCTCCCTGACCCGCCAAATGGGCCGGGGAGGTGTATTTGTTCTCGATCAGATACTGAGCGCAGGCAATGAAATCGAGCCAGGTGTTTGGTTTTGTCTGTCCCTTGCCAGCCTGGTGCCACTCTTCACCGTATTCTCCACCGCCCCGCACATGGCAGGTCGCATTGACTCCGCCTCGTTCATACCAGGCAAGCAGCGTCTGGTCAAACTCCGGGCCCTGAGAAATGCCATACGCGCCGTAACCGAAGAGGAGGGTCGGGTTCAATCCGTCCAGTTTCATCCCCTTGGGATGAGCGATGGAAAGCGGTACCAGGGTGCCGTCGTAGCTGGGAACTTTCACTTCGACGGCTTCGACATTCCTAAACTCATCGTGCAGACCGGTGGGCTGGAGATTTGTGTCGAACACTTTCCTGGTTGAGGGATCGTAGGCATAAATCTTGTACGCCATGGTCCACGAATTCAGGAGCAGCAACGTCCCGGCCAATCGCGGATCGGACGTAAACACAGAATCCTGGGGAAGGACTGCACGAAATCGAAAGACAGCGCCTTCAAAGGGGAGCGCAAGCTTTTCCGCCCGTGCTCCGGCGCCGTAGGGGAGGCGCAACACGCGGCCGATGCCGCCATCGAGCACGCGCACGTATAGCGCGTCCTGGGCTGAAGCCATGTCTTCGAGGACGGCGTCGGTGGGCGGAATTACAGTTTCCGCAGAGGACAGGACCGGATTGCGAGCATCGAGATGGATGACTTTGTAGCGCGAAGCATTCTTGAACGTCAGCAGGTAGAGGTTGTCTCCGTGGATAGCGATGTCGGCTACGTCGTCGGAGACGTCTGCTACCTTGCGCCATGCCGTGGCTGGCTTGCCAATAGCGTTCACGGGCGCGATGTAGAAGGCACTGCTGGGCGAGCCATATGGAAGTCCGATGACGCCCAGCGCGTACTTTGACTCCGGTTGGGTTCGGATCGAGGCGTAGAAGCGCGGGTCGACGTCAATCGACGGCACCACTCCGTAGCCGAATACTGCCTGATCCTTCTCCGGGTCGGTGCCTAAAACGTGAAGGTAAGAGCGATACTTCTGCCGGACTTCGGTTGCTGGCGCCCCGGCGGGTAGCTTCTGTGGGCGTCCATAAACAAGCGAACGATCATCCGGCAACCAGGCGGGGATGGATTTAAAGCAACAGTGGGGAATGACATCGCCGGTTTCGCGTCCGGTGGAGATTTCGAGGGTGTGCATCTCGGTATCGTTCTCTGATCCTCCTGGAACGATGGTTACGGCTACGTACTTGAGGTTGTTGGAGGGTAGAAAGGAGCCGATCACATTCTTGCCTTTGCCGCGACCCTCTTCGGCGAGGGACACCCGTTCTGGATCGAGCAGCAGCTTTTCCTCGCCCGTGAACCCTTTGCGGATGTAGAGCTTGTAGGTGTCTTCCCCGGCGAGGAGTTTGGTGTAGAGGTATAAATCGCCGGGCAAACGTCGCATGCTGCCCACGTCGGCGCCGGTAGATTCATCCAGCTCCAGGATGCGCTTCAGGAGTTGTTGCCTACCCGCAAGACTGGCGAGCAGGGCGCGCGTGTAGTCATTCTGAGCCTTAATCCAGGACTGTACTTCCGGATCCGCGAGATTCTCCATGTAGCGGTAAGGGTCGGTAACCCTGGTTCCGTAGTAAGTATCCGTTACGGGCCTGACGGGAGCGGTGGGTGGGGATGATAGCCAAGGGGTGTCGCCGGACTGTGCTCGAACTCGAAGAGGAATTGGTTGAGCAACGAGCGGAACCCCGGCGAGGCACACTAGACAAAGAATAAATCGAGCTGCTCTCATGACTTGCTCCTACAAGAGAGATGCGGACAAAGTTTAGCACGCGTGGCGGGTGCTTCTTTCTTCCTGAGCAATCGCCGACCGGTATTCAGCGCGGCGCTCCTCCTGCCGCCCGGCTGCCGTTAACTGTTTTGGTTGTCAGAGCGGAGGAGCCGCGTCCCCGTGCAGATATTCCTCGAGCTTCTGCGTGAGCCACGATGCCAATTGTTCCTTGATGGAGGCGGGAACGTTCAGGAATTCCATGCCCGCCGATCCTGTGTCATCGCGCCAGGAGACTTCGGCGTTGATTTTGGCGGCGAGCTTGGTGGTTGGCAGGGTCAGGCGCAAAGCCACTCGGTCTCCGACTTTCAGCCCGACCGAATTGGTAATAGCGATTCCGCCCTCGCTGATATTGGCAGACGTGGCCATGAATTCAGGGCTGAAACCCACGGAGACGTAGACGGGGATCCGCACGGGACAGCGGAAGTAGCGTCTTCTTTCATGCACCATGAAGGGATACGACACCCGGAGAGTGCGCATGAAGACTTGCGGAGAGAGTGGCTTGACGAGAACGAAGCTGGCGCCGGCGCGGAAGACGCTGGGCATTTCGTCGTTGCTGTTGATGACGGCAATGACGACTGCCGCCTTGTGAGAGGTCATTTCGCGCGACTTCTTGAGGAAGTCCAACGCCTGCTCACGCTCCTTGAAGTCCACTACCACTCCTTCGAACTTGGAATGGCAAAGTTTGTTGCTGGCGAAAAGGAAGTCGGAGCAGACCTCCACGTGCATCGCCATCTTCTCCATGAAGTGGCACAGAGTATCGATGGTCTGAATATCACCGCTGACCAGCAGGACCCGAACACCGATGGGCTGCGGGGGCGCAACGTCTCTTTCTTTAATTCGGTCGCCGGTAGCGAGGGCTAAAGAATCGCTCATGTCACCGGCGCCTCGGGTATTTCCATCTGACCGTGTTCGAAAGCGTCTACAAATGCCTGGACCACGTCGGGGTCAAAGCTTGATCCGGCGTTGGAAACAATGATTTGCCGGGCTTCAAACGGAGTGACGGCGCGGCGATAGGGGCGATCGGCGGTGAGCGTGTCATAGGCATCCGCTACCGCCAATACTCTTGCCGCAATTGGTATCTCATCGCCTTTGGCGGGACTGTAACCTGATCCATCGAACTTGTGGTGATGGGCAAGAATAATAGGAAGCACTCTGCGCAAGGATCCGCCCACCGGCTCTAGTAAGGCGACTCCCTTTTCGACGTGCTTGCGCATTTCCACCATTTCTTCGGGAGTTAAGCTGGCGGCTTTGTGAAGGAGTTCGCGGCTGGTTTCGAGCTTGCCGACGTCGTGAAGCAGAGCTGCGGCCCGGATGTCGTCGATATGCTCCTGATCAAAACCCATGCGCTTGGCCAGAGTTGAGGCGTATAACGCCACCCGGTAGGAGTGGTTGTGAGTGTATTTATCGTTGGAGATGAACTGCTGGAGAATGGTGAGGAGACCAAAATAAGTTTGCCGGAGTTCGGCGAGATGGCGCTCTTTTCGGTCATAGAGGGTCCCCATGGAATAGGCTGTGATTAAAAGGAGGCATCCCCATGTAACCAGTTCGGCCCAGCGATCAAACTCAAACGTACGCGAGGCCGGACTAACCAAGAGATTGGCATTCGTCAATACGAGTATGAGCACTATGAAGATACTGGCACTGGCGGTGAGCACGGCGTGTCTTCTACCGTAGACGTAGGCCGAGAAGATTGTGGGCAGCGTGTATAGGCCCAAAATCATGCGGTGAGAAGCCACCAGCCAGTTGAATAATGCCGCGATAATAAACAGGGAGAGCACCAACCATAGCTCCTGGTTGATCCTGGCCAAAGCCAGCTTGAACTTCGATTCTTCCGAAGAGGTGTCTCCCGCACTTGATGGCATGCCAAGAGCGTGTCCGTTAGGCGATGTTGGCTTCATTCCATGTCCCCGGGGAAAGCAGTCTCCGCAATATCTCCATCGGCTGATTCGAGGAATGGCTTTAGGCTTGATTTTCCAGTGTGGTAGCGGAGGGAAGCCCGAAGGCGGTTACTTCAGTCCCAAGCTGCCGTTGAAGTGTTGTATGACTCCGTAGCACTCACAAGCGGCACTTTCGAGGCTCTTGCGGTTCAAGATCTTCACCGTGCCGCGCAGGTTTTCGATGAGGCCGGCATTTTCGAGGGCGGCTGCGGCCAGGCTCACGCTGGGGCGTCCGGTGCCGAGCATCTGGGCTAGGAAGTCGTGAGTTAAGGGGAGCGATTGGGAATCGAAGCGATCCTGGCACATGAGCAACCAGCGGGCCAGGCGCTGCTCGATTTCATGCAGCCGGTTGCAAGCGACAAGCTGGGCGGTCGCCATACCATGCATCAAGCCGAAGCGGCCAAGTTCGGAGCGCAACGATGAAGCGTAAAGGAGAACGTCACGGAAAACCTCCGACTGGACTCGCAAGCCGCTGCCAGCCATTTGCACGATGGCGCGAAAAGTCTCTCGCCGCAGGCCCGCCGTCAGGGACATGCCCACCATACCTTCCTTGCCGACGATGCCGACTTCGACGCTTCTTCCGTCCATGCTGAGCGCGACTAGCGAGACCATGCCATCGTTTAGAAAATATGTGAACTCGATCTTTTCGCCGGGCTCATGAAGAATTGTGCGCTGCGGCAGGTCCATGGGTTCGAGATGAGGCCTGAGCAGGCTGTACTCGGTATCTGGGAGCGACAATAGAATCAAATTGTGCACCGCTTTTCCCGCGGCGTCGGAGCGAGCTCCGGGATGCAGTGGGGCTTTCTGAAGCGCCGTAGATCTCGCCGTAGGCCTTTTGGCGATTGGTCGTTCCTTGAGTACGGCTTCCCTTTCCATAAACGTTTGGATGCGAGAGGAACATTTGATCCTTTTCACCGAGGCTGTAGTTTGGAGCATTATTTTCCGGATACTCTCAGGGATAATGGGAACGAAGGTACGGAGAAGATACTGGCGGAACAGTGCGAGTCGGGATGACCTAACGTTTGCGGTGTAGGGGAGATCAGGTGGAAGGACGGGAGAAGCTAACCGTCTTTCTTGCCGCTCTGGGTTTCGTTGCGAAGGCGAGCGCCTTTGCTGGATAGGATGCGGTTCAACTCTTCGACCAGAGCCAGAAACTTTTGGTGGTCGTTTTCCACGGCAATAAGAGAGCAGAGCTGCTGAATGCGATCGCTATCGGTTTTATTCATTGGTTGAAAGACGACGACTGAGACTACAGGAATTGCTGTATGGGGTATGTTCGCCGTCGAACGGTGACGGATTAAGACACGCGCTGGCGCCGTTCGGAGGGGAAGGAACGGTGACCAGCGAATTTTCTCATGCGTTGTATCTGCTCATGGAGAGCAGACGTGAGCTCCTGGAGAACGGTATTCAATTGGGCAGTTTCGGTGCAAGACACAGCCAGAGCACACAATTCGCGTATACGGTCCTCCAGCCGGCGGGTCATGAAGCAGGAAGAAACGAGGCTGCGGAGGAGGGTGCGCTCCGAATGTTTTTGTTCGTCCATTGCGTACACGATCGTAAACACCCCAGTTTGACTGGCGAGGGTGCTGAGAAGCAATCAGGTGGAATCTGTAGGTAGCGGGTGGGTATCTCTGGAGACGCAGTGGGGCAGGATTTGACCTGCTGGCGCGCATCTGCGTTAATCAGGAGTTGGAGATGCCTCATGCGTGAAGTGGTTTCCACGAAAGACGCCCCGCAGGCGATCGGTCCTTACTCGCAAGCCATTAAGGCCAACGGATTTGTGTTTGTCTCCGGCCAAGTGGCCATCGATCCTGCAACACAGCAAGTGATAACGGGGGACGTTGCGGCGCAAACGGAGCGGGTTCTGCGCAACCTGTCGGAGATTCTGGAGGCGGCAGGAAGCGGGCTGGGCAAAGTTGTGCGATCCACTGTGTTTCTCAAAAACATGAGCGAGTTCGCCGCTATGAACCAGGTGTATGGAAAGTATTTCAGCTCCACGCCGCCAGCGCGGTCGACGGTGGAAGTGGCGCGCCTGCCGAAAGACGTACTAGTGGAAATTGACGTGATCGCGCTGGAATAGAGAAGCTCGCGCCGAGCAGAGGGGATCACACGGGAAAACCGAGTCCCTACTTTTTCGCAAACTCGCTGTGGTGGCGGCTGTAGAGAAAATAGATAGTCAGGCCGATCGCCAGCCATGCGAAGAAACGCAGCCAGGTGAGAATCGGCAGCCCAGACATCAGCAGAATGCAGAACAAAACGCTGAGCACCGGCGCGGCAATGCCGCCTGGCGCGCGGAAGCCGCGGTGGCGGCCGGGATCGCGATAGCGCAGGATGATAACGCCGATGGAAACGAGTGCAAAGGCGAAAAGTGTGCCGATGTTGGAGAGATCGGAGAGTGTGCCGATGTCGAGAATTCCGGCGGGAATGCCGACGACGAAGCCGGCGATCCAGGTTGCAGTGGAGGGCGTGCGAAAGCGGGGATGGACCCGGCCAAAGAGTTTGGGGAGCAAGCCGTCGCGCGACATGGAGAACCACACGCGGGCCTGTCCGAGCTGGAAGACCAGCAGAGACGAAATCATGCCCATCATGGCGCCGAAGAGCACGCCGAGTTCGATCCAGCGCAGGGTATTCGAGCTGGTGCGGGCTACGAGCATCTTCATACTGTTGGCGACCGGGGCGGCATCGTCCATCATTGAGTGCCACGGAACGATTCCGGTGAGGACGATCGCGACTGAGATGTAGAGCAGGGTGCAGACAATCAAGGTCGCGATGATTCCGATGGGCAGATCGCGCTGCGGATTCTTCGCCTCCTCGGCGGCGGTGGAGACGGAATCAAAGCCGATATAAGTGAAGAAAATAATCGAGCCGCCGGTGAGAATGCCCGACCATCCTTCGGGCGCAAACGGGTGCCAGTTGCCAGGATTGACGTAGTGCGAACCGGCAATCACGAATGCCAGAATCGCAGATATCTTGAGAATCACCATGGTGTTGTTGGCTTCGGCGGATTCGCGAATGCCGCGCACCAGCACTACAGTTAGAAGCATGACGATGAGAAATGCGGGAACGTCGAAGCCGAAGTGCAGGCCGGGAGCGTAGAGCACCTTGCCATTGATGTCCGCGAGGCCGCCAGGTAAATAGGCCGGCGAGATCCAACGCAAAGCAGGATGCCAACCTAACCAGTCAAAGGTTGCGACGAGGTGGGCGGAGAAACCGACACTGACGGCCATGTTGCTGACGGCATATTCGAGAATGAGATCCCAGCCAATGATCCAGGCGATGAGTTCGCCCATGGTCGCGTACGTGTAGGTATAAGCACTGCCTGCGATTGGAATCATCGATGCGAGTTCGGCGTAGCACAGAGCGGTGAATCCGCAAACAATGGCGACCAACACCAGCGACAACGCGAGAGCCGGGCCCGCTCCCGGCCTGCCCAACGTGGCGCTGTGCCGGATCATGTAATCGAGCAGGGGCGCGTTCAGAATGGAAGAGGTGTCGAACTTTTGGCCGGCGATTGCCGTGCCGATGACGGTAAAAATGCCCGCGCCAATTACCGCGCCAATGCCAAGCGCGGTGAGTGAGACAGGCCCGAGGGTTTTTTTCAGCCTGCGTTCAGGCTCTTCCGAATCGCTAATCAGCTTGTCGATCGACTTGCAGCAGAAAAGCTGATTGTCGGAGGTGCGAATCGGCGGTGCGGGGTCGGTGGATGTTGGTGGCAAGCGGTAACTGTCTCCTGAGAGCGGGAGTTGGGGCATGGGCGCGAGGCGCATGCCCTTATTTCCTGGCCGGCCTTACCGTTTCGACTGGCCGCGAGCCAGCTTCTTTACCTTGCGCTTTTTCGATCCGCGGGCGTAATCGCGGGGCTTCTTGGGCTTCTCCGCTTTAGCCTTCTTGCGGGCCGCGCGTTTTGATTTCTTGCGTTCTTCTTTGGTTAGTTCTGCTGTATTTGCCATGATTCCTTTTTGAATTGAGTAATTTGGTAAGTTTGTAATTGGGTAATTTGAAGATCAACGACAAATCACCCAATTACTCAATTACAAAATTACCAGATTGCGTTCAAGCCCGCTCCAACTGGGCATACTTTTCCACCAACTTCTTCAAGCCGAAGCGAGGGAATTGTACCGTAATCTTGGCTTCTTCGCCTTCTCCTTCGCGCTGGTAGACCGTTCCTTCGCCGTATTTGGGATGACGGACCTTCTGGCCGGGGCGGAAACCGCGCCTGCCCGTGGGCTCTTCGACCTTTGCTTTGGGGACGCTGAACTTCTTACCCCGGCTGGCGAAGAACTCGGCGATGTTCTCGATTGAATTGTAGGGTTTGGCCGGAGCGGTGGTCTTTTGGCGGCTTGCTGGAACTCCGCTGCGCTTCCAGTTCGCACTTTGATCTTCGTCTTCGTAGGAATAATGGACGTCCGAACCGTAGGCTGGACGGCCGAGGGCGGCCGTGCCCACATGAGTTGTGGTGCTGCATGCGCGCGGCGTCCTCCCAGCTCTTCGATCAACTGCATTGGCACTTCTTCCAGGAACCGCGACGGGACGCTGGCTTCGGGTAGGTCTGTACCGTATCTGCGCCGGTAAACAGCGCGGGTCAGGATGAGCTGGTCCATGGCGCGGGTCATCCCGACGTAGCATAGGCGGCGCTCTTCTTCGACGTCGTCGGGTTGCAGCATGGTGCGTGAGTGCGGAAATAATCCCTCTTCGAGACCGCTGAGAAAGACTAGCGGGGAACTCGAGGCCCTTGGCAGCATGCAGGCTCATGAGAGTTATCTGCGAGCGTTCGTCATAATCATCGGCATCGCTGATCAGGGCGGCGTGGTCGAGGAACTGGTCGAGCGATTCGCCGCGGTCACGCGAGTCCATGGCGGCGTTCACCAACTCGCGCAGGTTTTCGATTCTCGAGAAAGCTTCTGGCGTGTCTTCGGCTTCGAGAAGTTTGATGTAGCCGGTGCGGTCGATCAGGAATTTGAGGATGTCGGCAGTTGTAGCGCCAGCATCTTGCTGGCTGGGTAGCGGCTGGGACGCCTGTTCTTGTTTTTCTTGCATGCGAACCGGCGGGACGCCAGCGCTACTTTCGGCTTCTTCGCCGGAATATGCTCCACCGAAATCGAAGGCGGTGTTCTCGAATTCATTGGGATCGAAGGCAGCCGCATCGTCTGAATGCGGCTCGTCGGCTGAGGCTTGCAAGGTTTGCAGCGCCTCCGGCATTTGCGCGGGCGAGTCGCCCGCGCCCACACGTTCGGTTTCCGCCTGCAAGTTCTCGGCGAATGTTCCTGAGAGTATTGCTTGAGCATCCAGGATAAGTTGTTGGAAGGTTTTCAGCGCTGAGAGTGCGCGTTGCGGCAAGAGTTGGCGGCGGATCGCTTCCCCTATGGCGCCCCAGAGAGACAACCCGGTTTCGAGCGCGAGACGCTCAATGGTGTCGATGGTGCTTTTCCCGATACCGCGCGCCGGAGTATTGATCACGCGTAGCAGACGAAATTGAGTCGTCAGGGTTTTGGATGACTTTGAGATACGAGATCATGTCTTTGATCTCGGCGCGCTCGTAGAATGAAAATCCGCCGACCACGTGATACTTCAAGCCATAGCGGCGCATGGCTTCTTCAAAAAGCCGCGATTGAGAATTGGTGCGATAGAGCACGGCGGCGCGCGGAGTTTCTCCACGCTGGGCAGCCTCGCGCAGATATTTTGCAATGTGATCGGCGGCGAAGAGCGCCTCATTTTCGCCGTCGGGAGCTTCGTAGTAGCCGAGCTTGGTGCCGCCTTGCCGCGAAGTCCAAAGATTTTTCCCCTTGCGGCGAATGTTGTTTGCCACCACGGACGATGCCGCCTGCAGAATATTCTGCGTGGAGCGATAGTTCTGTTCGAGCCGAATGATCTTGGCCTCGGGAAAATCGTGCTCAAACTCGAGAATGTTGCGGATGTCGGCGCCGCGCCAGGAATAAATCGACTGGTCTTCATCGCCCACGGCGCAGACATTGTGCCGCGTGCCGGCGAGCATGCGCATGAGTTCATATTGCGGGCGGTTGGTGTCCTGATATTCGTCGATAAGTAAATACTGGAAGCGCCGGTTGTAGTATTCCCGCACGGGCGTCACGGTTTTCAGCAGCCGCGTGGCTTCGAGCAGCAGGTCGTCGAAGTCGAGAGCGTTGGCTTTGCGCAGTTCCTTGCGATATTCCTCGAACAGATGCGCGATCTTCTCATTCTTAGGGTCGGCCGACTGCAGGTAGAGTTCCTGCGGATCAAGCATATGATTCTTCGCCCACGAAATGCGCGAGAGCACAGTGCGCGGCGTGAGTTGTTTGTCGTCGAGGCCGAGGCGCCTCATGACTGACTTGACCACACTCTGCTGATCGCTCTCGTCGTAGATGACGAACTTCTTGGTATGGCCGATAGGCGGCTGGCCGGGCGTGGCCGAAGGAATCTGCAGAGCATCGATGTCGCGGCGAAGAACTCGCACGCAGAATGAATGAAAGGTCGAGATGACCGGCTTCGCAATGCTCAGGCCGCCAACAAGTTTCTCGACACGCTCTCCCATTTCGGCGGCAGCCTTGTTGGTGAAAGTCATCGCCAGAATGGATTCCGGCATTACGCCCATGTGCTCGATCAGGTAGGCGATGCGGTAAGTAATGACGCGCGTCTTGCCGCTGCCCGCGCCGGCCAGGATGAGCACCGGGCCTTCGGTGGTTTCGACGGCCTCGCGCTGCTGCGGATTCAGTTGATCGAGAAAAGACAATGCGGAAGTGGCTCCGGAGCTGATATTTGAATTTTACAGGGGAATCGCCATTCACGATGCGTTCCCCTTTCGGAACGCTTTAAATTCGGGGATGTGCACCGACCACAATTGCTCGGGCAAACAGCGGGTATGACTGTTAATTGGGCCCGTGGTGTAACGGCAACACAGCACCCTGCGACGGTGGCAGATGCGGGTTCGAATCCCGTCGGGTCCACGCTCCGGTCTTTGGGGCGCGGGTTCTGTGGGGAGCGAAGCAGGGATAGCTTCCCTACAAAAGTAACTTGACTGCAGAATAAGCTGACCTATACTGAAACTGTCGCAGGGTGCTGTGTTTCAGGTACCCAGAATTTGATCGGCCCCGAGAAATCGGGGCCTTTGTGTTTTTCGACCGACACCCGCGGACAAAGGCCAGTACCGAGATCACACTTTCACCGGCGTCCCCTTGCATTCCTCGCAGGGGCAAACTTCCCGCAAAAACTTCCAGGAATAAATGCCGAGGTCGTGGTCATCGTTCCACTTGAAGCGGATGGCGTATTTGCCGATGCTTTCGGCGGAGACAGGTTTAGCCGTGGGTTTGAACATAGGCAAGGCGCCGGGAGCGAGTTTGGGCGGCTCTCCTGGCTTGCGCCTGGATTTGTCGCGCTCTTCGTTGCACATGGCGCAGGGGCAGGCATCGCGGAGAAAGACGAAGGAGTAATGCGAAACGTGACCGTCGGCCCATTCGATGTCGACCCCGGTGCCGGCGGTCAGATTCACCCTTACCGACTTGGGATCGGTTGCGGCGGTGGGCGATTGAAGCGGGGACTGCATGGCTTCAGTATCGCATAACAGCGAAGAGCATTCGGTGGTTATGGCGCGATCCGCGGGCCGCGCACAGTCTAGTGAGCCGCGCTTGAGCTTGATGACGCCGAAGACTTAGGGCCAGTGGCTGCTCCGATCGCCAAGCCTCCAACGGCTCCGGCCAGAATTCCCATCAACGCCAGCACCAGCGCGCTTTCCGCCAAAGTTGCCTTGCCACGACGCGACATAGTTAGCCCCCCTAAGCTTACAAATAGCGAGGTTAGTTTACCTTGGGAGCCGTGGCGGAAGCCAATTGTCGGGAGCCGCCCAAATCCGGTAGAATAGTGGATTCCGTCAAGGCCTTTTGAAAGGATATACAGCAGTCATGGCCCAACAGTGTGATATCTGCGGCAAGAAACCGCAATCAGGAAACCGCATCAGCCACGCCCATAACGTCACCAAGCGGCGCTGGAACGTGAATCTGCGCCCGGTGCACGCCCGCGTGGGAGCTACCACCAAGCGCATGCGCGTGTGCACCTCCTGCCTGCGCAGCGGCAAAGTGGTTAAGGCGTAAGCAACCAGAGGGTGTTAGGTACTAGGCGCTGGGGTCTCAGGCATCGGGTCTTAGTATCTGCCTAACACCTTAAGAGCTAACATCCGCACTCCTTCCTTATTGCACGCCCAGCAACTGCACATCGAAGATTAAGGTTGCGTTGGGCGGAATCGGGCCGCCGGGCGTGCCGTCAGCGCCATAGCCCAAAGCTGGTGGAATGCGCAACTGGCGCTTGCCGCCGACTTTCATCCCGGCAACTCCCTCTTCCCATCCCTTGATGACCTCGCCGTTGCCGATGGTGAAATCGAAAGGTTTCCCCGCGTCGACCGAGCTATCGAACTTTTTTCCGTTGGTGAGCCAGCCCGTGTAGTGGACGCGAACGTGGCTGCCCTCCTTGGCGAGCTCGCCATTACCCATCCTGATGTCCCAGTAAACCAGGCCGGTGGGAGTCTTCACTCCGTCGCCCGCAACCTTGGTGGGAGCGTTGGTGTTGGGCACGCTGGACTTCCTGGTTGCGCTCTGCGCCACGACAAACACTGCCAAAAATGCCATCACGATAGCGATAGCAGCAAAATGCTTCATCATTTCTTTATCTCCCTCCAGAATATCTTAGAACAGACCGCGCAGAGATGCAGACAGATCGCGTGGACTACCTTGGGTCCCTGCGGCGTCTGTTGCGTGGTTCCCCTGATCCGTGGTGAATCCGGCCCTCCTCGCAAATCTTCCTGCCAGAATCTACAATTAGAGAACGATGCCTTCCGCACTCGATCGGCCGCCGAATAGTTTCCTGAGACTCCTGCCCAAAGCCGAGTTGCATCTGCATCTTGAGGGGACAATTGAGCCGGCCACGCTGCTGGAACTTCGGCAGCGTCACGGCGACCGGGTCACTTCTGCTGAAATTGACTCACTCTACCGTTACGAGGACTTTCCCGGTTTCCTGCTCGCCTTCAAGAACATCACCGAGCATCTTCGGACAGCGGACGATTACGAACTCATTACATACCGGCTGATGCAGCGGCTGAAAGAAGAGAACGTTTTGCACGCGGAGGTCTACGTTTCTGTCGGAGTCTGTGTGTGGCGCAGGCAAGATTTCGCTGCCGTCTTTGAAGGTCTCGATCGGGGACGAATGCGCGGCGCTCGTGACTTTGGCATCTCGCTGCTCTGGATTTTTGACGCGGTGCGCCAGTTCGGCGCCGAGGCCGCACAGGCTGTGTTCGAGCTTGCCGTCCGCTATCACGACCGCGAAGTTGTCGGTGTTGGCATTGGCGGCGACGAGCAGAAAGCGCCGCCCGAACTCTTCCGCGACGCTTACGCCTGGTCCGCCGATCACGGTTTGCGCCTCACGGCACATGCCGGCGAGACTGGTCCGCCGGAATCGATTTGGGGAGCGCTCAACCTGCGCGCTGAGCGCATCGGTCACGGGCTCACCGCGTTCCACGATGCCGATCTGGTGGAAGAGCTCGCGCAGCGGCAGGTTCCGGTCGAGATCTGCCTCACCAGCAATCTGCGAACCGGCCTGTGTCCCAACCTCAACGATCATCCGGCGAAAAGCTACTTCGACCACGGAGTGATGATCACGCTCAATAGCGACGACCCGGCGATGTTCGGTACCACGCTTGCCCGCGAATACCAGATCGCCCAGCAAACCTTCGGATTTACCGACGAGCACCTTCGCGAACTGGCTCGCAACTCATTCGAAGCGTCGTTCTTGCCAGCGGAGAAGAAGTTGGAATTTCTGAACTTGTTTGATGCCGCCGCGGCCAGGTGATCATGGCGGTTAGGAGCGTCCTCCAACTCGGCGACCCGCGCCTGCGGGAGAAAGCCCTGCCTGTCACAAAGTTTCTTGCGCCTGAAATCGACTCGTTGGTGAACGATCTCGCCGACACTTTTGCGCACTGGCCCGCTACCACTGGATACGGCCGGGGTATTGCCGGCCCGCAGTTGGGCGTACCGCAACGAGTCATCTTCGTGCAACTACCGGGAGAGAGGCCTTGGCCGCTCATAAATCCTGAAATCTTCGAACGCAGCGATGAGAAAATCGTCGTCTGGGACGCCTGCCTTAGTTTTCTCTCGATTTTCATGCAGGTCGAGCGGCATCGCGAAATCGTCGTTCGTTATCGGGACATGAAAGGCGAGAGCCACGAAGTCCGCGCCGGCAACGACCGCAATCTCTCTGAACTGTTGCAGCACGAAATCGACCACCTCGATGGCATCCTGGCCATCGACCGCATCCTGGATATCAAAACCCTCTGTACCCGCGAGGAATTTGAAAAGCGCTACCGAGCCACGAGCCCATATGCGTTGTCCGCGGCTACAATCAATGCTGAGTAATTCAAGTGAGCACCGGGAATCGGAAACCAGCGGGCAACTGAGCGCTCTTACAACCGGCAACTGAATGCCCCTCCACATCGGCATCGTCGCTTGCAGCGCAGAAGGCGCTGCGCTCTGCTACCGCACCATCTGCGTCGAAGGCGCGGAGTTGCTGGGCCCGCACGGTCATCCTGAAATTTCCATGCACGGCCATAACTTCGCCGATTACGTGAAGTGCATCGACGCCAACGACTGGGCGGGCGTTGCCGAACTCATGCTCTCCTCGGCGGAAAAGGTGGCCCGGACCGGAGCGGATTTTCTGATTGCTCCCGTCAACACGGTTCACCAGGCCTTCGATCTGATCGAGCACCGTTCTCCGCGGCCGTGGTTGCATATTGCCGTCGAGGTCGCCAATGAAGCCAAGCGCCACGGATACAAACGTCTAGGAATATTGGGAACTCGCGCGCTGATGGAAGGTCCAGTCTACCAAGAGAAACTAAAAGCTGCCGGCATCGAGCAGCGCATCCCGAACGGAGAGCAACGCGAGCGTATTCATCGCATCATCTTCGACGAGTTAGTCAACGGCGTGTTCCTGCCGCGCACCCACGCCTATCTCACCGAAGTGATCCGCGCGCTGAAAGATGAAGGTTGCGACGCAGTGGTTCTGGGCTGTACCGAAATTCCATTGCTGATGACCCAAGAGCAATCTCCGCTTCCGATGCTGGATTCGACGCGCTTGCTGGCCAGAGCCGCATTACGTAAGGCGGTGGAGGATTGAAAGCCTTAAGGCCGGAGAATCGCACGATTCTCCGGCCTGTCTTTGGGAAGGCCTGTAATTCCTACTTCACATCGGTTGAAGCTATATCGAGAGTGAGCATGAACCCGTTCGTTTGCTTGTACTCGAATGGTTTTGCTCCGGTTTTGTAGGTCTCGATTTCATTCGGCATCATGATGAAGCCGTCGTTGCGCGGCGTCCCCCAATATTTCAGGTTACGGATCACAACGGGGTCGTCAGTGTTCCCTGGAAAACGGTGCAGCTTTACTTCTGCGGTCTTTCCTCCGTCGATCGTGGCGTGGGCCGTGTCTTTGTTGAATTCCCAGGTATCAATGTTTCCTTCCGTCGTCTGGAATGAGTTCCACTTCACCGGGAAAACATTCGGCAGAATCGCACCCAGCGCGCTCTGTTGTTCCTTCGTCATGGCCTTGTCAAAAGTGACCAGCGCCCAGTCGGTTTTTCCCTGCGACCAATCCGAGCCCAGGTCACCGGTAATCCAGAACTTCGCGCCGTCCAGGTTAACGGCACCATAGTGTCCGTGGTTCACCTTGTAGGCGTTGTTAAATTGGCAAAAGTGAGCTGCCGTGCCGTGTTCGTGGTGGGCGGCAGGTTTGGAGTTGAAGTAGCACTGACAGAACATCGGACAACTGCAGGCCTCGATGGTAGTCGCATTCAGCGCCCAGTCGGGCTGCGATGCGTCAGTGGTGCTCATCGCGAGCAACACAACGGCGAGAGAGATCCCCCAAGCTTTGAACATGCCTAATACCTCCTCGGCGGAAAATTATGCCCGTCGCGCACCAGTTTTGCAAGGCAATTGCAACATGCGCATACTGGTTCGTTCCTACCGTTCGCCCTCGAAATTGCACCGAACGCTGTGGCGAAGCCTGCATTTCTCCCGCATCCATGCTGTAATAAGAGTATTCAATCCATGCCATCAGTTGTCAGATCGCTGCGCCGACGCGCCAAAGCACTGCACCGCAACTTGCGCGGAGCCCGCATGGCCGCGCACGCCTTGGCCTCGACCGAGCATCCGCTGCTTGCTCACATTATCCCGGTCCGCCGCTGCAATCTGGCTTGCACTTACTGCAACGAATTCGACGATTTCTCGAAGCCCGTGCCCACGGAAGAAATGTTTCGCCGCATCGATAAACTCGGTGCGTTAGGTACCGCGGTAGTGACGATTTCCGGCGGCGAACCACTGCTGCATCCTGACCTGGACGATGTGATCCGCCGAATTCGCGCGAACGGCATGATTGCCGGACTGATCACGAACGGATACTTTCTGGTTGCGGAACGAATCAAGCGGCTCAACCGCGCCGGGCTGGAGTGGCTGCAGATCTCTATCGATAACGTGAACCCCGACGAAGTTTCGAAGAAGAGCCTGAAAGTTTTGGACAAAAAGCTGCAATTCCTGGCCGAATACGCCGAGTTTCACGTGAACATCAACTCGGTGGTGGGCGGAGGAATTTCGCATCCGCAGGATGCGCTGACCATTGGCAAACGGGCGATCGAACTGGGCTTCAGCTCGACCGTCGGAATTATTCATGACGGCAGCGGCCAGTTGCAGCCGCTTGGGGGAGAAGAGCGCCAAATCTACCACGAGATGAAGTCGATGGAGAAGCGCAGCTTCACTCGCATCAACGCGTTCCAGGACAACATTGCGCAGGGCCTGCCGAACCATTGGCGCTGCCGCGCCGGGGCACGCTATCTCTATATTTGCGAAGATGGGTTAGTGCACTATTGTTCGCAGCAACGCGGTTATCCCGGAGTTCCGCTGGCAACTTACACGCGCGATGACATGCGGCGCGAGTACCTTACCGAAAAAGGCTGCGCGCCGCACTGCACGGTTTCGTGCGTGCATCAGGTTTCAATCTTCGATGGCTGGCGCGCGCCGCAGCATCCGGCCCGGAATATCAGTTCACAAAACGCGGGGCTAGTCCAGATCGGACGTTAGCGGCGGGTTCGCGCGGTTATTTTTTCGGCTGCGCGCTGGGTGGCAAAATCCCGTTCAGACGCAAATCCGTGGCGGCTTCCGCGTAGTGGTCAGCCCATGTGTTGGCCAAGTACAGTGCGGCCATGGCCCGGGGAAACTGGCGTGGACCGAAGAGCTGGATGCTGTCGCCAAGCTTCGAGTCGTCCATCTTGCTCAACGCGTCTTTGCAGAAATCGAAAGAAGCTTTTGCCGCGGCCAGGAGCTTGTCTTTCGAATCGGAGTCCTTGACCTCGTCCGCCTTGGGGGCGGGCACATCCGTCGCCTTGGCGCAGAGAAAGAAGTTCGTATCGGCGATGTGTGTGACAAGATGTGCGAAAGTCATCTGCTCCGGCGTCGGTTTGAAACTGAACTTGTCCGCCGGCATAGCTTGAATCGCGCCCAGGATATTGTCCTGGGACCGCGAAAGCATGATGCGGAGGGACGCGCTGACGGGATCTTTAACCGGAGCCGAAGTTTGCGAAGCTGCCGTCGGAGTAGAGGCGGCCGCAGTCTGCGCCTGTCCCGGAGTCACCCAGACGCATACGCACACAGAAACCAGGAGAAACGCAACCAGCACGCTTTTCATTTCACGTCTCCTTAACGTTCTGAGTCAGATATTTGGACGCTTGGCCTTGATTTTCGTCACCCGTCACCCGCGCTCTCATAGGGCGGCCGCAGCTCCCGCAGTGTCGATTCCGCAGCGGGGCCTGCGCGCGACCTTGTACAGATCAAGTAAGGCTGTTCCTTAGGGGTTTTCCGCGCCGATGTTCTGCGGCCCGTTCACGGTCATTTCTTTGGCTGCGCCGAAGGGGGCAAAATTCCATTCAGCCGCAGATACTGGGCTGCAGCCGCGTAGTGATCGGCCCATCCGCTGGCCAGGCCTAGCGCCGCCATGGCGCGAGGAAACTGGTGTCCACCGAAAAGCTCCACGGTGTCTCCGAGTTTGGAGTCGTCCATTTTGCCGAGGGCTTCAGTGCAGAAATCGTAAGAAGCCGTGGCGGCGGCTAGCAGCTTATCCTTGGCATCGGTTTCTTTGACTTCCTCGATTTTCGGTGCGGGAACATCGGCCGCTTTGGCGCACATGGAATTGTTGGAACCGATGATGTGCACGACCAGATGCGCAAAGGTCATTTGATCAGGGGTGGGCTTGTAATTGAACTTGTCAGCGGGCATGGCGGTGATGGCGCCGAGAATGTTATTTCGCGAACGCGGCAGCAGCATGCGAAGCGAAGACGCAACTGGATCCTTAGTTGGCGGCGCTTGAGTTGCCGCGGAGGACGCGCTGTTTTGCGACTGCGCGACGCAGGAAGCAGAGCAGATCGACAAAAAGAGAATACCGAGAGCGTATTTCACAAGTGCCTCCTGAATGTGTCCTGCGGGGAATGCAAGACCGATGTTAAACCGTTTAAGATTTGCCGGCGACCGCCGTCCACGGCGTGTAAGCCACCAACAGCGGCATCACGAGAATGCAGCGCCAAGGGCCGCCCCGAGTAACGTGAACAGCGCCCACCATCCGAACACGATCGCGAAGGACGTACCGCGCTTCGCCTTGCTCACGCAAGTGAAACCAATGGCAGTGAGAACGAGAGTCCATATCATAAAGATATCGACTGCCGAGGCGACGCTGTAAAGAAACACGTTGTCGGCGGGATTCATGAAATAGCCGGGATTGGTAGCGACCGGATTCTGAAAAGAGAACGAGTCTGGGCTCATGCCAGCCGCCACCGAAAGCAAGGCAAGCAGCGACTTCAACATGAGCGGAAGTGCGGCGTACACCACAATGGCCAGCGACACCTTATAGGAGACATTTGCGCCGGCGGCGAGTTTGAAGGTCGCGAACAGGGCCGCTGCGATAACCAGCCAGATAATCAGCGAAATCACAGGAAAAATGTAGGAGATGATCTGCGTGACCTTCGCGGCGCTCTGCAAGCGCTCTTCGCGCTGGTCCGGTGGTAGCTGTTCCAGCCGCGCTTGCGACTTCGGTTGAGATTGCATCTGGTTTTCCATGATCTTGCGGAAGCCAATTTTTTGCCCTGCCGTATACACAAAGATCCACGAGATGACCACCATGAGCAAAAAGGGGGCCCACCAGGCGGCACTGCGGCGGAGGTCAGTAAAAGTTTTCGAAGGCGCGATGAATGTGTCGATGATGCGCGCGCCTTGGGAAAGCGGCGCCCCTTCGAACGCGGGCGCACTCGGGGCTAAAGGAGGGAGCGGGGAAGCAGCCATGTTTATCTCCTCAAAGATGCGAGGGAATTCTAGCCGGATGGCAGCGGCGACACAAGCGTTTGGTTTCGAACGCAAGTTAAGATGAACCGATGCAGAATGTGACGCCGGTCGCGATTGCCGCGCTCGGGCTGGAGCTGGCTCCGGCGGTCTTGTTTGGTTTGGCGGCCGAGCGGGTTGCGCGGACTGTGGGACGCTGGCCTGTGATTGTGCGTGTGGGCCTTCCCGCGGTGTACGTCGTTCCCTATATGCTGGTTTCGATCTCGCAGCACGTGTTTCGCTGGGGATGGTTCTTGCTCTATGCGGCGCTGCCTGTGGCGATAGCGTGGCTGCTGATGCGGGCGGCAGCGGCAGATGTAAAGCAGCACGGCGATTGGCGAGATGCCTTCATTCTGCTCGTTTTGGGACTCGCTGTGGACTTGCGCTGGTTCGACCGGGCGTGGCCGCCGGGGTTGCGGGCCTTGAACGAATTGTTTCTGGTGGATGCAGGCCTCTATGGATTTCTGGCGGTCCGGCAATTGAGCGGAACCGGGTTCGATTTCCATCTGAGATGGAGCGACTGGAAAACTGGTGTGCGCGAATTAGTTTTCTTTACTCCTATCGTTCTCGTGCTGGGACTGGCACTGGGCTTCATCCATCCGCATCGTAACTTGCCGGGACTCGGTGGCGCGCTGCTGCGCTGGGTGGGAATATTTTTCTTTACCGCCGTGCCGGAAGAACTCTACTTTCGTGCCTGGATGCAAAACCTGCTGGAGCGGCGCTTGGGACGTCGGGCTGCGCTCGTAATTGCTTCGGTATTGTTCGGGCTATCGCACTTCAACAAACGGTCCGCACATTTCAATTGGCGCTACGTGCTGCTAGCGACCATCGCAGGGATTTTCTATGGGCGCGCGTGGCGGGAGCGGCGACGCGTACCGGCCTCGACGATTACGCATGCCAGCGTGGATTGGGTGTGGGGGTTGTGGTTTTAGAGACCAAGAACTTCTTTAGGGAGCCGGGGGTGTTCCATAACGAAAATATCCCAATCCAACCCGCAGGTGATGATGCAGCGCGTCGGGGACACAGACGGCAAAGCAGAGGCCGAGTAGTCCCTGGGCCAGGCCGAGCGCCCAGAGATTGCGATAGCGGCGAAATAGCGCGCAGGAAACTATGCCCCATACCAGCGTAGCGGCGGTGAGAACAAGGTTGGGAAGATGGGCGGCGGCGAAAAGCACTCCGGCTAGAGTTACCGCCGCAGCTTCATTCGAAACCAGCCGCAGCAGGCGTGTCATGAAGTAGTCTTGCAGAAGAAATTGCTGGTAGATGGTCCAGAGCACATAGCCGGCGATATGAGCGAAATCACCCTTGTAGAGCGGGTGGAGCGTGCCGCTTTTTGCGGCGATGAAGATGCTCAGTACGGTTAGAGCGACGGCGGCAGCCAAGATCCAAAGCGAGGAAATCAGTCCGCCAGTGCCGACACCAAGCTCGTCCCGGCTTTGGCGGCGCGACAAGACCACCAGCAACGTCAGCAAAAGGACAATCGGCGAGAAGATTCGCTGCAGGCGTTCGGGTGTCCAAATAACGCCAACAATCATTCCGTAGCCCAGCATTAGTTCGGCGAGATCTCGGGTTCGGCTGGGGCTTGCCATTCACGAAGTATGGCACAGCGATGCACTGGACAGTTTGAAGTGAAGGCGCCGCGCAGCTGCTTGGCGGGAAAGCCGAAGTCCGTTCCCCACAAGGACCATCTAGGCCAGAACTTCCGGCGTGGCTTCGAGCAGGCTGCGGGTGTAGGGATGCTGTGGACGCTCCGTGATCTGCTCGGTCGGGCCAACCTCCACAATCCTGCCGCGATACATGACTGCTATGCGCGTCGAGAGATAGCGAACGACCGGCATGGAATGAGAGATGAAGAGATAGGTCAGCCGGAAATCACGCTGAAGTTGCGCGAGCAGGTTCACGATTTGCGCGCCCACGCTGACGTCGAGCGCGGAGACCGGCTCATCGGCCACGATAAATTTGGGACGCAGCGCGAGGGCACGAGCGATGCCGATGCGCTGGCGCTGTCCTCCGCTGAATTCGTGGGGGAAACGGCGCAGGATGGAATCGTCGAGGCCGACGGCGCGGAGGAGTTCGACGACGCGGGCGCGGCGTGTGGCGCGACTAGAGTCGCGTCCTTTCCTTTCTGTTTCATCCGCACCATGAATGATCAGCGGCTCGGCGATGATGTCTTCGACTCGGTATCGGGGATCGAGCGAGGCGAAGGGATCCTGAAAAATAATCTGCATGTCGCGGCGCAGGCGTCGCATTTCGGCGGAGGTGGCGGCAAGCAGATCGCGGCCTTCAAATTGGATTGCGCCGGAAGTCGGCTCGATGAGGCGCAGGATCAAGCGTCCAAGCGTGCTCTTGCCTGAGCCCGATTCGCCGACCAGGCCGAGCGTTTCGCCGGCATGAATGTCGAGCGAGACATCATCGACCGCGCGAACTTCGTTTCGGCCCTTGGATTTTCCGCCGAGAACAGATTCGCCTTGGGGATAAATCTTGGTGAGATTGCGAATTTCGACAAGCGCCATTTTGTATCTCAAACGTAGAATACCGAACCCTTTGAATCATTGCGCAGCGATCATCGGTACTGCGGCCAGCGCGGCCAGCAAGCCGACGAACCTCCAGCGGGTGAAATGTTCCTTCAAAACAATGCGGGCCAGAAGTACTGTCACAGCAGGATAGAGCGAAGAGATAACGACCGCTTCGTCGAGGCGTCCAGTCTGGCTGGCGCAAACAAAAAGTATTGTGCCGAGAGAGTCGATGCAGCCGGTGAGAACTCCCCAGCGCACTCCAGCGGAGGTGATATCGCGAAAGTTCCGCTGCAGCAAGACGATCAGAGCCGTAATGATCAGGCCTCCAAGCCTGGTGAAAGACGCTACCCACAGAGGTGAGGCGTTTCCTGCCTGACGGACGCAAAGATAGAAAGCGGCGAAGCCTATGCCGGCGAGGACCGCGAGTCCTATCCCTTCGGGAGCGTTGCCGTCTTCAGAACGCGTGATGAGCCAAAGTCCGGTGGCGGCGAGGACGAAGCCGAGGATCGAAATCTTTCCGGGCAGGCCTTCGGTGAACATGGAAAAGAAAGTTGGGATGGCGGCGCCGAGCACGGCGGCGACGGGCGCGGTGAGTCCCATTCTTCCGGAGGAAAGGGCGCGGTAGAAGACAGCCAGGGCCGCTCCGCCGGACACTCCACCTGCCAAAACCCACGCTACTTCCCGCCCCGAGGGGAAAGAGGCACGGCTCGCCGTGGCCAGTGCGCCCACCAAAAGCAAGCCGCCAATGTTGACGACAGCAGTGAACAGGAAAGCATTGGCGCGGCGGGTCGCGTAGCCGCCGAGGAAATCGCTGGTACCCCAGGCCACGACTGCGGCTAGTCCGTATGCGGCAGAGACGTATTGCGGCGCTGCAGACATGTTCGACGAGGGTAACATGCACTGTAGGCGTGCGCTGTCGCGGAGCCGGGTGTCACTTCCGGGCGACAGGCTATGCATTCCTCCTCGAAAATAGACTTTCGGCGGAGGCTCTGGAGTCGGGAGACTAGAGACGGGAGTTTACTACTTTATGACAGGGTACCCCTACCCCCCTCCCCCCTAATCTTTAGAATCATGGAGTTAGGCATGTTTTGGCCTGCAAGATATAGATGTCAAAGAACTTAGACACTAAAATCTTTGAAACAGGGAACTTAGTGGCTCGATGGTGTGGGCTCAGCCGACCGTCACGGCCTCGACCATGATCGCGCGACTTCGATGGTGGGCACAAGGTCAGATGTCACACTGAGGCTGTGGAAAATATTTGGGAGCGGGCGGGGTTGTCACCGCGGATCGTGCTGGATGCGGGAAGGTCAAAATCCCCGCACAGGCGAGGCTTGAACGGGGCGTCTTCGAGTTGGTCCTGCCCAGCCCCCACTCAAGCCAAAAGATGGCTTGAATGGGCCACTCGCCGGGTTTTTGTGCAGGGATTAGTGCGCTTTCTTCTTTGCGGGGTTGCTTTCCTTGCTGTCCTTTTGCTGGATGTTTGGGCAGTCATTCTGCTGCAACCAGTGGGTATTGTTCGGAGCGACTTGCAAAATGCTGACCGGCCGAGCGCTGTAGAGGGGTTCGGCATCAATGGCCAGTCCGATAAGCAGGTTTACGGTGCTGACCGCGTCGGCATTCCATATCTCGGGATGTGCGTTCGAGTATTGTCGAATTGCAGTGCTGGTATAGAACCTACACTCTCCCGGTCTAGTGCATGTGCGAGCTGGCGGAGTACTAACTTTGTCGTCATTGGAGATGTGAAATTCCTTGATGTATCCTTCAACTCCTACTCCCGTTTCGCGCGCAGCAATCAGCTCAAGGAGAGTTCCGGTCGCTTTTGCCCTGTTGTAGAACGACGGCTCCTCGCGTTTCAATCGGGGGATTTCCCGCTGCAGTGCGGGAGCAATGCGGAGTCCTGCATGATCCAGCATTTCCGGGGTGGAAAGTTGTCCGTGGGCGGAGTCAGAAATAAGTTTATCAATATCGAACCGCTTATCCGCACTGGAATTCACTCCCCCTGCCGTCCAGAAGAAACTGCCAGATTGTCTTATCTTGCATCCCTTTCTGGGAGGAGTTGCTGCCCCAGTAAAAAGACTGTCGGCAGCAATTATCACGTGATCGCTGTAGATAATCAGAATTGTTTGCGTAGCCATAGCGAGAGGGTGTCCAGCACACAGCCAGGAACACAGGACGGCGGTTGGCGCTATATGCGATTTGGGCCAGGGACGATGCACGAGTCTGAGACCGGCCCGCAAACGGGCGAGGATCTTCTTGTGCTGGACCGAGAGGATATTGACGTTAGTCGCGATGCGAGGCACTGGTTTCACTTTGCGGGTGCCAATTGTCTAACAAGAGCCGCGAGAATGCCAGATGTAGTTCCGCATTCAGGAACGGCCGGTGGCCCACTCAAGCCCGGTTTTGGCTTGGGATGTTCACATGTCACAGACTTCGTCCGGCGAACGAAACTAGATTGTCCTCATGCCATGGGGACTCACGCGTTTTCAGCATAGCGGGCAGAGTCATTTCGTCACTTTCTGCTGCTACCATCGCGGTCGTTTGCTTACTACTGACGAAAGCCGGCGAATCTTTGAGTCAGCTTTGGAGCGGGTGCGGCGCCGTTTCAGGCTTCAGGTTTATGGGCATGTGGTCATGCCGGAGCATGTTCATCTCTTGCTCAGCGAGCCGCAAGCGTCCGGCGGTCGGACTATCCCACTCAAGCCAACAGATGGTTTGAATGGGCCACCGGTGCTGCTTTGCGAACCACAGCAGGATGCTTTCGGCTGTGGAACTGCCCCACTCAAGCCAACAGATGGCTTGAATGGGCCACCGGTGCTGCTTTGTGAACCACAGGAGGGACCATTCAGCTGTGGAACTGTCCCACTCAAGCCAAAGGATGGCTTGAATGGGCCACCGGTGCTTCTTCGCGAACCGCAGGAGGATGCTTTCAGCTGTGGAACTGCCCCACTCAAGCCAAAGGATGGCTTGAATGGGCCACCGGTGCTTCTTCGCGAACCGCAGGAGGATGCTTTCAGCTGTGGAACTGCCCCACTCAAGCCAAAGGATGGCTTGAATGGGCCACCGGTTTGCGAACCGCACGCGGTTACTCTGGCCGATGCATTGAAGTCGTTGAAGCAGGGAGTGTCGCGGCGATTGATTGGGGATGCGGAGCATTTCTGGCAGAAGCGATACTACGATTTCAATGTTCGAGATTATGCGCAGTTTGTGGAGAAGCTGCGTTACATTCATCGCAATCCGGTGAGGGCAGGATTTTGTGAACGTCCAGAGGACTGGGCATGGAGCAGTTTCCGCCACTACGCAACTGGCTGTGAGGGACGGGTCGAGATCGAGTCAGAATGGACGGCGCGAAAACGCGAACGAGCGGCTGGAAGAATTTGTGCGGCGGTGGAAGTGGCCCACAATCGGAGGGAGGTTTACTAACTTCGCGCCCGGGACGCTCCAGTAGTGTTAATCAATTGATTAAACATTATCGATGGAATAGGCTGGAGCCACTTTCCGGGAGGCTGCATGCGAATTTTCCTGATGGCCACGCTGTGTTTAGCTCTCACTGCACCCTGTGTTGCCCAATCGTCTGACACCGAGCCGGCAACCAAAGACGACATTATCGTCTATCTTCGGACCATGCGAACTCACGACATGATGCGGAAAATGATGGAGGTGCAATCCCAGTCTGTTCAGAAACTGTTGCGCGATCAACTGTTGCAGGATAAAGGTACCCTCCCGCCAGAATTCAACGCCCATTTGAAAAAGGCGATGGCGGACCTGATCCAGGGTATGCCGGTGGACGAGATCACCCAGGCGATGATTCCGGCCTACCAGAAGCATTTCACTCGAGGCGACATTCAGGCGATGAATGCATTTTATTCTTCGCCTGTGGGCCAGAAAGTCCTGGAGGAACTGCCGGTAGTCACGCAGGAGGGCATGCAGGCTGCCCTGCCGATCATGAGCAAATATCTGGCCGACTGGAGAGGGCGCATGCAGCAGGATCTGAACACGCTGGAAAATAGCTCTCCGAAGGCCGCGCCCTCTCCCGCGCAACAATGAACGTTCTGCGGCACTGAATGTTCTCCAGCTAGTTCCGGAGCGGACGGCTCGAATGCGCTCTCCGCATGTTAGAATTCCCGAAAGCCGCTTCCTTAAAGAGATTTCAGGTTCTGAGAGCCCTGGTTTGATCGAACTGGCACCTTCGATTCTTTCGGCTGACTTCGCCCGTCTTGGTGAGCAGGTGCGCGCCGCGGACGAAGGCGGGGCTAGTGTCATCCATGTGGATATTATGGATGGGCATTTCGTCCCGAACCTTACGATTGGGCCTCCGGTGGTGAAATCGCTGCGCAAGGTAACGAAGTTGCCGCTGGATTGCCACCTGATGATCGAGAATCCGGATGAGTTCATTCCGGCGTTTGCCGAGGCCGGTGCGGATTGGATCTCTGTGCATCAGGAAGCCTGCCGGCATTTGAACCGCACTCTGCATCTCATCAAGAGCCACGATTGCATGGCGGGCGCGGTAATTAATCCGGCGACGCCGGTGGATACGCTGACCGAAGTGCTCGACCTGGTTGATTATGTGCTGGTGATGTCGGTGAATCCGGGATTCGGCGGGCAAAAATTTATCCCGGCTACGCTCCACAAGATGCGGCAACTGGCGGAGATCCGCAGCCAACGCCGGCTGACCTTCCGCATCGAAGTTGATGGCGGTGTATCACTCGAAACGGTGGGAGACGTTGTCCGGGCGGGCGCCGAAATTTTGGTGGCGGGCAACGCCGTGTTCGGCAATGGTGATCCAAGAAAGAATGCAGAGGCACTGCTGAAGGCGGCGACGGAAGCGACGCTGCTGAAGGTTTAGCGGCGGCTGCATAGAGAAGCCGAGCGTCGCTCGACGGACAGCCGAAACGGCTGTCCCTACATAATCATCTCGAGGTCTTATGTTACGTCTGTCACGTCGAGTTTCATTCACTGCTGCGCTGAGCATGCTGCTGCTGATTACGGCGGCTTGCACCAACAAGAAGTCCGTCAACCCTTTGGCTAATGTGGGATCGAAGCAGCCCGACAAGGTGCTGTTCGACAAGGCCATGGACGCGATGAAGCACAACCGCTTCGACGTGGCGCGCATGACGCTGCAGACCTTGATCAATACTTATCCGGACTCGGAGTTCATTGCGCGGGCGAAGCTGGCGGTGGGTGATTCGTGGTACGCGGAAGGTGGGACAGCGTCGCTGGCACAGGCCGAACAGGAGTATCGAGACTTCGAGACTTTCTTTCCCAACATGCCGGAAGCGGCCGAAGCGCAGTTGAAGATCGCCAACATTCAGTACCAGCAGATGGAAAAGTCAGACCGCGACTACACCCACGCCAAACGCGCGGAGGATGAGTACCGGAACTTGATCATGCAGTATCCGGACAATCAGAAACTGGTGAAGGAAGGAAAGCAGCGGCTGCTGGAAGTACAGGAGGTGCTGGCAGACCGGGAGTTTGGAATTGGCAAGTTCTACTACCTGCGGCAGTCGTATGCGGCGTCAATTGCGCGGCTGCAGTCGCTTGTGGAGAAATATCCGTTGTACAGCCGGGCCGATGAGGCGCTTTATTTTCTGGGTCAGGATTACGAGGGGCAGATCGCACAATTTCGAGCCAGACCGGTATGCAGAGCATTCAACACTCCGCCAGGCTGCGTGGGCGTGGAAACCACGAAAGCCAAAATACTTGACGAACTGACCAAGCAGGCGGCCGCTGCTTATTCGCAGATCATCACGCGGTATCCAGTGATGGAGCGGAGCGATGACGCGAAGAGACGGCTGGCGGCATTGCATCAGCCCATCCCGCGACCCACAAAGGCGGCGGTGGCGCAGAACCGGGCAGAAGAAGAGAGCAGGCGTGAAGCCAACACCCTGGACCGGTTGATGAGCGTGGTGAAGAAGGGTCCTGACGTGGCTCAGGCGGCAAAAGTAGGAGATCCGACGCTGGTGGATCCTACGCCGGTTTCGGCCAATCAATTGGCGGGGGAAACAATGCGGAGGGCGCTGGGACCTCCTGCGGGGGAACATGGTCTGAGTGTGGAAACGGTGAATGGTGGAACTCCCGGCCCGAATGAGGCGGCTCCGCGCTCGGATGCAACTCCGCCGCCGGCGAGTGTCGATCCATTTGCCCGGCCGACGAATTCGGCAGCCGATCCGAACGAACTGAAGCCGGCCACGCCCGATGCGAACGAGTTAAAGCCGAGCGGGCCTCCGGATCCCAACGAACTGAAGCCGGCAGTTGATCAAAGCTCTGGACCGGGCGATGGGGCTACCGCCGCGCCGGTACAGGTCAACGAGATTCAGAAGGGACAATCGTCCTCGGGCAGCGACGCCACGAGTTCGAGTTCCACTTCCAACCTGGCCAGCGACCAAGATGTTTCGAGCAGTAAGAAGAAGAAAAAGAAGGGGCTGAAGAAAGTCATTTCGTTCTAGCGTTCTTCAGCAGCCGATTGATCTTTGAACCATCCCAGCTGGTGAGTTGAACGTCAGGTTCCTATACCCGAAGTTCTACGGCTACGCGGTAGGTGCTGACCGCTGGTAACGTGTTACCTCCCGTCTGATCATTGACTTACGTCGAAGGGCAGGTTACCTTCGCGATATCTCCCCTCACTAGAGGAATTTCTTTGGCCCGGAAAATACTGCTCGCCGACGACAGCGTGACCGCCCAAAATATGGGGCGCAAAATCCTCGCGGATGCGGGGTATGAGGTGATTGCCGTCAACAACGGCTCGGCCGCGCTGAAAAAGATCGCAGAGCTGAAACCTGACCTGGTCATCCTCGATGTCTATATGCCCGGCTACAGCGGGCTGGAGGTTTGCCAGCGCCTCAAGGAATCGCAGGAAACAGCGCGGATTCCGGTGCTGTTGACTGTGGGCAAGCTGGAGCCATTCAAGCCGGAAGAAGCGCAGCGGGTGCGGGCTGAGGGCTATATTGTCAAGCCATTCGAGGCCAGCGAGTTGCTGAGCGCATTATCGAAACTAGAAGACAAAGTGGTACCGCGTGCCGAACCCAGCAAGCCAGGACGCTTTGCACGGGCGATGGCAGTAGCGGAAGAGTCTGGCCGCGGCAACCGAAACGAACCATCGAGCAATGAGATCGGATGGAAGAGCCGGATCAGCTTCCCTCACCAGAAGACGGAAGCCGAGCAGAATGCGTCCGAAGAAGCTCAAGCCGGGAACCAGGAGGCGGGGCGGAAGGCTGCAGGCAAGAAAGGGAAGCTACACGAGGCTTCACCAGCGGCGGAAACAAGTGTGGATGTGGCGGCACTGTCGCCGGCAGGCTTGCCGAAGGATGTGACGCCGGAAGAAGTCGCTGCGATAGCGGCCGCAGCGGCCCAGATGCAGATTGCAAGCGCAGGCGTCAACGATGAGCATCGGCTTCCTTCTCAGATTTCTGAACCTCAGAGTTCTGAACTCCAAGCATCTCAGCCCCAAATTTCTCATCCCCAGGTTTCTGGGTCCGAGGTTTCTGAAGCAACGAGTCGAGCCAATTTAGAGGCCTATCTGGACAAAGTTGAAGACGGCGCGACAGAATCCGCTGTTGGGCATGACTTCGCCGCGACGGCGAGGGGCGAAACAAAGATCGAAGGCTGGGCAGAACGCGATGAGCCAGGCAAAATCGACAGCTCGGCTGGAGATTTTGCTCCGGTTGAAGCGGAGCGTCGCGACGACGCTGAGAAGGCCGAAACACAGGACTTGCCAGTGACGATGGCGGCGACAGCTGAATCAGTGGCAGGCACAGGTCGATCCCGATGGACGGCGGTGTCGGTGGCTCTGGAAAGCGAGGAGGCGACGACCTCCCTAGAGCACGAAATGCAGAAGGCGTATGCGGCGTTTGCGGCCGCCGACTATGTCAGTGATTCGAATTCATTCGGGCCTACGTCAGCACCGGCGCAGGTATCTGCTGAACTGCCGGAAGCTAAAGCAGAAACTACCGCAAGTGCAATTTCGAATCCGGGACACGAGATGGTCGGGGAAGTTCAGCCGGAAGCCATTCCCGCACCCTTGAGCGTCACTCCGGAGCCTCAGAAGGTGGCACAGGAATCCGCGTCGACGGAAACATACGGCACGCAGGCCGAATCTGCCAACCGCGATGGGGATCCTTCGCCTGTTGGCGAGCCCGGTAGCCCGATCAGGGATAACGAAGCAACCGATTCTCTGCCGGCGGAAGCGCATGTAGTGCAGGAGTCCGAACGCGGGCTAGCCGAGGCTGCAACTGCTTCCACTAGCGCATTTGAGCCGATCCCCCGTGAACCGGAACCCAAAGTTGACTCCGAAACTGTGAAGAGCACGGCAGCAGCGTGGGCAAGCTGGCGGCAAATTCGCGACAGCAACAATGGCGGCGAAATGGCGCAGGACCGGCCCAAGGAAATGGAAGTGCCTGAGTCAACGCCGGCCGATTTAAACGCCAAAGCTGTGGCGGCGGGCGCGGAACAGATCGTGCAGCAAACCTACTCGGACGCGCCAGCCGAAAAGCCCGCCGACGTCGCCAGCATCGTAGACAGCGTGCTGGCCGATCTTCGTCCCAAACTCATGGAAGAGATCACGCGGAAGATGGCGGAGAAGAAGTAGGCGGCTCTTTCACGACCGCACCCTGCCGTCGAAGGTCCAATCGAAACCAATTTCACGCGGTTGCAGCAAGACGCCAACTTTGTCATCCTAGGGGAGGAGGCAGAAATGCACCGCACCTCAAGTTTCCCTCTCATGATGCTTGTCATAGCGCTGGGCGCGGCTCTTCTATTCGGCCAAGCGCCTGCGAAGCCCACCACCGGCAGCGAACCCACAAGAACCGAAGATTTCGACGCAGCGATGAAAAGACTCCGCGACACCTGGGTGCAGGAGTTCAACGCCGGCCACGCCGATAAAGTCGCAGCTTTGTACGCACAGGAGGGGGTGCTGATGCGCAGAAACGGCTCAGTGCACAATCGAGACTCCATCCTGGCCGAGTTGCAGAGTTCCATCACCAAGGAAGCGCGCAACTACATCCTCGACAGCCTGCACACGGAACATTCCGGAGACCTCGGGTACGACACCGGGATATACAACGAAAATTTCCCTCATCATCTGGCGGAAGGCAATTACCTTATCGTGGTGAAGAGAATCAAAGGAGAGTGGAAGATTGTGGCTCACGCCGCGGTGCCCAATCCCCGACAGAAATAGTTGGGCGATTTATAGATAGTTAAGATTGTGGGTCTCCCGGCGCCACGTTTGACGGGGTGTTACGCATTGAGGGCAAATTGCTGCACCCCTACCCTATGGGTAAAGCCGTTATACCGTAAGAGGAACCTTTAGTGGTCGGACTCTCGGAGAGCTATATCGCGACAGCAAAAGATTCGTTTGGTGGGCTCTTCCGCGATTTGCCTGGCTAGACCTGGCACAAAAAAAGGGGGCGACCCAAAGGGCCGCCCCCGGCACAACTCTGGCTCAGGGCATGCACACAGCTATCCCGTCGCCCCCGATTACGTTGCCAACGGTTTTTTGAACTCCATTCGGCTGGATCATGATCACTGGCCCGTCCTGAGTGGCTACGAACAAGAGCCCTCCAGAGAAGGCAATGTTCATATTGTGTAGGCCCGTAGTCGCATACAGGCCCAATGGAGTTCCATCCGGCCCAAAGCGCTGGATGGTTCCGTCGGTGTTGCTCACAAAGACATCTCCTGCCGGGTTGATTGCTAGCCCGACCGGCGTGGTTAGATTGGTTGTTATGAAGTCGACTCCCGCCTGGGCTGCAGTGAACGGAGGGGCAGTACGAACCACCTTGGCGTTGGCTTCGTCGACCGCCAGGAGATTTCCGGCAAACGGCCCAGTCCTCAAGAGCGCAGTTGCTCCTCCCCCGTTTGAATTTCCCTTGGGCAGAAAAGGAAGGACAGATTGCACCGGCCCCGATGAGGATTTGTTCCAGACACCAGTATTTGAGAGTCCCTGGGCAAGCGTTGTGCTAAAGAATAGTTGCCCTCCAACAAAGCTCGGCCCTTCCGGCCCGCCGCTTGCCGTGAGTTCTGGGAATTTGCCGAAGTCCAGGATCGTCGTCAGGTTCTGGCCGTTTTGGTCGAGCCTGACGATTCGCATCGGTCCCCCGAAGACCCCACTCTGAGCAAGGTAAAGGCGACGATCTCCACCGCACACAAGTCCCTCGGCCGAGGTAAGACCTGTACCTATGATGGTTTCGGTGAATTGGCCAGAAACGTATGGCATGGGAGAGGAAATGTTGGTTACGGTACCAGCGGAGGAACTACTCACCATGACATTGCAGGTGCAGGGGTTGGCAGTGACGGTTTCTTGTGCAGAAATTGTAACTGCACCGTTCCTAGCCAGCGCCCTTCCATTCAGAATGCCACCATCGAGCGTGATACTGGTGAGAGCCATGATATTTCCGACGAAGGTATTGTTCGTTTGAATGGTCGCCGACGAGCCGATCTGCCAAAATACATTGCAATTGACCGCGCCGTTAATGAGCGAAACGGTGGAATTGGTGGCGGTTGTAAGGGTGCTGCCAATCTGAAAAACCCACTGAGCATTGGCGATGCCCTGACCATCCAGCGTCAAGGTTCCGGTCAATAGGGCCGATGACGAAAAGCAGTAAACACCGGGAACAAGGGTCAAGCCTCCAAGGTCGGTGCCGGTCAAGTCTGTGGCGCAGGTTGCTCCGGCCGCGTCGTTGTACCCCACAGTCAAGTCCTCTTGAGCCTGGGCGGTCGCGGGATTGGCAGCGGTGTACAAGATGCCGTGCACCTGCGATGCGGTTAGTCCGGTTACGGACGGTGTAGGAGAGCTGCCGACATCACCCCTAATTGCGGTAGCGGCCGATGCGTTCGTTATGCCGGAGCCAGCGAGCAAGCCAAAATTTGTTGCTGTTCCAAGATTGATTGCGACATCCGCGGCAGGCGATTTGGCGAAAGCGCTCGACACAATCAGCACAACCAAGGCCAGGATGGTAGGCGCTGTCTTCATTATCTTCACTCCTTGATGGTGAACATCTATTCGTCGTCGATTACGTAGCCTAGAAGATGACTATGTACTGGGTCTGTTCACAATTGCTCATAAGTCCGCGGAAAACGCTTGCGCCCCGACCCATGGAGTCGACTCGGGCGATTCCGTCCCGCCCGGCGGCCCGCACCGCCACTCCCCCGGCCCGCACCGCTCGTTTACTCATTCGTTAAGGCCAATAACTCGGACGCCACTCTGGGACACTTTTTCCCGCGTGTTCCGTATACCCGGCGCCACGTTTGACCCTTCTTTTCTCGCGCCTGTAAGATCAAAGTTCATCTCTGAATCGATTTCTCCGCCGGGCTGCGCTCGGCATGACCGGGCGAGGGACCCGGCCTTGCAAAATCCTGATGCCGCACGAATTGTCTAAATCCTATGAGCCGGGCGCGATCGAAACGCGCTGGGCGGAATACTGGGTCAAGGAGAAACTTTTCTCCGTGCCCACTCCGCCGCCGTGCGAGACCCGTCCCGTGTTCACGCTGCTGTTGCCGCCGCCGAACGTGACCGGCCGCCTGCACATGGGGCACATGCTGAACCAGACGCAGATGGATATTATTGTGCGCTGGCATCGCATGCGCGGCTTCATCACGCTTTGGCTGCCCGGCACCGACCATGCCGGCATCGCTACGCAGATGATGGTTGAGCGGCAGCTTGCGAAAGAGGGCAAGAAGCGCCGCGATCTGGGACGAGAGAAATTCATAGAGCGTGTGTGGGAGTGGAAGAAGCTCTATGGCGGCGCGATTCTCGACCAGATGAAGCGGCTGGGCGCGTCGGTCGACTGGGACCGCGAGTACTTCACGATGGACGAGAATCTTTCGCGCGCGGTGCGCGAGGTGTTCGTCCAGCTGTATGAAGAAGGCCTGATCTATCGCGGGAAGTACATCGTGAATTGGTGTCCGCGGTGCGAGACGGCGATCTCCGATCTGGAAGTGAAGCACGAAGAGGTTGCGGGGAAATTGTGGGAGATTCGCTATCCGGTGGTGGGAACGAACGAATTCATCACGGTCGCGACTACGCGGCCGGAGACGATGCTCGGCGATACGGCGATCGCGGTAAATGCGAGAGACGAGCGTTACACGCATCTGCAGGGCAAGAAAGTTCTGCTGCCGCTGATGAATCGCGAGATTCCGATCATCACCGATGAACTCGCGCAGCCTGAGTTCGGCACCGGCGCGGTGAAGGTTACGCCGGCGCACGATCCCAATGATTTTCAGGCCGGTAAGCGGCACAACCTGCCGCAGATTGACGTAATGGACGAGCACGCGCGCATGAACGCGAACGCGGGCGCGTACGCGGGACTCGACCGCTATGAAGCGCGCAAGCGCGTGCTGGCAGATTTGCAGGAGCAAGGATTTCTGGTCGGCGAGAAGGATCACACTCTCGCGCTCGGAAAGTGCGACCGCTGCGGCACGGTGGTTGAGCCGCGGCTTTCCGAGCAATGGTTTATCAAAATCCAGCCGCTGGCGCAGAAGGCGATTGAGGCGGTCGAGAGCGGCGAGATCACCATAGTCCCGGAAAACTACAAGCAGATTTACCTAAACTGGATGAACAACATCTACGATTGGTGCATCTCGCGCCAGTTGTGGTGGGGACATCGCATTCCGGCTTGGACGTGTGAAAGCTGCAAAGAAGTCATCGTCGCGCGCGAAGCTCCGACGAAGTGTGGCAAGTGCGGCGGCACAAAGCTGGAACAAGTCACCGATGTGCTCGACACATGGTTTTCCTCGGGACTGCTGCCGTTTACGACGCTGGGCTGGCCGGAGAAGACGCGAGACCAGGCGGTCTTCTATCCGACCACGCTGTTGATAACGGCCTACGAGATTCTTTTCTTCTGGGTGGCGCGCATGATTATGTTCGGCTGCCACTTTATGCAGGGCCACGAACAGGATGCTGCGATCAAGAAGGCCAGTGGATGGGCCGGCAAGAAGAACGACAGCGTGCCCTTCCGGCAGGTTTACATTCATGCGCTGGTACGCGATGCTGAACGGCAGAAGATGTCGAAGACCAAGGGGAACGTGATCGATCCGTTGGAGATCATTGAGCGCTTCGGAACGGATGCGACGCGCTTCACTCTGGCGGCCATGGCTGCGCCCGGCACCGACATTGCGTTCAGCGAGAGCCGGACGGATGGTTATCGCGCCTTTGCCAACAAAATCTGGAATGCGGCCCGATTCATGTTCATGAATGTGGACCGCCTTGAATGTGGCGCGGGCACTTTTACCCGCGAAATCTTGCCGTCGGCAGTTGGTATTTCCGCATTTCAGCGCTCGACGTTGGAAGACCGCTGGATTCTTTCCCGCTTCAATCGCGTCACGGCGGAAGTGAATGAGGCGCTTGCGACATACCGCTTCCACGAGGCCGCCAACCGCATCTACGATTTTTTCTGGGCCGAATTCTGCGATTGGTACATCGAACTGATTAAGCCGCGGCTGAATTTTGAAGAGGGTGCAGACAAGGCCCAGGCGCGCGCTGCGTGCGGGAACCTGGTCAACTTATTCGACGGGGCGCTACGTTTGCTGCATCCGGTGATGCCGTTTATTACGGAAGAGATTTGGCAGGCACTATACGAGGGCAAGTCGCCGCTGAAGTCGATTGCCCTGGCGCCATATCCAAAGGCGGATGAGAAACAATTTGATCTGGCTGCCGAGACCGAGATGGCGATCCTGCAGGACTTGATCGTGAATGTGAGAAATGTGCGGGCAGAACTGAAGGCGGAACCGAAGGTCAAGGTGCCAATCGAGGTCTTTGCGCCTGAGCGCGGGATTCGCGCAATGATCGAGCAGAATCTCCGCGCAGTTCTGCTTGATCGTCCGGCGAATGTGGAAAAGATCACATTCGTCGACGAGTCGCTCGCCAAGCGGCCCGGAGCGCGCAGCACGGCCCGTTTCGATGTTCACGTAATCTACGAGAGAAAGATCGACGTTGCCGCCGAGTGCGAACGTCTGAAAAAAGAACTTGAGAAGCTTGAAAAAGAGTTTGCCAACAATCAGCGGCAGCTCAGCAACGAGCAGTTCCTGGCGAAAGCACCGGAGAAGGTAGTCGAAGGTTTGCGCCGTCGCGCGCAAGAACTGACCGGTCTGCTCGAGAAGATAAGGAGCCAGCTAGATGAATTGAATGGCACAGGAAACGCAAACTGAGAACTGGCCACTGGGCACTGGTTTATGGACTTTAACAGTCGACGGATCACCGCGATTATCGAGAACGCTCTGCTCGAAGACCGGGCGACGCGCGACGCGACCAGCTATGCCTGCATTGATGCGAACCAGCGGGCGGCGGCTACCATCCTGGCAAAGCAGGACTGCATTCTGGCAGGAATCGGTTGCGTGGGGCGCATCCTCGACGTTTATGCGGCTCTCGACGGCGCTGTAACTTCGCACTACGAAGTGACCACGCATCCTGAGATTTTCGACGGAGTGCGGCTGCACAAGGGACAATCGGTTGCGGTAATCCAGCACAATGCGCGTGTGATTCTCTCGTGCGAACGCGTGATTCTAAACTTCCTGCAGCGCATGAGCGGAATCGCTACGCTGACGCGGAAGTTCGTGGACGCTGTCTCCGGCACCAAGGCGCGCATTCTCGATACGCGCAAGACTGCGCCGGGACTGCGGGTGATCGACAAATACGCGGTGCGTTGCGGGGGCGGACAGAATCATCGCCTCGATCTCTCCGAGGGAGTGTTGATCAAGAACAACCACATTTCGTTGGCGGGAGGAATTGCGCCTGTGCTGGAGCGCGCGCTGCGCAACCGGCGCGGAGCACAACCCATCGAAGTGGAAGTGCGGACGCTCGGCGAGTTAGAAGAGGCGCTGGCCGGCGGTGCGGAAGCAATTCTGCTCGATAATATGTCTTCTGAGGACGTGCGCCGCGCAGTCGAGCGCTGCGCGAAATTGGAGCGCCGCATTCCGCTGGAGTGCTCGGGCGGGATCCGGCTGGAAAATGTTCGCGCCTACGCCGAGACAGGCGTGGATTTCATTTCGATCGGCATTCTGACCCATTCGCCGCAAGCCGCGGATATGAGCCTGCGGGTCGTGCCGGCATGATTTGTGGTTTCGTCCACTCTCCCTCATAATCAGCCCATCAAGAAAACCAGCATAATTCGCGGCAGTCGGCTTTCGCGGGCGAGGGCCTCGTTCGATTGCGTTCAGGGCAGGTCCGCTTCACACGAACAAGCTTCCGACCTGCGTTTAGGCCGCATCGTGCGCTTGCTGATGGAGCACGCGACCGTGGTCGTGAGTGGGACGAAGATCGCCCAGGAGATTTCGTCGAATCGGTCGGAAGTCTGGAGGCTGGTTCAGCAGTTGCGCGGGCTGGGCGTGGATGTAGCGGGGCATCCGGCAACGGGATATCAGTTGAAGTCAGTGCCAGATCTGCTGCTGCCCGAAATTCTTGCGCCTCTGCTTCGCGGGACGATATTCGACAATCAAATCCATCACTTCTACAAAATCGGATCGACCAACACGGCGGCCATGGCGGCCGCGGCCGAGGGCGCCGCGGAAGGCAGCGTGTTTCTTGCCGAGGAGCAGACTGCGGGGCGCGGGCGCGGGGCGAACAACTGGCAGTCGGCGCGCTCCGCCGGAATTTACTGTTCAGTAGTGCTGCGGCCAAAGCTGCCGCCTTCGGATGTTCTGATCCTGGCGCTGGCTTCCGGACTGGCTGTGGCTGCGGCGATTGGACAGGTTAACCCAAGCGTGAGAGTCGATTTGAAGTGGCCCAATGATGTGTTGATCGGGGGAAAGAAAGTGTGCGGCATTCTCACCGAGATGAATGCCGAAGCCACGCGCGTGCACTACGTCGTCGTAGGGATTGGCATTAACGTGAACCAGGAAAACTTTCCCAAAGAACTGGGGGGCGAGGCGACATCGCTGAGGTTGACTGCGGGCAGCGACTGGTCGCGGGTGGAACTGACGGCGGCTTTGTTAAAATCGCTTGAGCGGGAATATCGACTGCTGATCGAGCGTGCGGACGCACGCCAGTCGATTCTGCGGCGCTTTGCCGAGCAGTCGTCATGGGTGCGAGGGAAAAAGGTTCGCGTCGAAGAGAACGGTGCGAAAATCGAGGGTACCACCGACGGACTGGATGAGCGCGGGTTCCTGCTCGTTCGGACGGTTCAGGGAGTGCAGACGGTTTTGAGTGGGACGGTTAGAGAGAAGTGAAGCTGCGGTAGCAGTTAGCAATTAGCATCGGCAACTTACTGTCGCCTTGCACCAGGCGTTAACTGCTAATTGCTAACCGCCATTTCCTTCAGACGGATAATCATGCTCTTAGTTCTCGACGTCGGCAATACAAACACGGTGCTGGGGGTCTTTGCGCGGGCTGCGAAGACGCATCCAGACGGGGACACCGACGGCATTCCTCGCTATGAGCGACTCGTGGCGAACTGGCGCGTCGCGACACGGCAGGGCAGCACCGTCGACGAATACGGCGTCTTGTTTCGCAATTTATTTTCGATGGCCAGTCTGGAGGCGTCCGAGATTAATGGCATCGTGATCTCATCGGTTGTGCCGCCGCTGGATCCGGTACTGAGGCAGGTGTGCGAACGTTACTTCAATTCCAAGCCGTTGTTGATCGAGCCGGGGGTGAAGACTGGTATGCCAGTGCATTACGACAATCCGGCGGAAGTGGGCGCAGATCGCATCGTGAACGCCGTGGCTGCGTTTGAAAAATATGGCGGACCTTGCGTGATTGTCGACTTCGGCACGGCCACCACGTTCGACTGCGTTTCCGGGAAAGGGGAGTATCTGGGCGGAGTGATTTGTCCGGGCATCGGCATTTCGGCGGACGCGCTCTTCCAGCGTACAGCGCGACTGCCGCGAGTTGAAATCCGCAAACCCGCGCGCGTGATCGGAACGAATACGGTGGGCAGTCTGCAGTCGGGGCTTTACTACGGCTATCTCGGGCTAGTGGATGGCATTCTCGAACTCTTGCTGGCGGAGTTGGGTACAGAAACGAAGGTGGTGGCTACTGGCGGCTTGGGGTCGATGATTGGCACGGGATCGAAGTACATCAAGAATGTGGATGATTTTCTAACGCTCGAAGGCTTGCGCATCATCTGGGAGAGAAATGTTTTGGCGCGACCGGCACCCAAGAGCGCGCCAAAGGCTGCGTCCAAAGGCTTGTCCAGAACGATAAATGGCGGCAGTGAGCGATCCCCTTCCACTCCGCGTTCCAGTCGTTAGGCCGCTGTGGAAAATTACTTCAACTACTTCACCGAAATCGAAGAGCAATTCCTGCGGCGGCGCGGTGGCGGCCTGCTGCTGACAACTCTGGACTGGGCGTTGATCGAAACCTGGAAGGACGCAGGGATTCCGCTCGAAGCTGCGCTCCGCGGGATCGACAAGGCCTTTGATCGCTACGACCAGCGCCCTTCGAAGACCAAGAAAGTGAACAGCCTTGCCTATTGCTCGCAAGAAGTGCTGGCAGCGGCAGAGGATATGAAAGAAGCGGCCGTGGGCACCGCTGCCGGGGAACCGCTATCGCGCAATTCAGGCGCTGGGCAGGGGTTTGAGCCGGGGGCGATCGCCGCATTCCTCCGGCGCAACGCCGACCTTCTCGAGCAGGCGAAGCTGCCCCGAAGCACCGGGGTTTCCGTCCATGCGGTCGCACAAGATTCTGCCGGAACTCTGCGGAAGATGGCGCAGGAAGTCGAGGGCGGGGGAACAACTGGAAGACTGGAAGATTTGGAGCGGCGTCTCACTGTGCTGGAGGAGAAGCTTTTCGCTGCACTGCTTGCCGCTACGCCGGATGAGGAAATCGTGACCGCTCGCGCGCAGGCTGATCGCGAACTTGCGCCTTACCGGCGCAAGATGGCAGCGGCACAGATCGAGCAATTGCAGAAGCAATACGTTCACAAGCGGCTTCTGGAACAATACGGCCTGCCGCGGCTGAGCCTGTTTTACATGTAGCGCTTCGTGCTATCGATTCATGACCCATTCCTTCGACGCACTCATTCTCGGTGGAGGCGCGGCGGGGCTGATGTGCGCCATCGAAGCCGGTAAGCGCGGCAGACGCGTAGCCGTTCTCGAACATGCGGACCGGCTGGGAAAAAAGATTCTGATCTCCGGCGGCGGGCGCTGCAACTTCACCAACCTTCATTGCGAACCAGAGAACTTCATTTCCTCGAATCCGCACTTCGCCAAATCGGCATTGGCTCGCTACCCTCCCGCCAATTTCATCGCGCTGGTGGAAAAGCATGGCATTCCCTATCACGAAAAAACTCTGGGGCAGCTTTTCTGCGATCGTTCTGCGCGCGACATCCTCGGGATGCTGGAAGCCGAATGCCACGATGCGGGAGTCAGCATCTTTCTGAACACCAAGATTCGGGAAGTCGAACGAATCGAAGGGTTCGTCGTCCGAACGCCGAAAGCGGAATTCAGTGCTGGAGCGCTCGTGGTTGCTACCGGCGGCTTGTCGATTCCGAAAATCGGAGCGACGTCGTTTGGACACGACTTGGCGCGGCAGTTCGGCATCGCCATCCGCGAGCCTTGGCCAGGGCTGGTGCCGCTGGCGCTGAGAGGTGAGGAGTGTTCCCAGTACTGTGATCTGGCGGGCGTTTCGGCGGAAGTGATCGCGTCATGCGGCAGGCAACAGTTTCGGGAGAAGATGCTGATTACGCATCGCGGGCTGAGCGGACCGGCAATCCTGCAGATTTCGTCTTACTGGAAACAGGCGCAGCCGATCCTGATCGATCTCGCGCCCGGACGCGAAATCACCGCCGCGTTTCGAGATCCCAAGACGGTGAGAGACGCGAGCGCACTCCGCGCAGAACTGCGAAAGTTTTTGCCTCAACGTCTTGCCGATCGTTGGTTGGATGTACATGCGCCAACCTCGTGGACGAATCAGTCGCTTGCGGACGTGGAAAAGCAGGCGCATGGTTGGGCAATCGTGCCCGCAGGAACGGAAGGCTATGAGAAGGCCGAAGTAACCGCGGGCGGCGTTGACACGGACGAACTCTCAGCCAAGACCATGGAGACCCACAAGGTCCTGGGATTATTTTTCATCGGCGAGGTCGTGGACGTGACCGGCCATCTCGGCGGTTTCAATTTTCAGTGGGCTTGGGCCTCTGGCGCGGCCGCGGGACGAGCACTGTGAGGATGCCAGTTACTTGCCGGTCCGCCAATCCCATACCGGCTTGCCTTTGTCGTCGCGGAACAAAAGAGTATCCGTGCCCTTTACAAGTTCTCGTGCGAGGATCACGTCCGCTGTGTCCTGCTTCACCTTCGACCCCGTAACGGCAATTTGGTCACCTTTGCTGAAACTCATGCCCATCTCCTCTTGAAAGGGTTTGGGGCACAGATAGATGTGGGCTTTGTCTTCGCCGTTCTTGATGATCAGTTCCGTGAAGTCTTTCCTGGTTCCGACCGGCAGCAGGTTCACTTCGTCTATCACTCCTTTGAGTTTCGTCTCCGTGTGCAGGTCATAATTGGGCAGACTGCTGTCTCCCTTTTGCGCCTTTTGCGCGAGCCCTGGACTCACCCATGAGAGCAGAAACAAGATGATACAGAAAAGCGCTTTCATGGTTTGGCGTTGTGGGATGGGAATTGGAAGACTGAGCGTCACGGCTCCTCCTCGTTGTTCACGGGAAAGCAATACAAATCTGCATCGGTTCCCGGGTTGCCTGATAGTTTTCGCTAACCAGCTAACGATAAGGCCGTTACTTGACGCCTTCAAGAAGGACAGGAGAATCGTACACCTTTGAGGCTTCCTCAGGAAGCGAGGACTTACGTGGATGCCGGACAGCCGAATGTCGCCCGGCCGCCAGCCACGAGACGATCACCCAGGTGGTGGCAACGGCGATTTCAGCATTAGCTAGCGGCCAATCGAGAATCGGGGCCTCGATCCGATGCCGTAGAATCAAATCTTGCTCCTAACCATTGAAAAGCTGATCTACGGCGGTGATGGACTTGCCCGCCTTCCTGCCGACGACCGCGGACGCGGTAAGGCTGTATTTGTTCCCTTCGTTCTTGCCGGAGAGAAGATCGAAGCAGCGATCACTGAAGAAAAGCCGGGCTTCGCACGAGCAGAGGCGCGGGACATCGTAGAACCTTCGTTCCGTCGCATCTCTGCGACCTGTCCATACTTTGGGCGTTGCGGTGGGTGCCATTACCAGCACGCCGGATACGAATACCAACTGGAGATCAAGAAAGAGATCCTGCGCGAGAACCTGCGGCGCATCGCCAAACTCGAACTGCAAAGTGAGATTCGCGTACATCCGTCACCGCCCTGGAACTATCGCAATCGCTCGCGCCTTCAAGTGCGAACGCGGCCTGAGTTCGCTGCCGGATATTTCAAGTACGCATCGCACGAATTGCTGCCGGTGGAGGAGTGCCCGATCAGTTCTCCGCTGATCAACCGTGGCATTGCCGCTCTGTGGCGTGCGGGACGAGCTAATAGGGCCGTAGAAGGGGTGCGCGAGGTTGAATTCCTTGCGAATGCCGACGACTCTCGTCTCCTGGTGGAGTTCTTATGTGCGCCCGAGGCTCAACGCGCGGCTGTGCGGGCGTGGGCCGAAGACTTGTGCACAGCGATGCCTGAGATTGCCGGCGTGGTGGCGTTGCGAGAGCCACAGAAAGGTGCGCGGGAGCCACTGGTGGCCGTGGGTGCCTCGGAATTGACATACAAGACACCCGGCGCAGCCTACCGCGTGAGCGCAGGGGCTTTCTTCCAAACCAATCGTTTCCTGATCGATGAACTCGTGCATAGCGTCACGGCTGGCCGCTCCGGCGAGGTGGCGCTTGATCTTTATGCCGGTGTGGGTCTGTTTTCCACAGGCCTGGCATGTGATTTCCATCACATCGTTTCGGTCGAGATGTCACAGACAGCCGCCGGCGATCTTAAATACAATCTGCCAGCTAACGGAAAGGTGGTTCAAGCCGCGACCGAGCAGTACCTGGCCGATCTCGGCGGGAAGGGACGCACTGGGACCGGGTCTGTTCTCCCCCAATTGCCTCATAAACCGGACCTGGTGGTGGTGGATCCGCCCCGAAGCGGTTTGGGCGATCGCGTGGCGCGTTTGCTTGCGAGTGTGGACGCGCCACGCGTGACTTATGTCTCGTGCGATCCGGCGACGCTGGCCCGCGATCTGGTGCCGCTGCTTGCGGCAGGCTATCGCGTCGAGGAGGTGCATCTGGTCGATTTGTTTCCCCAAACTTACCATCTTGAGAGCGTGTTGCAGTTAGTGCGGTAATAGAGGCTCACATTGCTTGGGTTCCACCTCGATCAAGTCCTTTCCAGCGACCTGGTACGCGAAGGCGCATTTTCCGACAGCCTTGAGACGCTAATTTCCACCGCGCCGGTCGCTGCATTCCTTCGATAACCTATGGCGTCTTTGCATCCAATCACGCAGCCCCCGCTGCCAAGTCCGCTAGAATTCGAAGTCAAGCCTGCGCGCCAACCAATGCTTTGGGCCGCGCTGGCCTATGCGCTGGGAATTGTTGCGGGCGTTCACGTGTGGCGTCCGGCAGCGCTGTGGGTTGTAGGCGGGGCTGCGTTCTTCGCCGCCGGGCTGTATTTCGTGCGCCGGCGAAAGTGGCTCGCTGCAAGCCTGGCGCTGGGAGCATTCTTCCTTGGGGGTGCGCTTCACATCCAATTGCGGGGTCCAACGAGCCTTCCCGACACCAGCCTGCTGCGGTTTTCGGATGGCCAGGAGATTGAGATTACGGCGCACGTTACCCGAGAAGGCAGATGGCGGGAAGGAGGCCATAACGAGTTCAGACAAAGCGTCGATGTTGAGACCGAAGAGATCGACGCCGAGGATGGCAAGGGGATTCCCGTGCATTCGGGCGTGCGACTCGGAATTTACAGCACGCCCTCGAATGTTCCACCATTATTCTCGCCTGACCAAACAGGTGCGCCCCCGACGGGCATTCTCCACTACGGCGAACGCGTCCGGCTTCCAGTCAAGCTGAAGGCGCCACGGAACTTCCGCAATCCGGGGGCTTTCGACTATCAAGGCTACTTGGCCGCGAACGGTATCGCCGCGCTCGGATCCGCCAGGATCGAGGACGTGGTCAAGCTGCCCGGCTTTGCAGGAAGCCGAGTTGAGCTCTGGCGAACCCGGATTCACTCAAGCATCATCGCCAAAGTGCACGAGCTTTGGCCGGCGCCGCAGGCCGCGCTGATCGATGCCATGGTCATCGGCGAAGAGGCCTTTATCGACCGTGACACGCGAGTTGATTTCCAGCGTTCCGGCACTTATCACATCCTTGTTGTTTCAGGCATGAACGTGACCATCCTGGCATTTGTGGCTTTCTGGACGCTACGCCGCATGCGCCTCGGCGACATTGTGGCGACACTGCTGACGATCCTCTTTTGCGTCGCCTACGCTTTTCTCACGGATGTTGGCGCGCCCGTGTGGCGCGCCACGCTTATGTGCGCCATCTATCTGGGAACACGACTGCTTTACCGCGAACGAGGCATGCTCAACGCGCTGGGTGCGGCAGCTTTAGGATTGCTCGTGTTCGAGCCACGGCAACTCTTCACGGCAAGCTTTCAAATGACATTTCTTTGCGTCCTGATCGTGGCCGCGATCGGCCTTCCACTCCTGGAGCGAACTTCGCGCCTTAATCGCCGGGCGCTGGCAAACTGGGATGCCGCTGATTACGGCACGATGCTGCCTCCTCGGGTCGCACAGTTCCGATTAGATTTGCGCTTGATCGCAGGCCGTCTGGCACGTTTCTTAGGCAAGTCATGCGCGCTATGGCTGGTGCGCTCGACCTCGATCTTGTGTTTTTCCACGTTTGAATTGCTGCTGGTGTCGGGTGTTATGCAGATGGGACTTGCGCTCCCGATGGCGTACTATTTCCACCGCGCCACGACAATCGGCCTTCCTGCCAATGTGGCTGTGGTTCCACTCACGCAAGTCTTGATGCCCGCAGCGGTAGTGACTGTGGGTTTGGGGTACGTCTCTCCGGTGCTGGCGAAAATTCTGTCATTGCTCACCGCCTTTGCTCTGCAAGCAATCACCGGAACCGTCCATGGGTTGGGAGGGTTGCGGCTGGCCGACCTTCGCGTAGCAACTCCATCTTTACTGACGGTAGCGGCAGCTTCCACAGCGTTGGTTCTAGCAATGATATTTGCCCGCAAACGGGCGCTGCTCGCGGTCACAGGGCTGTTTGCGTTGCTGGTTGCATCTTTAGCCCTGGCCTTTGTTACCCCAAAGCCGAAAATCCGGCCCGGACTGCTGGAAGTAACTTCGATCGACGTTGGGGAAGGGGACGCTATTCTTTTAGTGATGCCGCAAGGCCGCACCTTGCTGATCGACGCCGGCGGTCCCATCTGGGGCGGAGGTTCTCAACTCGATTTTGGGGAAGACGTCGTCGCTCCCTATCTGTGGACTCGTGGTATCTCTCGTCTTGACGCGGTGGCGATTTCACACGGCCACTCCGATCACATTGGAGGCATGCCCGCAGTGCTGAAAGACTTCCACCCGAAAGAATTGTGGATCGGCCTGCTGCCGCCCAGTCGAGCGCTGGAGAGTTTAATTGCCGAGGCGCAAGCACTGGGAATCAAAGTGGTGCGGCATTGGGAGGGGGATGAATTTGAGTTAGGCGGCGCCAAAGTGAATGTGCTTTTTCCACCCCAGGACTGGCCCATCGGTCTCGAACCCAAGAACAACGACTCCATGGTCCTGCACGTCAGCTACGGGAAAACTTCTGTATTGCTGGAGGGGGACGCCGAGAAGGCCGTCGAGCGCCGAATCGCAAGTTTGCACCATCCAAAGGCGGACTTATTGAAGGTGGGGCATCACGGCAGCGCTACATCCACAACGCCAGAGATTCTGCAGTCAGTAAAGCCGAGCTTTGCCGTAATCTCGGTTGGGTTTCGAACTTCCTTCGGCTTGCCGAAGCCTGACGTTCTCGAGCGCCTCCAGGCATCCGGAGCCCACGTCTACCGCACCGATCTTAACGGCGCGGTCACCTTTTATCTAGACGGACACTCGGTCACGCCTTGGCTGGCAGCTCTTCAGTAGCATCGTCATCATCGAGTTCGTCCGCAGGATGGCTAGCGGAAGCCTGCTGCCGCGATTCCGCAATCAGGCGGCGCGCCTTCTCAGCATCCTCTTCCCGCACGAGAATAATCATCCCGCCCAGACCAGGAAACGCATCTTGCAGAAGGCTGGCCGACGCGAGATCGTTGTCGATGCCGTCGGAATCGAGCAATCCTTTAACCACCATTGCCTCCGATTCCTCTTCGCTATCGAAGACCTTCACCAGTTTTTCATTAGGATCAGGACGGCTTCGTTCCGTCGTAGCATTGGGCTGGTCTGCCATGTCATCTCCTGTCTCGAAATCGGCCGCAAGAAGGCGGCTCGGAATGCCTTCTCAGTTGATTCTAACTCGTCCGTACCTCAGACGACCGTGAAGAGCACTTGGTTGCAGGCGGATCAGAAATCAGGGGTACGCTGACCAACCCTAATGCCGCACTCACCACTCTTCATGACTGCAGTACAATCGCTCACGCAGCCAAACTTTCGGATGGTGATGCGCGTGAATCTCTTGACCGACGTCGAAGTGCGCGTCCTCGGCTCGCTAGTCGAGAAGGATATCACCACTCCCGATTACTATCCCTTGTCGCTCAACGCTCTGGTGAACGCGTGTAACCAGAAGAACAACCGCGAGCCGGTGATGACCCTCGCCGAGGAGGCGGTACGGTCCGCGCTGGACTCACTGCAGGTGCAAAGGCTCGCGGGTCCGGCCAGCGGCGCCGACAGCCGGGTTACGAAATACGAGCACCGCCTGCAGGAAGTCTTTAACTTCGATCGCCGTGAGACCGCCGTCCTGTGTGTGCTGCTGCTGCGTGGAGCGCAAACTCCGGGTGAACTCCGAGGCCGAACCGAACGCATGTATCGATTCGAAGCACTGGAGGACGTCCATTCCACGCTCGATCGGCTGATCCAGCGCGAGCCTCCGCTGGTGACTGTTCTGCCGCGTCAGCCGGGCACGAAAGAATCGCGTTACGTGCACCTGCTTTCGGGAAAACCTGAATCAGCGGAGGCGATGGGAGGCGCCAACTACGTGCCGGAATCAGCCTCCGGCGCAGTTGATGCTGATCGGATTTCACGCCTTGAAGATGAGGTTCTCGCGCTACGCAAAGAGCTCGCCGATATGCAGCAGCAGTTGGAGAACTTTCGCAAGCAGTTCGAGTAATTCGCTGTATAGCGCGATACACAGCGTGTTTGGCCAGCCACGATGTGCTGTCGTGGAATCTCCCGTAACTCCTTTTACATCAAGTTTATTCGCAATGGCGCACGCCTTGCATCTTCCTCTGCGCTGCTTAGCAGCAGGAGGTGACAACAATGACCCGTATCAATCTATTTCGCACCAGCCCATCAACCCGCAACTCGGCGGCATGGGGCAAAAGGAATTTCGACAATAACGCCAGCACGCTGCTCTTCGCCGCGCTCCTGATGGTATGTTCCGTGGCCGTCGGATGCTCCAGCGACAAACCTAAATCCGCAGTTTCAACCAATCCGCCGCCGACAACTCAGATGCCACCGACCACCGCGGTGAGTCCGATAACCGCGCCGCCAGTTGAGCCCTCAGTTCAGGCCGCAGCCAAACCCGTGCATAAGAAAGTAACCCGCAAAGCGCCTGCAACCCTGACTTATGCGGATAACACTTCTGGCCTCTCGTTCCAATATCCCCGCCGCTACGAGCTCAAGACCGGTGATGATGCTGGCGAGATTATTGCATCCGCTCTGGCGCCCATGAACTTCGTCCAGCCGGGTGGAGTTTCTTTGGCAGTAGTTGCGCTACCGAAGACCGCTTATCCGAACGGCGATTTGGCACGGGCCTTCTTCAGCGTGAGCGTCAACAAATCGCTCATCGCAGAGCAGTGCGGCGAATTCTCCGGACAACAGGCCAAAGCCGCAGCGCCGACCGATCCTGCGGTTCCGCCCACGCCGCGACCAGGCAAGCTGATCATCGGCGATCTGGAACTGCAATCCGCCGAAACGCTTGCCAGCCAGGGAACTCGCGAGGAAGCTTCGAAGTATTTCCACGTCTTCGAAAATGGCGCTTGTTATGAGTTCGCGCTCAAGGTCGCGACGACTCAGATCGAGACCGAAGGCGGCGCGAAACACGTAGATCGCGATGAGGTATTTCAAAAGTTGGAGAAGATCCTCGCCACAGTGAAGATTCATCCAGTGGAGACTGCCGCTGTAACGGCCAGCGGACCCTCAACTGTTCCGGCGACTCCGGCACAATAGTTCGCATAGAAAAAGGCCGCGCCGCTTCGGTGGCGCGGCCTTCGTTCATGCGATTGGAGAACGCACCCGGACTAGCCTCGCAGCTTGCGCGCAATGGTGGCGATGTCATTTTCTTGGAAGAGACGGATGGCAGCAATCCCTGCCGCACCGGCGCGTCTGCACGCCTCGGCGTTCTGCAAAGTCACTCCTCCCAGTGCCAGCACAGGAATCTTCGCGCGGCACGCGGCGCGAAGCAGATCTAATCCAGCGGAACTCGTTCCAGGCGCGTCTTTCTTCTCGAAGACAGGAGCGAAGAGAGCGAAGGTCGCTCCTTCCGTTGCGGCTCGGACCAACTCTTGTGGAGCATGACATGAGATCGAAATGATTGGACTTCCTGCCGAGTTCTTAGCGGCGGTAGAACTTGCTTTAGACGAGAGTGCCGCGCATCTCCATATAGCCCTAACTTCTTCCGGCGAAATATCATCGCCTCTAAGATGAACTCCGGCAGAGCCGCTAGCCAGAGCAACGTCAGCGCGCGAGTTGATAAGAAGAGCTGTTCTAGGTTCCCTGCTCACAGTTCCCGGCTTCGAGCTCTCGCGGATGACTCGTAACGCGTCGATCGCCAGCGATTCGAGTTCGCGTGCAGACAAGTCTTTTTCGCGAAGCTGGATGAAGTCGACTCCATGGTCAGCGGCGTCAGCAATCTTTTCGAGCAGCCGAAGGCGCCGATTGCCCTCGTCTCCAGCAAAGGCGGAACGGTCGGTAATGTAGTAGAGGAGGAAACCTTCGGACATCAGCTTTGAGTTTAAACAAAGCGGACTACTAACAGAGCGGAATTTACCGCGACTTCGCTGTCGCGCCTATGGTTACTAATTAATTATTTCAACTCGGTAAAAAGGGTTGAGGACCGAGCCGCCCACTGACCCAGGAGGCTTGCCGCTACCATGTGCGCCATAGCACAGGGGTGCGCTAGCGTACCAAGCCAACTTCTGCTAGACTTCGCGGCAAATCGGAATTGGGTCGCATGAACAGTCCGCGAGGGAGTAGCCATGACTTTGCACCCTGGGGCAGAAAAGAGTCGGCTTCTTGAAGCCAAGCGTGCCGAGGTCGTCCCTATCCGGCAAGCTTTTCACGACTACGAAGACTGGTATCAGGATCTAGTCGAGCATAGCCAGGATCTGCTCTGCATCCACGACCTTGAAGGCAGACTGCTGTCGGTAAATCCCGCCCCAGCGCGGGTGCTCGGGTACACCGTCGCAGAGCTGCTGCAGATTCCCATGCGGGAGTTGATCGCTCCCGAATTCCGCACCCAGTTTGATGACTACCTGAGCCAGATCGAGCGCGAGGGCGAGTCCCGCGGCTTGATGGCTGTGATGACCCGATCAGGAGAGCGGCGTATCTGGGAATATCGCAACACTCTACGGACCGAAGGCGTCGCCGCCCCGATTGTGCGAGGTATCGCGCACGACGTCACCGAACAAAAGCGCGTGGAAAGGCTGCTGTTTGAAGCTAATGAGGACCTGCATTGCAGAGTGCGCGAAAACGAGAGCACGATCCGGGAGTTGAAGCTGTTTCGAACCCTGGTAGATCAATGCAACGATGCTATCAAAGTGATTGATCCGGAAACGCTTCGTTTTCTCGATGTCAATGAGAAAGCCTGCTCGGAGCTGGGCTACAGCCGCGAAGAACTTCTGTCTCTGCGAGTTTTCGACATCGATCCCGCGGTTACCGAGGCTTCGGCCGCAAAGGTTAAAGAGGAGTTACGAAAATCAGGCTCCTTCATGCTGGAAGCCCTCCACCGGAGGAGAGATGGATCGACCTTCCCCGTGGAAGTGAGCATGAGACGAGTCCAGCTGGAGCGGGAATATATTGTTGCCATCGCCCGCGACCTCACCGAGCGCAGGCTTGCGGAAGAGGCCCTCCAAACCAGTGAGCGGCGCCAGCACAAAATCGCAAAGGAATTGGAGGCAGAACGTGCCCGCCTGATCGAGGCTCAAGCCGTGGCAAAAGTGGGCAGTTGGGAAGCCGAGTTGCCAAGCCTTGAAATTACTTGGTCCGAGCAGACGCACCGAATTTTTGAGACTGATCCCTCCCATTTTCACCCCAAACGCCCGGACTTTGTGGAATTTATCCATCCGGAGGATCGCGCGAAAGTGGATGCAGCCTTTCAGGCCTCGCTCGGGAAGGGTGCGCCGTCAACTGTAGAATATCGGATTGTCATGGCAGACGGCCGCCTCAAAGTCTTGGAGGAGCAATGGAGGGTTTTTCACGATGAACAAGGACGGCCGATTCGCCTGATGGGTACCTGCCGCGACGTCACCGACCAAAAGCGCTCGGAGGGAGCCCTGCGGCGCAGTGAAGAAAATTACCGTATGTTCGTCTCGCAAACTTCAGAGGGCATCTTCCGGGAAGAAATGGACGCGCCTGTACCCATTGACGCAACGGAAGACGAAATAGTTCACCGCATCCTCTACAACGGCTATATCGCCGAGTGCAATGATGCCATGGCCTCGATGTATGGCTTGAAATCCGGGGAATACCTGCGAGGCAGACATTGGAAAGAACTGGTGCCGCCTGACGATCCACAGAACATCGAAATGACCCGTGAATTCGTCCGCTCTGGCTTTCGGGTGCTGGATCGGGAATCGCGCGAAGTCGATGTTCACGGCAATCCCAAGGTGTTTCTCAACAGCATGATCGGCATTATAGAAAACGGAATGCTGATCTGCACCTGGGGCATTCAGCGCGATGTGACCGAGACTGTGAAGTTGGAGGAAGCCCGCCAGCAAGCGGAAGGAGCTTTGCGCGACAACGTGCGGCAACTGTGCGCAGTCACGGAAGAACTTTCGCTGGCTAAGGAAAAACTGGCGGAAGAGAAGCTTTATCTGGAGGAGGCCATCGATACCGAACTGGGCTTCGGTGAAATTATCGGGCGCAGTGAAACTTTAAAAGCGGTTTTGGAAAAAGTGGCCAAGGTTGCTCCCAGCGATGCCACTGTTCTTCTACTTGGAGAAACCGGAACCGGCAAGGAGTTGGTCGCGCGGGCAGTGCACCGCCTCAGCAAACGTCATGGCAACAGTTTCATCAAGCTGAACTGTGCTGCCATCCCGTCAGGACTGCTGGAAAGCGAGTTGTTTGGCCACGAGAAGGGAGCCTTCACGGGCGCAGTCGCGAGGAAGCTCGGCCGCCTGGAGCTGGCCGACGGGGGAACGCTTTTCCTGGATGAGATCGGAGAAATTCCGCTGAGCCTGCAGCCAAAGCTGTTGCGTGTGCTCCAAGACATGGAATTCGAAAGGCTGGGCGGCACTCAGACCTTAAAAGTTGATTTCCGTCTGCTGGCAGCGACCAACCGGGATCTTTTGCAGGCTGTAAAGGCACGCGAGTTCCGCAGCGATTTGTATTACCGTCTCAATGTGTTTCCTATCGTCATCCCGCCCTTGCGCGAGCGGCGCGAAGACATCCGGCCGCTCATCGAACACTTCGTCCGCAAGTTCTCCAATCAAATGAAAAAGTCCATCATCAGCATTCCCGCAAAAACCATGGAGTTACTCGTGCGATGGGATTGGCCGGGCAACATCCGCGAACTGGAGAACTTCGTGGAGCGCTCGGTGATTCTTACGCCGGGCTCGGTCTTGCAGGCTCCGCTATCCGAATTGAAGGCTGGAATTGAAGATCTAGATGGAAGCACTAAAATTACGCTTCGCGACAAGGAGCGCGAGCGCATTCTTCAGGCCCTTCGCGCCTGCCACGGCCGCCTTGGAGGACCCGATGGCGCGGCCGCACGCCTGGGATTGAAACGCACCACTTTACAGTCGAAACTTGATCAGTTCGGCATCAAGCCGGGAAGCTTCCGGACCTGACTGCCACATTGTTTGCCTGACCTCGATGCGTAATCGGGTATTCTTTTCTCATGACGCCAAGATTCAAAAGAATACTGGAAGCGGCGGTGTGGTTCGTGGTTGGTTTCGTAACTCATATGTTGCTGCTTCACTTCCACCACCATCCTGGTTAGCAAAATGCACCGCTTGTCTTGACGCCGGTTAGGCAAGTCCAATTCTGCCAAAACGAAAAAGCCCTCGCTTGCGCGAGGGCCTTCTCCGGGGGAGGGACTTCAGGCGAGGCGCCTGTCGGGTCCCAAACTGATGTGCCGACTACTTCGGTTGCTGCGGCTGATCCATAGTGGTGGTTGGAGCTGAAGAATTGCTGGAGAGCTGCTCCAGATCATTCTTGAGCAAGCTGATCTCCACGCGCCCGCCACTGATGTGCTTGGTCTTGGCATTCTCTTCCGTACCTTCGACCGGAGCATTACCCATGCCTACCAGATAAATACGGTACACCGGAATCTCGTGATTGAGCACCATGTAACGCACCACCGACTCGGCCATCTTCTGCGAGTTCGAAATTGCGGTCTGGCCTCTGCCGGAAGAGAACCCCTGGACCTCAATGATGTAGCCACGCTGGCCCTTCACTGTATTGGCCATTTCATCCAAAGCATCCTTGGCGTTCTTGCTCAGCACGGTCTGGCCGGGCTTGAAACGAATCTCCGTCTGGTTGGAGGCCTTGTATTGATCGATGTTGCCAACCACCGTTTCTACGGTCTGGATGCGGGTGGTGGCTTGTTGCGCGCTCTGCTGCGCCATGGTGGCCTTGTTTCCGGCATCGATGGCATGCTGATCGGCTTCAGTCGCCTTGTCGGACGCCAGCTTGATGCCAGCCTGGGCTCGGGAATCGGTGTCCCTGATCGCCTTGCTGTTGGCGGCGGTCAGATCGTCGAGCTCATTGACGCGGTCGCGGATAGGGTCGGTTTGCCGCTTCACATAGTTCTTGCGGGCGAATGGGTTTACACGGCCCCAGAAACCCTCGCGAGCGGGCGCCTGCAGAGGCTGCTTGCCGGTGGCAGTGGCATCGGATGACTGTGACGCCGCAGGGTTGGACTGATCCTGAGTAGAAGACGAAGTCTGCGCCAGGGCGGGAAACGCGAGCACCGCGGCCAGAGGCAGAGTAACGAATATGCGGCTGTTCATAATAAACTTCCTCCAAGTTTGGGGGAGCATTTGGGGCTCCACTCCAGCACGCCGAAACGGGCGTGTTGCGTGATTTGTTTTGATTGCGTCCCCTTAAAAACACTGGCATGCGCTGACGCATCGCACACCCAAAATCTCAGCGCCGCAGAACGGCGCCTGCACTTCTCTACTACAGGTGTGATGCCAAAACCAGCTTTCGGGTTTACGAGCTAAGTCCTTGATATCCAAAGACATTGTACCTCCGAGCGAGGGAGAAGAACAGGGCCCTGCGCAGCCAGCAGGGTAATTTTGGCAAACCTGATATAAAAACTGCGTGTGTTTGTGAGTTGGCACAGAATAACGTTGGGATCGGACTTAGAAGCGCATTTACCCGTCTATCTAGAAACAATTTGCGGCGCCCGAGCTGTAGCTGCTACCAAGTGTGAAAAACAATTCACTGTTTACTCGCGACTACTGCAATACTTTTCGTACTGTTCAAGGATGAAGTGATCGGTCATGCCAGCGATGTAATCGCAGACTACGCGCGGTAGAGATTCCTGCTCGGCTTTTCCCTGATAATACTGCGGCAGGGCTGAAGGATTTTTCATCCAGAAGGCGAATAGTTCGGTAACGATGCGTTCGGCATCGTCCTTCTCTCCCGCCAGAGAGGGGCTGTAATAGAGATTGTCATAAAGGAAGTCCTTGATCTGTTTGCGCTCGCATTCAACTTCCTGACTGAAGCTGGCAAGGCGTTCTTTGTGCAGTCGAATGTCGCCCACGGTGCGGATTTTCGACGTCTTCAGCCGCGCCTGAGTATTGGCAATCAAGTCCCCAGCTAGCCGATTGAAGACCCTCTTCAGAGCTTCGTTGAATTTCAGCTTCTCGGGGACATTAGGGTAAATTTGCTCAACCTCGCGGAAAAAGCATTCGAAGACCGGCACGCCGCCGCGAATCTGATCGAGCGTCAACAGGTGCGCTTCGTAGCCGTCGTCCAAGTCAGCCGTGTTGTAGCCGATTTCATCCGTCAGATCGATGAGCTGCGCCTCAAGCGGAGGCCTTTGTGCGAGCAGATACTCGGCCAGTTCGGGATATTGCGCCGCGTCATAATCGCGCGAGTGCTTGATGATGCCTTCGCGTACTTCGAAAGTGAGATTCAATCCGCGAAAGGCAGCATAGCGCTGCTCGAAGTCTTCCACGATGCGCAAAGCGTGGAGGTTGTGATCGAAGAACAGACCGTGCTCCCGCGTGGCAGCGTCGAGCGCTTTTTCCCCAGCATGGCCGAATGGAGGATGACCGAGATCATGCACCAGGGCAAGCGCTTCGGCCAGGTCCACATTGAGTCCAAGCGCATTCGCAACGGTGCGCGTAATCTGCGCTACCTCGATCGTATGAGTGAGACGATTGCGAAAGTGGTCCGAATAACGGCGCGTGAAAACCTGGGTTTTGTCTTCCAGACGCCGAAAGGCGCGGGCATGGATAACGCGATCGCGGTCGCGCTGGTAGTCGTCGCGATAGGGATGAGGCGGCTCAGGGAAGCGGCGCCCGCGGGAATCTTCCACGCGCACCGCGTATCCGGCCAGCATCCACGAAGTCTAACAGGTGCCAGCATCAAGTTGCGAGTACTGAGTTGCGAGTACTGAGTTGCCAGCACTGAGTTTTCGGCACTCGGTACTAATCTACCGCTTGTCCGACTCTTCCTTAGCCAAGCGGACCTTGGCGGCGTCAAGTTTTTTCTGGGTTGAAGCCATCAGATCGCCATCTTGCTCCGCAGGCACCGTCTTATTCCACTCCTGAACCGCACGCTCCCAGTGCGCGGCGGCAAGCTTCAGGCGGCCCGTTTTCTGGTAGAGATCGCCCAAGTGATCCTGCACCGTGGGGTCAGAACCCATGCGCAAGGCGGCTTTCCCAAGCGTCTCCTCCGCCAGATCGTATTTCCCGAGTTTGAAATAAGCCCATCCTAAAGAATCCAGATAAGCGCCATTGGTGGGCTCCAAGCTGACGGCCTGCTTGATGTAGTTGAGCGACTCTTCGAGTTCCACCCCGCGATCGGCGTTCATATAACCCAGATAGTTTAAGGTCGCCGCGCTTTGCGGATTCGTGGCCAGTATTTTCCTGAACTCGGTTTCCGCCTCTTCGTACTTCTTTTCACGCTCAAAGGTCGAACCGCGCAGGAAGTAAACGTACTCTTTATCCTCGGCTTTGGCGGAAAGCTGCTCAGCTTTATTAAGAGCTTCTTCGGCCTCGTTCCAGCCCTTCAGGCGCTGATACATGATGGCCAGGCGAAGATAAACATCGCGATCTTCGGGCGTGCCCTTGAGCAACGAACGCACATCCGCAAGCGGCTTTTCCGAGTCTCCTGTGTCGGCGAGTTGGGCGTCCAACACCATCCGCAGTTCGCGGTCGTTGGGCAGCTTTTGCACCGCCTCTTTGGCAGCGGCGGTCGCCTGTGGCCACTGTTTGGCTTCGCGATAGGTATCGATAACGTCCTGATACCCCGTGCGGGCGTTGTCGTCACCCAGAGGAATCATCTTTCGGAACGTTTCCACTGCGGCCTGATAGTTCTCCTGGTCGCGGTACACCATTCCCAGGCGCTCGATAAAGATCGCGCGATTGTTGCGATCAGCCTGAGAGTAACTGTTCTCGGCCTTCTCGGTTTTCTTCAGCAGATCCTGCAAGACTTTTTCCGCTTCGTCGTAGCGTCCCTGCGCCTGGTAAACCACCGCGATGTTGTAGGGAACTTCCAGGGCATCAGGAACCATGGCTTCGGCCTTTTTCAGGCCTTCTAGGGCTTCATCGTATTTACCCTGGCGGCGGTAAATCTCCGAGATGCGCAGGTAGGTCTGCGCATCTTCCGGATTGGCGTCGGCGATAACTTTGTATTGATCGAGAGCGGCATCGACCTGACCATCGTTCAAAAGGTTTTCCGCCAACCCGCGAATGGCGTCGAGATTGTCACGATCCAGCCGTATGGCATGTTTGTAGGCGTCGATCGCGCTCTTGTAATCCTTGCGCTGCTCGTAAGTTGCACCCAGCGCGGCATAGAGCTTGGCCGAGCGACCGGTGTCGGGAACGGAACTCAGTACCTGCAGCGCATGTGCAGTGTCGCCCTCGTCTGTGTAAAGCAGAGCTAAAGTAGTGATCGCCTCTTCCGAGTCGGGATCAAGCTTGACTGCTGTCTTGAGTTCGTTTTCCGCTTTTTGCAAATCGTTGTTCAGGCGGTACAGGCGACCGAGCAGAAGATGGTCGTCAACGTTGTTGGGCTCGATCTTGATAATTTGTTCATACTGTTCGATGGCCAGCTTGAGCACATTATCGGAGCCGTTGCCATTGCCCGGCATATCGCCGAGCGAGCGCAGATAAATCCGCCCCAGCAGTTTGTGGGCTTCCAGATTATTGGGATCGCGTTTGATAATGTCCTGCGCCTCGAGCACGGCGTCGCGGATGCGCCCCGTCTTCACATAGAGCTCAGCCAGGCCGGAAGTCAGGAATTCGGAAGAGGGGTCGGCCTCAATAGCCAACCGGTATTCTTCCATAGCCTTGTTCGCAAGGTCGCTGCGGCCATAGATCGTGACCTGCTCTTCATACATGTGTGCGACCGTGTAATGGTAATAGGCAGCGGCACGATCCACTTTACGCGGCGAAGCCTGAGCTGCCTTGGACGCCGCGCCCTGGGACTCTGCTGGCTGGGAGGCCTCCGGCAGCGAAGGACTAGTTTGCGCGGCCCCGGCCGCCACGAAGAACGACAACCCTACAACTGCGCCAAAAATGCTATTCATGCTTGACCTAACCGTGCTGGAATTAGTTCTGGACTTGACTCGCTTAAAACTGCGCGCACTTCCCGGAATCATGATCATTGGATGCAAGACCGCCGGAGTTGGTGTTTCTTAATTCTAACCCGGAGACGGCCGGATTTGGAAAAACACTGCCCTTCAAGAGGCCGCGGCGAAGCCCTAAAGTACAGGGACCAATTGTCAAGTTTGGTAAATATGGTTGACAGAATTCAATGGCGGAAATGGCGTACACCCGTGAACAGCATGGCAAGTCCCAGCCGGTCGACGGCTTCGATAACTTCCGCATCGCGCTGCGAGCCTCCCGGCTGAATAATGGCAGTCGCTCCCGCCCTCGCGATTTCTTCCACGCCGTCGGCAAACGGAAAGAAAGCGTCCGAGGCTGCGACCGTTCCCTTCAGCGGCAACAGCGCTTTCATGGCCCCGATTTTCGCCGAATCGACTCGGCTCATCTGGCCCGCGCCGACGCCAACGGTCTGTCCGTCTCGCGCATAAACAATGGCGTTCGACTTAACGTGCTTGCAGACCTTCCAAGCGAACAACAGGGTGCGCGTTTCTTCGGACGTAGGAGCGCGCCGGCTGACAACCTTGAGACCGATATCCTGCAAAGTACGCACATCGGCGTCCTGTAAGAGGATCCCGCCCGATATGTTCTTAAGAATCCACTTCTGAGGCGCAGCCTTCACCTCGACCAGGCGTAGATTTTTCTTCGACGCGAAGCGGGCCTTGGCGGCTTCATCGAACCCGGGAGCGGCGATCACTTCGAGGAAGAGTTTATGCATCTCTTCGGCAGCTTCACCATCCACCGGGCGGTTCACGCCAATCACCCCGCCAAAAGCCGAGACCCGATCGCATTCCAGCGCTCGTTGGTACGCCTCAGCGAGACTCTTTCCGGTCGCGGCGCCTGCGGGATTGGTGTGTTTGATGATGGCGCAGAAGGGTTCGTCGAATTCCTGCGCCAGATCCCAGGCAGCCTGCAAATCCACGATATTGTTGTAGGAAAGTTCCTTGCCTTGAATCTGGTGAGCATTGGCCACCCCAACGCCGGAGCCATCCGAATACATCGCGGCTTTCTGGTGTGGGTTCTCGCCATAACGCAGGTCCAACGTTTTCTGGAACGACAGACGCAGAGTTTGCGGGAAGCCTTCCACTCCAGACGGTAAATGAAAATCCGCAGGAATCCGTTCGAGAGTCGACGCGATCGCCGAATCGTAGGCCGCAGTGGTGGCAAAAGCTTTTCGCGCCAGCCGCCATTTAGTTTCCAGCGAAAGCGCGCCCCCGGAGCGGGCGAGTTCTTCGCCAACGGCCTGATAGTCAGCCGGGGACGTGACGACCGCCACATCGTGAAAATTCTTGGCAGCCGAGCGGATCATCGAAGGCCCGCCAATGTCGATGTTCTCGATCAACTCGTCGAAAGCCACGCCCGCCCTGGCGGCAGTCTTCTCAAAAGCGTAGAGGTTCACCACGACCATGTCGATCGGCTCGATGCCGTGCTCGGCCAAGGCAGCGGTGTGCGAGGCATTCTCCCGACGATGCAGAATTCCCCCATGTACCTTGGGATGCAGCGTCTTCACGCGCCCATCGAGCATTTCAGGAAAGCCAGTAAGGTCCGAGATGTCTTTGACCGCAATCCCAGAATCGCGCAAGAGCTTGGCCGTACCTCCGGTAGATACGAGTTCGATGCCGAGGGCGGAAAGCTGGCGCGCGAAATCGACGAGCCCGGTCTTATCAGTAACGCTGAGAATGGCGCGCTGGATGCGGGAACTGCTGCGGGACATGATCGGCCTCGGCTTTGAAGGATGGGTGCGTGGCGACCGAAGATTCTATCAGCAATCCGTCATTAGTCGGCGGTCGTTTGAGCTGTTATTGGACCACAAATATCCTCTTAGATCGCTACTTGTAAAATAGCGATGTTTCGCCATTCGCTGCAACGTTGCTTGCCGAGTACAGATGTTTCCATCAGAATGGTGAGCGTGAAAGAGGCGAATCCTCGGCCGATTACGGGAGAATTTAATGCGGGTCATGGGGCGATAAGCGGACGGCTCAGTACCCGTGAGTGCGCAATGAATGTACTGCGTTTCCTTGGGCACTTGATAATCAGCACTTTCGGTGTCGGAATCGCCGCGGCTGTGCTGACATACTCGGTTGTGTTGCCTTTACATCTGTTTATTCCGTCGCTGAACTCCCGGACGGTGCATTGGATATTGACAGAGACGCCTTACTTTCCCGTGCAAATTCTCGTTGGATTGCTCTGGGGATTTCAACTAGGTCGCCGTTACCAGCACAGCGCCATGCTGTGGACATGGATCGTGCCGGCTCTGGCTATTGTTTTCCTTATCTTGTTCGTGTCTCTTCCGCCTGTGTTGGTTTCGGGGGTTGAACTCACAAAGAGGGAGCACTTCTTCGGAACGGGCTGTCTTCCGCAAAACCATTGCTTTGAGTGGGTCTTCACGGTGCTGCTCTACGCAGCCGCTGCGTATTCCTTGGGGGCCTTCGCCGCGCGCATGTTGCCTTGTCGCGCTCGGCAAGGTAATTGACCAACAACCGAATCCTACGTCTTCGCCTTGGCCTTCAACTTCACGTGCCCGTCGTTAAGTTCCACAGAGAACTCGACGTCCTGGCAGTGAAACTTCTTTTGGATCTCAGCAGTCTTTTTCTGCACGAAGGTGGAGAAAGAGTCAAGGTTGCCCGATACATTCTCTCCCGCCTTCTTCTTGGCCGCGACCAGAGTGTTGTAGAGGCGCTCCACCTGCTCGCGCTCGGCGTTATCCGCAGCGCTGTGCAAAGTGAAGGGCTGCGAGGCCGCTGCCCCTGCGCCAGCGCCCGCACCCGCAGCCGCGCCATGACTCAAACCGTAAACCGGATTGTGATGGGGCTTGTGCTCCTCGACGTCAGGCCGAACTCCCGAAACCGCAAGCAGCGCATCCTGCGGCCGCCGATAGCCCTCCTCCCGGATGCGTGATTTCTTGCGCCACAGATCGCTGTAGATGGCATAGCGCTGCGCCATTTCGTTGTAGCGAAAGCGCTGCGAAAAACTCATGCGTCCCCCGTCAGAAAACTTCCGCAGCAAGGAAAGCACCTTCCACTCGATATCGGTGGGTGGTCGCTTGTTCGGATTGCTGAAGTAGACCTCGTACTCGATCTTCAGCCGCCGGAGTTGGGTCTCGAGGATATTCAGCTCTTCATCAGTAGTCACTAAGAATCTCCAAGTCAACAGTGTATTGAGAAGCAGGCGTGGCGGCGAGGTGCCCGCTGGTCACTGAAGTCATGGTACGAAAGTAAGGGGGCGGGTTCTACCTTCTAACTGCTGGCTTCTAGCGCTGCGCGCAATCAGGGCGAGCGGCGGCGGGGAGTTCCCTAGAAATTTCAAGAATTAGGCGTTCGGGGGCCGAATGACTGCTCGTCAACCGTTTGAGCTGGAAGCTAGGAGCTAGCAGCTAGAAGCTGCTCACTTAGAATTCGCTGCCATCTTCTTCACCATGGCCAAGACCAGCTTGCGGTCGCTGTCATTCAGGTTGGTGGCGTAGCGCCGGACCTGGCTCAGGAAACGGACTTCATCATCGGAGAGCTGCGGCAGCCCCTTCGAGCCGTTGTTGTGTGGCGATTCGGAGAAGAACTGCGAGAGTGCAATCTCCATGGCGCCGGCGATTTTAGACAGCGTATCCAGAGAAGGAATTGTGTGGCCGTTCTCTACGCGCGACAGGTAGCACCGCAACAGCCCAGTGCGCTTTTCGATATCTCCCTGGGACATGCCCTTCTGCAGCCGGTAGTTCCGAATGGTCTCGCCGATGTTGATGGTAGGAAGCATTGCAGGATGCGACATAGTAACCAGATCGGGATTTTCTGGCAAGTGGAAATTAATGCCACATTTGAGGTGCTTGTCAATTAAGACTTGACACACTTCAACCACGAGATGCTTTAACGCCGTATAAGCTACGATTCGCCAGTTCTATCGCGAACGCAGTTGTCGCCAGGCAGCGCCGGCGCTACTTTTTCAGGTTTTCCGCGAGAAAACTCACCGTACGTTTCCAAGCGTCGGCAGCATCGTCAGGACGGTAGCCAGGTTTGTTCTTATTGTCAGGATTTTCAAAAGCGTGGCCGGCGTCGTCGTAGATCTTAATGTCAACCTTTTTCCCCGCCTGCTTCATAGCCGCCTCGAACTTGTGCACGTCGTCGGGGGTTATGCCCTGATCCAGGCCGCCGAACAATCCCAAGACCGGCGCATTGATTTTCTTGATCTGCGCGGGATCGGTAGCGAGATGGCCGTAGTTGATGACGTCAGCGGCCAGCGTCGGCTCCTGCAGCGCGACGTCAAGTGAATAGCCACCGCCCATGCACCATCCAATCGCCCCAATGCGGTTTTTCTTGACGTTGGGCTGTGCTTGTAGGAATTCGAAAGCCGCATGTAGATCGCGTTTGGCGCGGTCGTCGGGAACTCCGCGCATCAACTCGTGCGCCATGTCAGCCGTGGTCGCAACTTTGCCGCGATACAAGTCAATCGCGAGCGCTTCGTAGCCCTCATCGGCCAGCTTCGACCCTTGCTCCTTAACCCAATCGTTTAAACCCCACCATTCGTGAATAACAATTAGAGCAGGAAATGGCCCTTTGCCGGCGGGGGTGTAGAGCACGGCCTGCACCGTTTCGTCGCCGCTCTTGTAGGAGACGGTCTTGCTCTCGGCGGCGAACGAACTTGAAACGAACACAGCGACGACGGCGATGACAAGAATCGGCAGATAGATTTTCTTCATGGTTTTAAAACCTTTCATTAATCACAATTTCAACTCCATATACATCGCCCCGGCAATCGGATTCGGACGGTAGGGAGCGATTTCCTCAAATCCCAGCTTGCGATACATTGCGACCGCATCTTTCATGATCGGCTCGACCGTGTCAAGCCGCATGCGCTGGTAGCCGATCTGGCGCGCCTCTGCGATGATTCGCTCGGCAAGTACGCGCCCCAAGCCTTTTCCACGAAACTCCGGACGCAAATACAGCCGCTTCATCTCGCAAGTGCCAGAGTCTATCTTGTGCAACGCGACGCACCCCGCGAGTTGGTCCTGGCACTCCGCGAGCAGCAGGCGGCCCTCGGGCGGAGCGTAGTCCCCCGGAAGTCCTGCCAGTTCTTTATCGAAGTTCTGAAAGCACAGGCTAAAACCGAGCGACTGCGCGTACTCCAGAAACAGTTCGCGGGCTTGCCCTATGTGCGCGGATGATTCTGCTTGAGCAAAAGTCAAAACCTTTAACACAGAGGGCACAGCGGCCATAGGGTAATTCAAAGGCATTATGTCCTTGGATTTCATTTCCTCTGTGAACCTCTGTACGGAACGACTTTCTTACCCCATCAGCATCCCGCCGTTTACATTCAACACATGGCCGGTAATGTAGGAAGCCTCGTCCGATGCTAGAAAAGCCACGGCACTCGCTACCTCAGCCGGCGATCCCACGCGGCCGAGCGGAATCTGTTTACCCAAGGTCTGCTTGAACTCCTCGCCCAGCGCGTCCGTCATGGCCGTTTCGATGAAGCCCGGAGCCACCGCGTTGCAAGTAATGTCGCGCGATCCCAACTCGCGAGCCACGGCCATGGTCAGTCCGATCAAGCCGGCTTTCGAGGCGGCATAGTTCGCCTGCCCCGCCTGCCCCGTCTGGCCCACCACACTGGCGATATTGATGATGCGTCCCCAGCGCTGCTTAAGCATGGAGCTGGTGACTTGTTGAATACAGAGATATGCCGAAGTGAGATTCGTCTGCAACACAGCGTCCCAGTCGGCGCGCTTCATGCGCATGACAAGCTGGTCTCGGGTGACGCCTGCATTATTGACCAGGATGCCGATCTTGCCGAACTCACCGATAACCGCCTTGATCGCCACCTTGATCTGCTCTTCGTCGGTAACATCGAGAGTGAAGGCCGCAGCCTTGCCGCCAGCGGTGGTGATTTCGTTAACCACTTCGCTCAGCTTGTCTTGATTACGCGCGGCAACGGCAACGGTGGCGCCCGCTGTGGCGAGCTTCAGTGCGCACGCTCGCCCAATCCCCTGCGACGCGCCTGTGACGAAAGCCACTCGTCCTGAAAGGGACATGAGTTCTCCTATTTTCTCCGAGATGCGATTAGGAAGCTTACGCCGGAGGGTGGAATTATACCCGCCGTTACTCTGGTGGTGAACCTCAGCCGCGATTTGTGGTGGGCCCGTTTGGAAATCAAACGGACCCACTACCCGCGATTTCCGTCCCGAACCTCGCGACGCAAGAAGGGAATGGAGCTTCGCCGCATGTGGCGCAAGCTGTCAAGAAGACTGGTGGCGGCGCGTGGACTCGAACCACGGACCTACGGATTATGAGACCGTCGCTCTAGCCACCTGAGCTACGCCGCCACTTTTTTGTTCACGACAACTTCCGAAGCTAGCAGCCGCTTGTGTGCTGGTCGCGCGGCGCGTTCGACAATTTTATCAGACCAGGTGCGCGCGACTGAGAAGCGGCTGCCTGCCGATTATCTAAAGCGGGCTAGCCATGGTTCGAGCTGGCAAAATTTAAGAGACTAACGTCCTGCATCTTGTGGTTTCCAAACGGTTTTCCAGAAAACGACCGATGCGCCGATTTTCAAAGCAGAGGCCGCCAGTTCTTGCAACGCCCGCATCACCTCGCCTGCATTTCGTTCTTGACTTCGCTTCCACTTCCAGCTAATGCTGTTAAGTGGAGATGAGCCATCTAACAGGAAATGAACTTAACTCCTTTAGATGGACTATTTTACCCGCAAGTTACTGCAGTCCAAGAATTTTCCATCCATTTTCCGCTAAGTCAATGATTCCACAAGAGCAAGGTGGAGGGGGGTACCCTCGGCATACCGACCAGGTACAAAAAAGTAGACTCCCTTCTAGCAGCGTCTGTATTCCTACCGCGCGGCCCAGCAATCCATGAAGTCAATCGCCGTCATTCCCGCACGACTTGCTTCCACGCGTCTGCCGCGCAAGATGCTACGCGAGATCGCGGGCAAGCCGCTCGTCGGTTGGGTCTACGAGGCGGTCCGCTCGTCGCCACTTCTCTCCGATGTCATCGTCGCTACCGATTCCGACGAGATAATGGCAGTCTGCCACGAGCGTGGCTGGAAAGCGCAGATGACTTCCTCCACACACCGCAGCGGCACCGAGCGGGTGCATGAAATATCGAACTCAATCGCGGCAGATGTTTACGTCAACGTACAAGGCGACGAGCCGCTGGTACGCCCGGAACAAATTGCAGTGCTCCTCGATGTGATGAACGATAAGTCCGTGCAAGTGGGAACCGTGAAGACGCGATGTCCCAAGGAAGAAATAAATAACCCCAACGCGGTAAAAGTTGTGACGGCAGCCGACGGTCGAGCGCTATATTTTTCCCGCGCTACGATCCCATTCGATCGCGACGGGATCGGGCCTCGCTACTTCAAACATCTCGGCCTCTACGCCTACCGGAAGCCAACGCTGGATATCTTTGTCAGCAAGCCGGAATCAGCACTCGAGAAAAGTGAGCGTCTGGAACAGCTTCGCTTTCTGGAAAACGGAATCGCAATCTTTGTGGGAGAAACGCCATACGACTCGGTTGGCGTCGACACCGAAGAAGATTTGCGAAGGGTCACTGAAATCCTGCGGAAGGGTTGATTTCTTTGCGGACCGGAAGATCGACCTTTACGCCTGCGGACCGACACTCTGCGCGCGTCCCCACGCCTGCGCTGCGGCCACGCGCTTGGAGATTGCGGGATGCGAATGGAACAACACTTCCACCCACTTCGAAGGCGTGCACTCAGCCAGGTTCTGCTGTGCCAACTTATTCATGGATGAAATGAAAGGTTCCACACTGGCGATCGATTCGAACGCATAACGGTCCGCCTGCCGCTCGTTGAAGCGCGAGTAGGCATTCAGCGCAGGCATCAGAAGAAGGGAGAGTAAAGCCACGGTAATTGCCAGCAATGGCAAGTTGGCGAAATCCGAAAGTTCGTCGAACAGGTGATGATCGACCGCGTAGTGAAGCACCCAGTTCGCCACCCAGAAGCCGAGCAGAGTAATTCCCGCCTGCACCGCAATGCTCTTTAGAATGTGCCGATGCACGTGATGGCCGAGTTCGTGGGCGAGAACCGCTTCGATTTCTTCGGGAGCATAATTGTCGAGCAGCGTATCGGCGAGAATGATTCGCCGCGTGTTGCCGAGTCCGGTGAGAGCTGCATTCGCCTTGTTGCTTTTCTCCGAAAGTCTCCAGCGGTAGACTCCGCGAACACGCGTGCCCGCGTGTTCGCTCAGTTGAATGAGCCGCCGCCGCAGATCTTCGTTGTCCAACGGTTCGAACTTATAGAAGATCGGGAAAAGTACCACCGGAGCAAGTTGCGCCAGAAGGACGAAAAGTCCCATAAATAGCGCCCACGTGATGATCCACCAATGCTGCGGCGATTGCCGGATCATGAAGTACAACAACTCGACCACGATGGCTGCGAGCACCAATCCCACCAGAAAACCCTTGGCTTCGTCCCAGAGCCATGCGCGAGTCTTTTGCGTGGAGAGTTGGAAACTTCGCTCCAGACGGAATCCGTAATACTCAAGACCCAGGCCAAGCGCCTTGCTGATGACGAGCAGGAAGAACAAATAGACGAACACCGACAGCGTGTAGTTCTGGAAACCGACTTTCTCGGCGATGTCGTGCAAACGCCGCGTCCAGCCCGTGACCAACAGAAGAATCAGAAACGCCGAGCCAATGACAAAATCGGCAACACCCAGCCAGCGCTGGATACGATTGTAGCGGCGCGCCTCAGGCGAGTCTTCTGGAGGCGAAGTTGGGTTTTCCACGAAAGGCATGCTCATTGAGAAGTATCGCATTATTGGCGCGCGAAATGTGGAGTTCTGAACTATGAGCATCCGCTAACTGTCGCTTCTGGCAAAGCTTTCTGCGGCTGCCAGTATTTCCGTCACCAACTCCGGGGAAGCGGCTTCCGCGTAGGCGCGTAAGAGCGGCTCGGTCCCTGACGCGCGGAAGAGAATCCATGCTTCCGCTCCGTTGCCATTGGTCGGTGCGTCGAGAAAAAACTTAATGCCATCGATATCTTCTTTTTTCAATATGCGATAACGCCCAAGACGCTGAGTGCTATCCGATCGAGCCCGCTGAATCGCATTCTGCTTGATCTCTTCCGGAATATGCAGATCGCGCCGGCCATAATAATGCGGACCGAACTCGCGTTGCAGATCCGCAACCAGTTGGCCGAGCGGCTTTCGCTCCTCTGCCATGACGTTGGCGAGGAGAAGGCAATTCAGTATGCCATCGCGCTCCGGCAGAAAGCGCGAGTAGCCAATTCCGCCCGATTCCTCGCCGCCGATGAGAATGTCGTGCTCCATCATAAGATCGGCGGTATATTTGAATCCGATTGGGGTTTCGTAAAGCCTGCGGCCATACTTGGCGGCAATGCGATCGAGCATACGCGTCGTGTTGAAAGCGCGCACTACGTCTCCTGACCATTTTTTGCGCTCGAGCAGCCAGCGCAGCAGCACGCAAAAGATTTTGTGCGAATCGACGAAGCTACCATCTTCGGCGACCGCCCCGATGCGGTCGGCATCCCCATCGGTAGCCAATCCTGCGTCGCACTTTTCACGAACTACGGTTTGCTGGAGCAGAGCAATGTGCGGCTCGATGGGCTCGGGATTGATGTCAGGGAAAAGTGGATTTACTTCCTGACGGATTGCGACGTGTTGGACTCCATAATCGCGAAAAATTCCAGCGAGAACACCGCGACCGGAGCCGTACATGGAGTCAATCGCGACTTTGAACTTAGCTTTGCCGATCATATCCATGTCGGCAAAGCGGCAGATCGCGGCAATGTAGGGAGTCTTGAGCTCGGTTTCTTCGATACTCGCTTTCGCGCCTTGCGGCATCGCGCCAGCGCGCAATTCATCTTCCAGCTTATTCATGATGGCCGGAGTGGCCGAGCCGCCAAACTTTCCTTTGAACTTCATACCGTTCCAGTTCCACGGATTGTGGCTCGAGGTGACCATCACTCCGCCTGCGGCGTTATTCGTCTTCACGGCATAAGAGACGGCCGGAGTTGGCACATAGTCGTTGGCCGGTTTCACCGGAATACCTGCGGCGGCGATCACCTCTGCCGTCACCTGCGCCGCACGCTGCGAGGCGAAACGCGTGTCGTAGCCGATGAAAACACCGCGGGACGCATCCTCATACTTCAAGACGTAGGAAGCGATTGCACCGGCGACGCGGCGCACGTTATCAAACGTGAAATCATCGGCGATGATGCCGCGCCAGCCGTCGGTTCCGAATTTGATTTCTTGAGGCATAGGAACGTCGTTGGTGGTTCGCCGTTTGTCGTTAGCTTGTGGCGGTCCAACGTGGAACTAACGACCAAGGACCACCGACTAACGACTTATGTCAGTCTGTGCAGCTTCTTCTCATCCAAATGCTTTACCACTTTACCAACGTCCTGCGCGCGATGCCGTGTGGTGATTAGAAGCGCGTCCTCAGTTTCGACCACAACTAAATCGTCCACGCCTACTGTGGCAACAAACTTGCCGGGCGCATGCACGTAGTTGCCGTGGGCGTTCAGAACGAATACGCCCGCGCTGTGGATGAGATTCCCATCAGGCGGCTTGCTCTTGGCCGCGTGATGCTCGTGCAACGCGGTCCAGGAGCCAAGGTCGTTCCAGCCGAACTCCGCGGGAAGACAGAAGATGTTACTGGCGCGCTCGCCCTTTGCCGAACGAGGCTCCAGCAGAGCATAGTCGACGCTGATGTTCTCGCACTTTGGATACAGCCTGCGAAACGTGCGCTCGAATTTTCCTGTGCCAAACGTCGCAGCGATCTCTTCGAGAATTGCAGCGGTCTTGGGAAGATGTTCGCGCAGAGCGTTGACTAGAGTGCGAGCGCTCCACAGAAACATGCCACTGTTCCAGAAATAATTTCCTGCGGTCATAAAGGCGGCGGCCTTTTCCGCGTCAGGTTTCTCGGTAAAGCGTCGCACAGGGAGAGCCTCACCGCTGGACGCGCGGCCCGCCTCAATGTAACCGTAGCCGGTTTCCGGGCGCGTGGGGCGTATTCCCAGGACAATGATGTTCTCGCCTGCGGCCGCGATCTCTACGCCGCGTTCGATGGTTTCGCGATAACTTTTTTCATCCGCGATCACATGATCGGAGGGAAACATTCCAATCACCGCCTCGGGATCCTTGCGCAACAGAAGAAATGCCGCGAGGCCGATCGCGGGCGCAGTGTTTCGCCCCAGTGGTTCAGCCAACACTTGCGGCTTCAGCAGCTTTGGAAGCTGCTTCAAAATCGCGGGACGAAGGTCGTCGTTGGTGATGACCCAGAATTGTTTCACCGAAGCGAGCGGCACGAGGCGGGCAACGGTCTGCTGAATCATAGTCTGCTTGCCGTCGAGAGCGAGCAATTGCTTGGCGCGTTTCTTCCGGCTCAGGGGCCAGAAGCGCGTGCCGCGACCACCGGCGAGGATCACGGGGTAGAAATTTGAGTTTTTCGCCACTTTCAATTCAAACAGCTTACATTCGGGTTTCGGGCTCGGGCAGCGTCCCGCCTGGAACGCGTGCTCGCAGAAATTCCAGCGTCCACTGCGGCCGCACAGTGAACTTCCCGACCGATGCCGGGATCACCACCGCATCGCCTTTCGCCACCGTGACCGGTTCTGCGCCAGCCGTTTCCACTACACCGCAGCCTTCCACCGCGACCAGGATGTGCGCGGAAGTCTTGCCAGATTCGCCGTGCGTGCTCAAGTCTTGCGGGTCTTTCATCTCAAACATATCGACCACGAAGTAAGGAGAAGCCACCAACGCAGCTTGCCGATTATTGCTGTCGGAGATCTGCACTGGCGCCGGCCTTACGACTTTTCCCGACACAACTTTCAACTTCACCGCGGCCAACCCGTCTTTCAAGTGCAACTCGCGCCCCCGACCGTAATCATACAAGCGGTAAGTCGTATCCGACTGCTGTTGAGTTTCTATGATCACAGAACCTGGGCCCAGCGTGTGCACGGTTCCTCCGGAAACGTAAATCATATCGCCGGTGTAAATGTTCAGCCAGTTCAGCAACTGCTCAGCGCGCTTTTCGTGGATCGCCTGCTCCAATTGCGCAACTGTGACGCCAGGTTTCAATCCCAATGCGATCTGTGATCCGGGTTTGGCATGCGCTACATACCAGCACTCGGTCTTGCCCCAGGGCTGATCGACGCGGCGCGCTTGCTCGTCATCGGGATGAACCTGGACTGAGAGTTTTTCATGCGGGAAGAGAAACTTCAGGAGCAGGGGAAAGCGCCGGGGATCGCGGGCAGCGTCGCCGACCAACTCCCGCTGATGTTTCTCGGCGATTTGAGCCAGTGTCTGGCCGGTGAGCGGTCCGTTGGCCACCTTGCACTCGTCCCCGGTGAGCCAGGCCTCGCCAATCTTTTCTTCGAACCGGCGATTAGGATAAATCGGCGACAGGTCGAGCGTGCCCCAAGGGCGCGGGTCGAACGCCGGAAGCATCAACAACGGGTACAGATTGCCCATAAAGAGAAAGCTACGAGAAAAAGGCCGTTCGCGAACGGACGGCCCTCGCTGAACCTAAACATCATGGCTCTGAAACAATGCGCCAGAAGTCCGCACTACAGCGCGGCGAAAAACTTGCGCATGCGTTCGAGTCCGCGATCCAACTCCGCCTTCGAGGTTGCATACGATACGCGAATGTGATCGCCCGTGCCGAAACCTTCTCCCGGAACGGTTGCCACGTGTGCTTCTCGCAACAATCTTCCGGCCACGTCTGACGCTGACTTCACGTTGGTACGTCCGATGAAGGCCGAGATATTAGGATAGGCATAGAATGCGCCTTCGGGCAGAGTGCAAGTTACGCCGGGAATCGCGCGCAAGCCCTTCACTACGTGATCGCGAAGTTGAATGTATTCACCCCGCATCTGCTCGACGCACTCCTGAGGTCCCTTCAGCGCAGCCACGGCCGCTTTCTGCACGATCGAAGTTGGGTTCGAAGTGGACTGGCTTTGCAACTTCGACATCGCGCTCACTACTGCTGCGGGACCGAGCGCGTAACCTAAGCGCCACCCCGTCATCGCGTAAGTCTTCGAGAGCGAACCCAGCACGACGATGCGCTCTTTGAATTCGCGCAGCGATCCCACAGAAAAATTCCTGCCCGTGTAGTTCAGGTAGACGTAACACTCGTCGGAGAGCACCCAGATTCCGCGCTCGTGCGCCAGGCGAACGACTTCGGTAAGATCGTGCGCGCTCATCACCGCTCCGGAGGGATTCGAGGGCGAATTCAAAATGATGACCTTGGTCCGCGGTGTGACCACGCTGGCGACCATCTCGGCCGTAACGCGGAAGCCTTGCGACTCATCCGTTTCGAGCAACACGCACTGGCCGCCGGCATAGCGAACGATATCTTTGAACGAAACCCAGTAAGGCACCGGCAAAATTACCTCGTCGCCATGATCCACGAGCACTTGAATAGCGTTGAACAGGGCATTCTTGCCGCCGGTGGAAGCAATGACCTCTTCGCGGCGATAATCGGAAGCGAAATCGACCGCGTGACGGTGCACGATGGCGTCGCGCAATTCGGGAGTGCCGGGAACAGCCGTGTACTTGGTGAAATTGCCCTGAATGGCGGCGATGGCTGCGTCTTTGATGTGCTGCGGCGTGGCGAAGTGAGGCTCGCCGGCGCCGAAGTCGACGACGTCGATGCCCTGCGCGCGCAGCTTGTCAGCCTCGGCCACGACTGCCATGGTGGCGGAGGGCTCGATGCGGTTGATGCGGTCGGTGAGTTTGAGAGCTTCGCTGGTTGCCGTGGTCATGCCTTCTTTTTCCTTTTTGATTCTCTTGTTTCTTTTGGGTTCAATTCTTTTCCGCCGAGATCGATTCGATCCAGGATTTCGATGGCGCGAGTATCGCGTCGAGGGGGAGCAATTTTGTCGCGCAGCTTCTGTTCCACAACCTCCGGGACTAACCCCTTCACCGGACCGCCGGCCTGCGCCACTTCGCGCACCAGGCGCGAGCTGACGTAGGAATATTTGTCGGCGGGCATCATGAAGACGGTTTCGAGCGTGGGCTCGAGTTTGCGATTCATCAGCGCCATCTGCAGTTCATATTCGTAGTCGCTAATGGCCCGGATGCCGCGCAAGATGCACGTCGCATTCGAAGCTTTGGCATATTCAACCATCAGCCCATCGAAGGTATCGATGCGGACATTTTTTAGGTTTGCCGTGAGTTCCTTTAACATTTCCCGCCGCTCGGCGACGCTGAACATTGGACTCTTTTCTGAATTGCGAAGGATCGCGACCACCAACTCCTCAAAAATTTTGGCGCCCCGCTCGATCAGGTCGAGGTGTCCGTTTGTGGGCGGATCAAAAGAGCCGGGATAAATGGCTAGACCTTTGTGCAATCGTCCTCACAGGAGCGGCAGGGCTGAATAGAAGATTCTATGCGGGCGGGCGGGGGATGGCAATTAGGCTCGGGTGGCGCGGGAATTCGTGCCCACGCCTTCGAGGCGCTGCAGGCGGGCGCCTGCGCTACACGAGTTTCTTAGCGTTTCGCCGCCACTGGTACCCTGGCCGCCTCGGGAGCGGCGCTTGGCATGGTTGTCACTCGCGCGTTTTGGGGAGCAGTCTGGGCCGAACTGGCGGCGGGTGCCGGGGCCGGAGTAGCAATCAACCCCAGAGACTTGCGCACTTCGGTGTCGAGTTTCGCCATGGTGTCTTTGTTGTCTTTGAGGAACTGGCGGGCGTTTTCACGGCCCTGGCCGATTCGCTCGCCTTTATAGCTGAACCAGGAGCCGGACTTCTCGAGGATGTTGCTGTTCACGGCGAGGTCGAGCAGGTCACCTTCGCGGGAGATGCCTTCGCCGTAGAGGATGTCGAACTCGGCCTCGCGGAAGGGCGCGGCCACTTTGTTCTTTACGACTTTTACTCGCGTGCGCGAGCCGGTGACTACGTCGCCGTCTTTGATGGCGGCGATGCGGCGAATATCCACGCGCACAGAGGAATAGAACTTTAGCGCGCGGCCGCCCGTCGTGGTCTCAGGATTGCCGAACATCACGCCAATCTTCTCTCGTATTTGATTAATAAAGATCAGGCAGGTGCGAGATTTGGAGACCGTCCCCGTCAGCTTGCGCAGCGCCTGCGACATCAGCCGCGCCTGCAGGCCCATGTGGCTGTCTCCCATTTCGCCGTCGAGTTCGGCCTTGGGCACCAGAGCGGCCACGGAATCCACCACCAGCACGTCGATAGCGTTCGAGCGCACCAGCGCTTCGGTGATTTCGAGCGCCTGCTCGCCGTAGTCCGGCTGCGAAACCAGCAGGTTGTCGACGTCGACACCGAGCTTCTTGGCATAGCCGGGATCGAGCGCGTGCTCGGCATCGACGAATGCGGCCATGCCGCCGGTCTTCTGCGCCTCGGCAATCACCTGTAGAGTGATGGTGGTTTTGCCGGAAGACTCCGGGCCGAAGACTTCCACCACCCGCCCGCGCGGAAATCCTCCCACGCCGAGCGCGGCGTCGAACGAGATCGCCCCGGTCGAAATCACGGAGATAGGAACAATCGCTTCCTTCGACCCCAACCGCATGATCGAACCCTTGCCAAACTGCTTTTCAATTTGAGAAACCGCCAACTCGATTGCCTTGCCGCGTTCATCCGCCATGGGAGTGTGGCTCCTTTAAGATCGCCGACTAAATATGGAAACTAATCTGGCCGGATTATACATACAGATCGAAGCGAATAAAAGGCGAATCTTAGAAATTGTTGTGAATAACGTTCCGAAATGGGCATGAGGAGCGTGGCGCGGGCACCCTCGCCCGCGAAATCTAACCAGAAAGGGGAACGACATGCGCTGCTATCCACACGTGAAGCAGCGCGAAGCGGAACTTGCCCTCGGTGATCGTTTTCAGCATGAACTCGAAGGCAGCCTTGCTGGTGACGTTCAGATCGAATCCGTTCAGCAGTAGAAACGTGTGGACGGCGGCAAACCCCACCCTTTTGTTGCCGTCCACAAAGGCGTGGTTGTTGACCAGCGATTCCAGCAACGCCGCCGCCTCTTCGCTCAGGTCGTTGTAGTAGCCGGTCTGGGGACGGAAAACGGCAGCTTCCAACGCGCCTTGATTGAGCAGCCCATGCTCGCCCCCGTACTCCTCGATCTGGTGATGGTGTATGGCGGCGACTTCCGCCACGGTCAAATAAACGCGCTCGGCCATTACTTGGCTAGCCGCTTGTACAGCTCACGATACTTTTCGTTGGAGCGGCGATAGGCGGCCATCACCTCAGGCCTCACCATGCGTTGCGAAGGGACCACATTGTGCAGGTAATGCTCCAGCGCCCGCTCCAGCACAAAGCGCTGCGACTGCCCATTCTCCTTGGCTACGGAGACGAGCTCCGCATAAAGCTTGGCGTCGATTTCTGGAGCAATCTTGACGGTGCGCGGCATAGGTGGCTCTTAGTCAGATTTTAGCTGGTTGGATTGGCAGGATCAAGATAAATCTAGAGATTGCTACAAATGCCTTCCAGAGTTCCCCTCTGCTGCGGCGATACGTAGGGCGCGTAGTCGAAATGCTGCTTCTGCTTTCGGCGCAAAGGATTAAAGAATGTGAGGAACCCGCTTATCCCCTCCATCTTGCCATCAATCTCGATCTCGATTGTTGCTCGGGACTTTACAACCTTGCCGTTAACCTTCCACACTTCCTCGCTGAACTTGCCTTCAATCACGGCGCGCGAAATCTTGCGCAGGTTCTCCAACTCTAGCTCCTCTTGCTTTCGCGAGCTGACCCAGAATTCCATGGATGTGTGCCGTCCAATCGAGCTATAGATTACGTCGACGCCGGGATGATGAGAGATTCGCGCACTGTCTGGATTTGCAGGGATAAGCTCAATGTCCACTCCGCCTGCCGGGTCTTTGGACCTCTGTCGCGTCAGTACTGCAGTTCCCTGCGGAAGGCCGGAAAGCAGCTTTCTGTACAACTCGAAAACCTCGTCTTCTAACGTTAACGTGGTTTCTGAGGCCATCGCACCTACCTCTGCAGCAAGTCTACCGGCGCCGTCACATCATGCACCCGGAAATACTTAGCCAGCCCCGGATACTTCCGTGCCACGGCCTCATACATGGCATAGGCGACGTTGCGGTAGGAAACATGTCCCGCCGGCGTGGTGCGCAGTTCGGAGATGTAGACAGCCTCGGCGAAGTCCATTTTGAACAGGGCGCGCTTGCGATACGCCAGCGGGATCGCGTACTGCGAATTCTCTTCCGCCTCGGGCAGGTTGCGCGCGGCCAGCTTCTCCACCGCCGTCTGCACGCGCCGCATGGCGGCATCGTACCGACCACGCATGCCTGCATCTTCCACATCGAGCAGCATTTCGTAGCCGTGCTGCGTGGTGAAACCTTGCATCACCTGGATGCAGCGGCGGTGGCGGTGCATGTCGCGGAAGCCCCCGGTATCCATGAGGATGTCGAAGCGGAACTGCTGGCCGGCGCGGAAGCCGCGCAGCATTTCGTCGTGCTTGCCGCGATGGCGCAGGCCCAGATCGATGATCTCGCGCCGGAATCTCTCGCCTGAAACCTGCAGTGCCTGCCGCACCTGACGATAAGAATGGTGACAATGCTCATAGAGCAGCGTGGTCGCGATCTCGACTTCGAGCGGCTCTTCATCCAGCAGATCGACAATCGCCTTCGACGGCGCGACCGGTTCGCTCTTCATCAGCTCGCGCGCCGCCTGCCGCAACTCGCGCCGTGTTTCTATCTCGTATGGATTCGGGTCGGCGTATTTCACTAAAGTCGGCGCGACTCGGACCTCGTGCAGCAATTCCTGCTCGGCCCGCGCGCCCAGTTCCGGATTCAGTTTCCTAATCTCATCGACCAGATCCCTCAACGATTCTGCGTTTACGTTGTACGCCGCCGAAGTTGCTGCCTTCTTCAACGACTCGCCCAGCACTCGCACTTCTTTGTGGGTGTGCGAGAGCAGGTGCGCCACCTGGATTTCCAATGTCCGCGCGTTGACGATCTCCCCCAGCGAAGTGTTCGTGGCCAGCGGCAGCAGGTAGCGCGTGATGTCGAAGCCCCGCGCCTTAAGCGTGCGCTCGTACTGCTCCTGCTTCATGTCAGCGGGTTTGGGCGTGATGTTGATCAGATGCCGCGTCATGTGCGCGGAGAGCGCTTCGTATTCGGCGAAGAGGAAATCTAAGGCCTCGCGATAGAGCTTGCGGGCTTCGTCGTCGGCGCCGAAGTCGGGAATGTAGTAGCCGCTCTTTTTGAAGTCCTGATAGCGGGTCGAACGCTCTTGCCCATCCCACCGCTGTTCGTCGGCCAGTTCAATGGCGGCGAGAATCGACAGCCGCTCGACTGCGAGCGCGACATGCGCCAGGTCGGCAATGGAGCGGTGGCCGTATTGGAAATAGAATGTGTTAAGAAATTTTTCGGCCTTCTGCGAGCTGATCTCGCGCAGCGACTCCTTCATCGATAGGGAAGAACGTGAATACTTCGCCATGGCGTAAGCCTGTATCTCCGGCTCAACGCCATAGACCGCGTACACATCGGTGGAAGGTCCCTGTTGTCGCGCACCTTCCCGAACGTCATCGGTTAGCTCTTGCGGAGGCGACGAGCCCTCGAGTTCAGAGGCTCTCTGCGGCGAACGATACTCGGAGGATGAAACGGAATCCGCTGGGAGTGGTTGGTTGGCAGGTTCGGGCACGGCGATCACTTCATTAGTCACAGATTGAGGCATGGGAGTATTCGAATGTTAATCGGCAGACGGGCAATCCGCAATCCGTTAGAGAAATGATACTGGCACTGGCGGAGAGTTTCAAACTCGCCCGCGGGTGCGTGGTTCGGCCCACGCGCTGCCGCCAATTTTAATCAGCGTGAGCGGGCAGTCGCGGTGGCGGCTTCTTATTGCGGATTCGGCGAATTGTTATCGTTCCCCGGGACTAGCTGGTTGCCGATTACGTCGCCGGAAACGATCATCTCGACGCGGCGGTTCAACTTTCGGCCGGCGGCGGTGCCGTTATCGGCAACAGGATCAGCTTTACCCATTCCTTGTGCCGCCACATTGTTCATGGAAACGCCGGAACTGACAAGATAATCGCGCACTGCCTCGGCGCGCTTCTCGGAAAGAGTCTGATTATATTCGTCGCTGCCGATGGCATCGGTGTAACCCTCGATTTGTAGTTTCAGGTCGGGATAGGCAAGCACAATTCCTGAGATTCGCGCCAGGCGCTCGCGAGCTTCCGGCTTGAGCGTGTACTTGTTGAAATCAAACAACACGTCGGGCATGCTGACGATCAGTCCGCGGGCAGTATCGCGAGTTTGCAACACTTGGTTCAGTTGAGCAAGGAGGCGGGCGCGCATTTCTTCTTTTTGCCGAATCGCTTCCTGGCGCTGGCGGTCGGCTTCTTCTCTTTGGCGCGCCGCATCCGCCGCGGCTAGGCGCGCCGCATCGGCTTCGGCTTGAGCTTGCTGCTGCTGCGCAAGCAGTGCACCTTGTTGGCGTTGAGCTTCGGCCTGCGCCTGTTCGGCCTCGACGCGGCGGCGCGCATCTTCATCGGCTTGCGCCTGCGCTTGTGCGGCTTGAGCCTGCGCTTGCTCCGCCTGCTCCTGCGCGGCGCGAGCATTGGCTTCGGCTTTCTCTTGCGCTTCCTGGCGGGCGCGTCGTTCGGCGTCAAGCCGTTCCTGCTCCTTGCGGCGCAGGGTTAGCACGCGGGCGTCTTCGGCCATCTGTGTAGCGCCGCGCGCAGCAGTGCCAATGGGCGTCCGGCCCTGCTTGCGCTGCAAGTAATCTTCGGCGCGTTGCAACATGTCTTCGGCTTTCGCCAGGCTATCGGGCGCATAATCGCGAGCTCCGGCGGCCTTGGCAATAGCTACGGCGTTGCGGGCTTCCAGCAAGTCCAAGGGGACATTAGTACCGGCTTGGCTCGAGGGAAGCTGGTCGGCGGGCACGTCGATGGTATACTGCGCGCCTTCGAGCACGTCGAACTTGGTATCGATGGGTTCTTCGAATCCCTTAGTTTCCTGCCGGATGACGTTTTCCGCGACGACCTTGTTGCTGGGGTGAGTCACGGCATAATACGGTTCGGCGGTCACGATGAGGCCGAAAGCCTGCAAATCGCTGGTGACATCGATTTTGTCTTTGCCGTTATCGCCGGGCAGCACTTCGCCCAAATTCACGGCGCGGCCTTCCGGAGTGATGGCCCACAACACGTAGGTGAGGTACTGCCCTCCAAAATTGCTGGCGGGTTGCATGTGCGTGAGTTCGACGCTGATGGCGAGACGCCCTGCCTTGCCGTCGACCTTGGCATGTCCACCAACTTGGGGCATGAGCTCGGTGCCGCGAAAATCCACCATGGTCGAACCGCCACGATGGCGGTAATTGACGGCCCTGGTTGTGCGTCCGTATACGGTTACGCGAAACGTTGGCATCTGGTCGTTCTGACCCGTGTTCTGATTCATCTGCTGCGGAGCAGCATCCTTGTCGCGAGCAGGAGGTTGCGTGGGATGGGGAGAGTCGGGATAGAGCGACGGGGCCGAATTATCCTGCGCGAAAATCGCGGCCGAAGTCATGACGGTCAACAGAGGCACGAGAAGGAACTTTTTCATAAAGCGATCCTCATTAAAAGGTTTGTTTTTGATGAAACTGATTTGGAGTAAGGTTGCCTGTGAGGAGACGCAGGAGCTGAAGAAAAACTCCAATGCGAACGCGAGTTCGCGACTGGCCATTCGCACCTGAGGTACACTTCTGCCGGCGAGAGTCCGCGGATGGTTGCTGTCCTCAAACTCTCACCGGAGGTACTGAGCATGAATCGGCGCACGATTGCTTTGACAATCGCGTTTCTCACTGCGGGAATGGCGGTTGCATTTCGTTCTTCGGCGGACAATCCAGCCAAGCCCGGCGATGTTACTGAGGCGAGGGCGAACGCGGCAGCGTCTGATGGAAACAATTGGCTGCTGAACGGCCGCACCTTTGAGGCACAGCATTTCAGCCCGCTGCAGCAGATCTCGGATAAGAACGCCGCTGGTCTTGGTCTGGCATGGTCTTTGGACATCGATAGCGCGATGGGCGTGGTATCGGAGCCGATCGTGGTGGACGGGGTGATTTATCTGAGCGCTCCGTTGTCGAAGGTTTATGCCGTGGATGCAGCTTCAGGGAAGGTTATTTGGGAATTCGACCCCAAGGTGCGCTTGGATCAAGCCATCAACGGATCGTACTCGGCGCGAACCAATGCCGGTGTCGCCGTGTGGGGCGGAAAAGTTTATGTCGGCACGGGAGATTGCCGGCTGGTTGCGATTGATGCTGCCTCCGGAAAACAGGCATGGGAGGCTACCGTCTGCGATCCACAGCAGACGGGCATCACTGGCGCTCCGCATGTGGCCAAGGGAAAAGTATTCATGGGCTACAACGGATCAGACGACGGCGTGCGCGGATCACTGGTCGCCTACGACGCGGAAACCGGCAAAGAAGAGTGGCGATTCTGGACAGTGCCGGGAGATCCCACGAAAGGTTTTGAAACGAAAGCGCTCGAGATGGCGGCGAAGACGTGGATTGGAAAAGATTCCTGGAAGATCGGCGGCGGCGACGTTTGGAATGCCATCACCTATGACCCGTTAACAAATCTCGTCATCTTCGGGACTGCGGGCGCGGGAGTTGACTATGGAGAACTTGAATCCATCAAGGTGAGCGGAGACCGGCTCTTCGCAGGATGCATCATCGCGGTGAACGCCGACACTGGAGAATATGTTTGGCATTTTCAAACCAGCGCTCCCGGATTGCAAACCGAGAACAATCACATTCGTTATCGGCGATCTTGTTGTGAATGGAGAGCAGCGCCATGTCGCGATGACTGTGCCGAAGAACGGCTTCTTTTACGTGCTCGACGCGAAGACTGGAAAGTTGCTTTCGGCCAAGCCGCTGGTGAAAGTTGCGTGGGCCACTTCTATTGACTTGAAGACCGGGAGGGCCGTGGAAATTCCGCCGGCGCAGGGCGGCGGAAGACAGTGGACAGTTCATAACTGGTGGCCGATGAGCCTGAATTCGCAAACAGGATTGGTCTATGTCCCAGCGACGGATCGCGAGACTGGCTCTCGAGCGGCCGTGGAATCGAGCGAATGGATGAGAGGCACACAGGGCAAGCTGATCGCGTGGGATCCGGTGAAGCAGTCGGCGCGCTGGATTGTTGAGGAACCCATTGCGGTCAACGGCGGTGTCCTCTCCACGGCGGGCAATCTGGTTTTTCAAGGCCAAGGCACCGGTGAGTTTGCGGCTTACGCGGGTGACAGCGGAAAGAAAGTTTGGTCGATTCAGACTGGCTCTGCAATCGAATCCGTGCCTGTCACTTTTGCGGTAAACGGTGAGCAATACGTCCTCACGCCCGTGGGCTGGGGATCGGGCTCGCGGCTGTTCGCGCCCGCATGGACCATGGCAACTCCACGGTCGAAGCGGGGACCGGCTCGACTGCTGGCCTTCAAACTGGGGGCGACGACGCCGTTTCCCACCCCGCCGGATATTGTGCCCCCGGTGCCGAAGCCTCCGCGGCAAACCGGCAGCCCGGAAACCATCCATCAGGGCAAATTGCTTTACCGCAAATTCGTCTGCGATGGTTGCCACTCGCCCGATGTCGACGGCAGCGGAGCCTGGGTGCTCAACGGTGCAGTGCCCGATCTGCGTTACGCGCCCCCGGAGGTTCATCAGGCTTGGTATGCGATCGTGCTGGAAGGCACGCACTGGAGTAAAGGCATGCCGGGCTTTGCCGATCCGCCTAAATTCGCATTTCCGCACCTGAAGATGACTTCAAAAGACGCCGATGCCATTCACGACTACGTGATCGACCAGGCTTGGAAGGCATACAACAAAGAAGAGAAAAACACCACAAAGAAGGCAGCAAACTAACGAGCAGCCAGATTATTAGTTGCGCGAGCCTCGGACTGTGACAGCGAGCGCGGATCTCCGAACCGCGCCTTTTCACACGTGTGACTCGGAATGAATCGCCGGCGGATGATAGCCTACGCTCAACCCCGGAAGCGTGGAGCCTGCGCAGAGCTCGGTAGTTTAGTTGCCGAACTCGCCTCCCGTCAGGTACTTCCAAGCATTACTGAAGTTTCCGCAGAACCTACAAATCATTGTTACTAAAACAGTTGCCTGTTTATCCTTGATCGTGGGGGGTACCTCGTGCACGCGCCAATGGCGTGCGCAAACCCGCAGATTACATGTCCAACAGCGCACACTCGTGGAAGGGTCAGCCTGTCGGCGCCAAGGCCTTCATTTGCCTGGTCATCGCTGCTGGCACCGCCTCTCTGCTTGAAGGCGCAATCCACCAGAGCAGCAAGAACATCGCGGAGTTCATCTGCTACCTGGGCATTGCCATCCTGGCGTCGCGGCTGCGCGTCACCTTGCCCGGCATTACCGGCACGCTGTCGGTGAACTTCCTTTTTATCCTGGTGGCCATCGCCGAGTTGAGCTATTCCGAGGCGATTATCCTGGGCGCGATTTCAATGCTGGCTCAGAGCCTCTATCCATACCGGCCAAGCTCTATTCAGCTTACCTTCAACGTCTGCGCCGGCTGCTTATCGACGGCTCTGGCTTATCTGGTTTATCACAGCCCAATGGCCAACCGGCTGATTATCAGCCATCCTCTCATCCTGTGCGTGGCGGCCTCCACCTACTTCATTTGTAACGCCGGCTGCATTGCCGCTGTGATTTCGTTCAGCGAAGGCAAACCGCTTCATTCTATCCTGGTGGATTGCTACTTCTGGTCTTTCCCCTACTATCTGGTCGGAGCCGGCATCGCGGCCGCGATTGGCTGGTTCAGCCGGGAGTTCAACTGGGAGACTTCGCTGCTGTTCGTTCCTGCCATATATTTAATTTATCGTTCCTACCGTTTGTATCTGGGGAAGTTGGAAGACCAAAAGAAGCACGTGGAAGAGATCGCGAACCTGCATCTTCGAACCATCGAAGCTCTCGCGATGGCTATCGAAGCCAAGGACCAGACCACTCACGATCACCTGCAACGAGTTCGCATCTACGCCATTGAAGTAGCCAAAGAACTCGGTATGACGGGCACGGACCTGGAAGCCCTGCACGCCGCCGCGCTGTTGCATGACATCGGCAAACTGGCGGTGCCCGAACACATTATTGCGAAACCCGGGCGCCTTACTCCGGAAGAATTCGAGAAGATGAAGATTCACACGGTGGTGGGCGCGGAAATTTTGGAACGAGTTCGCTTTCCCTACCCCGTCGTGCCGATCGTGCGCGCTCACCACGAAAAGTGGGATGGATCCGGTTATCCGTTCGGATTGAAAGGCGCCGAAATCCCGATTGGCGCCCGCATTCTTTCCGCCGTCGATTATCTCGACGCGCTGGCCTCTGACCGCCAATACCGCCGAGCGATGCCGCTGGATGAAGTGATGCAGCGGCTTACCGCGGAATCCGGAAAGTCGTTCGATCCCAAGGTAGTGGACGTTCTCAAGAGGCGTTACCGGACGCTCGAGAACCTGGCTTTGGCAAATTCCGCGCGAGGTGGAAGCCTCGGTCTTCCTCCTGAACCTAAAATGACGCGGGGCCCAGCGCCGGCCGCCGGATACGAGAATGCCGCCGTTTCCGATGCGCCTGGGCGCGAAGCAACTTTTTTATCTTCGATCGCAGCCGCGCGCCAGGAGGCCCAGTCTCTATTTGAATTGAGCCAGGATCTGGGCGCTTCCCTCAGCCTGGGTGAAACGCTCTCGGTCTTCTCCGTGAAACTCAAGCCAATGGTGCCCTACGACGCCATCGCCATTTACATTCTGCGTGACGAAGTACTTGATGCCGGAGTATGTGAATGGCGACAACTATCGCCTGTTTTCTTCGTTGCGGATTCCGCTGGGCGATGGCCTCTCTGGCTGGGTGGCGCAGAACAAGAAGCCGATCGTGAACGGCAATCCCTCGGTTGAGCCCGGCTATTTGAACGATCCCGACAAGTTCAGCACCTTGCGCTCGGCCTTGGCCGTGCCGCTCGAAGGAGTGAGTGGCGTGATCGGCGTTCTCGCTCTTTACCGCGCCGAGCGCGATGCCTTTACTTCCGACCATCTGCGCATGCTTCTCGCAGTCAGCGGCAAGATGGCTCTGGCCATCGAAAATGCTCTCAAATACCAGCAGGCGGAAAGCTCCGCCACCACCGACTACCTTACCGGCCTGCCCAATGCCCGCTCGCTGTTCCTGCAACTCGACCGCGAACTGGCCCGCTGCAAGCGCGACAAAGACTCGCTCACGTTGATGGTCTGCGACATGAACGGTTTCAAGAAGATCAATGACCGCTTCGGCCACCTGGAGGGCAATCGCGTCTTGCGCCTGTTTGCCCAGGCCCTGAAAGATAGCTGCCGTGAGTACGACTACGTTGCCCGCATGGGTGGGGACGAATTCGTGGTGATTGCTCCCGGTCTGGGCGCGGAGGCCGCCGCCAAAAAAGTCGAGCAGATTCGTCCTCTGGCCAAGCAAGCCGGCTTCGATGTTTGCGGAGAAGAAATTCTCTCGTTGAGTGTGGGTGTGGCTGTCTCCCCTGACGATGGCAACGACGCCGAACAGCTTCTCACCCAGGCCGACCGCCGCATGTATGTCGAGAAGCAGAAACTGCCTGTGCAGAAAGATCAGCGCCTGCATACCCGCATGAAATGCCGCCTTACCATTGAACTGCATCCTCAGGGCGGCACCGGACCGATCTTCGGCAACATGATTGACCTCAGCCTGGGCGGCTGCTATGTGGAAACTGCCGCCATCCTCAGCCCCGGTTCGATTGTGAAGCTGGTCTTCTCCATCGACGACGGCACCTTGAGTGCCGACGGCACCGTCGCCAGAATTCATCCCGGCTCCGGCGTCGCTGTTCAATTCAAAGAGATGAGCCGCGAATCCCGCGAAAAAATGTATCGCATCCTGGAGTTCGTGCAGAGCAAGACCACCATGTACAACGACCGCTATCTGCAGAATCTGTTCAAGCGCTGATCCTGCTGAGGATCGCAGACGCCCGCTTGAAGCGCGTCCCCGCCAACCGTACACTTAAGATATGCACGTCCACGCTCATGCCGCTGGCGGTCCCAAGCGAGTGCTCAAGATCTCACTCGGGGTAACTGCGGCCTACATCGTGCTGCTGGTGGTGGCCGGTATTCGCGCCCACTCGCTCGCCCTGCTCTCCGAGGCTGGACACAATCTTTCTGACTTTCTAGCTCTGCTGCTGTCGCTGGTCGCGGTCTATTTGCAGTCGCGCCCCGCCAGTTCCACCAAGACCTACGGCTACCATCGCGCCGGAGTCCTCGCCGCGCTGGTCAATGCCGTCTCGCTGGTGGCGATTGCGTTTTTCATCTTCTACGAGGCGTTTCGGCGTCTGCAGCATCCGCAACGGGTTCAGGCCTCTGTAATGATGTGGGTTGCAGCCGCTGGGGTGTTGATGAATGCTGCAATCGCCATGCTCCTCTATCGCTCGGTTAAACGTTCGGCCGGGCGCGCTGGCGGCGACGTCAACATCCGCAGCGCGCTGTTGCATGAAGTCGGCGACACGCTCTCGACCGCCGCGGTCATTGCCGGCGGCTGGGCCATTCTGGTCACAGGCGATTCCTGGATCGACTCCGCGCTCTCCTTCGGAATCGGTGCGCTGATCCTGTGGTCGGGCTTCGGCATCGTGCGCGAGACGCTGAATATTCTGCTCGAGGGCACGCCGCGCGGCGTGAAGCTCGAACTGGTTGAGACCGCCATCCGCTCCATCGAAGGCGTCAACGACGTGCACGACCTTCACTGCTGGAGCATCGGATCTGAGACGCGCGCTCTCTCCTGCCACATCGCGATCGCCGACATTCCCCCGTCAGTCAGCGAGCGCATCCTGCGCGACGTGAAAGACTGCCTGCATGAGCACTTCCGCATCGACCACACCACCATCCAGTTCGAGCACGTGGAATGCGAAGTGGCCCACGGCTGCGTGATTCCGGTGGGCGAGAGCGAAGAGCATCAGCACCACAGCCACTAAGCATGAAACTCTAATGCTGCCTTTCGTAAATCTCCCGCGCCCGCTCAATCGTATCCGCCTCGTCCTCCGACTTGTCCTGCCTCAGCCGCACGATCCGCGGAAAGCGCAGCGCGTAGCCGCTCTCGTGACGATCGGATTGCATCATGTTGTTGAACGCCACTTCCAAAACAATCTTCGGCTCGACAGTGCGCCGGAAACCTTGATCTTCAATCGTGTGATCGAGAAACCATTTCGTCATCTCCGTGATCTCGACGTCGGTCAATCCTGAGTACGCCTTGCCAATGTTCACCAACCGTTCTTTATTCGTGTCCCACACCGCAAACGTGTAATCGCTGAGCACGCCCACGCGTTTGCCGTGGCCGTACTCAACCGCAGTCACCACCACGTCAAGCGTGGCCAGTTCGCGTTTCATCTTCAGCCACGACTTCCCGCGCTTTCCCGGCGTGTAAGTCGAGTCGAGGTCTTTGATCATCAGCCCTTCATTGCCTCGCGCCTGCGCCGCCGCAAACAGTTCTTCCATCTGCCCCGGCGAAGCCGCCCGAAATACCGGGGCGCGAATAATATTGGCAGTGGCCATCTCGCGCGCCGGCTCGAAGCCTAACCGCCCTTGCAAGTCCTTCGCTTTTCTCTGTGACTCTGTGACTCTGCGGTGAATGACATTTCTTTCCGCCGCCAGCAGCCCATCCAACACCCGCGCCCGTTCCCGCAGCGGACGATCAATCAGCAGCTCGCCACCGGCATACAAAACATCAAACGCGAGATACGCAACCGGAATCTCGCGCAGCATTCGCTCACTAACTTTCTTCCGTCCCAGCCGCTGCTGCAACACGCTGAACGGCCGCGCCCGGCCTGCGGGTTCCCACGCCACAATCTCGCCATCCAGAATCGCATCCTGCGGCAACGCCGCAAGCGCGTCGGGCAACTCGGGAAACGACTCCGTAATCTCGTCCCGCGTTCGCGAGAAAAACTTCACCTCGCCTCCCGAAACATGCGCCTGCGCTCGAATCCCGTCGTACTTGTCTTCCACCGCCGCCTCGGCAAAATAACTCAACCCCTCTTCGGCCGATTCAACCGGACTCGCCAGCATCAATCCCAAAGCGTGAAACATCCGCATCTTCGCGTCCGCCAACCTGCCGTCGATGGCCAGGCGTAGAGTCTCGCCAATATCTCCAAGCAGCATATTCGCCCTCTGCACTTCGGCAAGTGAACCGCCGTAAGCCTTCGCAATCGCCTCTTCCACCAAACTCTCCTTCAACCCAATCCGCAAATCCCCGGTCGCGATCTTCACAATGTATTTGGCTTCGAGCGGCGTAGCTCGCGCCAGCAAATCGCGAACCAGCGCAGCCTTCGCCGCCGCCCCGCGCGCCGCGGCAATTTCACGAAAACACTTGCTTACGTCGAGAACACCCACTCCCTGGCCCGCTCGCTCCGGCAAGACCTCGCCAGCCACGGCGCCCAAGTCCCCGAACTTGCGGTAAGCCGTGGTTAGCGCCGCTTCGCTTTTCCCAGAGAGCTCTTCAACAACGCGCCACAGCAGCGCGCCGCCCACCTGCAAGGTCGTCTCCTCCCACGCAGGAAACGCCCTGCCCGAAAGAAACGCGGCCGACATCGCCGCCTCGTCCGCAGTGCGCGACTTCAAATAATCCGCAACGATCGCTGTCTTTTGCAGCTTCTTGGTAGTGCCAGCAATCGCCTCGCAAGCTGTTGCCAATTGCCGCATGCATCTCCTCAACCAGTCCGTGGACGGGCGACCCGCCCGTCCGCCCGTCGCAACGAGCCGTTATTCATCCTAAACGAGGCTGTGATAACCTAGTGTTTGGTGCGTTTCCCGCGCCTGGAGCATCTAACAACCGTGCGTTCTCTGCGAAATCTCGTGCGTTTCCTGGTAGCCGTGCAGCTTTTGCCCGCGCTCGAAAGTGGCGAAGAAACCCTCGTCGGCGGCCAAGCTGTGCTCGAGGGCGTGATGATGCGCTCTCCGCATGCCTGGGCCATCGCATGCCGCAAACCTTCGGGCGAAGTGGTCACCATGAGCGAACCGCTGGCGCGGCCCTCAGAAAAACATAAGTGGATGGCCTGGCCCGTAGTCCGCGGAGTCATGACTCTCGGTTATGCCATGTCTCTCGGCTACCGCGCTCTGCGTTTCTCCGCCAACGTCGCCATCGAAGACATAATGCGGAGCGACGAATCTGCCAAATCTAATGTGGAAGCTGGCAGTAGCCATGTGGAGACAGCCGCCTCGGCCGTCCCGCTGAAGCGAAACGAAGCGGAACCTTCCACTGCAGAATCAATCGTAGAATCTTCCAAGAAGAACTCCCGCGAGAAAGCCGCCGCAATCAGCGGATGGCTGGCCGCAGTCAACGTCGTCATCTCGCTCGCGTTCTTCATTTTCATGTACAAGTACCTGCCGCTGCTCGCGGCCACCGAGCTTAAGAAGGCAAGTCCCGTGCTGGGCGGCCAGATCGTGTTCAACCTGGTCGACGGCGCAATTCGCCTGATTCTGTTCCTGCTCTTCATCTGGGGAGTGTCGCTGTTCCCCGATATTCGCCGCGTCTATCAGTATCACGGCGCCGAGCACAAAACTGTATTCGCCTTCGAGAACGGCGACCCGCTTGAAACCGCCACGGTCCAGAAGTATTCGACCTTCCATCCCCGCTGCGGCACCAGCTTTCTCATGACTGTGATGCTGATCTCGATCGGCTTCTACATGCTGGTTCCCTTCACGTCGTTCTGGGCGCGTTTTGCCTCACGTATTGCTCTGCTGCCCGTGATCGCCGGCGTTTCCTACGAAATCATCCGCTTCGCCGCCAAACATCGCGGCTCGCTTTTCGCGCTGATGACCGCACCCGGCCTCTGGCTGCAGCGCATAACCACCCAGCCTCCATCCGACGATATGGCGCAATGCGCCATCGACGCCCTTGACCACGCGATGGTTCTGGAAAAAGAACGCGGCGGCGAATTGGTGATTTCCTAGGGGGCTTCCCCCCAAACTAGTTCTCATCTCAGTTCTCAGCGAAAAACGCATAGAATGATTTCGCCCTAGAGGCGGAATCCGTTTGATTCGGCTCGTGAACTGCGAGGAGAGCCAAGAATCGTAATCTGCAACTGAGAACCGAGGACTGAGAACTTTCGATGTTTGAACGCTTAACCCAAATCGAAGCCCGCTACGAAGAGCTGACCAACGCTCTCGCCTCGCCGGATATCGTCAACGACTCGGCGAAATACCAGAAGACCGCCAAGGCGCATAGCGAAATTGTACCTGTGGTCGAGAAGTATCGCGAATACAAAGATCTGACCCGCGGCATCGCCGAGAGTAAAGCTATGCTCGCCGACGAAAAAGATCCTGAGATGCGCGCCTATGCCCAGGAAGAACTCAACAAGCTGGAGCCGCGCATCGCAGCCATTGAAGAAGAACTGAAAGTACTGTTGCTGCCGAAGGATCCCAACGACGAGAAAAATATCATCCTCGAAATCCGCGCTGGCACCGGCGGAGACGAAGCCACCCTCTTCGCCGCCGAAATCTTCCGCATGTACACACGCTATGCCGAGACCCAGCGCTGGAAGGTCGAGGTGCTTTCCTCTTCGGAATCGTCCGCTGGAGGTTTGAAAGAAGTCATCGCCATCATCGAAGGCAATCGCGTCTTCTCTCAGCTCAAATACGAAAGCGGCGTGCATCGCGTGCAACGTGTTCCCGCCACCGAGCAGCAGGGACGTGTTCACACCTCCGCCGTCACCGTCGCCGTGCTGCCCGAAGCCGAAGATGTGGACATCAAGATCGAAGCCAAAGATTTACGCATCGACACCTTCTGCTCCTCCGGTCCAGGCGGTCAATCGGTGAATACGACATACTCTGCCGTGCGCATCACGCACATTCCAACCAACACCGTCGTGAGTTGCCAGGACGAGAAATCGCAGATCAAGAATCGCGAAAAAGGGATGCGCGTGCTGCGCTCCCGCCTTTACGAAATCGAAATGGAGAAACAGCAGCAGGCGCTGGCCAAGGAGCGAAAAGCGATGGTGGGTTCCGGCGACCGCAGCGAGAAAATCCGCACCTATAACTTCCCGCAGAACCGCGTCACCGACCACCGCATCGGCTTCACGCTTCACCAGCTAGAAGCCGTGATGGACGGCAAGCTCCAGCCCCTCATAGAAGCGCTCACCACTCACTACCAGGCGGAAAAACTAAAGCAGGAAGCGACGACGGCGGTCTGAAGTTTCATGTGGGGACAGCCGCCCTCGGCTGTCCACCGGGAGAAGCCTGGCTTGCTCGCCAACCGGGCAAGAGGCATGTGCATATGCGCAACTTGAACTCCACGCTCTCATCAGCTCTGGTCGATCGCTACACCAAGAACGCCGCCCGAGTCCACGAACTAGCCGCCCCACTCACCAGCGCTCAGTTCTGGCAAAAGCCTTTTCCCTATGGCAACAGCTTCGGCCACCTGGTTCTGCACCTGACCGGCAACCTGAACTACTACATTGGCACACAGATCGCGAAGACAGGTCATGTCCGCGACCGTCCGCGCGAATTCAATGACCCCAACCCTCCGTCGAAAGAAGAGGCTCTCCAGCGCTTCGACGCTGCCGTGAGCATGGTTCTCCAGACCATCCGCGCGCAATCCCCGGAAGATTGGTCAGCGGAGTATTCAGGGGTCGGCACTGACGCCAAAAACCATCTGGAAATTATCTTTCAGTGCGCCGCCCACATGCAGCACCACATCGGCCAGATGATCTACTTGAATTACGAAGAGCAGCGGCAAACCTAGAGCAGATCGAGATGAACTCCAACTTTTTCGAATTCGTTTTCTCTGTGTCGGAGCCGCCGGGAGCTACGTCGAAGGGTGCCTCTGTGGTGAAATGGTGCTGTGCAGCTGAAACAAACCCTCACCTCCGCGATCCACCTGCTCACCACGGAACAAGTTCCTTCTCCGCGAATGAACGCAGAATTACTTCTCATGTTCACGCTGGGCTGCGATCGCGCCTACCTTTACGCGCATCCTGAGCGCGAACTCAGCGCGGATGAGCAAGGGCAATACGAAGCTGCGCTCGCGGAACGCGCCCGTGGCGTGCCCGCGCAATACATCACCGGCCATCAGGAATTCTGGGGCATGGATCTGATCGTTTCGCCCGCTGTGTTGATTCCACGCCCTGAGACCGAGCACGTAATCGAAACTGTTCTGGATTGTGTAGCGCGCCTGCCCTCGCCCGCCGGCCCGCCCCGTATCACCGACGTAGGCACTGGCTCGGGTTGCATCGCGCTCGCGCTTGCCAAAGAATTGCCCGACGCCGAGATCCACGCTACCGACATTTCCTCTGCAGCACTGGAAGTCGCGCGCGTCAATGCCGCGCGCCATCAACTGGAAACCCGCATTCATTTTCTGGAAGCAGATCTGCTGGCAGGGTTCGAGAACAACTCCTTCGACTTCATCGTCTCCAACCCCCCCTACGTCGGCGAATCGGAAGCAGACCAAGTCCAGCTCGAAGTACGCAAGTTCGAGCCGCGCAACGCCGTCTTTGCTGGTCATACGGGAGTGGAGGTGATCGCACGCCTGATTCCGCAGGCCCATGCGGCTCTCAAGCCCGGGGGCTGGCTGGTCATGGAAATCAGCGGAACCATTGCAGAGGATGTGAAGGGACTGCTGCAGGATTGGAATGACTTTGCGATCAGGCCCGATCTGCAATCGATCCCGCGCGTCGTACAAGCTCGGAAATAGCACTGTTTGAGCTAGGTCTGGATCGACGCTGGCTGAATCTCTTCCACATCCACAATGCTCGTCGGATACTTTCCCGTATAACAAGCGGAGCAGTAGGAAGTTTTCTCGCCGTCGCCGCAAGCTTTCTTGAGCCCTTCGAGCGAAAGATAGGAGAGCGAGTCCGCGCGAATGTATTCGCGAATTTCTTCCACCGTTTTGTTGGCAGCGATGAGCTGGTTCTTCGAGGGAGTGTCCACACCGTAGTAGCACGGCGAAATCGTAGGCGGACACGAAATGCGCATGTGCACTTCTTTCGCGCCGGCGCTGCGAATCATGCGGACAATTTTTCGGCTGGTGGTGCCGCGCACGATGGAATCGTCAATCAACACGATGCGCTTGCCTTCCAGCAATGACCGCACTGGATTCAGCTTCAGCTTCACGCCGAAGTCGCGCACGCTCTGGCTGGGTTCAATGAACGTGCGGCCGACATAGTGATTGCGGATCAGGCCGAAGCGAAATGGAATGCCGCTCTCCGCCGCGAAACCCACGGCAGCAGTCACGCCGGAATCCGGCACCGGGACGACCAGATCGGCTTCCACCGGAGCTTCGCGCGCCAACTGCCGGCCCAACTCTTCACGGCTGGTTTGCACCGCGCGGCCAAACACCACGCTGTCAGGGCGCGAAAAGTAAACGTGTTCAAAGATACAGCTCGATTGCGGCGCCGCCGTCGAATAAAAACGCGAAGTAATGCCTTCCGGACCCACGAGGACTAACTCGCCGGGCTTTACGTCGCGCTCGTAAGTAGCTCCGATCAGATCAAACGCGCAAGTCTCCGAAGCAAAAACAATGGTGTCGCGCGCCTGACCTGGCACCGCCGGAATGCGTCCCATGGCCAGCGGCCGAAAGCCGCGCGGATCGCGGGCAGCGATGATTCGGTCCGGGCTCATCAGTACCAGCGAGAACGCACCTTCTACGCGCCGCAACGCATCCGCGATCGCCTCGGGCAGCGTGTGCTCTCGCGAAAGCGCGATCAGATGGACAATGACTTCTGTGTCGCTGTTCGTCTGAAAAATCGACCCTTGCCGCTCCAGCCGGCCGCGAACCTCCGCCGCGTTCACCAGATTGCCGTTGTGCGCCACCGCGATCGACCCTTTATTCGACTGAACCAGAATCGGCTGCGCATTTAACAGCGCAGAATCGCCCGCGGTCGAGTAACGTGTGTGGCCAATCGCGAGCGTGCCGCGAATCTGCGAAAGCACCTCTTCGGTAAAAATGTCGGCGACAAGTCCCATCGCCTTGTGGACGCGCGAAGTCAGGCCGTCGGAGGTGACAATCCCCGCGGATTCCTGCCCGCGATGCTGCAAGGCATGCAGGCCCAGATAGGCGAGCTTCTCCGCTTCAGGATGGGCGAAGATCGCCACCACTCCGCACTCATCATGGAATTTGTCAGTTCTAAGCATTCAGCACTCAGCTGTCAGCATTCAGCCAACGTTTCGCATTCAACTTGCCGCGATTAACTCAGGATCCGTGCGCAGTGCCGACTCTAACGCACCCTCGTACCTCTGCCTCAGTTCTGCCATCGTGACCGAGACCACGGCAGCGCCGTCCAGCGATATCTCAAGCCTCTCCGGAATCGTCTCTCCCAACCTATCGGCCGCAATACCGTATCTCTCCGCTACCTGTTGGATTCGCGAAATGTTAGCTGGGTCGCAGGAGATCACGATGCGGCTCGCATCCTCTCCGAACAGAGCAAACTCCGCGGGAAGACCACCGGACGCAAGATTCACGCGAGCACCCACGCCCTTCGCGAATGTTTTTTCCGCCAGTGCCACGGCCAAACCACCATCCGAACAATCGTGCACAGAGTCCACCATTCCCTGCTGAACCATTTCAATGACTGCCTTCTGCAACGCCGCCTCCTTTTCCAGATCGAGCTCCGGAGGATATCCCCACAATGCGCCCAGAATTTCCTTTGCGTATTCCGACGAGCCGAACTCACTCTCTACATCGGTAATATCGGCTGCCTCTCCTCCACGCAATAGCACGATCGTGCGCCCGGCGGCGGCGAAATGCATCTTCGCAGTCTTGCGTACGTCGTCAAGAATTCCCACCACTCCTAGAACCGGCGTAGGATAAATGCCCTCGCCCAGCGTCTCATTGTAGAAACTGACGTTGCCACCAGTGATGGGGATTTCCAATTCTTCGCATGCTTTGGTAATGCCATCGATGGTCTGCGAAAACTGCCACATGATGTGCGGCTTCTCAGGATTGCCAAAGTTGAGGCAATTGGTTGCGCCCACCGGAGTTGCGCCCGAGCACGCAACTTTGCGCGCGGCCTCGGCCACCGCATGCATCGCGCCCAGCCGCGGATCGAGATAACACCAGCGTCCGTTGCCATCGAGCGCCATCGCCAATCCGCGCCGAGAGCCTTTGATGCGAATCACGCCCGCGTCGCCCGCGCCAGGCGTCTCGACGGTATTGGTCTGCACCATGTGATCGTATTGCTGCCAAACCCAGCGCTTGCCGCAGATGTTCGGGCTGGATAGAAGCCGCTTGAGGTCTTGGGTAAAATCACCCGAGCCGCTGAGCTTAATCTGCTCCGGCATCTCGCGCGGCACGGGAGGCTCCCAGCGCGCGAGCGGACGTTTATATACGGGCGCATCGTCAGTAAGCGCCTGATTGGAAATCTCGGCCACGATTTCGCCGTGCTGCAGCACGCGCAATTTATTGTCAGTCGTGACCTTGCCGACCTCGACCGCATCCAGCCCCCACTTTTCAAAAACCTGGAAGACCTCGTGTTCGCGGCCTTTCTGCGCCACCAGCAGCATGCGCTCCTGTGATTCGCTCAGCATAATTTCGTAAGCGGTCATTCCAGTTTCACGCTGCGGCACGCGATCAAGTTCGATTTCGATGCCGACGCTTCCGCGCGCGCCCATCTCGCAGGTAGAACAAGTGAGCCCCGCAGCGCCCATGTCCTGAATACCGACAATTGCTCCCGTCTGCATAGCTTCGAGGCAGGCTTCGAGCAGCAACTTCTCCAGGAACGGGTCGCCAACCTGCACGTTCGGTCGCTTGGCTTCCGATGCCTCGCTGAATTCTTCGCTGGCCATCGTTGCGCCGTGAATGCCGTCGCGTCCAGTCTTCGCGCCAACGTAGATGACTGGATTGCCTTCGCCCGCGGCACGCGCGTAAAAGATTGCATCCCTCCGCACCAGGCCTATGGCGAAAGCATTCACCAGCGGGTTGCCCGAATAACAGGGCTCGAACTTCGTCTCGCCACCCAGGTTGGGCACACCGAAACAATTGCCGTAGGAAGCGACGCCGCTGACCACACCTTCGAGAATGGAATGATTCTTATGGATCTCTTTCTGCGCAGCTCGCGCTGGCGAGCTCACAGCGGCCGTGATAGGTCCAAACCTTAAAGAGTCCATAACCGCAACCGGTCTCGCGCCCATGGTGAAAATGTCGCGCAGGATTCCCCCAACGCCTGTAGTTGCGCCTTGAAACGGCTCGATGAACGACGGATGATTATGCGATTCGATCTTGAACGCGCAAGCCCAGCCCTCGCCAATGTCAATGATGCCGGCGTTTTCTCCCGGCCCTTGCAGCACGCGCTTGCTGCGCGTGGGCAGGCGCTTCAGATGCACGCGCGAAGATTTGTAGGAGCAATGTTCGCTCCACATGACGCTGAAAATGCCGAGCTCGGTCAGAGTGGGCTCGCGCCCTCCGATAAGCTGTTTAATTTTTTCGTACTCATCGGAAGTGAGGCCGTGCTGCCGGAGGGTCTCCGGCGAAAGGGCAGAGGTCATGGACGTGGTCATGGGGAAACTCTATTGTCGCATCTCGCGGTCCGGCTGGGTAGGGCTAGGGTAGCCATTTTCGGTGGAAAATCGCCCACTGCAACTACGCTTCAAATGCTCGCCTTTCCAATCCTCAAATCCTTCCCGTAAGATGCCAGCCAGATGAAATCCATCATCGTAGGGACGGCGGGGCATATCGACCACGGGAAAACCGCGCTGGTAAAGGCGCTGACCGGGATCGACGCCGACCGCCTCGAGGAAGAGAAGCGGCGCGGCATCACCATCGACCTCGGTTTTGCGCACATGGATTTGCCCGCCTCGAACGACAAAGCGACGAATGACAAATCGACGAACGACAAGACGCGCGGTGAATCGCTCCGCCTGGGCTTCATCGATGTTCCCGGCCACGAGCGCTTCGTGCGCAACATGCTTGCGGGCGTGGGCGGCATCGACTTGGTACTTCTGGTGATTGCGGCGGATGAGGCGATCAAGCCGCAGACGCGCGAGCATTTCGACATTCTGCAATTGCTCGGCGTGCAGCGCGGCATCACAGTGCTGACGAAATCTGACGCGGTAGATGCCGAGACGCTGGACGTGGTGCGACTGGAAGTGGAAGAGTTTCTCCGTGGGACATTTCTGGACAAAACACAATCGATTATCGCCGTAAGTTCCTTGACGGGCGCTGGAATCGAGGAACTAAAGCATGCCATCGCTGCAGTTGCCTCTCAAGTTCAGCCGCGTGACTCCCATGCCATCGCACGGCTGCCGATTGACCGCGTATTTACCATGAAGGGCTTTGGCACGGTGGTGACAGGAACGCTCGTGTCAGGAACGATTCACCGCGAAGACGAACTCGAAGTTTTCCCCGCAGGACGCCGCGTCCGCGTGCGCGGCGTTCAGGTGCATGGGCAAAGCGCGGATGCGGCCGTCGCGGGACAACGAACTGCGTTGAACCTGGCGGGAGCAAGCACGGAAGATTTGTCGCGAGGAATGACCCTCGCGCCTTCGCGAACGTTCGGGACAACGCGGCGGTTGGACGTACGGTTGCGGCTCTTGCCCTCTGCGCCGCGGGCACTGAAAAATCGGGCGCGCGTGCACTTCCATTCCTACTCGATGGAAACGGTGGCGGAAGTCGTGCTGCATGAACGGAAGGAACTGGATTCTGCTGTTGCCAGGAACAAAAAGGCGGCGCATCTGCAGCTTCTGCCCGGCGAGGAAGCGTTCGCTCGGCTCAAGCTGCCGGAAGCGGCGTCTGCTTCTGCCCGGAGACCGCTTCATCATCCGGCAGTTTTCGCCTGTGGTCACAATTGGCGGCGGAGTGGTGCTGGACTCCTCGCCGATTCCGCGCCTGCCGGGTCAAGCCGACTTCCTCAACATCCTGGCGGGCGGTGATGCGACTTCAATTTTGCGGATGCGCATTGCAAGGCGCAACCACGAAGGAATTTCTATCGCTCGATTGGTTGCTGAAACTGGCTGGACGCGGAGCGCAATTGAAGGGTACCTGGCCCAGCCGATGAAGACCGGTAATGTTGTGCGCAGTGGCGATTTGTTCCTGCATTCGCCGGCGCTGGAAGCACTGAAATTGTACATCGTTAGCGCAGTCGCTGACTTTCATAAGAAGAATCCTCTGGTGAGTGGGGTGAACAAAGAGGAACTAAGGGAACAGGTTCATGCCACTCCGGAAGTCTCGGAACTGGTTTTCGCCATGCTGGTCCGCGATAAAAAGCTCGAAGTGGCTGGCGATCTGGTGCGCCTCCCCGGGCTTGGCGTGGTGATGAAGGACGAAGAGGCTGAATCAAAAGCTAAAATCGAGAACGCTTTTGCTGCCGCGGGATTGAAGGTTCCCGCTCTCGAGGAAGTGATTGCCAGCCTGAAAGTCGACAAGGCGCGGGCTCACAAGATCGTCACTCTGCTACTGCGCGACAAGATCTTGATCAAAGTATCCGATGAACTCGTTTTTCATCGCACTACGCTCGATCAGTTACGGCGGCAGATGGCGGCCTACAAATTAAAGTCGGCGAACATTGACGTCGCGCAGTTCAAAGAACTCACAGGCGTGACCCGCAAGTATGCCATTCCGCTGCTCGAATATCTGGACCGCGAGCGAGTAACACGAAGAGTCGGCGATGAGAGACAGATACTCTAAGATTGAGCGATTAGGCGACTTGCAATTTGGCAATTGAAATACCCGGAGCTCTTAAAGGTTCGAAATCGCCCAATATCCCGATTGCCAATAGCTCAATTCTTCAGACTTTTTCTTCCGCAAATTCCAATTCCAGCCCCAGCGGATCGGTCACACGATTAGTAAGGTTGGCAAGGCCGGCAAGCATGTGGATATCGACGATCTCCGGCTCGGAAAAATGTTTCTTCAGCTCATAGAAGTCTGTTTCCGTGATTTCGTGCGGAGCCCGTGTCAGCTTTTCTACATAATTAAGCGCCGCCCGTTCTTTCTCCCCGTAGCGCGAATAATTTCCCGCCTTCAGCGCCGCCCAGTCCTCAGCGCCAAGCCCGGCGCGCTTCGACGATGCCACGTGGTGCTGCGTGCAGTAACGGCATCCACTGATGAGGGAGATACGAAGATAAATGAGTTCGTACAACTTGCGGTCAAGCGAGCGACCCACGGTGGCGTAGAAGCTTAGAAAACTCTTAAACATCTCCGGACGATGGGCCAGCGCTTTCTGCACATTGCCGGGCTTGCCCCGAAGGGTAGTCTCATAGATCTCGCGTACTTCAGGCGATGCAGATTCCGGCGTGATCAGGCTAATACGTGCCATTGAACCTCCGAATATTGGGTTCTGTTTTCATAATAGATGAATTCTGCTTTCGGCTCGACCTCCGCGCCGCAAATTTTGTGCACTGCAGAAAAGCCAACGCCTGCCGATATATCTATAGAAAGTCACTTCATGAAATCTACTCGATTTGCGGTCATTCTGGTTTGCTCGGCGTTATGGTCTGCAGCGGCGCAAAACAGTGCTGATCCGGGCTCCGCGACGAAGGTCTTGGCCCTGGAGCACGCGTGGAACCAGGCTGAAGAGCGCAAAGATACCAAGGCGTTGGATGCCCTCTTCGACAATGCTCTGGTGTATGTCGACTATGATGGAACCTACCGGACCAAGGCCGAGTTTCTGGCGCGAGTAAAATCGCCGACCTCGATGCCGCAGCAGGAAATCACGGAATCGATGACGGCTCGCACTTTTGGCGATACGGTTATCGTCACCGGCATTTACGCGGCCAAGGGCGTGGAGAATGGAAAACCTTATACCCGGCGCGGCCGCTTCATCGATACCTGGACGCTCAAGAACGGAAGTTGGTTGTGCGTGGCCAGCCAGTCGACTCCGCTGCTGCACTGACGCGCGGCTATCCGTACAGCTGATGTATTCTTTCTTCTGATGCTTCTGATTCGTCCTGCAACCATTCACGATGTGCCCCTGCTGCGCACTTTGATCCGCGAACTCGCTGAGTTTGAGCGCGAGTTGGATCTTTGCGTGATCCAGGAATCAGAGCTGATAAGAGATGGTTTTGGCGCGAACCCCAAGTTTCGCGTGCTGATTGCCGAGTGGGGTGACCAAGCCGCAGGCTACGCTCTTTTCTTTGGCTATTACTCCTCGTGGACCGGACCGGGATTATTTTTAGAGGATCTTTTTGTGCGAGAGAAGTTTCGCGGCAAGGGAATTGGAAAGGCTCTACTGGCTTCAGTCGCGCGCATCGCACTACAGGAGAATTGTTACGGAGTTCATTGGGAAGTTCTCGATTGGAATCAGCAAGCGCTCGATTTTTACAAATCTCTGGACGCAACGTTTCGCGATCAATGGCGCCCGCTCATGCTCACGGATGACGCACTGCGGCGGCTGGCGGAGCAAGCATCGTGAGCACGCAGGTTCGCATTATCGGGGCAGGCCTGGCCGGGACGGAAGCAGCCTGGCAGTGCGCCCGCCGCGGAATTAATGTGGAGCTGTTTGAAATGCGTCCGGTGCGCTCGACGCCCGCGCATCAGACATCCGACTTTGCCGAACTGGTATGTTCGAATTCGCTGAAGTCCGATAGCGAAAACACTGCCCCCTGGCTATTGAAAGAGGAAATGCGGCGAGCCGGATCGCTGCTGCTGCAAATCGCACGCGAGTGCGCCGTGCCTGCCGGCCATGCGTTGGCCGTAGATCGAGTTGCGTTTGCGGCGAAAGTGACGCAGGCGATTTCGCGGGAACCTCGCATTGCCGTGCATCGGGAAGAAGTGAGTTCGATTGACGCAGCGGGCCCGCAGATCACTGTCATCGCCACAGGGCCTTTGACTTCCCAGGCACTGGCCGAAGAAATCGCGCGGCTTGGCTTAGTCGCCGAACTAACTTCCGAGCGGCCGGGGACGCCCGCTCCATCGAGCCCTCATTTGTATTTCTACGATTCCATCAGTCCCATCGTAGAGGCCGATTCCATCGACATGTCGCGCGTGTACATGGCCGCCCGATACGACAAAGGCTCGGCGGATTACATCAACTGTCCGATGACGCCGGAAGAGTATGGACGTTTCTACGATGCGCTTCTGGCCGCGCAATCGGTTGAGGAACGCGATTGGGAAAAGTTGAATTACTTCGAGAGCTGCCTGCCCATTGAAGAAATCGCGCGCCGCGGCCGCGATACTCTGCGCTTTGGTCCGATGAAGCCCGTAGGCCTGAAAGATCCGCGCACCGGCCGAATGCCCTATGCGGTTGTGCAATTACGGCAGGAGAATCTGCGGGCAGATTCGTACAACCTGGTGGGCTTCCAGAATCATTTGAAGTTTGGCGAGCAGGCGCGCGTGCTGCGGCTGATTCCCGGCCTCGAAAATGCCCGATTCCTGCGTTACGGGCAGATTCACCGCAACACCTACATCAATGGTCCGGCGTTGCTGCGCGAAACCTTGCAGATGAAAGCCCACCCTCGCGTGCTCTTCGCGGGACAGATTTGCGGCGTGGAAGGTTACGTGGAGTCGATTGCAACCGGCTTGATGGCCGGAATGCATGCGGCGGCTCTTGCATCCGGCGACGACCTTATCCCTCCGCCGCGCGCCTCCGCCTTCGGATCGCTGGCGCATTACGTTACTCACGCCGACGCCAAGAATTTCCAGCCCGCGAACATTACTTTCGATTTGCTGCCGGCACTGGAGAAAAAAATCCGCGATCGCAAAGAACGCCATCGCCTTCAGTGTGAACTCGCGCTGAAAGAATTCGATGCATGGATGAAAACCGCAGCCCCGGAACGAGCTCTGCGCGGCCCAACCACCGAAGACACACCCCAGACGGCCTGAAGTCTGCTACCAGTTGAACTTCAACGCAAACTGGAACTGCCGCGGATCATAAGCCGCTGTAGCCTGCCCAGCAAGAGTGAATTGCGGATTGACGGCGGCTACATTGTATCGATTGGCAAGGTTGAACATGTCGGCAATCAAATCCATGTTGAAGCGCTCGCCGAAGTAGATCCGCTTGGCCAAACGAAGGTCATTGAAGATCGTCCAAGGACTCACGCCGGCATTGCGACCCAAGTCCCCGTCAAGAAGCAGGGCGTTCCTTAGGTTGGGTGTCAAGAGCGGAGGCAGACTGGCGAAGCAGACCTCCTGTAAGAAGCCAGTGGGTGAATATTTCGAAGGAACCTCCGGATAGCCGCACGCATTGGTTGCGGTCCCCGCCGGCACAATGTTAGGACGCCCCGTCTGAGAAGAGAACTGCTGGTTGTCGGCGGTGCCGGTAACAATGTTGAAGGGCCGCCCAGAGGAGACCTCCACAATCGGCGCGAAGGTCCAGTCACTGAAGAACCTGCCGGCAAAGTCTTTTCCCGCCGTGTGGCCGCTTTGGTAAACGCCGCTGAACACAAAACGATGGCGCTGATCAAATGTCGAGTTGGAGCGGTCCAAAGCTGGGAAGAAGCTGTCTTGAGGAGTGAGTGTCGCCTGCAAGTCTGTCGAGTCGTCAATGGCATGCGATAAGGTGTACGACGAAAGGAACTCGTAGTGTCGATTGAAGCGCTTGCGCAAGTTCGCGCTGAAACCGTGGTAGACGGAGCTACCATTGGAGTAGTTAGCATCCATGTCGCTGAAGACAACACAAGTAGCGAGCGTAGTCGGATTGCATCCTGCGTTCAGACCGTCCATCGCAAGAATTCCCTGAGCCAGCGTCACACAACTTCCGGCACCCAAGGCGTTTAAGAAGTTGGCTAGGGAAGGATTCAGGCCGCTGGGGCGGAAGAAGCTCACAAGGGCGGCCGAAACCCAGGGGGCTCCGGTCGTGGAATTGAAGCCGCACGGCGCTGCTCCCGAACCCACTGCTAACGGACCTCCGGCCGCACTGGGATCGCCTGCGGCTGCTTGCCAGTTGGCCACCAGCAGATCTCCCCGCGCGGGATTGGCGTTGATCGGCCGGTTGATGTGGCGTCCTCCGTTGAAGTTGTATGCCAGGTTGAGCGCGAAGCCGCCACCGAGGTCTCGCTCCACGCTGAAGTTTGCCTGCTGGGAATAGGCGTAGACGAAGTTCTTGGCCTGAGGGTATCCGAAAGGCTGCGAAACCAGTGGAAACGGATTAGCTCCGACCAGATACTGCTGGTTCAGGAAAGGGGAATTCGGAAAGCAGGGATCAAAGCGCTGTGGATTGGCCGAACCAGCGCATGGCGAAGATTGCGTCGATGTTGCCTGGTACCCCAGAAAAGATGAAAGTCCCGCCGGCAGGCAGCCACTTGTCCCGAGAATGCCTTGGAACATGTTCGTGGCCGAGATATTGAGCGGGTTCCCATTACCCGTTCCATTACAGGGGTTGGTTCCGAAAAACAACAACTGCCCCGTCCTGGAGCCGTCGGAGGCGTCTCCCAGGAAATAGAGGCCGAGCAGGGGGTGATCGTAGAAGATACCGTACGAAGCGCGCACTACGCTCTTGCCATCCCCTTTGGGGTCCCATGCAATCCCGAACCGAGGCTGCACGTTGTTGGTATCGGTCTGAATCCCCTTTTGCAGTCCTAAAAAGTTGTATCCAGCCAGAGCAAGTGCGTCGGGCGGCGCGAACGTGGGAGCGAACTCGACGTCGTAACGAACGCCGTAGTTTAGGGTGACATTGGGACTGACACGCCACGAATCCTGCCAGAATGCACCTAGTGGTTTGTTGTTGAACGAGTCGCTCGGATTGCCGATGCCCTGTACTACATATGAGGGAATACCCAAGCCGTAGGCCTGCACCGGGGAGAAACCCGGCACGCCGCCGGAGCCGGCAATGGAACTGAAGTCGTAGACGCCGCCATAATTCACAGTAAAAGTCGCCGTCAGCGGGAGGTAGTTAAAGTCGACCCCGAACTTTGTGTTGTGCCGTCCCATCGTCCAGGAGAAATTGTCGGTGAACTGGTAGCGCTTTTCGACGCGTTGGATGAAAGAGTACGGCTCGCGTCCGGCATAGGCAAAGCCGATGATGTTTACTGCGGGGTACCCTCCAGAGGGAATCTGCTGATTGTAAAAATAGGAGAGCCCGCGGCGCGCGAATTGGAAACGAAATTCGTTGACCTTGTTGTTGCCGATGCTCCAGGTGTCCTCAAAAAACACTGACAGATCGCGGTAGGTTTGCTCAGAAGTGCGGGAATACGCATTCTGGCCGAACGGCTGATCTTGTCCGTTGACTTCAATACCGGTCACCGTGCTGGGACTCACGTTGCCACGCAGGGTGACGCGGTTGGTCGAGCTGATGTTGTGGTCCAAGCGCAACGAGTAGAGGCTCGTCCCTTCGAAGACGGGAAAGTGTGTTGGCAGTGCAGCGAGCGGCTGAAACGAGGAGGGCAAGCCGTTGCATAGCATATTGCTACTGGAACACGAACTAATGAACTGCGTCAGCGGATTGCTGCCATTGGATGGCTGTGGCAGACCTCCTGGAGCGCCCACCAGAAAGGCGAACGAGGCGGGGTACACGCCGTTTAGCGCAATTGCGGAGGCTGCTCCCGTCTCGACGGAATATTGCTGGGCTACGGATGCAGGTAATCCAGGAGTCTCAAGGAACGCCGCCTGGTCCGGTGTGACTTGAATAGCGAAGGTGTTTTGCGGAGCTCCAAAAAATGGGGATGCATCGAAATTGCATAAGCCGAAGCTCCCCGAGCCTGTGAGACCAGCCGAGGAACACAGGCTGGGATCGGGCTCTCCGATGGAGGAGAATCCCGTCTCATGCCGCCTTGTGATCTCGTAAGAGAAATAGTAATACGTCTTGTCCTTCTTGATCGGTCCACCAAAAGCGGCGCCCGCCTGTACCCGCGTGTAGGCTGGGTTCGGAACTGTGCTAAACGGATTCACCGCCTGAAAATTCCGGTTGCGAAGGTATCCATAAATATCGCCGTGAAAGTTATTTGATCCGGAACGGGTAATGATGTTCACCACGCCACCTGCGGCGCGTCCATACTCCGCGCTGTAGCTGTTAGTAATGATCTGAAATTCCTGCACCGCTTCCTGAGAAACTGTTGAGCGCACGCCGTTCGTCGAGTTGTCTGTGGCGTCGGCTCCATCCACGTTCACCAGGTTCGAGCGAGCGCGCTGGCCGCTGATGTTAAGCCCAGAGGTTGGTGCCGCGCCCGTATCGGGCGCATTGTCCCTCACCACTTGAGAATCGGTCAGCGTGAAATTGATATAGTTGCGGCCATTGATCGGCAGATTGTCAATGCGCCGCTGTCCAATCGTATCCGTAGTCGAGGTCCGCGACGTTTCCACCAAGTCCGATTGCGAAGTCACTTCCACTACTTCCCTTCCCGTGGCCACTGCCAGCGTGACCGGAAGCTCCTGCACCCCTCCCACCGTGATATTCACATCGCTCGCCTCGACCTTTCCGAATCCCGGCGCCTCCACGGTGACACTGTAAGTTGCGGGCGGCAGCAGACGCACGCTATAGCCTCCCTGCCCATCTCCCGTGGCCGTGCGTTCCAGGCCCTTGGCAACATCGCTCACCAGGACCGTTGCGTTGGCCACAAGATTCCCTTTGGGATCTTTGACGGTTACGTGCAGGTCGCCGGTGGCCGCCCCACCTTGCCCGAAGGCGATAGAGGAAAGCAGTACGAGCAGTGAAACAGAGAACGCTTTCAGGCTGCGGAACATAGAGTCTCCCTTGAGTCCGCTCACTGTGGAGTGGCGGCAGAAACAACTCCAACGGCTGTTTGGCCGAAACACGTGCAAGATTCTGGGTTTGGCGGGTTCCCGCTGGTTTTTACACCAAAACAGACGGCGAAAACAAGGCAAGAATGACTAGGGGTAGTGGGCGAGTCAACTGACACGCGGCTCCGACGGTAAGGATGGGAAAGAGATCGCCACAGCGTAAGCGATCTCCGTCACAGTTAGAGCGGCACCGACAAACGAACCGGCACGGCGGGATTCTGCAACCGGCCGAGCAGCATGGCAGCCCCACTAAGCCGTTCGTAACGCTCAACTACGCGCACCGCCGCGAACCCGGAGTTGGGCCACGCCAATGCGAGGTAAATCCGCGCCAGTGCCACGGCAGTATTGCGGCGGAGCAGCAGGGCGTCGTTCACCATTTGCTGCGCGGCAACAGCGGTATGCACGTTGCCGCCAGTGAGCGCGGCTTCACCCACCCGGATCAAGACAGCGGCGTTGCTTCCCGCGACCTGAATGTAGGCGGCCATCGCCCGCAAGCGCTTTCGACGGACCATGCGAAACTGAGCCGGCGGCAGGCGCCGCCGCAGGTAGTCGTCCTCGGCAGGATCAATCAAATTGCGGAAGGCCTCGACGTCGAGCGGACGGATCGCGACGGCCAGGCCGGTGTTTTGTTTGGCCTGCAGGCTTTGCGTTACGGCGACGCGCAAAATAATGCCCAGCGCAAGCGCAGCGGCAATGACAATGATAACGATAATGGCTAGATTCATTGTTGTAGCAAACGCTCCAGTTCCCGGTTCCAGATGTCGAGATTGTTCTCTGGCAGGCAGAACCGCAGACGTGGTGGCACTCTTCTGGGGCCCGAGGAGGTAGTAAAACCAAATCAGGACGCAGAGGTGATAGGTGCCATAGTTCAGGAAATCGAGAAGGTGACGACTGTGCGGCAGGCCGCCATTTGCCATGACCGCCCACGTGGCCAGGTGCACCGAAGATGAAATGCCGCGGCCCAGCCCAATGCCGAGGATTGCTCTGTCCCAGGTCAACTTAAAACAAGCGGTAAATAGAAAGAGGAACAAAATGAGGCCGCACTCGATCATGTACAACGTCTGTTGCAGAAGTATGCGCGCGAGACCCGATTGCGAATTGTGGATTGTCAAGAGGGGCATAGGCGGCCGCCAAAGTTGCGAGCAGTACAAGAACCGCACCTGTGCAGGTAATCAGTCGGCCGCCCACCTTGGCGATCGACAGGCCGGGAGCGCAGCAGATGAAAGAACAATTCTCCGATCACCCGATTCTGATGAAACCTTCAAGGATCAAGTCCGACGAAGAACGCAAGCCACCATGTCTTCACGCTGACCGAAGGGAGAACATCCATCCCATAAAGCGCGAATTCCTCAATGGCTTCGAAGATGAGATACGCAAAGAAAACGGGAACCGCTTATGAAAGCCCCGCCGCCAAAGGAGATAGCAAGCGCTACCTGCAGAACATGCGGTCCGATCCACAGATAGTGCCAGAGCAATGAGTGCGGCTGCAGCATACACGCAGGTAGGCACTATACCGCGACCCGCTGCAGCCAGCAAGATCGTCGTTAATCGTGTTCGGTTTTCGTAACGCAATGCGAGCTACGGTTTGCAGGCGCCGCTGCAGGTGCCGCCCACCCCTTCAGCCCGGACAACGGTTGGAACCACCAGTGTATTCAGCAAGAGTACCGCCGCAGCGATGCTAGATAGGGCTACGTTTCACGGTTGTTTTTCTCCTTGTTTGAAAAACAAACCGTGATATTTTCATGACCCCGGCCTGAGCTAAAGGGTACTTAAGGCCATTACTTTGTTCGGAATTCGTAACATACAATGACGCTGAAATCCGCTCTGCAGGATCTGCGAGAGACCACGCTGGCCGCCATTTCCGGCCTGCTCGCGAAACTGGCCTATGTCGCATCTCTACGCCACGGGCAGGGTGGGTATTCGCACTGGGGTATGGCGCTGCAGCATGGCGAGGAAGCGTCTGATCGTGCGCTGAAGGCGGCCCACACAGAAGTATTGGCGACCGTGCTGCGCACGCCGATATCCGAACTTGCGGAAGATTTGCAGAAGTCGAGTCAGAACAGCCAGAAGACCCCGGAAGCGTACGTGGAAGGCATGCGTGAGCAGTTCAACGAACTGGTTCCCTCACCCGAGGACGCCGCCTCGGCCAGCCATCTTAATTCAGTGCTTGTTGCCCTTTCGAGCCTGGAGAAGAACCAAAAGCGTGCCACTCCGTCAACTTCATCGCCACGCCTACCACCTGCCCAATAATCTCGGCTTCTTGCGGATGCCGCAGCACCCTCACCGGAACCGGCGACAACGGATGCGGCTGTAACACTACATCATCGCGACGCATGCTGCACCAGCAGCACGTATGTCCATCGCGCGTCTCCACAAAATAAATGGGACGCTCGTACTCCGACCGCCACAGTCCCTCCACCACTTTATTCTTCGCTTCATCCACTTGTATAAAACTGCCCGGCGGAAGTATCGGATACATGGTGAAATCCTGGTTGCCGATATAGCCGTAAGTGAAATCGCTGTGCGCGAATTGCGCCAGGTACGACAACGGCACCAAGCCCCACTGCTCTACCATGCGGCCCAGGTTGGTCGTGCGCTGTTGATCGAAGCCTGGATCCATGCGCACCGGCATCTGCACCGACGACAACCCGGAAAGCGCCTCGGAAACATGCGACCGCGGCGGCGAAATAAAACCCAAATCCGCCGCGACGTTGTTCAAGTCGACACCATACCAAGCCATCAGTTCCCGCAGATCGCGGCGGTAAATCACCGCCAGCGTATACAGCCGGAAAATGCTCGGCAACACACCTTTGGTTTCAATATCCGACAAACGGCTGGGAGGAATCGAGTATTCTTCGTTGCGATATTTCTCGGCCATGCGCGCGCTCGACATCTCGATGTCGCGCATGGTCAACCCGAGTTTTTCTCGCAGGGTACGAAGGCTTTTACCCGCTGGGAGCATTGCACGCCTCCATAAGATTGTCCGCCATCATAGCAGGAGACGCTGTATTTGTGCCTTGTTTCGCAAAGAATTTTCGCGTCATTCATATTTGTTACGAAATCCGAACAAGGTTTGCTCCGCGCCTGGCCTGTCCAAACGCTAATATCGACTGCCGAAGACAGCCCACTACTCGCAAGACCTCATTCGCATCGCCACCACCGTATGTTCGGATTTCGTAAAAATCCACAGCCTATTTTTCAAAATCTCCCCCGACCCCTCCTATAGCTCCATCCCAGAATTCCCACGCTCTATCCCTGCCTCTTCCCTTTTCACCGTCTTAAAGGCCCAGGCCATCCGCGGAGTATTGTGGGCAATCCCCATCTGCCCCTGGCCATTCAGCACAATAATTCCGCCATGCCCATTGAGCCGCTGCTTCAAGTAATTCATCGCCTCCTGCGCCGCCCACTCCGGCAAGTTCCCCGCCACAACGCGATCCGCCGTCCACTTGGCCAGCACCAGCTTCATAATCGGTTCGCCCCAACCCGTAGTCGAGACCGCCGCACTCAAGTTATCCGCATAACATCCGCACCCAATCAGCGACGAATCCCCCAGCCGTCCCGGAGCCTTATTCAGCGTCCCCCCAGTAGAAGTCGCCGCCGCAATATTTCCCTCGCGATCCAGAGCCACCGCGCCCACCGTATCGTGCGAAACCTCAGGCGCAAACAAGTCCTTCCCAACTTTTTCGCCTACCCCGGCCGATCCTTCCGAGGAACCTCCACTCGCCCTGCCCGGCCCCGCCGCCCGTTGATACTCCCTCAGCCGCTCCACCTCCCGCACAATCACCAGATCTTCGTTCCTGCACAACTCCACGCCATGCTCTGCCGCAAACCGCTCCGCCCCCTCCGCCACAAAATACACATGCGGACTCTCACTCAAAATCTTCCGCGCCGCCCGCACCGGATTCCGCACCCGCTCCACGCACCCCACACCTCCCGCTCGCAACGTCGCCCCGTCCATGATCAGCGCATCCATCTGCACCCGCCCATCGCGATTCAAGAAACTCCCCCGCCCCGCGTCAAACGTCTCGTCGTCCTCCATCACGACGACCGCCTCCTCTACTGCATCCAGCGCCCCGCCCCCACGCTCCAGCACCCGCCACCCCGCGGCCAACGCATCCCGCACCCCAAGCAAATGCGCCTCCACCATGTCATCCGGCATAGCCCAAGCCCCGCCATGAACTACGAGTACAGGATTAGTTGACAAAAGAACTCCTCACTAGAAAAATGACTGGATAGGATAGCAGGCTCGTGTGGGGATCGTGTGGGCAGGCACTCCTCCCCGCCAAATCTCATCACGTCGGAAACTTTTTACCCTTACAAAACTGTCACGGCTTCACGCTCATAACGCTCGCACCATGGGACGTATTGCGGTTCGATTGGACGAACGATAAACTCTTCGACATGGATACCTTTCAAGCAGCCAAGTGCATCTTTTGTGAGCGACTCTTCGGAGCAGCAGCAGTGAATGCGCCTTGGGACACCACGATTGCAGAGACGGACAAATACAGGATCGTACCGACAAAGGGATCTCTGGTTCCAGGTTGGTTGCTCGTCGTTTCGAAACGGCACGTCCTCTGTTCAGGCGAGCTGGAGACGCATGAGCTTAATCGCCTGGAGCGAGCGATCGGCGTCGCCAAAGAATTTGTAGAACGTCACTTCGGCGCAGCTACTATTTTCGAGCACGGCCCCAGAGTCGCAGGAACTTCTCTAGGGTGCGGGGTCGACCACCTTCACTTTCATGTCGCGCCTTTGAAATTTTCGTTGGTCGAAGCTGTTGATTCAGTCGTTCCAAATGCCAAATGGGCGAAATTGGAGGGGCTGCCAGCCCTCCGAACGCTGCACAAGGCAAGTATCGGCTACGCCGTCGTCCGTGAGCCCGGCGCTGAAATGGCATGGTTCCAACCACCGCCTAGCATCAGGCAGCCTCTAAGAAGGGCAATCGCAAACGAACTGGGTATCCCAGAGCTTTTCGATTACGCTGCCCACCCGCATGTGGAGAACATACTACGCACTCTTGAACATGCCGCGGTAGGCGTCTGAATGGGAAGCAGCCATCCAAGCGGCTTGGGCGGGGACTCCGGGTTTGCGCCGGAAGACCTAACTGACGGCCGCGAGCCTGGGGACTGGCAGTCAAGATACAAGCCTGAAGCGTGGAAGTTCATCTGGCACGAAGCGATCTACCTTGTAGTGTTCATGGTCATAGCTCTGGTCTTGATGCTGCTCGTGTGGCTTAGGCGTCCACAGGTTCTCCTACATCTTTCCGCAAGAGATACCCAAATATTTTCCAGGTACGCGTTTGCTTGGCTCAGTGGAGCATTGGGCGGTGTTCTCTTTGCGATGAAATGGCTTTATCACACGGTTGCGAAACGGACCTGGCACATGGATAGACGCCTCTGGCGCTACCTGACTCCGCTAATTTCCGGCGGGCTCGCATTTTTCACTGTGGCCATAGTCGAGTCAGTGTCTGCGTTCGATCCGGCAGTGGTTTCGACCAACGCGAGAACGGTTGCTTTTAGCTTTCTCATAGGGTTCTTCTCAGACAATGCGTTGGCGAAACTAGCTGAGGTCGCAGAGACCCTGCTCGGACGAACCCTACGGGCGCCAGATCGCCGACCGTCCTCCCACGTTCCGCCGACCAATTCCGACTAGACGCTACCAATCGAGATGGCAAGCCTTTGTGATGTCCGGGAGCCAGGTGGCAAACTTAAGGGTTTGTTGGAACTGCCGCAGGAATGGGTACCGCCATTTTTGCCAATCTCCAGCGAACTTCACCGCCGCTATCTAGCGGCGCCATCTCGCCCGCTGTCCCTCCACGATCTTCTGGACGGCGCCGAAACCGCAGAACTCGAACAACAGCTGGCCAAGTTCGGAATACCGCCCGAGAACAATTCCCTAATCGTGCGGTCAAACGCAGAACGCGAGGGCCTTGAAGAGCGCGGTTTGCTAAAAAGCTTCCAGTGCGATGGGACACTCGATGGAATTCTGGCTGGAGCAAACGCAGTTTTCAGAGCCGCTGCAGAAATGCCCTCGGGCAACCCGGTCGGACTCGTTGTCCAGCTGTATCGTTCTCCGATAAGCAGCGGCTTCCTGTCGAACCAGCGTAGGGTCGTAGAGGAAATCCGGCGGTGGGTTTGCGAGATGAGTCCTTCTCGGGATAGCCCTCCCGAGACACTTCCCAAAGTTTTTCCTCTCCGCGTCGAGCGGCACGCTCCTGCCGCTACGAGTGAGCTTCGATGCGAGACTGCACGCAGGCTACTGGAAAATCTGCGCGCAGTCGGCAGATACTTCTATGACCGGAAGACGAGGCGTCATCTGGAATGGGTTTGGGACGGCGAACGCCTCTGGATCGTTCAGAATGATGAAGCGCCCGAGAAAGCAGGTAGTTCACCCGAACCGGTCAGCGCCAAGGCTGCGGGGCCCTTACGGCGCCATAAGCTGCACGTTTTTAGTCTGTTCACTGGCCGCACAGGCTCGTGGCAAAAGCTGCAATGCGTGTGTACGTTCAAGGCAGCAGGACTTCCACGACATCGCTTTTCATTCTGAAACGGCAAAGCTGGCATCAGCGCCTTGGCTAAAGGACGAGTTCCTAAAGGCCTGTCGTCAGATCTCACAGAAGCTCACGGCGGCGCCACTGGTAATCCGGTCTGATATCCGTGGCGAAACCACGCTATTTGCAAAACATACAACGGGCCTCACAAACGCGGCCAGAGCGATTGACTTCCTTCAGAGAACTGCGCGCGACCTGGTCTCGTCCAGGAGTACAGGCGGAACGCATTTGCTTCATCGCTCATCGCTTTATTCCTGCAGTCGCTTCGGCTTTTTCCTTGGCGACGCCCACCAGCCGACGAGTTCGAATTGATGCATTATGGGGATTGCCGGACGGACTGGAGTTCTGTCCGCACGACTCGTTCGAAGTCGACAGCCGAACAGGTGCGCTCGTAGCAACGCGCATTAGGTACAAGCCAACGTTCCTCGCAGCTCTTCCGAGCGAGAAATGGACCGTTGAGCCGCTTAGTGCTCCGTGGGACTGGAGACCCGCGTTAGACCACAGCAGCCTCCGAGATATCGCGCGTGACAGCGCACGCCTCGCAGACAAGCTGCAAAAACCGGTGGTCACAATGTGGTTTGCAGGAGTGCTTCGCAATTCTGGCCATCCCAAGCTTCTCCCCTGGCGGAGCTTGCCGGGCGACGCCCCCAGCCAAATAGGCTCCGCGGTTGGTTCGCACTTCAAATCCAGCCCTCTGCTCGTAAGAAACAAGAACGATTTGGCACTGCGGGAGAAAAACTCAATGCAGGCCTCCTCGGTGGTCTTGCGCCCGGATGGCCCGCATCTTCGTGACGAATCGTTTTTGAAACAGCTGGGCGCAGCGGTTAGCAGTCAGGGGTTGCGCATTGATCTCGAAGGCAGTCCCCTATCGCACGCTTTTTACGTCCTACAGCGTACTGGCGCCCGGGTCGCCTGCGTCGATCCCATAAACCCTAAGTCCGTCAGACAAAAGTTTCAGAAACTGGTAAGAGACAGAATACCTGTCCAAATTCGCCGTCGCGGTGAACATGCAGAGGTTCTTAAGGTCCCAAGTGATGAACTTTTGGATGTTCTAAAAACTAAGGTTGTGGAAGAGTCCCTTGAAGTCTTAGGGACGAATTCCATCGATGCGCTCCGCGCGGAGATGGCTGACGTGTACGAAGTCCTAGGGCGCTTTGTCGAGCAATCAAACAGCCGACGAGCAAGCTAGAGGAGGATGCCGCTCGGAAGCACCGAAAGGTCGGTGGATTCGGCACCGGGATTGTTCTAGTCGAAACAGAAGACACCCCGCTCGTGGCAGTGCGGTCCGACTACGAGCTATTCGGACGAAACAAGTCCAAGGTGGCTAGCCTCCTGCCCAAGTCTGTTGTCGTCGCAGGACGTCGGCCCAAAACGCAGCATGATCGCATCATCGTGCCATTAATACCCGCCGCTCCGGGCCGCTTGCGTGGGCCAATACGCATCTACCTCCGTCAACTCGGTCTTGCCCTTAAGGTTTCATACAAGGAAAAGGCGGTGGAGATTATCTTCGAAAAAGAAAGCGCGTACATCGACCCGGCGCAACTAAGTCTTCCGCTCGATACAACGCAGAACTGATGAAGGCCCCCTGCCGGAGAAACACGAAAGCCCCGGTAGTCATCCGAGGCTTGAAACTGCTACTGGCCACTGCCTGCGAAGCACCTCTAGAATAACGCAGCCAGAGGCGTTGTCAAGGTTTATGAGAATGCGTGAAGAGTCTCGTACGAGCGGCTGGGCCGCGGGCAGCGGCTGCCGACAGCAGGCTCCTCGGCTACGTGCTCAAACTGGCTTCGCGAATCCACCGGGAGATATCCACAAAAGTTTCCACAGCACGCATGTGACATCTAACCTTGTCTTCCACAGGCGATCCGTTCAATCCTAGCTACAGCACACGCTGCGCCGGTCATTCAATTCCGGCGCAGCTAAGTCTCTTTGCAATCGTACATTTTGACCTCTAAGTCTTTTGCCCTGCGGATTTTGGCGGGAATTTCGCGCTAACTCGATGATTCCAGATATAGGAGGGGGGAGGGGGATACCCCTGATTTTGGGTGGTACAAAATAAACCAAGGTTCCTCGCTTCGCTCCGAAGGACAATTATTTTCGTGGCTTGTTTCTTACGCGGCGGGCTGCGCGTGAGCGGCTCCGAGAAAGCTAAGGAATGCCCATATAAGCACAATACTGCCGAGAGCAAGGCAACCAAGCAAAACAGCGAAGGCGTAAAAACTCGCCGACGGATTTCCGTATTTAGTATGGATTGTTTGGTCGCCGCCGGGCTCGTTGTCGCCCTGATTGCCGGTATCAATGAACCATCTTCGCAAGCGAAGGGATACCCAAATTCCGAGCATGCATTGAAAGGAGAAGAACATAGCCACAACAATGAGCGGCATCCTATCTTCAATTTTGTGGTGAGTGATGTCGGAAGCAAACCACCCCAAAGCGACATAGTTCACCGTTACAAAGAAGGAAAACCACTGTACCCAGACCTGCATGTTGTGCCGAAGGTAGGCATGTGCTTCTTGTTGTCTAGCCGGAGCGCTCTCTTGGGATTTGTCGGGTCCGAGCGTCACTGAGGGCCCTCCTTAGGAGAACTGGTTTGAAGGGTGTTAACTAATAGATGCATCTATACATAGCAAGCTAGCTACGCAGCCTGCCCCGCTTTGGCGGTGGCGGGCGGGGAGTCCTGGGTTCGGGTCCAGGTATAGCGCATGCGGTGGATCACCGTCAGCGTCGACAGCACTGCGATCACCCAGAGCACGGGCGCCATGCGGTTGAACAGTGCGCCAATGATCACCAGCACCAGCCGCTCCGGACGCTCCATGAAGCCGACGCGGCACGATCCAATCAGCGACTCGGCCCGCGCCCGCGTATAGCTGACCATGATGGCGCTGATCATCACAAAGGCGGTGAGCACAACATAAAAGAAGCGATCGCCGCGCGCATAGAAGACCAGCAGCCCAAGAAACTGCGAGGCGTCACTGTAGCGGTCGACCACGGAGTCGAAAAACGCTCCAAAGCGCGTGACCCGGTTGGTGGCGCGGGCAACCTGGCCATCGACCAGATCGAAGAATCCGGAGAAGATGATGACCAGTCCCGCATAGAAAAACATCCGCCGCTGCGTAAGCGCGGTAGCCGAGCCAAAAAGGATTGCAGCCCAGGTGTTGACCACCAGCCCCATGAACGTAAGCACATTAGGATTGATGCGTGACAGCGCCAGCCAGCGCACGATGGTATCGAGAAGCACGCCGCAGCCTCGCCCAAACGCGCTAGTCCAGCTTAGGGACGGCGAGCTTCGGCTAGGCGCAGCCGCCACTAGTCGCCCGCCTTTTCGGATTCGGCCTCGTCGTGAATCGTGCTCAATGCCAGGATTTCCAGTTCGCGCTTGCCGTTAGGAGTGATCACCGTGGCCTCGTCGCCCACTTTTTTATTCAGCAGCGCCCGCCCAATCGGCGACGTAGTCGAAATCTTTCCCGCACCAACATCCGACTCTTCGCTAGTGACGAGTTTGTATTCGATCTCTTCATTCTTGAAGCTGTCGTAAACCTTAACAGTAGAACCCAGCCCAACTTTATCCTTGGGAATGTTGTTCATGTTGGTCAGCGACAAGTCTGCGAGGCGCTTGCCAAGCTGGCGGAAGCGCGCCTTGACGAACTCCTGGCGCTGCTTCGCCATGTGATACTCGGCGTTCTCGCTTAGGTCACCAAGCGCCGCAGCCCGCTTGATCTCTTTGGGCAGCTCGTGAACCAGTTCGTGCTCGAGTGCGTCAACTTCTTCCTGCAATTTCTTTCTGAGTTGATCAGTCATTTTCCATCAGGCAATGCGGCAGATGAGCCTTCAAGATTATAAACCTCTTGGGCGGTAACAATGCGGAGCGAGCTGACTCCGGGACAAGGCTTGTTGACCGGAGTGTACTGAGAGTGGAAGTCGAGACGGGCATTCGTAAATGCTGAGTATTTATCAGTTTTATTGGAGCCAGCTTTTGGAAGCGCAAAAACCCGCCTTGCCCTCGAGGATAGAGGGACAAGACGGGCTAGTTTGGTGACTTCTCTTCTAAATAAAAGGCAAGCCTGACGTTGCCAGGTTGTCCTCTATTCGTGGCCCTTGGTTTTTTCCTTTTTATCGCCGGTCGTCGGTTTCTTGGTTGCTTCCTCTTTTAGCAAGGTCAGAGAATCTACGGCGTTGAAAGGATACTCACGGACTGACTGTTGCGGAGCCTGGCCGGCATTACTGAGAGTAATGTCGACCCGACGGTTGCTGGCAAGAATGATCTTGGTCATATTGTCGAGCACCTTCTGGCGATCTTCTGCGCTCAGTTCGGGGTTTCGTTCGACCGCCTTTTTCACTTGCTTGTCGGTGAGGTTTTCCTGTTTTCCGAATGCCTCGGTCTGAATGTTAGCGGCGGGTACGCCGAGCCCGGCCAGGAAGCCTTTGACACGGTCGACGCGCCGTTGCGAGAGCTGCTGGTTATAGTCTAGAGTGCCGCGAGGATCGGCATGGCCTTCCAGAGTGAGTCGCGCGTCCGGCTTGACCTGGAGATAGATCAGAAAGTCGCTGGCGAGCGCACTGAGAGTTGTCTCCTGGCTGGCTAGCAAGCCGGCCTCGGGATTTTCCAGGCGGGGCTTCGCCGTGGCGAAATATACGCTGTGAAGGGCAAGCCTCTTCTCGATGGCGATGATATCAGGTGGAGGGGGTGGGGGAGGAGCTTGCAGGTTGACCGTGGTTGTGGCAGATGCGGTCAGCGGCTGATCGCGGTCGTCGGCCACGTTGCACGTGACAGTAATTATCCCGGGCCGCGCATCTGTAGTTTCAAGGACAGCGGTCGAACTGTTGCCCGTGACGTTTCCGGCGCTGGTCGAATAACTATACGTGAGCCTGCGGCCATCTGGACTGCTGGCCACTGAAGTGATGGTTGCGCTCCCGCCCGTTGCCACACTGCTAGGATCGGATGAGCACGAAATCATGGGTGGGTGCGCCTCTTTAATGGTGAATCTGGCAGTGCAGGAGGCAACGCCGTCTGGGCTGCCGTCGCTCAAGCTGGCAGTGACCTGATACGAGCCAGAGCGCAAGCCATTCGTATTAATCTGTGTGGCGGACCCGGTTTCGCCAGGCCTCACTCCAGAGCCACTCCAGGTGTAGCTGACCGTACGCCTGGGATTGAAGTTGGATCCCTCGGCGGTCACGTTCAGAGGTTCGCCGGCGAAGACCTCGCCCGGTCGTACCGAGCAGGCGGCACGGGGTGGCGTGACCTTGTGTTCGCCGCCCCAGGTAAACACAAGGCCGGCCTGCGACCGTATGCCTCGGAGATCAGTGCTCCCGGTTGTGGCGGAAGGACCGTAACGGTAGCCGGACATTACGTAATCCACTCGGGGCAGGCGCAATGCCACGTGCTTGCTCAATTTAAAATCGAGGCCGCCGCCGAGCATGAGCCCCAGTTTGTCGATATCGTGGAAGGCATCCGGTGAAAGGATGTGGTCGCCCACCAGCGCCTCAACAAATGGAGCGACATGAGTGCCGCGGTAAGTAAACTTTGGGCCGAAAGAAATGTTGGAGAAACCGGTGTCGTCAATTCGCATGGCCAATCCGGTCTCGCCGGCGCCCCAATGCGTGCTGCCGTCAAGCGTCAGGCCGAACCAGGGCTTGAAGTCATAAGTGAGACTGCTACCCAAGCCCCGGGGATTCGATTCCAGTGGGCTGCTCACCGGCAGCAACCCTCCCGGAAGCGTTGCGTGCAGATCGGAGTTTGGATAGAGAAACGAATATCCGCCGAAAAGCTCCCACTTGGGAGCAGGCTGATCCTGCGCTGCCGCCAGGGTGCCCACGCCGCATAAGACCGCAACTACTACGAGCCGCATCACTGCAACACGGCCACACTGGCTCTGAGAACGGTATGACATTTGAAAATTCCTCCGAACTTGATGACTTGAAATTCTGCTTCCGGCCGAAACAAGTAGTGGACCGGCGCAAGCCGGTCCACTGCAGATGTCTTACGGACAGGAAGGTACATTCACCGGATTGCTTAGTAACGTGACGGCGCCGGTGCGGGCCAGCGCCCTGCCATTCAGGGTCGCGCCGGTGTCAAGCGAGACGGATGCCTGGGCCATAATGGTTCCTGCGAATGTTGTGCTGGTGCCAAGCGTCGCCGAACTACCGACCTGCCAGAACACGTCTCCAGCGGTGGCGCCGCCACTTAGAATGACATTGCTGTTGGTCGCTGCGGTCGTCAGTGTGGACACGATCTGGAAGATGTAGACGCCATTGCCGCTGAGGGTAAGGTTTCCGGTTATTCCTAGCGAGGGCTGGGCGCTCGTCGTTTTGTAAACCCCAGGCGCGAGTGTCTCCCCACCGATATCCGCGGGAAGCACGGCTCCTCCTGCGGCTGCCGCGGCAAAGTTATATGCCGTGGTCAGGTCGCCTTGCGCCGTCTGAGCGACCGCATCCCCGGCATATTCCGTACCCGTCAGTGTTGCCGGCGGAAATCCAACGATCGAAGATGCCGGCCATATTCCCACGTCGCCCGTGACGTTGCTGGGGCCGCTGCTGGTGACGGCGGGAGTGGCGGCCAGAATTCCAAACATGCAGGCCGTTCCCAACGGGACGGTCGCTTGACATGCCGTAGCCGAGGTGGTGAAGGTCCACACATAATTACTTGCCAGTCCCGTTCCAGAAAGGTCCTGGGCACCGGTGGTAATGGTGGCGGTATATAGGGTGCTAAATGCGAGAGGGTTAGTGGGGGTAAAGGTTGCAACGTCGCTGGACGCTACATAAGTAACTGTCCCTGCGACTGGCGTAGTTCCAGGCCCGGTCAAGGTAAAGGTGGTGGTATTGATCGTGGAAGACTTCATCGCCTCACTGAAGGTAGCGGTCACTAAAGTGTTGGGACAGATAGCAGTCGCGCCATTCGGCGGAGCCGCAGAAATCACCGTGGGCGGAGCGCATGATGTGCTACCTGTGGTGAAGGTCCATACAAAGTTATTCGCCAACGCGATGCCAGAGGGATCTTTGGCGCCGGTAGTAATGGTGGCCGTATAGAGAGTGCTTAACGCAAGTGGGCTGGACGGGGTGAAGGTTGCGGTTGACGCAGCGTACGTAACCACTCCGGCCACGGGGGTCGTGCCCGGCCCGGTCAAAGTAAAGGTTGTGGTGTTGATGGTGGAAGGATTCATCGCTTGGCTGAAGGTGGCGGTCACCGCGGAACTGGTACAGACGCCTACCGCACCCGTAGGCGGGGTTACGGAAATCACGGTGGGCGGAGCGCATGCGCTGCTGGCTGTGGTGAAGGTCCATACAAAGTTACTCGTTAGCGCAATGCCATACTCATCGATGGCGCCGGTCGTAATCGTAGCGGTGTAGAGGGTACTCACCGCCAGCGCGCTTGACGGCGTAAAGGTTGCGGTATCGCTTGACGCATCGTAAGTAACTACTCCCGCCACGGCTGCGGTCGGGCCCGTAACCGTAAAGGTTGAACCATTGATCGATGAAGGATTCATCGCTGTGCTGAAGGTGGCGGTCACGGCCGTACTGGGACATACATCGACCGCGCCACTAATAGGAGCAACTGAAGTCACAGTGGGCGGCGTTACAGTTGGATTGCCGCTCTTGTCAGGATCGCTGCAGCCTGCGCTGACCATCAGCAGTAGAAACGTTATGAAGCAAAGGTTGCGATTGTTGTATCTCGACATGACCGTCATCTTTTTTCCTCTCGGCTGAACTGCCGCGAATGGCTGACTCTTTTCGCAAACTAATCCTTAGCAGGAGTTATGCGCAAGGATTTCGGTCACCCAGAGGGTCGTATCTCGGTTGTAACTTCCCATTTTGGATAGAGAGGTTCTTGCCGGGATCAACGTAGATGCTTCAGGGCGGCCCAGGGTTCGGTGGCAGAGCAAACTGGCAGTGAATCCCACCTCTAGCACAGCCAATATAAAACCGGGCAGCGCTTTTCAAGGTTCGGGCAGCGCTGGTTGGGACAGGCGGTTTATGTCATCAAATTTTCACAAACTATTCATCTTCCCCTGGCGGATGAAATGGCATCCATTCTTCCACTCGTTTAATTTCCAGGAGGTTACCCGTGGCAAGAATACTTCGTGGCGCACGTCTCGTAGTGTCTTTGACTCTCTGCCTGCTCCCAGTCAGCGCGGCATTTGCCGATGGCAGCCTGACCAAGGTCAACCACATCATCATCGTCATGCAGGAAAATCATTCTTTCGACAATTATTTTGGGGCCCTCGCCTACGCTCCCGGCAGCCCCTATCACAACGGAAACGGATCCTGTGCCAGCACCGACCACAAGTGCGTTGACGGCCTTACTTGCACGCTTGGAAGCGGCGGCGCTTTAAGTTGCACTAACAGCAATCTGGATGACGACGGCAGCACAGTTTATGCCTTCCATGGCACCAGCCGTTGCGTGATTCCTGACCTTGATCACTCTTGGGTGGGAACGCACTATGAAATGAACTTCGAGAACCCCAACGCCACGCTCAAGGATCCACTAAGCGACGGCTTCGTGCTGCAGAATGACTTGACGGAGCAGATTGATGCCGGGGAGAGTCCGACCGATGACCAGACTATCTCGTTCTATAACCAGGATGATATTCCTTTCTATTACGGGTTGGCGCAGAACTTCGCCGTGAGTGACCAGCAACATGCCTCGGTGCTTGGGCCGACCTTCCCTAACCGCTCGTACTTGATGGCCGCGACCTCGTTCGGGCACCTCACCACGAGCGATACCGTACCACCTCCGGGAGGTTACAAACCGATCACCGGGACGATCTTCGATTTATTCGACAAAAACGGAGTTACCTGGGGGGACTACTTCGAGGATGTGCCGCAATCGGCAAGTTTTCGTCCCGCGGACTCTCACAACCAGCCCCTCTCCGTCTTCATGCAAGAGGCGGGAGGCGTGGGTACCCTGCCGCAGGTGTCGTTCGTGGATCCCGATTTCGGAATCGAGGGCCACGCGCTTGAAGATGATGAGCATCCGCCAACCGACATCCAGCGCGGGCAGTATCATGTTTCCCAAGTCGTCAACGCGGTGCGCAATGGGCCGTACTGGAAAGACTCGATCATCTTCATCGTTTACGACGAGCATGGGGGCTTTTACGACCACGGCAAGCCGCCGGCAGCCCCGCAGAAAAACGCGCGCACGCCGGATGGAATCAGTCCTGGCCAATGTGAAGACCTGTCTGCGCCACCCGCCAGCGAGCAACCCGGTGGAGGCGCGGAGTGTTCCTACAACTTCGTCAGCACCACCGACACAACCGTGAAAGACGCCGAGGCTCTTTGCCCCGCATTGGCCAACAATCCTACGGGACCGTTTCCCAAGAGCTGCGCCAGTTTCGACCAGCTTGGAGTACGCGTCCCTTTCATCGCAGTATCTCCATTCTCGAAGCCGAGTTACGTTTCCCATGTAGCGGGAGATCACACGTCAATGCTGGCGTTGATTGAAAAGCGTTTCCTGAATTTCGGCGGAAGGCCGCTTCATCTGACAAAACGCGATCAAAACGCCAACGACCTGGAAAGCATGTTCGACTTTAATGATTCGCCGTCTCTGAATACGCCAGTTGGCCAGGCACAGCCGCCAACGAACGACTGCACGCCGCCGCAGTAAAGACGTTTAATCGTCTCACGCCAGCTAAGTTCGGAGCTGCTTATCTTTGGGGATTCTTCTCCTGAGGTGGGCCAGCTCCCTTTTTAACGTCAGAGCATTCGCCGGGGCGTATCCAGCTTGATCATTGTCGAAATAAACATAAATGGCCTTGAGTTTGGCGGATCAAACCTCGATCTGACGAGCCCAAGCGCGGAGCTTCTCTTTGCTGTAGCTGCCTTGGTATTTGCCACCAGCCGGGCCGTGGAGGCAAACGTAGACAAAGTGGCGGTGACGTGCAGAGGCGAATGGCGGCCGGCAAGTTCGTAGATGCAAAAGGCGGCGTTGAATTTCTTGAGAATGGAAAGAACGGCCGGATTGATCCAGGAAAGCTCGCGAAACTCGAAGGCATATCGAAGTCGCGAGGAAGAATCTCGAGAAGATTTTCAAGGCGGGCAGGGTTGACGCGCCAGTGAGGAGGAAGTTGAAACAGAATAGGGCCGAGTTTTGGCCCAAGGTGGGCGGCGCGTGGGAGAAGGTTATCGAGAGCATGCTCGGGATCTTTGACCTTTTTGTTGTGGGTGATGAAGCGGCTGGCTTTGACGGCGAAGACGAAGTTCGCGGGCGTAGCATCGCGCCAGGTATCGAAGGCTTCGCTGTGGGCAAGCGATAAAAACTATTGTTCAGTTCGACCTTGTCAAAGGTCCGGACGTAGAAGTCGAGCATTTTGGCGGTCGGAGTTTTCGCGGGATAAAACATTCCTATCCAGTGTTTGTAGCGGAAAGCCGGAAGCGCCGATGCGGATGTCGCAGGTCATGGATAGAGGTGGATGGTCGCAGAGAAATGAATGTTGGCCCGGAGAAGAGGTTTTCCAGCGATACGTGAGTACTCTGAAGGAACTAGGGTCATCCGATGAGGACATACGAGCGGGAAGTACGAGTGAGAACCATTGCCATCTACAAGAAGGACTGGAGTAACGGAGTTGCGAATCAATTCATCCAAGTTTCCGTACTAGCCGATAGGATAGTTAAGCAGATAGCAAGAAGAGGAGACCGGCAAGGCTCGCGGTGACGATCGTAATCTGGGCGGGGATGACTAGAGGAGATACGCTGGGACATCGGTTGCGAGTTTGCGGATTGCGAACCGGTATGAACGAAGACGTATGATCGACAGACAATCAATGCGGTCGCTGCTGGAGAAGATGGAGCGGGCAGCGGAAGAGACGTTGCAACAGGACTCCGCTTTCTATGAAGCGGTACGGGCCTTGAAGTCGGAGATCGACAACGACCCTCAAGTGCAGGCTACGGTCGACGAGTTGAGAGCGGCGGGCCGAAGCGTATTCAGCTCGTTTGTGCCGCATATTAAAATCCGGATCAGAACGGAAGAGGGTGTGTTTGCGCTGCCGAAGCGCCCGCCGATCGCGGTGAGTCCAGCGGCCGAGCAAGTCGGCCGGTTGACTCAGGAACTAAGAACCGCGGCCAGTGCGGTCATCAAGAATAGCCGGTATTACCGCGAACTCGATACCATTGTGAACGAGGCCGTTGGGGCGAGCGATCGTTTCGAAGGGATTGCCGCAGAGATCGAGAATGCGGGTCATGAAGTTCTCATTTGCCTCGATTTGTCTGCTTATGTCGAGGTTCAGGGGGCGGCTACGGCGCCTCACGAAGTTCGCGAGACGAAGCCGCGCCAAAAAAGGCCGCAGGTATCGCGCGAGGCCAAGCCACAGATGCCGCGCGAAACGCCTTTTCCAATCCAGCTTTCCGGGCACGACCGGGCGTTCCTCAAAGACCTTGGAATCAAGACTGACGAAAGCTAGATTGTAATCCGCGCAGCGTTAGACCGGTCGCTCCCCAGGCCGAGACTCACCAGGCGGATGTAGCATTCCCCAAAACTTCTTAGGTGTTTTTCTACCGCACAGCCAGTGCGCGGGGCCGTCTTTCGCCTCAGGCTTGGAACTCGGAGGCTTCGGGAAAGCGGAGGTTGCACTTGGCCAGGGCCAACGCCAGCAACTCCTCGATCTTGGTCTCTTCGCAATTGCGGGACATGGCAAGCTCGCTGACCAGAAGGTAGCGAGCGCGTTCCAGCATCTTCTTTTCGCGGAAAGAAAGAGGTTTCGCCTGGTGAAGGGCGATCAGGCTCTTGAGGACTCCGGCGACCTCGAACAGAGAGCCCGTACGCATGCGGTCGGAGTTCTCCTTGAAGCGGTCCTTCCAATCGGCCGTTCCCAGGTCGTCGGAGACGGATAGAAAGTCCAGAATCTTCTGCACCTCGCCGTTGCGGACCACGCGCCGGATTCCTACGCTGCCTACGTTGTTGCAGGGCACCATAACCTTTAGACTGCTGGCCTTGATGTTGAGGAGATAAAACTTTTCCACCGTGGCGCCGACAGAACGGCTGCTGATTTGTTCGATCACACCCACACCATGGTTGGGATAGACGACCTTATCGCCGATGTGAAAATTCAGATCAGCTGCACTACTCATAAAAAGGCACCCGGGCAGGAGTGAGGGTCGGTTGGGAGAAACATTTCACTACTATAAATAGACTACCGGGAAAAAGCGCTAAAAGCAAGGTTTGGCGCAGCAACCAGGGTCAGTAGTCCGCGAAACGATTCCTTCTGCGTGTAACTTAGGAAAATCAACCGCTGCGGTAGGGGAGTGGAATTCCGTGTCCAGCAAGGGTTTTACGCGATATTCACAGGGACCGAGGGGGTCCCGCAGACTCGCGCTCCACTCAGGTTCCGGGCCAGAGTCGCGAAAACCCGCGTCCCGCCTGCCTTCCGCACGATTTGCCGCTTCCGGTTGCACAAGATTCGGTCAGCCGCCTGTGGACGGCTTGCACTCCGTTGAAAACAAATGAGATAAAGGCGCACACTTTTCGTTGACTTCAAAACTAGAAAGCGTACAACAGGATCGTTCTTTGACAGTTTCTTAAGTTTTTCCGGTTGGTGCGGCGTCCGGGGCTCAAGCTGAGTCACCCTCACATTGAAAAATGAGGAGGGAAGGCCAGCAAGGGTCTATAGCAAAGCGCTGGTCGAGGAGAACGGGAAACCCAGTCGGAGGCAGGATAGAGTTCCGAGGCGTTGAGTAGGTTTATCCGGTTGGCGGTTAGCCCGGAGCCCAAGCGAAGATCGCATGCCGCGCGCCCGCAAGGGAAAGCAGCACAGCAGGTCAAGCAAGGGTCTAACGCGAGCTACTGGCCGAGACGAATGGACTCAACACCACCTCGGAACTCTTAATTTTTTTCCCACCAGCATCCGTTCAATCCATCCCTGAATTGCTCCGAGACACCGACGCCATCCAGCCTTCAGTCCACATACTGACAGCGTTATCGGTTTGTCGACATTAGGGCAGTCAGGTTTCTTTCGGGCCGCTAGCCGGACAACCTTGAAAAGCCACGACTTAATAGCGGCGCGGCCTTTGGAGAGTGGCATGCAAATGTCCGATGTGACGTAGTTGCCGAAACTCGACAGGCCAGAGTGGAGGGGACGTCCCTGAAAACCACTGGGTCGGCGCTAAGGACGGCGCTACGTCACGATCGTTCGGCATTTCATCCTCAGATATGCAATTCAAAGTGGGAGACATCGTCCGCGACAAGCTGACTCAGGAAGAGGGCCGCATTGTGCGCATAACTGACTCCAACGGCAAGGTCGCCTATGTCGTATCACTCCGTCTCGACCCAATTTGGGGTGAAACGGAGAGGGAAGCTCTTTGGATAGAATCGCAGGTCAGCGGCGTAGCACGTAGTTGAGCCAGTTCCTCCCGAATCTGATCGAGACGATCCTGCCTGTGCTGGTACTCGGCTCTGGCTTCGAGAGTGACGGCTTCGCCACGTCCCCAGTACAAGCATTTGGCGGAGTGAATGGGTTGCATCTCCGAACTCAAGGCCGCCCGCTGCACAAAGCGCTCGGCCGTTTTTATCCGGAACTGGGCGAACGCCTGCAAAAGCTCGTGCCTTACAACAGCCGCTCGCCGCGTCCCGGCGAGGTTGACGTGGTCGATTATTACCTTACCTGTTGCCGTGAACCTCCCGGCTTCCATGAACCCCCCCTCGGAACTCTCAATTCTTGGCTTCGTTTTCCTCCCAGGCGTAGTTATTTTCTCTGCCAAGAGATCGTCAAGCTGATCTAATTCTTGTTCAGGTTCCGAATTTGCTGCACCAATGTGTCGATTTCCTCCGGCGTTAGCTTGCCCGCATACTTCGGCATGCGGTGCCGGCCGTTTGCGATGATGTCGCGCAGTTCCTCAGCCGTAGCCGCAGCTGTCTTCGCGGAGACGAGCGACGGCCCGCCAAAGTGGCGGCCCTCAGCAGTCTTCCCGTGGCACTTCGCGCAGTTTTGCTGAAAGACGGGGTTCGCTGTGAGGGTACCCTCGGTTCCCGGCGTTTGCGCGGAAAGCACAGCCGGCAAAAATAGCAACCCGCACAGAACCAACCTGAACCTGAAGGTTTTCCAGGCGGAGAATTTTCGAATGGGAAGTTTTCAAGTGAATCCTGGCGCGTCAGTTGACGCAAAGACGATTGGATGCACCTGCCCGCAGGCAGGTCTCTTCGTGCTCTCGATAAACCGCGAACAGGCCTCACAGTTCCTTACGATGGCCAAATTGGGCCAATTTATGAACAGGCGCGTTTCACTTGGCAACCAGCCCCGTAACGCATCGCATCCCATCTGTATACCGGCCAAGCCGCCCGTTCACGAGCGTTTAGGATTTACAAAAGTTTACTAGCAAGCCAGAGTCTGGGCGGGCCATCCCTCTCTCTAATATTCAAGACCATTCCTACGATGCCCATCGCCGATCTGATCGCCACAAATACGTATGCCGAACATGTCAATCCGCAATGGGTAAAACTCCTCAGCCTGCTTGAGATGAACGTCAGCTATGAACGCTGCGTGGGAGCCGAGTTGTTCACCACCGACGGCCGCAGAATCATCGATTTTCTCTCCGGCTATTGCGTCCACAACACAGGACACAACCATCCGGCAATTATCGAGGCGCTTAAAAACGAGCTCGACCGCTCCGGCCCGGTGATGCTGCAAAGCAACGTCCCGGAGATCGCCGGAGAACTGGCAGGGCGCCTGTGCAAACTAGCCGGCGGCGGACTTACCAAAGTATTCTTCGCCAGTTCGGGCAGCGAAGGCGTGGAGACGGCAATCAAGTTTGCCCGCGCCCATACCAGCCGCGTTGGACTGCTTTCCTGCGACCGCGCCTTCCATGGCCTCACCTGCGGCGCGTTATCTCTGATGAACGGCGAGTACTGGCGCCATGGCTTTGGGCCCCTTCTTCCCGATACTGCTGTCGTGCCATTCGGCGACCTCGCCGCCCTCGAAAAGGCGTTGTCGACCCGGCGCTATGCCGCTTTCTTTGTGGAACCGATTCAAGCTGAGGGCGGCATTCGTGTGCCGGAGCCAGATTATTTGAAAGATGCGCAGGCTCTATGCCGCCGGTATGGCTCGCTACTAATCGCCGACGAAGTGCAGACGGGAATGTTCCGCACCGGTCCATTTCTGGCGTCGCACCATTTTGGCGTTACTCCCGACATCGTGATCCTCGCGAAAGCGCTCAGCGGAGGCCTGGTGCCGGTGAGTGCCGTGCTTATGTCAGACGACATACATCGCTCGGTATTCACTTCCTTCAAGCGGTCGATCGTGCACGCCTCCACCTTCAGCGAGAATGGTCTATCCATGCGGGCCGGACTCGCGACGCTCGACGTACTCGAAAATGAAAGGCTGGGGGATCGAGCAACCGAGTTTGGTATTGAGCTGCAAGAAAAATTGGTCGCTGGACTCGCCCGCTACGAGATGGTGAAAGAAGTCCGCGGTAAAGGCCTCCTGCTGGGCATTGAGTTCGCCGCTCCACGGCGACTGGCGCTGCGAGCGCCCTTTGAAGCCTTCGCTCAGATCCATCCCGCCATGTTCGGGCAAATCCTCGTGATGCGCCTGTTCCGCAATGCCAACATTCTCACTCAGATTTGCGGCAATGACTTCATGGTTCTGAAGGTCGCTCCTCCGCTCGTGGTTACGGCGGCGCAAGTCGAAGAATTCGTCTTGGCAGTCCACGAGGTCGTCGAGTTCGCGCACCATCCCGGTTCATTTTGGTCGGAAGCTTTAGGCCTGGCGCGGAGGGCGATCGCGTCGTGAACCCTATGGAAAGTGCGACCGATGTTTTCATCATAGGTGGAGGCCCCGCAGGACTGGCGGCGGCCATCGCGGCACGTCAGCACGGCTTCGACGTCGTGGTGGCCGACGGCGCCCGTCCACCCATCGACAAGCCGTGCGGCGAAGGCTTGATGCCGGACGGCCGCGTAGCGCTCGCGCAGTTAGGAGTTTTCGTCCCCGAGGCGGAGTCGCATCCCTTCCGAGGCATCAGCTTTATCAGCGGCGGCCTGCGCGTGGCGGCAAGTTTTCCCAATGGCGCCGGCATAGGCGTGCGTCGAACCGTCTTGCACAGCCTCATGATCGCAAAGGCCGAGGCCCTCGGGGTTTCTCTGCTGTGGCAGACTCCCGTGACCGGCTTGCATGCGGATGGCGTTCTGTTAGGCAAGCAGAGGATTCGCTCCCGCTGGATCGTAGGTGCCGACGGGGGCCACTCGCTGGTTCGGCGCTGGGCCGGCCTCGACCGTTATCACTATGATCGCACCCGCTTCGCCTTCCGTCGGCACTACCGCGTTTCCCCCTGGAGCGATTGCATGGAACTCCACTGGGGCTCGAAGTGCCAGATTTATGTCACGCCGGTCGCAGCGGACGAAATCTGCGTCGCTTTGGTGTCCCGCGATCCGCATCTGCGCCTGGACGCCGCTCTGCCCGCCTTCCCGGAAATAGATGCGCGTCTCCGTGAGGCCGAACCCACTTCCGCGGAGCGAGGTGCGATCTCCTCGACTCGCAAACTGCGGCAGGTCTACCAAGGCCGTATTGCCCTCGTCGGCGACGCCTCGGGCGCGGTCGATTCCATCACCGGCGAAGGTTTATGCCTTACCTTTCGTCAAGCACAGGTGTTAGCTGGGTGCTTCGCCGCCGGCGATTTGCAAAGTTATCAACAACAGCACAGAGCCTTGGCGCGGCGTCCCGCTCTGATGTCCCAGCTCATGCTCACTCTCGATTGGAAAACCTCTTTGCGGCAGCGCGTGATGCGCGCCTTCGGCTCCGATCCGCGACTCTTCAGCCGCATGCTCGCCATGCACGTCGGCGCTCTATCTCCCTCGGACTTCCTTGCCAACAGCTTCTCCCTGGGATGGCGCTTGCTGAGCGCGTGAAGCCGTCAGTTTCGGAAGACGAACCTTCCCCGGACCGGTGCTCTAGATTTCCTAGCCCTTCTTTCGCGAAACCACAACCCACACCGTCCCCCGGCCTTCGCAGAATCGGCAACTGTCATCGCCCAGGGATTTTCCCGTCCCTTTGCATTCCAGGCAATTGGCAACGATACACAATTCCTGTTCGGACTTCTCTGGAAGTTTCGCCGGGTCTTTAAACGTTTCAGCGTGATGGTAATCGCGCAACCAGAAGACGAGCTTGCCTTCCAGATTTTCACGCTCTTTCGGGTTAAGTTGCTCGGAGCGCTGCGGCCACCACTCCCAAATGCACCCGTAGCAAATCAATTCACTGGCGTCGAAAAGAGCGCCCTGATCGGTGCGCCGAACGTACTTCTTGCACCAGGCACAGGCATTGACGCCAAGAAGACTCAAGGCATCCTTCAACCGGTCGAGCTCGGTCTGTTGGCGTGCCAGGATCTCTTCTGCCGTCTCGGATTTTTCAATCATCCATTCATTCAATCATGGATTCGTTCCCACAGGAACGCCGCGAGGCGTTCAGGCTGCACAATCCCAGCCTGCACTCACGCCGCTAATCGACGTGCTCACCTTCGCCAAACTCTCCCTCCTCAGCGATCGGCAGCACATCCCGTTCCCCTGCGACCCATACGTAAAGCGTCGGCAACAGAAAGATGCTCATCACCAGGTCCGCAATTAATCCCCCTACGATAACGATGGCAAAGGGGCGCTGCGAATCGGAACCAATGGCGTGCGAGAGCGCGGCGGGCAATAGTCCCAGCGTGGCCACCAGCATCGTCATCATGATCGGGCGCAGTCTCAACACGGCGCCCTCAACCGCGGCATCTTCAATGGTGAAGCGCCGGGCGCGAAGCTGGTTGATATATTCCAGCATGATGACTCCGGTTTGCACCGACACGCCAAACAGTGCCAGGAACCCTACGCCAGACGAAACACTGAAATTGGTGCCGGTGATCAGAAGCGCCAATAGCCCGCCAAAGCGAGCCATGGCCACGTTGGCCAGGATCAACAACGCCCACTTGAAAGACTTGAACATCGTATAAAGGATGACGAAGATCACGAGGATGGTGATAGGCAGCACGATGAGCAACCGCTCGTCCGCGCGCTTCTGGCTCTCGTATTCTCCCGCCCAATCGATGTGATATCCGGGCGGTAGTTTCACCTGTTCATCGACCTTCTTCATAGCTTCCTCAACCGCGCCGCCCAAATCACGACCCCGGACGCTGTACTTAATCGCAACATAACGCTGATTGCCTTCGCGATAGATTTCGGAACCGCCCTCGGCCTCGCTAATCTTGCAAAGCTGCGCCAGCGACACGCGCTCCCCAGAAGGCGATAGGAGGCGAATGTTCTTGATCGCCTCCTGGGTACTGCGGTATTGCGGTAAATAGCGCAGCGTCAGGTCGTATCGCGCCTCGTCCTTCAAGACCTGGGTCAGCGCGCTCCCTCCTACCGCAGTCTGAACCGCGTCCTGTATGTCCGCCACGTTGATCTGGTAACGAGCCGCCGCATCGCGGTCCACCGTCACATTCAAATTGGGTTGGCCCAGCACGTGAAAGACTCCAAGGTCTTCGACTCCCTTAACCGTTCCCATAATGTTGGCGATCTGGGCGCTCTTTTCTTCCAACGTCTTCAAGCTATCGCCGTAGACCTTGATCGCCAACTCACCCTTGACTCCACTAACCGCTTCCTCCATGTTGTCTTCGATGGGTTGAGAAAAACCCCAGACGACGCCGGGGATTTTGTTGAGTTCGCGATTCATGGCGGCGATCAACTCATCTTTGTTCTGGTGAAAGACCGGGCGCCAATCTTCTTTCGGCTTTAGATCGACAAAGTATTCGGTATTGAAAAAGCTGGTTGTATCCGTTCCGTCATCCGGCCGACCGGTTTGACTGGTGCATCGCGGGACTTCGGGGAATGAGCAAAGAATTATCCGCGCTTGATTCGACACCCGAATCCCTTCATCCGGCCCGGCGCTGGGCGCGAGCGTGCCCCGCACCCACAGCGCGCCTTCATCCAGGTGGGGCAGGAATTCGGAACCGATGACGCCGCCGAACGCCAGGAAGAGAGTAAAGAAAAAACCGACCACGCCCACACCCAGAACCAGCGTACGCCGGCGAATTGCCCACCGTACCGCGCGACGGTAGTGCTTCACCGAAAACTCCATGGCGGGATTGCGCCACTCCTTCGCTCCTTTCGCAAAGGCAAAACTTGCCAGCACGGGCGCAATCACGATCGAGAACAGCAGCGCCCCCAGCAACGCGAACGCCACCGTCCACGCCATGGGATGAAAAAGCCGCCCCTCCACCCGTTGCAGCGTAAAAATCGGCAAATACGCCGTTATGATGATGGCGATCGCATAAAACACCGGGCGCTGCACTTCATGCGAGGCCTCGCTGATTTTTTCGTTTGGAGTCCGGTTATCCCCGTTCTTGTAACCCAAATGGCGGACAATGTTTTCCACCATCACCACCGCTCCATCGACCACCATGCCAAAATCGAGCGCTCCCAAAGACAGCAGGTTCGCTGGGATGTGCCGCAAATCCAGGCAAATCGAGGCAAACAACAGCGAAAACGGAATAGTCGCCGCCACGATGAGCGCCCCCCGCACATTGCCCAGAAACAGAAACAGGATGATCGATACCAGGATCATTCCCTCCGTGAGATTATGCAGCACGGTGTGGCTGGTAAAGTGAACCAGATCGCTGCGATCGATGAATGGAACGACCTTCACACCCGGAGGCAGAATGTGATCGTTCAGTTCCTCCACTTTCTTGTGGATGCCCTGCAGAGCCGTGTCTGCGGCTGCGCCCTTTCGCAACAGCACGATGCCAGACACTACATCGTCGTTATCGATGATCTTTCCATCTTCACGGTGAATGGCTTTGGCGAACTGCCCGAGCCGAATCTTAGGACCTTGCGAAACGACAGCAATATCCTTCACCCGGAGCGGTGTGCCATTCTTAGTCACGATGACGGTTTGTGCAATGTCTTGCGAGCGATTTACTAATCCGACCGAGCGCACATTGATCTGTTGCAGGCCTTCCTGGATGAAGCTTCCGCCCGCATTGGTGTTGTTGTTGGTGAGCTGTTGCTCGACCTGCGCCAGGCTCAGACCGTAGGCGACCAATTTGTTTGGATCCACGCGAACCTGGTATTCGCGCGTCGGGCCTCCGAAGCTGGAAACGTCAACAATGTCCGGTACGGCCTTGAAATTCTTCTCGATCACCCAGTCTTCAATGGACTTCAGCTCCATCGGGTCATACGCCGGATTAGTGCTGCGCAGCGTGAAGAAATAAATCTGACCGACTGGGCTCCAGTCCGTGCCCATTTGCGGCACCACGCCGGTCGGCAATGTAACCTGGCTCAGTCGCTCCAGCACCCGCTCGCGGTTCCAGTCGTTATCCGATTCATCGTCGAAGATGAGCTTGAGATCAGAGAGTCCAAAGAGCGAGAACGAGCGCAGGTGAACCACATGCGGGATGCCGTTCATCACGATTTCGAGCGGAATCGTAACCTGCTGTTCGATTTGCTCCGCCGAAATTCCCGGCCATTGCGTAATCACCTCAACGTAGTTGTCCGCGACATCAGGATAGGCCTCAATCGGCAACCGCTTGAACGAAACGATCCCCCCGGCAAAAAGAATCAGCGCCAGCGCCAGGACGAGCAGGCGGTTACTCAGCGCGAAATCGACAATTCGGCGAATCAATTCATTGCTCCACAGTGTTCTGCAACGGCAACGCGTTTGAGACCACTTGATCTCCGGGCTTGAGACCTGAAACCACTTCCTGCATATTGTTGGGAAGCGTGCGACCCGCTACCACTTCCGCGCGCTTGAAGTGCCCGGCGCTTATCGGAACGTAAACCCACTCGCGGTCGTGCAAGTGCAGAATGGCGGCGGCTGGCACTGCGGCGCGCGTTTCCGCCTGCTTGCCGTAGAACGTGGCTGTGACGAACATGCCGATGCGCATCTCGCCGGGATTCGGAACTTCCAGCCGAACTTTTGCCGTGCGCAAATTGGGATCAAGAATCGGAAGGATGTTATCGATCCGGCCTTTGAAAGTCTTGCTGGGATAGGCGTTCAGGCGAATGTCAGCAAATTCCCCAACCCGCACGGCGTCGAGATCATTTTCGTAAACATCGCAGATGATCCACACATAAGACAGATCTGAAATAGTGAAGGGATTCGGGCCTGACAATCCCTGCACGCCCGCCGCATTGGTGACTTGTTGATCGCTAATTACGCCGGATATGGGAGCGACAACGTCGACAATGCCAGAAGGATGATCTTTGTCCACGCCCAGCAGCCGCAATTGTTCGGTTGCAGCATCCAGATCAGCCCGCGCGTTCTTGGCAACGTCTTCAGCCTGTTCCAGAGCGCTCTTGGCGACCGCGCCCTTCTCATAAAGAATCTGCTGCCGCTGCAGCTGCACTCGTGCCAATAGCTCGTCGTTCACCGCCTTCCGATAAATCTGGTAAGCGCCCGCAACGTCGTTGCTCTGCACTCGCAACAACAACTGGCCTTTCTTCACCATGTCGCCCAGCTTCGCTTTAACTTCCACAACTCGTCCCGCAGCCAGCGAAATCACCGGCACGGCGCGAGCGATATCGGGTTGCACCACGCCGGTAACATTCAGAGCGGGTGCGACTTTATACTCGACCGCCGCCACCAGCGGAAATTGCTCGGGATGATCCACCTTGAAATTGTTGGCATCCAGATCAGGCTCAACGGTCGCCGCAGGCGGGGCTTCGGCCTTGGGATTCGCTTTTCCGTCATTGCAGCCGAGCGAGCAGCCGATAGCGATACACAGGCCAGCCGCCACCAAGTATTGAAAGCAAGGGTTCTTCATTGAATAACCTCGCGGCCCACGGCCTGATTCAATTGCGCCGCCGCCGTCAAGTACGACCCCACCAGGTTCACGTAACTCAATTCCACGGTGCGGTACTCGGTCTCAGCATTGATGAAATCCAGCAAAGACGCTCCTCCGTGCTGGTAGGAGAACAAAATGGTTTCCCGCACCCGCACCGCTTGCTGCAAGTACTTCGCCTTGTAAGGGCGCAATAAAATGATGTTGCTGTTCAACGTGGCATACGCCGAATCCACGTCGCTGAATACCTGTGCCTGCGCCGCATCCCGCAACTTCTCATTGCGCGTGATGTCGATCTTCGTGTGCAGTTTCTCGCCCTGGTTGCGATCGAAGATGCGCAGCGGGAAACTCACGTCCACTCCGAAGTAGAAGTCGATGGGAGGATTCCTGGCCACGTCGAAACTAAACGTCGGATCCGTCGATCCATTCGCAACCGCCAGTTTGTAATCGGTATGAGCTTTATCAACGGCCTGCACCGCTGCCCGCAGATCGGGACGATTATCCAGCGCGATTTGCCGGTAAGCATCCAGCGGGTCTATCTGGTCGTTGAAATCGAAGACGCCCACCACATCGAATTGCTCTACCGGAGTGCGGTCGTTTAACAGCATCAGCATCTGGATCTTCGCCGTTCGCAGATTCACATCCGCCGTCTGCACATCGGATTCGTATTGCACTCTCTGCAATTCCAGGCGGTCGAGGTCGATCTGCGCGATGTCGCCCGCTTCATAGCGGTCCCGGCTGATCTTCAGAACATGGTCGTAGTAGTCGAGATTTTCCTTCGAAACCTGCAACACTGCCTTAGCCTGCATGGTCTGCACAAAGGCGCTGCGCAGGTTGAACAGAAGTCCGCGCTCCAGATCGTTCTGCTGTGAAATGGCAATCGCCGTCGCCTTCTTCGCGCTTTCCGTGCGCAACTCCCGCTTGTGCGCCCGCTCGTGCAGGTAGCTGATCGTCGCCGAAGGCAGCAAGTAGGCCAGCGCGCCGTGAGGTTGCCCCACCGAAAATGGAGCGATCTGATCGGAAAGCAGAGTCAAATTCGGATTGGGCCGCAGATGCGCCGTGATCTCATCAGCCTGGAATTCGTTGATATTCAATTTCCCCGCCAGCAGCGTAGGGTTGTTCAGCTCCAGACGGTCTTTCACCTGCTCCCAGGTCCAGGCCTGCGGCCGCTGTTGCGGCGTGGGCTGCGCCGAAGGCGTGGACTGCGGCGCCGCTTGTCCCGCCGCCAGGCTCACCGCAACCCCCAGCACAACCTCCGCGGCGCAACAGCGCCACAATGTCCTTCGCATCAATCCCTTCTTCATACCTTGCCTTCCGGATCGCCGGAATCCGTCACACAAACTGAACTAGACTTGGACAGCGCCGAATCACTGCTGCTTCAGGCGCTGGTCTTGCCTCTTAAAGTCGCCTGGGAAAGGCAGAGTGCGAGCCGAACTCGCGCTAGCCAAATGCAGATCTATTTAGATCTTTAGCTTTTCCATCCTCTTTAGGAGTATCCAATTTCCACCGTAAGGATTTCCTAAAGATAAGGCGTCATAGCTGCGGGTTTCTTACTGCGTCCCATCAGCGATTCGACTAGCGATGATTCGGAGAACTACGCGAGGAGGGAAAAAGGAGGGGCACGGCCGGCGTGGACCCGGCAGGGTGCAGCCAGCGGCGAGAAAGATGGAACGCAAACTTCAAGTCGGCTAACTTTCGGAGCAGCCATCCACGCCGCATACGCGACCAAAGCCGGAGGACCCTGCAACCGGCTGACCCACGTGGAACTCTTATCGGTCCCGGCCTGGCGCTCAGCCCGTTTGTTTACCGACGAGTCTTCCATCTCCGCCCGCATCGCGTGCAGATCGTCCGAAGCGGAGATCACTGGAAACAGCAGGACCAGAACGCATCCCAGGGCCAGCAAACATTCCAGCGAACCAACCCTGCGCGCCAATCGCGCTGCGTCGCGTCGCCGCCACAGCCAGTAAGCCGGCAATGCCAGCAGCAACCACGCGAGATTAAGCAAAAGTTCCATACCTTACCGGCGCCCTGCGATAACAGGACACCAATGCGTAACTTAGTTTTGCAGATAACTCAATTTCAAGTCAATGTGACCACAGTACCGCCGCCGACTGCTTAACCCGGAATCCGCAAGCCGGAATCCGGATGCCGGAAGCCGGAAGCCGAACCTAAGGCCCCACCACAACTTGCAGCGCCTCCGCCGTCTGCATCCGCTGCCGGTAGATTTTGTTCCGCCTCGCCACCTCGCCCACCACGTTAACGTAGACCACATACGCTCCGTGCGGCAACGTCTCGCCAAACGGCAGCGTCATGGCCACCGTGCCGCTCTTCAACGGAAAGTGCTGATACCCAATCTCCGTGGCCCGCCCATTCTCCGCCACTGCTTTCACGTCAAACGTCAAATCCATGTCGTCCCTCGTCGTGTTCGACACTTCCACGCTGCCGTCGATCCGGTTCAGGGTCACGTGCGCCGGATCCTTCCATGTCACCGTGATCCCCTCCACCACTTTGATCACGAATGCCTTCTGCACCGCCTGCTGCGGCTTGCCCCCATCCCGCACCGCCACCACAAACTGAAATTCGCCCGTACGCTGGGCCTCGCCATGCAGCACCCCGTTGTCGTCCAAAGTGATCCCCGGCGGTAGCGTGCCTTTCTCTACATTCCAATGCAGCACAGGCACGTAGTTGCCTCGCGCATGAAATACCACCTGGTACCGCCCGTGCGGATACGTCGGCGGCAACTCCCCCGGCTCAATCACCAGCCCACTGCCCTGATCTTTATCCTGATCCTGACCCTTATTCTGATCTGGCTCGGCGGTCGCTTTGTCCGGCTTGGTATCGGGCACAGTCTGGATGCCGGTGCCGGGCGGACTCGTCTGCCCCGCTCCCGCTTGCCCCGGCGCAGCCGCTGCCATCGCCACCATCAGCGCGCATACCAGCGCTCCGCAAGATTCCATGCGACGATATTCCATGCGCCGATACCCCACGCGCCGCGATCTCAATCCCCACCTCATCTTCCAAGAAACGTTGTCGCCCTCAACCCTCGAACCCTCGAAGCTTCTTTCCATATGCTACTGGAATTCATTGTCAGAATGCAGAAACGTCAGGATGCATAAATCGAATGCCCCAAGCCGAAGCTCTCCCAAGCAGAATGTAAAGATATGTATAACTTGCGCGCCCCAGATTTTTTCTCCTCCCCTCGCTACTTATTACCGTGGTTCGGGTTAAACGCAAAAGAATTCACCTGTGCTAACCTCGAACCAAAAGGTGATCGGCTCCACGATTGATTCGTTTCTCCCAGGGAGGAAGTATGTCAGTACGCAATGGACTAGCTCTGCTCTTCGCGCTCTTCACCCTAACATTTCTAGTCGCCTGCGGCAGTAGTAGTTCGACGAAAATCAACCCGGCTGGCTTCGGAGTCGGCAGCCTGAATGGCAACTACGTTTTTTCGTCGTCAGGCGTGGATGCCAGTGGATTCTTCCTAACCATGGTAGGAAGTCTGGCGGCTAATGGCAAAGGCGGCCTTAGCGGGGGCACGGTTGACATTATTGGGCAGGAAGTCACCCCTCCGTCTCCGGTGGCAACGTCGATCACAGGTGGTTCCTACCACGTCGGATCGGACGGCCGCGGACAGCTCAGCTTCAACACGACCACGCTGATAAACGGAGTCTCTGCTGCTATTACCGTTACCCTCGACTTCGTATTGACATCGACCTCTCACGGGCTGGTTACGGAATATGATGGAAATGGCACGGGCAGCGGCACCATCGACCTGCAGACCGCAGTCACCCAGAGCCAGGTTGCAGGATCCTATGCCTTTGGCCTATCCGGCAGCGGTTCCGGCGGCGCTCCGCTCCTCACAGTGGGTTCTGTGACTCTTAATTCCAGCGGGGGAGTGACCGCCGGCCTCCAGGACATCAACAACGACACCACGGCTGCGTCTGGCTCAATCACAACATCGTCTTTTGTAAACCTGACGAGCACACCGGGAACCGCCACGATCGCCAACTCGCTGGGACCGTCCTTCAATTTCGATGTCTACCCAATCGATAGCACGCACGTGAAGTTAATTGAGACAGATGGCGCCGCGTTCCTCTCGGGGGATGCATATACTCAGGGAACATCCATACCATCCGGGCAACTCGTATATACGATGGCGGGGGAAGATTTCAGCATTACAGCCCCGCTCGCTGTCGGCGGCTGGCTTACCAACACCGGCGGCGCGATCGCTGGGCTCGAGGACTCCAACGACGGAGGTACCCCAGCCCTGGGACTCACAGTCGGCAGCGGCAGCAACTTCAGTTCCCTATCCGGCGGACGCTCCGTACTGACCCTCAATGGGTTCTTGAACGGCGCCAACGGCGTCGCTGGCAACTACACGTTTGCGGCCTATCCCTTCACCTTCAGTGGTGGCAGCGGCATTCAATTGCTGGAAATCGATAACGGAGGGATCACTTCTGGCGCAGCCTATCCGCAAAGTGCCACAACTCTCGCTTCGTCCCAGAATTTCGGATTGAACCTGCAGGGCTTCAACTCAAACGGCGAGGAAGATGACATTGCGCAGTTCGTCACAACCGCCAACGGCTTTAGCGGAGCTGCCGACCTCAACGACGACGACCAGCTCAACGGCGTGACCTCCCAGACCTTCGACCAACCTCTGACCACCAGCAGCTTCACTGCCCCTGACGGCAATGGCCGGGGCGCAGCTGTCACAGATTTCTTCGGCTTCAACTTCTACGTCGTAGACAGTTCAACATACATCCTTCTCGAGACCGATGGTAGCCAGGTTGGGCTGGGGACTTTCGAGGCCCAAACCTCTCCCACTGCTGGAGCAGCAGCGGCGCATCGGGCCGTCTCTATGATGCGGCCAATGGTGCGGCCGCATGCCGGGAGGCAGAAGAAGAACTAGCCTGACCTTGGGCAAATCGTAAGGCGCGGCTCCCAAGCCGCGCCTTTTTTTCCTCCGGATCGCTCCCCTGATGACCTTCGTACCCTTTGAGAAATGACCTCTCGTCCCGCACAATCACTCTAAGGATCTCATTATCTGGATTCTACATTTGGCCGGGAGACGAAGAGTGTTCTACCAACGCTTGCTGCGCATTTCAATATTCGTGCTAATCTGCGCGTCGCTGGCCTCGGCGCGTGATCTCGCGCTGGTTTCCAATAAATCCAACGCGGTAGGCACGATTACGCTCACTGATCTGGTCAAGCTTTGCAAGGCCCAGACCAATCGCTGGCCCGATGGCAAGCCGATCACCTTCGTCATGCGCGCCCCCTCAGCCCCCGAGATGAAGCTGGTGCTGGAAAAGGTCTATGGCATGTCCGAGGGCGAAGTCGACGGCCTGATCGTCACCTCCAACCACGGACGCTCCAACCATCCCGCCATCCTGGTCGTCCCCACCGATGAGGAATTGGTGAACAAGGTCGCGTCCTTGCCTGGAGCCATCGGCGTGGTGGATGTTTATTCCATCAACAGCAGTGTTGCAGTCGTCAAGCTCGCTGGCAAACTTCCCCTCGAGCCCGGCTACCTCCTGCACGGCAACTAAGAATCGGCCGCTGTCCAGAGACGCTCGGCAGGAAAACGCTCGGCAGGAAAACGCCCGGCAGGAAAACGTCCGGTAGTCAGAGTCGGTGGTTAGGGAGCACTGGTCAGTGAACAGTGGACCGTGGTCAGTGAAAGCACGATCCCTCTCACACCACTGGCCACTAGGCACGAGCCACAGAGCTTGGAACATGGCAGCACCCGGCAAAAAACTCGCCAGCAAGCCACCGGCCAAGTCCGCGAAGGCCTGGGTTCGCCGCTTTCCGCGTTTCGCCGTCGACGCTCGATTGCACGTCCGTATGTTTCAGGGCGGCGAATTCCACACCTGTTGGGGACGCTCTACCGAACTCAGCCAGGATGGCATCGGCGCCACGCTCACCGGCGAGCTTGAGACCGGCGAAATCGTCTCTCTTGAGATTCCTCTGCCCCTCAGTCCCTACCCTTTGAAGGTTCGCGCCATCGTCCGTTTCCGCGAAGGCTTGCGTTATGGTTTCGAATTCCTCACACTTAACGACTCCCAGCGCGACATAATCCGCCGCGTCTGCGAAGTGCTCGCCACCAAGTCCTGAAGTGATCGAGCCGTTCAATCATCGAAAGACCTACTCAATCGCTCGATCACTCAATCGCTCAATGACTCAATTCTTCCAATTACCTCAGTAACTTTTTCGTTACTCCCCCGCGTTCTACCATGCCTCTGGCTGAGCTCCAGAGGGGGGAGCTCCGAGATGGGCAGTCGTGTCACCCGGGCACCGCAGTCAAAGGAACTCTTGCGCGCCAAGAGCTTGCGCCAGGCTCTCGAGCGCGGAGCCCCGCCCGCATTTATTCCACCCGTCGCCCCCAATACAGTCGTGCAGCCCTCTTCTCTCTTATGGGCTTCCGAAGCCAAAAATCTCGCAAACAGAAATTCAAAGAAGGTTTTTTCCGAAGAAACCTTCTCGATACGCCGCCAATATCTGGAACAGCTCTTTCAAAGCTTCCCGGATTCCCTTATCGTCGTCGATTCTTCCTTCCAAACTCTTTGTGTCAACCACGAGTTTCAGCGCATGTTCGGCTACTCCTCCGCGCAGCTTCTGGGCCATTCCGTCCATGCCCTTTTCCTGCCCGCTGATCGCGCCGCCGAGGCCCAGTGGATGGTCCAATGCCTGCAGCGCGGCGAACGCCTTACCCTGGAAACCCAGCGCCGCTGTAAAGATGGCACCCTGATGGACGTTTCCGTCGCCTCCGCTCCCTTAATCCTCGACGGCCGCACCGTCGCTTTCTACGCCACCTACCGCGATATCTCCGAGCGCAAGCGCGCCGATGCTCTCAGCTCCGCTCTCTATCGCATTGCCGAAAAAGCCAGCGCGCCGCAGGATCTTCAGCAGTTCTTCGCCGCCATTCACGGCATAGTCGACGAACTCATGTGCGCCCGCAACTTCTCCATCGCTATCTACGATCCCGAATCCCAAGTGCTCAGCTTCCCCTATTTCGTGGACGAGCAGGAGTCCACCCCCGTCCCCGCAAAACTCGCCGCCGGCCTCACGGAATACATTATCCGCACCGGCGAACCCCTGCTCAGCACTCCCGAACTCATAAAACAATTGCAGCAGAGCGGCCACGTCTCACTGCCTGACCCTCCTCCGCTGCAGTGGCTCGGTGTCCCGCTCAAAGTCAATAGTCATATCCTTGGCGCGCTCGTCCTCAAGAGCTACTCCAAGAATATTCGCTTTCGCGAGCGTGATAAGGAAGTCCTCACCCTGGTTTCGCAGCAGCTAGCTGCCGCTCTTGACCGCAAACGTAACGAACAGTCTCTGCGCCGCTCCGAAATGCGTTACCGCTCCTTGGTGCAAACCGCCGTCTACGGGATTTACCGCTCCAGCCTCGAAGGCCGTTTTCTCGACGTCAACCCGGCGCTGATCGCCATGCTCGGCTACAACTCCGCTCTGGAAGTGCTGGCCCTCGATCCGCAAAAAGATGTCTTCGCCGAGCCTCGTGAATACGAACGCCTCGTAGACGAATTCCGCAAAACCGGACGCATGGACGGCTTCGAGGTTCGCTGGAAGCGCAAAGATGGCGCGGTCATTACAGTTCGCATCAGCGGCCGCGCCGTCGCCGGCGGCGACGAACCCGCAGATGTGCTTGAAGCCATCGCCGAAGACATTACCGAACGTCGCGTCCTCGAAGACCAATTCCGCCAGGCCCAGAAAATGGAAGCCGTCGGCCGCCTCGCCGGCGGCATCGCTCATGATTTCAATAATCTGCTCATGGTCATCAGTGGCTACACTGAAGTTCTTCTCGACCAGCTCACCCCCGGCCATCCCCTGCACGCTAAGGCTGAAGCCATTCAGCAGGCCTCCGATCGCGCCTCTACTCTCACCCGCCAACTCCTCGCCTTCAGCCGCAAACAGCATCTGGAGTTGAAGGTCATCGACGTGAACGCCATCGTCACGGATATGGAACGCCTGCTTCGCCCCCTGATCGGCGAAGATATCGAACTCTCCACCAGCCTCGCGCCTGCCGTGGGCTGCACCCGCGCCGACGCCGGTCAGCTCGAGCAAGTCATCATGAATCTCGTGGTCAATGCCAGGGACGCCATGCCCAGCGGCGGCAAACTCTGCATTCGCACCGCAAATGTTTCCCTGGACGATTCCTATCGCCCGGAAAACACGTTCATCAAACATGGTCCATATGTCATGATTTCCATCAGCGACACCGGGCAAGGCATGGACCGCGACACTCAGGCCCGCATCTTCGAGCCTTTCTTCACCACCAAGGAAAAAGGCAAGGGCACCGGACTGGGGCTCTCCACGGTTTACGGAATCGTCAAGCAGAGCGGCGGCTACGTCTTCGTCCAGAGTGAACTCGGCCGCGGCACGCTCTTCAGCATTTATTTCCCGCGCGTCGACGAACCCTGCGATGCTCTCGGCGCCACTCCGGTTTCTCTCGCCTCAGGCGGAGGGTCGGAAACCATTCTTCTGGTCGAGGACGAAGAGTCCGTTCGTCAGCTCGTTCGCGAGACTCTCGCGGCTCGCGGTTATCGCGTTCTCGAAGCCGCCAACGGCAATGCTGCTCTCGCCCTCGCCGCCAGCCATTCCGAGACCATCCATCTCGTCATCACCGACGTCATCATGCCCGGCCTCAGCGGTCACGAACTCGTCGCCCAGCTCCTGTCCGCACGTACCGGCATCAAGGTTCTATACCTCTCCGGCTACGCCCAGGACGCCTTCACCACTCCGCTCGCCTCCGATGTCCAGAAAGCCTTCCTGCAAAAACCTTTCACCCTGCAAAGCCTCGCCCGCAAAGTTCGCGAGGTCTTGGGTCCGGCCAACAACTAATTCCGGCGAGGAATTATCGGCAGATCTCACTCATTCTTCCCCGGACTCTTCTTCAGCCCGTGCGCCTGCTCAAACTCCTCCGCCAGAGCCCGCGTGGAAAGATTCTCCCGGATGTGCGCCAGCCGCTGCTCCACCTTAAACAATGCATCCTCTAGATTTTTCTTGTTGCTGATGGCAATATCCCTCCACATCGAATACGGGCTCGCCGAAATTCGCGTCATCTCCTGCAACGCGCGCCCACCCGCCGGAAGCAACGGAGCCTCTTCCCCAAACTCATCCACCAGTGCCGCCGCCAGAGCCGTCGAAATCATCTGCGGCAAGTGGCTGATCCAGGCACACAGCCGGTCGTGATCCTCCGGCGGCAGCATCGCAATGCGCGCCCCAATCTGGTCGATCCATCCCGCAAACTCCGCGAACAATCCTTCATGCAGATTCTGTCCCGGCAGCGGCGTCAAGAACCACACTGCATTCTGGAACAAGTCGGCGTCCGCATAATCCACGCCGCTGTGCTCCTTCCCCGCCATCGGATGCCCCGCCAGAAATCGCTGCCCCGCATTCCTCCCAAACGCCTGCAGTGCCCGCTCCACCACCGCCGCCTTCGTGCTTCCCACATCCGTGAGCAAAGTGGTTGCGGGCAGCCCCGGACCCAACCGCCCAATCAAATCCACAATTGCCAGAACCGGAGTCGCCAGCACCACCAACTGGCTGCCTCGCACAGCGTCGATGGGCTCGATAAATCCATTGTCAATCGCGCCCCGCATCTTCGCATGCTTCAACGCGGACTCGCGGTCGCATCCTACAATCCGTCCTGCGAATCGCCGCTTCCGCAGCGCCAGCGCAAACGACCCGCCAATCAGCCCCGTCCCAATAATCGTGATTTGCCGTATGGGCATAAGCGAAATCTCACCGCAGGACACAAAGAGAAGAAAAAGAAATGCGCGACTTCAATGATAGCGCCGCAAAAAATGCTGACCGCAGCGGAACAGAACACACAAAGCCATCGCTTTTGTTTTCTCTGTGTCTCTGTGACTCTGTGGTGAAAAGAATTAAGCGATCTTCCGCCCCACTGCCGGCGCAATCATCCGCAACTCATCCATCAGCTTCGCGAATTGCTCCGGGAACAGCGACTGCGCCCCATCTGACCACGCTTTATCCGGATCACTATGCACCTCTATGAGCAATGCATCCGCGCCGGCCGCCACCGACGCCCGCGCCATCGGCGCAACCTTATCGCGCCTCCCAGTTCCATGCGACGGATCGGCCGTCATCGGCAGATGCGAGAGTTTATGAATGATCGGAATCGCCGAAATATCCATCGTGTTCCGCGTGTAAGTTTCAAAAGTTCGAATTCCTCGCTCGCATAGAATCACTTCATAATTTCCGCCCGCCATAATGTATTCCGCCGAAAGCAGCAACTCTTCCAGAGTTGCCGCGATCCCGCGCTTTACCAGCACCGGCTTGCGCACTTTTCCCAATTCACGCAGCAGATTGAAGTTCTGCATGTTGCGCGCCCCCACCTGCAGTACGTCAACATAGGGAAGCATCATTGGAATCTGCGAGATCTCCATCACCTCGCTGATCACCAGTAACTTATATTTATCGCCCGCCTCGCGCAGCAATTTCAGCGCATCTTCTCCGTGTCCCTGAAAAGAATAAGGAGAACTCCTCGGCTTGAACGCTCCACCCCGCAGTCCGCGCGCCCCTGCCTTGGCCACAGCCTCCGCCGTCGAAAAAAGCTGTTCGCGCGACTCCACCGAGCATGGCCCCGCCATTACCACCACGTCGCTCCCGCCAATCGCGACTCCATTCGCCAGCTTCACGATCGTCCCTTCCGGACGAAAACTCTTCCCCGCCAGCTTGTACGGCGAACTGATGCGGTGGACTTCCTGCACGCCCGGCAGCAACTCCAGGTTGCGGATATCGAAATCAATCCCCGCTCCCACCGCGCCCAGCACGGTTTGCCGCGCCCCGGTCGAACGGTGCACCTCGAATCCCATCTTCACCAGATGCTCGATCACCTGCTGAATCTGTACCTCATCCGCCATGTCCTGCATCGCCACAATCATAAGAAAATCTCTAGCGTCTAGCTCTCAACTTCCAGCTTTAGCCTCCAGCATCTACCATACCGTCATTTCCCCCACTGTTTGTCATTCCGAGCGAAGCGAGGAACCTGTTTTCTGCGCCCATCACCCCTGCTTTCTCCTTAATCTATTACCGCCTCAATCATTCACTTCCGAATCCAACTCCGTCTCCGCCTTCGCCGCCTCCCTCTTGTCTCCCAGCCCCTCTTTCTGAATATTCCGCATCACATCCATGATCCGCTCAAAAATTCTCACCAAATCCTTGCCCGGTAGCGGACCTCTATTCATCTTCTGCACATTTTCAAACACAATCCGCTCCCGCTCCGGCTCGTAAATCGGCAAGTCCGTATCCCGCTTCAGCCGCCCAATCTCCACCGCCGCGCGCGCCCGCTCGCTCAGCAACTCCACCAGTCGCCGATCAAGCTCATCAATTTTCTTACGCCAATCCGCAATATCCATGTACCAAGCTCTCAGCTTTCAGCCATCAGCTCTCAGCAAAGTCAATCTGCAAGGGTAGCGATTTCCAAGCCTTCGGAATCCTAACGGGAAACCAGAGGCAAATCACAACATCTGAATCTGAGCTGACGGCTGAGAGCTGACAGCTGATAGCCTTCTCACAAACTCTCCCACTGCCGCCGCTTCCCGCCCCCGATTCCGCTCAATCGTCTCCACAATCGCGCTACCCACCACCACCGCATTCGCAAACTTTCCGACTTCGGCGAACTGCTCCGCATTCGAGATCCCAAACCCCACCGCGATCGGCAACTTGGTAAAGCGCCGCAGCCGCCGTACTAATTTCTGCGCATCATCGGCTAGTTTCTGCCGCGCACCCGTCACCCCGGTTCGCGATACAGCATAAACAAATCCTCGCGACGCGTCAGCGATCCGCTTCAGTCGCGCATCTGGACTCGTCGGCGCCGCCAGGAAAACCGGTGCCAAATCGTGCGTCTTCATCGCCCGCAAATACTCGCCCGCCTCTTCCACAGGCAAATCTGTGATCAGCACGCCATCCACTCCTGCATGACGCGCCACCATGCAAAACTTCTCCATCCCCATGCGCAGGATCGGATTCAAATACGAAAACACAACCAAGCCAGTAGACTGCGCATGCTGCCGCACCTCCGCCGCCAGCGTCAAAACCTGCGCCAGGCACGTTCCATTCCGAAGCGCCCGCTCGCTGGCCCGCTGAATCACCGGACCATCCGCCACCGGATCGCTGAACGGCACGCCCAACTCAATCACATCCGCGCCCGCCTCAATCGCAGCCAGTACAACATCTCGCGTAGTCGCCAGATCCGGATCGCCGCAAGTCACATACACCACCAGCGCCGGCTTCCTATAAAAAGATAAAGGCATGATCTGAAATCGATGAGGGTTAGGTCTACCCTGTGAAACCCTGCGTGCTCCGTGGTAAAGGTTCTTGATTTCAATCCAACTTCAACGATTCCCGCATGATCCCAATATCCTTATCTCCGCGCCCGGAAATATTAACAATCACGACGTCAGATTTCTTCATCTTCGGCGCGCGCTTCACCACTTCTGCCACCGCATGCGCCGACTCCAGCGCCGGAATAATCCCCTCCGTCCGCGCCAGCAAAGTAGTCGCCGCCAGCGCCTCCGCATCCGACGCTGGAACATACTCCGCCCGCCCCGCATCTCTTAACTCCGCGTGCTCCGGCCCAATCGACGGATAATCCAGCCCCGCCGAAACCGAATGTGTATTCGCAATCTGCCCCGAAGAATCCTGCAGCACGTAGGAATAAGTCCCCTGCAAAACTCCCGGCGACCCTCCGCGAAACCGCGCCGCGTGCTCGCCCAGCCCTTCGCCGCGTCCACCGGCCTCCACTCCAATCAAGCGAACTTTCTTATCCTTTATAAACTCGTAGAAAATTCCAATCGCATTCGATCCTCCGCCCACGCAAGCAATCACCGCCGCCGGCAACTTCCCCTCAGCCTTCAAAATCTGCGCCCGCGCCTCGCGCCCAATCACGCGATGAAAATCCCGAACCATCGTCGGATACGGATGCGCCCCCAGCACGCTCCCCAACAAATAATGTGTAGTCCGCACATTCGTGACCCAATCACGCATAGCCTCGTTGATCGCATCCTTCAAAGTCCGCGACCCCGATTCCACTCCGCGCACCTCCGCGCCCAGCAGCCGCATGCGGAACACATTCAACTCTTGCCTCCGCATGTCCTCGGTTCCCATGTACACCACGCACTCAAACCCCAACAAAGCGCAAACCGTAGCCGTAGCAACTCCGTGCTGCCCCGCGCCCGTCTCCGCAATCACCCGCCGCTTGCCCATGCGTTCCACCAGCAGCGCCTGCCCCAAACAGTTATTGATCTTGTGCGCCCCGGTATGCAGCAAATCTTCCCGCTTCAAATAAATCCTAGCCCCACCCAATTTCTCAGTAAGCCGCCGCGCAAACGAAAGCGCCGTAGGACGCCCCGCATAAGTCCGCAGCAACTCGTCCAACCTCTTCTGAAATTTCGGATCGCGCTTCGCCTTCTCATACTCCCGCTCCAACTCCTCCAGCGCCGCCATCAAAGTTTCCGGCACATACCGCCCGCCATAAACGCCAAAACGTCCAGGTTCACCCACGGGAACAGCAGCGCGCAGGGTGCCACATCCTTCTCGCGCTCTTTGCGAGAGGGCGGGGATTTTGACTTTGGTTGTTCTTGGAACCGTAGCCATCGTTAACTCGTCTTCTTATCGATCTCTCTCACCGCTTTCACAAACGCCCGCACCTTCTCCGGATCCTTCTTCCCCGGCCTCGCTTCGACACCAGAAGCCACATCCACACCCCAAGGTTTCAGAACGCGCATCGCCTCGCCAACATTCTCTGCCGTCAAACCGCCCGCCACGATCAGCTTGCACCGCCCCGCCGTATCCCCTCACCGATCGGGACTGCCTTCTCCCAATCAAAGGTCTTACCCGTACCACCGGGCGTACGCACGTCGCCCGAATCCAGCACAAACGTGCCGTAATAGATCCTCTGGGAGCGAAAGACCTTCTGGACGATTCTTTCTCTGATTTGCGAAGTCCGGGGATATCTCGATCTGTTCTACGTCCTCGCCAAACACCTGCATCGGCAGCGCGATCATAAATCGCGCGCGCTTTGGAAGGAGAGACGCTTCTAGTATTCCCCGTGGGCCCGCTGCATGGCTCCCCGGCGAAAAATAGGACTGCATTCCAGTCAATCCAGCCTTCCAGAAGACTCTCGCCGGATCAAGCTCGCCACCATTCACACAAACACCCCAATCTTCTCCACACCCTCCGGCAACTTCTCCACAATCTCCCGCGCCGTCCTCGACACTCATCTTACCGCGGACTCTTCTCATAAAACACAAACCCCACCGCATCCGCCCCGGCCTCAACCGCGAAGAGCGCATCCTCCAAATTCGTCATCCCGCAAATCTTGACCCAAGTCATTGCAACCGTCTCAGCTAAAAAATTGTCATCCTGAGCGCAGGATGTGCTTCGCGAAGCGAAGCACAACCGGAGTCGAAGGATCCCTTACTCGCAGCGCAAGCGGCACCCATCGAGGGGATTCTCTTTCACGCAGGCTGCCTGCGCCAGCCTCACCCTACTCGGTACTCGCAACTCGCTCACTACTCGCAATCAACTCCCGCAGCGCCTCTCCCGGTCGCTCCGCCCGCATCAGCGCCTCCCCAATCAAAAACGCCTGATACCCAGCCGCCCGCAGCCGCGCAATATCCTCTCCCGACCGAATCCCGCTTTCCGCCACCCGCAGCACATTCTTCGGAAGCCGCTCCGCCAGCCGGAACGCCATCTCCCCGTCCACCTTGAATGTCCGCAAATCACGCGTGTTCACCCCAATCAAATCGCATCCCGCATCCCGAGCCCGCGTCAACTCAGCCTCATCATGCACTTCGCACAAAATATCCAGCCCGCGCGAGCGAGCGCTCTTCGCCAGCGTCTCCAACTCTGCCTGCGTCAAGGCCGTCACAATCAGCAACACCGCATCCGCAGAATTCGCCCGCGCCTCCAGTAACTGAAACTCATCCACTATAAAATCCTTGCGCAAGCACGGAACCCTCACCACCGCCGACGCCAACCGCAAATTCCCCAGCGACCCCTGAAAGAAGTCCTCATCGGTCAGCACCGAAAGCGCCGCCGCCCCCGCCGCCTCCAACTCCTGCGCCAACTCATCCACAAGAAACTCTGCCCGGATCAATCCCTTCGAGGGCGACGCCTTCTTCAACTCCGCAATCACCGCCACGCCGCCGCCCCGGCTCTTTTCCTCCAGCGCCCGCCGAAACCCACGTGGCTCATGCCGTTCGGCGCGCCGCTCTAGTTCCCGCAAATCCGCCGCGTTCTTCGCCGCGGCCACCTTTCTGCGAGTAGAGTCCACGATCTGGTCGAGGGAGACCACCATAAATAAGCTTGAATTATACGGGAAGCATCTCGGCCGAGCGCCGGAAGCCTGCTTTCAACAGCGCCCATTACTGGCAAACGCTCTCAACCTCTTTGTAGGGCTTCTCTGCGTGTTCCGGATACTTGATCTGCTTCACCAGCATCCATTGATCCAGCAGAGTTCCCGCATCGTGCAATCCCACGTCTGGATCTTCCTCATATGCCGGGTCGCTCTCCGCCTCTTCCAGCGTCACCAGTTTGAATCCCTTTTTCTTCAGCAAATCCAAAGCCTCCGGCAGAATCGTGCTGCTGAACGCTCCCAGATGCATCAGCAGCACGTAGTTGATCTCGTGCCCATAAATCAACTTCGCCTGCTGCCGCCCCAGATCAAGGAACTCCGATGCGGTGCTCAGGTAACTCGACCGCAGCCACGCGATCGACTTCACATCGTTCTTCGCCACGCATCGCGCATACGCCGTGTTCCACAGGTAATCTTCCCAGTCAAGCGTCACCTGCGCAATTTTGTACCCGCGCGCCTTCAAGTAAGCCCGCACTGCGCGCCGCTTCTCCACCGTGTCCCCTTCATGCAGATACGGATACCGCAACCAGCGCCAATCCTCCTTCGTCCCCAACAACTCCAGCGCCGGCTCGTCCTCCTCGATCTCACGCTCGAACGCCTCCGCCGAATTCTGTTCCAGATCCATATGCCCATAGGTATGATTTCCCACCGGCTCCGCCGCCGCCCACAACTTCAACGCCTCCGCGCCATCCGCGTTTCCCTCAAGCTTTTTCGCATTGACGAATCCATAAATCGCGGGCACATGCCGCTTCTTCAGAACCGCCAGCACATCCCTCGTAGTCTCCGCGCGAGTGACGCCCGGAGGCAGCATCCCGTTCAGCGGCAGATCGTCCATCGTGATCGCCACCTTCTGCGCCGCACATACCACACACAACCCCAGCAGCAGCAAGCCCACTCGCCAGGTCACACTCACAGGATTTTTCATGAAAGAGAGTGTATGGCACTTCCCAAGTAGTGGCCACCTGAGAACGCGTTCATGGCAGAGATTCAAGACGCGACTCAGCGTGGAAGAGCGGCGCTTCAGCGGGCCGCGTAAAGGGCGAAATAAAATGGGCTTTAGCCCCAGTTCGTCCGAAATACCTGGTGCCATCGAAGGGACTCGAACCCCCACACCGTTGCCGGTACATGGACCTGAACCATGCGCGTCTGCCAATTCCGCCACGATGGCAATCTGAATTGCAATGCAGCGGCGGCCCCAAGGCCGCCGAGTCAGGAAGACCAACCGTTCTATTTTACAGCCGTGTCACAGGCTGTCAAACCAACCTGCAGCACCGAAGAAAGATCTTTTCTCCCACCTTCTCTGTGTCTCTGTGCCTCTGTGGTGAAAAGAATTTCTGCGCCGGGCGCCGGAAACCGGAAGCCGAACTCACCCCAGCTTCGCGTTCATAGTAATCTTCGCATTCAGCACCTTCGACACCGGGCAACCCTTCTCCGCCGCCTCCGCATATTTCTGAAACGCCGCCGCGTCCGCCCCCGGAACCTTGCCCACTACATCGATGTGGCTCGATGTTATCGTCCACCCCGAATCCTGCTTCTCCATCGTCAGCGTCACGTTCGTGCTGATACTCTCCGGCGTCAGGTTCGCTCCGCCCAGTTGCGCCGAAAGCGCCATCGAAAAACAAGCCGCATGCGCCGCCGCAATCAACTCCTCCGGATTCGTCCCCGGACCGTTCTCAAATCGCGACGTAAACGAATACTGAGTGTCCTTCAGCACTCCCCCCGGCGCTGAAATCGATCCCTTCCCATCCTTCAGCCCGCCCTTCCATACTGCGCTAGCCTTGCGTTCCATCACGTTCTCCTCATCAGGACATTAAATTAAGTCCATGGCCATTGTAGACGCCTATCGTTCACCCTGTCAGAACGGCGGCTCAGCGTACCCCGTGGGCCTCTGTGCCCTGTGGTTAAGTTTTTGGATTTTCGATTCGACAGCTCAATAAAAATCCGAGCAACTCAAGTAGAACCCGCACACCGGACAACTCAACTTACATCGGCTCTCTTTCAATTCAGTCGAGCAATTCGGACAGAATCGCTCCGGATGCTGCACCCCCCGCCCCTGTCCCTCCCCGCCCGCGCTCGTACCCGAAACATACCCCTGCGTAGATCCGCCCACGCCCGCATCACGCTCGTCGTCAGTTCTCGCCGTATCGCCGACTCCTGAAATTTTTTCCCTATTCTATTCACAAATCTTTCCTTCTTCCACAGACCCTTTTGCGCTAGAATGCCCCTGCATTGAAGAGCGTGGTCCATCTGGCCATGGACGCCGCTCTTGGCCTTCCCCCAGGAGGTAGTAGATGTATCGGCCCTATTCCAGTTCCCTGGCGGACTCTCGTCCGTTCTTGGACGTTGAGTCCCTGATTCGTAATCTTTCTCAGGATTTCGTTACTTCGTTCAACACCGGCAACTACGATCAAGTTGCCGCTCTCTTCGCTCAGGATGGCGTATTCATGGCGCCGCACTATGACCCCGCCCACGGCAACAAGGCCATCGAGCGTTTGTTGCGCCAGTTCGGCGAGGCAGGTTACGAAGATCTTCGCCTCGAAACCACCCGGGTCGAAGCCTCCGGAGACCTCGCCATGGAGATCGGGCGCTATAACGTCGCCGTCCGCCAGCCCGACAGCACCATCCTCGCCGACCGCGGCAAATACTTGAAGGCCTGGCGCCGTCTGGGAGCGTGGCTCATCGTCGCCGATTGCTGGAGCAGCAACCTCCCCGGCCCTCACTAACTCGAACCCTCTCTCGAACGATCCGCTCCACGAGGATCTTCATCTCGCTGGGAGCACGTGCGACGAATCGCGCCTTCTAGGCTTTGTGTGTCGCGCAGCGGTTTCTCGGCATATTCGTGACGGCCGGTCGGCCGCAAATCTCACAATTAGCCGCGACAGCAAAAATCACCGGGCCCGTATCGTCGGTCTGAAGAATATGTTCGGCGCGCACATCCTTAGCCGTGAATATCGTGACGAAAGGCGCGGGCGCCGCGGCCTTCTCCACGCTTGGCCTTCCCTTAGCCTCTTCGCGTTCCACCAGACACATAACCCCGGCCACCTCGAACCCAAACTCGCGCGCCGCTTCAATCGCCTGCACGGTCGAGGCTCCCGTAGTGCAAACATCGTCGACGATCACCACCCGCGCGCCCTTCTCCCGAAATCCTTCAATGCGCTGGCCGGTCCCGTGCTGCTTTTCCGCCTTCCGCACCAGAAACCCGTTCAGTTCGCCGCTCACCACCGAGACCGCCACCACGATCGGATCGGCCCCCATGGTCAGCCCGCCGATAGCCTGCGGCTTCCATCCCCGTTCCCGGATTTCATCCGTGAACACTTCGCCAGTCAGCCGCGCACCCTTGGCGTCGAGAGTCGTCACCCGGCAGTCGATGTAGTAGTCGCTCGTCCCGCCAGAAGACAGTTTGAACTCGCCCAACCGGAAACTCTTGTAGGCAAGCACTCGCAGCAGATCCGCACGCGAAGAATGCATAAAACCCACGATACCACGGGAAAATGGCCTCCCGGCGAACCGAACCTGTATCTCGCTTCACCCTGGCCTGCAGCTTCGTACCTCTCGGCCATGGTAACCTGAACTCATCCCACAACGACGTTTCGAGGTATGAAATTGCACAGCGCGCGAAAGCTTTTCTTTCTCCTCATTACTGCTTTTCTTCTTACAAATCTGATCGGCGCCGGGCCGTTGTCGCAAGCCCAGGGCACGCGCACTTGGGAACAGTCGAAATTCGACGAACTTACTAAAGGGACAGCCACCGGCGTCGCGATTCGCAGCATCGGCGGTCTCGCCCTCGCCCCAACCTTCAAAAGCCTCTACGCCACCCCTTCCACCTACATCTGGGCAATCGCCGCCGATGATGCCGGCAACCTGTATGTCGCGGCAGGCGCTCCCGCTCGCGTTTACCGCATCACGCCCAATGGCAAAGCGACGATCATCTTTGAGCCCAAAGAGCTCCAGGTGCAAGCGTTGCGAACCGGCCCCGACGGCGCAATCTACGCAGCTACTGCCCCCGATGGAAAGGTATACAAGCTCGAACACACGCCCAACTCCGAGCACAAAAGCAGAAACAAAGATAGAGACAAAGACAAAGACAAAGACAAAGATAAAGATAAAGACAAAGACGGCGCTCCGGACAAAGACAAAGACAAAGACGCCGCCAAACCCACCGCCGACCCCTCCTGGACCTCTTCCGTCTATTTCGAGCCCGGGACAAAATATATCTGGGACCTGGCACTCGACAAATCCGGCAACCTCTACGTAGCCACCGGCGATCACGGAGAAATCTATCGCGTCACTCCCAAAGGCGAGCATTCCGTATTTTTCAAAAGCGACGAAACCCACATTCGCGTCCTGGCCTTCGATGCGCAAGACAATCTCATCGCCGGCTCCGACGGCAGCGGACTCATCTACCGCATTTCTCCCGCTGGCGAGGGCTTCGTGCTCTACAGCGCCCCCAAGAAAGAGATCACTGCCCTCGCGCTCGATCGCGCCGACAACATCTACGCAGCAGCAGTCGGCGAAAAGCGCAGCACAGGCAGCTCCAGTTCTTCCGCCGCATCAGCCGCTCTCATCAATCTGTCATCCAATCCACCCGCAGGCAGCAATGCGCCGCAAGTTCCCGGCATGACCATCTCGACCACGCCCAGCGCTCCCCCAATGGCCGGCCCATTTCCATTTCCCGGCGGCGGCGCCGGCAGCGGCTCTGATGTCTATCGCATCGCGCCCGACGGCTCGCCCGCCCGCATGTGGACCTCCCATGAGGACATCGTCTATTCCCTCGCTTTCGATTCTCAGGGACGCCTCCTCGCCGGCACCGGCAATCGCGGCCACATCTTTGCCATCACCGGCCTCGATGATTTTTCCGATCTGCTGAAAGCCCCGGCTTCGCAAGTCACCGCCTTTGCCAAAGCTCCCGGCGGCGGCCTCTACGCCTCAACCAGCAATCTTGGAAAGATTTTTGTCCTGGGCCCCGGGCCCGAAGCCGAAGGCACCTACCAGGGCGATGTCTTCGACGCCAGAATTTTCTCTCGCTGGGGCCGTGCCGAGTTTCGTGGCGCCGGCAACGTAGATCTCTACGCTCGCAGCGGCAACGTCGATAATCCCGACCGCAACTGGAGCCCGTGGAGAAAGATCGACCTGTCAAAGGACGCCGAAACCGGAATCCCGCCCGCCCGCTATACGCAATGGAAGGCCGTACTCCACGCCGGAGCCACTACCCCTCTCGTCGACAGCGTAGCTCTAAATTATCTGCCTAAGAATGTCGCTCCCGAAATCGACGACGTAACCGTCCAGATTGGCGTCAAGTACCAGACACAACCGAAAAGCTCCGGCATCAGCCTCGGTCTAGATTCCACCGGATCGTCCGGTACACACTTCGACATTCCCACACCGAGTTCCCACGATCGCGATTCCGTCGGCGTGAAGTGGAGCGCGCACGATGAGAACGATGACCAACTCGTCTATTCCCTCTACTATCGCGGCGACGGCGAAACCCGCTGGCTTCCCCTCAAAGACAATCTCACCGACAAGGCCTATTCCTTCGACGCCAGCCTCCTGCCCGATGGCGGCTACACCGTCAAAGTAGTCGCTTCCGATGCGCCATCGCACTCCCCCGGTGAAGCTTTAACAGCGTCAAGAGAAAGTCGGCGCTTCGAAGTCGATACCACTCCGCCGCGCATCGAGAACTTAACCGCTTCGGCCGAAGCAGGCCAGATTCATGTCACCTTCCGCGCCGGCGATGGCTTTTCTCCCATCAAGCGCGCCGAATGCTCGGTGGATGCCGGCGACTGGCACTACGTCGAGCCAGTCGGCCAACTCTCCGACGCCAAAACCGAGAATTACGATTTCAAGATCACGCCCGAAACGGCAAAAGATGGCGTGCCTTCATCCGAGCACGTAGTAGTAGTGCGAGTCTACGACCGCTACGAAAACATGGGCGCCGCAAAAACCCTGATTCGCGCGAAGTAGGTTGTCATCCTGAGCGAAGCGGATGGTTCGCGAAGCGAACCATCCGCGTAGTCGAAGGACCCCATGTTTGCCGACACTACCATCGGCCCTGACAGGCATTTCCACCACCCCCCGCCGAGCGCTATTGCACTCTCTCAGCCGCCTCTGCAACCTCTTCCGCCACGCTCCTCATAGCGCTAAGTTCCCCCGCGCGCCTCAGCTCAGGAAACCCCCAAGCCCACACCGCAATTACCACCAGCGTTCCCACTCCACCCAGCAAAACCGCAGGAACAGTCCCAAACCATTGCGCCGTCAATCCGGATTCAAACTGTCCCAACTCATTCGAAGTCCCAATAAAAACCATATCCACAGCCATCACCCGCCCGCGCATTTCATCGGGAGTGCGTAACTGCACCAGCGTAGCCCGAATGATCACGCTAACCATATCGGCCGCGCCCAAACAGATCAGCGAAATCAAAGACAGCGCCAGGCTCGTCGAAACCCCAAACAAAATCGTGCAGATTCCAAATCCTGCCACCGACCACAACAGCGTTGGCCCCGCCCGCCCGCGCAGCGGTCGATGCGCCAGCGCCACCGCCATCATCGCCGCGCCCACGCCCGGAGCAGTACGTAACAATCCCAATCCCCAAGGCCCGGTATGCAAAATCTCTCGAGCGTAAACCGGAAGCAGCGCCACCGCCCCGCCCAGCAGCACCGCAAACAAGTCCAGCGAAATCGCGCCCAGAATCAATTTCTCTCGCCAGATAAAATGCAATCCTGCCAGCACAGTCTTCAGCGAAACCGGCTCGCGCCGCCGCGCCTGCGGCCGGGTCTTGATGCGGAACATGGAGAACAACGCGCCCACCGCAGTTACCATCGCAGCCGCATAAACCGCAGACGGCCCGCGAAACAAAGCGTAAAGAATTCCACCAAGCGATGGTCCCAAAATCGTGGCCGCCTGGAACGTCGTGGCATTCCACGCCACCGCGTTGCCGAAATGTTCGTCAGGAACCAGTTGCGGCAGAATCGACCGGCTCGCCGTCCCGTTGAACGACCGCACCACGCCCAGCAAGATCAGAACCGCGTAAATCGGCCGGACCGAATGCACCCCGCGCTCCGCAATAAACAACAACAGCGCCGAGCACACCGCGTATCCCGCATAACACGCGCCCAGCACCTTGCGCCGGTCGAATCGGTCCGACGCGTGCCCGGAAACCAGAAACAGCAAAATGCCCGGAAGAAACTGCGCCAGCCCCACCAACCCAAGATCGAGCGCCCGTTTGGTGATGTCGTAGACCTGCCATCCCACCGCGACCGCCTGCATTTCCACCGCAGCCACTATAAGAAAGCGCGCAATCTGAAACAGCACAAACCCCGGATGCGTAAACGCAACCCGTCCAGCTTTGGAGTCGTCACCTGCGGCCATGGATCATCTAATGTGCCATAGAACAACAGGTGGTGCATGGGTTGACGATTTTATCGCTTTGACGTCATCCCGAAGTCCCGCGTTTTCACCAGCGGGACGAGGGATCTCCCGCATTCACACGGCCGCTCGCCGTCGAACTGCACGACTACTACGATTTCGAGCAGCTAGAATCAGCGTATGACGTTCGTCCGAACCCTCGCCTGGATCCTCTGCGTCATCTACTCCACCATCCCCGCCTACTGGCTTCTGATCCATCCCCGCGCAGAATTCTGGCGCTCGCGCCGTACCTCACCATACAAAATCCTTCTGCCCATCTGGATCGCAATGTGGGCCGCTGCCGCCGCGATCACAGCCCCGTGGCGAAGCATCCTGCTCTACGAAAATCCACGGACCTTGATTCCCGCCGCTCTTCTATTCTGCGCCGGACTTATTCTCTACAGACTCTCCCACCACCACTTCACCCTCACGCAACTTCGAGGATCACCCGAAATCCTGCCCGACCACAGCGACCAACGCCTGATAACTACCGGCATTCGCGCCCGCATACGCCATCCCGTCTATCTGGCCCATCTCTGCGAAATGCTGGCCTGGACCGTCGGCTCAGGCCTAGCAGTCTGCTGGGCATTGACCGCATTCGCAATCGTCACCGGCGCGATAATGATCAAGACGGAAGACGAAGAACTAGAAAACAGATTCGGCGACGCATACCGCAACTATCGGTCCGCCGTTCCCGCCCTGGTGCCAAAGGTAAAGCTATAATCGCAACTTGGTCGAAAGCCGACGGCCGAAAGCCGGAAGCCGGAAGCCGGGCCATGCGCTTCGAACTCTTCATCGCGACTCGCTACCTGCGCGCCAAGCGCCGCCAGGCGTTCATCGGCATCATCACCGGCATCTCGATTCTCGGAGTCGCCGCCGGAGTAGCTTCCCTCATCGTCGCCCTCGCCATCAACAACGGCTTCCGCCAGGACCTGCAGGAGCGTCTCATCGGCTCCACTTCCCACATCAGCCTGCTGCGCATCGCCGATGACGGCATCAAAGATTGGCCGCCGCTTCTCGATCGCCTCTCGAGGCAGCCCCATGTAGTTGCCGCCGCTCCCGCAATTTTTGAGCAGGTCCTTATCTCGCGTGGTCCCCGCGCCCGCGGCGCAATTCTAAAAGGCATGATCCCCGCCAACGAGCGCAAGGTAGGAGACTTGCTGAACTCAGTGAAAGAAGGATCAGCCACCGAACTGGAAGAACCCACTCCCACCCCAGAGACTCCCACCCCAGAGACGAACCATGGAGCGCCAGCGACCGAGTCTCCCGATGACCTCGCCGCAGTCCAAGCCCGAGTAGCCGCCATGCCGCCCATCATTCTCGGCAAAGACATGGCCGACAATCTAGGCGCGACAGTAGGCTCCGTCGTGTTAGTTACCAGCCCCCAAGGGGAGCTAACTCCCTTCGGCATGGTCCCAAAATACAGCCGCTTCCGCGTAGTCGGAATCTTCAACTCCGGATTTTTCGATTACGACTCATCCTGGGCGTTCACTCGCCTCTCCGACGCGCAGCGCCTCTTCGGCCTGGGCGATCTGATCTCGGTAATCGAGTTCAAAGTCGATGACATTTACAAAGCCGACCAGGTCTCCCGCGAACTCGAAGCCGCCGCCGGCAAAGGCTTCATGACCACCAACTGGATGGAACAGAACAAAGCGCTCTTCCACGCCCTGCGCCTCGAACGCCTGGTGACCTTCATCACTATCGGACTCATAGTCTTCGTAGCCGCTCTCAACATCCTGATTTCTCTGATCATGATGGTCATGGAAAAAACCAAAGACATCGCCGTGCTGATGTCGATCGGCACACGCAAATCGCAGGTCCGAAACATTTTCATAGCCCAGGGAGTCCTGATCGGCGTAATCGGCACCGCCATCGGCCTGCTACTCGGCTATGCCATCTCCTACGCCGGCGGCCACTATCACATGATCTCGCTCTCGCCCGAAGTCTATTCCATCGACTACGTCCCCTTCGCCCCGCGCCTGATGGATGGCGTTCTTGTGGCCCTGGTAGCCATCGGCGTATCGTTCATCGCCACTCTCTACCCGTCCTGGTCCGCAGGCAGAACCCTCCCCGCCGAAGCCCTCCGCTACGAATAATTTCGCTCTAGCGGTATCGAGGAAATCGCCTCCGTTCCGCCACGCTCGCCGGAACTTCTGTCGCAACCACACCGGGCTTTGGATTCATCTCCTCTTTTTAGGCTCCTTTGGCCTTGCTCGCCACAAATGCTGCCGCCGGAGGCGCCTCATTGAGCAGCATCCAAAACATCCCGATCTGTCGGATGGCTTCGCTGAACTGCTCGAAGTCGACTGGCTTCTGAACGTATGCACTCACTCCCAGGTTGTAACCCTTGATCAAATCTTTTTGTTCCTTTGAAGAAGTGAGAATCACAACCGGGATCGCCTTGGTTCGCTCATCGGCCCGGATCGCCTTCAGCACTTCCAGACCATCCACTTTGGGAAGTTTCACATCAAGCAGCACCAGTTTCGGAGGATTGGAAAACGTCCGGTTCTTGTATGAACCTCGGCAAAAGAGGAAGTCGAGCGCCTCCGCCCCATCCTCCACGACTTGAATGTCGTTGGCCAGTTTGTGGTGGCGCAATTCGCGAATCGCCAATTCCACGTCATCGGGGCTATCATCGACCAGCAAAACCTCAACTCTGTGCGGCATGCGTGACTCCATTCTCCATTGGAACTTCTGGTTGCTTGCTCGTATTCTTCTCGGGCGATCTCAGCGTAAAGAAAAACGTCGCTCCTCGATCCAGCTCCGCTTCCGCCCAAATCCGCCCGCCGTGTTTCCGTATGATGCGCTGCACTATCGCCAGCCCTACGCCGGTGCCTTCGAAATCGCGAGCTCTGTGAAGACGCTGAAAAACCCCGAAAAGCTTCCCTGCATACTGCATCTCGAAGCCCACTCCGTTGTCCCGCACAAAGATCGCGTGATCCTGACCTTGCATCCTCTTTCCCACTTCGATTACCGCATGTTCCCGCTTCCCTGTGTATTTCACAGCATTTGACAGCAGGTTCACGAAGACCTGTCTCATCAACGTCGGATCGCATTCCGCGCTGAACAAATCTCCGATCCGCCACTCGATATCCCGTCCTGAACATTCCGGGCAAGGTTGCTGACCACCTTGCGCACCAGCGAATCCAGCCTGACATCCTGAAGCGCGAGTTCCTGCAGCCCCACCTTCGACAGACTCAGCAGATCATCCACCAGATGCCCCAGTTTTTCAGCCCCATCCGCAATTTTCTCCAGGTAGCGCCGCGCTTCCGCATCCAGCTTGGGACCGTAATCCCGCAAGGCGATATGGGAATATCCCGCGATGTGCCGCAGCGGTGCCCGCAGGTCATGGGCTACGGAATAGGCGAAACTCTCCAGCTCGGTATTTGTCTCCGACAGTTCCCCTGTCCGGCGTTCCAGCCATTCGTTGACCTGCTTGAGTTCCTCCTTCGCCAGATTGAGCCGGTTCGTTTCCCGGTGAATCACAAAGCCCGCCACCAACAGAATAAGAATGCCCAACGCGTTTCCACAAACGATGACGGCCTTCATCTTCCGCGTACTCGCCGCCGCCGTCTCCAATCGCCTGCTCAACAGCCGCGCTTCCGTCTGCCGCATCTCCCCGATCTGTGCCGCGATCTGTTGCATTGACCGTTCCCCGATATTCCCCTTGGCCAGGGCTTCCACCCCAGCCAGCATTCCGCTGCGCTTCCGCACCTCGATTCCCTCACTCAGCTCCGCCAGCCTGGCCGCGATCAACGGCTCCAGCCGCTGGATCGCTTCCCGCTCCCGCGGGTTGTCCGAGATCAGATCCGGCAGCTCTTTCACATCCTCCCGCACCTGGCTGACACCCGCCCCATATAGTTCAAGGTATCGATCCTGTCCAGTCAGCATGTAACCACGTTGGCCAGTTTCAGCCTGCGTAATGTCGATGCGCACCTTTTGCAGCTTCTCAACCACAAGCAGCGTGTGGGTGACCCACTCCCGGTCTTCCTCGTCCCGCACCGTACCCCAGTACGAGAGTGCCCCGATGCCTAACAGAATCATCAGTGCGCACACGGCAATCGCTTTGCTTAAGGAAGTCATAGCGGCCCGAGAGTGGTGGCCTTACTCTCTATCGGCCGGCGGCAAGCAACTCTTTACAGTTCCAACAAGGGGACAAAATCAACCAGCCCCAGCCGGACGAAAGATCACGGAACTTCCCCTCATCCCATTCCGTACAATTAATTAGAAGATACAATTTAAGGAGGTCTCCCCATGCTAACGTTCCTCCTCTGGTGCATCCTTTTCGTATTCTGCTGGCCGCTGGCGATCTTGGCCCTGATAGCTTACCCCTTCGTCTGGCTGCTGCTCCTCCCTTTCCGCATCATAGGCGTAGCAGTTCACGGACTCTTAGAGATTGTCTTCCTGGCAATCACACTCCCATTCCGCCTGCTAGCCGCCCCCTTTCGCATCTAGGTAGATGCGCACACTTATAACTCAAATGCTATTAAACGATGCGTTAATCGAGCAACTCCGGTATTGCATGTGCCACCTTTTCCAATTACTCTATAACTAGCTCTCGTTGTACGGTGCATACTGGATCTATTAGTCCCAGTGGCATCTCCTCACTTGTTGGCCGGGTGGTAGTTTTGTTGCGCGCCCCGTTTTGTATTCGGCTCGACTACCCGCTTTCTCCAGACAACTCGATCCGCGGCATCTCCGCGCCAAGGATGTAACGGCGAGATAACGGAGTGAAACACCGTGGTACTTGGCGTGTCTTCAGCTGAACCTCGCAAAACACACTAGTGGGAGGAACCTCGCATGATGCGCTTAAAAACATTCTCATTGCTTTCGACAGCGGGTTTAACTGCGCTCGCTATTCTAATGGCGGTTCCCGATGCGTCAGCACAGGGCACTCCGCCACCGCAACTTAATTTTCACTTCCGGCTGGTTTATCAGATTCCGCCGGCCGATCAACCATGCATCTTGCCGGGCGAAAGACTTAACCTTCAATGCATCATTGCGAATGATCCGGACGCGAAGAGAATTCGGGCTGAAGAAGCCAAGCTCGAAGCTCAGGCTCTGGCCGCGGCGAAGTCAGGAAAACTCGATCCCTACCATCAAGTCGAGAACTCTCGGCAAGCTTGAGATCTTCGACCCCAACCTGTCTGTGAACAAGAACGTCGCCTGCAGCTATTGCCATGACCCGGCGGCAGGTTACGGAAACGGAATATCGATCTTGAGCGTATTCACGGGCGGATCAAACCCGGGATCGGTTCCCATCACAGTACACGGAGCCTATCCCAATAACCGAATTGCGAAGCGGAACCCACAGAGCTACGTTTACGCAAGTTACTTCCCGCCTCTCCATTACAACCAGAGTCAAGCCGATTTCTACGGCGGCAACTTCTGGGATGGCCGGGCGACAGGATACAAGCTGCAGAATTCCGCGGCGGAGCAGGCCCAGGACCCGCCAGGCGATCCCGAAGAAATGGCCAATCCAGACCCCGCTTGCGTGGTGTGGAAGCTCTCAACTGAGCAACTACAAGTTCTTCTTTGAGGTGGTCTTTGGCGCCGGCTCGTTCGAAATTACTTGGCCTTCCGACGTCGCGACCGTATGCAGCACGCCGAAGGGCGCGGCTTCGTTGGGTGGAAACGCCACTCCGCTTCAGCTCAGCACCTCGGATCGCACTCTCGCCAACAAAGACTTCGACGAGTTCGGCCAGTCGATTGCCGCTTATGAGTCTTCCGACAGCGTCAGTCCCTTCACCTCGAAATTCGATTACTTTCTTGCGGGCAAGGCAACCCTCACCACACAAGAGCAGAACGGGTATGACTTGTTCCGCGGCAAAGGCAGCTGCAACACCTGCCATCTCGATGGAGGGTCGAGCACTCAACTGGGCGGAAGCGATACCGGCCAGGCGGCAAGCTTCAGCCTTTATTCACCGACACCACCTACAACAACCTCGGTCTCCCCAAGAATGTAATGCTTCCCTGGTATTCGGAGGACACTCCGGACCAATGGGGATTTACCGGCAACCCACTCGGCTTTGGTTTCACCGACGAAGGCATGGGATTATTCCTGGACGGTTACTATGGCGCTCCTCCTAATTTGAGCTGGGGAGCTCTGCTGCCGCAATTCGAGGGCAAATTCCAAACCTCGACCGCGCGCAACGCGGCAATGGTGCCATACCCCGGCTTCGTGAAAGCTTACATGCACAACGGCTATCTCACGAGCTTGAAGGAGGTCGTCCACTTCTACAACACGCGCGATGTGTACCCCTTTCCCGTGTTGTCTGGCAATTGTCCAACGGGAACCATCGAGAAGGTGACCTGTTGGCCGATGCCGGAAGATCCTAACAATGAAAACATGACGATCGGTAAGCTTGGCTTACGTCTGAGGAAGAAGACGACATTGTCGCCTACTTGAACACTCTGGTGGATGGCTTCAAGCCCCTAACGTGACGTTCGTTAATACCACGTGGGGCGAACCTTTTGGTTCGCCCCAACTTTCAGCTCCTTTGTTCAAGGAACGAACTGCGTTCTCGCAACACTTAGAGGGAGGTTGAATATGATCGGACTAAATGGATCACGCCTCACGATCGCGATCAGCGCTATAGCCATGAGCTTATTGTTTGTACAACCACGACTGGCATTCGCAGGGGAGGTTCGAGCCCTAGCCAAGCTAGCGCCACCCCGATGGTCGAATCCATTAGCGACACGTTAGCCTTCATAAGTTGGACTACACAAAATCCGGGCGGCACGATCCTGCACTACGCCGTCGTGCACTACGGCAAAGATCCCAATCACCTTGACTTGACGGCAGAGTCTCCGACCAGAATCAACCCGGGTCACAGCGAGATGGTCTTTCGGGTGCGTATGGCCGATCTGCAGCCTGGGACCACGTATTACTACAAAGTGTGGTCACGGCAGGCTGACGGCATTTCCGATCCAGCAACCAGCGCGGTGAACCAGTTCACCACGCGACCAGCCAATCGGATGAGTGCTGAAAAATAGAAGACATCTATCCCAAAATTGTCATCCTGAGCGGAGCGAGACATTGGCGGAAGCCAATGCCTCGCGCAGTCGAAGGATCCCTACGCCCGCATCTACTGCCAGGCGGGTGGCCCGGCCTTTCGTGTTTCCCTTCGCGTTCCGAAACAGTGGGTGCCCCGCTCTTGCGTTCTTTGCAAGGGCGGGTACGACGCTGCCTGTACTACGAGTTTGTTACGCCAGCGGCCTGCATCGCACCTACGGCGCTCATCACTCGCACTTTATCACTTCCTCTTGCGCGGGTACCCCGCCTTTCGCTTCTTTTGCGCAAGGTCGGAACCACGGACGCCGGCAGCGCCTTCCCGAAGTTGCTACCGCCGGCTGCCCGCACCTCAAGCGCCGACCACGCTCGCAGGAAAACTCAGGGACGACAAGGGAAACATGCCTACGCTTTTTCCACAGCCATCCACAGCCCCTCTGTGACATCCGACCTTGCCGCCCCCCATAAACTATAAGTAGTATGCTTCTCCGAAAATTCATCGCCCAGAAACTCCTAGCCACTCCCGCAGGCACCAAATTCGACGTCCGTAACACCTTATTTTTCAATATTTTGTGCGCAAACCCTTTGCTTGCAAGATTTTACGCGGACTTCTTCCGCCGCCACGGCGCTAACCCCAGCCTTATCAAAGATTTAGAAACTCGATCCGGAATATTCTTCACCCGAGATCAATCCACCAGAAACCTAACCACCGAACCATCGAAAGGCTCAACCACCATGGCAGTCAATTTCAACACTCGTGTCTGCACTCACATCAAGGTCAACGGCGTCCGCTGCGGCTCGCCCGCTCTGCGCCAGGAAGTCTTCTGCTATTTCCATCAGCGCATGATTCGCGGCGTCCGCACTCCGCCCAAGTCGCGCCTTCATCCCATCGCCATGCTCGAGGACGAGCAGTCCATCCAGGCCGCGCTCATGGAAATCGTCAACGCCATCGTCCGCAACCAGATCGACGTAGCCCGCGCCCGCCTCGTCCTGCGCGCCCTAAGCATCGCGGCCAGGAACGCAACCAAGACCCACTTCGATTGGTCGAAAAGCGAAATGGTCAAAGAGATTCCCCAATATCCCGCAGCCCCGCCGTCCGCCGGACCCTTCGCCACGGTCATCGCCCAAGCCGCAGCCCTGGCCACCATCAACACGCCGCAGGAACAGCAAGAAGAGTCGGAACCAGAGCGCCTAAGCAGCGCCTTCCCCGCCGCATCAGAGAACGCCCGCCGCAAGCCGCCAGCCAGCGTCAAGGCAACGGGTCGGGCCCGCGCTGCAAGAAGCAGACGCAGCGGATGACTTAAAGGTTTGATCAGATGGTAAAGAAGCAGTAAGAGAGCCCGCACACAAGCCGAGCACAATAGGCCGTTACTGAGAACCGAGAACTGAGCACCGAGAACTGAGAACTGACAACTGACAACTGACAACTAGTCCGTAACAGCTTTATCCGTAATCTCCAGCCCGCGATCGATGATCGCAAACGCCTCGCGCAATTGCTCCTCGTTGATGCAGAGCGGAGGGTTGGTGAAGAAAGTGTTCCAGCGGACGAAGGTATAGAGCCCTTGCTCGCGGAAGAAGCGCCCGAGGGCGGCCATCTCGTCGGAGGTGCCGTTGAAGGGAGCGAGAGGCTGAAGCGTCTTGCGGCTGCGCACCAGTTCGACGATGCCGAACAGTCCGATGGAGCGCACCGCGCCCACCGAGCGATGCTTCGCCTGCAAGTCGTCGCCCAGCGCTTTCATGATCGCGCCCATCTTCTTCGCGTTGTCGAGCAGGCCATCTTCTTCATAGACCCGAATGGTCGCCAGTGCCGCCGCGCAGCCCATGGGATGGCTGTTGTAAGTGAGTCCGCCGTAGAAGACCTTGTCCTGAAAGTGCTGCGCAATGTGATGCCTCATGCCGACCGCGCCGAGAGGAAGATAGCTGGAAGTTAATCCCTTGGCCATGCAAAGCAGATCGGGGACAACCTTCCAGTGATCGACGGCGAACCACTCGCCGGTGCGTCCGAAGCCGGACATGACTTCATCGGCGATCATCAAGATGCCGTATTTGTCGCATAGTTTGCGCAGGCCTTCGAGATATCCATCAGGAGGAACGAGAACGCCGTTGGTGCCGGTGACCGGCTCGAGAATGAACGCGGCGATGGTTTGCGGGCCTTCGAGCTGAATGGTCTCTTCGATCATAGCGAGCGAAGTTGCCGCGGATTCCCATCCGCGTTCGATGCCGTGATAAGGATCGAGCACGTGGATGACGCCCGGAATGCCAGGTTCGGCGGCCCATCTGCGGGGATCGCCGGTAAGGCTGATCGCGCCCGCAGTGGCGCCGTGATAGGAGCGATAGCGCGCGATGATCTTGTGGCGTCCGGTAAAGAAGCGGGCGAGCTTGATGGCGTTCTCGTTCGCTTCAGCGCCGCCGTTGGTGAAGAAGAAGGTGTCGATATCGCCGGGAGTGATTTCGGCGAGCTTCGCGCCGAGCCGCGCGCGCGGTTCAGTGGCCATGAAAGGGTTCGCGTAGGCGAGCGTTGCGGCCTGCTCGCTGATGGCCTGGATGACGCGCTCGTCGCCGTGTCCGATGTTGACGGACATGAGCTGGCTGTTGAAGTCGATGAAGCGCTTGCCTTCGGGCGTGTAGAAGTAAATCCCCTTGGCGCGAGCGACGGGAATGGGATCGACTTTCGACTGCGCCGACCATTCGTAGAGCGTGTGCTTGCGGGAGAGATCGACGATTTCTTTGCCAGTCATGGACGGAGCTGCAACTATAGTGGTCATCATTTCCTCTTTAAAATCATTCACCACAGAGTCACAGAGACACAGAGAAAACCATTATAGGACTCTACGGATGATTCCTTGCGTTAGTAGCGAGCTATTGAAGTTGATCAACAGGCCGACTTTCTTCCCCGAGAGTTTCAGATAGGTTAAGAGTTGGGCCTCATGGACTGGAAGAATCCTTTCAACGGCTTTCAATTCAACAATCACTTCCTCGTTCACAACTATGTCGATCTTGTATCCGCAATCGAGCTGCAGGCCTTTGTACGACACGGGAAGATCGACCTGGCATTTGAACGGCAAGCTGCGAAGGCGCAGTTCATGGCATAGGCATTGTTCGTAGGCCGATTCGAGTAATCCGGGGCCGAGCTGGCGGTGCACTTCGATCGCCGCACCGATGATCGCGGCGGTTCGAGGATCTTGCTCGTTTTCGATTTCTCTGTGTCTCTGTGACTCTGTGGTGAGAAGCTTCATCGTTCTTCTCGGCTGCAGCCTAGAACTTGCGGCTGTGCTCTTTCGCCCAGCGTTCGACAACGACTTTCTTGTCGGTGTAGAACTCGATGGCGTCGCGGCCCTGGCCGTGGAGATCGCCGAAGAAACTGTTCTTCCATCCGCTGAAGGGGAAGTAGGCCATGGGCGCGGCGACTCCGATGTTGATGCCGATGTTTCCGGCGGGGGCTTCGTAGCGGAAGCGGCGCGCGGCCGATCCGCTTGATGTGAATAGCGACGCCTGGTTGCCGTAGGCGCTGCGCTCGAGGAACGCGAGTGCTTCGTCCATGTCGTTGGCGTGAACGAGACTGAGGACGGGACCGAAGATTTCTGTGTCGGCAAGATCGCTGGTTGCGGGAACGTCGTCGAGAATGGTTGGATTTACGAAGTTGCCGGATTCGTAGTTCGGGATCTTCGAGTTGCGTCCATCGAGCAGAACTTTCGCGCCTTGCTTTTCGCCGAGGCCGATCAGCGATTCGACGCGCTCTTTGCTTTGCGGCGTGATCACCGGACCCATCTGGACGTCTTTGTCGAGGCCGTTGCCGACTTTGAGTTTCGAGGCGGCGTCGGCGATGGAGTCGCGGAAAGTCTTTTGCGCTTCGCCGATGGTGACTGCGACGGAGACGGCGAGGCAGCGCTGGCCGGCGCATCCGAAGGCGCTGTCGCTGATGATTTGCGTGGCCATGGGCATGTCGGCGTCGGGGAGAACGATGACGTGATTCTTGGCTCCGCCCTGGCACTGCGCGCGCTTGCCGTTGGCGGCGGCGCGCGAGTAGACGTACTTCGCGACTGGAGTTGATCCGACGAAGCTGATGGCGCGAACTTTGGGATGGTCGAGAAGCGCGTCGACCGCGGCTTTGCCGCCGTTGACCAGATTGACTACGCCTTTGGGCAAGCCAGTCTTCTCGAGCAGTTCGTAGACGTAGCGCATGGTGAGCGGGACGCGCTCGGAGGGCTTGAGGATGAAGGTGTTGCCTGTGGCGATGGCGTAGGGCAGATACCAGAATGCGATCATGCCGGGAAAATTGAAGGGCACGATGGCGGCGGTGACGCCGAGGGGCTGGCGGATCATCATCTCGTCGATGCCGCGGGCGACGTCTTCGAGGTTGTAGCCTTGCATCATCATGGGGATGCCGCAGGCGACTTCGACGTTTTCGATTGCGCGGCGCATCTCGGCTTTGGCTTCGGTGAAGGTCTTGCCGTTTTCCTGGGTGATGATGCGGGCGATGTCGTCGAGGTGATCTTCGAGCAGCATCTTCAGCTGGAACAGCGGCTGGATGCGGTCTTCGGGCGGAGTGCGGCGCCATTCGGGGAAGGCGGCGGCGGCGGCTTCGACGGCTTGATTGACTTCGGCGGCGTCGGCGAGTGGGACTTGGGCGAGGACTTCGCCGGTGGCGGGATTGATTACGTCGCGCCATTCGTTCTGGGACGAACGGCGCGAGAGTCGGTCCATTGGCCGTTGATGAAGTTGGTGAGTTTGATGGTAGGAGGTGCGGTTACAGTGGTCATGGGGTTAACCTCTGCTATTTGAAAATCATTTCACCACGAAGGGCACGAAGGTGCACGAAGTAAGGCCAACTGTTTCTTTAGACCAGTTGGGCTACGGCGCTTTTATTGTCGCAGACTGCTGCCAACGCGGATTCCAGCACATCAAGCCCTTCGTCCATTTGTTCGTTGGTTGCTACCAGCGGGACCAGCACGCGGATCACGTTCGAGTACGTGCCTGCGGTGATCGTGATCAGGCCGTGCTCGTAGCAGTACTGCGTGATCTTTTTGGTTTCGTCGGTGGCCGGAGCTTTCGTTTCCTGCGACTTGCACCAGTTCGATGGCTTGCATGCCGCCGAGGCCGCGAACGTCGCCGATGATGGGCCAGCGGCGCTGCCATTCGCGGGCGCGGCGCTGGAAGCGGTCGCCGAGTTCGTTGGCGCGAGCGAGCAGATTCTCGCGCTCGAACAAATCGAGCACGGCCAGGGCTGCGGCGCAGGAGAGCGGATTGCCGGCGAAGGTTCCGCCGAGGCCGCCGGGGCCGGGAGCATCCATGATTTCGGCGCGGCCGGTAACGGCGGCTAGCGGAAGACCTCCGCCGAGAGATTTCGCCGTGACGATGAGATCTGGCTCGATGCCGTAATGCTCGCTGGCGAACATCGCGCCGGTGCGGCCGAAGCCGGATTGGACTTCGTCGGCGATGAAGAGGATGCCGTGTTTGTGGCAGAGGTCGACGAGCACTTTGAAGTAGTCGGGCGGCGGTGCGATGAAGCCGCCTTCGCCCATCACTGGCTCGGCGATTACCGCCGCGACTTCTTCGTTTGCGACTACGCGCTTGAAAGTGTCTTCGAGATGGCGCGCGCAGTAGAGATCGCATGAGGGATATTTCAGGGTGTACGAGCAGCGATAGCAGTAGGCAAACGGGACGCGGTAAACATCGCCGGGGAACGGGGCGAATCCTGCTTTGTAAGGATGAGTCTTGCTGGTCAGTGCCAAGCGTCATCATGGTGCGTCCGTGGAAGGCGTCTTCGAAGGCGATGATCGCGGGGCGCTTGGTGTAGGCGCGGGCGATCTTCACTGCATTTTCGACGGCCTCAGCGCCGCTGTTCACGAAGAGAGTTTTCTTCGGAAACTTGCCGGGCGTGACTTGGTTCATGCGCTCGGCGAGTTCGATGTAGCCTTCGTAGGGCGTAACCTGGACGCACATGTGGAGGAACTTATCGAGTTGGCCTTGGATGGCTTCGACGACGTGCTCCTGGCGGTGGCCGGCGTTGGCGCAGCCGATACCTCCGGCGAAGTCGATGTAGCGGTTGCCGTCGACGTCTTCGAGCCACGCGTCTTCGGCTTTGGCTACGTAGATGGGCGTGCCGTGGGAAAGGCCGCGGGGCACGGCTTTGGCGCGGCGGGCGGAGAGCGCTTGGGATTTTGGGCCGGGGATTGGAGTGCGGATTTGAATGGTGGACATCGTAGTTCCGTCGTTGGTCGTTGGTCGTTAGTCGTTAGCTGGTGATCCGCATTACATCTTCTTTCGCCCCTTCGGGGCTTGCTTATCTTTGATTTCTCACCCACGGCTTGCGCCGTGGGCTGTATTCTTCCGCCGCTTCGCGGCTCGCGTGGTACTTGGTCTTCACTGGCAACTGACCACTGGCAACTGCTTTTCAGTACCAGCCGATTGGCTGCTTCGTTCAGATTGATGTAGACCTGCTTGGTTTCCAGATATTCTTCGATGCCCCAGGGGCCGAGTTCGCGGCCGAAGCCGGATTGCTTGTAGCCGCCCCAGGGGGCTTCGACGTAGGTTGGTTGCATGTGATTCACCCAGACGATGCCGGCGCGCAGGGCCTTCACGGCACGCATGGCTTTGAAAATGTCGCGGGTCCAGACGGCGGCGGCGAGAGCCGTAGGGCGAATCGTTGGCGATCTTCATCGCGTCTTTTTCGTCTTCGAAGGGAATCACGGCGGCGACCGGGCCAAAAATTTCTTCGCGGGCGATGCGGGCGGAGTTCTTCACGTCGTAGAAAATGGTGGGCTGAACGTAATAGCCTTTGCCGATTTTTTCCGGGCGTCCGCCGCCGGAGGCGAGCTTGGCTTCTTTCTTGCCGATCTCGATGTAGGAGTTGACGCGGTCGTATTGTTCTTTGCTGACGAGCGCGCCCATTTTCGTATCGCGATCGAGCGGCGGGCCGAGCTTGATCTTCTTGGCTTTCTCGGTCATGGCTTCGACGAAGTTCTTGTAGATCGACTTCTGAACGAGGATGCGGCTTCCGGCGGAGCAGACTTCGCCCTGATTGATGAATACGCCGAAGAGCGCGCCGTCGATGGCGGCTTCGAAATCGGCGTCGGCGAAGAAGATGTTGGGCGACTTGCCGCCGAGTTCGAGGGTGACGCGCTTCACCGTGTCGGCGGCCTGTTTCACGATGATCTTGCCGACGGCGGCGCTGCCGGTGAAGGCGATCTTGTTCACGTCAGGGATGCTGGACGAGCGGAGCGCCGCAGGTTTCTCCGAAGCCGGTGATGATGTTGACGACGCCCGGGGGCAGGCCGCAGTCTTCGAAATACTTTGCGAATTCGAGCGCGGTGAGCGGAGTTTGTTCGGCGGGTTTGAGGACGCACGTGCATCCGGCTGCGATGGCAGGCGCCAGCTTCCACGCGGCCATGAGCAGCGGATAGTTCCACGGGATGATTTGCCCTGCGACGCCGACTGGTTCCTTCAGCGAGAGAGACATCGCGTTGTCAGGAACGGGATTGACGTAGCCGACGACTTTTGTGGCTAGGCCGCCATAGTATTCGAAGCAGGTGGCGGCGTCGGTGATGTCGTACTCGGCTTCGACGATGGGCTTGCCGGTGTTGCGGCATTCGAGTTCGGCGAGAGCGGGCTGGTTGGCGCGGATTTTTTCAGCCAGGCGGAAGAGGACGCGGCCGCGCTCCTGGGCGGTGGTAGTGGCCCACGGGCCGTCTTCGAATGCTTTCTTGGCGGCCGCGACGGCGCGGTTGACGTCTTCGGCGTTGGCGTCGGGGACCTGGGCTATAACTTCTTCGGTGGAGGGATCGTAGACCGGGAATGTTTTTGTCGATTTGCTATCGACCCACTCGTCGTTGATGTACATCTGATAGGTACGGACTTCTTTTGGAACTTCGGTTTTGACTCCGCCGGGCATTTTGTTTCGACCTCCTGGTCTTAACCTCAGGGGCTAAAGCCCCAAAATTTATAGCCGCTTACCGGCACGACTAAAGTCGTGCCCTTCCCGATCCATTTGCTCTTCCCGATCCATTTGCCCTTCCCGATCTACTCAGCGGCGGGCTTCGGTCGCCTCGACGGGCGAGTCGCCCGTCGCCACACGGGTCATCTCCACTACGGGCTGCGGTGCTTTGTGGCGGCCGTAGACGAAGAAGAAGAATGCGGCCAGGCCGACGAAGAAGAGCGTGCCGCCGAACATCCATAACTCGTAGGACCATAGCGATGTGATCTGCTGGGCCGGGAAGAACACTAATGCAATGCCAAGGGTCGTGGTGAGTAATCCGCTGCTGCCTGCGAGAAACAGCGTGGTGCGGCTGTACTGGCCGCGCGGGGTGGACTCGATGATGGAGAACCTCAGTAGCGCTCCGAACATGTAAAGGAACGGTACGAGTTGCAACACGACTGCCAAGGAGAGCAGCTTCTGAAACGTTTCCTGGACTCCAGCTCCGGCAAAATTCAGAATGACCAGAACAGCGGAGACGATGGCCTGCACGATCAGCGCGACGTAGGGCGTGGCATAGCGCGGATGGATGTTGCCCAGCCAGGAAGGCATGTAGGAATCGAGGCCGGCGACGAAGGGGATGCGGGAACAGCCGCCCATCCACGCGGAGCCGATGCCGGCGATGGAGAGGCTGAGCATGAGCGCGAAGGGCACGGTAATCCAGGCAATCCCAACGCGTCCAGCCATGTGGGTAACCGCTTGCACGATGCCTTGAAGGACGTTGACGTTTTTGCCGACGGCGATGAGCAGCGTGAGCGTGGCGCCGACGTAGAGAGCGCCGGAAAGGACTCCGCCCCAGGCGACGGCGCCGGGAAGAGTGCGCGCTGGGTCCTTGATTTCGTCGCCCATGACCGAGGCGAGTTCGAGACCGACCAGGCCGAAGCAGATCACGCCGAAAGAATTCAGGACGAAGCGCGGGTTGGCGGGAATCTTGAAATCGGCGGCGGTGATGGTGGTGCCGAAGCGCGACCACATCACGATGCCGAGGCCGATGAGAACAGCGGCGGCGATGAAAGTTCCGATGGCGCCGAGGTTGTTGATCCACTTGCCCACGCCGAGGCCGACAATGTTAAGGATCGTGAGCAAGCGCAAGCAGCGTCAGCGATGTCGATGGAGGCGAAGAGCTTGTTGTCGGCAAGGCCGAGATGGCTGGGGCCGAGCACGTAGACCGAGACGCCGACGAAGTAGAGCATGACGGTCGGCACGTAGAGCATGTTGTTGGTCCAGTAGCACCAGCCGGAGAGGAATCCGTGGAAGTCGCCGAAGACTTCTTTGGCCCAGAGATAGACTCCGCCTTCGCCGGGATAACGGTGGGCGAGTTCGATGACGGCGATGCCTTGCGGCCAGAAGAAAAGGATGAGGGAGATGATCCAGAGCCAGATGGTGACGCCGCCGTTGGCCGCGATGGAGGGGACGACGTTCAGGTTGAAGACGGCTACTACGAAGAGGAGAACGAGATCGCGGCGCCCGAGGGCGCGGATGAGGTGTGGCTGGGCGGGTTGGGCGGTGGTGGACAAAGTCGTTTTGCGGTTGCAAAAAGCAGGTTTCCTTCGACTGCGCTCAGGACAAGCTCTCACCGGGCTTTCGCCCGGTTCGGAATGACAACATTTAATTAACTGGCAAACGTTACCTTCACTGCCAGCCGGGGCAGCCGGGGGCGACTGTCCCTTGGGTATTGGTGATGCAAATCTAGTGCGCGGCCAGCGCGGGCTGGCCGATTCGTTCTTGCTGCGCTTTCGCGAGCGATGCGGCGATGTCGTCGAACGCAGATAGATGCTTGTCGATGTCGGCTTCGGTGTGCTGAACCGAAATCGTCCACTGCTCGTCCCACCAGTAGGGCTGGGCCATCACGCCGCGGTTGACCATGGCGAACCAGTAATGCCGCCAGAGGTCGATATCAACAGTGGTCCAGTCGCGGTAGTTGCGAATTTCTTTCGGATAGAACATCAGCGCACCATTCGCGCCGGCTTGCGCAATGTAGGCTTGCAGGCCGACTTTGGCGATGGTCTTGCGATATCCGTCGGCGAGCTTTTTGCCGAGCTTGTCGACGTGAGCGTAGTTGTCGCGGGTGAGGACTTCGCGGAATGTCGCTAGACCCGCAGCCATCGAAACCGGGTTGGTGTTGTAGGTGCCGCCGTGGAAGACTTTGTGTTGCGAGATGAGGTCCATGACGGCTCTGCTGGCGCCGAAGGCGGCTAGCGGCAGGCCTCCGCCGATCGACTTGGCGAGGCAGATCATGTCGGGAACAACGTTGAAGTATTCGCTGGCTCCGCCCCAGCCTAGTTTGGCGCCGGTTTTCACTTCGTCGAAGATGAGGAGTGCGCCGTTTTTCGTGGCGATGTCGCGCAGACCTTTCAGGAAGCCGGGCTCGGGCATGCAGAGGCCGACGTTCATGAGGATCGGTTCGAGGATGATCGCGGCGATCTCGCCGGGATTTTCTTTGAAGCGGCGCTCGACACTGCCGAGATTGTTGAAGGTCGCGATTTTAACGTTGGCGATTGCGGATTTCGGCACGCCGAGTCCGCCAGTAACTGCCGTGGGATTTTCGATGTCGCCGAACTCGGGAGCGTGTGGCTTGACGCTGACTAGAGCGGAGTCATGCAGTCCGTGGTAGGCGCCTTCGAACTTTAAGATCTTGTCGCGGCCGGTGGCGGCGCGGGCCAGGCGAATGGCGTGCATAGTGGCTTCGGTTCCGCTGTTGCCGAAGCGGCACATCTCGACGGGAAAGCGGTTGCAGATTTCTTCGGCTAGTTCCCATTCCATGTCGTGCGGCATGCCGAACATGGTTCCGGTGGAAAGGCGTTTTTCTACGGCCTTCATGACAGCGGGATGGCAGTGTCCGGCCATGAGCGCGCCGAAGGTCAGGTTGTGGTCGATGTATTCGTTGCCATCGAGGTCGCGAAACTTGCTGCCGCTGGCTTCTTTCACGAAGATCGGCCAGGGATCGTAATGGCGATAATTGCTGGCTACGCCGAGGGGAATGCGTTTGAGATTTTTCTTGTGGGCTTCGGCGGATTTCGGCGTGCGCCGCTCGAAGGTGGCGAGTTCTTTCTGTAATTCGGGATACATCTGGTTGCTCCGGGGAAACTCAGGCCGGCTGGTTCCTTGGAAGGCCGCGGGCCATTAGGATGCCGGGCGGCAAGCCGCCCGGGTCTTGGTTGGTACTACTAGTTTACCTGCAAACTAGAAAAAGAACTTGAGGGCGAACTGTATTAGACGGGGCGGTTTGACCTGAGTCACTGTGCCAAATTGCGAGCCGTCGGTGATGTTGCCGTCCGGATTGTAGAACTGCGTGTGATTGAAAATGTTAAAGAACTCAGAGCGGAACTCGAGGTATTTACTTTCAGTTACTGGGATGTGCTTCATAATTGCGAAATCGGTATTGCTGATTCCAGGACCGCAGCAGATCGTGCGCGGAGCATTGCCCACGCGACCGAGCAAGCTCGGATCATAACAACCAGGGTAAGGATTGCCACCGCAAGTTGGATCCGTCGCGTAGTTGGTGAAAATCTGCGAATTAAAATAGGAGTTGTTATTGCTCTGAGGTCGTTCCGTTTTGAAGGGAGCGAGTTGGTCAGGCTCGCCCGGCAATTCAAAATCAAAGCTGTTCATGAGTTCGTTGTCGGACGATGAAGTGATGCGGATGGGGAAGCCGGTTTGATATGTAGTGATACCGGACAAGGCCCAACCATCCAACGCCTTACCGGCAAAGCCGTCATACTTGCGTGCGGGTATCTCCCAATAGTAACTGAGGACGATGCGGTGCCGCGCATCAAACAGTGAAAGCGAGCGGTTATTGGCGCCCGGAAGCGGGTTGAGAATTCCTTCGAAGCTTGAGGCCTCATCGATCGATTTGCTGAACGTGTAGGCGGCGGTGAACTGCAAGCCGTGAGCAAATCGCTTCTCCAGTGAGACCTGCATCGAGTTGTAGCCCGAATTGGCGATCGTGTCCTGGGCGAAAATGCTTGAGAAGACCGGCACGCCATTTGGAGGACAGCCAGCGCCAGTGAAGGAATTGCATTGCGGAGAAGAATAAGGTCGAAGCCCGACAAACTGTAGAGTCTGGCCGGTCCCTTGCACGATCGACCCATTCGGCATGTGGAACGGGAATCCGTTCGGCACGGTTACGGTGAAGGGAGCGTCCTCACCGAACGGAATGCAGCTGCCAGCACCGTTAATAGTGTTGATGTCAAGGCAGGTCTGCGGGTTCGAATAGTTGACATCGTGAGTGGCCAGCAGGCGATGACCTTGCGAGCCAACGTAACCCACTTCTAGTTTCATATCCCTGGAGAGCTCGCGCTGGATGGTGAAATTGTACTGGGCTGAATACTGCGTACGCATGTGGGGCTGGAAATCTCCGAACAACAAGATCGGATCAAATATGCCCCAGTTTTGCGGCGTTCCGGGTTTGGGCGTAATGATTCCATTGAAGGGGTTCGGGTAAGTCGTCACACCGTCCTGGCCGAGAAATGGCTGATTAAACTGCGTCTCATAAACAAAGGTACTGCCGCCGAACGGAGGCTCTGCGCCGAACTGCTCAAGCACTAATTGCTCCATGGGGTTATAGAACAGACCCCAACCGGCTCGAAAACTGGTTTTGCCCGAATTGCCGGGACTCCAGGCGATGCCAATACGGGGAGCAAAAGCCTTGTAGTAGGTCTGCGTCAGGCCGGGGGGTACACCTGCGTCTCCGGGAACAACCAAGCCTATTGGGCTTTGCGAGGTGCAGTCTGTAACATTGAGAACGTTCTCGCAGGGGTAGACGGTGCTTGTCTGACCGGGGCGGAAGGTCTGTACATGATGGCTTATGTCAGCAAGAGGCGTGTTGAGTTCCCAGCGCAAGCCGTAGTTCAGCGTCAAATTGGGTTTGATCTTCCAGCTATCTTGTGCGAACAGATAGAAGCCAGTGTTGCGAACGTTCTCGGTTTGCGCCGATCCTTCTCCGAATTGATCCGGGAGTCCTAATAAAAAGTTGGGATAGAAGTTCTGCGAGCCGTCAGCGTTAAATGCCGCAGGGTCGTTCGGGCCTCCGCCGTAATAGGAGAATGTACCGTTGACGTTGTAGTAAAGAGTCTGATCGAAGCGCTGGCGACGCACGTCCGTACCAAACTTCATCGTGTGACTTCCCTTGACCTTGGTCAGATTGTCGGCCCATTGAAAGGAATTTCCTACCTGCGGAAGTTCACCTTCGCTGTTATTGCCTATGTCAAAACCGCCTGAAATCGAGATAGAAGGCAAGCCCTCGCGGTTAGGCCCCAGAAAGGGATGAATACCATACTGATTGCCCGCGACGTCGCCATAGAAGCAAGGAACGGGCCCCGTCACGCTGGTAAGCCAGGAAGGAGCTGACGGACACGAGTTCTGCACCAGTTCGGTGTTTGCCGGGTGTTGAAAGGTTCGCTGGCCTTCGCGGTTGTAATTGAAGTGGAACTCGTTCACCGTACTGTTGCTGAGCGTCCAAGTGTGTGTAATGTTCCATTGCTGGAAACGATCGGCGACGATGCTGCCGAAGCCGGGGACATTTGCGCCGGCATACTCAAAAAATGGAAATGGCTGCACGGTGTGGTCGTCGTCGAAATAATAGTAGATGCTGAGGTTCTGCTTATCATTCAGTTTGTGATCCACTTTGACGGTGAAATTGTCGCCGCGAGTGGGCTGAGTGGGGACCGTTTGAACGGTAGTGTCATTACCTGTAGGAGTAGGAACAAACTGCAAGAGGTCAACCGCAGTCGGGTCGAGGCAGGCCAGGGGAATCTGGTTGGTGGGAAAGATGGTTGAATAGGCATCGCCGTCGGCAATCGATCCGCCGCTTGCCGTGATCGCCGCTGTGCAGCCGGGACGATTCGTGAGCAGTGACGAATTGGTCAGCGAGCCGGTAAGCGGCACGGCGCTGAAATCGGCGAAGGGCTGTGTGGCGCTTGGCCGTTGCGCAACTGTCGGCACGAACACGTCCTGCGACGGAATACCTTGGCGGATACGGCGCCCTTCGTACGAAGCAAAGAAAAATGTGCGATCTTTCTTGATCGGTCCGCCGAAGGTTCCTCCGAACTGATTCTGATTGAACTGCGGCTTGGTACAGGTGCTCGTGAAGCAGTAGCTATACGCGTTGAGGACTTTATTGCGGAAGAATTCATACATGTTGCCATGGAATTGATTAGTGCCCGACTTGGTGACGACATTGATGACTGAACCCGAGTTGCGGCCATATTCAGCGTCGAAGGTATTGGTAATAACGCGGAATTCCTGGATGCTATCGGGCGTGGGCTGGACCGTGGGCAGATTCACAAAAAGGTCGTTGGCGTCGCCACCGTTGACGCTGAAGTTGTTGGAGCGCCCGCGGCCGCCGTTCACTGAAACTGCGCCGGGCTGATCACTGCCATACACAAGACTGTTGTTGGCGCCCACCGTAGACATCACGCCGGGCTGCAATTGCAGGAACTGGTAAGTGTCGCGGGAATTGAGCGGAAGCTGGCTGACCGTGCGGTCGTCGACGACTGCGCCGAGTTGCGTGCTGGTGGTGTCAACGAGAGGCGCTTCCGAGGTTACATCGACAATTTCCTGGGCCCGGCCGACCTGCATCACCATATTGAGCGTGATGACCTGATTGAGTTCGAGGGTCACGCCGTGGCGAAGGTCTTTCTTGAAGCCGGTCAATTCGAAGCTGAGCGTATAGACGCCCACCGGGACTTCAGGGAAGGCATAGTCTCCGCTATCGTTGCTCTGCGCCTCGCGGGTCACTCCTGTAGCTTCGTTGGTGGCGACTACCTTGACATGCGCGATCACTGCGCCGGAGGGATCGGAGATGCGGCCCAGGATACGGCCGCCGGTGCCCTGGGCGGGGAGCAAGGTCGGGACGAGAACAGAGATTGCGGCAGCGAGGCAAAGGGCGGTCCAGCGGGTTCGGAGTGACGGCATGGAACCTCCAGGCATCTGGGAAGAGTTTTTCTTTGAAAACGACAGCTTGTGTGCAGCCACAACCTTGCTATAATCCCGCAAGGTTAGAGAAGGGGGATGCGAACTGTCAAGAAGAAAAAATGCGATCACTCTGATGGAAAACTCTTCTCGGACCAGAACTGCACGCAATGAATTCAAGCAACGGTAAGGCATATTTGAAGATCGGAGATGTAGCGCGGCGGGTAGGAGTTTCGCCGTCTGTGATCCGATCTTGGGAGAATTTGGGGTTGGCGCGTCCGCAGCGCACTGAGAGCAAGTACCGGCTGTATACGGCGGAGGATGTGAAGCTGCTGAAGCGGGCGCGGTTTCTGCGGAAGGTGCGCGGGTTGAACGCGGCGGCGATTGTGGAATTGCTGCGGCGGGAGGGGCGGGCGCGTCCGGCGGCAGATGGAAACGCCAGCGCGATTGGCTCGCACTTGCGGCAGTTGCGGGCGAAGCGGCGATTGTCACTGGCGCAGGTGGCGCGCGCGGTAGGCATTTCGGTGGGATTCCTGAGCGCGCTGGAGCGGTCGCAGATGACTGGGTCGGTGGGAACGCTGCGCAAGCTGGCGCGATTTTACAAGACCAACATCCTGGATTTTTTCGATGCGACGGGAGCTAGCAGCCGCCAGGTACAGCCGGAGCAAAGAAAAGTGCTGGAGGCTGGTCCTGGGGTTCGCATGGAGCTGCTGGCGTGGGGAAACACCGTGATGGAGCCGCATCTGTTTCGAGTAGCGCCGGGGGCGGGCAGCGGCGAATCTTACTCGCACGCGGGAGAAGAGTTTCTTTATATATTGCGGGGAGCGCTTGCCATCACGTTGGAAGATGCGGAATACCGGCTGAAGGCGGGTGATAGCTTTTACTTTGAGAGCGCAACGCCGCATCACTGGAAAAATCCGGGGCGCGGGGAAACCTGGCTGCTGTGGGTGAATACGCCGCCGACATTTTAAAGTCGCGGGCATTGGAGGCACGATGAAGGCGCGACAATTGGTTCCGCTGGCGCTGCTAGCGCTGATGGTGTGCGCCGGCTCGTGCTCGAAGAAAACACCTACGCTGAATTTGCTGGTATGGGAAGGGTACGCCGATACTTCATTCATAAAGGCCTTTGAACAAGACCATCATTGCAAAGTTTCGGCGTCATACATGGGATCGAGCGACGAACTGGTCGCGAAGCTGCGCGGCGGGAGCGCAGGAAACTATGACGTGATCTCGCCGTCGAGCGATGTGGCCACTTCGATTGCATCTGCGGGACTGGCGGCTCCGCTGGATTTGTCGAAGATTCCCAGCTACTCACAACTCTCCCCGCAGCTCACTTCCCTGCCGCTGGTGCGCGTGAATGGCCAGGTGTATGGAGTGCCGTTCATGTGGGGGCCGGACCCGCTGCTTTATGACACTGCGGTTTTCGCTCAGCCGCCGCAGAGTTGGAGCGTGCTTTGGGATGCGAAGTATCGCGGAAAGATTTCCGTGTGGGACGATCTTTCGACGGTTTACATGGCGGCGCAAGTGTTGGGTTATGACAAGCCTGATCCGTCGCAGCTGTACAACTTGAGCGATGAACAGCTTGAGGCGGTGAAAAAGAAGTTGCTGGAATTGAAACCGAATGTGCGGAAGATGTGGTCGACAGGCGGGGAGTTGACGAATCTTTTTCAGAATCATGAAGTGGTGGCGGCCATGGGATGGCCGTTGATGACCAATCAGCTGCGCAAGATCAACTTTCCCGTAGGCGAAACTATTCCGAAAGAAAATACTACTGGGTGGATTGACCACCTCATGATTACGGCGGGCAGCGAGAACAAAGAACTGGCGAGTGAATTTCTCGAATATATGATTGAGGCGCAAACACAGAAGGGCGTGACGGATGTGACGGGGTATACTCCGGCGAACCCGCACGCAGCGCAGTTTATGACGCCGGAAGAAATTAAGAACCTGCATTTGGACGATGTCGACAACTACCAGAAGCGGCTTTATTTTTGGCAGAACGTGCCGCGGCGGGCTAAGTACAACGAGATCTGGAATGAAGTGAAGGCGGGGCAGTAGGAGCGGCTTCCGGTTTCCGGCTTCCGGGTTTTAAAGTCGGTGAGGACCTTTGGGATTGACTAGCGCTTCTGAAATTGCAATGGCATCCGCATCCGCCGCCGATAGTGTCGGCCGAGCGTCTCTGCTCAGCATTCGCAATGTGGCCAAGAGTTTCGGCAAGAACATCGTTTTGCGGGATATTTCTCTGGAGGTGGCGGAGGGAGAATTTCTCACGATTTTGGGCGAGAGCGGATCAGGTAAGACTACGTTGCTGCGAATCATTGCAGGCTTTGAGAATGCGAGCGCAGGCGAGGTGTGGATGGGTGACGAACGTTTGGATCGCCTGCCCCCTTACCGGCGCCGCGTAAACACTGTGTTCCAAAGCTACGCTTTGTTTCCTCACCTCACGGTTCAGCAAAATGTGGCTTATGGACTGCGGGTGGCTCGGCGACCCGACGCGGAGATTGAATCTCGCGTGCAGGAAGCGCTCGCTAAAGTGAAGATGATGGCGCATGCGAAGTCGAAGCCTTCGAAAATCAGCGGAGGGCAGCAGCAGCGAGTCGCCTTGGCGCGGGCGCTGGTGAACCGTCCGCGACTGTTGTTGCTGGACGAACCGCTCTCGGCTCTGGATGCGAACTTGCGCCGACAGATGCAGGTGGAATTGAAATCGCTGCAGCGCGAAGTCGGCATTTCTTTCATCTTTGTCACGCATGATCAGGAAGAGGCGATGGTAATGTCGGACCGGATTGCACTGCTGCGATCGGGTGAACTTGAGCAGGTTGCGAAGCCTCGAGAAATTTACAGCCACCCGGCGACCGCTTACGTGGCGCAGTTTATCGGGCATACAAATCTTTTGAAGGGAGAGGTGCGAGGAGGGATGGTGCGCTGCGGCTCGTTGACCTGGTCAGCCTCCCTTCCGGATGGGCCTGCACTGTTCTCGCTGCGGCCAGAGAATATCCGGCTAGCTGCGAGTAACACGAGCGACTGGGAGCGTGCGGGTTAGAGGAAAAGTTCGCCACCGGGCGTTTCACGGGGCGACGGAATTGCTTCGTGTGGAATGCAGCGACGGCTTGATGCTGATGGTGCGGACTTCGGCAGCGGGTGGAACGTTGGATCATGTGGACCTGGAATTCTCTCCCAGCGACGCCATTCTTGTGCGCGAGTCTCCGGAAAGAAATTGATGTTTTCCCGAGCCTACAAAGCTGCGGTAACTCTACCTCCATTGTTGTGGGTGACGATCTTTCTGTTGATGCCGTATGGGCTGATGTTCTGCTACAGCTTCTGGTCAGTATCAGCGTCGCAGACCATCGTGCATTCGTGGAACCTCACCAACTACGGGCAACTGCTGCGAGTAAATGTTTATTGGCAGACGCTGCTGCGCTCGATGTGGATCGCGGCACGAGTGACGATCTTCTCGCTGCTGCTGGGATATCCTCTCGCGTATTTTGTTTCGTTTTATGCGGGACAGAAAAAAAGATCTGCTGTATCAGCTTGTGATCATTCCGCTGTGGGTAAGCTATCTAGTGCGGGCCTACGCGTGGAAGACGATTCTGGGCTCGGACGGCGTGCTGAACACTCTGCTGCAGTATGCGCACCTGACGAAGCATCCCCTGGAGTTCCTGCTGTACAGTCCGTTTGCCGTGGTGTTGACGCTGACGCACATCTATACACCGTTTGCGTTTTTGCCTATCTACGCGGCGCTGGAACATATTCCGCGGAATCTGGTGGAAGCGTCGCATGATCTGGGAGCGACTCCGGGGCAGACGTTCTGGAAAGTGATCCTTCCGCTCTCGATTCCGGGAGTGCTGGCGGGCGCGACGTTTGCCTTTGTGCTGAGCCTGGGTGATTTTCTTGCGCCGTTGCTGCTGGGCGGGCCGAGCGGCATCATGATTTCGAACATTGTGGTCAGCCTGTTTGGCGCGGCTTACAACTGGCCTTTGGGCGCGGCGATTTCGTTCTGCATGTTGCTGCTGGTCGTGGGCCTGTTGTTCTTCTCCGAACGATTAGAGAAGAAATGGAGCTTCTCGTGAGCGACGGGAAATTTGTTTCTGCACCGCGCTGGCTGCTCTTTCACGCCGCAGCAGTGTTTGTCTTCCTTTATTTACCAATAGCAGTCCTCATTATTTATTCGTTCAACGGAGGGGGCGTGGGTGGCTTCCCGCCGCATCATCTAACGCTGGATTGGTATCGCACTCTTTTTGCCGACGGGCCCATCTGGGATTCGGTGCTCAACAGCTTGCAGGTTGCGTTGGCGGCGATGGTGATCTCGCTGACATTTGGAGTGCCGGCGGGGCTGGCGCTGGATCGAGTGCAGTTTCCCGGTAAAACCGTCTTCCGGCGATTGGTGCTGCTGCCGTTGATCCTGCCGGGAATTATTACGGGGCTCTCGCTGCTGATGTTGTTCAACGTAGCGGGAACGAAGCTTAGCCTGATGACAATTATTCTGGGGCACGGGACCGCATTGATTTCAGTAGCCACGACAGAAGTATTCGCGGGACTGCAGAAGCTGGACCGGGCGCAGGAAGAGGCTTCTCTCGATCTGGGCGCGAATTACTGGCAGACTTTCTGGCGAATCACAGTGCCGAATCTGAAGCTGCCGATTATTGGCGCGGCGTTGCTCATTTTTACTCTTTCGATGGATGAGATTGCGGTGAGTTTTTTTCTGATCGGGCGCAATAACACGCTGCCGCTGGAAATATGGGGACGGTTGCGGCGCGGCATTACGCCGGAGATCAATGCAGTCTCGACGATCATCTTTGTGTTTTCGCTGGTGGCGATTGTGTTGTGGTACCGGCTGCGGGTGCGAGGCGTGGTTGGGGCGGATGCGGGTACGGAGCTTATTGCCGGCGGGGCTGCCCAGGATTCGTCTCTTTAGCTGCGCGGGGAAGTTGGGAAGCCCTTCGACTGGCTGAGGGCAGGCTTTCGCCATAGTCGGCGCGACCCAGTGCCGCTCCACGCTTAGTGAATTCCAATCCTACAAATCGGCACCCATAGTAAAGTGGTAGTAGAGCAATTAGGAGAGGAATCCTTTTGAGTTTGAGCATTCGCAACATCGCCATCATCGCGCACGTAGACCACGGCAAGACCACGCTGGTTGACGCCATGCTGCAACAGAGCGGCACTTTTCGCTCCAACGAGCACCACGTCGAACGCGTGATGGATTCCAACGAACTGGAGCGCGAGCGCGGCATCACCATTTTGGCCAAGAACACGGCGATCTTCTATCACGACGTGAAGATCAACATTGTGGATACGCCCGGCCACAGCGACTTTGGCGGTGAAGTCGAGCGCGCGCTGAAGATGGTGGATGGCGTGATGCTGCTGGTGGATGCCAGCGAAGGGCCGCTGCCGCAGACACGCTACGTCCTGACCAAAGCGCTGGAGGCGAACCTGCCGCCGATTGTGGTGATCAACAAGATCGACCGTCCCGATGCGCGTCCGCAGGAAGTGTTGAATGAAATCTACGATTTGTTCATTGACCTTGACGCGAAGGAAGATCAGCTGGACTTTCCTGTCCTTTACACGAATGCTAAGGAGGGGACGGCGTCGACGGACATCAAGGGCGGCGGGGAAGATCTGCGGCCGCTGTTTGATGCGATCCTGAAAACTATCCCGCTGCCGCAGGGGAACGCGGCTGGGCCTTTGCAGATTCTGGTCGCGAATCTTGATTACAGCGATTACCTCGGGCGTCTGGCCATTGCGCGCGTTTTCAACGGAACCATGTTTACCGGTGAAGACGTGGTCATTGCCAAGCTCGATGGATCGATGCACAAGACTAAGATCACGAAATTGTTTTCCTTCGCTGGGCTGAAGCGAACCGACATCACGGAAACGGTGTTGGGCGACATTGTCGCTGTAGCTGGAGTGGAAGGAATCACGATTGGGGAGACCATTACTGATGCCGAGAATCCGGCGCCACTGCCGCCTATTGTGATCGACGAGCCCACCATCGCGATGACCTTCACGGTGAACACGTCGCCGTTTGCAGGACGCGAAGGGACTTACGTTACGTCGCGAAATCTGCGAGAGCGGCTGGCGAAGGAACTGCTCACCAACGTTTCCCTGCGCGTGGAGGAGATGGGCACGACCGATTCTTTCAAGGTGCTGGGACGTGGGGAATTGCAGCTCTCGATCACCATTGAAATGATGCGGCGCGAGGGTTATGAGCTTATGGTGGGCAAGCCGGAGATTGTCACCAAGCGCATTGATGGAAAGCTGATGGAGCCGGTGGAACATCTGACGGTGGACGTGCCGGAAGCATTCGTGGGCGTGGTTATGGAGCAACTGGGATCGCGCAAGGGTGAAGTTGCCAACATGCACAATCACGGCTACGGGCGGGTGCGCATTGAGTTCCGCGTGCCCAGCCGAGGGCTGATCGGACTGCGCAGCCAGTTGCTCACCGACACGCGCGGAACCATCGTGATGAATTCTTTGTTCGATGGATATACCGAGTGGCAGGGGGAAATCCCGCACCGGCTTACGGGAGCGTTGATCGCCGACCGAAACGGACTTTCGACAGCCTACGCGCTGTGGGGTCTGCAGGAGCGCGGCGAGCTTTTCGTCGGACCGGGCGTTGAACTCTACGAAGGAATGATCATCGGCGAAAACGCGAAGGATGATGATCTGGATGTCAACGCGGTACGAGAGAAGAAACTGACCAACATGCGGGCTTCGACAGCCGATGAGGCGATCCGGCTGGTGCCGTTCCGGCAGCTGAATCTGGAACAGGCAATCGAATTCATCGCGGATGATGAGTTCGTGGAAATCACGCCTAAATCACTGCGGCTGCGGAAAAAGGTTTTGCAATCGAACCAGCGCAAGAAGAAAGCGATGGCGACGGTAGAGGAAGGGTGAAGACCGGCAGTCAATCCGAAAAATCCAAAGGCAGCGCGCCGCTGCGGATGTTTATGGTTCCGTGCAGTTGCGGGGCGACGTTTGCGGTTTCGGGAAGCTACGATCACCAAGGAACCGCCTGGAGCCGGTATTTGATTTGTCCGAACTGCGGGAAGCGGCACGATCCCAAGAACCGGCTGTTGCGGGTCGGATATCATCGCGAGGGGTACTGGCGAGTGGACGAGTGCTAGAGCGGTTTGCCCTGAAGCGCGGTTTGTCCTGATTTGACCTGCCCGATTTGACAAACCTGCTATACTTCGTGCCGCATTCGACTGCCGCTAGCTCCGGTCTCGATTTTCAGGGAGGCGTCCCCGACCTGCCAGTCTGCCGCATTGAGCTTGCACTTCGACAGCGCAATGCAGAGGCAGAGGCGTGAAGAATATTTTTGTAGGAAACCTGAGCTTTAACACATCGGAAGACGAGTTGCGGCAGATGTTTGAACCGTTCGGGCAAGTCGACCGGGTCAGCATCATGACGGACCGCGATACCGGACGGTCTCGCGGATTCGGCTTTGTCGAAATGGCCAGTAACGAAGATGGAGACAAGGCCATTACTGCTTTGAATGGCACGCAAGTAGGCGGTCGCACGCTGAACGTGAACGAGGCCCGTCCCAAGACCGAGCACGCCGGAGGCGGCGGACGCGACCGGGGAGGACGTGGCGGAGAGCGCGGTGGCGAACGTGGCGGCCGCGGCGGCAGTGGCGGTGGACGAGGCCGGTACTAACAATCAGAGTTTGGAATGATGCATTCTCTTCGCCTGCGGGCGCTCCTCAGTCCTGCGCCTGATTCGTTGCGCCCGCATTGATGCCTCGCAACTCTCCCGTGTAAACTGAAAGCACCGTGCGCCCGTAGCTCAGATGGATAGAGCGATTGCCTCCGGAGCAATAGGTCGGGAGTTCGAATCTCTCCGGGCGCACCAGATACTTTCCAGATCCTTCGCAAGAAGCGCTGAGGATTTCGGCTCCCGCTTCGCTTACGCCCGCAAGTCGCCTCAAGTTCGAATCTCTCCGGGCGCACCAGACGATTACCTGGTTTCAATTACAGCGCGGCGAGCCGCCGTTGCACGAACAGAAAATAGAGAGCCAGCAGTACAAGCAGGAATCCGTTCACGCCTAAGACTACCGGGGCTGTGAACACGGGAACCAGCCATCCAGATAACAGATTCCCCATGGGCATACCGCCGCGGAAGGCGAAATTGTAGACGCTCATCACGCGTCCGCGCATTTCGTTGGTGGTGATTAACTGCACCAGGGAATTCACCGTAGCGAAGACCGCCATCATGGAAGCGCCCACCAGCACCAGGATGACGCTGCTGAGGGGAACGGACTTTGAAAGAGCGAAGATGGAGATGCCCGCGCCGAGACAGAGAAGCGCTCCGAGAGCGACAGTTCCTTTTCTTCGCATGTTGCCCGCACTCGCAATGGCCAGCGAGCCAAGAATCGAGCCCAGCCCCATCAACGAGAGCAAGTTGCCATAGGTTTCCGGGCCGCGGTGGAAAATATCCTTCACGAATACAGGAATGTAGGTACGCATGGGCATGGCGAGCGCGGTCATGCAGAAGGCGAGCAGGATGAGGGCTTCCATTGAATTCTGCTTGCGAGCAAATTGAATGCCCTGCTTCAGACTGTTGTACATGGACTCCGTGGTCTTCACGGGCAGGAAGCGGGTGCTGATGATCGACAGGGAGATGATCGGCGCGAGGAAAGAAAGCGCATTCAAGCCGAAACACCACTTTTCTCCCAGCTTTGCCAGAGCCTGCCCGGCTAGCGCCGGCCCGAGCATCACGGCCACATTGAACTGGATGGAATTCAGCGCGATGGCGTTGGGCATGTCTTCGGTCTCGACCAGCGTGGGAATGAGCGCCTGGTAAGCCGGCCCTCCGAAGGCTTGAGCGAAACCGGAAATGAACGAAAGACAGAGAATGTGCCAGACGTGAACCATGCCGGTCGCGACAAGAACAGTCAGGATTCCGGCAGTAGCCATCTGCACGTATTGCGAGCCGAGGAGGATTTTGCGACGTTCCACGCGGTCGGCGACGACGCCGCCAATCAACGAGAAAAGAAAGATGGGGATGCCGGCGAGAAATTGGTCCAGCGCCAGGAGGAACGCGGAGTGGCTGAGCCGATAGATGAGCCAGCCCTGCGCCACGATCTGCATCCAGGTGCCGATGCTGGAGGTGCAGGCGCCAAACCACATGAGACGGAAATCGCGATATTGAAAAGCTTTGAAGACGCGGCGCAACACTCTTGCTTCCATAAGTCTCTGCAAAAGCCTAACATGCGGCTTCTCCGGCTTGGCAGGATCGGAATTCTTAGTCGGCGGTTCAATGTCACACGCGCGGACGGGTATCATAGTCACGCTACATTTGACTGAACCAGGCGGCAAAAGGTAGCGAGTAGAGGCAGCTTTGAGGTTTGGCGCAAACAGGAGCGGATCATGAGGGGTGGCAAGCTTTTCAAAGCTGTCAGCGGCCTATTGCTGGCGACCGGAGTGTCGGCAGGCTCCGTAATTTGCTGGGCGGTGGATGGGCCGGGGGTCAGCGCAAAAAACTTAGGGTCCGCGAATTCCAGCCTCTACGTTAAAGTCCAACTCAATCACCCTTTGAAGCTTTCGAAGTTGAAACCGGGCGACCTGGTTGAAGGCACTCTGGCACGGGATGTGTATTCTTCTGACCGTGAACTGTTCCCGGCAGGCAGTCATGTGCGCCTGGCCGTGGATCACATGGAAAAGAGAAGACGAATTCCAGACGATCATTGGCCGTGGGTGGTAAAAGCGTTCACGCCTCGCCACGAGAACTATCCGGCGTTTAAGACGGCCGTCGTTTCGGGGGCAAGCGGCGAAAGCGCGCTGCAAGTCTCGCTGATCTCGATTAGTCGAAGACGCGACATTCACGCGCAGGCGCAAAAGAAAAGATCAGATGAGCAAGCCGGCAGCGAAAGCAGCGCCGTCGAGGTTAGTAAGAGCGGCGGCATGAATGGATATGGAAGGTTAGCGGTCCCGGTGATGGTGCTCGAGGCTTCAGGCGCGGAAGGTGAGAACTTGCCCTTCGGGAATGATGCAGGAAGTTCTGCCTCGGCGCCTGATCTGGCTGGTCTCGAAATTCTTCCCGTTGGCACGGCGTGCAGGATTCTTCTTCTCGGAGGCGTCAGCGCATCCAAGAGTAGGCCCGGCGATGGGTTTCAAGCGCGTTTGATCGAACCTGTTCTGTTGAATTCGCGTGTCGTTCTGCCGGCAGGCACCTTGTTTGAAGGCAAAGTGCTCAAGAAAATTCCGCCACGCTGGGGAAGCAGGTCGGGATCACTATCCTTGACGTTCAATCAGCTGACCTTGCCTTCTGGGAACCGTGTTCCCATTGCTGCATCGCTGGCGGCAGCGGAATTGGATCGCAGATCGCACACGAAAATCGACGGCGAAGGACAGCTTCGAGGCGAACGCCCCGGCATGGCCTGGATGGCAGTTAACATCGGCGTGACCGGCGGACTCGCCAAGGAAGTGGACGACACAACACAACTGATTATTGAAGCTCTCATATCGACTGCAACGGATGTTTCGACGGCGGGTACGGCCAGAATCGTATCGAGTTGCATCTCGGGCATATTCATGGTGTCGCGCCACGGACGCGATGTGGTGCTGCCCAGATTTACCGAGATGGATATTGCGCTGGATCGGCCACTATCCGTAAGCAGGAAAGCGAAATCGGGCGCTCCCTCGGCAGTTGAGGACGGTAATTAATCTGCGCATCGCAATCTGGATATGACCTACGACGCCATTCTTGTTGTCTCATTCGGGGGGCCGGAATCGAAGGACGAGGTGATTCCGTTCCTGGAGAACGTGCTGCGCGGACGGAACATTCCGCGCGAGCGCATGCTTAGCGTGGCTGAGCACTATTACCACTTCGAGGGGAAGAGTCCGATCAACCAGCAGACGCGCGACCTGGTCGGCGCGCTGGAAGCGGAATTGGAGCGAGAGGGGCCGAAGCTGCCAATCTATTGGGGCAATCGCAACTGGCATCCGTTGCTCGCCGACACGTTGCGAAAAATGAAACAGGATGGGATCCGGCGGGCTGTGGCATTCGTGACTTCCGCCTACAGCTCTTACTCGGGATGCAGGCAGTATCGCGAGGATATTGCGCGGGCACAGGCGGAAGTTGGGGAGGGCGCGCCTGCGGTGGACAAACTGCGAGCTTTCTTCAACCATCCAGAATTCATCGAGGCTACGGTAGAGCGCGTACGGGACGCTTCGCAGGCTATTCCTGCAGATGCGCGGCGAAATGTGCAGATCATATATACCGCGCACAGCATTCCGGTCTCGATGGCCAATACAAGTGACTACGTGAGGCAACTCGAAGAAGTGCGGCGCCTGGTTTCGGGCGCTCTCGGTTGCAAGAACGATGTGCTCGTATACCAGAGCCGGAGCGGCGCGCCGGGTCAGGCATGGCTGGGGCCGGACATTCTCGAGTATCTGCGCGGGGTGAAGGCGCGAGGTCTGGCGTCGGCAGTCGTTGTGGCGCCGATCAGCTTCGTCTCCGATCACATGGAAGTGCTGTACGACCTTGATGTGGAGGCGCGGCAGCTTTGCGATTCGCTGGGGTTCCCGATGGCCCGGGCGAAGACCGTGGGAGTGCATCCGAAATTCATTGGGATGATTCGAGAGTTGATTCTGGAGCGGATGAATCCGGAGATGGAGCGGCGAGCTTCGGGATCGCTTGGCCCTCGGGCGGATGTTTGTGCGGCGGATTGTTGTCCTGCGCCGGGGCCGCCGGGGCGCCCGCGGTGACTCGCTCGGACACAGGCCTTCGCGCGCTACTTCGTTGCTTTCCTATCGTTGGCCACATATTGTTCGGGGCAGACGAAAAGGACCTTGGCCAGCGTGATCGATTAGCGGCCTTCGAGATTCTTGAGTCGGTCTGACAGAGCCTCAACCTCGGTATCCAGTGCGCGAATTGCTGCGGCGTGGCTTCTCTGACGCAATTCGAGCGGGGACGCCCATCTGTGAAGCTCGGTGAGCAGGTTGGTTTCCACCTTCTCTAACCGTGGGCTAATCCACTGTTTGTCTTCTTCGGTCAACACATCTAGATTATAGGGCAAAGGCCCAACTTGATCTAGACAGAACTGGGGACTTTTGGGCGTTCGTAGTCTGTGGCTTTCGGACGGCCCTCGACTAAATGCATGGTGTGCAGAATGGTTTCGATGACAGATTCATCCCCAACAGCTGTGTTAATCATCACGTGGTAAAGGGAGCGGGTGGGCCAGTCTGCGCCGAAGTAATGTTTGACGAAGGCGATGCGCTCGCGGTCGATGGAATCGACTAGATCTTCCGCATCGGAATGCGTGGCTCCGTCTTGAATAAGGCGGCGTACTTTCTCAGCGCGCGGGGCGTAGAGAAAAACGTGAAAGGCGGTGGGTTCCTCGCGCAGGAAGAACGGCGCGCCGCGGCCGACCACTACGGCATTTCCTTCCTGAGCAATTCTGGGAGCGATCTGCTCCATCATGGAGACCATGCAGTCGGCATCGAAGACCTGACCCTCGAGCCTCAAGCCACGCTCATAGCTGCCGCGCCAAAAGGCTTTGGCCAGGCGGTGGAGGCGGCTGTCGACGCGCTCGTCGCAGCGCATGACTGCGGAACAATCGACATTGGCGAGGCGGGCAATCTCTTCGGTGAGACGGCGGTCCCACAGTTCCCAGTTCAGGCGCTGGGCCAGTTGAGCGGCAATGGCCCCGCCGCCGCAGCCGTATTCGCGTTCAATGGTGATGATGCGGAACATGCCAACACCAGTTTACCGCGAATTAGTGTACCGCGATTCCGCCGCCGGGCTTGCTTTTTTTCATGAAGAACACGATTGGAACCATGGCAAGGATCGCCCAAGCGAGAAAGCGGAAGTCGTCAAGATAGGCCAGCATAGCGGCCTGCCGCTGGATGGTGCCTTCGATCAAGGCGTAGGCCTGCCGGCTGGCAAAGGCGGCGCTGGAGCCGTGGGACTGCATTGCCTGGGTGGCGCCTTGCAGCATGGAACGAAGCGCGGGGTTGGCGGAACTGAGATTGCGAGACAAATCGTTGAGGTGAACCTGGGTGCGGCGATCCAGCATGGTAGTGACAAGCGAAATGCCGACGCTGCCGCCCATATTGCGCGCCAAGTTCATAAGGCCAGAGGCGGCGTTATTCTTCTCGCGGGGCAAAAAGGCGTACGCCGCGGTATTGATGGGAACAAACAGGAAAGCCATTCCTACTGCCTGAAACACGCGAGCCGTGGCTGTGGTGCGAAAATCGATATCCAGGTCAAACCCGCTCATGTAGAACAGGGCTCCGGAAAGCACGACCAAGCCGAAAACCAGCAGCCAGCGCGGGCTGTAGCGCGAGAGCAGGAAACCAACCAGGGGCAGCAAGAGCATGATGGTGAATCCGCCGGGCATCAGGGCGAGGCCACTTTGCTCGGCGGTGTATCCGAGCAGGGTTTGCATGAATAAGGGCAACAAGAGCGTGCTGCCGAGCAGAGCAAATCCCAGCATGAACATCAACAAGTTCGAGATGCCGAAGGTGCGGTCGCGAAACAAGTGCAGATCGATGATGGGGTCTTTTTGCTTCCATTCCCAGATGATGACGAAAATCAGGGAGGCTGCGGCGATCAGCGAGAGAACCACGATGAAATGGGACTCAAGCCAATCTTCGCGCTGTCCCTTATCGAGGACAACTTGGAGAGTTCCCAAGCCTAACGCTACGAAGCCAAGGCCAATGTAGTCGATCCTGGTTTCGCTGAGCTTGCGACGCCTGAAATATGGAGGGTCTTGAATGAGCCGCGAAGTGAGCAACATGGAAATGATGCCGACGGGAATGTTGATGAAAAAAATCCAGCGCCAGGTGAAGTTGTCGGTGATCCATCCGCCGAGGGTGGGACCGATGGCGGGCGCGGTGACAACGGCGACGCCGTAAACGGCGAAGGCCATGCCTCGCTTGGCGGGCGGAAAAGTGTCGGCGAGGATAGCCTGTTCGCTGGGCTGCAGCCCGCCTCCGCCAGCGCCTTGCAGCACGCGGCAGACAATCAGCGTAGCCAGATTTGGCGCCAGTCCACACATGAAAGAGCTGATGGTGAACAGGGCCACGCAGCTCATGTAAAAATTCTTGCGGCCCATGATGGAAGAAAGCCAGCCGCTGAGGGGCAGCACGATGGCGTTGGAAACGAGATAAGAAGTCAGAACCCACGTGCTCTCGTCTTGGCCGGCGGAAAGGCTGCCCGCGATATGTGGCAGGGCAACGTTGGCGATGGAAGTATCGAGCACCTCCATGAATGTCGCCAAGGTTACGGTTATGGCGATGATCCAGGGATTGACGGCCGGACGCCAAAGGTCGGCATTGGCGTTGTCCAGCGGGGGCGCAGCAGCGCTCATCGTCGAATCCAAACCTTGGGAGTGACCGACATGCCGGGTCGCAGCGACTGATCTTTGTTCTCTCCCGGATCGAGAACGATCTTGACCGGAATGCGCTGCACGACCTTCACGTAGTTGCCGGTAGCATTCTCAGGGGGCAGGAGGCTGAAGCGGGCGCCACTTGCACCGGCAATGCTGTCGACCTTGCCGTGATACTTCCTTCCGTTGGCATCGACTTCGAGGGTGACGGGCTGGCCTACCTTCATTTCACGAAGCTGCGTTTCTTTGAAATTGGCGGTGATCCAGACATCGTTGAGAGGAATGATTTTCATCAGTTCCTGGCCGGGGGCGACGTTTTGTCCAACTTCGACGGTGCGATCGCTGACCACGCCGGCCACCGGCGCAATAATCTTGGTGTACTGCAGATTCAGCTGTGCCTGATCGAGATCGGCCTTTTTTCGCTGGGCCTCTGCCTCTGCCGATGTGGCGCGGGAGCGAATAATCTGCATTTGCCGGGGAGCGGTCTGGGCATTGCGGTAGTTGGCTTCGGCGTCCGCGAGTTTTCCTTGAGCCTGGGTCACCTGAGATTGGGCAGCGTCCGCCAGAGCATGTGCCGATTGGACGGCAGCGGCACTGGCCGCGGCTGCGGCCACGGCTTGGTCGTATTGCTGCTGAGAGATTTCCTGTTTGTCCACGAGTTGCTTGTAGCGGATAAGATCGTTCTGCGCCTTGACGTTGTTCGCCTCGGCCTGATCACGTTGGGCCTTGGCTGACTCGAACTGCTGCCTTGCGGCGGCGATTCCGGCGCGGGCGCTGGCCACATCGGCTTCAGACGATGACACCTGGCTGCTGGTGCTGACGGAAGTGATGGGAACATTCACGCCAGCGGCGGAAGCAGCGGCCTGCGCATCCTCAAAGTCGGCCTTGGCGCGGTCATAAGCAACCTGATAATCGGCGGGATCGATTTCCACCAGCACGGTGCCCGCCTGCACGTATTGGTTGTCGTCGACATTGAGCTTTATGACGTGGCCTGAAATGCGGGCGCTGATGGAATTGATGTGGCCGTCGACCTGGGCGTCGTCAGTAGATTCGTAGCTGGAGACATAGCGGTATACGAAAAACAGGGCTACGAGAAGCACGACAGCAGCGATGATGATGCCGATGCGAAAGCCAGGACTGGCAGTGCGCGAAGGACGAGTACGGAAATCTCGTTCCGTGGAGGGCAGCGGCTTGGTGCGGCTTTCGGATTGATCCGGCGGAGCGGGCGGGCTTTGCGTCGTCGGTTCCATAAATTTGAGTTTAGTGTTCGCCTTTCAAATATCGTTTGACTCCCTGTTCGGCATCGCCAATGGCGCGCGCCAGTTCCACTTTAGCCAGATTGTGCGCGTATAAACTCTCGATGTAACTTTCATGCGCGCTGGCAACGGACTCCTGCGCCTGAACCACTTCCAGGTTGTCGGTTACGCCGGCGGTGAAACGGTCCCTGGACTGGGTGAGGGCCTGCTCCGCCAGTTCGACGGAACTGCGGGCGACGTCAACCTGATCTGCGGCCGAGTTTAAATCCAGCAGTGAAGCACGAACCTCATAATCGATGCGGCCGCGCAGATCATTCAATTGAGAACGCGCCTGCTTCAACTGGGCATCGGCTTCGAGAACATCACTGTGAACTTTGCCTCCGGCGAAGATGGGGATGTTGAGGGCGCCAGTCACTTGCCACGTCCCGTTTGATTGCGCTGGGGTCACTCCGACGTCGCCGTAGTTCGCATCGACACCCAGCGTGGGATAGTGTCCAGCGGTCGCGCCACGGCGCGAGAGTTCCGCGGCACGGACTTGCGCCTGAGCAGCGCGATAATCCGATCGCGATTCGTAGGCGCGCTGCAAATACACCTCAACCGGCAAAGGCGTAAGAGCTTGATAGGGACCTTTCTCGGTGAGAACGAACTCCTGCCCGGGCGCGAGGCCGATGATGCGAGCCAAAGACAGTTTCTGCTTGGCGAAGTCGTTGCGTGCGGCGATAAGCTGCTGCTGGCGCGTTTGCAATTCGACTTGAGAACGCAAGGTATCGATGGCAGGACTTAGACCAGCGTTTTGTTGATCCACCGCCTTGTTATACAGCGCCTGAGCGTTTGTAACCTGGGCCTCGGTGGTCTCTATGCGGGCGGCCGTGGCAATGGCCATGAGATAGGCGTTGCCTACCGCGAGCACGACCAGTTCCCGGGCATCTTTATAGGTGTACTGCGCGGATTTCAAGCTCTCGGAAGCGGCCCGTTCTTTTTCGAGGTCGCTGAAGTTAAAGAGAGACTGACTGAGCGAAGCGCGCGCGTCGAAGTAATTGAAGGGCCCAATCACCCGCGGTATCGGAAATGGAAAAACATTGCTCTTCAGGCCAAGAGCCGTAAGGCTGAGAGTCTGGACATTCTCCTGCACTTTTGCCGAAAGGTTGGGCAAAAGGTTGCTCAACTCTTTCCATCGCTCACCGCGCGCCATGATGGTTTGGTCGCCGGAGAGCAGCAGTCCGAGGTTGTTGCGCAGCCCGCGGTCGATAGCCTCCTGGAATCCGATCTGCAAAACCTCCGGAGTAGCTTTGCCTTCCGGTTCGCTGCCGGTGAAAGGGCTTTGCGATCCCGGCAAAGAAATTGAAGGCGTCGGGACAGAAGTCTGAGCCACGAGACCAGCGCTTGCAACCATCAGGATCAACGCGAAAAAGAAAATTCCTCGGTTTGTTCGCAGTAAAACGGCGGGCATGTTCTGGTTTGAAAAAGTCCCGTGGTAAAGAAAGTCTGTGGGACGACCTTTCTCATTCATGGCCAATCGTCTTTCTATTGATTCGAGCCAGACGGCTTGAGATGCAAAAACCGCCCGGGTGCCAGCGAAGTTGGATGCTCCCCGTGCCCATGACGCAATGCATTTTTGCCGGGATTGCCGACACCGGCCGCAGAATCTGGGAATCCGGATTGATTTCCGGTAAGAACCAAGTTGCAACATGATTACTTTAGACACATTCCACTCCCGCACGCCAGCCGATAAAGTGTAGAACAAGGAGTTAGAGAAGAGCAGTCCGATGCGCCGAGCTCCGGTTTCGTGATTGCGGAGCGAAGCGCACTGCACATTCGAGGCCTACAGAAAGCGACGGTAAACACATAGCACCCATTCGGAACCCGTCTCATGTCAGCCTCATCCCCAAAACCCGCTGCAATCCAGGCTGGCCGTCGCCGTAGACGGCATCCAAGATACCGCGGCGATTTCCGGGTTATCGTCAACCACCTCCTGGGCGATCAGTACCGCAAACTTGAGGGGCATTGCAGAGATCTCTCGGAAGCGGGAATCGGCATACTCCTCGCGGCTGAGCTAAATGGAGGCGAGGTCGTTAGCTTGAACTTTTCGATGCCTGGATCAGCCATCCCTTGGGATGTACGAGCAGTCGTGCGCTACCGCCGCGGATACCACTACGGGTTCGAGTTTCTTTCCCTGACCAGCGAGCAACTGGGAGGGATTAAGGATTATCTCAAAGGCGTGAAGCCCATCGACTGACTTTCGGGCTGGAAACAGTGGGGAAGGAGCGCGGCCGATTCGGGGTCTGGTATTTGAAATGACTTCCGTCATCTTGCGAACAGGTTACCTTAGGGCCAAACTAAAGCAGACAATTCGTTTCGCGAAACAAACGCCATTAATGAATAATTCCAAATCCAACGCGACCGCGGGCACTGACTGGACCGGGCTACTGGCGGATCCCGATCTGGCACGAAACCTTGGAACTCTGCTGCAAGCTTATCGTGATGCCCCTCCCGAGCGCCGGGAGGCAGCTCTGCTCACTGCTATGCGTGAGATTAAACAAGAGGCGCTATCCAAAAGAACCGCGTCGACCTCAACCAAGGGGACGACAGGGCCTCTGCCGCAGTCCGTGCCAGTTCCATCCTCGGCAGTTCCACCTTTTGAGCCTGACATCTTCAGCCCGAACTGGGGACAAGATCGCCGGCGGCACCCCAGGATCAAGTGCTTTGTGGCAGTGGAGCTGCGAGTGAACGAAGTAGACACGCCCATCTGGGGGAACCTTTCCAACACGAGCCTCGGGGGCTGTCAGGTAGAGACCGCAACTCAGATCAGCGGCGGCGCCAAAGTTGAAATCGGACTCTGGGTTGCAAGCGGCAAGATTTGGGTAAAAGGTCTCGCATTAAACGGAGTAGTAAGTCGCAGCGCGCCTGCTACGGGAATGCGCATCCGCTTCGCAGGCATGGATGCAAGCGAAAAAGAGAATCTTCGCCAATTTCTCCGTTATGTTCAAGAAACCACAAAAGCAGCAAAGAGCGAAAGCATCTATCTGCAACTGCTGAAATAACGCCCATCTCGCCTTAGCTTATTCCCTTACAATTGATTCGGTCCCTTTGCGCAGGTTTGCTTCATTTTTCACAGACCGGCAAGACATAGGCCCACAATAAATTGGTACACTCGGGGCGTATCTGAAACCCTTTTCTGTCTCGGGAACTCTAATCATTGAGGTCAGCGAGACGATCGTTGTCGATGCGGAGTTGTTCGCTGGAAGGAGCGCGCAGGCATGGTAGCGAGTGAACAGATGTTGGTAACCGGCAAGCAACTGGACACGCTAAGCATTAACACGATTCGCACGTTGGCCATCGACGCGGTGCAACAGGCCAATAGCGGGCATCCGGGCGCGCCCATGGGTTTGGCCCCGGTGACGTATTGCCTGTGGCAGGAATTTCTGCGCTACGACCCGGAAGATCCGAAGTGGCCAAACCGGGATCGCTTTGTATTGTCAAACGGCCACGCTTCCATGCTGCTTTACGCCATGCTTCATCTGACGGGCGTGCGCGAAGTTGGCGAGAATGGTGAAGTTCTTAAAGAGCTGGCCGTCCCGATGTCGGAGATCAAACGCTTCCGGCAACTTGGGAGTCGGACGCCTGGGCATCCTGAATCGCACATCACTACTGGCGTGGAGACCACAACCGGGCCGCTGGGTCAAGGCGTGGGAAATAGCTTGGGAATGGCGATCGCCAGCAAGTGGCTCGCAGCGAATTTCAACCGGCCTGGTTTTGAAGTCTTCAATTACAACATCTATGCGATGTGCTCGGATGGCGATCTGATGGAAGGCATTGGGGGCGAAGCCGCGTCGCTGGCAGGACACCTGAAGCTTTCCAATCTGTGCTGGATTTATGACCATAACAACATCACGCTGGATGGTCCGGCCAACTGGTCGTTCAGCGAAGACGTGGCCACGCGTTTCGTGGGCTACGGTTGGAATGTAACGCGCGTCGCCGATGCCAATGATCTCGACATGCTCGCGCGCGCGTTTGAAACTTTTCAGAAGACTACGGATCGTCCCACTTTGATTATTGTCGACAGTCATATTGGCTATGGATCGCCGCACAAGCAAGACACAAATGCGGCGCACGGAGAGCCGCTCGGCGAAGAGGAAGTACGGCTGGTAAAGAAATTCTACGGCTGGCCCGAAGATGCGAAGTTTCTGGTGCCGGAGGGCGTGCGCGAACACTTCCGGGATGGAGTTGGAAAGCGCGGCCGCGAGGCACGGACACAGTGGGCGCAGATGTTTGCGGAGTACTCGCAGAAGTATCCGGAGTTGGCCGACCGGTTGCATCGGATGCAGCGCCGCGAACTGCCTGATGGGTGGGACAAGAATCTGCCCACGTTCCCGGCGGATGCGAAAGGAGTGGCTACGCGCGACAGCTCAGGCAAAGTGCTGAACGTTCTGGCGCAGAACATTCCCTGGTTGATTGGCGGCTCAGCCGATCTGGCCACCTCGAATAAAACGACATTGAAATTTGAAGGCGCAGGTGATTTTCAGCCTGGCAGCTATGCAGGTCGCAATCTGCATTTCGGCGTACGCGAGCACGTCATGGGCGCGAGCGTGAATGGGCTTACGGTTAGCGGAATCCGTGCCTTCGGCGCGACCTTCTTTAATTTCAGCGACTACATGCGGCCCAGCATCCGGCTGGCGGCGCTCATGGAAGCTCCTTCCATATTCATTTACACGCATGACTCGATCGGACTGGGAGAAGACGGGCCTACGCATCAGCCGATCGAGCAGTTGGCGTCGTTGCGCGCCATGCCGAATCTGATTGTGCTGCGTCCCGGCGACGCTAATGAAGTGACCGAAGCGTGGAAGATCATTGCGAAGTTGACTCATCAGCCGGTGGCGTTAGTTCTCACCCGGCAGGCGATTCCAACTTTTGATCGCACGAAGTATGGCGCTGCTTCGGGTACAGCGAAGGGCGCGTATGTACTTGCGGATGCGCCCGGCGGCAAGCCCGAAGTGATTCTGATGGCTACGGGCAGTGAGGTTTCGCTTTGTATCGAGGCCTATGAAAAACTTAAGGCGGAAGGCGTTCAGGCAAGAGTGGTGAGCGTGCCCTCGTGGGAGATTTTTGAACAACAGGACGCGGCTTACAAAGAGAGCGTCTTCCCTTCTTCGGTCACGGCGCGAGTTTCCGTGGAAATGGCGTCCACTTTTGGCTGGGAGCGGTATGTTGGACTGAAGGGACGAAAAATTGGCATGCACCGGTTCGGCGCATCGGCGCCGTTGAAAGACTTGTTGAAGTTTTTCGGTTTCACCGTAGAAGCGGTCGTCGCGGAAGCGCGTAAAGCGATCGCGGAAAAGTAACAGCGATTGTTTCCTTCCTCACATTCAGGGAAGGTGGCAGACCATTTAATTAGAGACCGACGTCCGCCGTCGATTCGTCAGGGAGAATCCATCATGCAACCAACTGGAGTTCTGGAAAGCTCGAAAGCTACGAATCCACTCAAGGAATTACTAAGTTATGGGCAGTCGATGTGGCTGGACTACATCCGGCGCGATCTGATCACCAGCGGTAGCCTCAAGAAGATGATCGAAGACGACGGGCTTCGGGGCATGACTTCGAACCCCTCCATCTTCGAGAAGGCGATTGGCGAAAGCTCGCTTTACGACGATATGCTGAAGTCGCTGGCTTCGCAGCGCGACTTGGACGCCACTGGGCGCTACGAGCAGATTGCGATCCGCGACATTCAGGGCGTGGCCGATATTTTGCGGCCGGTGTATGAAGAATCGAAGTTTCGCGATGGCTATGTGAGCCTGGAAGTTTCTCCGCTGCTCGCTCTCAAGACAAAAGAGACGATCGAAGAAGCGCGGCGGCTGTGGAAGGCGGTGAATCGCGAAAACGTGATGATCAAAGTTCCGGGCACGGCGGAAGGGCTGCCTGCAATCCGCCAACTGATTGGCGAAGGCATCAACATCAACGTGACTTTGCTATTTGCGCAGGAAGTTTACGAGAAGGTTGCGGACGCTTACATTGCCGGGCTGGAGGATCTGGCCAAGCGCGGCGGCAATTTAAAGAAAATGGCGAGCGTGGCGAGCTTCTTTATCAGCCGCATCGACACACTGGTCGATTCGATGATCGATGACAAGTTGAAAACCACAACCGATGCCGGACAACAGGCGCTGCTCAAGGGCCTTAAAGGCAAAGTTGCGATTGCCAACGGCAAGCTGACCTACCAGCGCTATCAGCGCATCTTCAGTGGATCGCGATGGGAGGGGCTGGCTTCCAAGGGAGCGCAGACTCAACGCGTGCTGTGGGCGAGCACCAGCACCAAGAATCCCGCATATCGCGATGTGATGTATGTGGAGGAACTGATCGGGGCTGATACGGTGGACACCATGCCCCCGGCCACCATCGATGCGTTTCGCGATCACGGGCGAGTGAGGAAGAGCCTTACCGACGACGTTGTGGGCGCGAAGAGAGTGATGGACGATCTGGCGAAGGCTGGCATTTCGATCAAGGAAGTAACCGACAAACTGACTACCGACGGAGTGAAGCTATTTGCCGACGCCTTTAACAAACTGCTGGCTGCAGTAGAAAAGAGCACGCAGCAAAAAGGACAAAAGGCGTGAGCCGTTTGAAATCTTCGCTGCCAGAAACGCTGGCCGCCGCGGTGAAGAGTGCCATCGGCGAGTGGCAGTCCGGCGGCAAGATGCAGCGCCTTTGGCAGCGCGATGCCTCGCTCTGGACCGGCGATGATGAGGACAAATGGCTGGGATGGCTGGACATCTCGGAAGAACAGATCACGCACCAACTAGAGTTGCGCAATCTTGCCAAGGAAATCTGGAGCGCTGGTTTCAAGGATGTTCTGCTGCTGGGTATGGGCGGGTCAAGCCTCTGTCCCGAAGTGCTGCGCATGACTTTCGGCAAAATCGCAGGCTACCCTGATCTCCACGTGCTCGATTCCACAGACCCGGCGCAGGTAAAGGCCTTCGAACATAAAATCGATATCGCCAAGCGTTGTTTATTGTGTCCAGCAAATCGGGCAGCACGCTCGAACCTAACATTTTCAAACAGTATTTTTTTGAGCGTGCGAAGCAGACGGTGGGCGCGGATAAGGCCGGCAGCCACTTCATTGCGATTACCGATCCTGGTTCGAAGATGCAGCAAGTCGCGGAAGGAGACCGTTTCCGTCATATCTACTTTGGCCGACCTTCCATTGGCGGACGCTATTCGGCGCTATCGAATTTCGGCATGGTGCCTGCCGCAGTCATTGGCGTAGACACGAAGAAGTTTCTTGATCGCACGCAGGAAATGGTGCAGGCGTGCGGTCCAACGGTTCCGGTAGAGCAAAATACGGGAGCGGTGCTGGGAATTATTCTGGGTACGGCGGCGCGAAGCGGCCGCGATAAAGTCACCATCATCACTTCTTCCGATATTTCCGATCTGGGCGCGTGGCTCGAGCAACTGCTGGCCGAGTCCACTGGGAAAGTTGGAAAGGGAATTATCCCCGTGGATCGCGAGAAACTTGCGGAACCCGAGGTTTACGGTAATGATCGCGTGTTTGCCTACATCCACACCGAGCACGCCACCGACGTGGCGGCAGAGGCGAAGGTTGCGGCTTTGGAAAAAGCCGGGCATCCGGTGGTGCGAATCTCGATGGCCGACGTCTATGACCTGGGCGCGGAGTTTTTCCGTTGGGAAATTGCTACCGCCGTTGCCGGTTCTATCATCGGCATCAACGCTTTCAATCAGCCCGATGTGGAGGCCAGCAAGGTCGCCACCCGGAATCTAACTTCCGAGTACGAAAAAACCGGTTCGTTGCCTCCGGAAAAGTCTGTGCTGGAAGACCACGGCATCAAACTCTTTACCGACGAGAAGAACGCTGCTGCGCTGGCGAAAGCCGCGGGCGCGGACAAATCTCTAGACGGATATTTGAAGGCTCATCTCGGCCGCATCAACGCCGGTGATTACTTTGCACTCCTGGGCTACATCCAGATGAATGCCGAGCACGAGAAGACTTTGCAAACCATGCGGCACGCGGTGCGCGACAAAAAACGTGTGGCGACCTGCCTCGGCTTTGGTCCACGTTTTCTTCATTCGACCGGGCAAGCATACAAAGGCGGGCCGAATTCCGGAGTCTTCCTGCAGGTGACTTGCGATGACGCTATCGAGATTGCCGGTGCCGCAACAGAAATACACATTTGGCATAGTTAAGGCAGCGCAGGCGCGCGGAGATTTCCAAGTGCTGGCTGAGCGGGGACGGCGGGCGTTGCGCGTGCATCTAGGGCGCGATCTAAAGGCCGGTCTAGAGACGCTGACAGCAGCGGTGCAACGGGCGCTGAGGATCCACGAGTTTTGAAAGTGCACGGCGCTACGCCGTGATCTTCCCGCGATAGGGATTGAGGAGTGACACATGCAATTGGGAATGGTGGGCCTGGGCCGCATGGGCGCGAACATGACGCGCCGCTTGATGCGCGGCGGACATCAACTCGTGGTCTCCGATCTGAGCGCGGACGCCGTGAAGCAACTGGCGGGCGAAGGGGCCGGCGGATCGTCGTCGCTCGAAGATCTGGTCAGCAAACTGAAGCCGCCACGGGCCGTGTGGGTCATGGTTCCCGCCGGCGGTCCCACCGAGCAGACGGTGCAGAAGCTGTCGCAACACATGCAGGCCGGCGACGCTATCATCGATGGCGGCAATTCCTATTTCAAAGACGACGTGCGCCGCGCGGGTCAACTCAAAGGCAAAGGTATTCACTACGTCGACGTGGGAACCAGCGGCGGCGTGTGGGGCCTGGAGCGCGGTTACTGCATGATGATTGGCGGGCCTAACGAGGCGGTGAAGCGGCTAGATCCTATCTTCAAGACGCTGGCTCCGGGCAGGGGTGACATTCCCCGCACTCCCGGACGAGAAAAACTCGGAGGAACAGCGGAGCAAGGCTACATTCACTGCGGACCGTCAGGCTCCGGTCACTTCGTGAAGATGGTACATAATGGAATTGAGTATGGCCTTATGCAGGCCTATGCCGAGGGCTTTGACATCTTCAAGAATGCCGTGTCCAAAGACTTGCCTGAGGATATTCGCTACGATCTGAATTTGCCGGATATTGCCGAGGTCTGGCGGCGGGGCAGCGTGGTCAGTTCGTGGCTGCTGGACTTGACCGCGATGGCGTTGACGGAAAACCCGACGCTTTCCGAGTATGAAGGATACGTGCAGGATTCTGGCGAAGGGCGCTGGACGATTCAAGCCGCATTGGAGGAAGCCGTACCTGCGGAGGTTTTGACGGCAGCTTTGTATGTGCGATTCCGCTCGCGGCAGCAGCATACTTTTGCCGAGAAGATGCTTTCCGCCATGCGTCAGAAATTTGGCGGGCACGTCGAAGTTGGGGCGGCGAAGCAGAAAGGCGCTTAGGTTTTTTATACGTCTTTGCAATCATCGGCGTTCTATTCATCGATCTTTTTGAGGATCTGAATCATGGCTCAATTGGCGGAAAAACCTGCGGCGGCGGCGCCCCGCGTCGGCAAACAAGGGGATCCTTGCGTGATGGTGATCTTCGGCGCGGCCGGAGATCTGACGGCGCGCATGTTGATTCCCGCACTCTACAACCTGGCCCGGGCGGACTTGTTGTCGAAGGAGTTCGCGGTGCTCGGAGTGGCCCGGACGCAGATGACCGACGAAGATTTTCGCAAGCGAGTGTATGAGGATGTCAAACAGTACTGTGGCGATTGCATCGACGACGCGATTTGGGATAGCTTCTCGCGCCGTTTCTACTACTTCGCCGGCGACTTCAACGACGACAAGCTGTATCTCAAGTCTTAAGGATCGCCTCACCCAGATCGACCGCGATCATTCGACTCATCAGAACGTTTTCTATTACATGGCGACAGCCCCGAGTTATTTCGGACACATCGTCGAAAAGCTCGCTTCCAACGGACTGATGGAGCAGGGCAACGACCACTGGCGGCGAGTGGTCATCGAAAAGCCATTCGGTCACGACCTGGAGTCAGCCAAGGAGCTCAATCAGCGGTTGCTCAAAGTTGCCGACGGAAAAACAGATCTATCGCATCGATCATTATCTGGGCAAAGAAACCGTGCAGAACATCATGGCGTTCCGCTTTGCCAACGGAATCTTCGAGCCCATCTGGAACCGGCGCTACATCGATCACGTGCAGATTTCCGTGGCCGAAACCGTAGGAGTCGAGGGGCGCGGCAGCTATTTCGATCACGCGGGCTCCATGCGCGACATGGTTCCGAACCACATCATGCAACTCATCAGCCTGACCGCGATGGAGCCTCCCATTTCGTTTGACGCAAATGCGGTCCGCGATGAGCAGGCCAAGATTTTGCATGCCATTCAGCCGATCGGGGATGAAGAAGTTCTAAGCCGCTCCGTACGCGGGCAATACGGCGAGGGTACGATCGGTGACGAGCACGTTCCGGCATACCGTGCGGAAGGCGACGTTCCACCGGATTCCCGCACCGAGACTTTTGTCGCCATGAAGCTGCTCATCGACAACTGGCGCTGGGCTGATGTTCCTTTCTACCTGCGCACGGGAAAGCGCATGCCGGCGCGCAACACGCACATCGTGATTCAGTTCCGCCGGGCGCCGTTTGTGCTGTTCCGCGATACGTCGGTGGAACATCTGATGCCGAATCAGTTGGTGTTGCACATTCAACCGGAAGAAGGCATTTCCTTACAATTCGCGGCCAAGGTTCCCGGTCCCGTAATGCGCCTGGGAACCGTGGACATGAACTTCGAATATCAGGAATACTTCGGAAAGCAGCCCAGCACGGGGTATGAGCGGCTGCTGCACGATTGCATGATCGGCGATCAAACGCTGTTCCAACGGGCGGATATGGTGGAGGCGGGCTGGAGCGTGGTAAATCCCGTGCTCGACTTGTGGAAGGCGCTGCCGCCGCGGAACTTCCCGAATTACGGCTCGGGCACGTGGGGACCGAAAGAAGCTGACGAACTGCTGGAGCGCGACGGAAGGCGCTGGAGGAACTTCGAGAAATGATCCTGGCCGGCGACATTGGCGGAACCAACGCTCGACTGGCATATTTTCAGCCCCAGAATGGCCACCTGCGGCTCATCTCAGAACGTGTATTCCCCAGCCGCGATTACAAAGAACTGGGCGAGATCGTTTCAAAGTTCCTGCAGGATACCGCGGCGCCGCCCGACCAGGCCTGTTTCGGAATTGCGGGGCCGGTACGCAGTGGACGCGTTGAAACCTCCAATCTTCCGTGGGTTATCGAACAGTCCCGGCTGGCGAAACAGATTCATCTGCCCGGCACTCTGTTGATCAACGATCTGGAAGCGAACGCTTGGGGCATCGAGGCGCTCAGTCCGCAAGATCTCGTTCCGCTCAACCGCGTGGGACCAGCGGTGGGTAATCAGGCGGTCATTTCGCCGGGCACGGGATTGGGTGAGGCGGGTCTCTACTGGAACGGCAGCCAGCATCAGGTCTACGCTTGTGAAGGCGGGCACACCGATTTCGCACCACAAGGCGCTCTGCAAATCGAACTGTTGCAGTTTTTGGAGAAACGCTACGGGCACGTAAGTTATGAACGGATCCTTTCGGGGCCCGGTCTGGTTAACGTGTACGAGTTTCTGCGCGGAAAGAGCTGTGCCGACGAACCCGCTGGATTTTCCGCGCGGCTTGAACACGCTGACGCAGCAGCAGCGATTTCTTGTGCGGCGCTGGACCGCACCAATGCGCTGGCAGAGCAAGCCTTGGATCTCTGGGTTTCGGTCTATGGGGCGGAGGCGGGGAATCTGGCTCTAAAGGCGATGGCAACTGGCGGAATCTTTCTGGGCGGCGGAATCTCGCCCCAGATTCTTCCGAAGCTTACTGGCCCGTTGTTTATGCGCGCTTTTCTGGAGAAAGGGCGATTGCGTTCGCTGCTCGAAAACATTCCTGTTCATGTGATCACCAACGACAAGGCTGGTCTGCTGGGCGCGGCTCGATGTGCCGCTGCAAGAGCCAGCAATGGACGGGCGGGAGCGTTGTGAGTGCGGCCTTCGAGCTGCGCCGCCTGACGACCCCGCAAGAACTGTTTCAGGCTGCCGCAGAAGAGGTAATTCAGACCGCCACCGACGCCGTCGCCAAGCGCGGACGCTTCACTATTGCGCTCTCCGGTGGGTCGACTCCCAAGAACTTGTACACTCTGATCGCCGCCAATGCGAGCGCCAGCCTGCCCTGGGCTCAAATGTTTTTCTTCTGGGGCGATGAACGTCACGTTCCACCTGACGATCCCGACAGCAACTACCGCGTGGCGAAGGAAACGCTTCTGTCAAAGGTTCCCATTCCCCCCTCCAACATCTTCCCAATCCCGGCGGAGAATCCGGACGCGGCGACTGCAGCCGAAGCCTATGAAAAAACCCTGCGGAAGTTCTTCGCCCTGGCGCCCGACGAATTTCCCCGCTTCGATCTGATTCTGCTAGGCATGGGACCGGACGGACATACAGCGTCATTATTCCCCGAAACCGCGGCTTTACAGGAAAAATCGCGACTCGTCGTAGACAACTGGGTGGAAAAATTGAAGACCAGCCGGATTACTCTTACCCTGCCAGTGCTGAATGCAGCGCGGCGGGTTGCGTTTCTGGTGAGTGGGTCGGACAAAGCGGAAGTTTTGCACGAGGTGCTGGAAGGAAACGCTCCGGCGGAGAAGTACCCCTCCAAATTGGTGCGGCCCGCGAACGGTAAGCTGATCTGGCTTATCGATCGGGCGGCGGCCAGCCAGCTGTCAACAGCAGCCTGATGCTGCGATAGGTTATCCACGCCAACCGGCGATTTCCTTCAGACCTTTACCTCGCGCGTGTTCAAACAGACGCACGCGATGCCGGGCATGTTCGAACTCGTGGATGTCCGCCCACACTTCCGCCTGCCACCCCTTGTCATGCGAGGCCGACTCGCCGCAGGTGGCACAACGAGTGTGCAGACTGACCGCCGAAACCTCGGGGATGAACGCGCCCGGCAGCTCCAGGAAGATACAGCGCACTTCCTGGATCTCCTCGTTTTCGTCCAGCATGTGTTCGTATCGCAAAAGGTAACTAAAGCCCAGCTTGCGCGCTTCCGCTTCCGCTTCGCAGCGGGTATGAAACGGTCCATATTCCGCCCGCAGTTGCTCGGTTGAATCGCAAGCCATCCAGAAGGTTTCTTTGTAGTCCATCGCCGCCCCGCCCAGGGATTGCGGAGCTGGCTCAATGAACCTCCGGAGCCCGCTCAGTTGGGTCGGACGTCATAATGCAATTTGCGGGCCGCCCTGGGAAAACTGTAAGTCTCGTTTAATCTTTCGCTTGCCAGAATTCTGGCAGGCCGGCGATCACTGGGAGTGCAAACCTTTTGCAGACAGTTATCCTTCGCCTGACAAGAAACTCCAGGGTTCGGAAAGCGGTCACACTGTCTTCAGTGAATTCTTTAACCTTTTCCAATCTAGCTCGCCTCACGAGTCTGGACGAACGCCGGGCGTTGTGACTCTTCCAACCAATTCCCGCCGCCGTGGCTGGCCACGTACATAGCCAACTCGAGGCGGCTCCAGACGCCGAGTTTATCGAAGGTGCTGCGCAGGTGGTTCTTGATGACCTGCTCAGTCGTCCCCAGCAGCTTGCCGATCTCACGATTGGTAAGCCCCTCCCAGACCAGCGTAGCCACTTGAACTTCTTTTGCGGTCAAGCGTTCGCGCGGCATCATGATCGCAACTCCGCTCGTTCGAATGCAGCCGTCGCCAGCCTCACGCGCTTGCGCCCGTCGCGAATTCCCGCGCGCAGAAAAAGCGTGCGCAGGTGTTGCTTGACCGTCCGCGGGCTGATGCTTAGCTGCACCGCGATTTCCTTATTGCTGCAACCTTGGACCAGCAAATCCAACACTTGCTGATCTCTTGGCGTGACCTTCATTCGATCGATGTCCATGGCAGTTCTCCTCGGGCTTACGCTTTTCGAGTTCCTCAAATCGCTTACCCGCATTTCTTCAAAGCACATTCTTCGCCAAGTCTTCACCTTCCTCAGATATTCTGCTAACGCACGCAAGTGCTTGCACTTAGGGATAAGAACCAGGGCTTTCAAAAGAAGGTCAGAAACTCCGCGCCAGGCTAGACCGTCCCAAATCGGGCCGAGAACCGAGGCAAATCGCTGCATCCCAACCTGGACATCGCATTTGCGGAGGTTTCTGCCGCAGGCCATATTTGGAAGCGGAGTGGCCAGTACGGCTTTTAGTCGACCGCAACAAAGCCTTTCGGCACCGGACTTTGAGCCTGTTTTCGGCTCCGGCTGGGGCCAGCGAGGTGTATGTGCAAAAACCGCAAAGCTACTTTCTCATGCTCAGAAAATCCCGCCGTTCCAAAATGGGTTTCAGCGGATAGCAAACAGTAGTCGTTTTGGTACTGGCACTCCCAAGCACTCTACTTTTTGCACAGGCCCCGTCTGACCCCGCGCAAGATTCGGCTGCTGAACTCCCCTGACGATTGCGCTGCAGGCCGCCGCCGCCGGCTCCTGCCAATTTTAATGACGACATTGGCCACGGTCGTGGGCATGCTGCCGGTCGCCTTCGCTTTCGGCGCCGCGTCGCAGATGCTGCAACCGCTGGCTATCGCGGCGATCGAAGTCCTGATCTCAATGGTGCTTGCGTGATCGTCATACCCGCAGTGCATTTTTATCTGGCAGGGGAAAACACACACGTTCGACAACTCCAACTGCCCTGACATGCCCCACGAAGAACGGAAGGAATTTCCCTGATCAAGTGTGCATATTCTTGCATTGGTCAAGAGTGACCTTCGACGGCCTTCGATAGCATCGGATACCTGCCCGGATGACCGCGCCCTCCGACTCCCTATAAACCCTTGCATTCCGCACAGCTTTTGGCCTTGATCTCCGCCTTGCCACTACCAGACGCCGTTCAGCTCCGCTTGCGCGCTCGCCTGAGGGGTCTTCATAACACGAGTTCCTTGGTGAAGGAATTGCACTAGAATAGGGCTTGGCCATCGGGCGCACTGTCCCCTCACGCCCGCGGCCGCATGCCATAGGAAGATCGTGAGCGACCAAACGAACAAACCAGTTCTCGACCAGCAGACTTTTGAAAAGCTGCTGCAAGCGGCCTATGTGCTGCAGGAGCACAACCGCAAAATGCGGGAACTGGAGGAAACTCTGGAGTCCCAGAGCGAGCAACTTCGCGAGCAGGAGTTGGCCAGTCAGCCTCTTCAGAAAAGCAACCCGGGCGCGGACCAACGGTCGCGCTCGGATGGCGACTATACGCTCACGCTGGCGCAGATTGTCGAAGTGCAGCATCAGATTCAGATGCGTCATCTCGATTTAGATAACGCGATGGCTGTGGTCTGCGAAAGGGTCGCACGGATCACCGGCGCGAGTGGATCGGCCATTGGAATTCTTGAGGGAGCAACGGTGCGCTATCGTGCCGGAGCAGGTTCTGCGGCTTTGTCCGTAGGAACCGAAGTCCCTCTGCAGAGGGCGGTTTGTCAAGCCAACATTCGTACCGGGCAGGTGATTCGCTCCGGGGACGTGAATACCGAAATTTTGTTTGATTCCGAGCCCTGCCTCCGGCGGGGAATCCTGTCTCTCCTCGCCGTGCCTATCTACCATGATGGCGACATTGTAGGCGGGCTCGAACTCTATTTCGACCGCATTCACGGCTTCGCCGAACAAGACATTCATTCTTGCCAATTGATGGCCGGCTTGGTTACGGAGGCGATTGGTCGAGATGCTGAGTCGGCATCGGTGATTGCGGAACGCTCCACGATCATGGCATCACTTGAAACGCTCAAGCCGGATTTGGCCGCCTTGGCCGAGGCACGGCCCGCTGCGGCCCCCGGCACGAACGCGGCGGCGACCCTGGAGTTTCCCTGTTGGAAGTGCGGAAATAATCTTGTGGAGGAGGAGCAGTTTTGCGGTAAATGCGGCGCGCCGCGCACCCGAGATGGCGACTCATCTGGCATTCAGGGAAAGATTGCATCGGCATATCGAAAACAGAGGACAAACCATGACACATTCACGGCCGCTCCTCTCCGTGAAACCGCATTTACCAAACCGACGATCGATCCCGATCGAGCAATTCATCATGCAGGGGAGTCAGGCGAGGACGCGGAAGATAATCTGCCTGAACAGTTCTCCTTGCCCGCATCGGACAAGAGCGATCCTCTGCCAGTACCGTTATTCCCGAAAGATTCGACCTCCGATGCAACGCCTTCATGGCTTTCGCAACCGCAGGAGCCGGAACAGAATATCGAAGCCCTTTCAACTACGCTGGTAACGCCGCAGAATGAAGAGACGGATGTTGTCTGGAGTTCGGCGGCGAAAGCCAAAGATTTCCTGGAATCTCTATCCGCAGCCCGTCAGCCAGGCGCATTCGTGCGCTTCTGGCGTGCCCGCCGCGGCGATTTCTATCTCGCGATCGCAATAATCCTGGTGGTAGCCGTGATTCGGTGGGGCGTCTGGTCCAATCCCTCAGTGGGCGCCACCGGACGTGGAGTTTCGGCTTACGGAAGCTCAAACCGGAGCAAGAGTCCTGCTCCAGATGCAGATCTTTCCGTCTTCGACAAACTCCTTGTCGGCTTGGGACTGGCCGAAGCGCCCGACGCTCCGCAATATCGAGGCAACCCCAATACTCAGGTCTGGATCGACCTGCATACAGCACTTTACTACTGTCCTGGCTCTGATCTCTACGGTAAAACCCCTAAAGGCAAGCTCTCCAGCCAGCGTGACGCACAGCTGGATCAGTTCGAACCCGCCAACCGCAAGGCCTGTGATTGACTTCGCCAACCGTGAGCCTGTTCACATCAAGGTTTCAAGGCGATGCGATTTGACAACCTTACCTCCCAGTAGTGCAATCATAAGGTACGTTCTCGCTTCTTAGGAGACTGCCTGTGCCGCACCCTACGGATAAATTCGACGCAGAGACGACATTGCCCGACCCTGAGCTTAATCCTCTGCTCAATCCGCTGCTGGCAGCGCATATGGGAAGATGGGCGGAAGTATATTTCACCAGTCCCCCCGAGAAGCGCGCAGAAGCGGTTTCCGGTTTGCTTCGGGAACTCGAAAAAGAATCCTCTTCCCAGCCTCCTTCCGATCGCGTGATCGACATCACTAACCAGCGGAAAGGAATTGAGCCTGGGGCAGCACCGCGACTGCCGCTAGGCACAGTCGAGGGCGTCTCTACTTGCGATGCATGCGGACACGACAATCAGACGGAACAAAAATTTTGCGGCATGTGTGGCGCGCCATTGAAATTCTCGCCGGAGTTGCGGCAACCGCAAGTTGCGGAAACGGCGCCGATTTCGGAACCGGGCTGGCGCGAACCCGAACCTTACAACTCGGTCGAATACCTATCCAAGCCCGCTCTGAACTCCGCTGCTGACGAGCCAGTTCACGATGTTCAGGTTGCAGCTTGGCCGGTGAGAGAAACATATCTGCCGCGTTTCGCCAGAGAGGCCGAGCCCGTTCCCTATCGTTATCGGCTCTACATCGGCGTAGCCGTGGCCGTCCTGCTCGTTGCGCTGGTTTACCTGGGATGGCGTGGAACGGAAGCATCCTCCAGCGATAGTTCGCAGTCTTCCGCCTCCAGAACGATCCCGGCCGCTCTGCCGGACTCGCCAGCTCCGGCGCCCGCGAGTCCAGTATCGCAGCCGAAGGCGATAGAGAGCGCTCCCGCGGAGAACAAGCCGGCGGCTGCCCCGGTGCAAAGCCAGAACCAAAGTCAAACTCCCACAAGGCGGGAACCACAGGAGCCAACTGCCGACTCGCAACCCGCGCCGCAGCTTAACTCTGCAGCGGCGGATTCCCCCGCACTCGCATCTGGGCAAAGCGGTGCTGAAGAACTAGCCCTAGCCGAGAGATACTTGAAGGGCAATCGCAATACGGCCAGAGACAGCGGAGAGGCTGCCCAGTGGCTGTGGAAGGCTGTGGCAAAGGGAAACGTTCCCGCCACAATAACTCTGTCCGATTTATATCTGCGGGGAGACGGGGTTGCTCAGAGCTGCGACCAGGCACGTTTGCTGCTGGTTGCAGCTGCGCGAAAGGGCGGAGCGGCGGCTGCGGAGCGACTGCGGAACTTACAAGCCTTCGGCTGTCAGTGAGCTAGGCTGCAGTAGATTCTGCAGCCCATTTGGCTCACTCGAGTTCTTCGCCGCGCTTAAGCGGTCAGTTCCGGCTGATGCCTTCGCGACTCGTACCACAAGGCAAGCTCCACCCGGTTCCAAAGTCCAAGCTTATCGTAGATCACACGCAAATAATTTTTCACCACGTGTTCCGTTGTGCCGATGGCATCGGCCACGTCGCGATTCTTCAGGCCCTGGGCGACAAGCTCGATGACGCGGCTTTCGCGTTGGCTTGGGGTACGGGTACCATAACGTTCGTTTGTGAACACAATTGCCTCCTATATAACAGGGTCGCGAGTTTCACTCGCTTGATACCGCCGGTAATTCCGAAACGAAGAAACAGCCGGTTGAAATGAGCTTTTACCGTCCTGCGAGCCATTTTGAGCTGGCTCGCTATTTCCGCATTGTCACAGCCTTGCAATAGCAATTCGACGATTTGCTGTTCGCGCGGTCCCAGCCGAACGGACTGCTCCGTCATCGCTTCCCCCCTGGGTTTTAGATTTGCACCGCCGTTACAACTGTGACCAACTGGGTATTTCAAATTGCGTAGCATCCACAATGCCACTTTGAGATAAGGATGGCTGTGACCAACGAACAGCCGTTTCCACAGGCATTTGCGGGCTGCACGCATCCTTCCAAAATACGGATTTCGCTCCCAAGACGGGATGCGGGAGACCCCACGCCCTCAGCCTGGATGGCACCGAAAACGCGAAAATACGCGTAAACTCAGCTTATTTTGCTATGAGGAGAGGACAAGGTAAACTTCAAGATTCCTTGTCGACGAGCGGTTAAGTGTCGATTCGGCACCGAGCTATGCGCCAATAGCCGGAAAGAATTACCTCTCTTCGGGAGTACATGACTAGGTTCCCGGCCATGTTCAGGTAAATCCCCTAGGACAAATTTTCTATGCACCGTAACGATATTCCTGCACAAATTACATGATTTACCCGATGGCAAAGGCTGATTTATCCACAGCTCTTGCACGCGGGCAACCATTTTACTGGAGAGGTTTTAATACCCTGCTAGCCTGGCGACAAACTCGAAGGGTTATCGGCCAGGGTTCAGTTAATAACGGCGAGCAGCCTGGCGAGAAGTAGGATGGATAATCCAATAGCAGCCAGGCTGTTGGCCCGAACCGAGCGATAGCTGGCTGCCCAGGGAAACATCAAGACATCGAAGAGCGGCATGATTTTCTCCGGCCAGAACAGTCCGGCTACCCCGAATGCCAGGCACAATTGGACGACCAGACACAATCCCAAAATATTCATAGCGCTGATACCAATGCCAGAACCTGCTTCTCTATTGAAGCGCAACCCGGGCGTTTAAGGGGAGATTACGAAGGTACCTTGAAGACCGCACCCGCATCAAGCAAAATTTCCAGCGGTTGGCCAGGCGCTGGCTCCTCAGTCTCCAAAGCCGATCCCAATGGCTCGCGCCGCGCGCACCAGTTCGCCCTTCGGGTCGACGGATTTGAGATGCCCGATGGCGTGGGCTACGTCAACCGAAACGATCGAATCGCCGTGCAAGGCGACCATCATGCCAAAACCTCCGGCGGCGATCAGGTCGACTGCGGCCACGCCGAAGCGAGTGGCCAGGATTCGATCGAAAGGCGAGGGCGTGCCTCCGCGCTGAATGTGGCCCAGTACGCTCACCCGAACTTCTTTTTTCGAGCCGTGCGCGATGGCGTTGCCGATCAGGTTTCCGATGGAGCTGGCGCGGCGGTTCTCCTTCATCTCGGGAGGAAGCTTCACGCCTTCGGCCACCACCACGATGGTGAAGTGCTTGCCGATTTTTTCGCGTTCGCCAATGTAGCGGCAGACGTGCTCGATGGTAAACGGAATCTCCGGAATCAGAATGACGTGGGCGCCGCCGGCAATTCCCGCTTCGAGCGCGATCCAGCCACAGTCGCGCCCCATCACCTCTACCACCATCACCCGATGATGCGACGCCGCAGTGGTGTGAATCTTGTCGATGGCGTCAGTAACGGTGTGTAGCGCCGTGTCGAAGCCGAACGTGACCTGCGTGGCGGAAAGATCGTTGTCGATCGTCTTTGGCACGCCCACAATCTTCATTCCCTTCTGAAAAAGCTCGTAGCCGATCTTCTGCGAGCCATCGCCGCCGATGGTGATGATGGCGTCAATGCCCAGCTTGGCGGCATTGGCGATGATCTGACTCGAAATATCGCGCGAAACCTCCTTGCCATTCTCAATGGTTTTATAGTGAAAGGGATCGCCCCGGTTGGTGGTGCCGAGAATCGTGCCCCCTCGCGGCAGAATTCCGCTCACTTCCTTCAGCGTCAGCTCAAAAGCCTTCTCCGGATAAATCAGGCCATCAAACCCGTCCGGAATCCCCATCACCTTCCATCCGTACTTGATGATGGCCGCCTTGGTGGCAGCCCGAATCACAGCATTAAGACCCGGAGCATCGCCGCCGCCGGTGCCGATGCCGATACAGCTAATGTTAGACATAGGGAGCTCGTCTTCGTCGTGGGTGTTGGCAGTTCGCCTTCGTCGTTGGTGTTGGCAGTTCGTCTCCGTCGTCGGTCGTTGGTGTTGGTAGCTCGTCTACGATGATACTGGCGCGGCGTGGAATCGCAACTTACGTGTGGGCAGGGAGGGATGAGCTTTCGGTTACCGAAGAACTCCGGGCGACTTTTTCACGCGATCGGTGGGATCTTCCAGGCTCCGCATTGTTGCTCCAGTGCGGCAGCGACGGCCAGGACTTTCTCTTCTTCCCACGGCAGTCCGACGATTTGCACGCCGACAGGCAGACCCTCCGGCGACTCTCCGACTGGAACCACCACAGCCGGATTGCCCAGCAGATTGAAGAATTCCGCATAGCTCCAGGCGTCGAGATAGTGAACCGTTTTGCCTTCAACGTCCCAACTGCGCTCTCCGTGCCGGAATGCGGGGATCGCCGCCACGGGACACAGCAGGATGGGATACTGTTGCATTTGCGCGAAGAAGCGCGCGCGCAGCAGATCGCGTTGCACCCAGGCCTCGAGCAGCATATTGGTGGTGAGCTGCGGCTCGGTGGCGGACCATTCCAGAAACTGCTTCAGAATCGGACTAAGATCGCACTCACGGCCTTTGAACATTGGCCGCAGAAGCATCCCTCCCGCGACTATGAAATACTTCCTCCACAATTGGCTGGCTTCTTCGAGTCCTTCGGGCTGAAAGGGTTCCACTTGAAAGCCGGCGCGGCGCAAGGCTTCTGCGGCACTGCGTATGGCCAGGCGAGTTTCGGAAGTAACCAGGGTGCGTTCGTCGTCTTCGAAGTACCCAATCCTCAGCTTTCTGGTTTCCGCGTGACTTGGCCAGCGCAGCGGCACCGGCGCTGCGCAAGTGTCACCGACGTCTGGACCTTGCATCACCTCGAAGAGAACCTTCAGGTCGGCAACTGTGCGGGCCATTGGGCCAACGACGCCGATTAAAGCAAACGGCCCCGCAGATACGGGGAAGTGACCGGTCGCGGGGATGCGTCCGGGAGTCGGCTTCAGTCCGCAGATGCCGCTGAAGTGCGCGGGAACGCGAATTGAACCACCGCCGTCGCTGCCCACACCACCGGCCGACATGCCCGAAGCAATGGCCGCGGCCTCGCCCCCGCTGGAACCACCGGGGGTGCGTTCCAGATCCCAGGGGTTGTTAGTGCGACCGTAGAGCAGGTTGTCGGTTTCCCAAGCCATCAGAAGTTCGGGGGTATTGGTCACACCGAGCACGACCGCTCCCGCAGCCCGCAAACGCGCCACCAGTGGCGCGTCTTGAGCGGCCACAAACCCGGCGCGCAGCCGGGTGCCCGACTCGCAACGCAGACCCGCGACTTCGAAAGAACTCTTGATGCTGATGGGAACGCCATGCAGCGGGCCGAGTTCTTTTTCTTGAAGGACAATGGTTTCCGCATCGCGAGCGGCACGGAGCGACCGCTCTGCATCGAGCTGTACAAATGCGTTTAGCTTGAGGTTGAGTTTTTCGATCTGCTTTAAGTGTGCTTCCAGGAGTTCAACCGGAGAGATTTTTCGTCTGCGGATTTGATCTGCCATGGATCCAGCGGATAGAAACGTCAAATCACTCATGAATTCTCACTCGCGTCGCGTGATCAAGAAGGCGCTTCTCTTCGCCGGTGAGAGAACGGTACTCGCCCTTCCTGAGATCGCCCAATTGCAGCGGCCCGATGGCCACGCGCACCAACCGCAACACCTCGACGCCGAGGGCCTCCATTGCGCGGCGGATGTGACGGTTCTTGCCTTCATCGAGAACGATTTCCAGCCAGCAATTTTTCTGTGCCGTGCGCAGGATGCAGGCGTGCTTCACTCGAAGCACTTCGCCGTCTCTGGCTTTCACTCCTCGGATGAGGGCTTGGATTTGCACGTCGGTCGCAACCGTCTTCACTTGCACATGGTAGGTCTTATCCAAATGTGTTTCTGGCGCGATAAGGGATGCGCCCCACTCAGAATCGTTGGTCAGCAACAGGAGGCCTTCGCTGGCTTTGTCGAGGCGCCCCACGGGCGCAACCCAAGGAAAGTCCTTTCTTGTCGTATTCTTCTTTCGGCCAGTTTCGGCGATCAAGACAGCGTACACGGTCTCGCGACCCTTTTCGTCCGAGGCCGTGGTCACTATGCCTCGTGGCTTGTTCAGCATGAAGTAGATTTTTTCTTGCGGCTCGAGCACATTGCCATGGACAGCAACTCGATCGTGCCTTTCGGAAACTGGCGTTTCCGGATCTCGGCGGATTTTTCCATTCAGGCTCACGTGCCCGGCGCGAATCAACTCAGCCGCACGTGAACGAGAACAGTAGCCGAGTTTCGAGATGGCTCGTGCCAGGCCAATCTTGCGCGCGCTTTGGTTCATCGTCATCATGCTAACCGAGAACTCGATCAAATCACGAAAGGCACAAAGCATCCATGGGAGGGCGGCGATGTGGCGGTCAGGGGAGGTTCGATACGCTGGGGCCGCTAAGGTCCGTTAGAGATTCCTCAGGGGCTAAAGCCCGCGTCCTTTTGGACGTTTAGCGGCACGGCTGAAGCCGTGCCCTTCCCGATCCCGAAGCGGGTTGAAGCCCGGATCGACGCAACCCGCTGCGGCTCGAACACCTGGGCCGGTGGACAGTCGAGCGCGCCCGTCCCCGCATGAGTTGAAGCTAGTGGCTCGCGGGTACGGGAACTGCTGCGGGTGTCAGGCTTGCCTTCACAGTCACGTCGGGCAATTCGTCTCCGCGAAAGAATTTGGCTTTGTCTTTCGATCCTTCTTTCAGGTCGGCGGCGCGCATTTCGGGCATGGCTACGAATGGTTTGCTGTAGTCGTTGGCGGCGTTCCAGAACAAGAAGCCGATGCCGCCTTTTTCTTTGGCAGTGGCGACTTGCACCTTGATGTATTCGGGAGAATAGGTTTTGGTGCGCCAGTGGAAGGCTTGCAGCCAGGGGCGAATGACTACGCCACTGCCTTTCGTGATGAGTTCGAAGCGCTCCATGGATTCGCCGATGAAGTGCTCGGGGGCGTCGCCGGGGTGGGCTATGTTATCCATGCCGAAGAAGTGCGAAGGGTAGATCATGGGCGAGAGCACGTCGCAATATTTCGCCATGCCGACGATGTCCTGGCCGGTGTGGGAGAGATCGACGGAGCGCTGCCAGGCCATGACGCCGAAGACGTCGAGCGAGAGCAGCACGCCGGTGGGATGAAGTTCGGCGTAGGCTTTTTTCAGGAAAGCGGTGATGACGTCGGAGCGCTGCGGGCCGCGAGGGACGGCTTTACAGACAGCGGGCGTGGTAGTGCCGGGTCGCTTGGCGTCGGCTTTCGTGGTGGTTCCGCCTCGCTTCGCTTTGGCGGGACGGCCGAGGCGGCCATCTCCACATGGTTCTTGCCCGGTCTCGGCTTGAACTCCGTCGGGCTGTCCGGCTTGATAAACGAAAGCGGCGTCTTTTTGATCGCCTTCGGCGGGGAAGCGCACGTAGTCGAATTGAATTTCATCGGCGCCGGATTGAGCCACGAATTTGGCCAGGGCGATATCGTACTCCTGCACCTTGGGCTGAGATGGATCGGTCCAAACGAGCTTGCCGTTTTCGCGCCAGGGCTGCTTATTTTTCTTTGATTGAACCGCGAGTTCGGGATGCTCGACCACGAGGCGCTCGTCGCGGAAGATGGCGATGCGGGCGATAGCGTGCATGTTCTCGGAGTGCACGAAGTGGATGAACTTGGGCAAGTCATGGATATAGACCTGATGCTTGCCGAGCAGGGGGTGCTCGAAGGGAATGGTCACGCTGCCGTCAGAGTCTTTGATGTCGAAGACGACGGCGTTGCCGCCGACTTCGCGCCAGTGGCGGATAATGCGGAGTCCGTGATCGCTGGCGGCCATGATTCCAGTAAGGTAGATGGCGCGGACTTCAAAATCTTTGCCGACCGGGAAAGTCTTCTCGACGACAGGGGCTGAAAGAATTCCAGGGATCGTGATTTGCTCGCCGGCTTTTAATATGTTGGCGGCGCGATCGCCATTGGCGTGGCGAATGGCGTCGGAGAGCTCGGACGACGTGAGATATCCGGTTCGCTTCAAATACTGGCGGGCGACGGCGGGAATGCTTTCGCCGCGCTTGGCGGTGTAGATTTCAGTGCCGGGGGCTGCAGAAAGTTGCAGCGAGGGCGTATCAGCGGGCTTGGCGGTTGGCGTCAACGTGGCGCTCACCGGCTTGAGTTGCGCGCTTGACGGCGCGGCTACGGCCGGCGCGCTCTGCGCCTGCGCCGCCAGGGCTGAATCAGCCCGCGAGTTCAGCCGCATTGCGGCCAGAGCAAACAGAAGACATGAGACCGCCAGCAGGAAGAGACGTAGAGAGCGACGCAAGAGTTCCTCCGAGAAAATGTCTGAGCGCGATGCTAACCCGCGGCCTCTCGCCCTGCTAGTTACTCACGGTCATCTCCCCTCAGGGATATGGCAAATGCTTCAAGACAGAGGCACTCCAGTCACCGGGTACGGCTGGCAGTCGGTAGTAGCCTGTCCCGCTTGCGCAAATTATTTACCTTTCTGTTTCTTAACTTTACACTGGCCGTGTTCTAATATTGCCGCCGGTCATCTAAATCCAGCCAGATACGCGGATTTTGGGCGGGTTGGTGATTCGCGCCCCGTGGCCAGCCGCTTGCTTATTCCCAAGCAAGCCCCGGAGCGCCACCCGGGGTGAGTAAACGACTGGTTCCGGCTAACAAATTTTGTCACTCTGGAACGGTGGGGCAGTCGCGAATTAAGGACGGGAAAGAAAAACGACCTTTATGAGACCGAATCTGGCTACCGTGCTCGATCCGAACCGCCGCAGTGCCGATGCTGGAGAGTTTGAAGCCGCCCTGCGCCGCCGAATCGTGGGGCAAGACCAAGCTGTAGAAAAGGTAGCCGAGATTTACCAGATGTTTCTGGCGGGACTGAATGCTCCGGGGCGTCCGGTGGGAAACCTGCTTTTTCTGGGACCGACGGGCTCGGGCAAGACTCGCGTGGTGGAAGCCATGGCGGAGGCGCTGTTCGGCGATGCAAGGGCTTGCATCAAGATTGACTGCGCCGAGTTTCAGCATTCGCACGAGATTGCGAAGCTGATCGGTTCGCCTCCGGGATACCTGGGGCATCGTGAGACTCATCCGCTTCTTACGCAGGAAGCGCTGAATCAGTGGTTCACCGAGAAGCTGAAGCTCTCGATTCTGCTGTTTGACGAAATCGAGAAGGCCAGCGATTCGCTCTGGCAACTGCTGCTGGGCATTCTGGACAAAGCCACGCTGACGCTGGGGGATAACCGCCGCGTCGATCTTTCGCAGTGCATCATCATCCTGACCTCAAACCTGGGAGCCAGCGAGATGACGAACCTGATCGACGGGGGCTTTGGCTTTGCGCCCATGGCGGTGGAAGTCGACAACAATTTTGACGACAAGATTCAGCGGACGGCTGTGGAAGCCGCGCGGCGCAAGTTCACGCCGGAATTCATGAACCGGATCGATAAGACGGTGGTGTTCAAGACGCTGCGCGACGAGCATCTGGCGCAGATTCTTGAGATCGAACTCGGAATGGTGCAGCAGCGTGTTCTCATGGCGGCGGGCACGAACCAATTTGTTTTCAACTGCACGGCGGGGGCGAAACAGTTTCTGCTGAAGGAAGGGACGGATCCGCGTTACGGCGCGCGTCACTTGAAGCGGGCGATTGAGCGGCATCTGGTTTTCCCGCTGGCCAATCTGGTAGCCACCAGCCAGGTGAAGCTGGGAGATTTTGTTCGCGTGGATATGGCTTCGGAGAATCAGTTGATCTTCGTGAAGGAAGCCGAGAACACCATGGCGCCGGTATTGCTTGAACGCTACGGAGCGGCTGCCACGAATATGCCTAACGTTCGCGCGGCTCGTACCGCCGTCAACAACCGCCGCGATTTTGGCGCAAGCCCGGGCCCGATCGCGGAGAGCAAGTAAGTTCTTAGATTTCACCGACTCGCTTGACCGCATCTCGCGGGTCCCCTCGTGGCGCCGGAACCCTTCCGGCGCCTTTTTTTGTCCGGATATCAGGTCACTTTTCACAAGTCTACTGCGGGCCAAAACTGAACTTCACTACTTCTACCGTTTCCCTGGGGGCGCGCTGATAGGTCCACTGCATGACCGCGTGTGCCAGGGCCTCTGCGAGCAGAGGGTGACCGCCGAGGACCTTTACTTCTTTCACGGTTCCATCCGGCTTCACCAGAGCCTGAACCTGCACGGTTCCAGTTAGCCTCATGCGCTCGGCGATTGCGGGGTATTGCGGAGGAACACTGCGCTCCAGTCGCCGTATATTGGCGAATCGGAAGTAACGTCGAAGCCCCGCACGCTGCGCAGAATGTCGGCAAGGGTCCGGTGACCGTACTTCTGGATCTCGTCTCTAGTAATAACGGTGACGGAGGAAGGAGCGTCTGTGACCTTCTGGGTATGGCGCGAGGTGGTATAGACCGTGATGTTGGCTAGTTCCTCCAGGCTGGCTTCCCCGATATCCTTGGGTGGCTGTTGGGCGTCTGCGGTCACGGCAAGCAAAAGAAATATCATCAGCCATGAATTGGCGTAGGAGCGGCGGGTCGATGGAGACAGAATGTGGCGAGGGGAACACGTGACCCAACTTGCCCTGGCGACACCCATGGACCCTCCTGAGACCGTTCAAATGCGCAGGCGTAAGCCTAGAGGGCGACACTCACGCCCCTAACGGACATCTTCGGCAGGAGCGTGTGTTTTCTACAGTGGGTTGATGCGTTACTTTTGGGTTAGAGCATAGGCAGCTGTCGCCAGAGGCTGAGACACTGGCGCGGTGAATCGCCGGAGCCTGCGCTGCTCAGCGCTTTCCGGGCGGGGAATGAAACGGATCGTCCTGTGGAGTGTCTGGCCCGTCCTCCGGACTGGGAATATCCAAGTTGACGACTATCGGTTCCTGGCCACTGCGGACGATCACCGCTTCCACTGGCTCGTCCTTGCGCGCGTTCAACTCCTGATGAGGAACGTAGGGCGGAACGTAGACGAAGTCTCCGGGGCCGGCTTCATCGACGAACTCTAAGTGATTTCCCCAGCGAAAGCGGGCGCGGCCGCGGACGACGTAGATTACAGTTTCCAGCTCGCCGTGGTGATGAGGGCCAGTCTTAGCATTGGGATGGACCACCACGGTTCCCGCCCACAGCTTCTGCGCGCCGACTCGGGCATGGGAGATGGCTTCGGCACGGGTCATGCCGGGAGTTTGAGGCGTGTTGGTATCAAGTTCGCCACTGCGAATGATGCGCAAGCCATTGGTTTTCCAGTCAGGCATTTCGCTTTTTCCCTAACAGGCTAGCGCGGCAGTCGTTTTCTGGTCGATAGCCTCACCATACCTCACACCGCTTTCCTTCCGGACGCACCATGGCGGCGTCTGCTTTGCAGCTCCAAACTTTTTGGAACTCGGGCAGATTGGAGAGCGGGCCGATCACGCGATATTTCGCCACCGGATGCGGATCGGTTTGCATCATCAGGCGCTGGGCCTCGATGCGAGTCTCATCTCCACGGAACTGTCCCCAGGCGATGAAGTATTGCTGCTCGGGGGTAAAGCCATCGATATCGGCGGGGCGCGGCTTTCCCTCCAGAGATTTCTCATAGGCGAGAAACGAGATCTTCGCGCCACCCAGGTCGCCGATGCTTTCTCCGAGCACCAGCTTGCCGTTGTGGTGCACGCCCGGCTCGATGAAATAATTGTCGAACTGATTGGCCACGCAAGCTCCGCGCTCCTGGAATTGCTTGAGGTCGGCATCCGTCCACCAGTTGCGCAGGCGGCCCAGGTAGTCGAACTGCGCGCCCTGATCGTCAAAGCCGTGGGAGATTTCGTGGCCAATCACCACTCCGATCGCGCCATAATTCACCGCGTCAACCGCGGTCATATCGAACGCAGGAGGCTGCAGGATTCCCGCCGGGAAAACAATTTCGTTGAGCAGCGGGTTGTAATAAGCATCGGATGTGGGCGGAGTCATGCCCCAGCGGCCGCGGTCCACCGGCTTGCCGATGGTGAAGCGGTCATCTTCCTCCACAAACTTTCTGCCGGCGATCATGTCTTCGAAGAAGGCATCGCGGCGGATTTCCACATGGCTGTAGTCTTTCCACTTATCTGGATAGCCGATCTTGGGGTTGAACGTGGCGATCTTGGCCATCGCTTTTTCTTTAGTATCGTCGCTCATCCAGGGGCGGCTGAGAATGTCGTCGCGCATCGCGGCCAGAAGATTCCGCACCATCTCCTGCATGCGCGCCTTGGCTTCCGGCGGGAAATACTTTTCGACGTATTTCTTGCCCAGAGCCTCGCCTAAGAGCTGATCGGTGGATTCCACGCAGCGCTTCCAGCGCGGCTTCATCTCGGTTGTGCCGCTCAGATATTTTCCATTGAAGGCGAAATCTTCCTCGACGAACGCCGCTGAAAGGGACGAAGCAGTCGAGTTCAGCAAGTGCCATTTCAAATACACCTTCCAATCAGCAATCGGCGCTTCGTGTACCTGGCGGTCGAGTTCCTGCATGAACTTCGGCTGATCCACGTTCATATCGACATCCTGCGGAATCTGCTTGTGCTTGAAATATTCGGCCCAGTCGATGTGCGGAGCCATGGCCTGCAGTTGCGCGAAAGTTGTGTTGTGGTCGGTGGCTGTGGGGTCGCGCAGCGCGACGTTGTCGAGCGAAGCCTCGGCCAGTTTAGTTTCCATCGCCATGATCGTCTGGGCTGCGGCGGTTGAGTTCTTGTCATTCCATCCGGCGAGCTTGAACATGGCAGTGATGTGGGCGACATACTTCTCGCGCGCTTCTTTGAAACGTGCTTCCGGCTTCAGGTAGTAGTCGCGATCCGGCAGGCCAAGCCCGCTCGCGCCGATATCGGCCAGCACCCACGACGGTTTGTGCGGATCCTGCTGGCTCGCGAGCGCAAACGGATCAGTTACGAGGATGTCATGCATGCCGGCCATCACGCGCTGCAGTTCGACCATGTCCTTGGCGGAATCGATCTTGGCAAACCAGGGCTTCAGCGGCTCCATGCCGCGAGCATTTACGCGCGACTCATCCATGCAAGCGCCGTAGTAGTCGCCAATGATCTGCTCCGGGCTGCCCTTGGGCGCAGTCTTGTCTGCCGATGCCGCTTCGAGAATTTCCTTCAACTTGTCTTTCGATGACTCGCCCGCCGCCCAGCGCTTGCTCCAGCGCGTCATCGACGCGGGAATCGGATGATTCGCCCGCCACGTGCCGTTGGCGAAGTCGTAGAAATCGTTACAGGGGTCGGCCTTCCGATCCAGATCGGTGAGGTCGATGCCGTGCAGGGAACTCGATTGCGCCAACGAGAATTGCGGAAATAACAGAGAAGAAAACGTCAGTATGAAGAGTGAAGTGCCGAGTGTGCGCATGATGGCCTTTTGGAAAATCCTTGAAGACTGTCAACCTGTGCGGCTGCCATTCTAGACGAAGTGCTGACGTATACGTAAGCGCTGGGCCGTAAAGTCGGGACTGAGAGCAATTCCCAGAGTGAAAAAACTTGTCGGATCAATAGAAATTCTGCGTGGAAGCCTTACGGCTTCTTTATGTGGCGAAAGCTAGACTTTCTTCGCTGAAGAGTTTCCGGGTCATTCGAAAGGTCGCACTTGATCTCTGCCGGGGCATTTGTTTCTCTCACGCTTTTAGCTTTGATGGAGACCGCGGTTCCGTTCTGTTGTATCGGAGCTTATGCTCAATCGACGTCCGACCAGCCTCGGAGGATTTTTGACGCTCTCGCAAGCCCGAAGGTGATTGCGTCTGATCGCGGTGGCGAAGCTTCGGATGGGGCGATTCTTCAACAGGACACGCCGGCTGAGGCCAATCCCGCCGGCACCGAGCTTAACACCAAAGCAAGTCAAGGCAGCTTTTTCCGGCGGCTTTTCAAGGCATACGCCGACGACTGGTGGCCGGAGCCTAACCCGGGGGCACCGGCCCCGCCAGCCCCGGCTTTTCGTGGAGACCCCGCGCCGGTCAATGGGCCGCCGTTTCCCTTTGCTATGTGGCCGATTGGAGGGACGGTCTGGATCGGCCAACCGTGGACGCAAGCCGGGCCTTTGATGACGGCGCTGTGGGCCGGACCTCACGGCGACGCGTGGAAGAAGAGCAAGATACAGATTTATGGCTGGCTGAATGTTGGGGGAAACTTCAGCACGTCGAAGAGTGGAGTGAATCCAGCACTGGGGAAGTATGAAAATTTTCCCACGGCTTACGACGAAGTGCCGAACGCGATCGAACCCGATCAGGAAGTATTCTACATTGAGCGCGAGCCGGACACGGTGCAGACCGACCACTTTGATTGGGGATTCCGCCTTGCCGGGCTGTGGGGACTCGACTACCGCTTCACCACAGCAAAAGGATATTTCAGCCAGCAATTGCTGGGGCATCCTCCAGGAAAAGAGTATGGATTTGATCCGGTGATGATGTATTTGGATTTGTACTTCCCGCACATCGGCCAGGGGACAGACGTTCGCATCGGGCGCTACATTTCTCTGCCTGACATTGAAGCGCAGCTCGCGCCTAACAACTACACCTATAGCCACTCGTTGCTCTATACATTCGATTGTTATACGCAAACGGGCATTACCGCGACCACCCGGATCAACTCGCGTTGGACTACGCAAGTTGGCCTGTCGCCGGGATGCGAATCTGCTCCGTGGAACTTGACGGATTCGAAACTTACACTCAATTGGTGCCTGCAATATTCGTGGAGGACCAGCCGCGATAATCTTTATCTCTGCGATAACGAAACCAATCTGGGGAAGGACAGCGGCCAGTACGCCTACAACAACCTTCAGGCCTACTACCTCACGTGGTATCACGTCATCGACAAGAATTGGCATTCGTCGACCGAGACCTGGTACCAGTGGATGAAACAGGTGCCGAACCTGGCTTACAGTCCGCCCCCCGGTTCGAACTTGCCTCCGGTCGATCCCATTCAGCCGGAGACGAACGACAACGGCGCCGTCTGCAGCAGCCACACTGCTTTCACGTGCTATGCGCCGGAGTGGGCCGTGGTGAATTATCTGGAGCGGCAGTTTGGGGCGCACAACTACATCTCGATTCGCAATGAGTATTTCGATGACATCGTGGGCCAGCGGACGGGAACTAAGACGCGTTACAGCGAACATCTGTTCGGGTGGGGGCATTGGGTTGGCACTACGGTGTTGTTCCGTCCCGAGGTGCGCTATGAGCGCTCCTACGATAATCCGGCGTACCAGAACGGCACGAAGAAGAGCCAGCTGACGGCGGCAGGAGATGTGATTTTTTTCTTCTGAAAGAGTTTTCACTAAACTAGAATCGTCCGGCAAGATGGACGGCGATAGCCTATGAGAAGAATGTCTTTCAGCGGCGCGATTCTGTTCAGCCTGATAGCGCTGGCCAGCTTGGCCTTCACGCAAGCTGATACCCCGCCCAACGCGAAACCCGCGCAATACTTCTTCGTGCTACTAAATCGTCCAGCGAATGCTCCTCAACTGAGCAAAGAGGCGGGCGAGAAGCTTCAGGAAGAGCACATGGCCAATATCCACAAGATGGGGGCCGAGCACAAACTTGTGATCGCCGGGCCTTTTCTAGATGACACTGCGCTCCGCGGCATCTTCGTGTTTCAGGCGGAGTCAGCCGCGCAGGCACAAGAGTGGGCCAATAGCGATCCGGCGATTAAAGCCGGCCGGCTGTCCCCTGAGGTGCACGGGCCGTGGCTCATCGAGCCGAGCGGCGTTCACGATCCAGCCGAGCCTCCTGGATTTGAGCAGTACACGCTGGTTCTCATGAAGCGCGGCGACAATTGGAATCCAGGCGCGCCAGGGTTTATCGATGTAATGAAGCAGCATCACGCTTTCGTCATGCAGATGACAGAGCAGGAGAAGCTGGCCATTGCCGGCCCCTTCCCGTTCGACGATCAGGGCGAGTTGCGAGGAGTCGCCATTTTTCGTGTGGGAGCAGAACAGACTGCCAAATTGACGCAAGACGATCCAATTGTCAAAGGGGGCCTACTCAGGGCTGAAATGCATCCCTGGGGCACAGGCAAGGGCGTGCTGGCGACAGGACAGCCGATGCAATAGATCCCTGGGGCTGGGTTTGGGGGCTTTACGCGGCGCTGAAGCGCGCTCTTCCACGGTGTGCACGCTGAGAACTGAGAACTGATTTTCTTAGCCGCCGGCCTTCAACTCGGTCAGCACCTGCTTGGCGATCTCCTTCAGAGTCTCGAACACTCCCGTACCCTGGAACGCCACAGCTTCGAGTATGGGCTCGTTCTTCTTGCGCAGTTCTTTGCCCAGAGCATCCACGGACAATATATTAGGCAGGTCGCGTTTGTTGAGCTGCAGCACGTAGGGAATTTTGTTGAAGTCGTAGCCGTGCTCCTTCAGGTTCGACATCAAATTTTCCAGCGCTTCGACGTTGGCGTCCATGCGCTGCTCCTGCGAGTCGGCCACGAAGACGATGCCATCCACGCCGCGCAGAATCAGCTTGCGGCTGGCATCGTAGAACACCTGGCCGGGAACAGTGTAAAGGTGGATGCGAGTCTTAAAGCCGCGGACCGAGCCGAGATCGAGCGGCAGGAAATCGAAGAACAACGTACGCTCGGTTTCGGTGGCAAGCGAGATCATCTTGCCCTTTTGCTGTTCCGCGGTCTTCTGGTAGATGATCTGCAAATTCGTGGTCTTGCCGCCCAACCCGGCGCCATAGTACACGATCTTGCAATTGATCTCGCGGGCTGCGAAGTTAATGAAACTCAAGACTTTCCTCAATCGCGCGGGTCCGCACACCTACCGCGCGCAAAAATATCCCTATGGGGGCTTCGGGCTTTTATATCACACGCAATGGCTTCCAGGCAGGTTACTCCCGTGACCCCCTGCGAAATCGGGTGTGTCGGAAGGCGATAACAGGTGGGAGGCAAACAATACGGGGCCGAAACGATTTCTGCCTCGGCCCCGCCAAACTGCTGGTTAGTTAGGATTTACTTCGTAGATGAAGGTCCCAAAGTCGGTGAAGAAAGCCGTTGCGTCTAGCGCGCTGCCGGAACCGGATAATATCCCGTCTTAGCAGAAACCTTCAGGCCTGGCCGATCCACCAGCACTTCGATTTCACGGTAGGCAGTGGTGGTGGGCGTCTTCGGACGGGCCGGCGTGTAGCCGAGCGTGTATTGGTTGCGCGCCTCACTCAGGACTTGGGAATAAATATCTTCGATTGCGCTGCGCGAAAGCTCGGTGTACACCGCTCCGCCCGTGGCAGATGCATACTTCGGCAGGATATTGCCGTAACCCTGATCGGGCAGATGCAGACGCTCGAGCTTGCCGTAGACCGGCAGGGCTGCGCTACCCACCGCAACGGCCTTGACTTGGATTTCATTCGAAAGCAACAGCCGCAACACGTCGCGATAACTGGCCTTGCTGCCGTATTCACGGCCGTCGCCGATCACGAAAATAATCTTTCGCCGCGTGCGATCGCGTTTGCTCAGGCCGAGCGCGGCCTGGAGGATGGCATCATTCAGCACGCGCGCCTGCTTTGGCGGTGTGTACACCGGCTCCGTCGGACTGCCCACCGGAATTCCGTTGATAATCGGCCCGTTCGGCGCCAGCGGCCCGCTCAACACCGGCGGCCCGCTATTGTAGCCGCGCTCCGTCTTCATCTGATTCAACAGCGCGGTCAATTTTTGCGTCGCCCCCGCATAGTCGCTGACTTCGCTCACCGTGCTGCTGTAGGTGTAGAGCGCCACTTCATCGTAGGGTGCGAACGCCCCAATCAGAGCCGGAAATGTCTGGTTCACCTTCTGCACGGCCGTATCCGACATGCCCAGGTCGAGCACGATTGCCACCGAAAGGGCGAAGGGATCGGCGGTGAAAAAGCTTAGCTTCTGGACGTTGCCGTTTTCCTTCACGCTGAAGTCGGTGGAGAGTAGTCCGTCCACCATGCGCCCGTCGCGGTCCTTGACCGTGACCGGAACCTGCACGAAGTTGGTATGGACTACCAATGTGTAAAGCTGTTGCTGCGTGCTCGAATTCTGCTTGGTCGTAGTTCCAGGCGGCACGGTTTTGACCGGCGGCATGGGGGGCGTCGTCGCTCCGTCGCTGGACCCTGCGTCGGAGTCTGGCGCTGCCGGCTTGTTGATTGGCTGGTTGGTCCAAGGATCTCTCGCCACCGGTTTCTTTTCTTCCGGTTTTGCGGGGGGAGGCGGTTCTGGGTTCGCGGCAGGCGGCTGCACTGACGACGGGGCATCTGGGATATCGCTGTTCTGAGACGGCTGCGTTTGCGACGGCTGCCCGCTCGGCGACTGGTTCTGGGAAGACTGCGCAAGAGCCGGACCCATGCCAACAAAACCGGACAGCGCCACGCTGAGCGCCGCTCCGAGCCACTTCGCTCCGCACCGTTTCCCGCTATACGCCGCCGTTTCTGTGGTCACAAGCACCGTCCGATCTCTATGCGTTTCCCACCTCAACCTTGAGGCACGGCGAACTCGCCCATGCCATCAATCAAAATAAATCAATCCCTTTGCTTGGGATGCCCGAACCTGCCCATTTGGTGCATCTAACCTCTAGGATTAGACTAACAAAAACCCTTAGAAGGAATCATCGCATGATTAAGTTGTCGGCTTTTCGAAGATTTTTCCCGGGTATGGCTGGGTCGTTCGCATTGTTCCTGGCGACCTTGTCGTTGGCCTCCCCGGGGGCCTTGGCCCAGGATGCTGCGGGCTCCAAGCCCGCTGATGCTCAATCCTCCGCGGTCCAGAAGTCTGATCCTCAAAAACAGGACGCGCAAAAGTCCGATACCCAAAAGCCAAGTGACGACCAGCAGCCCACTGAAACCCTCAGACTCAGTGTCAACGTCGTCGGACTTTTTTTCAATGTGAAAGACAAGCATGGCGCACTGATTCCCAACCTGACCAAAGATGATTTTCAAGTCTTCGAAGACGGAAAACCGCAGACCATCAAATACTTCGCCGCCGAATCGAATCTGCCGCTCACTCTCGGCATTCTCATCGATTCCTCCGGCAGCCAATTGAGAGTGCTCGATATGGAGAAACAAGTTGGTGGCGCGTTTCTCCGCCAGATTCTTACCGATAAAGATGAAGCCTATGTAATCGATTTCAACGTAGACGCAGAACTGGTGCAGGACTACACGCGCGACGTTCACCGCCTGCAAGCTGCGCTCAACAAAGTCAAGATCAATACCGGCTTCACAACCGGTCCAATCCCCGGTGCCGGAGGCGGTCCGGTGCCCACGGCCAACTCGCCCGGCACTGTGCTCTATGACGCCGTCTATCTTTCTGCCCACGATATGCTGGCCAAGGAAGTTGGCCGTAAGGCGATGATCCTTCTCACCGACGGGGAAGACGAAGGCAGCCAGCTAAAGATTAAAGATGCCATCGAAGCCGCACAGAAAGCCGATGCCATCGTCTACGTGCTGCTCTGCGCCGACCGCGGCTTCTACGGATCTTTCCAGGTGGGCTACTCGGGCGAGGGCGAAATGCGTAAGCTCACAGAAGCCACCGGAGGGCGCGTGATCAATGTCGGCAACAAGTTCGACAAACTGCGCGAGGCCTTCGACCAGATCGCCGCCGAACTGCGCAGCCAGTACAACCTCGGCTACACGCCCACCAACAACGTGCAGGACGGCAGCTACCGCAAACTGGAAATCAAGTGCAAACAGAACTACAAGGTTCAGGCCCGCGCCGGCTACTACGCCACCCCGCGCCAACCGCCGCCGCAATAGCATGGACGCTACGGTAGGGCGAGTGTGGAGCGGGCTTTAGTCGGCGGTGGAACGCGGTTGCAATTCGAAGGAGGAAGTCGTTTTTCTTCGCACCCGCGGTCCATGACTGAATTTATAACAGCCTGGCACTTTCTACCATGTCAGCCTCCGAGAACGAATCGCGGTCTGGCTCCGGATCAGTCGGGTTCAAACACAGTTCCGCCGCTTCGGCAATGCTTTGGGCTTCCTGCTGTTTCATAGCTAGCCAGCCGCCGAAGGTGGCTTTCTCCCGTTCAACCCCCTCCAGATTGCGGGTGATGCGCGCCATATAATGCGCCTTAACCCGCTCCAATTCATTCTGAATTTGCACATTCTCTTCCGCCTTCCGTGCGCATCCTATGTCAAGTTGTCTCCTCTGCTCGGCTTCGTAGGAATTCAGGGCGTCCTGGCGCGTTCTGGCGTCCTGGTATACCTGTTCGAGCGGGATGTTGGCGGCCTCAAGAGCCATCAGTACCGCAGCGCGCCTTATCTGCTTCGATAGCCCGCGGAGGTGTTCGCTGTGCAGCATCTCGACCACCTTGCCGATGCTGTAGCCGCGCCGCGGATTCATAATTCCGGCCGCGCGGTAAATATCTTCCATCGGCAACAGTTCGACGGGGAAGCTCGCGGCGCCTTCAACTGTGGGATTCGCGAGAGCCTTTTCCTTGCGCATAGTTATCTCGGGCGCGCGGTTCCACCTTTCGCTCTTGCCGTTGCCATTGCCATTGCCATTGCCGCTTAAGCTGAGTCCGTCCGCTTTGTCGCGCCAGCCTGCCAGTTCGAGCCATTTACGTTGCATAGGTTTCCTTTCGCTGCCAGCTTCTTTTTTTTTCGATGGCTGCTTGGTTTGAGGTTCGGCCCGTCGCGATTCAGTCAATCGCGGAGCATCAAGGTCTCGAGACCGCGAAATACGGGGTCCAATGTTGGCTAGTTCCTGACCAACGTCGCGCGGAGGCGTCGGGGACGCGCTGCTCGCGAGGAGCACGATTGGCACACTTTCCGTCTCCAGCTGGGGTGCGGGAATTTCGCCGGGCCTGCTTTCTTGCTGCTGCAATAGGCTTTCGATTGTGGCTGTGGAAAGCGGTTGATTGCTGCTTCTCGCGCTTGGCTGCTGTAGGACTTCTGGTGAAACACCTGGGATCGAATTCTCCTTATTCCGCTGAACACCCACCACATAGTCCTTTCCTTCGCTACGACAGTACTTAGCGGTGCCGGAGAATTGCTCCCAGTGCGACTGAATTCTCAGCTTTGATCCCACCACAATTCGGGTCCCGATCCGTATGCATGCCCCACTGGGAGACCTGTCTTCCATGCGTGCGGGGACTGTCTGCAAAGCTCCGCTTTGATCTTCCCACGACACTTCCACAAGGGTCATCACCAGGTTTCGTGGCTCACGCATATCTCCGCTCCTCCCAAACCTATCGGCGAGAAGCTAAATTAGTCCACCCACTGCATAGGCTCCGGAGTTGCTCCAGATCGCTGTATTTCCCGTTCTGGGTCAAGGCCCATCCTGGTAACCCACCACGTTCCCCAAGCCTTTTCCCCAAGCACCCCTTCACAAACCTCTACCGCAAGGTACGAAAAAGATTTAGCCTGTAGGCGCGCAATTGGATGAACCGGAGGTTCGCCATGCCCTCTCGAAGTCTCTCAGCTTTCTCCCGCCGCTCCTTCTTGCAGTTCTCAGCGGCGGCCGCGGCCTTTCACGTCGTAACCGAGCCCATGCTCGCCGCCGCGGCCCGCAGACCGTTCTCCACAGAGGGAGTCGTGATCGATTCCAACGAGAACCCGCTCGGCCCTTGCCAATCCGCGCGCGACGCCATTTCCAAAATCATCCCGCTCGGTGGACGTTACCTCGATAATCTCACCGAAGATCTCGTCCACACTTTTGCCCAACTCGAAGGCCTCAACCCGGATTATGTTCACATCTTTCCCGGCTCGAGCCCGCCGCTACGCTTCACGGTGGTTGCCTTCACTTCGCCACAGAAGAGCTACGTCACCGCCGATCCCGGTTACGAAGCCGGCATGATGGCGGCAGCGGCGACCGCCGCTCGAGTGGTCAAAGTTCCGCTCACCAAGACTTACGCCCACGATGTCAAGGCTATGCTCGCTGCCGCTCCCGATGCCGGACTCTTCTACGTTTGCTCGCCCAACAATCCCACCGGCACGCTCACGCCTCACTCCGATATTGAGTACCTCGTCGAGAACAAACCCAAAAGCTCAGTCGTGATGGTCGACGAAGCTTACATTCATTTTTGCGACGCTCCTTCGACGCTTGATCTGGTGAAGGCGGGGAAAGATGTGGTCGTGCTGCGCACGTTCTCGAAGACTTACGGCATGGCCGGCCTGCGTTGCGGGTTCGCCATCGCGCGTCCCGACCTGCTCGAGAAAATTATGGACAAAGCAGGCTGGAACTTCATGCCCATCACTGCGCTCGTGGCCGCCTCAGCCAGCCTGAAAGATCCGCAACTCGTTCCCGAGCGCCGTCGCATCAACGCCACCATCCGTCAGGACACGTTCCAGTGGCTCGACCGCAACGGCTACTCTTACATTCCATCCGAGTCAAATTGCTTCCTGCTCGACACCAAGCGTCCCGGCAAAGAAGTGATCGACGCCATGGCGCAGCAAAATGTTTTCATCGGGCGAATTTGGCCCATCATGCCCACGAGCGTCCGCATCACCGTCGGCACGCACGATGAAATGCTGCAGTTCCAGGCCGCATTGCAGAAAGTAATGCGCGGCACAACCGCGCTCTCGCTGCAATCCGCGAGACCGGTCCCGAGTGTCCGCCGGAACAACATGCTGCCATCGTAGTGCGGCCGCCCACGCTCCGCTGTCTTCGATGTTGCTGCTGTTCTTTCTTTATCCCCGGGAAATCAGAACTTGAATTGCACGTCGAGCTGCATGCGCCGCGGAGGCTGCGCTGCGACCGGCTGCCCAAACAGTGGAGAAGAGATAGTCCCGATGTAAGTCAGATAGTTGGGGTGATTGAGAACATTGAAGGAATTCAGCGTAACGGAGAGCACCTTGCCTTCCTTCTTCTTTTTCGAGAGTGGAAAGTCGTGAGAAAGATTTAGGTCGAGATTAATGGTGCCGGGTCCGCCCATGGTGTTGCGCGCGATGCCCGGGGGACGATCGTTGACGATGCCGTCGTGGTTGTCATCGTTACCGGTGGTGATGTCGACGGGCTTGCCTGAGTAGAGTGAGAGCGCCACGCCGAAGGTGAAGAAACGCGTTGGCTGGCTTGAAGCGAGAAGGTCAAACTTGTGCAGGCGGTCGTTGTCGGAGCGTCCCCAATCTGCCCCAGGATTGTAACTGTTCGCAGGGAAAAAAGTGATTCCGCTGGTGTTGTTGTACGTGCGGCTGAGCGTGTACTGAACTTGTCCCGTGAAATATTTGCTGGGCTTGCCGCGGAACGTGAGCTCCAGCGCGTTTCCTTTAAGGTATCCCTCAGATTGTATCTGGCGAACCTGGCCGAGAGCTGGATTGGGCGGCACGTAGTTTCCGCCAATCAGAACTGGCGCGTTGGCATCGATGGAGCGAAACAAATCGATGCCATGATTGCCTATGTAAACCGCGCTGGCCGTGCTTCTAGCCGTGACTTGGCGCTCCACTCCGATGCTGTACTGGAGGTTATATGGGATACGCGCGTGTGAGTCGAGCGTGACCACGCTGGTCGGAGTATTGGAGAGCTCGCTCGTCAGCACCGGATAATGCGGCGATTCCACGATGAAGCGCAGCAGGTTCACCCCGTTGAAATGCAGCAGATCGCCAATGGGACTGGGGCCGGTGCGATCGTAGAAAACTCCGGCGCCGCCGCGAATGACGGTCTTGCTTCCGGCGGCCGGGGCATATGCAAAACTCAGGCGCGGAGCGAAGTTGTGCGGATCGTCGTGGAAGTAGTTCTGCCAGTAATAACGGACTCCAAGGTAAACAGAAAAATTCGGCCTCAAGCGGATGTTGTCTTCGACGAATCCACTAATAACCTTCTCCAGAAACACTACGTGGCCCTGGCCGGCTTGCAATAGGTAAGTTGTGGGAGTGGAGGCGCTGAAATCGGCGCTGCTGCCGAAAGTGTAAGAGCCCTCACGGTTGCTGAAGTCGTCGAGGCCGCGGCGGCTGATGTCAGGAATGTCAATGCCGAAGCTGAGCTGATGTTTGCCGTTGGCATAGGTGGCGAAATCAGTTCCGTCGAAGTGATATTCAGTGCGGCGGGAATCCGCCTGGGCGCCACCGGCGGTGAACAGTCCAGAAATTGCCAGTTGAGGGTCCGCATCGATGCTGCTGACTGAATTGTCAAAGTGGCCGACAAGAAATCTCAACTGATTCAGCCAGTGCGGGGAGAACTGATGCAGATCGCTTACGTTGATTTCATGCTCGAGAAAATGAGTGTCGCTGCCGGCGCTGGGAAGAGTCGTTCCGCCAACGTTCTGATTCTCAACCGTGCGATGTTCGTACGAATAGCCGATCCAGAACTGATCACCATCGTGGAAGTCGTGAAAGATGCGCCCTGAACCGAAGAAGTGATGAGTGGGATTGGAAACGGTTTGTGCGATCGGACCGAACCCCAGCGATTCAGCGGCAGCCAGAGCGGTGGGATCGATGACGGCTTGTTGGTCGTTGAGGTCTTCATCCAGCGCAAGCAGGAAACTGGTGTGTTTGCTGTGGCCGATGGGTCCGGTCACCGAGCCTTCATAGTACTGCCGCCGCTCCGGAGGTTTGACCAGGGCGAAGGCGTTGGTCGCGTCGAAGATCGAATCGCGAAAGAGAAAGTTCACCGAACCGTGATAGGTTGGCGTCCCGCCCTTGGTCGTAATTTCCAGGCGAGCGCGGCCAGGGCGCGAGAACCGCGCGGAATATGGGTTGTTGTTGATCTTTACTTCCTGCACGGCTGATGGAGTCACGCCCGGACCGTTGGCCTCGATGCCGTTTACCACCAGCGTCACTCCATTGGTCCCGGTTGCGTTGTCGTCCAGGAAGCGCGACATGGTTGTGATGTAGTCCTGGTCGAAGACGGGTACGAGGTCGAGCGCGTTCCGGTCGATGGTGTTGGCATTCTGGTTTTCAGAACTCTCCGTGCTGACCAGTGGAGCGGAATCACCGGTGGCGACGTTGACCGTTTCGTTGAGAACCGCGATTTGCATCGTGACCCGAAGGGGCGCTTGACGTGTGCCCGTCAGGCTGATCTGGACACGATTTTCGCGAAAGCCTTCCGCTTGAAAATCGAGCGTGTAGTTGCCGGCGGCGATGTGGTCGAAGCGGAAAGACCCGGAGTTGTCCGTGGTCACCTGAGCGAGCATCTTACCGTTGTGCCCAAGAAGCGACACGCTCCCTCTCGCGATGGCCGCGCCAGATGGGTCGACGACTGTACCGGTAAGGGCGCGAGCAGACGTCGCCGGAGACTGCCCTCCGGAAAGATTCGCCCCTCCGGTATTTGCCGGTCCGTCAAGACCCTGAGCAGAGAAGAAGTGTGGGGGCAAGAAACCGGCTGCCACGATCACTATCCAAAGGAAGTGAGATCTCACTCAAGTCCCCCGGGGAAAAGTCCTTACCACCGAAAGTCTTGGAGATTCAAACTGTGCAGGCACGTAAGATCAATATCACAGCCACATGAAAGATTCCTGAAAGACAACGAATAGGTTTCGCAGTAGTTGGGACGCACGAATCCTGGATCCACTGGACGGGCTTCCTGTGACCTCAGCGGCTGGCGGACTTCCCCGTTTGTGGCGCGAAATAGCGCACCGTGACATCGTCTCCGATGTGCGCGACACGGCTGTCGCCGACACGGGCTTGCTTAGGTGGCGGTGCAGGTTTCTTGTAGGTAAAGTACCGCACGGTTACGTCTCCTCGAACGTAATCGATTTCATTCTCGCTTACGCGAATTCGCCGTCCGGCCGTCCTCACAGGCTTGGCGCCTTGTTCTATAACGGTCGGGGCTTGGGTCTCGAACCCAGCCTTCTCGAGCGTCGCCTTTGCGGGCTGGAACCCCGCGTGCTGCTCGAGGACTGCCGGCGCGCTGAGTGCTGCAGATCCAACAGGTGACGCCGGCGCACGACGGCCGTATGCGATCCACAAAGTCAAAACCAGCACAGCAGCCACCGCTGCCAAGGCCACGCTCGGTCGCTTATACCGGTTAACTTCCTTCGCTCGCTGTACCATTGTTGTCGCCAGCAAAGCTGGCCGCCTGACCGCCTGAGACTCCCGAACCATCGCCAGTGCGGCTCCCCCGCGTTGGTACATCGGGCGCTTCTCAGCTATTTTCGGAAAGCCGCTAGAGTTATCAACCGGCTTTTCCCGTTGAGGTGGAATCTTCTCAGCGGCGCGCGGAGTAGCCGGCATTTCCACCAGCCTTTTCTTCTGTTCGATCTCGGCGGCCTTGGATAGGGCCTCCTCGACAAGCCCGGCCATCAAGCGATAGGCTCGCACTTCTCGCTCCGCGAAAGTGTGAGCATCGCTGAACCGCACTTCCAGCACTCCAGCCAGGGAGTTGCGCTGACAGATCGGCAATATCAGAAGAGACGTGGCTCCAAATTGACGGCAAATCGCCGCCTGAATGCGCATGTCCGCCTGCGCGTTCTCAACCCGTAGAATCTCGCGGCTACCCTGAGTGTCGGCGGAGAATGTCAGCGAAGCTCTCACCTTGCGGCCGACATCGGCAACGGCAATTCCATTTCCAGCCCGGTACGTGAGTTGATCTCCTTCTAACAAACCAATCGCTATGCCGCTGGCATTGGCAACATTGCGGGCAGACTCAACAATCAGATTCATCGCTCCATCGACGTTCAGTTCGCCCCTTGCGACCAGGCGTTGAACTTCCACGATGGAAGAGAGCGATTGACTGTTTATCTGACTTTGCTGTACAGCGTAAGCACTGGCCAGTAGCTGCTGGAAAGAGTCGCGGTCGAAGCTGGAGTTGGCACGCATACTGCACCTGCAATGCCGGAGGGATTCTGGTGGGCGAGCGGGCCTAACCACATTCGAAGTCGGCAATCGCAGTCTCTCACCAACCCAAATCCACTGTCAATAGGAATACCCTAAGGGGCAGCCCATGAGATGATGGCAAACCGGAAAAAGGTTACCTAATTTCTCGGTGGAAGGCCGTATTTTCTGGGTGGAACTGGCGGAAACCACCGCTCCCGCCAGAGGACAGGCTATTGTTTTCGGGCTTTTACTGACCCAGACACCGCACGAGCTTAAAACCAGCGTCGAACTGACCGCGCGGCACAGTAGTTGTAAAACCTGCAACTGCCAAAATCTTTTCAATCCACCGCTTCGTCCCACCCCACCGTCCTTTGCTCCCGGCTGCTCTTGTGCGCCAGCATCACTGCCCGCATCGTGCGCAGCGCCTGCTCCGGCGTGACTTCGAGCGGAGCCTTCTTCTCGATCGCGTCCCGCACGTTCGCATAGAACCCGCGATAGTCTCCGCGCTCGGTCTTTACTTTCACGCTCGGCTCGCCCACCAGACTCAGCGTGCCCCACAACTCTTCGGCTTCTTCTCCCCAATCCGCGCCCCAATCCGTTCCGTCCGGGAACATTCTCGCCCACGCAGCCGCGCCTCCTGCGGATCCATTCCATACTTCACAAACGATCCCTTCGTCCCATGAATCAGGAAGTGCGGCCCCGGCGCAAACGCGATAATGCGCGCCCGCCCCATCGCCCGCAGTCCGGAATATTCCAGGCAAACATCGAACGCATCATCCACCTGCGACGTTTCCCGCTGGCAAAACGCCGACGCCGTAATCGCCCGCGGCTCGCCAAACAACACCAGCGCCTGATCGATCACATGCGGCCCCAGATCAAACAAGACTCCCGCCGCCCGGCTGGTCCGCGCGCTCCCGCCACGCATTCGCCTTCGGCTCCAGACGAAACCGGTCAAAGCGGCATTCATACTCTACGATCTTCCCCAGCTTGCCCGACTGCGACAATCTTCTTCACCGTCCCAAAATCCCCATCCCAGCGCCGGTCCTGATACACCGTAATCAACCTCCCGCGCTCCGCCGCCAGCCGCACCAGTTCCTCGGACTCCGCCAGCGTCGGCGCAAACGGCTTGTCCACCACCACATCCCGCCCCGCCAGCAGACAAGCCCGCGCCAATTCGAAGTGCGAATCGTTCGGAGTCGCGACCACGCACAGCCGGATTTCCTTATCCGCCAGCAATTCCTCGAGCGTCCGCGCCACCCGCACCTCAGGATATTTTTCCCGCGCCTGGTTCCGCTGCGTTCCAGGATGCAAGCCAGTTCCATCCCCGGCACGCCGCGGATCACCGGCGCGTGAAACGCCTGCCCCGCCAGCCCAAATCCAATCAATCCCACTCGCACCATGCAAGTTCCTTATTTCTTTGCGCGTCTACTGCAGTTTAGCCGCGGATCCTTACAGCTTTTTGCCGATAGCGCTGCTTCCAATTCCTGCCGTATAACGAGAGTATCTTGGCCGCGCTTATAAGGAATGCTTCGAGTCGTTCCAGGAGGCGAAAATGACGATTCGGACCCTTCCTCATGATTGCTTTGTTGCTGCTCATTCTGTGGGCGGGCGGCTTTTTGATGTTCCACGTAGCCAGCGGCTTGATTCATCTGCTGCTGTTGTTCGCCGTCATCTCGTTCGTCGCCCATCTGGTTCATGGACACCACCGCTAGATTTCACGATTCCTGCGCTCGGAAGCTAACGGCTTTTTCAGCAAGTGCTACCAGCCCTCAGCGAACCCGCGCTAACCTGGCCGGCTAACGTTCGCGGGGCGGATTCCTCTTACGCTTCCGATCTTTCACCCGCCGCACAAACTTCAACCCTGACCATACTTCCGTCACCGCGCACACCTTCACATCCACCAGCCCCGCATCGAGTCCGATTCCGCGCACCAAATTCTCATCCAGATCTGTTCCACGCCAGAACTTTCTTCGGCCAGCTCACCCACAACATTCCCGCCGGCGCCAGCGCTTTCGCGATTCGCGGAAACTCCTTCGTCAATTCGGCGCGCGACTTGGTAAACATCATCGCGAAATCCAGCGCAGCCGCCGTTCTTCGCCCAGTTCGCACTCCGCCAGCGCCTCGCGCAATTCCGCCCGCACCTCCGCCGGAGCATTCGCCAAGCAGCACGCGAAATCCAGCCTTGATCCCCAATTTCTTCGGAAGCGGTGTCCCGGAGTATCCCGGCATCGATTGTTCTCCAGGAAAAGTCTTGCCCGATAGCCGAAGCCCGGAAGCCGGACGCCGGAAAGCCGGACGCCAGCCTTACTGCACCGGCGCGTAATATCCCCGCCGCGCCCTCACCCGGAAATTCTTCCGGTCGCTCGCCACAATCTCAATCGTGCGAAAGTGCCCGTCCGCCTTGAAGTCCGCCGGCTTATACGAAACCGCATACTGGCTGCGCAATTCATCCTGAATCTCGGCAAACGCATTCGGCCACATCGCGAATCTGGAACGGAAAAAACGCTCGCCCGCCCGTCGCATCCGCAATTCGCTCCAGCACCTTGTCGCCCGGACCCTTGGTGCCGCTCACGTTCGTGCTGATCGCATACACAATCGCTTCCGCCCGCTGCGCCATCTCAATCGCTTCCTCGCGCGTCACATGGCTCTGGTTGTCGTCTCCATCACTCAACAAAATAATCGCCCGCCGCGTCGGGCCCACTCGGCGTTTTCTTCAGCAGCTTGTCGCGGCACGCATAATACAGCGCATCGTACATCGCCGTACCGCCTCCCGGCCGCAACTCGCGCACACCCTGCCCCAGCTTCTCCGTGTCGTCGGTAAAATCCTGAGTCACTTCCGGAGTCGCATCGAACCCCACCACAAACGCCTGATCATAGCGCCGCCGCACCGTCTGGTTCAAAAACTCAATCGCCGATTCCTGCTCGAACTTGAACCGGTCGCGCACCGAACTGCTGGCATCGATCAGCAATCCCACCTGCAACGGCAGATTTGCTTCCGCATGAAAGCTTCGAATCTCCGCCGCCGGCTTGTTGTCATCCACAAACCGGAAGTCGCTCTGCTTCAAATCGGTCACGCGCTTCCCGTGCTTGTCGGTCACCGTGAACACCACATTCACTTCGTTGATCCCCAGCCGGATCTTGGGAATGTCGGCGCTGTCGGTGCCTGGATCGGAAACTTGATCGCCTGTACCTTGCGCGCTGGAATTTTGCGCCGACGGTTTCGACTGCGCCGATGGCTGCGCTCCCGTTTGCGCCATGGCACGGCCGCAGCAAGCCGCAAACAGCAGCAGCCCCAGCGCCCACAACATCAGAGTACGTATCGTGAAAATTCTCTTCGTAACATGCCCCTTACTTGGGTTCATTATATCCGCAAGCGCGTTCAGGTTTTGGGCGGCGTAGCCACTGAGGCGCTACTCCTCCACCTTCTCCAGAAACTGCCTCAGTTCCTCCGGCAACTCGCTCTTGAGCGCGATCGGTTTATCGGTTCGCGGATGCCGAAACTCCAACTCCGCCGCATGCAAAAAATTCCTCCCCAACCCAATCACCGCATTCTTCCCCCGCGCCTGCCGCGGCGCCCCATACATCGTATCTCCCACCACCGGATGCCCCATCGCCGCCACATGCACCCGAATCTGGTGCGTCCGCCCGGTATCGATCTTCACCTCCAGCAAAGTAAACTTTCCAAACCGGGTATCCAGCCGCCGCACCACGCGATAATGCGTAACCGCCGTCCGTCCGCCTTCGCCCCGCGTAGTCATCCGCGTGCGCCGCACCCGGTCGCGGCTGATGCTCTGCGCCAGCGTCCCCGAATCCTTTTTCACCCAGCCATGCACCAGCGCCACATATTTCTTCTTCACCTCTCGCGCCGCAAACTGCGCGCTCAGCTTGCGATGCGCCTCATCATTTTTCGCCACCACAATCAACCCGCTAGTCTCTTTATCCAGACGATGCACAATCCCCGGCCGCAGGTCCCCGCTAACTTTGGAGAGACTCGCCATGTGATGCAGCAGCGCATTCACCAGCGTCCCGCGATTGCGCGCATCGTCGGTCGCTCCCGCTCCCGCATGCACCATCATTCCCGCAGGCTTGTTGATCACCGCCAGATCGTCGTCTTCATAAACGATATCGAGGGGAATCTCTTCGGCGATGGCCTTCAGCGGAGCCCGCTGCGCCTCGCCCAGCACGCTGATGCGCTCCCCGCCGCGCAGCTTGAGCGAAGGCTTCGCCGGAGCGTCGTTGACGAGAACGAAGCCTTCGGCGATCATTTCCTGCACGCGGGCCCGGCTCACAGATTCAAGCCGTGCAGCAAGAAACTGATCCAGCCGCTTGCCAGCGTCCTCAGCCGCAACAGAGATAAGGATGGGAAACGCTTCCGGCATTTGTTGCGAAGAATACTACAAGCCACTTCCGGATCTTGGCGATAAAATGTTCGCGCAACTCCTGAGGCGCTCTTATGAAAACGCTCATCGCTCTACTGCTATTGACGCCAGCGTCATTTGGCCAAAGCCCTTTCGATGGCACCTGGTTGACTGCCGCGCCCCTTCCACAGAAACCGGCGAGGTATTTGTTGGCCAAGGGTATGTTTAGCTGCACTGGTTGCATGGCGGAAATGGAAGTCAAGGCCGATGGCAATGACCACAGAGTCGCCGACACCGCCTATTGGGACACCTTGAACGTTCAAATGGTGGATGCACGCACTGTTGCCATCATTGCCAAGAAAGCCGGGAAGACGATGCTCACAGAAGTCGATGCGGTTTCTCCTGACGGAAGTACGCTGGCCCAGGTGGTGAAAGACACGACTGAAGCAGAAACCGTCACGATTGAAACCCGCTATCGACGAACCAAGAAAGAACCTGATGGCTCGCACGCCATTTCTGGCTCCTGGCGCGCCTACAAGACCAATCGCTCCAGGAATGGTTCGGTAATCGAATACAAATGCACAGCGGATGGATTTAGTGCAGAGACCCCCCTCGGCGAAAGGTTTAACGCAAAGTTCGACGGCAAGGACTATCCCGTCGAAGACGACCCAGGTCGCACGATGGTCTCTGCGAAGCTATTAAGCCCCGACACAGTCGAACTGACCTCCAAGCGCAATGGGGAAGTCGTTGCGATCAAGCGTATGTCGGTGATGCCAGGCAGAAAGTCGATTCACGTTATTTTCAAGAATAGGCAAGGCGAGACAATTATGGTCTTTGACATGCGGAAAGAACCGTAGCCCCATTAACGCGTAGCCCCCACAGCCTGCGCCGTCACGCCCTTAGCCCCCGGCCGCAACCACCAAATCACTCCACCCGCCACGACCAGCCCAATCGCGATCAACTGCGTGCCTGACATGGCTCCGCCAAACACCGACCCGCGCCCCGGATCGTCGCGCAGAAATTCCAGGAAGAATCGCGCTACGCCATAGATAAACATGAACGCGCCAAATACCTGGCCGTCGAACTTCCTCCGCTTCAGCAACCACATAAGAAACAAGAAATTCGCGAACTCCACCGCCGCCTCGAATAACTGCGTCGGCTCCAGCGGCACGTTCAGCGGAGTCCCGGTAATCTGATTCGCCAGCGGATTATGAAACGTCACCGCCCACCAGTGGTGCGTCTCTTTTCCATAGCAGCAGCCGGCCGCGAAACATCCAATGCGCCCAATGGCGTGTCCCAGCGCCAGCCCCGGCGCAAACGCATCGCAAGTGCCCAGCGCAGGCATGTGATACTTGCGCACATACCACGCCGCCGCCGCGAACGCGGCAATCAATCCGCCGGAAAAAACTCCCCCGGCCTGCAGCGTAGTAACGCTGAAAATCTCCGACGGATGCGCCTTATAGTAGCCCCACTCATTGATGATATAGAGCAGCTTCGCGCCCACAATCCCGCACAGCACCACCAGAATTCCCAGGTTCCAGGCCTTTTCCCCGTCAATTCCGAGGCGCTCGGAATTGCGCACACTGATCCACAGGCCAATGAGGACCCCCAGCGAAACCAGGAAGCCATAAGTCGGAAGAAAGAACCGCCCGAAATGAATTAATTGCGGATACACAGTTTAATTGGATGCACGAAACTGGGAATTTGTACTTGAATCAGTGTAGCAGGGACACCCCTGGTATTTGTCATGCTGAGCGGAGCAGGAGCAGCGCGAAGCGTTGCTCCTGCACAGTCGAAAGCTTGCCCTGAGCGAAGCCGAAGGGCATCCCTACCCGCGCACTCATGCGTCGGTTTGAGGTTCCGTGAGGACGACCGCCCTAGGCCTTCGCCGCGAAAAACGAGAGTATGCCGCAGGTAGGGATGCTTCGGCTTCGAACATCCTCCGCTTCGCGAAGGATGTTCTACGCTCAGCAGGACACAATAAAATCAAGCCGACCCACTGTGCCGTGTGACGGGCCGAGAATGAACCGTCAGGTAGACGTTGGGAACCCGCCGAGACCCTTTAGGCATCTCCGCATGGCGGAGCGTCGCTCACCGGATCCTAGTTCGAGTCGAGCTCCCGTTCATTCAGCATTGGTTCAAAAATCGGTTACCGTCATCACCAACCCCGCAGGCCGACTTTCACTTGTGATGCTAGGAGAACTCCCGCCAAATTAGCAATAGGCAACCCGCAAATAGTTGGCAGAACACTTGCAACCAAAGTAATCCCGCCGCAACATTCCACGCTTGCAATCCCGCCCGCCGAGCCGGTGCACAATCCGCCGCGGTTCTCCGGATGCACACGCTCATCGCACCAAGTGCTGCCAGTTGAGGACCAGATTCTGCGGGGATGCACTGCGCTGCCCAACCGACCGGATCGCGAGGATGCGCTTTCCGTCAGGCAGAATGGAAATAAGATCTACACCCTGGGGAACGGTCATCAATTCCTTAGGCGCCGAGAACTCCGGCTTGCTCCCATCCCCATGGACTTCAACGATGTAAACCTTGTCTCCGTAGCGATAGTACAAGCTCTTGCCGTCGGGCGCCCAGTCCTCCGCGTTCGCATTGGCGTCGGTTTTGACAACCCCGCCACTAGAGACTTGCCACTTGGAACCGCCACCGGGAAAGGGCGTTACGTAGAGCTCCAAAGCCCCGTTTTCATCGGAAGTATAGGCCAGCCACTTGTTGTCGGGGGACAGCTTCGGGTCGCGCTCGGCGTACGGAGTGGTGAGCACCGGCACCAGTTTGCGCTCGCCCGCCAGGTCCATGAAATAAATGTCGAAGCTAGTCTTGGCATCCTGAATGGAGAAAAACGCATATCGCCCATCCCTCGACTGGCTCGCCGCGAAGACATAGTCCCCCAGCTCGGCAAGCTTTTCCTCCTTGCCGGGAGCGATGAGGGGACGCTCCACTACAACGCTGTGGTAGCCAGTGGTGGACGTATACAACACACTCTTCCCGTCGGCGGACACTATTCCTCTCTGGTCCAGGTCTGAATCTGGAGTGATCCGCGTGACCGTCTTGCGCGCGGTGTCCGCGATCCACAGACTGTTCCCACGCCCATCGAGGTTGTCGCGAGACAGAATGGCCATGCGACTAGCCGGGCTGAATGTTCCTCCATCGTAAGGAGCCGGCTCGCCCCAATGCTCTAATTCTTTACCCGTCGCATCCAGCCACACCAACTCACGATTCTCCTGGGCGGCCTGGCGATACAACATGACATTTTCAGACACGGAAAAGTATGCGAGGTTGCGCGGATTGTAATAATCGATCGATTCCGCGATCGGGATAGGCTTGCCTTGGAAGCGGATCGCGGACGCGTCGAACCGCTGCCCCATCAAAGTGCTGTCCTTCACGTAAAAGAGGTAGCCGTTATCGTAGGCAACGTTCGATCCAACCGGGAGAATCAGTTTGGTTTCACCCCCGTCCAACGATCCGGCATACACACTTCCCGCCGCGTCTTTTCCAGTCCGCTGTATGAAAAGAAAGTGTTTTCCATCGGGGAGAAAGTAGGGGTTGCGGTTAGTAAATTGGCTATCGTCTTTGTTTCCCGGAGTCGCGTCCTCGGGCGTGCCGCCCCCATCGGATACCCGTTGCAGCGGGCCGCTGATTCTGGGCGCGAAGAGGATGGTGCCCTGCTCGTTCCAGCTGCCGCCGCGTCCCTCGGGTGCATCACACAGCGCTTGCACTGGTCCTCCACTGGCCTCGATCTTTCTCAGCTTGCCATTGGAGAAAAATCCCAGGTATCTTCCGTCTGGAGACCAAAAGGGAAAGATACCTGTCTCTGTGCCTGCCAGCGACTGCGCTTTCCCGGCACCGAGCCGTTGCACAAAGATGATGCTCTTCCCATCTTTCAACGCGACGAAGGCGATCTGTTGCCCGTCCGGCGATAAGGCCGGCGCTCCGCTCAGCACCAAGTCGAAATCGAAGCCCGCCGGCGGCTCGACCTGTACTCGCACCAGTTGCTCAGCCGAGGCGAGCCTCTTCTCATAGATCGCCGCCATCACCACGGCGGCCCCGGCCAAGAGCCAACCTAGTGCCGTCGCGGCGGCCAAGATCTTCTGCCTGTTCTTTTTCTGCGCCACCACCACGGCCGGGGCTCCCACCTGACTGCCACCAACCCTGATCCACTGCAATTGCAGGCTCAGGTCGTGTGCATTCTGAAAACGCTGGTCCGGGTCCTTCGCCAGGCAGATCCGCACCAGGTGCTCCAGTGCGGGAGGCGTGAGTGGCTGGACCGCCGAGATCGGCTCCGGGTCCTTCTCCAGCACCGCACTCGCCACCGAGAGCTGGCTCTTGCCTTGGAAGGCCCGCTTACCAGTCAGCATCTCGTACAGCATGGCGCCAAAGGCAAAGATGTCGCTGCGCGCATCGGCTTCTTTCCCCTGAATCTGTTCCGGGCTCATGTACTGCATCGTGCCCACCACGGTTCCCGCCATCGTGACGGGGGAGGCCATGCTGGCGACAGTGGCCACTGCGGAGAACGCGGGTGCGGCAGACTGCGCACCGGATGCGAACGACTGCAGCTTGGCCAGTCCGAAGTCCAGCAACTTCGTTGTCCCGCCTTTGCTCAACATCACGTTGCCAGGCTTCAGGTCGCGATGCACAATGCCGCTGCGATGTGCTTTGTCGAGCGCATCGGCGATCTCAATTCCGATGCGCAGAGTTTCTCCCGGCGGCAATGGCTTGCGTGCCAGCCGCGTGGCCAGGGTCTCGCCATCGAGGTACTCCATCACCAAAAAGTCGATGCCATCCTGGCGGCCGACGTCATAGAGCACACAGATGTTGGGATGTTGCAGGCCAGAGATGGTCCTGGCCTCGCGCTCGAAGCGGGCACGAAACTCCGGGTTCTCGCTTAAGTGAGAGGGAAGGACTTTGATCGCAACCTCGCGATCCAGCCTCGTGTCTCGTGCCCGATACACTTCCCCCATGCCGCCAGCGCCGAGCGGCGAGACGATTTCATACGGCCCGAGCTTTGTTCCAGAGGTCAGCGCCACGGTGGCGCAATTATAGCCTGTGCAGCACGTTGCACGCGGATAGCAATAATTCTTGGTGTGTGTCGGCTCCTCGGAAGTTTCTTCCCGGAAACCCGCCAGCAGGTAATCCCCTTAGCCCGACTTGCTTACTTTCAGCTCTTTGGGGTTTAGCCTCCGAGGTGCTTCTATCAACATTCCCCCGCAGCCTTCACCGAACCGCTATTCCCCAGACTATTATTTCGTCCTCGCCGCCCAATAACTGGTCCTCGCCAGCACCACCCGATCCCCTGGATCCCGCAATCGCACCCGAAGCGAATGCAAACCCGCATGCGGATTCCTGGGCGCGATGCTCAACAAATAGCGGCTGCGCAAATGATTGCTGAAATCGATCATCCGCAAATCAAAATTCTTTTGCGTCGCGAACATTTCGTACTCACCACCTGTCATCGACGCCACGGCCTTCGGCGTATTTTTCTTCATCGCCTCCGCCGCCATCACCAGCGGCGCCAGCAAATCCGGCGACGGATTCATCTCGTTCTTATTGTTCCCGCGCATCGTATCCAGAATGTTCGAGCGGGATGGCGAAAATGCCAGCGCATACACTGCCGTGCTGCTCTGCCCAATCTCCGCCACCACGTCGTCCACCTTCGCCTTGCTGCCGTGGTCGCGCGTCTCGCTGATCAGCAGCAGCACTCGCTTCCGCTCTCTCGGAGCCTGTTCCAGCAGCTTCACCGAATAATCCACCGCATCCACAATCGCAGCTCCGCCATCGCCCGGCTGCAAGTCCTTCAACGTCCACGCCATTTTGTCGGAACTTCCGGTGAAATCCTGCGCCATCTGCACCTGGCTGTCGAACTCCACAATCGCAACTCTTCCCCGCCCCTCAGCCACCAGCGGATCGAGCATCGAACTCAGCCCTCGGATCCTCGGAAACTCATAATTCGCCCGCCGCCCGCGCTGAATCGCAACCACCATCGAAACCGGCTGTCCCTCCGCCGCTTCATCCAGACGCACCGTCTGCTCCACTCCATCGTCCTCAACCACGAAGTCCCCGGCCCCAAGCCCATACACAATTTCGCCCTTCGCGCTTTTCACCAGCGCGGGAATCACCACCACGTTCGCTTGAGTATGGAGGGTTGTTTCTTGAGATAAAGCCGACGCCGCGCCGCCCACCAGCATCGCCAACAAAAGAAGATGCAGCCCAGCCCGTTGCAGCAGGCTAGCCCGCCTTGCGGTTCTCGCCCAGCACTTCATCCAGCGCATCTGCTAATAGATGCGCGCGCTTCAGATAATCGGTTGCCCCGCTCTCCTGATTTCGCTTCAAAAGGTGATACTCATCCGCAATATTCAGCGCCGCCAGCACCGCCAGCCGTACAGTGTCAATCGTATTCGTAGCCTCGGCCACCGCCCTCATCTTCGCGTCCACATACTCGGCCAGCTTCGAAATATATTCCGGATCCGACCCCCGCAGGTTATACGCCTGATCAAAAATCTCCACCCGCACGCTGCCATTCTGCGCATCCTTCAACGTCGAATCCTTGGTAGCCGTAGCCATAATCAATCCATTCAGCAATTGTGCGGTTGCGCAATTTGCGATTGAACCCGCAAGGTCCACGCTGGGTTTTCAATGGCCAAATCGCCCGATCGCCCGATCACTCAATTTCGCCCTAACTCGCCCGCTCCTCCGCAATCGACTCAATCTGCTCCAGCATCTTCTCCACCCGCCCGCGAATCTCTTCCCGCTCTTTCTTCAACTGCACCGCCTCACGCCGTAACGTCGCCAATTGCTGGTCGCGTTCTTCCAATTGCAACCGCACCCGCTGCGCATCGCGTTCCGCGGCAGCCTGCGCCTGCCGCGCCGCCTTGTAGCGTTCGATAGTGCGATAAATTTTCTCTTCCAGCGCCTGAAAATCGTCCGCCGGAACCTGCTCCGTCACCCGTTCCACCGCATTCAAAGCCATGATTGCACTTCCCCGCAAAATCCCAAACTTCCTCGCAGTATACTCCACCTCCCTGTGGATCAAGCACGCCCATTAGTACATATGACATGTACGTAAAACCGAAATTCGCTATAATCCCCGCATGAAAAATCCCTGGTTCTCCCTAATCGCCATCCCCGTCGTCCTAGCGATCACCGCGCTCCCCAGCGCCGCCAAAACTCAAGTCGAACTCAAAGACGCCCAAGGCAAATCCGTCGGCACCGTCTTGATCTGGAATGACGCCGGAGGCACCGGCTTCCAGCTGAACCTCCACGGCCTCCCTCCCGGCGAGCACGCCATTCACATTCATCAAAATCCCAAGTGCGACCCCCCCGACTTCAAATCCGCCGGCCCGCATTTCAATCCCGATAACAAAAAGCACGGCTTCGACAATCCCGAAGGCCACCACGCCGGCGACATGCAAAACTTCACGGTCGACGCCCAAGGCAAAGCCCAGAAACGCTTCGTCAACAAAGACGTCACTTACGAAGGCGCCGGCACGCACTCAATCTTCAGCAACGGCGGCACCAGCATCGTCATCCACGCCAAAGCCGACGACATGAAGACCGATCCCTCCGGCAACTCCGGCGACCGCATAGCCTGCGGCGTAATCACGAAGTAGAAAGGTAGGTTCCGAGAGACTCTTGTCCTTCCGAGCGAAGCGAGGAACCTGCTGTTGGCTTGCAGCATTCCTTCGTGATGCGCGAGCACTGCGAAATCAGCGCCCGCGCATCTTCCCCAGCCGCTCCGCCGCCGCGTCCAGCGTCTCCAATTTCTTGCAGAACGCAAACCGCACCTGCCGCGCCCCGTCCCGCGCATCCCGATAAAAACTCGACCCCGGCACCGCCGCCACTCCAACCTCTTTCACCAAATACTTCGTAAACGAAACATCATCGTCAAATCCAAAACCAGAAATATCCGTCATCACGTAATACGCACCCCGCGGACGAAAACACTTGAACCCCGCCGCCTCCAGCGCCGGAATCAAATGATCCCGTCGCACACGATATCCTTCCGCCAGCTTCGCGTAATATTCCGCCGGCAAACTCAACGCCGCCGCGCCCGCTTCCTGCAGCGGCGCCGGCGCGCCCACCGTCAAAAAATCATGCACCTTCCGGATCGCATTCGTAATCTTCTCCGGCCCAACCGCCCATCCCACGCGCCATCCCGTCACACTGTACGTCTTCGACATTCCATTGATCGTCACCGTCCGCTCCCGCATCCCCTCCAGCGACGCCATTGAAATGTGCTCGGTCCCGTCGTACAAAATGTGTTCGTAAATTTCGTCCGTGATCGCGAGCACGTCAAACTCCACGCACAAGATCGCGAATCAATTCCAATTCCGCCCGCGTGAAAACTTTTCCCGTAGGATTGTTGGGAGTATTGACGATAATAGCCTTCGTATTCTTATCAAACGCGCGCCGCAATTCTTTCTCATCGAACGTCCACTCGCCCGCTTCACTCGTCGGCGGCAGCAACTTCACAAATCGCGGACGCGCTCCGCTCAACACCGAATCCGGCCCGTAGTTTTCATAAAACGGTTCGAAGATCACCACCTCATCGCCCGCATTGCACACCGCGAGCAAAGTCGAAATCATCGCCTCGGTCGATCCACAACACACCGTCACTTCCTTTTCCGGATCGACCGCAATCCGTTGCCACGCGCCCATCTGCCGCGCAATAGCATTGCGCAAATTCTTCGCGCCCCAGGTAATCGCGTACTGATTCACGTCCGCGTCAATAGCCGCCCGCGCCGCCTCCTTAATCTCCGCCGCCGCCGCAAAATCCGGAAACCCCTGCGCCAGATTCACCGCCCCATAAAGCATCGCCTGCCGGGTCATCTCCCGGATCACCGACTCGGTAAACTGCGAAACCTTGTCGCTGAGAAAATGCTTTGGTTGTGTGGATAAAGAAGAAGTAACATCCGCCATAGCAGGCAGATTAGCACAGGAACTCATTTAGGTTTTGTCATCCTGAGCGAAGCATTTGCGATCGCGAAGCGAAAGCAAATGCGCAGTCGAAGGACCCCTGACCCGCATGAAGCTCCGGAAGCTCTGCAGGGAATCTCCGCTACTGCGCCGCCCTAAGCCCGCTGCACCCCACCCAACCCCTGCAACGCCGCGACGATCTGCCCCGACCACTGCGCAATCTGCTCATCGCGCAGCGTCCCTTCATCCGACTGCAACCGCGCCCGCAACAAAATCGAATACTTCCCCGCCGGAATCGTCCCGCCGCGAAAAATCTCCACCGGAGTAAACGCACGCAGCGCGCTCAACCGCAGCCCCATCACCGCCCGCCGCATAGCCTCGAACTCCACATCATCCCCAAACACGAACGAGAAATCCCGCTCCACTGCTGGATACTTCGCCAAAGGAACAAATCGAACCTGGCGCAGCCCGCGCGCGCGCAACTGCTCCAAATCAATCTCCGCCAGAAAAACATCCTGCCGCAACTTGCGCTCCGCCCTCACATCTTCCGCGATCTGCCCGAATTGCGCCACCACGGCCCCATCCATCAGCGCCCGCGCCGATCTTCCCGGATGAAAATACTCCGCCGTCTCCCGATCAAAACTCAACTCGCCAAAAGCGAAAGCCCCCAGCAGATTCTCCAAGTCACCCTTGAACGCTCGAAACGCTTCCGCTGCCGCTGCATGTTCGCCCTTGCTAACATCGAGCACGCCGCCGGCGGGCAACGCACTCTTCACCGCCGTCAGCGTCGCCCCCAGGCAGGCTCGCGCCGGCTCAACCCGCTCCCCGCCTGACATTTCGTAAACCCGTCCCATCTCGAACAACCGCACATTTTCAGAGTCCCGGTTCAAATTCCATGCCAACATGTTCAGCATGCCCGGCGCCATCGAAGTGCGCATCACCGATGCTTCTTCACTCAGCGGATTCTCCAGCTCCAGAACACGGCCAAGATCTGGGAATAGCGTTCCTTCGGTCCATTCTTCCCCCGACGGATTCTCCAACTCCCGCCCCTTTGTGCTTTGAAAGGGCGCGGCTTTAAGCCGCGTCGTACTCGCCGCGAAACGGTCCGCGGCTTTAGCCGCTGAGGCAACCATCTCCGGCCCCGTGAAAAATCCGAATCGTTCCGCATCCGCATGAGAAATAAAAGTCAGCGACACAGCCTCGTTATACCCCAGCGCCAAAGCCCGCTCCCGCAAAGTCGCGTCTACAGCCGCGTGTGGAAGCTCCACCACCGCTCCCGAATAAGCCGGCAAAGTATTTGCAAACTTGTCGTAGCCATGCAGCCGCGCGATTTCTTCAATCACATCAATCTCGCGTTCCACATCCAGCCGCCAGCTCGGAATCTGCACGCGGAACTTCGTGTCGGCCTGTCCTTCGGGAATCACGCCGAACCCAAGCTTTTTCAGGATGCGGAAAATTTCTCTAGTCGGAAGATTGCCGCCCAGGATGCGCTGCACCTCTGAAAGCCGCAACACGATCGGCGCCTGATCCATCTGCCTCGATACCACATCCACCGCGCCGCCCACCAGTTCTCCGCCGCCAGATTCCAGAATCAGCGCCGCCACCAGATCGCACGACAAAACCGTCGACTCAAAATCCGCGCCGCGCTCAAACCGATGCGAAGCGTCGGTGTGAATCCCATGCCGCCGCGAAGTCTTCCGCACCGTCACCGGATCCCACCACGCCGACTCAATCAAAATATTCCGCGTCTTGTCGGTGATCATGGTGTCGAAGCCGCCCATCACGCCCGCCAGTCCAACGGGCCGCTTCGCGTCGGCCACAACAAGGTCTTCCGAAGTAAGCCTGCGTTCCACGCCATCCAGCGTCTTCAGCTTCTCTCCGTCTTTTGCGCGCCGAATGACAAGCCGGCCACCTTCCAGCAAATCCATGTCGAAGACGTGCGTAGGCTTCCCCATCTCCCACAAAACATAATTCGTCGCATCCACCGCATTGCTGATGGGCCGCTGGTCAAGCAACTGCAACCGATGCGCAATTTTCGCCGGAGATGCCTTAACCTGAGTTCCGCGAATAACCCGCGCCGAAAACCGCGGACACAACTCCGGCTCCTCGACGGTAATCGGAAAAGCCACTTCACGCCGCGAAACTTTGGAGGAGGGTACGCCCGGGAAGGGCACGACTTCAGTCGTGCCGTGAGAGGCCGAAGAACGCGCGGCTTTAGCCGCTGAGGCCTTCTTCCCTGCACGCCCAGTGGAAGAGCGGCGCTTCTGCGCCGCGTCCGATGCTCTCAAACTCGGATCTGGGCTTTAGCCCCCGCGCTAGCCGGAAGCCGAAAGCCGGAAGCCGGAAAGCTCCTTCAGCGGCCGATCATAAATCGCAGCCGCCTCCCGCGCCACCCCGTAATGATTCATCGCGTCCGGACGATTCGTCCCAATCTCCATCTCGAACACGGTATCGGTGCCCGACCCGCTGATTCCCTCGACAGCAATCCCGACGCCAGTCAAATCCTCAGCCAGCCGCCGGTCATCGACGGAGAGATCGACAAACTCGCGAATCCATTGCGCAGAAAGTTTCATTTCGTCTGTGTGGCGCGGGCGCCCTCGCCCGCGCACCCTATCGATGCCCTGTCATCCTGAGGCGCGTTCTTCGCGCCGAAAGCCTGCCCTGAGCGAAGTCGAAGGGGACCCCATGCAACCAGCAGCCGAAAACGGCGCATCGAGGAATTCTCACGATGAATCCGCAGCTCCTAGCTGACGACCAACGACGAACGACCAACGACATCACGCCCACTGCCCCAAAAATCTCACATCCCCCTGAAAGAACAACTGAATATCATCCACTCCATACTTCAACAAAGCGATCCGGTCCGCGCCCATGCCAAAAGCAAATCCCGAAACTTTTCTCGGGTCATACCCGTTGTCCTTCACAAACTCAAACACGTTAGGATCGACCATGCCGCACCCAAGAATCTCAATCCATCCCGTCTGCTTGCACGGACGGCACGGGTCCGCCCCGCGCCTCCCGCTCCCGCCGCAAATAAAACACGAAACAAACATCTCCGCGCTCGGCTCGGTAAACGGAAAAAACGACGGCCGGAAACTCGTCTTCACGCTCGATCCAAAAAATTCCTTCATGGCATGATCGAGCGTTCCCTTTCAAATCGCCGAACGTAATGTTGGTATCGACCGCCAGCCCTTCAATCTGATGAAACATCGGCGAGTGGCTCGCATCCGGAGGATCGTTGCGATGCACCGTCCCGGGAATCACAATGCGAAGCGGCGGCCGCATCTTCTCCATAGTCCGAATCTGCACCGGAGAAGTATGCGTCCGCAGCAGCAACCGCTCCCGCTGCGGCTTCGCCTGCTGACCCGCGATAAACAAAGTATCCTGCGTATCCCGCGCCGGATGGTTCGGCGGAAAATTCAGCGACTCGAAATTGTAATAATCCGTTTCAACGACCGGCCCCTCGGCAACCGAGTAGCCAAGCCTTTGAAAAATGCCAACGATCTCATGCACCGTTTTGATGACCGGATGCTCCGCGCCAATCGGACGGCGTACGCCGGGCAAAGAAATATCAACCCGTTCCTCGGCAGCTCGATCCGCCATCGAGCCCCGCGATGTGCGCTCCTTCAACAATTTCCTGAATCCGAGACCTTCAGGTCATTGACGCGGATTCCCGCCTCGCGCTTCGCATCCTTCGGAGCGGCCTTCAACCACAGATCATTGATCTGTGTCAGGATGCCATTCTTGCGCGCCATCCACCGGTCGCGAAATAACTTTCAGCTCCCCTTCGTTGCGAATCGCGGCAGCTTCCTCACCGCACGCACGACTGCACTCCGCAGCAGCCTTCTCCAGCGCCGCCGCCGAATAGTCCGTCAGTTTGGGAACGGTATAAGCCACTGTTACTATCCAAGAAGACATCCTAAGCGGAGTAATCGATTCGCTTCACGAATCGGTCAGCGGTCGAGGATCCCTGCCTGTTCCTACCTGGGCAGACGCAGATTCCTCCGCCCGCCGCCGGAATCGCACTCCTCACATCGCTCGAAATAACATGTAGAATTCGTCGGCACGGCTGAAAGCCGTGCCTCCAGGACCGAGAACTAAGAGCTAGCTACGCCAGCGCGCCCTTGGCCTGTTCGACCAGACTCTTAAACGCCGCCGCATCGCTGCACCGCCAGGTCCGCCAGAATCTTGCGGTCCAGTTCCACTCCAGCCTTCTTCAATCCGTGGATGAACTGGTTGTAGCTCAACCCGTTCAGCTTCGAGGCCGCGCCGATGCGCACAATCCACAGCGACCGGAACTGCCGCTTCCGCTGCTTCCGTCCCGAATAAGCGAACTTGAGCCCGCGTTCTACGGCCTCTTTTGCCGATCGGTAGAGTTTTGACTTGGTAAGGAAGTATCCGCTGGCGCGGTCTAATATTTTCTTGCGCTTGGAGCGGCGTTTGGTTCCGCGTTTTACACGAGGCATGGCTCTTCTCCTTTTTACTTTCTATGTACTGGCGGCTGGAGGTAAGGACGATTCACCGTTGCGGCGATCTCTGACCTCTTCACGCGCCGGGAGGATCAATGTTCGGAGCTCCGCAGTCCTTCGTGATTGACAGCATTCGATGGCTAAATCACTCTCGAGACCACGATCACGCGAAGGGAAAAACTTTACTGGTACGGAATCATCCGCTTCACTTTGCGGAGGTCGCCGGGGCTTACCAGCGTACTTTTCCCCAGCTTGCGTTTGCGTTTCTTATCTTTCGACGTAAGGATGTGGCGCAGGTGCGAATGTCCGCGCTTCACCTTGCCGGTGCCAGTTTTCTTGAAGCGCTTCGACGCGCCTTTGTGCGTTTTCAATTTCGGCATAAGTCCTCGGAGTCAGTCTGCCGGCCGACTGTTACCAGCCGTCAGTTCTGAATATTCAATTTATTCTGATTTGCTCTGGAACACGGGCGCGGCTCACGCCCATCCTTGCATCAAGTCAACCAGGCGAAGTGTTAAGCCTGCGAAACCGGGGTGGGGCCTCGTCTGCCGCCTCGCGGCCGCAGGCGGCTTCTCCTTTTCCGCCGCCAGCTTTTCTTTTTCTTGCGCCAGCTTCTTTTCCAGTTTCGCTTTCTGCTTGGCTTCTTTCTCTCTTTCCTTTTCCCGCTCCGCCGCCGTCTTCTTCGGCGCCAGAATCGCGTGCAGCGTGTTCCCTTCCTGCCGCGGCCTGAACTCCACAATGCTGTGCGGTTCCACGTCCTTAATAAGCCTCTCCAGTATTCCTCGGCCCAAATTTGTGCGGGTCATTTCGCGGCCGCGGAAGAAGATGGTGGCTTTTACTTTGTCTCCTCCGTCGAGGAAGCGGAGCACGTGATTTTTTTTGGTCTCGTAATCGTGATCGTCTACGTTGATGCGGAACTTGACCTCTTTGACGGTAATGGTCTTCTGGTGCTTCTTGGCTTCGCGCTCTTTCTTTTCCTGCTGGTAGAGATATTTTCCGTAGTCCATGATGCGGCAGACTGGGGGCTGCGCGGTGGGGGAAATCTCAACCAGGTCCAGGTTTTTGCTGCGGGCCAACTTGAGCGCTTCGAAGGGAGGCATGACGCCGATCTGTTCGCCTTCATCTCCGATCACGCGAATTTCGCGGGCTCGAATGCGGTCATTGGTTCGGATAAAACGTTTGTCGATACGGTCCTCCGCGCTTTAAAGCGACTGGGAATAGGAAATTATAACATGGGAGGAGTGAACGTTCGGCCCGGGGTTCGTGGTGCTCACCCTTCGGCTGGGCTCAGGGCAGGCTCCTTCGAAAAGAACGAAGGGTGAGGCAGCCTCAGTTATGATGGCGCCAAGAAACAGCAAAGGTGAGCCAGCCCCCGTCATCGTTTCTATCTTTTGGACGAAGCCGGACCGGTGCGGGTGAATCAGGGATGGGGGAAGATTTCGTTTCGGGATCGAGTGGCGTAGCTGCGCCGCTGCAGGCGGTCGTGGTACCCGCCCCTTCGCAAAGTGCGCGAAGGAACGGGGCACCCACTGTGCTGCTGATTCAAGCGGGTTCAGAGGCTGGGCCACCCGCCTCAGGGCAGGCTCCTTCGAAAAGAACGAGAGGGTGAGGCAGCCTCAGTTATGATGGCGCCAAGAAACAGCAAAGGTGAGCCAGCCCCCGTCATCGTTTCTATCTTTTGGACGAAGCCGGCCCCGTGCGGGTGAATGAAGGTTGGACGAAGATTTCGTTTCGAGATCGAGTGGCGTAGCCGCGCCGCTGCAGGCGGTCGTGGTACCCGCCCCTTCGCAAAGTGCGCGAAGGAACGGGGCACCCACTGTGTTGCTGATGGCAGAGGAATTCAAAGCCTGGGCCACCCGCCCTTCCGTGGCCTTCGCATTTTGGCCTTTCTGGCTATCCAGTAACACTGGGACGGCGGTGATCTTCGCGAGCAACGGCAGTTGCAACTCCACTTTCGGGTTCTGCGGGTCTAACGGCTCTTTCGTTTCGAGCTGATAAATGAACCTGGTAGTGAACGTCGCATTGACAAGGGGATAGAAACGCCAGGTTTGGATATTCTCGACCGTAGCAGCTGCCAGCACCGGCGGCCCCGATTTCACTTCAGTCTTGACTACCTTCCCCTCTTTGACCGTGACCTGCACTTGCACGGTGCCGAAGATTCGTGCGGTGCGAGCAAGCTGCGGATACATGGGCACGTCCGCATGTTCTAGGCGAAGATCGGCGGGCTGCCGCTCCTGTTCCTTCTGCGGCTCAGAGTTCGCCGAGCTTTTGTCAGACTGAAAACCTGCGGCATGATTCGATTCATGCACAGCAGTTTGTGGTGCAGCACTACCGATAGCTGCAAGAACGAATAACGGAAGTAGTCTTCTCAGCATGGCGGTTGCACCTCAGTTCGGCCACGGGTTATGCGGCGTTGTTTCTGGATGATCCGGCTTTCCATTTTTATCGTGGAAACTCGTAACGAAGTTCGTGATGTTCTTATCGACCGCGCCCCAACTGCCGTTCCAGATTACGGAACTCTTGCCATCGTAGTTCATCGACAGAGAGTCCTGGCCCAGCGCAGACGCAGCATACGCGGAAGTCTGATACCCCCGGTACTCAAGAGAGAAGTCGGGCGGGTGGCCCGGGCTTCCATGTTTCCCTTCCCGTTCCGGAACTCTGGGTGCCCCGTCCCTTGCGTTCTTTGCAAGGGCGGGTACGATGCTGCCTTGTACCATAAGTTTGTTATGCCCAGCGGCCTGCATCGCACGTACGGCGCTCATCACCTGCACTTTATCACTACCTCGTGCTACCGGCGATTGCCTTTTCTGCACAGCGCGCGCAGCCGCGATATCTTCCTTACGATTCTGGAACAGGCTCGGGAGCGTTATCGGTTCGTGGTCGTCGGGTATGTCGTGATGCCGGAACACGTTCACCTGCTTCTGACGGAACCCGGAATCGGAACTCTCTCAACCGTAATGCAAGTGGTGAAGCAGCGCACGGCGCGCGCCTTGTTGCCCAAGCGCAAGCGGAGGAACCCGCGCCAACGCAATCTGTTTGGAGGCGAGCCGAAGCGCAGAGCGTTCTGGCAGGCGCGCTCCTACGACTTCAACGTATGGACGACGAAGAAGCGCGTGGAGAAGCTCCGGTATATGCATCGTAATCCGGTGAAACGGGCGCTCGTGGAAACGCCCGAGCAATGGCGCTGGAGCAGTTATCGTTTCTACCTTCTCGAAGAGGGTGGGCCGGTGCGGGTGAATCAGGGATGGGGGAAGATTTCGTTCCGCGATCGGGTGGCGTAGCTGCGCCGCTGCGGGCGTTCGTGGTACCCGCCCTTCGCAAAGTACTGTCGAGTCCCAAGACATGGCTTACAAAGCGTCCCAACACATCCCTTACACTTTTTGATCTTGCGTTGGGCTGGAGAACCAGCGCTCGACCATGGTCGAGCGCTGGTTCTCCAGTTCGATTTCGCGGATCAGGGTGTGGCAGTAATACACCTGCAACCGGTTGCCCACAGGCATGATCAGCACCCACTCTCCCGCCAGGGCGTCGCTGATGGTCCAGTTTTTTCCCGCCAGCGTCACCTTGCCTCGCGAATCCACCTTTAGCACGCGCGCTCCCGCCGGATATTCCCAGCGCGGTGGATTCGCCTCATAGCGCCGTGCGCTCCGGTGCCAGCGAGTGGCCGGAGTTTTCATCCCCAGCGCCTCGTGTGGGCGCACATGATTGTGCTCCCAACGAAACTCGTCCAGCCACGCTTGCGCATCGCTGCCGCGCATCCCGCGTCGTGCCAGCGCCCGTTGCAGCTCGCCGTGAAACCGCTCCACCTTGCCCTGCGTCTGGGGATGCCGTACCCGGCTCCGGTGCAGGTGAATCCCCTGCCGCATCAGCCACAGCGACAGCTTCGTCATTCCGCCCGGACTATGCACGCTCCACCACGGCGTGCCGTGATCCATCAGCATTCCCTCCGGCATCCCGTGCTCGCAAAAGGCCGCCACCAGCGGCTCTCGTACCTGTTCGGCGTGCGTGCTCGTCACCACATGCAGCGCGATCACATAGCGGCTGTGGTCGTCGATCACGGACAGCGGACCCACTTTCTGGTACCACAACTTTGGCCCTTTGAAGTCCATCTGCCAGAGTTCGTTCGGCACGCCGCGCTCGAACCGCTCTGTAGCCGGCGCGTGCTGATCCTGTTCCCGCACCAGGCCACGCCGCAGCAGAATGCGATGCACCGTGTTCCGTGCCAACTCCATGCCCTCGCGCTGCAACAGCACGCGCAGCTTGCGCGCTCCCCAGTCCGGATAACGCTCGCGCAACTCCACCACGCGTTGCTCCACCACCGTCGCCGTCCGCCGTGGACTTTGCTGTGGCCGCCGACTGCGTTCGGCGATCCCCGCTACTCCCGCTTCCCGATAGCGCTTCAGCCACTCATAACCCACGGGCCGCGAGATTCCAAACTCCCGGCACAACGCCGCTAACGTTCGCTCTCGCCGCTCCGCCGCAACTACAAACTTCACTCGCTGCTCTCGTATGTCCATCTTCTTCCAAGGCATCTTTCTCCCTCGCCCGCTGTGCGGGCGAAGGGAGTGTAAGGGATGTCTTGGGACACTATGTAAAGGATGTCATGGGTCTGAACAAAAGTACGCGAAGGAACGGGGCACCCACTTTGTTGCTGATGCGGCCGGATTAAAAGCCTGGGCCACCCGTCCCCGAGCAATGGCGCTGGAGCAGTTATCGTTTCTACCTTCTCGAAGAGGGTGGGCCGGTGCGGGTGAATCAGGGATGGGGGAAGATTTCGTTCCGCGATCGGGTGGCGTAGCTGCGCCGCTGCGGGCGTTCGTGGTACCCGCCCTTCGCAAAGTACGTGTCGAGTCCCAAGACATGGCTTACAAAGCGTCCCAACACATCCCTTACACTTTTTGATCTTGCGTTGGGCTGGAGAACCAGCGCTCGACCATGGTCGAGCGCTGGTTCTCCAGTTCGATTTCGCGGATCAGGGTGTGGCAGTAATACACCTGCAACCGGTTGCCCACAGGCATGATCAGCACCCACTCTCCCGCCAGGGCGTCGCTGATGGTCCAGTTTTTTCCCGCCAGCGTCACCTTGCCTCGCGAATCCACCTTTAGCACGCGCGCTCCCGCCGGATATTCCCAGCGCGGTGGATTCGCCTCATAGCGCCGTGCGCTCCGGTGCCAGCGAGTGGCCGGAGTTTTCATCCCCAGCGCCTCGTGTGGGCGCACATGATTGTGCTCCCAACGAAACTCGTCCAGCCACGCTTGCGCATCGCTGCCGCGCATCCCGCGTCGTGCCAGCGCCCGTTGCAGCTCGCCGTGAAACCGCTCCACCTTGCCCTGCGTCTGGGGATGCCGTACCCGGCTCCGGTGCAGGTGAATCCCCTGCCGCATCAGCCACAGCGACAGCTTCGTCATTCCGCCCGGACTATGCACGCTCCACCACGGCGTGCCGTGATCCATCAGCATTCCCTCCGGCATCCCGTGCTCGCAAAAGGCCGCCACCAGCGGCTCTCGTACCTGTTCGGCGTGCGTGCTCGTCACCACATGCAGCGCGATCACATAGCGGCTGTGGTCGTCGATCACGGACAGCGGACCCACTTTCTGGTACCACAACTTTGGCCCTTTGAAGTCCATCTGCCAGAGTTCGTTCGGCACGCCGCGCTCGAACCGCTCTGTAGCCGGCGCGTGCTGATCCTGTTCCCGCACCAGGCCACGCCGCAGCAGAATGCGATGCACCGTGTTCCGTGCCAACTCCATGCCCTCGCGCTGCAACAGCACGCGCAGCTTGCGCGCTCCCCAGTCCGGATAACGCTCGCGCAACTCCACCACGCGTTGCTCCACCACCGTCGCCGTCCGCCGTGGACTTTGCTGTGGCCGCCGACTGCGTTCGGCGATCCCCGCTACTCCCGCTTCCCGATAGCGCTTCAGCCACTCATAACCCACGGGCCGCGAGATTCCAAACTCCCGGCACAACGCCGCTAACGTTCGCTCTCGCCGCTCCGCCGCAACTACAAACTTCACTCGCTGCTCTCGTATGTCCATCTTCTTCCAAGGCATCTTTCTCCCTCGCCCGCTGTGCGGGCGAAGGGAGTGTAAGGGATGTCTTGGGACACTATGTAAAGGATGTCATGGGTCTGAACAAAAGTACGCGAAGGAACGGGGCACCCACTTTGTTGCTGATGCGGCCGGATTAAAAGCCTGGGCCACCCGTCCGCCGGAGGCGTGGCGGTGGAGTAGTTATCGTTTCTATCTTTTGGACGAAGCCGGCCCCGTGCGTGTGAATGACGGTTGGACGAAGATTTCGTTTCGAGATCGAGTGGCGTAGCTGCGCCGCTGCAGGCGGTCGTGGTACCCGCCCCTTCGCAAAGTGCGCGAAGGAACGGGGCACCCACTATGTTGGTGATGCCGTCGAGATCAAAGGCCCGGGCCACCCGCCTGGAGCAGTTATCGTTTCTACCTTCTCGAAGAGGGTGGGCCGGTGCGGGTGAATCAGGGATGGGGGAAGATTTCGTTCCGCGATCGGGTGGCGTAGCTGCGCCGCTGCGGGCGTTCGTGGTACCCGCCCTTCGCAAAGTACGTGTCGAGTCCCAAGACATGGCTTACAAAGCGTCCCAACACATCCCTTACACTTTTTGATCTTGCGTTGGGCTGGAGAACCAGCGCTCGACCATGGTCGAGCGCTGGTTCTCCAGTTCGATTTCGCGGATCAGGGTGTGGCAGTAATACACCTGCAACCGGTTGCCCACAGGCATGATCAGCACCCACTCTCCCGCCAGGGCGTCGCTGATGGTCCAGTTTTTTCCCGCCAGCGTCACCTTGCCTCGCGAATCCACCTTTAGCACGCGCGCTCCCGCCGGATATTCCCAGCGCGGTGGATTCGCCTCATAGCGCCGTGCGCTCCGGTGCCAGCGAGTGGCCGGAGTTTTCATCCCCAGCGCCTCGTGTGGGCGCACATGATTGTGCTCCCAACGAAACTCGTCCAGCCACGCTTGCGCATCGCTGCCGCGCATCCCGCGTCGTGCCAGCGCCCGTTGCAGCTCGCCGTGAAACCGCTCCACCTTGCCCTGCGTCTGGGGATGCCGTACCCGGCTCCGGTGCAGGTGAATCCCCTGCCGCATCAGCCACAGCGACAGCTTCGTCATTCCGCCCGGACTATGCACGCTCCACCACGGCGTGCCGTGATCCATCAGCATTCCCTCCGGCATCCCGTGCTCGCAAAAGGCCGCCACCAGCGGCTCTCGTACCTGTTCGGCGTGCGTGCTCGTCACCACATGCAGCGCGATCACATAGCGGCTGTGGTCGTCGATCACGGACAGCGGACCCACTTTCTGGTACCACAACTTTGGCCCTTTGAAGTCCATCTGCCAGAGTTCGTTCGGCACGCCGCGCTCGAACCGCTCTGTAGCCGGCGCGTGCTGATCCTGTTCCCGCACCAGGCCACGCCGCAGCAGAATGCGATGCACCGTGTTCCGTGCCAACTCCATGCCCTCGCGCTGCAACAGCACGCGCAGCTTGCGCGCTCCCCAGTCCGGATAACGCTCGCGCAACTCCACCACGCGTTGCTCCACCACCGTCGCCGTCCGCCGTGGACTTTGCTGTGGCCGCCGACTGCGTTCGGCGATCCCCGCTACTCCCGCTTCCCGATAGCGCTTCAGCCACTCATAACCCACGGGCCGCGAGATTCCAAACTCCCGGCACAACGCCGCTAACGTTCGCTCTCGCCGCTCCGCCGCAACTACAAACTTCACTCGCTGCTCTCGTATGTCCATCTTCTTCCAAGGCATCTTTCTCCCTCGCCCGCTGTGCGGGCGAAGGGAGTGTAAGGGATGTCTTGGGACACTATGTAAAGGATGTCATGGGTCTGAACAAAAGTACGCGAAGGAACGGGGCACCCACTGAGCTGGTGATTCAAGCGGGTTCAAAGGCTGGGCCACCGGCCCCACCCGTCCTGGACTCTGAATCAGCGTAGACAATGGTTGGCTCTGTTCCGAGAAACAACAAAGAAGGATGACAATTTGTTTCAGGGTTGGACTTTGAACCGGCGTAAATTGTTTGTGGCTCGATTCAGAGAAACAGCAAAAATCTGAATTTCGTCGCCTCACATTCTCCGCCGATTCTCTGACGCTGTTCGTCTTCGATAGTCCAAGCCTCTGACCGCGCCGAGGCACGGATCGGGTTTCGTGCGGTTAGATGCGGGTTGGGGTGCTGGAAGGCTATAGGGAAATGTGCGATGAGGGCGTTGTGCAGAGCAAAGACCGTGCGGCTTCCCTTGGGCGGCTTTCGGCATCTGAAGGGCATGATGGATTTATTGGCATTCGAGAGTTTCCCAAGCAACTTTCTGCATGTGCGTAAGCCGCCGGAACCTTCGCCGGCGCCGATTAAAGAGCCGCCTGATCCGCCGGAAAATCCTGATGCGCCGGTACGAGAGCCGGATGGGGAAGAGCCAGCGCAGATGTAGCAAGTGACATCAGCTAACCACGGCGAAGATGATTCCCTGGCGCACGCAGTGTGGTCAGGTAGGGATCCCTTCGGCAGGCTCAGGGCAGGCTCTTCGACTCCGCCAACCCATTCACTTCGTTCATGGGTTTGCTTCGCTCAGGATGACAGCGAAGGAGGGACTGCGCGGAATAGGCTTCTAGAAGTTGTTGGCGGAGCGGAGGGAGCGGGCGCTGGTTGATTTTATGTAGCGGAAGAAGCGGGGGTGTCCGCGGCGTTTCCAGTAGGGGGAATCGTAGGAATCGACTCCGGGGCCGGAACGCAGCAGGCTGAAAAAAGCATGATGAGCGGGATTGGTGACGATGCCAGCGTGTCCGGGCCAGACAACGAGGTCGCCGGGCTGGGGAGTGGGCACTCGGCGAAATTGGTCGGTTCCCATGTAGAGGTCTGTCGAGCTGGCGTAGGTGTAGGGGAAACCGGCGCGCTGGTAAAGGGCATGGACGAAGTGGGAACAATCGGCGGGGTGAACCGCGTGACGGCGGAAATCGAGTGCGGCGCCGAGGAGGGCCAGGCGCTCATTCACGGTGAGCGATTGGGCTGCAGAGGGGTCTGGTTGCGAGTTACGGTTGTCGCGAGCGGCTCGGTAGGAGCCCGGCGCGTCTTGCCCCGTATTGTCTGGCGCCCATCTTGCCTGTGCCAGCACCGCAGGGCTTGCCGCCAAGCCGAGCACAAGCAGCGACAGGGCGGTTTTGGCATGAAAGCGCATAGTCCTTTATAACCCAGTTGGGGCAGGCATCACAGGTCACAAGAGTGACCCGAATCCGGCGCAAGACGTGTGACTTCAGATGCACTTTGAGCGCGAGAGGTTTTGGGGGGTTTGGGGTTGGAGGGATAGGGGCTTTTCCGCGGACTGGGGAAATCTTGTCAATAGGCAAAAATTACGCGATCGGGGTTATGTGATAGGAAGCAAAGGGAAAATATTGTTGGCAAAGATGTCCCAATTACCCTTTGCCGGTTGATATACTAGATATAGAGAGTAAGAAATCAGAAAAAAGCGGAAGGCGCGGCCCATCGAACCGGGATCGCGCCTTTTGTGTTTTCGGAGGGCGAGGAGTGCGATGAGCTTATGGGTGAACCAGTTTATGAACAGCTCGGAACGGGGCGAGTGGGCGGAGATACGGTTTCTGGCGCGGGCGGCGGAGCAGCGATTTCGGGTATCGAAGCCGTGGGGAAATACGGCGCCTTATGACTTGATGGTGGAGAAGGAAGGGGCGATTTACCGGGTGCAGGTGAAATCGACGACCAACCGGGTGACCAAGGGCGCCTACTCGTGCCGAATGCCGACGGGAAAAAGGTTAAAGCACATTCTGGAAGAGATTGATTTTGTGGCGGCGTATGTGATTCCGCTGGATCTTTGGTACATCATTCCGGCAGGGGTGGTGGCGAAGCGGAAGGGGTCGATTGGGCTGGCGCCATGGGCGCGGCGAACGAAGTACGAGCGCTATCTGGAGGCGTGGTATTTGCTGCGGAAGTGGCGGGAAGGGGAGAAGTCGCCGGGTGCGTTGAAGCGGGCGCGATGCCGGGCGCGGGCCGAGTTGCGGCGTCGAAAAGCCGCAGGCGTGACTAAAGCGCGGATGCGGAGGAGGCGTTTGGCGCGGGGGTGAAACCGTTGGTCTTTCGACGCGACGCGGCGTTGCGTTACAAAAGGGGCAACGGCTGAGAGTGCGAGTTCGAGCCTGAAGCATCGTTCGACATCGAACATACCGAACGCGCCCGATGCTGCAATACTTCCGGGTCGTCATGAGTGGGAGCGAAAACGAGCGGGTATTTGAGCTGCGCTCGCAGATCGCCGTGAAACACAATCACGAGAAGTTTCTCGAACTTGTGGAAGAGCTGAACCGGATCCTGTCGGCAGAAAACGATCGCAGCAGATCACAAAGCTAGCGAGTGAGAGGCGATCAGTCATTTTGTATCTCGACTGGATACACGTTGGTATCAATTAGAAGAAATTAATTGGTGTAGTCGGGCGTCCCAGAATTACATAAAGAGAGGAAATCTTCTCTGTATCTTCTCCTCGGATAATTCCGCGAGCCTGCAGGGTATTAGGTGCGGAACTGCAGCTTCGCTGAAATGAACGGGACGGAAGGGGCGCATCCAATCCGTAGGCTTTTTAATGGAAGGGGGAGAGACAATCGTTAAGAGAGCCACGAAAGCGAGCAAGGAGGTTGCGCCGCGTGCGCGCGCCCGCGATGAGGCGGCGGGCAAGGCGGAGAGCAATGTGGTGTTGTTGTCGCTGCCGGAGAAGGAATACAACCTGCTGCGGCCGCATCTGGAACCGACCGACCTGCCGCAGTACGAGATTTTGGAAGAGCCCGGCGAGAAGATTGATTTCACATATTTTCTGAATGACGGCATGGCGTCGCTGGTGGCTTTGAGCCTTGATGGCAGAAGCGTGGAAGTAGGGATTGTGGGCAAGGAAGGAATGGTGGGGATGTCGCTGGTGGCGGGGCTGCGGCGAGGAACCTTCCGGGCGATCATGCAGATGGCGGGAAGTGGAGTGCGGATACGGGCGGAAGTGTTTCAGGATATTTTGTTGAGCGCTCCGGTGCTGCGGGCGCAATTGGGGCGCTTCGCGCTGATGCACGGGATGCAGGTTGCGCAGCTGGCGGCGTGCAACCGGCTGCATGAAGTGGAACAGCGGCTGGCGCGGTGGCTGCTGATGTGCCAGGATCACCGCGATTCGCAACTGCTGCCGCTGACGCATGAATTCCTGGCGCAGATGCTGGGAACGGGGCGTCCTAGTGTGAGTCTGGCGGCAGGGTCTTTGGAGAATGCGGGACTGATTGAGAACCTTCGGGGCAGCGTGAAGATTTTGAATCGCAAGAACCTGGAAGAAGCCGCTTGTGAGTGTTACGGAGTGATTCAGCGTTTCAACGACGGGCTGGGCTTGCGATAGGAAGCGAGCCAAACGCGCGATTATTGCGTCGCCAAGAACGCGACGCTTCGCGCGGCTCGCCCAAGATCCCCTTCGGCTTCGCTCAGGGCAGGCTCTCGCTGCGCAAAAAACGCTTGCTCGGGATGACAGCTCAGTTTTGAGGTGCCGGGGTTCCCCTGAGCGCGCCTTCCTCTAATCCCTCGATGAGCGCGGTGATCCAGCGGTTGGGCGCGAGGCGTCCTTTCAAATATAACTTCTGATAATTGTCGGTGAGGGCCTCGGTGAACTCCGCGCCGGAGCGGGTGTGCACAACATTCAGCGTGATGGCATCGAGCGACTTTCCTAAGAACGATTGCATGAAGGCTTGCTTTTTTTCGGCGGCGAGGTCGCGGAGGATTTTGTTGCGCTCGCGGGCGATGTGTACCGGGACTTGATTGGGCATGGCGGCGGCGGGCGTGCCGGGGCGCGCGGAGTAGGTGAAGACGTGGAGATAGGTGAAGGGCAAGTCCTGGATGAGGCGGCGGGTGGCTTCGAATTCGGCGTCGGTTTCACCGGGGAATCCGGCCATGACGTCGGCGCCGATGGCGGCGGTGGGCATGACGGCGCGAATGGTTTCGATCTTCTCGCGATAGTGCCAGGGGCGATATTTGCGGTGCATGCGGCGAAGGACGGCGTCGCTGCCAGATTGCAGCGGGACGTGGGCGTGCTTGGCAATGCGCGGAGAAGAGGCGACGAGGGCGATGAGGTCGGCGGACCAGTCCATGGGCTCGACGGAGGAGATGCGGAGTTTTTCGAGTTGGGTTTGGGCGAGGATGGGCGGAGCAGATATTCGAAACGGTAAGGCGGTGCTGCCCCTGGCTAGTTTTGGCGGGCGAGGGCGCCCGCCCACATAGGTCGCGGCCCCAGCGGCCTAAGTTGATGCCGCTGATTACTAGCTCGCGGTAGCCGGCGGCTACGAGAGTGTTCACTTCGCGAACAATTTCGGGCAGGGGTAGCGAGCGGCTGTGGCCGCGGACGCTGGGGATGACGCAGAAGGAGCAGCGGTTGTCGCATCCGTCCTGAACTTTGAGGTTGGGGCGGGTGCGGTCGTTGGGATGGCAGCTGTGCGATTCGAAGACGGGAGCGGCGAGTAGTTCGGTGTGGGCGAAGATGTCAGAGACGAAGAGGCGGTTCTCAGTTCTCGGTTCCTGGTTCTCAGTTAGGTAGGATAGCGGGAGAAAGGCGTGGTGACTTCCCTGGCTATCGATCTTTGCGGCCAAAGCCGGCGGTAACTCGCGACTGACACGACGGAAGTCGTGTCCTTTCCGGCCTTGGTCACAGAGATGGTCCCCATTTCGATCCATTGGTGTGAAGGCATGATGAAGGGCGAGTTCGGCTAGTTGGTGTTTGTGGGAGTTGCCGACTACGCAGGTGACGCCGGGGAGTGCGGCGATTTCGACAGGAGCGCGCTGGGCGTAGCATCCGGTTACGATGATTTTAGCTAGCGGGTTTTGGCGCTGGACGCGGCGGATGGCGGCGCGGGCATCCTGATCGGCGGAATTGGTGACGGTGCAGGTGTTGAGTATGACGAGGTCGGCTTCGGCGGAGGCGGCGCGGGCGAGGCCGCGGGTTTCGAACTGTCGTTCGAGAGCGACGCCGTCGGCTTGAGTGGCGCGGCATCCGAAATTTTCGACGTGGTAGGTGCGCACGGGACTATCGTACCGCACACGGGGGTAGCGCATACGCGTTGCCAGCGGTGGATGCGGGCACGGTTCAGATGGCGAGTCTGAAGAGTCCGCATGCGAGTGGCTTTGTCGCCCTGCTGGGGCTTGGCTGTATTGCCGCTGCCTACCCTCCGCTTACGCGGTGGGCTGCATTCTGCCGCCGCTTTGCGGCTCCGCGGCTCACGCTAAAGCGGAATCGCCAACCATCTTCACCTTTACGAGAAGCTTCCGCTACGAGAAGCTTCCGCCAAGCATTTTGCAAACGACGCTCAGGCGGTGGCGGCGGTCTTCTTCTGGGTGAAGCATTCGCGGCAGAAGATGGGACGGCCTTGCGTGGGACGGAAGGGGACGGTGGTTTCCTTGCCGCACTGAGAACAGGTGGCGCGGGTTTCGACGCGAGCGTAGTGGTGCCCGTCAGAGCGCGGAGGGGGAGGAGCGTTGAGGACGGCGACGCGCTTGGACTTGCAAACTTTGCAGCGCTTGGGTTCGTTCTTGAACTGTTTGTCGTGGAAAAACAATTGTTCCCCGGCGGTGAAGATAAACTCGGCGCCGCAGTCGATGCAGGTCAGTACCTTATCCTGAAATTCCATTGAGGATGGCTCCCTTATGGGGAGCTGGTCAGTTTGACAAGGATGCGAACCAAACGCGCCCTTCGGTCGCTCGTGCTCCCGCAGGGCAGGCTCCGTGCATCGCCCAGATCCTTCGCGCGCAAAAACGCTTGCTCAGGATGACAAACTGCGGCTCCCTTATGCCCGTGGAGCGCCGGCCATACGCGGGGAAGGCGGTGGCGCAGAACTAACACAGGTTGTGTACATCCCCCTCAAACTGCCCCTGGACTCGGCCCGCCACGCACCTGGAACGGGGCGTGGGCACAGCTTTGCTTACTTAAATGCCGAATGAATGATGGGTTGCATGGTCCCTGCTGCAGCTCTGCGCGGTGGGGGCCTGCAGAGCAGGGCCGCCCCGGGAAAGGGGCGGCGGCCCTTTACTGCCTTAGTTTTACTCCTTCAGAACCCTCAATCTTGTTCTTTGCGAACTTTCTTACGAGCACGCTTGCGAGCGAGCGCGGCTTTCACGCGTTTCTTCTCACCGGGTTTAAGGTAAAAGGAGTGGCGCTTAACCTCTTTAATGATGTCTTCCTGCTGCACTTTGCGCTTGAACCGGCGCAGAGCGTTCTCGAGGGATTCACCCTCCTGGAGTCGAATTTCCGCCAAACAGACACACCCCCAAACCCGTCCGGTAGGACGACTAGTTATTACAAGGAATTGGATGGAAGTCAAGTGGGGAGGGTGAAAAAAGTTTGCACACCGGGTCTCGCTCCCCTGCGTCCATTCCTTCATACCTCCGTACATCGCTTCGTGCATCGCTTTGGGATACGCCTCCAGGGCGGGCTAACACAATAGTTCGTGGTCTTCGATGTGGCGGACAAGAACTGCCGAACCCCCACGGTCAATTACTCTCGCCCGGCAAATGCAGATAATCTAGACAAGAGTGGAAGGACGAAATCTGCGGAAGATTCTGCGGCGCGGAGAAGCATTGCTAGTGGCCGGAGCGGAGTTTCGATGAAGTCCCTGCTTACACCTGGCATTTGTCTGCTGGCCGTGGCAGGGCTGCTGCAGACGGGCTTGATGGCGCCCGGTCCCGCGGTCGTCAGTTATGCGTTTTATGGAGCGCTGATTGCGGGCCTTCTGCTGGCGTGGCGGTTTCACTCCAGTCGAATCTTCTCTGCCTTGCTGGTTGTGTTCCTGGCTCAACAAGCAATCTCGTATTTCTCATCAGGACAGTTCGCGATGAGCGGGACGGGGAGCCGCGCTCTGTCGGCAGTGGGTCTGCTCCTGCCGCTCAACTTTGTTCTTGTTTCGCTGGAGCAGGAGAAGGGATTCACGTTCTCGAGGGTCGCGCCTGCGGGGTTGTTTCTGTTTGTGCAGTCGGTGATAGTAGCGGTGCTTTGCCGACCCGAGCCGTTGGCGGCGGCGCGGGCGGCGCGCCATGCGGTGTTGCCGGCACCGTTGCCGTTTGCGACGATGCTGTCATTCGCAGCAGCGGGGGTGTTGTTGCTCATACGATTTCTGCTGTTCCACAAGCCGGCGGAGAGCGGGTTGCTGTGGGCGCTGGCGGCCTGCTTTTTGGCGCTGCGGTTTGGAGGCGTGGGACGAATCCCGTCGGTTTACTTCGCGGCGGCTGCGTTCATTCTGGCAGGGTCGATCGTCGAGACCTCATACCTGCTCGCTTATCACGATGAATTGACGACGCTACCTTCGCGGCGGGCGTTTCACGATGCGTTACTTCGCCTGGAACCACCGTATTCCATCGCCATGGTTGACATTGATCACTTCAAGCGTTGCAACGATACGTACGGGCACGATACGGGAGATCAAGTGTTGCGAATGGTGGCGTCGCGGCTGGCGCGAGTGTCGGGTGGAGGACAAGCCTACCGTTGCGGCGGAGAAGAGTTTGCGATTGTCTTTCCCGGCAAGACAACCGGCGAAGTGCTGGAGCATCTGGAGAAGCTGCGGGCTGACATCGAAAGCAGCACGCTACGCCTGCGTGGCGCAGAGCGCCGGCGGGAAGCGCGCGGCGCTGACCGCAGGAATCAGCGACCGCGCGGCCGCGGCTATGCCATCCGGCAGCTTTCTCGGGCGAGCGCAGCATCAAGGGAGCTTTTTGTAACCGCCAGCATGGGTGTGGCGACTTCGACGCGGGAAGATGAATCGGCGGAAGAAGTTGTCAAGGCCGCCGATAAAGCTCTATATCGCGCGAAAGCCGCGGGACGCAATCGGATTGAAACGGCATCTGCTCCGCGCCGACGATCTCGTGCCAAATCGGCCAGTATCGCTTGAGCGAGCGGTAATTCGAATGGTGTTGCCGGATCCAGGTTACTGGAAAGGAACGTCCCCCCATAAAAACGTATGGCCCGGATCGTCACTTGATGCGGGTGTGTGACGATCCGGGCTGCTACGTTTCGCAAGCACCACAGGCCGTGCGGTCAGCCTGCGGCCGACGGGGGAGGTGAATCTTCACGACCGCTACCTGCGCAGGCCGGACACTTCATGCGGATAAATGCAACGCCTTCAGACTTACCGCTGATGTCCACAGGCCGAGCAACGTATCCGGTACCGCCGCAGCGCGGGCAGTCTTTCGGAGCCACTCTTCCCCCTCAATTGTCCAGCAGTCTTTCACCCATTCCGTATTGCCGCGCCACAAAGTGGATTTTGTTACGAAAAACGAACAGCGGCTGACCTTCAGGTTGAAGGCCGCGAGAGTTGTTATGCCTCGATGAGCTCTACGCCGCGGCCAGGTAGACATAACGCAGAATAAAGAGAATTGTGAGGATCCACACGAGAGCGTTTACTTCGCGAAACTTCCCGGCGGCAATTTTGACGACGGTGTAGGAAATGAGACCGAGGCTGAGGCCGGTGGCAATGCTGAAGGTGAGCGGGGTGGCCAGCATGGTAATGAATGCTGGGACGGCTTCGGTGAAATCCTGCCACGCGATTTGCGCGATAGATTGCGTCATTAGAACGCCCACCAGAATGAGCGCCGGGGCGGTCGCATAGGCTGGAATTGCGGTAGCCAGGGGCGAGCAGAATGTTGCCAGCAAGAAGAGTGCGGCGACCGCGACGTTGCTTAGCCCGGTTCGAGCTCCGGCGGCGACTCCGGCGGCGCTTTCGATGTAACTGGTTACTGTGGAGGTTCCCGTCAATGATCCGAAGATTGTTCCTACGGCGTCTGCAACCAGCACGCGGCCGACACGGGGAATTTTGCCGTCCTTGATGAAGCCGCCTTGTTCGCATACTCCCACGAGCGTGCCGACGTTATCGAAGAGGTCTACAAACAGGAATGCGAACAAGATTTCGAGCAAGCCGAGATGGCTTGCTCCGCGAAAATCAAGCTGCAAGAAAGTGGAGGAGGGATGCGGCATGGCGAAGATGGCCGCTGGCCAGTTCGTGATCCCGCGAAATATGCCGAGGAGCGCGGTGCCGAAGATGCCGATCAGGATTGCGCCGTGGAACTTTCGTGACATGAGGGTCAGCGTCAGGACGAGTCCGAAGCAGGCGGTCTGCACTTCTTTGTCGGCGAAGCTGCCGAGGCCGACATAGGTTGCGGCATTCGCGACGACCAGTTTCGCATTGCGCAATCCAACGAACGCGATGAACATTCCGATCCCGGCAGCGGTTGAGTGCTTCAGGCAGTCGGGCATGCCGTTGACGATCTGCTCGCGAACGCGTGTGACGGTGAGAACGAGGAAGAGAACGCCTGAAAAGAAAACCACGGCGAGCGCCGTACGCCAAGGGACATGCATCGCGAGGCAAACGGAGTAAGTGAAGTAGGCGTTCAGAGACATTCCCGGCGCCAGCGCGATGGGATAGTTGGCGTAGAGTCCCATGACCAGCGTGGCTACAGCGGCGGAGCGCAAGTGGCAAAGACCACGCCTTCTGGCGGCATTCCTGCCTGCGCAAGAATCTGGGGATTCACGACGATGATGTAAGCCATCGTCACGAAAGTGGTGAGGCCGCCGAGCATCTCCTGCTTGACTGAGGTTTGGTTGTCGGCGAGTTTGAAGTAGCGGTCGATCAATCATCCTCCCTAAATGCGGATGGGCGAACTGAACGGACTCAATACTCAATCTTGTTAGGTTTGTTTTCCCACTCACGAAAGGCCGCTAACGCTTCTTCGCGCATCATCTGAATCATCGGAATCTTGCGCTGCGAATGCGGCTGCGAGAGTTCGCGATAGATCATGGAATCGTCAAATCCGATCCTGGAGGCGTCGGCGTCGGCATTGGCGAAATAAATGCGAGACAGGCGGGCCCAATAAATTGCCCCCAGACACATGGGACAGGGTTCGCAGGAAGTGTAGATCTCGCAGCCTTCAAGATCGAAGACGCCAAGTTTCTTGCAGGCCCGCGGATGGCGACTATTTCTGCGTGCGCGGTGGGATCGTTCGTGGAAGTGACTTGATTCGCGCCCTCGGCAATGATGGCGCCGTCTTTCACCACAACCGCGCCGAAAGGTCCGCCACGGCCGGAGTGAACATTGTCAATCGAGAGCTGAATGGCGCGAGCCATGAAAGGATTGTCCATGTGGTTGAGCAAGCGAGTATATGTCGGGACTGTCAGCAATTCGCGTCAAAATCAGTGACACGATTCTTGGCGCCGGTGCGCTGAGTATAGGAGTTCGGAGCAGTCGGGACATCGCATCTTGCGAGCCGCGGTCCTTCAAGGAGTTGACATTTTGAGTATGCAAGCTATGCTCGCTCGTCGAGTGGTTACCCCCGGATGGAATCCGGGCCGGCGGCAATCGTGGTGGAGGACGAGCGGATCCAGGCCGTCGTTCCTCGTGAGCAAGTACCCGCCGGTTGCGCGATTCACGACTTTGGCGATGCGGCTATTCTTCCGGGACTGGTGGATTCCCACGTGCATATCAACGATCCCGGGCGCGCGGAATGGGAAGGTTTCGAAACCGCCACGCGAGCAGCGGCGGCCGGAGGCTACACCATGCTGGTCGATATGCCCCTGAACTGCCTGCCAGCGACGACCAGCGTCGCCGCGCTTCGCGCTAAACGCGCAGCTGCGCAAGGCAGATGCCGGGTCGATTGGGCAGCGTGGGGTGGCGTGGTCGAAAACAATGAAGATGAGATTGAAACCCTGGCACAGGCGGGAGTGCGAGGGTTCAAATGCTTTCTCGTAAATCCCGGTATCGACGGCTTCACCATGGTCACGGAGCGGCAATTGCGAGCGGCTCTGCCGCATGTCGCGCGGGCAGGCTTGCCGCTTCTGGTGCACGCGGAACTTCCCGGCCCTATTGATCGCGCGACCGATGCTCTGGCCGATGCCGACTGGAGCAGTTACGCAACGTACCTTAAGTCGCGGCCAGACGAGGCGGAGCTGGCCGCGATCCGGCTGATGCTATCGCTGTGCCGCGAATACGGGTTTCGCTTGCACATTGTTCATCTCTCGACCAGCCAGGCGCTTCAGGAATTGTGCGCCGCACGGTCTGAGGGACTTCCCGTAAGCGTTGAGACTTGTCCGCACTATCTGCATTTGTGCGCCGAAAAGATTGCGGACGGCGCGACGCTGAGCAAGTGTGCGCCACCGATTCGCAGCCGCGAAAATTGCGAGAGATTGTGGCAAGGCCTGAGAGATGGAACAATCGATCTCGTCGTGACTGACCATTCTCCGTGCCCTCCAGCGATGAAGCGGCTCTCGGAGGGAAATTTCCGAACTGCCTGGGGCGGAATCGCAAGTCTTTCGATCGCTCTGCCGTTGATGTGGACTGAGGCCAGCAGGCGAGGTTTCACGTTGCTCGACCTGGCACGCTGGATGGCAGCAGAACCGGCTCGACTGGCCGGATGCGCGCGCAAAGGTCGAATCGCGGCTGGATACGATGCAGATTTCGTGGTGTTTGATCCCGAGCGCGAATTCGTTGTAACACAGGAAAGGTTGCACTACCGGCATCCGGTCTCTCCGTATCTGGGAGAAACGCTGCGCGGCGTAGTGAGGGCGACCTATCTGCGAGGAAGTTCTGTATTTAGTGAAGGAGCATTTCCGGGAGAGCCTCGCGGGCGGGAATATACTGCGAACGCGACTCGCTCATCAAAGTCTTAGAGTCTTTATTTGTCTGCTTTATTTTTCTGATGACTGTTCCACTCCATTGCGGGGCCTGTCATACACTATTTCCGATCTGAGAGTTGAAATGACGAACGGCAATCACATCGTCGGCCAGTCGGTTCCGCGCAAGGAAGGGCGAGACAAAGTGACTGGACGGTCGCAGTACGTCGACGATATGGTTCTGCCTGGGATGCTGTTTGGGGCGACGGTTCGCAGTCAGATTCCGCGCGGGCGAATTAAGAAGATCACATTTGGTGGGGGAATCGCCTGGGATGAATTCGTGATTGTGTCTGCGAAAGACATTCCGGGGAAAAATTGCATTGCGCTGATCGGAGACGATCAGCCATGTTTGGCTAGTGACTTTGTGAACCACCCTGAGGAGCCGGTTCTGTTGCTGGCTCATCCCGACCGCCATCTTCTTCGGAAGGCCGTTGAGGCGGCGTCGATCGAATATGAGCCTCTGCCCGCTATCTTTACGATTGAAGAAAGCGAACGCGGTACCGAGATTGTTTGGGGCGCGGACAATATTTTCAAGACTTACTTGATTGAAAAAGGCGAGGTCGACGGAATCTGGCAAGGGGCCGAATTCATTGTGGAAGGCGAATACACAACCGGAGCACAGGAGCAGCTATACATCGAAAATAATGGAATGATCGCCGCGTTCGACGCCGCGGAGGGAATCACGGTGTGGGGTTCGCTGCAGTGTCCTTACTACATTCACAAGGCGTTGATGGCGCTTTGCAATTTGCCGGCGGAAAAAGTTCGCGTGGTGCAAATGGAGACTGGAGGGGCGTTCGGCGGGAAAGAAGAATATCCGTCGATGATCGCGGCGCATGCCGCGTTGCTGGCGATTAAGTCCGGGAAACCGGTGAAGATTATTTATGACCGCATGGAAGACATGGCAGCGACCACGAAGCGGCACCCTTCGCGCACGCGCCACCGGACGGCCGTTGGTAAAGATGGAAAGATTCTGGGCGGAGAGATCGAGTTCACGATTGATGGTGGAGCGTATCTGACTTTGTCGCCGGTGGTGCTTTCGCGCGGAGCAATTCACGCTGGAGGGCCTTACTACTGGCCGAGCGTTCGCATCCGCGCCAAGGCGGTAGCGACGAACGCACCGCCCCATGGGGCTTTTCGCGGGTTTGGAGCGCCGCAGAGCTTGTTTGCCATGGAGCGGCACATGGATCGCATCGCGCGCGAGGCCGGCGTTTCTCCCATTGAGATCCGCCGCCGTAATTTTCTGCAGCCGGGGCAGACAACTACTACGGAACAGGTCGTGCGCGAGCCGATCGATCTGGGGAAGTTGCTTGACCGCGCGCTGGAAGTTTCGGACTATCACGCGAAGAAAGAGCGTTTCTCAAAGGAGAATCAGGTCGGCACGACTAGGAAGGGCATGGGCATTGCCGCGTTTCTGCACGGCGCGGGATTCACCGGGTCGGGCGAACGCTATCTTGGCTCCGTTGTCGGGGTAGAGGGCTGCGCCGACGGCGGTGTGCGCGTGCTGGTTTCGAGCACGGAATTTGGCCAGGGAACAAAGACTGTCCTCAGTCAGATTGTCGCCGAAGCTCTCAGTCTGCCTTACGAGAATGTCAGCATGGCGCAGCCGGATACTCTGGAAGTTCCCAACAGCGGACCGACCGTTGCGTCGCGCACGGTGATGGTGGTTGGAAAATTGGTGCAGTCTGCGGCGCTGGGAATTCGCCAGACCTTGATTTCATCCAACCTGCTCCGCGAAACTTACTCCGCGGACGAGTTTCGCGCCGCCTGCCAGCAATATGTTGCGGCGCATGGTCAATTCCGCTCGTGGTCGCGTTACGAGGCGCCTGCTGACATTTTCTGGGATGACGAAAAGTATCGGGGAGAAGCCTACGCCGCATTTGCCTGGGCGGTTTACGTCGCAGAAGTCACGGTCGATCTGACGGCCTTTAGCGTATCCGTGGATGACTTTGTCGCGCTGCAGGAAGTTGGCAAAGTTCTGCATCCGCTTTTGGCGAAGGGGCAAATCATCGGTGGCGTTGCGCAAGCGATCGGATTCGCTCTCTACGAAAAAGTGGTTTGGCAAAATGGACGAATGCAGAACAGCCAGATGACCAATTACATTATGCCCACTTCGAGCGACCTGCCGCCCATCCGCGTCTTCTTCGAAGAGTTGGGAAATGTTTACGGCGCCTATGGCGCGAAAGGCATCGGCGAACTTCCGATGGATGGTCCGGCGCCAGCAATTGTCAATGCCGTGGAGGACGCGCTGGGCGTGCCTTTCGATTCCGTTCCTCTTCTTCCAGAAGACATAATGGATGGACTGGACAGGTATGGACTCGCCTGTTCGAAAGAACCGAGCGACGTGGGTTCAACAGGCTTGGTGCGATGAGCGATTCTCGCGGGGGCCCGTCCAAAGCGGAGATTTCATTCATCGTTAACGGGGAGCGAAAAACAGTGCGCGCTTATCCTATGGAGCGCCTGCTGGATGTTTTGCGGGTTGAACTCAGATTGACCGGCGCGAAAGAAGGTTGCGGTGAAGGCGAGTGCGGTTCGTGCTCGGTGCTGATCGATGGTGTGCTGGTGAATAGCTGTCTCGTACCGGTGCTCCAAGCGCAAAGCTCGAACATTGTTACGATTGAAGGAATTGCAGCAGGCGAGACGCTGCACGCCTTGCAGGAAGCTTTTCTTGAACACGGCGGCGCACAGTGCGGCATCTGCACGCCGGGAATGATTCTCGCGGCTCTTCATTTGTTGAAGGCAAGTCCTGAACCGGCCATAGAAGAAATCCGCGAAGGCCTTTCCGGAAATCTTTGCCGCTGCACCGGCTACAGCCAGATTGTTGAAGCGGTGGCGGAAGCGGCGCGCCGCGTGAAATTGCATGAGATCGAATCCCTCTGATTACGAACTGATCGCGCCCGGCACCTTGCGTGCTGTTGTGTCGCTGCTGGCTTACGAACCGGGCACGTGGCTTCCGATTGCCGGAGGCACTGATGTGATGGTGCAATACGCGGCGGGCAAGCTTCCGGCGCGAAAACTGGTCAGTATTTGGAATCTTCCGGAGTTGCGGCGCATTGAGGTTACCGCTGGCGAGATCCGGATCGGCGCGGGATGCACTTACACCGAACTCCGCACACACGAAGTTGTCGGGCGCGAGTGTCCGCTGCTGCATAGTGCTGCACGCTGGACTGGTGGGGTCGCGAACCAGAATCGAGGGACGATTGGCGGAAACATTGTTAACGCGTCGCCTGCCGCGGACTCTTTGCCGGCGCTGCTTGTATACGATGCGGAATTGATTCTCGTCTCTGTTCGAGGTGAGCGCCGTCTGCCCTACGCAAATTTTCACAACGGTTACAAGCAGACGCTGCTGGCGCCTGATGAATTAGTTCAGGCCGTATGTTTGCCGCGCCGGTTCTCGGGATATTTCAGCCACAGCCGCAAGGTTGGAGCCCGGAACGCGCAAGCGATTTCCAAAGTATGTATCGCAGCTCTGGGCCGCCTGACGGACGGAGTAGTGGAAGATATTCGCATCGCGCTGGGAAGTGTGGCGCCGGTTCCGCTTCGATTGACGGAGACGGAGCGAATCGTGGGAGGGAAGAAGATTGATTCCGATCTCTTGCTTTTAGCAAAAAAGGCCACGGCGGCTGAGATCCGGACTATCGACGATATTCGATCTACCGCAAGGTATCGTGCGGCTGTGGCAGGGAATCTTGTGGTTGAGTTCTTGAATCGTCTGAATTCGGAATCGACGCGCATTCAACGCAGCGAAGCGAGCGGCGTTCTGGAACGATGGAACCATCTTCCAATCGACAAAGCCGTCGGCGCGATTCTACCTTGCTGTGGATCCAAAGCCTGGGCACAGGGGCTGGCGGCCAGAAGGCCACTGGCGGATGAAGTTGCGCTCTTGACTGTCTCGGACGAAACGTGGCGGAACCTGACGCGATCAGATTGGATGGAAGCGTTCCGTAGTCATCCGCGAATTGGGGAGTCGGCCCCCTCTATTCTCCACGGCAAATCTACGACGGCGCAGTCTGTAGAATGGTCGGCGCAGGAGCAAAGAAACGTGGGGGACGCCGAGGACGCTGTGAAGATTGCTCTGGCGGAAGCTAATCGAGAGTACGAGCGCCGTTTCAATCGAACCTTCATCGTGTGCGCGACCGGTAAGTCCGCACAGGAGATTCTGAGAGTTCTTCGACAACGTCTTATGAATGACGCCGAAACAGAACTTCGCGAAGCAGTTGAGCAGCAACGGCAGATTACGCATCTGCGGCTGAAGAAATGGCTTCAAGGATGAAACGAATTTCAACTCACATCCTGGATCTTGTTCGTGGCAAGCCTGCCAAGGACGTGCCAGTGCGTCTGGAGAGACAAATCGAACGCGGGAAGTGGCGACTGTTAACTTCGGCCCGTACCGATCAGGATGGCCGGTGCGCGCAGTTGCTGCCGGAAGGCGAGGATCTTTTTGCGGGAGTGTATCGGCTGACCTTCGATGTGGCGAATTACTACGACATGCAGAAAACGTCGGCACTGTATCCGGTGGTGGAAGTCACGTTCCAGGCACGAGATGGGGAATCAACTTTTCACATTCCGTTGCTCTTGAGTCCGAACGGATATACGACTTACCGAGGAAGTTGAAGGCGTATCTACCGCGATGGAGTTGATAGAGTGACCTCATCAATCCGTGAATGGCTGAACCTTCTGGTGCGCTGGTTTCACGTTTTTGCCGCAATCATGTGGGTCGGCCAAACCTACTATTTCACCTGGCTCGATCGACAATTCAGTCGGCTCGCGAAGGGTGCGGCCGCAGATGGCTCAAACCCAGCGCTATGGATGGTCCACAGCGGCGGTTTCTACACGGTCGACAAACAGAAATCCCTCGGGGTTAGTCCCGAACAGGTTCACTGGTTCCGCTGGGAGGCGTTGATGACCTGGCTGAGTGGAATGGCGCTGTTATTCCTGGTTTATTATTCCAGCAGCGGACTCGTCGACCCGGACGTGGCGAACATTTCTCAAGGGGTTGGCATTGCTATTGGGCTTGCTGTGCTGGCGGGCGGGTGGGTCGTTTATGATTTGGCGGCGCGGTCGTCGTTGGGCAGATCGGAAGTTGCGTTTGCCGTGTTCTCTCTGTTAATGATCGCGGGGCTTTCTTGGGGATTGATGAAAGTGTTTAGCGGACGCGCGGCCTACATCCACGCAGGCGCAGTATTGGGGACGATCATGACCGCCAATGTATGGTTCCGAATTCTTCCCTCGCAGCGAAAGATGATCGCGGCCGCAGCGGCAGGAGAAAGCTTCGACGCATCGCTCAGCGCGCAAGCCAAGCTGCGCTCCAAACACAACACTTTTATGGCCGTACCGGTTGTGTTTATCATGATCAGCAATCACTTTCCCGTCGCGACTTATGGGAACAGGTACGGCTGGCAGATGCTCATCGCCCTTGTCCTGTTGGGATGGGCCGCGGCGAAGATTATCCGCGAAACCTGACCTTGCGCGACGCGGGCATTCATTACCGGGACTGGGATCAGGTGCATACGACGGTCAGCACAAAACGCGCGCAAGAAGTCATCGCTCGATGCGTGAAGCTGGCATCGTTTTCTGAAGAGTCAGGCAACACACGCCGGGCTTTCTTGTCTCCACCAATGCGCGATTGTCATCAGGAGATTGCCCGATGGATGCGACCGCTGGGCATTCACACGCGAGTCGATGCGGCCGGAAATTTTCGCGGAGTTTACGAGGGAATAACCGCAAACGTGCCGCGTTTGCTGATCGGTTCCCATCTCGACACAGTTCCGAACGCCGGTGCTTACGATGGCATCCTCGGAGTTGTGCTCGCGGTCGCGCTACTCGAAGAATTGCGGGGACGAAAACTTCCCTTTGGCATAGAGGTTATTGGATTTTCTGAGGAAGAGGGAGTACGCTTCGGCACTCCGTTTATCGGGAGTCGCGCGCTGGTGGGGCGGCTAGGTCGGGAACTCCTGGAGATTAGCGACGCGCAAGGTATTTCGGTACGGAAGGCGATCGAAGACTTCGGCCTAAATCCCGAAGAAATTCCTCAGACCGAACTAACAAAAGATACGCTGGGGTACCTTGAGTTTCACATCGAACAGGGCCCGGTTTTGGCGAGACTGAATCAGTCTCTTGCGGCGGTTGAAGCAATTGTCGGCCAGAGCCGATTAGAGTTCACATTCCTGGGCCGCGCCAATCATGCCGGCACAACGCCGATGCGTTTTCGGCACGACGCGATTGCAGGCGCTGCAGAGTGGATCGGCGTAGTGGAAGGCGTTGCTAAGAAAATTCGACGGTTTGGTGGCGACTGTTGGAAAGATCGAGGCAAAGCCCGGAGCAACGAACGTGATCGCTGCCGAGGCACGGCTGACTCTTGACGTCCGCCACAGCTCTGATGACATTCGAACTCGCGCTGTGAAGGATCTGATTCGCGAGGCTCAAGAAATTGCAGCGCGCCGCGGACTATCTGTGCAGCAGAGCATTGCTGTTGAACCAGCGGGCTGTTGCGATGGATTCTTTTTTCACCGCGAGATAGAACAAGCAATCCTCAAGACTGGATTGAAGCCGCAGAGGATGGTGAGCGGTGCGGGTCACGATGCCATGATCCTGGCGGAGAAAGTTCCCAGCGCGATGATTTTTCTGCGCACACCTGGCGGGATCAGCCACGACCCGGCGGAGACGGTGGCAGAAGAGGATGTCGAAAGGGCGATCCAGTGCGGTTTGAAGCTTCTCGATCACCTCGCGTCTTCGCCCGCATTTCTCAAGAGGATAAACCTTGAATAATCTCGGCCGCACTCGAAGCTCACAACAAGCGAATCACCTGCTGCTGACCGCGGACACGTTTGTGCGTACGACACTGCCGGGAATGAGGGCATGCGCCGCGATTGTGCACGTCAGTCCTGCGTTGGGAGCCAAGTTCACCGAGTACACCGCCGAATTTGAAGCCGGTGGAGAACTGGGAGGCACGCCTGCACAACGTTTCATTTTCGTGATCGAGGGCGGCGTGAAGTTGACGGCTGGCGGCAAATCCAGAGGCCTGAGTCCGCGCGGTTACGCGTATCTGCCGGAAGGATTTCCGCACCACATTACGGCCACAAAGGCCAGCCGTGTCGCTGTCATCGAGAAACCGTATCCGGCTCTCGATTCAGTCGAGCCTCCACATTTGATTATTTCCAGCGAAGATACGGTCGCCTCGCATCCACTGGGAGATGATCCCAGCTTGCAGGTGAAGTGTCTGCTTCCCGATGAAATGAGTTTTGACTTCGCGGTGAACACTATGGTGTACCAGCCGGGAGCGGCGCTCAGCATGGTCGAGATGCACGTAATGGAGCACGGGCTCATTATGCTCGAAGGTGGCGGAATTTACCGGCTCGGCGATTCATGGTACCCGGTGACCGCCGGAGACTTTATCTGGATGGGCCCGTGGTGTCCGCAATGGTTCGGAGCGCTCGGAAAAGTGCCAGCAAAATATCTCATCTACAAAGACTGGAACCGGCATCCCTTGGCGGGCTTGCAGCGATGAGTCTTGCGATCGACCGAGACCGCATGCTGTCTGAGATCGAGGAACTGGCTGCATTCTCTGACGCGGAACCTCCCGCGGTTACGCGAATCGTTTTCACGCCGACAGATCTCAAAGCTCGAGCCTGGATGAAAGCGCGTTGCGAGGAGGCCGGACTCGCAGTGCGCCTGGATGCCGTGGGAAATATTTTCGCGCGCTGGAGTGGTTCCGAGCCAGCAGCGCCGATTGTCGGAACGGGTTCGCATATCGATGCCATTCCGAACGCTGGAAAATACGATGGTGTTGTCGGAGTGCTGGGGGGGCTTGAGGCTATACGAGCCTTAAAGCAAAGTGGATTTCGCCCCAAGCATTCGATAGAGCTGGTCATTTTTACCTCTGAAGAGCCGACACGCTTTGGAATCGGTTGTCTTGGGAGCCGGCTGCTGTCTGGCACGCTGTCTGCTGATGCGGCGAGAAAGCTAACAGACAACGACGGAGTTCCGTTCGAAGAGGTTCGGCACCGGGCTGGCTTTCCTGGCGAACTCGAACAAGTCAAATTGTCCAGCGGTTACTACAAGGCGTTCATCGAATTGCACATTGAGCAGGGACCGCTGTTGGAGCGCCAGCAAATTCCACTCGGCATCGTCACGAAAATCGCTGCGCCGGCGAGTCTTCGAATTTCGATCGAGGGCGCGGGCGGACACGCGGGCGGTGTTTTAATGCCTGACCGGCGCGATGCTCTATGCGCTGCGGCTGAGCTGATTTTAGCGGTCGAAAGCGGGGCGCGCGGCAGCGGAACGATTGACACGGTTGCAACCGTAGGCATGTGTGAAGTGTTTCCCGGCGCAGTCAATAGTATTCCCAGCCGGGTCCGGCTTAGCGTTGACGTCCGCGACACAGACCTGCAGCGGAGGGATACTTTAGTGCGCACAATTGAAACCGCAGGCAAATCGATTTCAGCCGACCGAGAGGTTTCGATTCAAAGTGACCTGTTGAACGCGGACGCGCCGGCGGATTGTGCTACCGAAATCGTCAAAGCGCTTTCCCAATCTTGCGATAAACACGGCCTGAAGTTTCTTCGCATGGTCAGCCGTGCCTATCACGACTCACTCTTTATCTCGCGTACCGCCCCGGTCGGCATGTTGTTCATTCCCTGCCGCAACGGCTATAGTCACCGACCCGATGAATATGCATCCCCAGAAGATATAGCCCGTGGCACGCTGGTGCTCGCCGAGACTCTGGCTGCATTGTCAGGCTGATATTATTCCGAACCGGCGGTTGAATGTTCGGCGTGAGATCAATTTAGCTTGAGCGATTCGCGAATCTTCGCATAGCCAGGCTTGATAGCGGAATAGATGAAATGAATGCGCTCTTTGTACGGCAAGAAGGCGCTCTTCATCGCGTTGATCGTGATCTTCTCGAAGTCCTCAAGAGCGAGGCCGAATGCATTTGCAGCGGCTTCGAACTCCTTACTCATCGTAGTATGGCTCATGAGGCGGTTGTCGGTGTTCAGCGTGACGCGGAACTTTTCCTGATAGAGGATTTTGAAAGGATGCTCCGCCAAACTCGGCGTGGCGCCGGTGTGAACATTACTCAACAGGCAAATTTCCAGAGGAATGCGTTTGTCGAGAACGTACTGAGCCAGATCGCCCAGGTTCACAGCTTTTCCTTCGGCGACAGCAATATCGTCGATCAGCCGCGTGCCGTGCCCGATGCGGTGCGCTCCGCAATACTGAATGGCCTGCCAGATCGATTCTTTTCCATAGCCCTCGCCGGCGTGAATCGTGATGTTGAAATTCTCCCGCTGAATGTAATGAAAGGCATCCACATGTTTCTTGGGAGGATAGCCACCTTCTTCGCCGGCGAGGTCGAAGCCGACCACTCCGCGTGCCCGAAAATCGACCGCAAGCTCCGCCATTTCAAGCGAGGTATTCATGTTGCGCATGGCACAGATGATCAACCCAGAGGCAATCCCGAAATCTTTTCGTCCCCGCTCCAGGCCTTTTAACACCGCTGCGACGATCTGCTGATGGGTTAGCCCTTTCTGCGTATGAAAGACAGGTGCAAAGCGAGTTTCGAAATAAATAACCCCGTCGCGACTCAAATCTTCGGCCTGCTCGTAGGCCACGCGCTGCAGCGCCTCTTCCGTCTGCATAACTGCAATCGTATGTGCAAAGCCTTCCAAGTATTTCGCCAGACTTCCCTGATTCGCTCCGCGGAAAAACCACTCCGAAAGCGCATCGGGATCATTCGTGGGAAGACCTGTATATTTCGCGTCTTTCGCCAGCTCGATGATGGTCTGGGGCCGCAACACTCCATCCAAGTGCTCGTGCAAAAGAACTTTAGGAAGGCTCTGCAATAACTGTTTATCAAGTTTCATCTGGAGCGTGGCTTTCTCCCGCGGCTTTGTCTGACGAGGCAGGTGAAACGTTCGAAGATGATACACCACCCGCAGATCAGATTTCCTCCGAACCCAGCCCGTGCAAACGGTGTTGTACAATCCCAGCCCAGTTCAGGTTAAGGAAGGCGTCCGCATGGCGCAAACCGCACAGGAGATCTCTCGGAAGCCTGACTATGGTTTGCGTCGCGAGATTCTTTCTCCGATGGAAACGCTGGCGCAGTCGGTTTCGACGATGGCTCCCACCACCACGCCCGCGGCTACTATCCCACTGGTGTGCGCGCTTGCCGGGAACGGCACATGGCTTGCGTATGTACTGGCGACCGTTGCAGTGTTGCTCGTGGCGCTGTGCATCAGCCGCTATGCCCGGCATTCGTCTTCTCCCGGTTCGCTCTACACCTACGCGTCCATGACTTTGCCTCCGTGGTTAGGTGCGACGGTGGCGTGGAGTTTGTTGCTCGCATACGTGGCGACTGGATCCAGCGTCATCGGTGGCTTCTATCACTATGCGAACTTGCTGCTGCACGATGCCACCGGGCACGTCGCCTCGGCTGTGTTGCTTGCCATTTTCGTCACTACCGTTTCGATATGGATTGCCTACCGCGACGTAAAAATCTCGGCGCGTCTCATGCTGTGGATAGAAGCGGCATCCGTTACGGTGATTGTGATCGTAGTAACGCTGCTGTTGGTGCGCCATGGCTGGCATTTGGATGGCGAACAACTGCATCTTCGCGGCATGACCGGCAGCGGACTGCGCTTGGGGCTGGTGCTGGCGCTGTTCAGCTTTGTTGGCTTCGAGAGCGCGACCACGCTGGGATCGGAGGCGCGCGACCCCCTGAAGACAATTCCACGCGCGGTGATCCAAAGCGCGATTCTTGCCGGAGCCTTCTTCACGGTTTGCGCTTACGCGGAAGTGCTGGGTTTCCACGCCGTGGGGCAAGCTTTAGGTACGAGCCAGGCTCCGATGTATGTGCTGGCTCGCCTCGACGGCGTACCAGTGCTGGGTTTGCTGATCGATATTGGAGCGCTGGTGAGCATGTTCGCCGGAACCCTGGCGTGCATCACTGCGGCGGCGCGTGTGTTGATGCTTATGGCGCATGATGGGCTCGCCCACGGCTCCCTGCAAAACACGCATGTGCGCAATCACACACCGGGTCGCGCCGTCATCATTACTGGCGTCGCCGCTCTGCTCCCAGTGGCGGTGCTCGCGGCTCGCGGGGCCAGCGGGTTGGATGTTTACGGCTGGCTGGGCTCACTGGCGACTTATGGATTCATCGTGGCCTATGCATTGGTTTGCGTCGCCCTGCCACGCTACTTGCGTGACCACCATGCCTTCCATTCCGGAGCTCAGATCGTTCCCTGGCTGGCGGGATTTGCCATGCTGCTCGCTTTGATTGGAAATTTCTATCCGGTGCCCGAAGGTCCTTATGGCAAGCTGCCTTACATCTATCTCGCTTATCTGACTGTGGGGCTGCTCTGGTTCGTCGTCAGCAAACGCCGCAAAGGCGCCGCCCTGGCCGGACGCTAAGGACGGACGCCACGGCGTCTCGACACGATAAAAATATCTGATCAAGGCCAAAGAAAGTTTGACTGACGGAACGCTTTCTTTCCGGTTGAAACTCGTGTAAATTCGGTCAGTCATTTTGTGCTCGGACGACAGCAAACCCTCTGCTGCGAAGATCGAAGATCGCTAGAGCAACACAATCGTAGTTCGACTGTAGAATGCGGTTTTGTGCGAGCTTGGCTACAGACTTGCGAGGTCACTGATGCCGAAGAAAACTGGATTCATCGTTGTCATGATCGCGTCATTCTTGACGATGTTTAACCCGAACGCTCAGGCGCAGCAGACACTCGGCGGTATTACAGGCACCATCACCGACAAGTCTGGAGGAGTTCTTCCGGATACAGTTGTAACCATCGTGGGTGACCAGACAAAACTCACACGCACGCAAAAGACGAATTCCAATGGCAGCTACGATTTCGTCAACCTTCCCATCGGCACTTACACGCTCACATTCACTCACGAGGGTTTTGAAAGCGAGAAAATTCCTTCCATAACGGTGCAGGCTGATCGGACGGCTACCCTCAACGCCACGCTGCCTGTCGGCAAGGTTGGCACCGTCGTCGAGGTGCAGGCGAGCCCGCTCATGAATGCGGTCGACACTACCAACGGCTACATTTTGGAAAGGGAACAGATTGATGCCATCCCGCTTCCGACGGGGAGTTTCACGGGACTGGCGATCCTTTCTCCTGGCGTGAATGCGGAGCTGCCAAACGGTAGTGGCGCAAACGCCGGCTTGGGGAATCAGCCCATCTGGGCTAACGGCCAACGCGACACCAGCAACACATTTCTTCTAAACGGAGTCGATGCCAGCAATCTGTTCAACGGCAAGAGCACCAGCCAGGTAGCTTCGGCGCGCATCGTGAACAATACGGGAATTGCGGGCGCCGGCAGCACCACGGCGGAAATCATTCAGAGCACGGCCTCGCCGTACCTGGCGATTGGCGAGGCTTTGCCCACGCCCGCTCCGGAGACAGTTCAAGAGTTTAGCGTAAACACTTCCATGTACGATGCGCAGCAAGGCTCCACCAGCGGCGCTCACATTGACATGAGCACTGCTTCGGGCACAAACACATTGCACGGCAGCGGTTACATCCATCGGGGCACGGATTGGCTGAATGCGGCACCGTATTTCTACAATCAAGACGCCAACATTCCCAGTAATGAAAAAGTGCCCCAGTTGCATCGTTACACGGCGGGCGGAACCATCGGCGGAGCTCTGATCAAGAACAAGCTTTTCGGTTTCGCCAGCTACCAGCACACTCACGTTTCCGATTTGGAGATTGGAACTTCGCGTACCGCGGTACCCTTCGGGCTGACGGACGATCGCAGCGCGGCGACACTGGCAAACGTTGCCAACAAGAATTTTTACCCGGTTGTAACGGCCCCCCGCCGGCGCCAACTTCTCTGACTGCCAGCAATGTGGATCCGGTTGCGTTCGCGCTGTTGAACTACAAGCTGCCGAACGGCCAATATCTGTTTCCCTCGGCCAATCCTAACTTCACTCCGACCCTGAACTTCCCGGAAAATGTTTTCCTCACGCAGCCGGCTTATTTCATAACCGATCAGGCCGTATCCGATCTCGATTACCTGGCCACGTCGAAGGACACGCTGTCCTTGAAGTATTACTACCAACACGATCCGACCACGGCGCCATTCGGATATTCCTCGGTCGAAGGCTTCCCCCAGCACTTGGACGCCGGAAGTCAGGTGGCTTCTATTACGAACACGCAATCCATAAGACCAAACTTCAGTGTCGCCGAAGTGTTCGGCTTTATTCGCGAAAAGGTCTACAGCACGATTGGTCAACCCTTCACCCCTGCAGCTGTGAACATCAATGCTTTTGGTTCCACCGTCTTCCCGGGAATTACCATCGTGGATGATTTAGGTAACAATTCCCCATCCAATACCAACTTCGTCTTCAATGCGGGGACGAACATTGGTTCGACTGCGGCTTCGCAAGGCGCCTTCACCGGCATTTTCCAGAATCGCTGGATGCCTTCCGCCAATGCGATCTGGAACCGCGGCAGGCACACGATCACCTTTGGTGGGAGCTTCTCCTATACCCAGCTCAATGCGCGCGATGAAAGAACTAATACAGGCATGATCGGCTTTTTGAATTTCGCCGATTTCCTCACTGGCACACCCATTGGCTATACGGCTGACGGATTCATCACCACGAACTTCCTGCAAGGCGATGCCAACCGCTACTACCGTTCGCATGAGTCGGGCTGGTATCTTCAGGATAAACTTCAAGTCCGTCCCAACCTCAGCGTAAGCGCCGGTCTCCGCTTTGACTATCACGGAGGCTTGACGGAAAAGAACGGACGCCTCTTCAATTTCGATCCATCGAGCTACAACTACGACGCGACAAATGATGTAATTAAATCGAATGGCTTCATTGTGGCGGGGAATAATCCTGATTTCCCGACGAAAGGCGTTAGCGATTCGACTCTTACGGGGCGCCAATGGGGCTTGGCGCCGCGCATCGGTATGGCCTGGAGCCCGAAAATGTTCAACGACAAGGTCGTAGTGCGCGCGGGCTGGGGCATGTACTATGATCGCGGCGAGCTCTTCACTTACCTTTCTCCAGGGTTTGCGTCCGGTGTGATCGCAGGCGGTCCGTTCGGAGTGAATCAGACTCCGCCGTGGGTGAATTCGCAGGTTTGTGCCGTGGCCTACGCGAACTGTCCTGGCGGTTTTGAAAACCCCTGGGGCACAACGCTCGGTCCGCCTCCTAGTGGTAATCCCGCCGATCTGGTCCTGCCCAACGCGACGGCAATTGCCGAATGGCGCGCAGCTATTCTCCTTCGCCGACTACAACCGCGCCAACAAGCTCCCGTACACCCTCAACCAGACTCTCGACATCCAATGGCAACCGCGTCGCGACCTCGCGATCGAGATCGGCTACGTCGGCAATCTCGGCCGCCATGAAATCGTTCCCCTGCCGTTTCAATCAGGCGCAGATTGCCTCGCCAACCAATCCCATCCGGCCGGGTACGCCGTTTGAGCAGGACTACACGTACGGCTATTCGATCATCACGAACCCTAACACCTTCGCGACCAGCGACGATCACCAACGGTACCCAGCCCTATCTGCAAACCTTTGAAGGCGGAAACGTCGATCTTCGCGTTCCCTACATCGGTTATTCCGCCGAATCGGAGTCTTACACCGCAGCCGGCATTTCGGCTTACAATGCGCTTCAAACTCATATTGAGAAGCGAATGAGCCATGGCTTGCAAGTCGGCGCCTCCTACACTTATTCTCACGCAACCGACGAGCAGAGCGCGATGGGCCTGTTTTACAACGGCAACAATCCTCTGAATCTGCGCTCTGGTTACGGTCTCTCAGACTTCGACCGAAAACATGTGCTGAACTTCACCTATAGGTACGAATTGCCAAAGTTTTTCTCGGCATCTTCATTCAAGGGGAGGATTGCGGATGGATGGGCGATTTCAGGACTGACCGTCATCCAGAGTGGCCAGCCTTATAGCGTCGTCGATTATTCGGGTGCAGTCGGCAGCATATTCTACGGCGTGAACGATGGCATCACGAATCCAGTCGTTCCTCTTGTCAGTTGCACACCCAAACAAGCGGTCACCGGCGCTTCGGGAGCCCACGCCGTTCCAGGCGAACCAAATACATTTGCTCTGAACCCGTCTTGTTTCGGCATTCCTCTCCTAAGTCCGAGTGCTTTGAACGGAGCGATTCCCTCCAACGACCCTTACGAGACGAACTTCATCGACCATGGCCAGCGCAATATTTTCCGGCAGTCCTGGCAGAGGCGCGCGGATATCTCGCTGTCGAAGATTACGCAAGTCACCGAGCGTTCCTCCTTGAAGTTTACCTTCGACGTCTTCAACGTGACGAACACCGCGAGTTTCGATATCCCGATTGATGACATCAGCCAGAACATCGGCTTCGACGGATTTCCCGTCGCCGGCGTGGCACCGACGTTAAGTCCGTGCAACAGCAGCTTTACCCAAACTCCGCCTTCACCACCAGGCTCCCTGTATGTATGCCAAAATCTGAGCGGCTTAGGCATCACCAACAAGACCATCGGAAGTCCTCGAGCAGATCCAGATGTCGTTGAGCCTGAGCTTCTAGGGGGAACCGGGAACTGGAAGCCGCTGAGACACTTACACCATCATAAGAATCACGCGACCGTGAACGCGCCGTTAGCCTTGCCCAATATCTTCGTTCCACACAGCCGGATTGGCGCGAATATACTCGCTCAACAGCGAGACGCACTCTTCGGAGTCGAGATCGACAACCTTTACTCCGAGCGAGCGGAGCCAGTCGATCCCACCCTGGAAGTTCCGGCTCTCGCCGACGATCACCGTGCCAAAGCCAAACTGCCGGACAAGCCCGCTGCAATACCAGCAGGGCGCGAGGGTAGTGACCATGATCAGGTTGCGGTAGCTGCATCGCCGTCCCGCACGGCGGAAGGCGTCGGTTTCGCCATGCAACGACGGATCGCCGTTCTGTACTCGGCGGTTGCGTCCGGCACTGACAACTCTGCCGTTTGCGTCGAAAATCGCGGCGCCGATTGGAATGCCGCCCTCCGCCAGCCCTATGCGGGCTTCCGCCATCGCCACCGACAGCATCGCAGCGTAATCCAGGTCAGACATTGTGCTCGATTATATGGCGAAGGCGAATAGGTGTCTGGTTACGCGGGTGAACGGTTGCCAGTGCTCTCGGCGAAAGTGAGCGGTTGTTTACGCTGCGCACGTTTTGGCACGTTCGATGTCACAATCCTCGCGCTCGCAGCCTCCAGCGCAGTTTGCAGGTCGCGCACATGACGTTCTTCGGTCAAGTAACTGATCACCATGGTGCGGATTACACTTTCTCCGTTGACCATTGCTCCGGAAATCCAGCGCTGACCATCGCGATTGACTTCTTCAATCACGGCGGCGTGCAGGGCCTGCAGCTCTGATCCGGAAATTCCACGAGCTTTCAGGCGCAGGTTTAAAATCGGGAGAACTTGAGGGGCAGCAAGTTCGAAGGTCTCCGACTTTGCCACCCAATCTGCAAACGTCCTCGCTAGATTCATTTGACGGTTGATCAGCTCTTCATAAGCCCGACGGCCGTGGACGCGCAGAGTCAACCAAAGCTTGAGCGAATTCATGCGGCGCGACCACTGCGCGCCGATGTTAAGGTTGTCGGGAAGCGATCCGGATGGGGCGTTCTGAAGATAAGGACAAGGAACGGAAAACGTCCGCTCCAATGCTTCAACGTTGCGTGTCAGAATGAGGCCTGCGGAAAACGGCATGGCCAGCCACTTGTGCGGATCGATGGAAACAGAGTCGGCCTCTTCGATACCGCGTACCAGGCTCCGGTGAGAGTTCGAAAAAAGCACTGCCGCGCCGTACGCTCCGTCAACATGAAGCCACAGCTGATAACGCTCGCAAATGTCCGCAATAGCCGGTAAGTCGTCGATCGCCCCTGAGCTCGTTGTACCTGCCGTGGCAACAACGCAGAATGGTTTCTTGCCCGCTGCGAGGTCCGTTTGAATGGCTGCCTCCATCTGCTCGGTCCGAAGCTGCAAACATGCATTCACCGCAATCCGGCGCAACGAGTTGCGGCCGAGCCCGAGCAGTCCCGCGGACTTGTCCAGGGAATGATGGCCTTCCACAGACATATAAAAAACTGGCTGAGCTCCGATGGAGCAGATCCCATCTTCAATTATTCCCGGAAACTTCGCCGACAGCGCCATAGCGACGGCGCTGAGATTAGCTTCGTTACCGCCAGTAGTGAAAGTTCCGTTGAAAGCGCCTTTCCATCCGATCAGCTGGCCGATCCAGCGGACGGTTTCAGCTTCGATGCGCGAGGCCATTTGTGATCGCGCCAGCGTGGCGAGCTGAGGATTCAGCGCAGCTACGAGCGACTCGCCCAGGAATGCCATATAGGTGGGCGTGGGGTTCATCATTCCAAGATAGTGAGCGCTCGGGATGTGAAAACCCTTTTCCATCAGCTCACGGCAGACCTCATCGAATACTTTTGCGGGATCTTCCCCGGTCTCGGGAAGAGCGTCTTGGTGAGCCGGATAAAAACGTTCCTCGGCCGCAGGTTGCACCGGACGGTCGGGAAGCGAAGCAAAAAAGCTCTCCACGACGTCGGCCAACTGGCGATTAAGCTTACGGCGAGTGTTTGAATCAAGATCGAAATTCATAATTTTGTTTTTCATCGAGCAAAGTCTTCAGTAAATTCCGCGCCTCTTGAGCCGAAAGTTTTTCCAACTGCATTAACAGCGCCTCTTGACTCGCCTGGGCAGACGCGCCGTTGCGCGGACGGCTTTGCAGAATCGGCGTGCGCGCCTTCAACCCCATGGCCTGAGCCTTCTCCACTTCCAGCGCCAGTCCGGCTATGGTCGGCGCCTCAAACACGCTCCGCACCGCCAACTCCACTTCGAAAATCCTTCGAATTCGCGCCGTCACCTGCAGTACCAGAAGCGAGTGCCCCCCCAGCTCGAAAAAGTTCTGCTCCATCCCCACCTGCTTCACTTCCAGCAGCTCCCGCCATATTTCCGCCAGCTTTGCCTCCACCTCATTCCGCGGACCTGCCAGCTCTTCCTTGTCCACCAGCGGCTTCCCTCCACACCCCGCCACCGCTGCCCGGTTGACCTTTCCGCTCGAAAGCAAGGGCAACACTTCCACCTGCCAATAACTCGCCGGCACCATGTGCTCCGGCAGCTTGGCCCGCAGATAGCGCCGCAACTCTCCCGCCGACGGCGCTCCTTTTCCATCTTCTTCTTCGTTCACCACCACGTAAGCAGTGAGTTTCTGCTGCTCGCCTTCGCCGCTCACCATTACCACCGCTTCCGCCACCGCCGGATGCGACGCCAGCACCGATTCCACTTCGCCCAACTCAATGCGCAACCCGCGCAACTTCACCTGGCTATCGACTCGGCCCAGGTACTCAATCTCGCCATTCGAGCGGAACCGTCCCAAATCTCCCGTGCGATACAAGCGCGGCGACTGCTCCGGCGCCAGCCAATTCTCCACAAACCGCTCCGCCGTCAATTCGGCCCGATTCAAATATCCCCGCGCCAATCCGTCGCCGCCAATGTAGATTTCCCCCGTAACATTTGCCGGTACCGGATTGCGATGCGAATCCAAAATGTAGATACACGTATTGGCAATGGGCCGACCAATCGGTATTGGCCCTTGCTCCTGGCCGGTTACGCGATAAACGCTTGACCATATTGTGGTTTCGGTCGGGCCGTAGACGTTCCACACTGAACCGCCACGCACAATCAGTTCCTTCGCCAATTCCGGCGGCAGGGTCTCGCCACCGCAAAGAATTTTCAAATGCGGGGAACCTTGCCATCCCGCTTCTATAAGCAAACGCCACGTAGCCGGCGTTGCTTGCACGGTGGTCGCTCCGCTCTCCGCAAGCAAATCTCGCAGGCGATTTCCATCGACAATATCTTCTGCACCCGCGATCGTCAGACTTGCCCCCGAGATCAGCGGGAGATAAATCTCCAATCCGGCGATGTCGAAAGAGAGGGTCGTCAACGCAATCAGCACGTCCTCGGCAGTAAGGGCCACTGTGTGCTGCATGCAGGAGAGCAGATTGACCACGCTGCGATGTTCAATCGGAACTCCTTTTGGCTTTCCCGTGGAGCCCGATGTGTACATCACGTACGCCAGATTGCGCGGACGCACACTATTTCTTGGATTCTCTGTCCGCTCTTGTGCAATTGCGTCCCTACTAGCGTCGAGAAAGATCGCATCTTTCCCGAAAAGCGAAGCGCGCAAACTCTTTTTCGTGAGAACCACCCGCGGTCGGACATCGGCGAGCATAAAGCTCAACCGCGCGTCCGGCAGCCTCGGATCGAGAGGAACGTATGCGCCTCCGGCTTTCAAAATCCCGAGGAGAGCCACTACCATTTCCGGGCCGCGATCGATGCACAGGCCCACCGGACTGTCAGGCCCCACGCCGCGCCCGATCAAATACCAGGCAAGCTGATTTGCGCGTTCGTTAAGCTCGCGATAAGTCAGGTGCGACTCTTCACTGGTGACGGCGATGGCATCCGGAGATCGCTGCGCTTGCAACTCGAATAATTCGTGAATGCACGTCTGCGGATAAGCGCATTCCGTGTTGTTCCACTGCACCAAGAGCTGCTCGCGCTCTTCCGGAGCCAGAATGGGCAACTCTGCAAGTCGCTGATCCGGGTTGGCAATGGCTCCCTCGATCAACCCTTGCCAGTGCGCCGCCATGCGAACGATGGTCTTAAGGTCGAATAAGTCAGTGTCGTAGTGGAAGCGAGCCAGCACTTCATTGGCGCGCTCGTCCAATTCCAAATACAGGTCGTATTTCGTCGCTCCGGTGTCGACATCCATCTGCGTGAGGCGCCAGGCCGGATCGACTTCGGGCAGTGGCGGCTCAAGTGAGAACAATGCTTGGAACAACGGATTGCGGCCCGGAGTTCGCTGCACCCGCAGCTCGCGAATTAAGTGCTCGAAGGGAACACGATCATGATCCAACACATCGATCGTTAAATCGCGGGCGCGCTGAACGAGCATTCGAAAACTCGGATTGCCAGACAAATCGGCTGGCACGACGACGGTGTTGAGAAAATATCCGAGGAGCGGCACCGTTTCCGGACGGTTGCGGCCCGCCGTAACGCTTCCGATCGGAATGTGTTCCTCTCCCGAATACCGGTAAAGTAACGCCGCGAAGCCCGCCAGAAGCACATGGAATAAGGAGACGCCCTCGCTGTGGCAGAATTCTCTCAGCCGGGCAGTCAAAGTCGTATTCAACTTGAACGGAGACATCGAGCCACGAAACGACTGCGATCGTTCACGTGGGCGGTCCGTCGGCAAGTACGTTTCAGGTAACGGCCCACTCAACTTTTCGCGCCAGTATTCAACGTCTTTCGAAAGAACTTCACGGGTAAGATTGCCGCGCTGCCAACAGGCAAAATCAGGATACTGGATGGAAAGCTCTGGCAACGGAGACGGTCTTCCGGCCGCGTAGGCCTTGTACAGCAACGCCAGTTCAGGAAGAAAGACGCGATAAATCGCCACTCCATCGAAGATAATATGGCTCAGCGTGAGGTAAAGTCGGTACTCCTCGTCATTGAGACGAATTAACCTTGTCCGAAAAAGCGGAACCTGCCCGAGATCAAGAGGAACTCTGGCGTCCGCAGTAGCGATTGCTATAGCTGCCGAATCTCGTTGCTCGCGCGGAAGCGTGCGCAGATCGACCACTGGGAGGGAGATGGAGACATCTCGTGCGATTTCCTGAATTGGCTGCCCATCCACGACCGTGAAACAGGTTCTCCAGGCTTCGTGCCGCCGGAGAATTTCGTTGAAGCTCTGTTCCAGTGCCCCGACGTTCAGCGGGCCTGAATAATGAATGGTGACCGGTTCGTTGTAGAGCGGAACTTCAGGCGCGAGCTGTGCATGCAGCCAGACTTGTTCCTGCGCATAAGAGAGAGGAACTATTTCTCCCGGTTGCCGCCGCGGAATCTCCGAAGTCCCCGTCCGGGAAGCTAGATCGCCGCGGAGAAACTTCTCCAGCAACTTTCTCTTCGCGTCGGAATACTCAGCGGGCATTTCGTTTCGTCCTTAGCTTGCACGATCCGGGTCTTTCTCTTAGTCGGTTACCGCAAAAGCAACTGGCAGCGAAGTTAACCCCCGCAGGCCAAGGTTATGACGCCACACGAGCGGATCCTTCGTATTCAGCCTGAGGTCAGACAGCCGACGCAAGATTGTACCGAAGGCAATTTGCCCTTCAAGCCGTGCCAGCGCAGCGCCGAAACAGAAATGCGCTGCCCATCCGAATGCAAGGTGTTGATTATTCTTGCGCGCCAGATCGAGCCGGTCAGGTTCCGGAAATCGTTCCGGATCGCGATTACCCGCCCCCATCACCGCAATAACAGCTTGACGCTTCTGAATGCGCTTTCCCCCCAGCTCTTCGTCGGCGGGCGCTAGTCTCGCCGTGTGCTGACTGGGACTCTCATAACGCAGCAACTCTTCCACCGCAGAAGGAATCAGAGACGAATCCGCACGGAGACGATCTAATTCAGCTGGGTGACGCAGCAGAGTGAGCACGCCGTTGCCAATCAAGTTGGTGGTCGTCTCCAGGCCGCCCACCATGGTTACGATCAAATTGGCGATGATTTCTTCTTCCGTAAGCCGGGCGCCTGCAATCTCAGCACCCATCATGGCCTGCACCAATCCTTCACGTGGATGCGCTTGTTGCTCGCGCATCGCCGACCGGAAATAGTTGCACAGATTCTCGACGCTGCTCAATACGCGCGAAAAGCGATCCGGATTGTGCTGGAAGTTTCCCAGCATCTCGGCGAAATCCTGCGACCACTCTTTGAGCTTGCCGTGGTCTGCAGCCGGCACGCCCAATAATTCTGCAGTCACGATCGCCGGGGCTGGACCTGCGAAGTCGGCAATCACATCCATCTGCCCCTTGGAGACGACCGCATCCAGCAGTTTGTCCATCACTTCCTGGATGTGCACGCGCAACTGTTCCACCCGGCGTGGGGTGAATGCGGCCGAGGCGAGAGCCCGCAGGCGCGTGTGATCCGGAGGATCGAGGAATAACATCTGCCGCACCATCACCTCGGCAATCGGATTGAGCGCCGACAGATTCAATGCGCTCAGTTGTTCGGGCGTCGGTGTGCGATCCGCGGAAAAATGATACAGAACGTGGATCACGTCCGCGTACCGTGTCACTACCCATGCATGCAGAAAGGGATCCCAGTGCACCGGATCCTGACTTCGTAGCTGGTGGTAAAGCGGGTAGGGGTTCGCCAGAACTTCAGGATCGAGCAACTGGTAGAGGCTCAGCACACGATCGCCGGGAGGCTGGAGCGAAGGTGGTGCGGTGACTGCGGTCATGCCGAAATTCCATCAGGAAAGGATTCGAGGAGGCGCTGCGCTTCCTCGTCGGTCATAGTGTGCAGCTTCGCATACAGCAGACGCTCGATCTCGGAAGAGATTTCAGCAATTGTGGGACGGTCAAAAAGACTTCTCAAAGAGAGTTCCACTCCGAATCTCTGTTGCACCTTGGCGATCAATTGAGCTCCCATCAACGAGTGTCCGCCGAGGTTGAAAAAGTTGTCGTTCCTGCTTACTCGCGACACGCGGAGCAGGCCCGTCAAAAAGCTTGCCAGCCATTGCTCAATTTCTGATTGTGGAGCTTCAAAAGCGTCGTCGTTCACTGTGTTTTCGAAGGTCGGCGCCGGAAGCGCTGCGCGATCAACCTTCCCATGCGCCGATGTCGGCACCCTGGCAAGTTTTACGAACGTCGACGGCACCATGTAGTCGGGAAGACGCTGGCCAAGGAATGTGCGCAACTCGGCGACATTCAGTTTGGCGTTCGAAGACGGCACAAGATACGCGGCCAGACGCGCTTCCCCTGATTCGCTCGAATAAGCTGCGACACAACTCGAGCTGATAGCAGGATGTCGATCGAGCACCGCCGTGATTTCTCCCGGTTCAATGCGATAGCCGCGAATCTTAATCTGCTCGTCGATGCGTCCCATAAATGCAATTTCGCCATCAGGAAGCGTACGAGCCAAGTCGCCTGAGCGGTAAAGACGCGCATCTCTCCTCTTACTGAAGGGATCAGTTACAAATTTCTGGCCCGTCAGCTCGGGAAGATTCAGATAGCCGCGCCCAACGCCGGCTCCTCCGATCAGTAATTCTCCCGCAGTACCGGCTGGAACTGGATTCAGGTTTTCGTCGACGATGTAGACTTCAACATTATCGACCGCCCGCCCGATCGATGGAGCGTCTTCCGCTGCGCCCCTGGAACGAATCTCCCCCGAAGTCGCAACTACCGTGCACTCCGTGGGACCGTAATTATTAACCAACACAAAAGGCAGACTGGAAGGAGGATACCGGCGAAGAGTGTCAGCACCAGTCAGCAGGAAACGAAGAGCAGTCTGCGAAGGCCACGATGAATTCAAAAGACTCTCGGCCACCGCGGTAGGAACAAAGCTGATGGTTATGCCCTTCGCCACGATCCAATCGCGAAGATGGTCCGGGGAGGTGCGAACGGCGTCATCCACGACATAAACGCTCGCACCGATCGTGAGGTACGGCCACAATTCCCAAACGGAGGCATCGAAGCCAGGACTGGCTTGCAGCGTAGCCCGATCCGCCGAGGTCGTGTTAAACGCGCGCTGGTGCCACTGCACCAGATTTAGCAAATTGGCGTGCGTGATTTGCACGCCCTTAGGCCTGCCAGTTGAACCCGATGTGAAAATTATGTAGGCCAGGTCTTCGGGACCAGCGCTTGCTGCATCGACGGAAATCTTTGCAATGTCATCGTCCGATCCGTCAATGACAATCGTCCGCCACGGCCCCGGCGGCAGCTTCCCGGCTACTGAAGAATGGGTTAGCACAACTGGTGCGCCGGAATCTTCCAAAAGCATGGAAACGCGGGCCAGTGGATAACTGGGATCGAGCGGCACATAGGGTCCGCCAGCTTTCAGAGCAGCGAGCGCAGCAATCGCCAACTCTGGAGAGCGTTCCAAAAACAGCGCAACTGGAACATCGGCTTTAATTCCGTACGACTGTAAACGGCAAGCCAGCCGATCGGCGCGCGCGTTGAGCTCCCCGTAAGTGAGTTTCTTATCGCCAGCCACGATGGCAACCGCGTCGGGAATTGCGCCGGCTTGCCTCGCTACCAATTCATGTACAAGCATATTGTCAACCAAGGGCCCCGTAATAGTGTCAGCTTTCTGCAACGTCAATCAGCGTACAAACTTTCGATAGCCTGCCTGCTATACAGTCTGTTTCCCGTCAAGCACCCGCTGTAGTAAACTCTGCAATTCCGCGGAAGACAAATTGTCCAGCTGCGCCAATAACGCTTCCCGGGTCACAGCGCCATTGCGCGGACGGCTTTGCAGAATCGGCGTGCGCGCCTTCAGTCCCATGGCCTGCGCCTTCTCCACTTCCAGCGCCAGTCCGGCTATGGTCGGCGCCTCAAACACGCTCCGCACCGCCAACTCCACTTCGAAAATCCTTCGAATTCGCGCCGTCACCTGCAGTACCAGAAGCGAGTGCCCCCCCAGCTCGAAAAAGTTCTGCTCCATCCCCACCTGCTTCACTTCCAGCAGCTCCCGCCATATTTCCGCCAGCTTTGCCTCCACCTCATTCCGCGGACCTGCCAGCTCTTCCTTGTCCACCAGCGGCTTCCCTCCACACCCCGCCACCGCTGCCCGGTTGACCTTTCCGCTCGAAAGCAAGGGCAACACTTCCACCTGCCAATAACTCGCCGGCACCATGTGCTCCGGCAGCTTGGCCCGCAGATAGCGCCGCAACTCTCCCGCCGACGGCGCTCCTTTTCCATCTTCTTCTTCGTTCACCACCACGTAAGCAGTGAGTTTCTGCTGCTCGCCTTCGCCGCTCACCATTACCACCGCTTCCGCCACCGCCGGATGCGACGCCAGCACCGATTCCACTTCGCCCAACTCAATGCGCAACCCGCGCAACTTCACCTGGCTATCGACTCGGCCCAGGTACTCAATCTCGCCATTCGAGCGGAACCGTCCCAAATCTCCCGTGCGATACAAGCGCGGCGACTGCTCCGGCGCCAGCCAATTCTCCACAAACCGCTCCGCCGTCAACTCGGCTCGATTCAAATATCCCCGCGCCAAATTATCGCCGCCCACAAAAATCTGCCCGCGCATTCCAATGGGGACCGGTTCCTTATATTCATCGACCAGATAAATCTGCGTGTTGCTGATCGGTTTGCCAATCGCCACCGAAGAAGATATATCGCCGTCTGAAACTACGTGGTAGGTGACATCCGCGGCCACTTCCGATGAGCCGTAGATATTCAACAATGTCGCTCCGGGGAACGCCTCGCGAAAACGCTTTGCCAGGTCGACCGGCAGAACCTCGCCACTGCAAGACCAAAGCTTGAGCTCCGGTACCCGGTGCTGAAGATCCGGAGCGCGATCCAGTACTGTGCGCAACAAAGAAGGAACGAGCACAATGCGTGTCACATGCTCCCGGGCCAATAGCTGTAACAACTCCTCGGGATCAAGCACTGCGTCCTGCGGAACGAGCACGTTCGGAATCCCCGCCAACAGAGGGCCAAAGATCTCCCAGATCGAGTCAACAAAGCCCAAGTTCGTCTTTTGGCAGCAAACCTCCCCCGGCTTGAACGGAAAAGTTCTCCACATCCAGGAGAAGCGGTTCATCGAAGCGCGATGCGTTCCCTCTACACCCTTAGGGATTCCAGTTGAGCCAGAAGTGTAGATTACGTAAGCGGGTTGATCGCTCTTGACCAAGATGGAAGGATTGCCCGTAGACTGCCTGCGAAAACCATCTCCGGGGATATCGAGTGCCACGACGTTGTGTGCATTGTCCGGCAACCGACCCTTGACCGAAGAATGAGTAACGATGCTCGATAGCGAAGCATCTTCAATCAAGAACCTCACCCGTTCCACCGGGTACGCGGGATCGAGTGGAACATACGCGGCTCCGGCTTTGAGAACGCTGAGCAATGCCACCACCATTTCCGGAGAACGCTCAAGAAAAATTCCGACCCGCGAGCCCGGGGCTGTTCCACTCTCGATAAGCAGGTGCGCGACGCGGTTGGCCTCCTCGTTTAGTTGCCGGTAGCTCCATTTTCTCCCCGCAAACAGCAACGCGGTCGCGGCGGGAGAGGCATTCACTTGACTTTCGAACGCCTTATGCAGGGGCAAATCCTTCTGATAGTCGGCCGCAGTCCGGTTCCATTCCACCAATACTTGCTGCCGCTCCGGGTCGCTCATGAGCGGAATCTGCGCCACACCCAAACTCGGGTTCTCCACCACTGCCGTCAACAGCCTTTCGAAATGCCCCAGCATCCTGCGAATCGTAGACCGCTCAAACAGGTCGGTGTTGTATTCGAACTGGCAGTGGAATTCGCTGTTCTCCCACACTTCAGCCGAGAGATCGAATTTGGCGATACCCGCTTCGAAAGGCATCTCTTTGATGGTTAATCCTGGAATCTCAAACACCTGCTTTGGAATGTTCTGGAAGGTGAACATCACCTGAAATAACGGATGGGTATCGAGCGAACGCTGCGGAATTAGCTCTTCGACGAGTTTCTCGAAGGGAACGTCCTGGTGCGCATACGCTTCCAGCGCGAATGACCGAACCTGACTGATCAAATCCCGGAAGGTCGGGTTAGTCGAAAAATCAGCGCGGAAAACCAACGTATTCACAAACAGACCGATCATGTTCTCAATATCGACATCGCCGCGCCCCGCTGTTGGAGTTCCCACCAGAATGCTTTCCTGGTTGGTGTAACGCCAGAGTAAAGCCTGAAAAGCGGCCATCGTCACCATGAACAAAGTGGCGCTTTCTGCCTGCGCCAGCGCCTTCATTTTCGTCAAAGCGTCATTATCGAGGGTGAATTCCTCGTTTGACCCGTGCCAACTGGTCGTGGGTGGCCGTGGATGGTCAGTCGGCAGATCCAGCATTGTTTGCGCACCCGCGAGCTTATGTTTCCAATATTCAATCTCTGTGGCGAGCACATCGCCGCTCATGTACTCGCGCTGCCAATGGGCGTACTCCGCATACTGCAGTGGAAGCTCGGGAAGTTCCGGCGTTTGGTTCTTTGTAATGAACTCGTAGCACTTCGTCACTTCACGGAAAAGAAGCGCGATGGACCAGCCGTCGGTGATGATGTGATGCATTACCAGAACAAGAAAATGTGTTTCCGGATCGAGGCGTACCAGGATTGGCCGGATGAGTGGCCCTTCCCTGAGGTCAAAGGGTTTCGTTCCTTCTTCCCCTGCAATGCGTAGGGCCTCGGACTCGCGCTTGCTTTGCGGAAATCCAACCAGATCGACGATGGGGATCTTTACCTCGACTTCGGACAACACGATTTGTCTGCCCTCGCCCTCAACGGAATCGAATACCGTACGCAGAGAGGCGTGGCGTTGTACGACTATCTGAAAAGCCCGGGTAAGCACATCGACGTTCAACGGACCAGTGATACGGAACGCGCGAGGGAGGTTATACGCGGCAGTACCAGGATCGAGTTGATCGAGAAACCACAATCGCTGCTGCGCGAACGAAGTTGGGAAGGCCGCTTGGGTCATCTAATCAATTTCCTTAATGGCTCCTTTTATGAGAGGGGAGACTTCGAACCTGCTCTTCGAACTCGACCAGGGGGGACCTGGATCAATTATGGCAAGGCAGTTCCTTCGAGGCTCCTCCGACTCACGTTTCAGCGCCGCGATCTTCTTGCCGTGCCAACCTCGGGGTCTGGGTCTTTGGCGAACCTTGTCGCCGCCTTCCTCCCCAAGCTGTTCAAGTGGTCCGGCCAGAGGTCTTAGCGTCAAGACTATGCGCTAAACGGCGTGAGTCGAATATCGGTATTTCGCTGTATACCGGTCCTTGCCGATTTGCCATCCTATACCTCGCATCGTGGGGGGATAGATCGGACCAAGCTCCACAATTATATATGCGACACGAGTCAGTTCCACATATATAATTGGCATAATCTGGCTCATGTGGCGGCTTCTGGCCGAGCGCCTCCCCCTGAGCTATAGCGTGCACCAGGGCGTTCCTCCTCCATCGGATGTGGGCCGGGGTCAGGATTACGGATGTCACTATCGTCGTCAGTTGTTGCAAACGGGGTCGTTGCTCTCCGGTCCCGGCTTTCCAGGTCCCCTACCAGGACCGCTGCATCTCGTGACAAATCAATATTCTCTGTTCTTTTCTCCGCTCAGGGCACTCCCGTATCTATCGAAACGGTCGCCCTTGGGCTCCAGCGGATTTGACCATAATGCTCTTCGGCAGCTCACAGCTCGAGACCAATGATGCGCAGGAAAAGGGTCGCCTTGCCGATTTGATTCTCCAGGCAAGTCCTACCGTTTACTCCGCATCGTTAGCACAGCAGCGTCTGTGGTTTCTCCATCAACTGCAAGGCAGAAGCACGGCTTACAACGTACATCTTGGAATGTGGCTGGTAGGTTCGCTCGACTTGACGGCGCTTCACGCCAGTGTTCGCGAGTTGGTGCGGCGTCACGACAGCCTGCGCACCGCATTCCGGCTCGAGAAAGAAAAACTTCAGCAGGTCGTAGAAAACAGTTGCAGCGTAGAAATCCCGATCACAGATCTGGCAAGTACCGCCGATCCGACTGCCGAGGCTTACCAGCTTGCCCGCCGTGAAGTTGCGGAACCTTTCGATTTGAGCAAGGCGCCTCTGTTTCGGGTGCGCCTCTACCGGGCTTCGCCCCTCGATCATGTTTTTCTTTGCACGATGCACCACATTGTTACGGACGCCTGGTCTATGAAGCTCTTCGCGAAAGAACTGGAGCAGCTTTATAGTGCATTCTCGCAGGGCAAGACTGCTTCCTTGGCGCCGCTTCCCATTCGCTATGGCGACTTCGCTGAGTGGCAGATGGAATGGTTTCACACGGACAAAATCCAGCAGGAACTCTCTTATTGGAAGGACAAACTCGAAGGAGCGCCATCGCTTCTCGAGTTGCCGACTGACGCTCCTAGGCCCCCGGAACAAACATTCGAGGGCGCTATTCAAGTCGTCCCGATCTCGAATGAAATCATCGACGGAATTGAGACGGTCGCAACTCGTTGCCAAGCTACACCCTTCATGGTGCAACTAGCCGCTTTCAAGGTCCTGCTATGCCGCTACGCCAAACAACAGGACGTGGTGGTGGGAATTCCAATCGCCGGCCGTAATCATGTGGAAACCGAGGGGCTGATTGGATTCTTCGTCAACACTCTAGTTCTGCGCGATGATCTCTCCGGCAATCCGCGATTCGCGGACTTGCTCGCTCAGGTGCGCGAGACAATTCTGGGCGCATTCTCCAACGCTGACGTTCCCTTTGAAAAGATAGTTGAGACGCTCCAGCCCGAACGCAATCTTGGATACAACCCGCTCTTCCAGGTCATGTTCGGGACCCTCAAGTCCGCTGTGCAGACACACAAGTTCGGCAACTTGACAGCTTATCCGTATGTGGTCAGCGCAGAAGCATCGATCTTTGATCTCAGCATGACCTGGATCCAGGATATCGACCAGAAGTGGTGGGCGCAGGTCGAGTACAACACGAATCTGTTCAAACCGGACCGCATCGGCCGCATGTTGAGCGATTACACGTCAGTGCTCGAAGGCGTTGTAGCCAATCCGGAAGAACGCATTTTTGGGCTTCCGGTTCCGAGCCTGCCGGCCTCTACAGAGATATTAGCCGCCGCCGAGGAGTCAAAGGAAACCGAGAAAGTAACTCCTGCCCGTCGCGCGTCTGGAGGACGGCCAAAGCCTCTCGACCGCGAACAGGAATTGCTCGTCGAGGTTTGGAAAGAGGTTCTCGGGCTTCGTGAGGTGGGGATTCGAGACAGCTTTTTTGACGTTGGAGGACACTCGCTCATCGCCGTCCGTTTGATTTCCCGCATCCAGGAGATCACAGGCCGGCGGATTCCCGTGGCGGCCATTTTTCGCGCCCCAACGATTGAAGCCTTCGCGCCCCTGCTGCGCCAGAACATCGATCCTGAGCCTGATCCGATCCTGGTGCAACTGAAAGATGGCGATGGCATCCTTCCCTTTTTTGCCATCGCTGGCCCGGGCGTGGATACGTTCGGGCTGTCGCTCCTGGCACTCCACATGGGAAGAGATCAGTCGGTCTACAAGATTCAGGCACCCGGGCCAATTGTGTGGGACCGCCCCCTTACGAAAAGTGAACTGCGGAATCTGGCGCGCGAGTACGTCGCAGCCATGCGATCGGTTCAGCCGCACGGACCTTACTGTGTGGGCGGCATGTGCGAAGGGGTTCTCATCGCACAGGAAATGACTCTACAACTCGAGTCCGAGAACGAGGAAGTCGGCGTTTTCGCCATATTCGACACTTGGGTGCTGGAGAACTCTCAAATCCGCACGCTCTGGGCAGTGGACTATTACCGGCAGAGGTTTCAGATTTTTCGTACTCTTCCCCGCCAGGAGCGTCTTGCCGCCACGAAGCGAGTTGTCAGACGTCTGTTTGGTAAGAATGGAAAGCCGGGAGAGAATGCGGGCAGCGGCTGGAATCGAGTATATTGGCCGGGCGAAGAGTTCCTTCAGCCCCGGTTTCGCGCTCCGGTTTTTCTGTTCAAGCGGACGCGGCAACCTTACTACTATGTCCGCGATCGGCAAATGGGCTGGGGAGCTCGGTCGGCAGGTGGGGTCGAGATCTGCCAGCTGAACTGCGAGCATAATGAGTTCTTGCGACAGCCCCAGGTGGGAGTCGTCGGCCAGCTCTTAGCCGACAGGCTGCAGTCTATCCGAGAGGGCGAGATACGGCGAGCAGAAGTCTCCTCCTCCACGAAATAGGTATGAGTTTGGAATCCACGTCTCAGTGTCAAAACGGCGCTAAATTCAGAGGAACCGCGCCATGACGAAGCTTTCCGATGGCGCGCCGGAGTCCCCTGTAGCGCGCCCGGACGCGGCGCTGGCTTCGCCGCTGGTTTGGCAATCGGAATCAACCCCTGCCCGCGCCTCCGTTCGCCCCGTGAAAGTAATTCGTGCGCCCGCCTTCTCGGTCGGCACCATATTCAGCGGCCTGCAAACGCTCGCTCAGTTTTCGGATCTGCTTTGGATATTGAGCCTGTTCCGTCTCAAGGTTCGCTATAAACAGTCGGCCCTGGGCTGGATCTGGGCCGCACTGCAGCCGCTCGCTCTGATGACGATCTACACGATCGTTTTTACTCGCGTCACCAAAGTAGCTACCGACGGAGTACCCTATCCCCTGTTTGTATTATCGGCGCTTCTGCCGTGGATATTTTTCTCCGGCTCAATCTTGAATGCGGTGCAGGGCCTGGTTCTGCACCCAAATCTGCTCACCAAGATGTATTTCCCGCGCGAAATCATTCCCTTGTCGTACTTGGGAGCAGCTTTTGCGGATTTTCTTATTGGCTGCATGATTCTCGCCGGCTTCATGACTTACTACCGCGTCTCACCCACTTGGAACCTGTTGTATGCGCTTCCGATCGTGATTGTCATCGCCGCTTTCGCCGCCGCTATTGCCCTCTTTTTCTCGGCAATACAAGTCCGTTTCCGCGACATTGGCCTCGCCATGCCGCTTTTCCTGCAAGTGTGGATGTTCAGCATTCCGGTGGTCTATTCACTTAAGTCTGTGCCTGTACGCTATCAAAAGCTATATTTATTGGATCCCATCGCCGGCTTGATAGAAAATTTCAGAATTGTGGCGCTCCGCGGCGGTAGCCCTGACCTGTCCAGCATGGCCCTGTCGGCGGCAATTGCCTTCTTCTGTCTGGTGATTGCCTACGCCTACTTCAAGTCTTCCGAAGCCACAATGGCCGACATAATCTGAACTTCATGATCGATATAAAGGTAGATCGAATATCGAAGCAATACCGGCTGCGAGCCTCGGGTAAATCGCCGAAACGCTGGTATTCCGACGCTTTCAAGAAGCGGTCGACTGCGATGTGGGCGCTACGGGACGTGAGCTTTCAAGTCGAGCAGGGCGAGGCACTCGGCATCGTAGGACACAACGGCGCGGGCAAGACAACCATCTTGAAGATTCTGGCCAGCATCACGACTCCTTCCGCAGGCGAGATCACGGTTCGCGGAAGAATGGCGGCGCTGGTGGAAGTGGGTTCTGGATTTCATCCCGAGCTCACCGGCCGCGAGAACATCGATCTGCACGGCGCCATGCTTGGAATGCGCAGATCGGAAATACGTCAGAAGCTGGACAGCATTATCGAATTTTCAGGTGTCGGACAGTACATTGATGTGCCGGTGAAGCGATACTCTTCCGGCATGTACGTGCGGTTGGGATTCTCCATTGCCGCCCACCTCGATCCCGACATTCTGCTGCTCGACGAAGTCCTGGCAGTGGGAGACGCTGCGTTTCAGGCGAAATGCCTTGACCGCCTCGCCGAACTGCGGCGTACGGGCCGCACTGTCATCTTTATTTCGCATGATCTCGCCGCCGTTTATCGTCTATGCGATCGCGCCATACTGCTGAATCATGGCCAGGTCGTTGCCGACGGGCCGCCCAGACAAGTCATAGACCAATATCAGCAGATGACCTTTGGCGAAGATATGGCTGGCTCCGCCGAATCCCAATCCCCGGCCCAATGCACAAGCGTTTCTTTTTTCGCACCCGATTCTCCCGAAGGCGTTCGAACCGGCCACCCCATGGTGGCTCGCTTGGGCTATCGCACGCGGCAGGTTATTCCGGGAGCGGTATTTAGAATTTCACTCTATTGGCCCAGCGGTTATCTCTGCGCCCAGCTGACCACCGACTCTTCGCAGGGAGGCTTTGACCTGGAACCCGGCGAGGGCAGAATCGAATTCCTCTGCCCCGTGCTGCCGGTTGTACCGGGACTTTACCGTGTCGATCTCTCCATCGAATCTCATGGGCAGGAGATCGAGTCGCGACAGCGCTGCGCCACACTTAACGTTGGAATGGGGAAATTTGTTTCCGGCGATTTCTACATCGAAAACTCCTGGAAGTTGATCGAGGGAACCTCGCAAGAGGAGCAGAGTCCCGCCTAAGAGCGCTCGCAAATTAATTGCGAAGGGCACTGTTTAGCCAGACATGATTTGGGAAGTTTACGGCTTCAGCCAGATAGATGGGCCCCTGAGGTCTGCCGCCGGAAGAAATCGCAGCAAGTGAAAAGAGCCGGAAGCAAAGCTTCCGGCTCTTCGCTGTTCGACGGGGGAAAGAAACCGAACTCAGTAGGAGGGCAACGAGGTGCCGTTCAATGCCGCCTCGATCAGCGTTCCCGCGTAGGCATTGTCCACGGTCACCGATGTATTGAACGTCATTCCCTCCCTCCAACTGGAAGGAGCCTCAGGATGCATGCCTGACAGAATGACCCAACCACTTCCCGACTTACCCTCTACAATCGCCGGAGTCCCATCCGGATACTTGCCTACAATGTCGCCCCATCCGGTGAACTCGGGGCCGTCCTGCCAATATTGGTCAAGCGTGCCAACCTTGTCTGTGGCAATCTCAACGGCTGCTTTACCGGTTCCTTTGCCGCCGTTTGCGTAGACGTTGAACCATACTCCTGATGTAAGATTCAGACCGTTGTACTCCGAATAACCACCAAAGAATCCGCCCGCGCAAATTCCCAGGTAATGCAAACCGGCCTGCACGGCGTTACGGACGTTGGTTGTCGTGCTTGACTTCAGGTTGTCACCGATCGTAATCGAGTCCCCGCCGGGTACGATCAGCAACTTGTATCCTTTTAACTGCGTCTCGCTCATACCGTTTAGTTGAGATGAATTCGCGGTGGAATAGGTCAGCTTGTTGGCCGAAAGGATTGCTTCGACAGCCGTAACGTCGCTCGCGGACGTGCCCGTCCCATTGAAAAGGAGAATAGAAGCTGTACCCGCCTCGCCCAGTGGCACCGCTGCCGCGACTTTCGCGCTGGGCGCCCCAACCGTGGATCCCGGAGTTCCGCAAGCAGTAAAAGCCACTGGAACAACCGCCATTACCGCAATGATTACCAGCCGTTGTAATCTGTTGGCAGACGTAACGATCGAAAACACGAGACCTCCTTAAAGGCGGGTCGTAACCCGCGAACCTAAGAATTCAGCGATAAACTTCTGGGAATTTCGCTGAACTCAGACGAAGCGAACGACTGGGTTTGATTTTTTCGATTCTACGGAGAGCTCAAGAAAAGGAAAGTCACACTAGTACATGGCGAGGAACACAGAAGTACACCTGTCGAATGGGTGAAAAAACAGCCCCAGGTAACCTCAGAGGCTGGCGCTATGCCACCCACCGGTCGCTTCCTCGTCCCGGATGCCCTAGCCCGACTTCCCTAACCACATCCGCTGTTCCCTGATAAGCCGCGAAAACGATGGGCCACGAACCTATCCGGCAATTGACGGAAGTCTTCCTTGGTCCGAAGATATAGTGACCAAATCAGGAAATTGGGCGTTCGTGCGGTAGCGACCTATGCGGATTAAGTTCTGGGGCGTGCGTGGCTCTACGCCCACCCCGCAACCCGAAAACATGCGTTATGGAGGCAATACCTCCTGCGTCGAAGTGCGCTTCGGCGATCGCATCTACATTTTCGATTGCGGCACCGGCTTCCGCGTCCTCGGCCAGCAACTGCAAAGCGAATTCGGCGAAAAGCCGTTTTCCGCGCACGTCTTCGTTTCCCACTTTCATTGGGATCATATTCAGGGCATGCCGTTCTTTCGCCCTCTGTATTCCAATGCGGAGAACCGCTTCCTGTTTCAGTGCTCCGCACGCACACGCAATCTCAAACAAGTGTTGGCTGATCAGATGGCCGCTCCTTACTTTCCCGTGAAAATCGACGAGATGAAAGCTCGCCGCGACTTTTATGACATCGAGAGCGGACGTATCACGGTTGAGGATGGAGTCCAGTTGCAGACTGCCTGGCTCAATCATCCCCAGGGATGCATGGGCTTCCGCCTTGAAACGAAAGATGGAATTCTCGTCTACGCCACCGACAACGAACCCGGTGACGCCGCCTTCGACAAGGCCGTGCGCAAGCTGGCCGAAGGTGCGGACGTGCTCATCTACGACGCACAATACCTGCCCGAAGAATACGAAGCCCGCCGCCGCGGCTGGGGACACAGCCACTGGCGCGAAGCCGTCAACGTAGTCATGGAGAGCGGCGCAAAAGAGCTTGTATTGTTCCACCACGATCCCGACCACACCGATGCCGTCATCGACAAGGTCGTGCACGAAGCCCGCAACTACTATCCCAAAGTGCGGGCGGCGGCTGAGGGGATGGAGATTGTGCTGTAGGGCCGCAGCCTCTCCATTCCGAATCTGTCACCTAACTTGGAAAGGAAGGTTGCTCGTGAGTGTGCCTCCCGGCGTTGCTACGGTAACCCTACCGGTGGTCGCGCCCGTTGGTACGGAGGTGGTGATTTCGGTGGCCGAGACTACCTTGAACGCCGCGGCTGTGCCGTTGAAGCTCAGGCCGGTCGAGCCTGTGAGATTCGTCCCCAGTACCTCGACCGATCTTCCGACCTTGCCAGACGTAGGGAGAGTCTCCACAAACGGACCCAGGCTCACAGCGAGCCCGAACACGGTGCCGCAACCGCCGAGGCAGTTGGTGCTGGTCCCGCCCTCGTTGGCCGTCCCATAGAGGACTCCGTTCGTGTCCAGGATTACTCCTGCATTAGGAGTATCCCCGTCAGCGCAGCCGCTTCGGCTGCAGAAACTGTATAGCGTTGTTAGCGCGCCTTTCGGTGTGATCTTGAAGGCCGTGCCGTCGTAAGCGGATGCGCTGCTGCCGCCCTCTTGGGTTGTCCCGTAGAAGTTGCCGTCGGTGCCTTGGATCAGGCCTCCAAGAGGTAAAGACCCATCAAGGCAGCCCGATTGGCTGCAAAAACCGTAAAGCGTGGTCAACGCGCCCTGCGCCGTGATCCTGAAGACGGTGCCAGCACCGTTGGCTCCGCCAAAAATTGTCGTCCCGTAGAAGTTTCGATCCGAGGCTTGGATCACGCCCGCATACGGTCCGCTGCCGTCGGCGCACTTAGCTTGGGCGCAGAAGCTGTAAAAGTCGTCAGGGCACCCGCAGGAGTGATTTTGAAGACAGTGCCGCAGCCGCCTGGGCAGATGGTGCTTGCCCCGCCGCCCCCGTTTGTCGCTCCATAAAAGTTCCCGTCCAGGGCCTGTATCAGCCCCACGGGCAGGGTACCGTCGCTGCAGCCGGTTTGTGAGCAGAAGGTATAGAGCGTTGTAAGTTTGCCAGCGAGGCTGACCCTGAAAACAGTGCTCCCGGTTACCCCGTAGAGGTTTCCGTCAGCGGCTTGGACCATCGCCGCCAATGGGGAACTCCCGTCGGCGCAGTTGGGCTGGGAGCAGAAGTTGTAGAGCGTCGTCAGCGCGCCCCCTGGCGAGATCCTGAAAATCGTCCCGCAACCGATGCAGAAGCTGCTGCTGCCTGATCCGCCCGCTCCAGTACTCCCGTAGAGGTTTCCGTCCGTGGCCTGCACCAGCCCAGCATAGGGACCGCTGCCGTCCGTGCAGTTTGTCTGGGAGCAAAAGCTGTACAGCGTAGTGAGACCGCCCTTAGGAGAGATTTTGAAGACCGTCCCATCGCCGCCGACCCCGACCCCGTTGGCCCCGCCATTGTTCGTAGTGCCGTAAAGGTTCCCGTCCAGTCCTTGAACGAGAGACATATGGTTGGGATTTGCGCCGTTGGCCTCGTCGAAGGTGTCCAAAAGCTTGAAAGTCTGGGCCGGCGCTGTGATCGCGGCCGCCAGGCAGAACAGCAGGAAAGCCCCCCATTTATTCGGCACGCAGAGACTGCCGAACCGAGCTCTGTCCCGTCCTCTCGCTGACATTGCCATCAGGCGATTCGACGTGAAAAACTGAGACCATTGGACACACCCGATCGTTTGCATCATGTGTGCACCTCAGCGTCACTGATTTCTTAGCACTCATCCACGGGTCATTGGGAGGGCCGCCCTGCGGGTGATCCAGCTCGCAATCGCCAGCCCCATGGGACACGGGCCAAGCAAAGCAGTTTTGCTCACACCTTCCCGCGTGTCAAGCTGAAAGAATCTGCGCCTTGCTTCCCACCATCCCGGCTCATATACTCGAAACGTTTGCCCGTTCACTCCGGAAACTCCTTCCGGCGCCGGCCAACATCTTGAATCGCAATCATTCCGGAGACCACTTTTATGACTACGATGACTACCCCGCCGCAGGTTGATAAAGAAAGCAATCCCTGGGAGTCGCAGCGGGCGCGTTTTGACCTGGCTGCGCAGAAGCTTAATCTTGATGACGGCCTCTGGCGGGTCCTGCGCTATCCCAACCGCGAACTCACGGTCTACATTCCGGTCCAGATGGATGACGGTCATCTCGAAGTATTCACCGGATTTCGCGTGCAGCACTCGATTGCGCGCGGACCCGCCAAAGGCGGCATCCGCTACGCTCCCGACGTCACACTCGACGAGGTCCGCGCTCTCGCCAGCTGGATGACCTGGAAGTGTGCCGTGGTCAACATTCCTTTCGGCGGCGCCAAGGGCGGCGTGATCTGCGATCCGCACAAAATGTCGATGGGCGAAATCGAACGCATGACCCGCCGCTACACCTCTGAACTGATCGAATTCATCGGTCCGGAAAAAGACGTCCCCGCGCCCGACGTCAACACCAACGAACAGATCATGGCCTGGATGATGGACACCTACTCCATGCACATGCGCCAGACCGTCACTGCGGTCGTGACCGGAAAGCCCATCAACATTGGAGGCTCCCGCGGACGCCGCGAGGCCACCGGCCGCGGCGTCATGGTCGTGTGCGATGAGGCCATCAAAAAGCTTGGCCTGTCGCGCGAAAGCAGCCGCGTGATTGTTCAGGGCTTCGGCAACGTCGGCTCGAACGCCGCGCACCTGATGCATCAGGGCGGATACAAGGTAGTGGGCATTGCCGAAGTTGGCGGCGGCCTTTACAACAAGAATGGAATCGACCTGAACAAGCTGGTCGAATTCCGCCAGAAAAACGGAACGGTACATGGCTTCCCCGGTGCCGAGAAATACGATCCCGCCGAGTTGCTCACCACCGATTGCGAAATCCTCATTCCCGCAGCTACCGAAAACGTCATCACCTCGCGCAACGTCGATCGCGTGAAATGCCGCATCCTGGCTGAAGGCGCCAACGGTCCCACCACCTCCGCCGCTGACGATGTTCTCACCGACAAGGGCGTTTTCGTCATCCCTGACATTCTTGCCAACGCCGGTGGCGTCACCACTTCATATTTCGAGTGGGTGCAGGACCGCCAGGGTTACTTCTGGAAAGAGTCGGTCGTCAACGAGCAACTGGAAGAGATCATGATCTCCTCTTTCGGAGACGTGGTCCGCTACGCCGAGACACACAAAGTGAACAATCGCATCGCGGCCTATATGCTGGCCATCGATCGTGTCGCCTACACCATTCGGCAGCGCGGAATTTACGCCTAAGCGTGTGGAGCAGCGCTCCAGGGCTGCATTAAGAGCGCTCAGGCCCCGGCTATAGCCGCTGAGGCATTTGCTGAAGGAGGATTATGAATTCAAAATCTCGAAAGCTTATCGCGCTCATCCTGCCCCTGCTGCTTGCAGTCTTCTTATTGCAAGCAACTATCCCCGTCAAGTCTTTCGCAGCAGCCCCGCTGCAAGCCGCAGCGCCCTCCAAGCTCGACCTCAACACCGCCACCAAAGACCAACTCAAAGCCCTGCCCGGAATTGGCGACATCTACGCGCAGAAAATCATCGACGGACGCCCCTATCGGACCAAGCTCGACCTGGTGCATAGAAAAATCATTCCCCAAGCCACTTACGACAAAATCAAAGATCAGATCATCGCCAAGCAGCCGAAGCCGAGTGCAGTGACGCCCGCGACTCCCAAATAGCGCATCCTCCGTCGCCCGGGAAACAGAAAATAACCGCGCCTAACGGCGCACTCGCCATTGTTGCCTTCCCTCCCACCGTGGAGCATAATCAAACTATCTCCTGTCAGCTTTCGGAGACCTGCTGAGCCGCGGTGAACCTGCCTAATTCCATCACGCTGATCCGCATCTGTCAGTATTCCTCTGCTGATCTGGATCCTGTCTACCAACCACTTCAGCAGCGACCACGGCGCAAAAGAACTGCTGGCCTCGGCGCTCTTCATCGCCGCCTCCATGACCGACGGCATCGATGGCTACCTGGCGCGCAAGCGCGGCCAGATCACGACCATGGGCATGCTGCTCGATCCCCTGGCTGACAAACTCTTGATCGCCGCCGCCTTCGTCACCCTGGTGCAATTCAATCCCAGCCTGGTTCCGGCGTGGATCGCGGTAATGATCATTGGCCGCGAATTTCTGGTGAGCGGATTGCGTTCCATCGCCGCCTCCGAGCGGCTTCACCATCGAAGCCAGCGAACTCGGCAAGTTCAAGATGGTGGTGCAGATCGTTTCCGTGGTCGCGGTGATTCTTGACCATCGCTGGAAGGAGTGGCCGGTTTACGGCAACTTCGTCTTCCCCGTGCACTGGATCGCATACGCCGCGATCTGGTTCATGGTCTGCGTTTCGCTGGTTTCGGCCATCGATTACTTCGCCGCGTTCTGGTCGAAGATTGACCGGCAGCGTGTCGAAGCGCCGCCGCCGCGCTTTCATTCTCAGCCGGCGGCGCAAACGCAACCGGTCCCGCGCCCGGCTGATGCCGATGTCGCCCCTACCACATAATTCGTCCCGAGCTCCGCCTCGAAGTCCGCAGTCGAAGCAGTCCGATGCAACTAGCGAGTTCCACTCACGAATTCTCCGCAAGAACGCTCAGTTGCTGTTGCGTCTGGCTCACGATTCCATTTCTTCCGCCCTCGAGCATCGCGAGATTTCTCTGGATCGCTCGACTTCGCCGCACTTGCCGAGCCGCGCGGCGTATTCACTTCGCTCTACTCTCGGGGCGAATCTGCGCGGATGCGTCGGCTACGTGTTGCCCGTCTGCTCGGTCTACCGCGCGGTAGCGGAAACCGCGCGCGCCGCCGCCTTCGACGACAACCGCTTTCCTCCGGTCGCGCCAGAAGAAGCTCCGCATCTCGCAATTGAGCTGAGCATCCTCTCGCCCTCCGCAACCGATCGCCGCCGAAGAAATCGAAGTCGGCCGCCATGGTCTGCTGATCAGTCAGGCACGGTCGCCGCGGCCTGCTGCTACCGCAAGTTCCGATCGAGCACGGCTGGGACCGCATCGACGTTTCTGGAGCAAACCTGCCGCAAAGCCGGATTGCCTCTCGATGCATGGCAAAAAGGCGCGACCATCGAAGCCTTCACCGCGGAAGTCTTTGGCGAGAAAAGCAACTCAGGTCAGCTTGGCTAATTACTCTTGTCTTCAGCCGCGAGCGCTCAACACCGAGCCTGACCTAAGCTACGACCGAACACTGCGACAGCAAAAAGCCGGGAACGGTTACCCGTCCCCGACTCGACTCTGTATGCTTTCGAGAGTCTATTGCGACTGCGACTCTATTGCGTCTGTTCGTCCAATTCCACGCCGTCGCCGACATGTACATCTTCCAGGGCGAACACGATCATGCCGGTTGCGGTGGTCGGCGTGGTGCCGATAACGACGATCTCTCCCACCGCTCGCCGTGGCAGGTCCCGCACGTGGATCACCGGACCATTGCCTTCTCGAACATGCCCGGATCGAACGAGGGCTGCTTCTTCTGCGTGTCTTCACTGATTGCAGCCTGGAACGAAAGCGAATCCACCGGATCGTTCAGGTCCGCTTCATACGTCCGCACCGCGCGGAAATAGTCGCCCACTTTCACACCCTGGTTCGATCCTACGTTGAAATAGACGTTCTGGCCCGTTCCCAACTCCGAATCAAAATCTTTGCCCATCACGATGCGCCCGGAAACCTTGCTGGCCTTCGGCAGGAACCGGTCAAAGCGCAGCGGAGGATGGAAGTCCACCATCGCCTTCTCCGCAAAGGGAATTGCCGTGTCTCCCGGGTTGATGGGATCGCAGGAATACTCCACCTGCGCTACCGCGGTCTTACTGCGCGTGTCGATCACGCGCACTCGGCCGACCTCTTCGTACGGCTGGCCCGTAGCTTGCATCAGCTTCTTCTGTCCGGGAAACATTTCATATTCGTTGATATCCCGCAGTTCGCGCATAATCTCATATTGCGCGCCCGGTGCTATAGCCCGAGCCCTTCAAATAGACGATGTCGCCGTTGACGAACTTCGTCGTCGACGGGCGTATTCAGTCCGCCGACAATAAAGTTGGCATCGGGCAGAGCTGTGCCGATTGATAAAACCAGCGCAGTAAATGTCGGCGTAGGTCGGCGTCAGCACTCGCTCAATTGGAAAGCTCACCGTCGTCGGAGTTGTTCCCTGCGGTGCGGTCGAATCCGGCACTGCCATGTCGCCCGCCGATTGCGCTCCGGCTGCCGTCGCCAGCCAACAGCAATAAAAGTCCTATTTTCTTCATGTTACCTCCGAGAAGAGGCACACCAGCGCCCCTTCTCCAGCAAATTCCCTTGGAAGCTAGGCTTCATCAGGACGGTAACAAGCGGGTAAGAGGGGGTCAAGGTTACGAGGGTGTCAGGCGCTCTGTGAACTAGGTTTTTCGTGCAATTTTGCGAATCCCTGTTGCATCTGCAATTCGGCCCCTGTAAGATTCGCGCCGAACCTATTAATTCAAACCATTGATTCAAGATGATTTCTGCTGCCAAGAGCTACCCTCCCCGCTTGCTGCCCCTGCGTCTGCCGCGGGTCTGTGTGGCTATCACCGCCTCCGACCCCGCTGAACTGGTCGAAAAGGCCGACGCTATCATCCGCGATAACTCCTTTCTGGAGTTCAGGTTGGATTACATCTCGAAGCCCGCCTTGGCGCTTCCTAAGATCAAGCATTTCCTCGAAACCCACCCCGGCACCGTGGTCATCGCCACCTGCCGCCGCGTGGCCAGCGGAGGCAAGTTTCGCGGTTCCATCGCCTCCCAACTCGATATCCTCGCCAAGGCTTCAGCCCTCGGCTGCCAGTTAGTCGATATCGAACTCCAAACCGCTCTCAAGTGCAAGCCCGCCCAACTGCAGAAGCTGCGGACCCGCTCCGCTCTCATCCTTTCCTTTCACGACTTCCGCGGCACCAAGAAGCTCGACGAAACTCTGGAAAAGATGCGCGCCTTTCCCGCCGACTTCTACAAAATCGTCAGCACCGCCACCACCCTTTCCGACAACGTAACGATGATCCAGTTTCTCGAGCCGCGAGAGCCGACAAACAATCCCTGATCGGCCTCTGCATGGGCGAACAAGGCATCATCAGCCGCGTCCTCGGCAGTCCGCGCCGGCAGTGTTTTCACCTTCGCCTCCGTCAGTCCCGGAGAAGAAACCGCTCCCGGCCAGGTCACCGCCCAGGAACTGCGCAGCGTCTACCGCATCGAGTCGGTCGATGCCGCCACTCGCGTCTACGGCGTTGCCGGAGATCCCGTCGCCCACTCGCTGTCTCCCGCCATCATGAATGCGGCCTTCCGCCGCGAGAACGTCAACGCCGTGTACCTTGCCCTGCACGCCAAGACTCTCAAGGATCTTGCTGAACTGCGTCCGCGAGATTCCCATCCACGGCCTCAGCATCACCATGCCGTACAAGGAAGCCATTCTTCCTCATCTCGACAACACCGACTCTCACACCACGAAGATCGGCGCATGCAACACCGTGGTCCGCGCCCAGGATGGCAAACTCTACGGCTTCAACACTGACACTTCCGGAGTAGTTCGCCCGTTAGAGCGCCGCCTAAGCACGCTGCAGGACGCGAAAATCCTGGTGCTCGGCGCGGGAGGCGCGGCCCGCGCCGCCGTCTTCGGACTAAGAGAACGTGGCGCCGAAGTCTACATTCTGAACCGCAACGCCGCCGCCGCCCAAAAGCTAGCCCGCCGCGCCCACGCCCGCTCCATCAAACGCGCCGACCTGAAGAAGTACGTCTTCGACGTAATCATCAACGCCACGCCGGTCGGCATGGGCAACACCCGCGAGACTCCGCTGCAGGAAAAAGAAATCAACGCCCGCTTCGTCTTCGATATGATTTACGATCCCGCCGAAACCCGCCTGCTGCAACTAGCCAAAGAGCGCGGCGCCCAAATCATCCCCGGCATCGAAATGTTCGTCCACCAAGCCGCCCGCCAATTCGAAATCTGGACCGGCAAGCCCGCCCCCCAGGACGACATGATGCAGGTAGTCTTGCTGGCCCTGCAAGACCGCGCCACCAAAGCCGTCGCGGCAGCGGCAGCGAAGAAGAAGTAAGCTTTGACTGTGTGGGACGGACACTCTTGTCCGTCGCCTTTGACTTTGATCTTGGCAGGTGGATAGAGGGAAAGGCCGTCCTTCTCAAACGCTTGTCATCCTGAGGTCCGCGTCCTTTGCGGGCCGAAGAGCCTGCCCTGAGCCTGTCGAAGGGACCTATGCACTTTCTGCCCGCGATCCCGCCCTTCGAGCGCCATTCGCTCGACACGCGTTGTCAAATATGACAGCATGACCGCAGAGAGATTAAGAGTGGAAGAAGTCAACGCAGGGCATCAAGACGCCGCAACGCGAAATCGGCCTGATCAAAGATCGTTTGAAGAGGTTGAAGGAGATGCTGCGATGAAAAGTGAAAAACTGGCAGTAGTGCGGGGAAGCGGCAATGTGTTCCGCGATCTGGGGCATCCGAGCGCGGATGTTGAACAGTTCAAGGCCATCCTCGCCGCTGAGATCATCAGGGCGCTCGACCGGCAGCGCCTGACGGTTCGCGCCGCGCACGCTCGCACCGGCATGGCCGCCGCCGACTTCTCCCGCATCCGCAATGCCGACCTCGGCCGCTTCACCGTAGATCGCCTCATGTCCGTCATCAATCGCCTCGGCTCCCGCGTCGAGATTAAAATCCGCCTGCACCGCGCCGAGACAGTCGCCCAGGAAGCCTGTTCCTGAGCGATCATCGATCGAAATGGCACAGACAAACACCAATCAAAAGGTGAGCGACCCAGCACTCCCACCTCTCGCAGTGGGTGCCTTGCTCCTTCTCTGCACGGTCAAACTGCTGCTGCATCTCTTTACCAGCGTCCGCCACTACGGCTATTTCCGCGACGAGCTCTACTATCTCGACATGGCCCGCCATCTCGATTGGGGCTATGTCGATGCCGCTCCTCTGATCGCCGTCTACGCCAAGATCGCGCTCTGGATGGGCGGTTCGCTGGCCGCGCTTAGAATTCTGCCCGCTCTGGCAGGGGTTGGCCTGGTGGCAATCTCCATCCTGATCGCGCGCGAGTTGGGCGGGGGGCGCTACGCCCAATTCCTCGCCGGTTTCTTCGCGCTAGTCTGCCCCGCCGTTCTGTGGAGCGACAGCCTCATGACCATGAACGCCTTCGAGCCCCTGTTCTGGATGGGTTGCATCCTCGTTGTCGCCCGGATTCTCCGCACCGGAGACTCGCGGCTCTGGCTGTGGTTCGGCGCACTCGCCGGACTCGGGCTTGAGAACAAACACTCCACGTTGTCTTTCGGATTCGCGGTCACCGTCGCCTTGCTTCTGACCCAGCATCGCCGCGAATTCGCGCGGAAATGGATCTGGATCGCCGGCGCCATCGCGCTCGCGCTCTTCCTCCCAAACATAATCTGGCAAATCCGCCATCACTTCCCGACCATCGAAGATCTCGCCAACGTCCGGCGTGAAGGCAAGAACGTCGTGCTCGGTCCGCTCGCCTTCGTGAAAGAGCAGATCTTCGACATCGGTCCGATCCTGTTCCCGGTCTGGCTCGCCGGCCTGATCTGGTTTCTCCGCGAGCGGCGCTGGCGCGTGCTCGGCCTCACCTTTGTCGTTTTCTTCGTATTGATGGAATTGGCCCACGCTAAGAACTACTACGTGTTTCCCATCTATCCCATGCTCCTCGCCGGCGGTGCGGTCGCAATCGAGCGTTGGCTCGCAAATCGCGCTGTCTGGGCACGCGTGGCCATCGTTGCCATTGTCTTTCTCGCGTCGCTTCCCGCCGTGCCGCTGGTGACCTGGTTCGTGCCGCCCGAGCGTCTCCTCGCCTATCAAAATGCGATCGGCTTCAAGCCCGCCAAGGCCGAAGTCAAACACGAGTCGCTCTTGCCGCAACCGGTTGCCGACCAGTTCGGATGGCCCGAAATGGCCCGCGAGGTCGCCGCCATCTACAACTCGCTGCCGCCGGACGAGCGCGCCCAGACCGGCATCTGGGCCGGCAACTACGGAGAGGCCGGCGCCATCAACCAGTTCGGTCCGCACTACGGACTCCCGCACGCCTACTCGCGCCACCAGAATCATTGGTACTGGGGCCCACCTCCACAGGTCTACAAGAACCTCATCGTCATCCAGTGGAGCCTCGACGACGTCCGCGACAACTGCACCTCATTCCAGGCCTTTGACCATTACCAGCGCTTCGGCATGGGAGAAGAAAACCAACCCATGTACCTCTGCCGCGGCGTAACCTTCGACATCCAGAAGATCTGGCCGCACTCCCATCACTGGAACTAGCACTCGACGCGCCTGTCAAGTCTACTTTCGTAGGCATCGACCCCCTCGAAAGTAGACATTCCTTCCACAGCAACCCCTTGCATCCATTGACCCGCCCAAAAGCCCGCCCGAGGAATCAACAACTTACGCCAATAATTTTCTGCATTTTGAAATGTTCCCATGGGAACACTAGTCTCAATTTTCCCGTCGCCAGGGAAGGCCCAAAAACCACAAAGCCGGGCTGGTTGGCCCGGCTTTCTTTCCGTGGAACTGGTCCGGTCAATCTTGTTTCAACTGCCCGGTCCAGAATGTCAAAATCTCAAAACGCTTACGCTCGAAGTCTCAATTCAAAAACCCAATCTCAACTCTTGAACTCATTCCCCGTTTTGCGCCGCAGGTTCACCGGCCTGCGCCGCACAACTTACATCACCATCGCCAGGTTCTCCAGCTCATGCTGCAGGACCGGCAATGCGCACCCAGCCATCTCCACCCGGCCCGCCGCATCCAGAGCAGCCTTAGGCGAAACCCCGTACCCGCGGCCCATCAGAAACACCTGCAGCAGCTCAGCAGCCTCGTAAGAATCGATCATGCCACCCTGCAGCAGATCGCTCCGCAGCGCCGCCAGTTCTGTCGCCGTGAATCTGTCCTTATCGTTATTGACTCGTTCGTTCATTTCGTTTTCTAACATGGCCGTCATCACCTCCGATTACGACCTAACCGCTTGTTGCTAATTAGACTCATCGGCAGCCGTACAAGTTGCATGCAATTCGACTGCCGCTCTTGCCTGCTGGTTCCATATACGGAAAACCAGCGTGTTTAGATCCATAAACCCTTGTGGATCTCAGAAGTTGCAGGCAACCCCGGCTGAGGCACACACTTTCCCAGGCACGTTTTGCAATCCCAACTGTCCCAAAACATGACACAGAGTGTCGATTCCGGACACGCGAAAGTCACCAGCGTCCGCCAGAGGACAACAACCAGATGTCAAGGTTTGTAAACCGAACGGGAAACACAGGCGGGGAGCGGCAAGTCGAGGCAAGTCGGCCAAGGGGATAAAACGCCTACCCTTCGATGGTCGCCTGATCCACCAGCATGATGGGAATATCGTCCTTTACCAGATAAACGCGACGGCAGTGCGTGCACTTTAATCTCTCAGGATTCTGGCGATACTCAAGCGCCTGCTTGCACGCCGGGCAAACCAGAATCTCCAGCAAGTCTTTGGCAATCATGCCGTGCATTGTACGATACGGCAAGATGTTTCTGCGCACGGGCGCACGCGGCCTGGCTGGCGGTGTAAGATTTTCTAGCCAACGCTCGAAAGCCAGAGCCCGGAACCAATGACCGCCAAGATTCTTGATGGCATAAAGATCGCGAACGAGATCCGCGGGGAGGTCGCCGCGGAGGTAAAGATCATGTCAGCCGCCGGAGTTCGTCCCGGCCTCGCCGTTGTGCTCGTGGGACACAATCCGGCTTCGGAAGTTTACGTGCGCGGCAAGGTGAAAGCGTCGGGAGAGGTTGGACTCTTCAGCGAGCAGCACACGCCGCCAGAGACTGCGAGTACCGCCGAACTCGTCGCATTGGTTGAAGAACTGAATGGTCGCGATGAGATCGATGGCATTCTGGTGCAGTTGCCGCTGCCTGCGCAGGTCGACTCGAAGCGAATATTGATGGCCGTCGATCCACAGAAGGACGTGGACGGCTTCCATCCGGTCAATGTCGGGTTCCTCTCCACGCAACGCCCGGGCCTGGTGCCATGCACGCCCGCCGGCGTCATGGAGATTCTGAAGCGCAGCAACATTTCTATTGCGGGGCAGGAAGCCGTGGTGGTGGGCCGAAGCGACATTGTGGGCAAGCCCGCCGCCATGCTGCTGCTCAACGCCAACGCGACGGTCACGGTCTGCCATTCGAAGACTCGCGATCTTCCCGGAGTCAGTCGGCGTGCCGACATTCTTATCGCCGCGATCGGCCGGGCGGGAATGATCACGAGGGAGTTCGTGAAGCCGGGCGCAACTGTGATTGACGTAGGGATGAACCAAGTCACCGATCCGGCAGTGTTCCAACGTTTGTTCGGCGGGAGGTTGTATAAGAATGCGAAGCGGGAGGATGCTTTCCGCGCGAAGGGATCAACGCTGGTCGGCGACGTGCACCCCGAAGTGGCGGAAGTGGCGGGATCGCTAACCCCTGTCCCCGGCGGCGTGGGTCCGCTGACCATCGCAATGCTGATGTTTAATACCGTGAAAGCCGCGAAGATGCGCCGCGGCACCCGCGTGCCGGAACTAGCCAGCAAGTGAGAGGCTTTGACCACAGAGGCACCCTTCGGCTGCGCTCGGTGCAGGCTCCATCACAGGGAAAACCAAGGAAAGAAAGAGAGGTTTTTCTTCTGGGTCTGTGTACGTCGTGGTGAGAATTCCATCTGGAAACTCTATGCTGAAGGTCGGCCTCACCGGCGGCATTGCTTCGGGCAAATCGGTGGTGGGCGAAATGTTCGTCGCGCTGGGGGCGCGTCTCATCCAAGCGGATGAGATTTCCCATCAACTGATGCAGCCCGGGCAAGGTGTGTACTACGAGGTGGTCGCGCATTTTGGCCGCGAGATCCTTAATTACGATGGAAGCGTGAATCGCAGCAAGCTGGCTGAGGCTGCATTTGGCAAGGCCTCACCAGCAACCGCCTCTCGCCCTTCACGCATTGAAGAGTTGAACCGCATCGTGCATCCCGCGGTCATCCGTCGCCAGGAAGAGTGGATGGAAGAGGTAGGGCGCCAGGATCCCCGGGGCGTGGCCCTCGTGGAAGCTGCGCTGATCATCGAGGCGGGTGCGGCGAAACGTTTCGACCGCCTGGTCGTGGTCACTTGCAACGATGAACAACGCGTCGCGCGCTTCGCCGCCCGCCAGAAGTTAGACCTAGACGCGGCTCGCAAAGAAGTGGCGCGCCGCATGGCCGCGCAATTGCCTGAAGCAGAGAAAATCAAAGCGGCCGACTATGTAATTGACAACTCGGGCTCGCTTGACCACTCGCAAGAGCAGGTGCGCCGAGTTTGGCAGAGCCTGAAGCAAGCCACGATCAAGACATAAAGAAACACCGCCAAGAACTAGATAATGCCCTCTACTGTCCGGTTGCATTGATGGCGAGCGTGCTGCCAAACTCGTTGCCCACAATCCAAAGATCCCCGGTGGGGATAACGGTTCCACCGAATAAAATATCCGCTCGAAAGCTGCCGTTCACTGGATCGGGGCTGGGGACGATAGTCCAACTGGCGCCGTTCCAGTGAAGCACGAGGGTTGACTGTTGCTCCGAGCCATCGGCGGCAAAGTACGAACCAAAAGCCCAGATGTCATTAGCCGAGACAGCCGTGATACCCCACAGCTCGTTCGACTGATAGACACTGTGCGGCCCGACATTGGGGCTGGGCACAATCTTCCAACTCGTGCCATCCCAATGCTCGATCAGCGTTTTCGTTGGCCGGGTTGAGTTCGCCTGCTCGGTAAAGTAGCCTGCGGCCCAAACGTTGTTCGGAGCCAGAGCCACTACGCCGAATAATATGTTCCACCCGGCGCCTGGGTTCGGACTGGGAACCACGCTCCACGTGCTGCCGTTGTAATGTTCGACGAACGTTGACCCCTCGGCCACGCTTCCACCGCCCACACGTCATTGGTAGCGTCCGCGGACACGCCGAAAATTGTGCCGTCGTTAAATGCCGTTTCAAATGCCGTCCATGCGGTACCGTTGTAGTGTTCGAAGAGCGGAAATAGAGATTGGCCGCTGTTGGTCAGGATAAATCCCGCTGCCCACATATCGCTTGGCGAGAGTGCCGTTACCGATTCCAGTGCGGGCTCGTCGCTGGGCAGGAATTTCGGACCGGGAGAGATGTTCCACTTGGTCCCGTCAAAATGTTCGATCACCTGATTCCCATTGGCCAAGCCGATGTTGATGATCCCGACGGCCCACACATTGTTTGGAGCGAAATCAACTACTCCGCCGAGCCGACTTGTGTTGTCGCCATGAATGTCGGGGACAGAGAATGCCGTCCATTTGCTACCGTCAAAACGAATTGCGGCCTGGCCTACGGCCCAGATGTCAGACCGCGAAGATGCGGAGACAGCATGCAAATCGTTCTGGTAGGGCTTGGGATGACCATTTGGGGTAGGTACGACGGTGAAGATGGAAGTGGCAGGCGCCTGCAAGTCCGCGGAGTCCTGCGCGCAGCCGGCGGGAGCGGCGAGACTCGCAATCAAAAAGACAGCGATCGATGTGCAAACCGTCTTCATCGATTTCCTCCAGGTTGAATTTGCCTCCTCACTCTCAAACGCCTTGGGATTATTGGCCATGATCAAGGTGCAATTGTCATGGAGATGTCAACGGCGGTAATTTTTTTTGAACGTCTAGCGACGAGACCTGGGCAGCGCCGTTTATGATCCGCGAGAATTTTTCTATCGCGAATGGGAAAGTTCAGTGCGAGATCAAAATCCCCGCCCCTTGGGCTGCGCTCGGGCTCCGTCTCTGCGAAAGGCGCAGAGACAAGGGGCGGGGCATCCGCTGATAGTCTCAGGCTGCGGCTTGCCTGCTTTGCTTGAAGAAGGCCAGCAGGTCGGCGTTGATCTGGTCCGCATTGGTTGTGGGCATGCCGTGCGGAAAACCGGGATACACTTTCAGCGTAGCGCCCTTGACAATCTTCGCGGTCATCGGGCCAGCCGCGGCGATGGGCACGATCTGATCGTCATCGCCATGAAGGACAAGAGTTGGCACGTCGAACTTTTTGAGATCCTCGGTGAAGTCCGTCTCGGAGAAGGCCTTAATACAGTCGTAGTGGGCCTTCATGCCTCCCATCATGCCCTGCAACCACCAGTGTTCACGAATGCCTTCGGAAATCTTGGCGCCGGGCCGGTTGTAGCCGTAGAACGGGAGCGTAATGTCCATGTAAAACTGCGGCCGATTTGCCGCAAGTTGGGCTCGCAGGTCATCGAAGACCGAGATGGGCGCACCCGCAGGATTCTTGTCGGTTTTCACCATGAGCGGCGGCACCGCGCTGATCAGCACAGCCATAGCGACGCGTTTTGAGCCATGACGCCCGAGGTAGCGGGCAACTTCTCCGCCGCCGGTCGAGTGGCCCACATGGATTGCGTTCTTGAGGTCAAGTTTTTCAGTGAGCGCAGCGAGATCGTCGGCGTAGGTGTTCATCTCGTTGCCATCCCAAGTCTGAGTGGAGCGGCCGTGGCCGCGGCGGTCGTGCGCGATAACCCGATAGCCTTGCTGGCCGAAGAACAACATCTGGCCATCCCAGTCGTCGGCGGTGAGCGGCCAGCCGTGGCTGAACACGATTGGTTGTCCTTTACCCCAGTCCTTGTAGAAAATCTGCGTGCCGTCTTTAGTCGTAATGGTAGGCATAGGATGCTCTCCTTGAGGGTGTGTTGGTGAAGTTGGCGATCGAAGACGGGAGCGTGCGGTGCAGTTCCGCGGTTCAGTATACGCCGGACGATAGAACATTTTGCGAAATCGCACGTAAAATGACTATGGGGCTTTTCCAGGATTACTTCTCGGCCCGAAAGCGTGTGTCTATGAAACTCATACGTCCTGCAATATTCGCGCTGGTGTTGGCTGGAGCGTTCTTTTACTTCACCACCTGGCGTTCGAACGGCAGACTTGCGGGCTCGAATCCGGTGAACTGGTTGAGCCATCCCGCGCAAGTGGAGATCACAGAAGCTTCCGGCCCCGAGGGGCTCGATAGCGAAGAACAGAACAATATCAGCGTCTATCGCAAGAATATCCCTTCGGTGGTGAACGTAACCTCGCGGGCAATGTCTTTCGACTTCTTCTACGGGATGGTGCCGCAGGAAGGGCAAGGCTCAGGCTTTGTGATCGATAAGGAAGGCCACATTCTTACCAACTATCACGTGATCGCCGACGCGCGGCAGGTGGAAGTGACCATGCACAACCGCAAGAAGTATAAGGCGACGGTTGTGGGCACCGATCCGGCGCACGATCTGGCCGTGATCCAGATCAAGGCGACCGAGTTAGTTCCAGCAGTGCTGGGGGACTCGCGCAACTTGCAGGTAGGGCAGAAAGTTTACGCCATCGGCAATCCGTTCGGGCTGGCGGGGACGATGACACGCGGAATTGTGAGTTCGATCCGTCCGGTGCGCGAGCCCAATGGCGCGACCATCGACGAGGCGATTCAGACTGATGCCGCCATCAATCCTGGCAATTCGGGCGGGCCGCTGATGAACTGGCATGGAGAAGTGATTGGCATCAACACCATGATTCTTTCGAGCGTGGGGCAGAATTCCGGCGTGGGCTTCGCGATTCCGATCAATACGGCGAAAGCTGTGCTCAACGATTTGATGACGCTGGGACGGGTGCGGCGGCCCGCGCTGGGCGTACGCACTATCCCGATCAGCGCAGAGTTGGCCGATGAGATTGGCTTGGCTGCGGATTATGGTTTGCTAATCGTGCAGGTCACGCCCGGAGGGTCGGCTGACCAGGCCGGACTGCGCGGGGGCACGGAGCGCGCGTATCTGGGAAATATTCCCATCATGCTGGGCGGCGACTTGATTGTTGCCATAGACGGCCAAAAAGTTGAAGACGAACAGGATCTGGCACAGATGATGAACAACCATCGCGCCGGGGATACAGTGAAGGTGACAATCTTCCGCAACAAGAAGAAATTGGATGTTACCGTGTCGCTGGCGGAAGCTCGGGAGCAGGTGTGAGGGCGGCAGGAAGACAATAGATTCCAAGTCATTCTCGCCGCTTTGCGCGGCTACGAATGACTTGGAATGAGAAGGCTTCGTTGTTGGGCTATTGTTCTTAAGTTCCTCAGGCCGCGGCTTGGGCGAAGAACTCTTCGATCTCATTCACTTCCTTATCGTTGAGCCGCAAATCTCCAGCACGCATAACGCCTTCGGCTTGCCGGGCGTTGCGCGCCCCGACGATCGCGCCGGTGACGGCAGGATGGTGAAGCGTCCAGGCGATGGCGACTTCTCCTACAGAACGATTGTGACGTTTGGCGATCTCTCGCAAGAGATCGACCAGGGCCAGGTTACGTGTGAGATTGGGTTCAGTGAAGTCAGGATGGCCCTTGCGCCAGTCATCTTTGGGCAACTTGGCGGCGCGTTCGCGGGTCATGGCGCCGGTCAGCAGGCCGGAGGCCATGGGAGAATAAACAATCACTCCGATGCCCGCACGCAGGCAATAAGGAAGAATTTCATTTTCGATTTCGCGGTGCACTAGAGAATAGGGCGGCTGCAGGGAAGTTACGGGGGCGATGGCCTGAGCGCGTTTCAGCTGTGCGACATTGAAATTGGAAACGCCGATCCAGCGCACCTTGCCCTCGCGCTTCAAGTCGGCGAGCGTCGACCAGCCTTCTTCTAGCTCGGGTGAGTCGGGATCGGGCGGCCAATGGATCTGATAGAGATCGATGACATCAACGGAGAGGCGGCGGAGGCTGTCCTCGAGTTCGCGACGGATCGAATCGGCCTTCAGCACTTTCTGCACATTGCCGTTAGTATCCCAACGCAAGGCGCACTTGGTGAAGATGTAGGGCCGCGGTCCGGACCAGGTTTTCAGCGCGCGAGAGACTACTTCCTCGGAGTGACCCAAGCCATAAACTGCGGCGGTGTCGATCCAGTTGACGCCGAGTTCGAGCGAGCGATGGATAGCGGCGATGGAGTCGTTGTCGTCCTGCGATCCCCAGGCGAATTGCCATCCGGAACCGCCGACGGCCCAGGCTCCGTAGCCTACGGGAGTAATATTCAGATCAGAATTGCCAAGAGTGCGAGTTTGCATTTGGGATCTCCTTAAACCGTTTAGATTAATAGGAAGAAAATCCGTTGCATAAATCAGCTGCATGAATGTGGACACTATTCGCGAGTTTTGCCTGGCATTTCCGCAGGCTACGGAGAATCTGCAGTGGGGCGACGACCTCTGCTTCAAGATCGGTGGGAAGATTTTCGTTACCCTCGGCCTGGACAATCCGCGGCTCTGTTTCAAGTGCACGCCAGAGATCTTCTCCGAATTGATTGAGCGCGAGGACATTCGTCCTGCGCCGTACGTGGGACGCTACAAGTGGGTGATGCTGGATCGACTGGATGCGGTGCAGTGGGATGAGTTGAAAGATCTGGTGCGGCAATCTTATGAAATGGTGGCGGCAAAGGCGCCGGGGAAGAAGCTTGCGAAAAAGAAAGTCGCGAAGTCGGGCGGGCGGCGGAGTACGAAGAGGGTTTGAGGGTTTGTGATTGCGGATAGAGTTGGCGGGCAGGAGTGGCCGTCCCACATGAACCATGCTACCAGCAGCTCGCGTCACAAGCCGCTGATTTGACTCTGCTTGGCGCGGTCGGCTAGCCTCAAGAGTCCGCCCATTCCTGGACACCTGCTATCTTCATGCGATCCCGATACAGAATATTAGTTTTGCTGCTGATGGCTGTCGTGGGGGCGTGCGCCGCTGCCGCTTCGACGGAGCCTGTACACGCCCAGCACGGAATCGTAGTCAGCATTCACGAGCTCGCCTCGCGGGCCGGAGTTGAGATGATGCAGGCTGGCGGCAACGCGGTGGATGCCGCAGTGGCTACGGGATTCGCGCTGGCGGTGGTGCATCCGGCGGCGGGAAACTTGGGCGGCGGTGGATTCATGCTGATCCGCTTGGGTGACGGCGCAACGCATTTTCTCGACTACCGGGAGCGAGCGCCGGCCGCGGCAAAGCCTGACATGTATCTGGACGCGCAGGGCAACGTGATCGAAGACGCTCCTGTGATTGGATACAAGGCGATTGGCGTGCCGGGCTCGGTCGCGGGAATGGTTTATGCCGAGCAGAAATATGGCAAGCTGACTTTGAAGCAAGTGCTGGCTCCGGCGATCCGATTGGCACGAGAGGGTTATCCTCTGACTTGGGGTGAGGCGCGCGATCTGCACGATAAACATCTGGCAGAGTTCCCCGAGTCGCGGCGAGTTTTTCAGCGCGATGGCAACTACTACCAGTCGGGCGAAATCTTCCGTCAGCCGGATTTGGCGCGGACGCTGGAGCGGATTGCCGCGAAGCCCGATGACTTTTATCACGGAGCGCTGGCGCGGGAGCTTGCCGCAGGTCTTCAGAAGGGCGGAGGGCTGATTACTGCCGAAGATCTGGCGCATTATGAAGTGAAAGAGCGGGAGCCGATTCGTGGGACGTATCGGGGATATGAAGTGATTAGCGCGCCGCCGCCTTCTTCTGGAGGAACAGTCCTTCTCGAATCGCTGAATATTCTGGAAGGCTACGACCTTGCCAAGATGGGAGACCGGTCGGCGCAATCGATTCACTATACAACCGAGGCGTTTCGACGCGCGTTCTTCGATCGAGCGGAGTTTATGGGCGATCCGGATTTCTCGAAGATTCCGGTGGCGCAACTTATCGACAAGAAATATGCTGCGGCATGGCGCGATTCGATTGATGCAGAGCGTGCCAGCGCCAGCAAAGAGCTGAAGCGGCCAGCGATTTTCAGCGAGCTTGAACAATATGCGGCTACGCATCCGCAGCCGTGGGGGAATCACGAATCGCCGCACACCACTCACTATTCTGTCGTCGATGCAGATGGGAACGCGGTCGCAGTCACAACGACCATCAATGACTGGTTTGGATCGCGGGTCACGGCGGAGGGTTTGGGCTTTCTGTTGAACGACGAGATGGACGATTTTTCGGCCAAGCCGGGCGTGCCGAATTCCGATGGATTGATTCAAGGCGCGGCCAATGCGATTGGGCCGGGGAAGCGTCCGCTTTCGTCGATGACGCCGACGATCGTGGTGCGGGACGGCAAGGTATTTCTGGTGCTGGGCTCGCCGGGCAGTTCGAAAATCATCACGACCGTGGCCAACGTCCTGATGGGCGTGATCGATTACGGGATGAATATTCAGGAGGCAGTGAACGCTCCGCGCTTTCACAATCAATGGCTGCCGGATGTATTGAATGTCGAACGATGGTTCTCACCCGATACGGTGCAGGCGCTGCAAAAGATGGGATACCACGTGCAGTTCGGTCTGCGACAAGGCTCGGACGCGGGTTCTTACTGGAGCGATGCGGAGTGTATTGCGGTCGATCCGACTACTGGTGAGCGGCTTGGCGCCAGCGATGGCCGAAACAACGGCAAGGCAGTGGGATACTAGAACGTTCAAGGACGATCATGCTGAAAGCAGTGTCGACATATTTATACGTGAAGGAGCGGCTGCATCCGGGAATTCTTGACGGCCTGGCACGCAGCGGCGTGCAGGCGATCGAGATTTTCGCGGCGCGGCAACATATCGACTACGCCAATCGAAAAGCACACGTGAAAGAGATCGCCGAGTGGTTTCGCGGAAGTGGTGTGCCGCTGAATTCCGTGCACTCGCCGCTCTACGCCGACTACGAATGGGGACGGACTGGGGCAGCGCCAATCAATCTGGCGTCGACGGACCGCGCGGGGCTGGTGGACGCGATGGATGAGGTGAAGCGGTCTATGGAGATCGCTGAGCAAATTCCATTCCGTTTTCAGGTGCAGCATCTTGGGGTGCCGAATGAAACTTTCAGCGAGAAGAAATTCGAGTCGGCGATGACATCGATCGAGCACTTGCGCGCATTTGCCAAGCCGCTGGGAGTGCGCATTCTGCTGGAAAATATTCCTAACGAACTTTCCACGCCGGAACGATTGGTGGAGATGATCCAGACAGCGCATTTTGATGACGTGGGAATTTGCTTCGACTTTGGGCACGCTCACATCATGAGTTCGGTGAGCGCGGCCTTCGAGATCGTGCGGAGGCAAATCTGCTCGACGCATGTTCACGACAACGCTCGGGACCGCGATTCGCACCTGTGGCCGGGAAAGGGAACCATCGACTGGAAAGAGGCGATGGAGCTTCTACGTTCTGCTCCGCAAACGCCTGCCTTGATGTTGGAATTGGAAAGCGATGAGAAAGTAAATCCGCTGGAAAAACTGGGGGGGACTTTCGAGAAGCTGGAAAACGCGTAGAACATTTAGCAATTGAGTAATTTTGTAATTGGGCAACTTGTAAACCAGGGAGCCCGATTGTCCCGAGTGCTAAATTGCCCGATTACGAAACCACCGGTATATGTCGCCTACAACAACCATTGCAGAAATCGGGAAGCACGAAGGGCAGAATGTGACGCTGCGCGGCTGGCTTTACAATCTGCGCGAGAGCGGCAAGCTGCTCTTCCCGCAGTTTCGTGACGGCTCCGGCGTGATTCAGGGGGTAGTGCCGAAGAATGCGGTCGCGCCAGAAGTGTTCGAGGCGGTCAAGACGCTGACGCAGGAGTCGAGCGTAATCGTGGAAGGCAAGGTTCGCGCCGACAAACGCGCGCCCGGCGGCTATGAGCTTGATGTGCTGAACGTGCAGGTTGTGCAACGAGTGCCGGAATCCGATCCTTATCCCATCACGCCGAAGGAGCACGGCACCGAGTTTCTGATGGAGCACCGGCATTTGTGGGTGCGGTCGCAGCGGCAGGCTTCGATTCTGCGGGTGCGGGCGGAAATTATTAAGGCGGTGCGCGATTTTTTTGATGAGCGGGGTTTTACGCTCACCGATCCTCCGATTCTTACTCCAGCAGCTTGCGAAGGTACCAGCACGCTTTTCCCCGTCGATTATTTCGACGAGCAGGCCTATCTCACCCAGTCGGGGCAGCTTTACATTGAAGCAACGGCGATGGCGCTGGGCAAGGTTTATTCGTTTGGTCCAACATTTCGCGCGGAGAAATCGAAGACGCGGCGTCACCTCACCGAGTTCTGGATGGTTGAACCGGAAGTCGCTTATGCCGAACTCGACGATCTGATGGATTTGGCGGAGGGCCTGATCAGTTTTGTTGTGAAACGCTGCCTGGAACGGCGGCGCGTGGACTTGCAGGCCATTGGGCGCGATCTTTCGAAGTTGGAAAAAATCGAGCCGCCTTTTCCCCGAATCAGTTACGACGATGCGGTAAAGAATTTGCAGGAAGGGCATGCCAAAGGCGCGCTGGAAGCGAAGTTCGAGTGGGGCGGCGATTTGGGATCGCCCGATGAAACTTATCTTTCAGCGCAGTTTGACAAGCCGGTTATGGTGCATCGATATCCGGCGAAGGTAAAAGCCTTCTACATGGAGCCCGATCCGCAGCGGCCGGAACTGGCGCTGTGCGTCGACGTGCTGGCGCCGGAAGGCTACGGCGAAATCATTGGCGGTTCGCAGCGCATGGCGTCGCACGAGTTGCTGGTGCAGCGCATTCATGAGCACGGATTGCCGGAGGAAGCGTTCAAGTGGTATCTGGATTTGCGCAAATACGGCAGCGTGCCGCACGGCGGCTTCGGCATGGGCATTGAACGCGCCGTGGCCTGGATCTGCGGGCTTGAACATGTACGGGAGACGATTCCGTTTCCCAGAATGCTGCACCGGTTGTATCCGTGAAGGATTGAGTCATTGGGCGATTTTGTGATTGGGTAATTTGAAAAACCCGGCGGTCCTCAGTGTTCGATTACCAAATTGCCCGATTACAAAATTACACTTCCTATGACAACCATAAGCACCACGAACATTGTTCCCAAGAAGATTCGCGTTATTGGTGTGCCGCTTGATTTGGGACAGTCGCGGCGCGGCGTTGACATGGGGCCTTCGGCTGTGCGAGTGGCGGGGCTTGAAGCGCGGCTGGAAGGCCTTGGGCACGAAGTGGAGGATGGCGGCAACGTTGCCGTGGCAATTCCGGAACAGAAAAAAGAGGGCGATACGCACGCCAAGTATTTGAAAGAAATCACCGCGACTTGCACCAAGCATGCGGAGCTCGTGATCAAGACGCTCGAGGCAGGAAAGATTCCGATATCCCTTGGCGGAGATCATTCGATGGCGGCGGGTTCGGTGGCGGGAGTGGCGGAGTTTTATCGGCGGCAGAACCAGCGGATTGGGCTGATCTGGATTGATGCGCATACTGACATTAATACGCCTGAGACGTCGCCGAGCGGCAACGTGCACGGCATGCCGCTGGCCGCGCTGATGGGATTGGGTCCGCCGGAGCTTGGAGATATTTTCGACTTTCATCCCAAGGTGAGGCCGGAAAACTGCGTGCTGGTGGGAGTGCGCGACATTGACGCAGTCGAAAAAGAAAATGTGCGGCGCGCCGGCATTGGCGTTTTCACTATGCGAGACATCGATGAGCGCGGCATGCGCACCGTGATGGAAGAGGCCCTGCGCATGGCGGGGCGCGGCACTGCGGGCTATCACATTTCGCTCGATATGGACTGGATCGATCCAGAGGATGCGCCTGGCGTAGGTACTCCGGTGCGCGGCGGCGCTACTTATCGTGAAGCTCACCTGGCAATGGAAATCATCGCCGACCATGGACGTATGTTGAGCTTCGAGATTGTCGAAGTGAATCCTGTGATCGATGAGCACAATCGCACTGCCGACTTGGCTGTCGAGTTGGCGTTATCGGCGTTTGGGAAGAAGATTCTGTAAGAGTTTATGAAAAAGCTTCGAGTCGGCATTCTTTTTGGCGGGCGCAGCGGAGAGCATGAAGTCTCGCTGCTCTCGGCTGCGTCGGTTCTTAACGCCATCGACAAAGAAAAGTACGAAGTGGTTCCCATCGGCATTACGAAGGATGGGCGCTGGCTGACCGCGGGAGACGCGGAGAATCTGCTGCAGGGAAAGCTGGTGCTTGAGTCGCGACACCTGCGCGCGGGCGATCCCGACACTACTCAACCTGCTGCGGTGCTGGCCACAGGCGAATCGGTGGTGGTGCCGCCGGAACCGGTGCACCGGCAAAGTGGGCTGATGCCTTTTCAGACCGATGCCGCACTCACGCGTCGCGCCAGTGATCGCGCCATCAACGTCGACGTAATTTTTCCCGTGCTGCATGGCACGTTTGGCGAAGATGGGACTATACAAGGACTGCTTGAACTGGCTGACATCGCCTATGTTGGCGCGGGCGTGCTGGGATCGGCCGCGGGCATGGACAAAGACGTGATGAAGTCGTTGTTCATAGCCGCCGGGATTCCCATTGTGAAGCACGTTACTATTCTCCGAAGTGCGTGGGAGAAGGAGCCGAAGAGAGTTCAGAAGCTGGTTGAGAGCAAACTGAAGTATCCCGTGTTTGTAAAGCCGGCGAATCTGGGGTCGTCGGTTGGAATCAGCAAGGCACACAACCGCAAGGAACTTGGTCCAGCGATTGAGGAAGCGGCGAAGTTCGATCGCAAGATTGTGATCGAGCAAGGTGTGGGCGGAAAGAAGAACAAAGCGCGCGAGATCGAGTGCTCGGTGCTGGGCAACGATGAGCCGATAGCATCGATTCCCGGCGAAATTGTTCCGGTCAAAGAATTCTATGATTACAACGCGAAATATCTCGACGAAGGTTCCGAACTGATCATTCCGGCGAAGCTCACGAAGGCAGAGACCAAGAAAATCCAGGAGCTGGCAATTCGCTGCTTCAAAGCGGTGGATTGTTCGGGCCTGGCGCGCGTGGATTTTCTGATGGAACCTGGCTCAGGGAATAAGGCACGAAAGATTTATCTGAACGAGATCAACACTATGCCGGGGTTCACAGCGATCAGCATGTATCCCAAGCTGTGGGCGGCGTCTGGGCTCGAATATGCAGACTTGATTGACCGGCTGATCCAGTTTGGCCTAGAACGACACGCCGACAAGAAGAGAAATCAGTACAGCAGGTGAGTTTACTGACTCGGGCTGCTCGGGCCGATCACCATTTCCGACAGAAGAACTGCAGGTTTGTGGTGCTTTTGCCGATGTTGTAGGCGTGACGGGTAATCGCCTTCACTCTTCGCGACCGTCGTGAATAGCACGTTTTTCGAGCCGCGGGCAGTCACGCTTGATCTTCACAGCTTGATCTTCACAGCGCCCCGGGACCCGCCATGGGACGCCGATTATTTCGTGATTGACGAACTTTAGGTAGCGCGGTACGATTATCGAGACAAGCTTGCCCTTCGGGGCAGGCTGAATTTCATGAAGAGTGGCTGAGGGACGAGCCCTGTGACGCCACGGCAACCGGATCCGGATCATATATCCCGACCGCCAGGTGCCAACTCCCGCCCGGAAACGGGGAACATGAGATTCGGATGCGAAGCTTATTTCATTTGCATTCCGATAACCTCTTTTCCTTTTTCCGGGGAAAAGAGGCCTTTGTATTTTAGGACTCTTTTCTCCGGCTCGTCCCCAGCTATTCGCTGCTGTTAAAGAGAAAGCGAGTAGCCTCATGCCGAATTACGACGGTCGACCTCACTACGAATTGCGCTGCCGGGAATGCGGCCGAAGTTGGGGCAACCAGCCCCGCTCAATCTGCGACGAGTGTTTCTCTCCTCTGGAAATCACCTACGATTACGAGGCGGTGCGCGGGGCGCTGGCCCAAGGCTCGATTGACCAGCCAAAATCCAGCCGCGCGCGAATTTCGCGGCGGCCGCCAAACATGTGGCGCTATGCCGAGTTGCTGCCGCTGCCAGCGGGTTTTGAGCCTGGCTTGCCGGTCGGATTCACACCGCTGATCCACGCGCCGCGCCTGGCGGAGCGACTGGCCGGCAGTGCGAACGATGCGAAGACCGCCGCGCAGAATCTCTACATCAAGAATGACGCCGTCTGCCTGCCGACTCTGAGCTTCAAGGATCGCGTGGTGGCGGTGGCGCTGGCTCAGGCGCAAGCGTTCGGCTTCGATACGGTTGCGTGTTCTTCGACCGGCAATCTGGCGAATGCCGTGGCAGCGCATGCCGCTCGGCTGGGACTGAAGGCCTGGATCTTTATTCCCTCCGACCTTGAGCCGGCGAAGATTCTCGGCACGCAAGTCTTCGGTGCGAATGTTGTGCGCATCGCGGGCAACTATGACCAGGTGAACCGCCTATGCTCGCAGATTGCCGAGGAGCGGCGCTGGGGCTTCGTCAACGTGAACCTGCGGCCTTATTACGCCGAGGGATCGAAGACCGTGGGCTTCGAAATCGCCGAGCAACTGGGTTGGCGCCTGCCAGATAACGTTGTCGTGCCCATGGCGGGCGGGTCGCTAATTACAAAAATCAAGAAAGCGTTCGACGAACTGATCAAGCTCGAATTGGTTGAAGAGAAGCCGGTGAAATTCTTCGGGGCGCAGGCCACAGGATGCTCGCCGATTTCGACGGCGGTGAAGACGGGGAGCGCGGAGATCGATCCGCAGAAGCCGGCGACCATTGCGCGCTCGCTTGCCATCGGCAATCCGGCTGACGGACACTATGCCATCAAAACCATCAAGCAGAGCGGGGGATGGAGCGAGGATGTGAGCGATCCCGAAGTGATCGATTCGATCCGTCTGCTGGCGGAAACTGAAGGCATCTTCACCGAAACCGCCGGCGGCGTAACGGTTGGCACGGCGGGCAAGCTTTATCGCCAGGATCGAATACTGCCGGAAGAAACGACTGTGTTATGCATCACGGGTAATGGCTTGAAAACGACTGATGTCCTGGCCGGAGTGTACCAGACCGAGAGGCCGATCGCGCCCAAGCTGGCGGAGTTTGAGAAGTATCTGCACGAAACGCTGGATGGCGTCGAGGTCGCGAGAGAATCGGCGGCGACCGTAGGAGCGTAGCGGAGGCATACGATGGCGATCACCATACAAATTCCAACTGCACTGCGGCGGCACACGGCGGGCGTAGACTCGATTGCGTGCGCTGCTACGAACCTGGCCGAATTGTTCGCCGCCCTCGACGAGAAGTTCCCAGACCTGAAGCCGCACCTGCGCGACGAGGCCGGACACGTGCGACGCTTCCTCAACATTTACGTGAATGAGGAAGACATCCGCTTTCTCGGTGGGCAGGATTACGTCTTTAGCGATGGAGACGAAGTGCTGCTGGTGCCGTCGATCGCTGGCGGAGCAAGTTAGCCGAGGATTGTGCCCCTTTTCCGGTAGCATCGCCCACTTGCAAATGCCGCGAACTGATGTATCATTGATCTAACTAACTGGTTAATTAAGTCATGGCGAAACTCCTTCGCTACCGTCCGCAATCTCCCCGCCTCGGCTCGCGGGGACAGCCGGAGGAGAGCCGCGCCGCCATTCTTCACGCCGCGGCAAAAGAATTTGCCGAGCACGGTATCGCCGGAGCCCGTACCGATGCTATCGCGCGCGCGGCACGGGTCAACAAAGCTCTCATCTACTACTACTTCACCGATAAGGAAACGCTCTACGGCGCGGTGCTCGACAACGCTTTTTCCGGGATGAAAACAAAAGTTTTCAATGTGCTCGACAGCGAGTTGCCGCCGCGCGAAAAGATCATCGCCTACGTGGGAGCTTATTTCGATTTCATCGCTTCCAACCAGATTTATCCCAAACTGATGCAGCGCGAAATGATGCGCGCGCGCGAAGGCCATTCCGAGCACATCGACCGGTTGGTTAAGACGTATTTTCAACCAATCTATCGCCGAGTGGGCGAGTTATTGCACAAAGGCATCGACCAAGGCGAATTTCGCCCTGTGGACCCGGTGCACTTTGTTCCTTCAATGGTGGCCATGATCATTTTCTATTTCAGTAGTGCTCCGGTGATGCAACGCATTGTGCGCTTCAATCCCCTCACCCCGGAGCGGATCGCGGAACGGAGAGCCGCCGTGTTGGATTTCATTTCCGCAGCACTGTTTCAGCCTCGGGGAATCTCAGGCTCCGCCGTTCGAGAATCAGGAGTGCGCAAATGAGTGCTCGTAACCGCTTCTTCATTCTTCTCAGCATCATCTTCGTGATCTCGCTGATCTACTACATCTTTTCCGCCGACCATTCCAAGGACCTGGTGCTGATTGGTACGGTCGACTCGAACCAAGTGATCGTCAGTGCGCAGGTGGAAGGCCGCATCCAGAAATTGCTGGTCGATGAAGGCACGCCGGTGACGGCTGGAGACTTGATTGCGGTGCTCGATCCCTCCGAGTTGCAAACGCAGGAGGCGGCGGCCACGGCTAACATCACCAGCCTGCAGCACAAAGTGGCGGAGATGCAGCACACCGAGAAATCCACTTCGGGGTCGACGTCGAGCGATGTGGCTAATGCCCGGGCCAAGCTTTCTTCCGCCAAAGCGCAGCTCCTGCAGGCGAAGGCTACGCTTGATCGGACAGACAGCGATAGCCGGCGCACGATAGAACTGGCCAAAGCGGGAGTCGCGTCGGATCAAGATCGCGTGCAGGCTGAAACCAATCTGCAGGCGGCTCAAGCGACAGTGCAGGCGCAACAGGAATTAGTGAAGGCCGCAGAGGCTGACTTGAACTCCGCCGTTGCTCGCACGCAGCAAGCGAACGCGGCACAGAGCACAGTGCAATCGACTGAGGCCGATCTCAAGAATGCCATCGCGCAGAAAAATCAGGCTGCGGTGCGTTTGGGCTATACCAATGTTTATGCACCGGTAACCGGCACGGTCTCGGTGCGGGCAGCACGCCAGGGAGAAGTGGTCAACATTGGCGCGCCCATAGTAACCATCGTCGATCTGACCGACACGTGGGTGCGCGCGGCGATTCCGGAAACTTATGCCGATCACATCGGCTACGGCGACACTTTGCGCGTCCGCATGCCGGGAGGAACGATCACCAGCGGCAAGGTTTTTTTCAAAGGAGTCGAGGGCGACTTCGCCACCCAGCGCGATGTGAGCCGCCGCAAAAGGGATATCAGGACGATCGTACTGAAAGTGCGGTTGGATAATCCGAAGGGCGCGTTTGTCCCGGGTATGACCGCCGAGGTGCTGGTTTCGCCCGCACAGATGAAGGGCGAGAACAGTTCTCAGAGCGCGGCAGCAGCGGGGCGGCAATGATGGCCGACACCAACCCCAAAGCGAGTGGCGGGTCGCCGGTTTCTGCAACCACTCACGCTATCGAGGTGGAGCACATCGTAAAAAAGTACGGCGACTTCACCGCAGTGGACGACGTCTCGTTCGACGTAAACGACGGTGAAATCTTCGGCCTGCTTGGGCCCAATGGCGCGGGGAAATCAACGCTGATCCGCATGATGACCACGCTGATTCCGATCACAGCCGGGAGAGCTCTCATTGGCGGCCACGATGTATCCAAGGAAGCGGACGCCGCACGGCGGATGATTGGCGTGATCCCGCAGGCGTTGACCAGCGATCTCGATCTGACTGTCGAAGAAAATCTCAACATCTACGCCAAGCTTTACGACGTGCCCGCGAAAGAACGAAAGCGCTCCATCGAAGAACTCTTGGGATTGGTCGACTTAACCAAGTGGCGCAACGCGCAGACCAAAACGCTCTCCGGTGGCATGCGGCGGCGGTTGGAGATTGCGCGTGGGCTGGTGCACCATCCGAAAATATTTTTTCTCGACGAGCCTACTACCGGATTGGACCCAGTTTCGCGCGTGGCCGTATGGGAAATGCTGGGCAATATCAAGAGCCAGCGGCAGCTCACCATCCTGATCACCACGCATTACATGGACGAAGCCGATCGCCTGTGCGACCGCATCGCCATCGTCGATCACGGAAAGCTCGTCGCGCTGGACGCCCCGATGGCCTTGAAGGCGAGCGTGCCGGGATCGAACGTGATCGAAGCGCAGTTCGAGAATTTTCCTGACGATTGGGAGCAGCGCCTGCGCACGCTTGACGATGTGACCTCCGTGCAGCACGAGGGAGCGGGCATGTACCGAATCTTGACCGGCAATGGTTCGCGCACTACGACAGAACTTGTCGAGATGGCCGTGGAAGCCGGGGTCGCGGTGAAGTCGCTATCGGTGCAGAACACTACGCTGGACGATGTTTTCGTGCACTACACCGGCCGTCAATTGCGCGATGAACTGCAGAAAGCCTATGCCTTCACCATGCCGCAGCGCCCGGGGCTGCAGCCATGAACCGGATCATGGCCATTGTCGAGCGCGAGATGCGCAAGTTCTTTCGCTCGCCGGCGCTGATGCTCGCATCGATGATTTTTCCTCTGGTGCAGCTCATTATTTTAGGCAATGCGTTCGGCGGAAAGATTCGCGACGCAAGGCTCGCCATCGTCGATCAGGACGGAGGCACGCAGGCGCTCAAGATTCGCGAGGCTTTCGACTCCGTACGAGCGAACATTCGCACCTTCGTGCCGGTTTATTATGACGATGAGAAAAAAGCAGTCGAAGACGTGCGCAACGGGAAGCTTGAGGGCGCAGTAATCATTCCGCCTCAATTTTCACGACGCGTCTACGAAGACAATCATCCCCAGATTGCTTTAGTCGTGGACAATAGCGACAACTTCATGAGCTCGGCACTGGAATCCGAACTCGCCGACTTGACCACCGCACTGAACCAGCCCACGGTTGAGCCTCGCATTCTGCAACAGACTGCGCTGGAGATTGTCGAACTCTATCCCTACATCGAATACATGAAGTATCTGCTGCCGGGCTCGCTCACGCTGGCGATGTTTGTCTCGGTAATGATCGGCGGCGGCATGCTGTATATCGACGACAAGGCGCGCGGCGTTCATGAAGGCTATCTGGTCACGCCGATCACCAAGCTTGAATTAGTTTTGGGACTTAACGCAGCTGGCGCGATTAAAGCCGTGATGACCGGGGTGATCATTTGCGTGATCGGCGCGCTAATATCCGGCGTGAGCACGATTTTCAATCCGGTCACGATGCTCGGTTTGCTGGTGATGATCGTGCTGACATCTCTCGCTTTCAACACCATGATGTTTCTGCTGATGGTGCGCATTGAGGATCCGCTGGTGCCGCGGGCCATGTTCGGAATTCTGAATACGCTGCTGTTTTTCCCCAGCGGCTCTATCTATCCGATACAGGCGTTCCCGCCCTGGTTGCGGGCAATTGCTCGCGTTGATCCCTTCACCTACGCCGTCGATGGCTTCAAATGCCTGCTGCTGAAAGAGACAACCCTGGCGGCGGTTTGGGGCGACATGCTGTTTCTTTCCATCTTCGCGGCGGTTACGCTGGGAATCGCGATTCCGCTATTCAAGCGCACGCTGTGAGGAAGAATTGGGCAATTCAGTTGGAACTTTTGATTTACCGCCCGCGTCCGTTATTCTAGAGACGATGACCTTACTCGACCCCAAGGAGTACCATCCGGAACAAGAGCGGAAGAAAAGAACCCGCCTCATTTCCGCAATCGTTTTTGTTCTGCTTCTGGCTTTCTTTGGCTGGTGGAACCGTTTCTGGCCGGAAAAGCATGTGGCCGACAAGTTTTTTTCTGCTCTGCAAAAGCAGGACTTCGAAACCGCTTACGGCATCTACTATCACGATCCGGACTGGAAGCAACACCCGCAGAATCATGCGCAGTATCCCTTCAATGAGTTCAAGCAAGACTGGGGACCGGGCGGCCAATATGGCATCGTCAAGAGTTATCGGATTTACGGAGAGAGCAATTGCCCAGGGGGTGGGACGGGCGTGGTTGTCGACCTGATCGTGAACGACCGCGCACAACATGCCCAGCTGTACGTGGACAAAAGCGATAAAACGGTCAGCTCACCGCCCTGCGATCTGGAATTTCATTAGAACTATCAGCCTGATTTCCCAACTGCTCGAGAGTTTTCGCCAACGATGCCTCGTCGCCAACGTTCAAACAGGTCTTGGAGCGGTCGATCTGGCGCATCAATCCGCACAAAACTTTCCCCGGCCCGATCTCGACGAAAGTCTGCTACGCCTTCTCCAATCAGCAGGCGCATACATTGTTCCCACTTCACGGCGCCTGTTACTTGGGCCACCAGCGTTGCCCGCGCCTTGAGTTCGTCGCTGACCAAAGAGGCTTCCACGTTGCAGGCGAGGGGATACACCGGCTTCTGCATCCTCAACTTGTTCAGATCGGCTTCCAGACGCTCTTGCGCCGGCTTCATCAGCGAACAGTGGAACGGCGCGCTCACCGGCAACAACTTCGCTCGTTTCGCTCCACGCTCGTCGGCCAGCTTCGCTCCCCGCTCCACCGCGGCCGTATTGCCGGAAATGACAATCTGTTCCGGCGAATTGATATTGGCAGGAGCGCAGACTTCGCCCTGCGCGGCATCCTGACAAACGGCAGCCACCTTCTCCAATGGCATCCCCAGAATCGCCGCCATGGCGCCCACACCCACCGGCACCGCCTCCTGCATATACTTTCCACGATTGCGCACCGTGCGAATCGCATCGGTAAAGCTCAGGGTTCCAGACGCTACGTGGGCCGAATATTCGCCCATGCTGTGGCCTGCGACAAAACTTGGCTTGGGAATGCGCGTCTCAAGCACTCTCAATGCTGCGATCGAAACGCAGAGAATCGCCGGTTGCGTGATCTCGGTCAGCCGCAACTGTTCTTCCGGGCCGTCGAAACATACTTGCGACAATTTGTATCCAAGCGCTTCATCGGCTTCTTCAAAGGTTTGCCTGGCGACAGGATATTTCTCGGCGAGATCCTTGCCCATTCCGACTGCCTGCGATCCCTGGCCGGGGAAAATGAATGCGATCTTGGATTCAGTCATGATTCTTGATTTCAGCGCGGATTAGTGAGCCGGTGCAACTTCCACTTCCATCGGCGCGGGACGAATCTTAGCCAGCCCCTGCTCAATTGACTCGTTGATCTGCCGTTCAGAGAACTCCGCCGCCACTCGCACCGCATTCTTGATCGCGTTCGCGTTCGAGGAGCCGTGCGTAATGATGCAGACGCCTTTCACGCCTAACAGCGGCGCGCCGCCGTACTCAGTATGGTCGATGCGTTTCTTGAAATCGGAAAATGCGCTGCGCGATAACATATAGCCGACCTGGCGAGAAATCGTCGCTTTCAGCGATTCTTTCAAAACCGTGCGCACCAGGTTCGCTACGCCTTCAGAAACCTTGAGTGCCACATTGCCCACGAAGCCATCGGCCACGATCACGTCAACCCGGCCATTGAACAGGTCACGGCCCTCCACGTTGCCGATGAAGTTTAGCGGCAGGCGTTTCAACAACTGAAATGCTTCTCGCGTAAGATCGTTCCCCTTGGTCTCTTCTTCACCAATCGAGAGCAGCCCCACACGTGGGCCTCGGCTGGTTCCGGCCGTTGATCGGCCAAGGCCGGAACGGCCGAACGGCTTGTGATCGGGCAAATTGCCAGAGGCAGTCCCAAACTTATTGCCAAACATGGTGCGGAAATAAATCTCGCCCATCACTGCGAACTGCTCAAGATTGTGCGGTTTGCAGTCCACATTGGCGCCGACGTCCAGCAAGATGGCAGCCGCGCCCGGCGCCGTAGGAAAAACCGCTGCCAGCGCGGGCCGGTCCACACCCTGCAACGCACCCAGTACCATCTTGGCCGAAGCCATCGCGGCGCCCGTATTGCCCGCCGTAACGAAGCCGGCTGCCCGTCTTTCGCGCACCAGCCGCAGCCCAACGCGCATTGAGGAGTCGCGCTTGGCGCGCACCGCCTGCACCGCCTTGTCTTCCATGGTGATAACTTCGCTGGCGTGCACGATCTCTAAAGGCAGGCGGGAAGCTGTCGGGTGACGCTCGAGTTCCGCTTTGATCGTGGATTCTGGACCGATCAACAGCACGCGCACATCGTAGTTGCGCGCCGCATGGATCGCGCCTTCGATTTCAGGCTTGGGCGCCCGGTCCGAACCCATCGCATCCAGCGCAATCACGCTAGGCATGGTGGCAGGAGATTAGCTGGCTTCCTTCACTTCCACAACTTCGCGGCCCTTATAGTAGCCGCACTTAACGCAGGCGCGATGCGGCATCTTCTTCTCGTGGCAGTTCGGGCACTCGGAGAGCGAATGGCTGGTCAGCGCATCGTGCGCCCGCCGCGTTGAGGTGCGCTTCTGCGAATGTCGTCGTTTTGGATTCGGCATAGTATGAAAATTCCTCTCGCCAAGGCTTTTCGGCCTCGCCTGCTAATAATCTCTCTCGCTATCAAATCTCTAGTGCGCCAGTTTGCCGCGGATTTCCTTTAAAGCCGCCCATCGCGGCTCTTCCAGCGCAACTGCGCACGAGCATTGTTCCTGGTTCAGATTCTTGCCGCAGTGCGGGCACAATCCCTTGCAATCTTCCCGGCACGTCACTTTCAACGGGACAGCAAGCAGCACCTGCTCGCGCACCACATCTTCGAGCGGAAGACCTTCGCCTTCATAATAGCTGATCTCGGCTTCCGCATCGGTAACAGACATCTCATCCCGACCTGCGTCGGCCCCTTGAGGACGATATAAAAGATCGAACTCGCCCTTCACATCCTGGGTCAACGGCTCCAAACAGCGCGCACAGCTTGTTTCGAGGCTGGTTGCCAGGCGGCCTCTGATCCGTATGTCTTGGATTATCTTATGCTTGCCATGATGCTCTTCAACCAGATCGGCCCGCCCGCTGGTCTCGATCGGCGTAATCTGCCGATAATCGGATCCAAGGTCCAGCACGCCCGGTTCGAACTCCTCCGCAAATTCGATCGGATGAAGCTCTAAATCTTTGATCTCGAAGAACATCGGAACCTCCGCGCCCCGTCCAATTGCCGCCCCAGGCCCGCGGAAGCACGCCAAGAAGGCGCAAGTTGCCGCAAGGAGCAAGTTAAGGATCAAGGATAAAGGTTGAAAGAAAGTAGTGTCAAGGTTAGGGTCCATTTTTCCGACTCTCGTATGGTTATTATGGCTGAACGCATTATGGCAACGTTATCAGAAAGGAAAAGCGAGTGGCTCCAAAGCCATGTCGATCTCACCGCAGGCTTCGTTACGCTGCTCGGATTCTTGGCGCGCCTCTACAGCGCTGCTGGAATCTTCCTCAATCCCGACGAGGCTCTACATTTCCGGCTTGCCAATCAACCCACGCTTGCCCTCGCTTACCAGGCCAGTCTGACCGCGGCTCATCCTCCTCTGCTCATTCTTCTGCTTTATTTCTGGCGTGCGCTCGGGACCTCGGAACTTTGGCTCCGCCTGCCGTCGGTACTCGCGGGCACTGCTTTTTGTTGGATGTTCTACAAATGGTTGTCCAAGGCCGCAGGCAGTCTTTCCGGATTGATCGGACTCCTTTTCGTCGCTCTCCTTCCTCCCATCGTTCTGCTCGGCGCGGAAGTGCGCCAGTACGCTTTGCTCATGGCATTCCTGGCCAGCGCCCTCTACTTCCTCGATAAATCTTTTTCGGAAGGCTCCCCCAGCACAATGATCGCTTTTTCCCTGTGCCTCTACCTCGCCATGCTGTTTCATTACTCGGCGTTTCTGTTCGCCGCCGCGCTCGGCCTTTATGCCCTGTTCAGAATCTTCACGGAACGCCCACCCAGAACTTTGGTCGTGATTTGGGCAGCCGGACAACTCGGCGCACTCGCGCTCGCAATATTTTTCTACAAGATACATATCTCGAAGCTGGGTGGAACCGGTTCTGGACCGGCGCTGCAAGGTTGGATGAGCCAGTATTACCTGCGCCGTTCCTATTTCGATTCCACTCACGATAATCCGCTGAAGTTTTTGGTCGGCCACAGCTTTGGAGTTTTCCAATACTTCTTCGGACAACTCTCTGTCGGTATTGCCATGGGCTTTCTGTTCGTTGTAGGAACTGCCCTGCTGCTCCGCGGGAATAACCCTCCGCAAGATCGAATCTCTTCGCGCCGGCTGGGACTATTTCTACTTCTACCCTTTGCCGTTGCCGGCTGCGCCTGTCTGGCCCACGTCTATCCCTACGGCGGAACGCGGCATGTCGCCTTTCTGATTATCCCGGCAGTCGCCGGCGTTGCTGTGACCGTTGCGCGTTTGTCGCGAGAACAATCACCACGCGCCCTTGCAGCTGCAGCCGTCGTCATCGTGGCATGTATCGCTTTCGGTAAACCCCGCCAGCCCAGGATGGAACGTGCCGATCAAAGCCGTAGAAACATGGCGGCAGCGATGGGGTTCATCAAGCACAACGCTAATCCCTCCGACGTCCTCTTTACTGATTACCAGACCGATCTTATTTTGGGTCACTATTTGTGCCAGCAACGGCCCATTACTTTCGACTCCGCTCCCCACAACTTCGAACAGTTTTCCTGCGCTGGCTACCGGGTAGTTTCAACTGATTACACGGAATGGATATTTTGGGCGGACAATTTCCCTAAAGAATGGCAGCGGCTCGTGCAAGCCTACAAACTTAAACCCGGAGACACAGTCTGGGTTGTTCAGGCAGGATGGGGAGTCGCTCTCCCCGAAGACTTGCAGAAGCACTACGTCGAGTTCCGCGACCTGAACTTCCAGTCATTCGGCGGGAACATCAAAATCTTCAAGATGACGGTCGGCCAGTCCATGCCCACCATTACCCCGTCAAGCACGACTCCCAATTCCCCCACCAGCACTCAGCCTTAGCTCAAAATCGGCAGCGCCCGAATCCTCTTCTTGGTCGCGGCATAAATCGCGTTGCACAGCGCCGGCGCCAGCGGCGGCACGGAGGGTTCTCCAATTCCCGTCGGAACTTCCGTGCTCGGCACCGCATACGCTTCCACAACGGGAGTCTCCTCCATGCGCAGCGGCGCGTAGTCGTCAAAGTTTCCCTGCACCACCCGACCCTTATCGATCGTTATCTTAGCCCGCAGGGCATTCGTCAGCGCATAAACAATCCCGCCTGGAATCTGCTGCTCCAAGATGCCAGGATTCACCACCTGCCCACAATCCACCGCCGCCACCACGCGATGCACTCGCGGCGCTTCATTCTCCATGCTGATCTCGACAACCTCTGCTACGTAAGAGGAGAAACATCCGAAGCAAGCGATCCCGCGAAACCGTCCCGCCGGCGAAGGATTTTTCCATCCCGCCTTCTCCGCCGCCAGTTGCAGCACGCCCCGCATCCGCGCCGTGTGCCACGTTGTTGTGAAGTACTGAATGTCCTGATCTTTCGCCAGCATGTGCAGCCGGTACTCCAACGGGTCTTTCCCCGCGGCAGCCGCCAGCTCATCGATAAAGCTCTCGCTCGCGAAACCCGCCTGCAGAGCATAGACCGACCGCATCCAGCCCAACGGCACCGGCGTCTCCGCGATCACACTCTCGATCGCAACATTTTCCAGGCCGTACACAAACGCGGCTTCATCAGGCAGATCAGGATCAACTCCGCCCGGAACCGGCTGACCCTTCTGTCCACTGATCGAGGGCGCAATGATCCGATGAGTAAATGCCACCGGCCATCCCGCCCCGTCCAGCACCGCGCTCAACTGATGCAAGCTCGCCGGACGGTACGTGGAAAATCGCATGTCATCTTCGCGACTCCAGATAACCTTCACCGGGCCGCCCACTGCTTTCGACACCAGCGCCGCTTCCACCGCGTAGTCGTGCTCCAGTCGTCGCCCGAAGCCTCCGCCCATCAGCGTGACGTTCACCTTCACTTGATCAGGATCCAGCCCCACCGCCGGCGCCACCGAGTCGCGGCAATCCTGCGGCACTTGCGTCGGAGCCCACAACTCGCACCCCGTCGCCGAATAATTCGCCGTACAGTTCCCCGGCTCCATAGGAGCGTGCGCCATGAACGGCAACTGATATTCCGCCGTAACCCGGCGTCCCTTGGCCTTCGCCACGTCGCCCGCAGAATACAAATTCACCCCCTTTTTCCCCGCCGCCTTTTTCAGTGAGTCCGTAACCGCGGCCGTGTTCAAGTCTTTATTCGGACCGTCATCCCAATTAACGTTCAGCACGCGCTGTCCTTCCATCGCGCCCCAAACGCTGTCGGCGACCACAGCAACCGCCGCATCGCTGATCTTGCCCACATAACTCACACCAGAAATTTTTTTCGACTCCTTATCGTCAAAGCTCAACGCCTTCCCGCCGATCGTCGGACAGCGCGACAGCACCGCGTACTTCATTCCCGGTAATCGAAAGTCGATGCCGAATACCGCGTCACCTTTCACTTTCGACGGCGTGTCCACGCGCGCCAGACGCTGCCCAACAATCTTGTAGTCCTTGCTCTGCTTCAGCGGCACATCGCTTGGGATCGGCAAGGTGCCGGCCTTCCCCGCCAACTCTCCATAACTCAATCGCCGGCTCGACGCCGTATGAACAATATTCCCGCTCTGCGCGCTACATGAAGATCGCGCCACTCCCCACGTCAGCGCCGCCGCCGAGATCAGCATCTCCCGCGCCGCCGCGCCCGCCTTACGCATCGGATCCCACGTCGTCCGCACACTAGCGCTGCCACCCGTTGTCTGATCTCCGTAAAGCGTGCTCGCTCCCGCTTGTTCGATTTCAATCTGCTTCCAGTCCGCTTCCAGTTCCTCCGCTAGAATCATGGGCAGCGCCGTGCGCACGCCCTGTCCCATCTCCGAGCGCGCCACCACAATTGTGATCTTGTTATCCGGCGTGATTCGCACATAAGCGTTCGGTGAGAAAGACTCTTTGTTCGCGCGCCCGCCGTGCGGCAAGTAGAAACCCACCACCAGCCCCGCTCCCGCCGCCACTCCAGCCACAACGAACTCACGCCGGCTCAGTGGGCTCATCGCGCACCTCCCGCCGCAGTCGCGCTTCCTGCCGCTCGATGAATCGCCTTGCGAATCCGTTCATAGGTTCCGCAGCGGCACAGGTTTCCGTTCATCGCCTGCGTGATCTGCTCATCGCTCGGGTTCGGTGTCTTCGCCAGCAGCGCCGCCGCCGTCATAATCTGCCCGGTCTGGCAGTAGCCGCATTGCGGAACCTCTTCCGCAATCCATGCCTGCTGCAACAAGTGCAGCCCGCCCGCCCCCAGCCCTTCAATCGTGGTGACGCTCTTGCCGGAAACCTGCGACACCGGTGTCGAGCACGACCGTATCGCTTCGCCTTCCACATGAACCGTGCAGGCTCCGCAGAAACCAGCGCCGCAACCGAATTTCGTTCCCGTCAGTTCCAGCGTGTCTCGCAACACCCAGAGCAACGGAGTCTCCGGCGCGACGTTTATCTTTTTCTCGTTTCCGTTAATGCGAAGGGTGAAGTCAGCCATGTGTTTTCCGAGGTCGAATCGAAACCTGGACAATCATCCTACCCAACCCGCGCGGAAAGTGAAATGGGCTTCGTCCATCCCGTCCTAACGCTTTGCCGCCGTCATGCCGATAACAAGAGCAAGCCCTGTCGCAACGGCAAGGTCATGCAAGAGCATCTTGCGTTCCACGAGAGAGTCGACATTGGAAGCCGAAAATCAACCCGCAGCCGGTCGCTCGCGAGATATCGTCGACGTGCGTCGCAAGCCGCGGTTCAAACTCGACGTCAATATTAAAGTGAACTCGCACACCTGCGGCTTGCTGAAGGGGCACACCGTCGACATCAGCGAATCGGGAATCTCAGCCATGCTGATGCTTGAAGTTCCCTTGAAGGAGGTCGTAGAGCTGGACTTCTTGCTCCCCTTCGGCCCCGTGACAATTTACGCCATCGTTCGGCAGCGAAATGCTTTTCGTTACGGCTTCCAATTCGTGGAGTCGAACCCTGTAAACGACGTCATTCGCGCCACCTGCCGCGAGCTTGCCGTTGAGCAATCCTTGCTAGGCGAGCCTTAGCAGTCTCTAACCTTCGGCCGCAGTAGACTGCGGAGATCTACTTCAGTTCGGTCAGTTTCTGGGTGGCGATTTGAACGGCCTCCGGGCTGGGATTGTCTTTCTTGATTTGCTCGTAGAGACGTTTGGCGTCGAGCGGCTGGTTATTGTTCTGGTAAAGTTCGGCAAGTTGCAACTGCGCTGTCACTTTGCTCACCGAAGTGGTTGGCTGGTTGATTAGCTCCTGGTAGAGCGCGACGGCATCCTTGGTGCGGTTTGTGTTGCCATAGAGCGCGGCCAGAGCAAGCTTCGCCACTGATGCCAGCTCTTTGTTGCCCTTCGAAATGACCGTCTTGAAATCGTCTTCCGCGGCGGCATTTTCCCCCGCGCTCGCTGACGTCACACCCAAAAAGTAGCGTGCCATATCAGCCGTGCGAGTGTGCGGATACTTGTCCACGATCGACTGAAATTGTTTCTTTGCAGCATCGGAACGCTCCTTCGCGGAGGCAAAGCTGGGAACATCCGGCTGCGCGGGCATTCCGGCGGGACGAAGCTGCGTGTCGAGAGTCCTCACCGCCTGCGTCAAATCGAAACTAGCCTTCTCATCCTGCGCGCTCAGGTAATACCATCCGCCCAGCGCCGCAGCCACCAGCACCACGACGGCGACGGTGGCGACCGCGATCGTGTTCCTGTGTTCCACACTCCAGTGAGCGGTTTTCTCGGCAGCCCCAATGGTGACTCGGCTGAATGCATCCTGTTTAAGTTGATGGCGGGTTTGTGCGCGCACGACTACCTTTCAGTCTCAGTCTCGTGAGTCTCTGTCTTGGTGGGACGAACTATTAGTTTATCAGCCGGAAAATGGCAGCGTCAAAGCAACGCAGCGGCGTCCCCGACGCTAGCGCGGAGCTTCTTCCAGCAAGCCTTGCTCCAGCTTCTCCTGGCACTCGATGCAATGCCGCGTCCAGGGCACCGCCTCAAGCCGCTTGGCGTTGATTTCTTTTCCGCAGTGGATGCACTCGCCGAAGCTGCCTTCGCGTATCCGCGCCAGCGCCTTTTCCACCATCTGCAGCAGTTGCCGCTCGTTGTTGCTTTGGCTGAAAAGAAATTCTTTGGTGTAGGAACTGGCGGCGCGGTCGGCAATATCCTGCGCCGTGTCCTCATCGGCGGAGCGGCCATCCGCCTGCGTACGGGAGACCGTCCGGCGCAGATCCTGCTGCCGCGTCTCCAACCGCTTTTTGAATGTTTCTAACTTCTTCTTATCCATAAGTTCTCTACAATCCTGCGACGACCTTCCATAGCCGTCCATGAGATAAAGGCCAAACAAAAATGATAAGCGCCTCAATTGAGATGCGTCAACCACGCGGTGGGTCGCGAAATTCCGGACCCCAGCGTAACAATTCTGGACGGTGGACTTCCGGCGCACCCGGGAAGGATGGCGGAATGGGGGCCGGAACTGCTTACTTTCGCTTCACAGTGGAAACACCTGCCGCCTTGGTCAGTGTGAGAACCCCGGCACATTCAGCGTCAGGCTTTGTTTTTGCGTGACCCCGCCCCCGCTCGCTGTAAGCGTTATTGCATAAACCTTAGCAGCTATGTTCGAAGTAGCCGTGAAGGTTACCGTGATAGCTCCCCCGCCTGGAGCCGCGATTATGCTCGCGGGGAGAAACTGTGCGCTAATTCCAACCGGCAATCCCGTGGCCGTGAGCGTAACGGCCGCATTGAAGGTTGAGTTCGGCGTCGTTGTGAGCGTCAGAGTCTTGGATGCTCCTGCCGCCACGCTGATCGACGTCGCCGAAGCTCCCAAAGTAAATGTGGGAGTGTTAGCAACGGTTACTGAGAGTAACATCGTCTGCTTCGTGGACCCGCTGCTAGCTGCAATCGCAACAGAATAAAATCCCGGCTTGGCGCTGCCGGCCGCCGATAGCTTTAGAACACTGCTGCCAGATCCTGGCGCCGAAAGAGTCGCCGGAGTGAACACCGCCGTCACACCGGTTGGCAGTCCCGTCACGGAGAACAAGACGGCGGCGTTAAATCCTCCGCTGACCGTGACGTTCAAGCCGACGCTGTTGTTCGATCCCGGAATGACTGAAAGAGAATTCGCCAACAGAGCCGCTCGAAAGATCGGCACAATGTTGGCATCGCTCCAGTGGTTGACCAACACCGCTGCATCGATCGAACCGAGGCCCGATGCCTGATCGTATCCTGGTGTCGCGTTGAATCCAGTTTGTCCGGGAACACTGTTGCTGCCGCTGGTGATGTCATGAAAAACAGACGCCCCGCCTGCCCTCTGCCTGTTTGCCAAAGGATAGAACGCGGTGTTGGCATTGCCCTGCCGGGCCGCAGTGTTCTGCACTACCAGCGCCATCACGCCGGCAAACGATGGAGAAGCGGCAGACGTGCCGCCGACCACATAGAGTCCGCCGTTTTGCACGATGAGATAGCCGTCATGCCCGGCGGCAGTGAGCGAAACGTCAGGCACGTCGCGCTTTCCATCTGCGGAAACGCCCGTGCCGGTTTGCCACGATGGCTTTCCGTAGATCGCGCTCGCACCGCCTCCACTCGCCCATAGCCCTGCGCCCGGTCCGCTCTCATTCCAAACTACTTCTGGAATGTAACCTATAGCTGAGGCTTGCGTGCCGGAAGCGTTTGACGACGACCAGTAGAGCGAAGCATTCGACGCAGCGTTGAACTCGGTGCCGCCGACGCAAACGCTGTAGGGCGTGGAGCACAGGCCATTCACGGCGCGCCCGTGCGTCGCTCTCGAGGCCGAGGCCGAATCGCACCCCGCGGCTCCGTTGTCTCCCGAGGAAACGAAGACGGTGATGCCTTGCGCTGCCGCTTGCTGCCACAGGCTATTGAGAAAACTGTTTCCCGACGAACCGAGCCACGCCTCGCACAGACCGAAGCTTGTGCTCATGACCGGCGCAAGGTTGTGGTTGACGATGTATTGCGCTGAGAGATCCACGCCGTCGCTGGAATTTGTAGACTTCGAAACCACAAACTTGACGGTGGCATTCTTCGCTACTGCACCAGACCACTCCACATCAAGATCGGCTTCGGTTTCTTCACCGGAGCTGAAAATTCCCGGGTCGGTTCCGTTGACGATGATCTGGGGATCGTTGGCGGGCAGGCCAAAAGTTGTGCGGAACTGGCGCACGTCTGCGATGTTGATGTTGGAACGGGCCACGATGGCGATCGACTGGCCATTGCCATTGATCGAGGATTGATAGAGCGGGCCGAGGTCGTAGATGGTGGCGAAGTCTGCGGGGGCGATGTAGTGAGAGCCGCCGCTGGTAAACTCCGGCGCGGGCTTGCGGACGAACGCATGCAGCGACGTGCTGCGAAAGTCATGTAATGAGACGACGCCTGCCACGACTTGAACTAACGCGGCGGGGATTTCTGGATCGGTCGCATTGGCATGGTGAAGTTCCTCGCCAATCTGATAGGTGTGAATCTGAGTATGGAACGCCTCCTGCACCTGCGCGGCGGTGCCGCTGAAGATGATGGAGCGTCGGCCGGCGGTGAGCTCTTCCACTTCCATGCCATGCCCCTGCAACCAGGCAACAATTTGTGACGTGTCAGATTCGGAAACGCCGAAGCGTTCGGCGAACTGCTCGGGCGTGAGCCACTGATGATAGTAAGGAGACTCGGGATTGTACTGCGCGTCGACGAACTGGTTCAGCTCCTCCTGTTGCGAGGTATCGGGCAAAAGGGTGAGGACCATGCGGTCCATGCGATAGTCGGGCGCGACTGCGCCCGCGTCGTATTGCGCGAGGGCTAAGGGATGCAGGTTGCCGCGCAGCGTTATGCGCTGGTCATCATCGATGAAAGAGGTGATGCGATCTCTTGCTTGTGCGAACGCAGGACTCGGAGGAGGACCAGCTTGGGACTGCGCCTGCGCGGGCAGGTCTGCAAGGAAAAACGGTGAGAGGATTGTAAGAGTCAATAATGAAAAGGCGCGACGCAGCCAGCGAGTGGCGAGGACCGGATGGGACATTCAGCCTCCAGAGCGGGGGTTCGGCTCTACCGTTCCATCGGCGTGGCGGCTCGACACTTTAGGGATCAGCCATAGGTGCTGGGGTCACTGGAGCCACTTCGCGGCGGCACCTGCTGGTCGGAAACACCCGAAAAATCCATGAACCTCAGGAAAAGTGTTCCGATAGGAACATTAGAGCGGTTTTATGGGAACGCTGTGGAAATCTCGGAAATCTCGGAAAACCACCTCAAAGCTATGGATGGATTTCGGCAAGTAATTCGAGAATAAGGAGATAGGAAAAGAAGACGAAAAAGTGGTAAGAAAACCACAGGGCGAACAAAAAGCGGTGAAAATCGACGCTCGAGCGGAGCACTCATCGACGGAGACTGCTGCTACTTGGGCAGGGTTGGGAGGAGTCCCACCCTTTCACAGGGGAAAGAGTGGGAACCCAGGTTTGTGAAGGGCGTACTTAAGCTTCAGTGGTGATCGTGGTCGTCGTCCCAGTTGTGTTCGGTCTCCCAGCGATGCTCTCTTCCGTTCCACCACTGGTGATACTGACCCCAGCAACGTTCGCGCTCGGCGTTCAGATCACGTCGGCGATCATCGGCCTCGCGACTGTGCTCGCCGCGATCGTGGATTGCTCTGTCTAATCTCGCCTCCGCTTTTTCGATTGCGTGTTGGCACTTTGATCTGTCATCGGCGTGCGCTTGAGGGGCAGCTGCGACGAACATGGCCAATGCGCCTGCCACTACCAAAGCGGCTGCTCTCTTTCCAAATTGTTGTATCAAGGCTTTCTCCTTTTCATTTCGTTTTGGCGACCGCATCGATCGCCGACTTGGAATCTCGTCCGCAGATGGGACGAAATTCCGTCGCTCATGGCTGTTATCCAGAACTAGCGGATTCTATTGGCCGCACTGATCGCCTTTCGATACGGTCCATACTGTATTACCGATAAGTAATCAGATCCGGACGAGCGAGCAATTTGGAAGCCGCGTTAGTGCTGCGGGCCTTCGGGCAACGACTGTTTCTTCGGACCGTTGGCAGTGACGCGATTCTGAATCTTCTCGTAGGTCGCCTGCGGTATCACTTTCTTCTTCAGCAAGTCTTCTTTGGAGTTGAAGGGACGAGCGTCGATGATGGTTTGGGCATAGTCCGGGCCGATTCCGGGCAGAGCGGCGAGGTCTTTCTTGCTGGCACTGTTCAGGTCGACGGGCTGTCCGTTTGCGGAAGGGGTATTTTTCTTCTCGGCCGGCGTCATCTTGTGAGTCTCAGAGGGATAGGAACTCTGGTTGCCGGGGGGCGGAGCAGCCTGTTGGTCTTGCGCGTAGGACATGGCGGTGAGCAGCAGCACGGGCAGAACGACTGCGCAAAGCGTTTTCATTAGGGTTTCTCCTCGGTGCGCTTAGATGCGAAGCGAAAGCGGGATGTTTGCGGTAATGTGGAAACAGGTCCCGTCACCTTCGGTCTGGTTGACACTCCCGCCGCATAAGACTAGGGTTGTAATTGAGGTGGTTACCACCTTCTCCTCATTTCAGGTTTCCTGAACTAAGTCAGCCCATCTGAAGTTGTCTTTCTTAGCAACCCCAACCCTAAGGAGGTTGCCTATGTTTGCACGCAATATCTCATTTCATTTGAAATCCAATATGCTTTCCGATTACACGCGAACTTTTGAGAAGGACATTCTTCCCTTGCTTCGCAGACAGAATGGTTTCAAGGACGAAATCACACTGGCCGGTCCTGGCGGAGTTGATGTGACCGCGATCAGTTTGTGGGAGAACAAGACCGATGCCGACACTTATAACACCAATACCTATCCGCAAGTGTTGAAGACGCTGGCACGATTTATCGAGGGCACGCCCCAGGTTCACACCTTTGATGTGGTCACCTCGACCTTCCAAAAGCACGATGTTCTCGTAGCAGCATAAATAACACTCTGAAGCCTCTTGGGCCGAGGAGGCGGCTTCGCTGCCGCCTTCCCGGACCACTATGCAGGCACTTGATCGCGCCAAGGAGGGCAACCCATGCACCTAGCGCTGCAAAACGCGGAAACCATCAATCGCCTGGTTGAGCAGGGCGAATTCCTTCTGAAGAGCTTCCACGATGAGCACCAGAAAGATCCCGCAGGCGTGGAAACTGAGTTCGCCCGTGGCGAACTTATGGGATGGCGCAGCACGCTACACACTTTGTATCGAGATTACGGTGAAGACATCGTGAACCGGGTTGTCAGCAGGACACAGCTGACAATTCCCGACAGCGAAGTCCCAGAGGGTGCGGCTCATGCCCTTTGAAGCCATTCTGTACGAAGTTGAGCAATTGAATGATGTCAGCAATCGTCTTGAGGTACTGGCGGGGCAAAATCCGCGTGTATCAGAGGCGCTGATGACGATCTCGGGAAACGTTCGCAACACGGCCACGATTTTAGGAGTGCTGGTCGCGACGAAAATGACTCGGCCAATCTGAACCAAGCCTGCCGGAAACTCGATTCTCGACCCTTTCACTCCGCCGACCATGTCCCCGACAAATGCGGAGACATGGAGACGGGTGAAAACTGGGTTCAGTCTTGCGGCCAGGCGGTAAGGTCATCTTCATCAGCCCATTCCTGCAGGGTGGTGCTGCCGGTGAAGGCGGCGTTGGTGTCAAGTTGTTGGTTAATGCCCAGGACATCAGCCCAACTGGTGCTGTGTGCGGGCGCCGTAATGTTCCATTGCGTGGTCAAGCCATTAATGGACACGTTGCCATACTGGAGGCGTCCCCCATAGGTTCTCTGCAAGAAGAATTGAGCGTGGTACCAGGTCGTGGTATCAAACTTTGTACAGGTGATAGGGTTTCCGGTTGGGTTTCCGTCGGTCGCCGTGTTAGGAATGGCGTTTACCCAATGTCCAGTGACATCGTCCCACCCTTGCCACACTCCGGTCGAATAGTTGCACTGGGTGCCAAACATGTATTTCTGGCCGCCGATTGACTGAAACATATCGAATTCAATGGCCTGCGCGTCGGTATGGGTGTTGCTCGAAAGCTGAAACCAGAAATCCCAGAGGAAGTTGGAGTAAGAATCCTGGGCACCCACCTTGTAAAAGAAAAGTCCATTCGCATTGTTGCCCCCCGTTACTGAAAGCCGAATGCTTCCGTTGGAGTCTTTTTCTGGAAGCTGACCAAAGGCGAAGCTCACAGTAGCAGTGTTGACGCCGCCAGAACAGGCGGGCGTACCGCAGTCGCCCCAGCCATGAGTGACGCCATGATCGCCGCCCTGATCGTCATCCGCATTGTTGAAGGCGACACTACCGGCGAGTGCGGTGGGTACATGCGTACCGGACGCAGTGACTGCCAGAGTTGAGCTGTCGCCGCAGAATCCGGCTGAGTTCCACGCTCGAACGAAGACACTTTGCAACTGCGGTCCGCCATTCGAAGTGAGGGGCAGGATGACCCAGGCGTCCAATGTTGTCTTAGCGTTCTGATAGGCATCGATGTAACTGCCGCTGGCATCTTCATAAACGACATATCCTGTAATTGTTTTGGAGGAAGCTGCGGTTGCGGTAAAGCGAGCGGGCGTAGCATAAGTACCCGAGGCCGAGGGCGAAGTAAGATCAACTGTAATGTCGCTACCAGTATGGCAATCGGTGGCCAAGCTTTGGGCAACGGCAAGTAACATCAGGGAGAGTAGCGAGACACTTATCCATGCAACTTTCATGAGTCATACTCCAGAGAACAGATTAGGTTCTTAGCGTTTACTAACAATAGTTGTTACTAAGTTAGGTGTCTGGTCACTTTGGACCGCTTCTGCCGTATTTGTGAGTAGAGTCATGCCAGGTTGTGTTAGCCGTTCTGCCATGGTTAGCGGGGAGTCAGACTGAGTTCTTAGTAGGACATTCGCCGCACTCTGGTTTTAGGGTAATCGGCGCACGCATTGGGATTTAAAGGCCTGGTCGCGCAGTTGGAAGTTGCGCATCATTTCATAGAAGGATGTGCCGATGGAGTCGCCAGATGGGTTGAACCGCCAGGCACATTCGGAGCAGCCGAAACCGCGGCACCTTCAAGTTTTTCAACCTTATCGGGGCAGAGGGTCTTTCATGTTGGTCAGGGCGTAGGCGAGGACCGCCATTGCGGCAGCGTTTTCGCGGAGTTCGGCGGGGACGATTTTATCCAGCGTGTCGGCGGCGGTGTGGTGGTAGTTGAAATAGGTGCGGCTGTCTTGCATGACACCGAAGGCGGGAACTCCAGCTTCGGATATGGCGGCGATATCGGCGCCTGGCGGATAGGTGGTGGGCTGCAGGACCGTCGCGCCGATGCTCTGAAGAACGGTTTGGAGTGGGACGGAGAGCTTCGATGGCGGCGGGGACGGATTTGACGTCGAAGCCGAGAGGATGAGCAGCGCCGGCGTCGCTCTCGATGGCCGCGACGTAGCGAGGGAATTCGTTGGCGTATTCGGCGGAGTAGGCTTTGCTGCCGGAGCCTCCGGTTTCTTCGTCCATCCAGGCGATGACGCGGAGGGTGCGGGCGGGGCGGAGATGGAGGCGCTGCAGGATTTCGGCAGTCTCCATGGCGATGACGACTCCGGCTCCGTCGTCGATGGCGCCGGTGCCGAGGTCCCAGGAATCGAGATGTCCGGAGACGACAACAATTTGGTCGGGATGCTCGGAGCCTTTGAGGTCGGCAATGACGTTGTAGCCGGTTTCGTCGGGCAGCTTCTGCGGAGTGAGCGTGAGGTGCATGCGGACTTTGCCCTCGGCGGCTAGATGAACGATGAGGTCGGCGTCTTCGGCGGTGACGGCTGCGGCGGGAATTCCGGCGGGGGAGTTGAATCCGGTGTGGGGCAGTCGGTAATCCGCGTTGCCGACGGAGCGGACCAGGCAGGCGACCGCGCCGAGATCGGCGGCGGCCTTGGGTCCGGCGGCGCGATAACGGACGGCTTCGCCGTAGGCGGCGAAGGCTAATCCGGCAGCGGCTTTTTGCTTGTCGAAGAGTTCATTGAAGAGCACGATCTTGCCGGCGACTTTGTCGCGACCGAGGGCAGTGAGTTCGTCGAAGGTGTCGACGGCGAGGATGTCGGCGGTGAGTCCGTCGACTGGAGTGGAGGAGCTGCCGCCGAGGGCGGTGAGAACGATTTTTTGCGTGGCGCCGGGAACAATTCCGGGATAGTCGACGAGGGCGGCGGTTTCCGCGCCACGGACCCAGTGCGGGACCGTGACTGGTTGGAGACGGACTTCGAGGCCGAGCTTGCGAAGCTCGGCTGCGACATAATCGGAGGCAGCGTGGGCTTGGGCCGAACCGGTGGGGCGAGGTCCGATGTTTTCGGTAAGGTGGGTGACTTGGCGGTAAGCGTAGTCGTCATTGAGGGCGGCGGCTTTGATAGCGGAAAGCTGCTGCAGCAGAAGCGGCGGGAAATTCTGCTGGATGGCTTGAGAAGTTTGCGGTGGAGCTGCCCAGGATGGAGCGGGAGCTGGCGTTTGCTGTGGAGTTTGGGCGCTGGTGAGGGGGCGCGCGATCAAGAGAAATGAAATCAGGGAAACAATAAACAAGCGGAGAACGTTGTTCATAGGTGTTGGCAGTTTATCTGAGACGGAGGTTGCTTGAAAGCGACCGCGCGCCTGGGTGAGTGCGGGACAGCTCAAGGCAGAAAGCTTGAGTGTGATAGCGTGGGCGGTATGGACAAGAAACAGATTAATTCTCCGAAGATGACCTTGAACTTTCTGATATGGATTGGCGGGGTGTTCATGCTGCTGCTTTTCGCGCTTCTGGCGCACTTTGTTTGGAGGCTTTTCTAGCGGAGAGCACGGAAGGGGCCATTTCGGGCTAAATCATTCGCGGCGGAACGTCGTTCCACCAACCATCGATTCGACCAACTCGTCGGCCATGATTCTTCTATGCGAACACAGTTTCTGGCCAACTTCCGGATTGCCGACAACTCGCCCAGAACAGATTTGAGCCCGTGTTGACCACCAGGGTACCGTTTTGACGTTTGTGCTTTTGCTGACAGAGCAACTGTGGTCTCATTTCAATCGCATCGACAGAACCTCTGGCCGTCGGCACATGAACGTGACCTTGGGTCGTTCCGCGAATTGTCCCTCGCGCTGCACGCCGTGCGGCTTTCTTTGTCTTTTGCTGGTTGCACTGTCGGCGATTTGTCCGCGCTTACCTGCCCAGACCACTCCGGCGATTGTCGGCATCAGTCCAGCCTCGGTCAGTGCAGGAAACCCATCCTTCACCTTGACCGTCACCGGCAGCGGCTTCCAGGCTAATTCCGTTGTTCAAATCAATGGAAGCAATCGTCCGACCGTGTTCAAAAGCGCGCTGCAGCTTACGGCGACGGTCTTCGCTTCAGATATTGCTACGCCTTCCACGTTGCAAGTTACGGTCTTCAACCCGTTTGCGACGGGGGGCGGGCTTACTTCCAATCCCGCACAGCTCACGGTCAGTACCGCGTCCTCTCCAAGCCTGATTAGCGTATCCCCGGGGTTCACGGTGCAGGGAGCAGACCACTTGCGCATGACGCTAGTGGGCGCGAACTTTCGGCCCGGGGCGACCGTGGTGGTTTCACCGCCGCTAGCCGCGGTGATCGATTCGAACGGACATACTCGCGCCGGCGATGTGGCGGTGCTGGGCGCCACTGTCGTGAACTCGGGTCTCATGACAGCGATCTTAAGCCTGAGCCCGAGAGCGACTCTGGGCCTGCGAGCGGTGGATGTCTTGAATCTCGACGGCACCAGCACGGCTGTTCTCATCAACGGAGCTGGAGGAACTTCGCAGCCGATCGAGGTGCAATCCTCGAATTCTCTGGGAGCGCCGCTTTCGGTTTTGAATATGGCATTGACCCACCCGCGGGACGGAACGGTCGTGATGCAGGGGCAAGAACTAAATGCGGAAGCGATTCTCGCGGGGACGGGAACCGGAACCGTGATTGGCCAGTGGTTGTGGGACGGGAACGTGGTCGAGCAGTTCTCGGCTGCGATTGTGGGCGGGCAAAGCACAACGATACAGACCAGGCAATCGCTGCCGACCTGGTATTTGGGCGCGCACACGCTCTTGTTGCGGATGGTGCAGCCCAATCAGGTGGCGAGTCGTCCGATCGTGGTGGTGGTGAATCCGGGCGATTGGAAGCTCGAGCAAATTATTCAGCCAGAGTACGGCGCGGCATTTGCATCGGAAAATCCGCCGCGACTGTTGTGGGCGCCGGTTCCTGGAGCGGCGAAGTATAAGGTGGGATTCTCAAGCCAGCCATATCTTTCGACCATCCACACATGGTTCGACGTGGTGGACAATCGCTGGGAGATACCTGCACGGATTTGGAAAAGCTTGGCGGAGGGCGAACTCTATTGGACGGTGCGGGCGGTCGAAACTTCCGGAGAAATGCGGAAGCCGTTGCCGATGCGAGCCGTCTACCACGTGCAGGAAGGTGGTTTGACCTCGGTGCGGCTGGTGCCCGCGCGCACGTCCGAAGGCCACACCCTGCTCGAATGGAAGCCGGCGCAGAAAAGTGGCTACTACTTTATCACCATCAGCAGCGACTTCGAAGGCACGCACGTGATCCGGCAATACCTCACGGCAGACCCGAAGCTCGATCTGCGAGTCGCGGATCGGAAGCTCACGCCGGGGACGACCTATTACTGGCAGGTGGATTCCATCTCTCCCAACGGGGTTTTGTTGATGTCGGGTCCGGTACAGAGTTTCGTCGCGGAGGAGTCGACGCTCCCGACCCTGAGCGGAAATGGCCGCCTGGTGCAGTTGGCTTCTCTGAAAGTTCCAGCGTCTCTGCCGGCGCCGCCCGATCTTGGGGCTCAGATTTCGGGGCAGACTCCGAGCCCCAACAGCAGCACCAACCAACTGCAGCCGACAATTTCGGTGAGCTTTCAATCTCCCGTCAATCCCACCGACGTGAGCTTGATGGTCGACGATGTGGATATCACGACGCTCGCACAAGTGGCAGAGGTAAAAGTCGCATTCACGCCACCGTTGCCGCTCGCCGGTGGAGATCACAACGTGAATCTCACTGTCGGTAACGAAGCTGCCGCGTGGAAATTTACGGTGGCGGCTCCATCTGCCCCGGCTACGCCCAGCGCACCCAAGCCTCCCGCGCTACAACCCGGGACTGATGCAGAACTCCCTCCAGTTCAGCCGGGCGTGATGCCGAAACCGGCGGCTGTGGCGGCCGTGCACCATCCGGCGGTGCCAACGCCTGCGAAGCCCACCGCCCCATCGGAGGAAGGCCAAATCGGCTCGACGACGCAGTGGGCTTCTGGATCGAATCCGCCCGATACAGATGTGTTCTCGGTGGCGGAACGCATGAGCTATCAGCAGGGCCCGTGGCGCATGGAGATGAATGGCAGCGGGCTGCTGAATTCCATCTTGAATCCTGAAGTGCAGCGTACCAGCCAGGGAAGAGTGAATGATTACGTGATTCAAATCGGCTATAAGAATGGGGATTGGGCGGCAAATCTGCGTTTCGGCATCGTGTCGCCGGTTTTGTATACCGATGCGCAACTTGTGACCGCGGCGACTCCACGGCAGGGAGCGGAGTTTACGCTCAAGAGCGCGGCGGGCACATTTGGCTATTTCGTTAATACGAACGATACAGCGCTCGGTGGCGGGGCGGGAATTAATTTTCACCAGAAGATGATGGGCGCGAGTTGGCAGGCGCCTTTACCGAAGTGGGCGCAATTCCGGCTGATGTGGCTCAGCGCACAAGATACGGGCGCGCCTACCAGCGTGTCCTTCGACTCGCAGGGCAATCCCATCATCCTGCCGAATCCTGTCGCGCCGAAATCAACCGGAGATGTTTACGGCGCGCTGCTCAACATTCATCTCAATCCGAAATGGTTGTGGTCGTCGGAGTACGCCTTCAGCCGCGACAATCCCGATACCGACACCAATTCTAAAAGCGAATTCGGCCGGGCGTGGCGGACGGGGGTTTCGGGGCAGACTGGCAAGACCAACCTTAACGTGACATACCGCGATGTGGGGGAAAACTTTGGCAATCCAGCGAATCCCAGCTTGACTCAGGCTAGCCAGCCTAATTTGCGCGGCGTGGACTCTGGGGTTACGCAGACCACGGCCAAAGAAGGAACCTTCGGATTGACTTACACGTTCCTGGCGAATAACGTCCATCCCACCACGAGCGACGAGTTGTTTCTGCACAGCTTTGACGAATCGTGGAGCAGACCTTTCGGAGTGAAGACCAACCTGGTGGTGGATGCGCGCGAGTCGCTGACGCAAACCGGGACGGTGCCGGCTGCGCTGCAACGCATGCCTCCCGATCAAACCGGAGCCCAGGATCATGCGCGATATTTCCGGAAATATTAACGCTGAGCCGGCAGATCGGCACCATCACAATGTCCGCGGGCGGCACGCGCGACTGGAATCACAACAATCTGTTTCCCGAGGACAGCACCATCACTTCGTCGATCAGTTTGGGCACGAATCTGGTGACAACAAAGTTCTTTCAGTTGAATTCGCAAGTCAATGTGAACTGGGTTGCGGCCGATGGGTTGACCACCGGCACCACGCGCAACATCACGGTCTACGTGCAACCCGCGTTCAACTGGAAGAGGCCGGCGCTGCAGGTTTCGCCTCTGATCACGGTGACGAAGGGGCGAACGATTCTGCTGAACGGCGCGCTCACCAGCGACACGCTCACGGGACAATACGGCGGCAGAATTTCATGGACTCTTCCTGGCGCGCTGAAGTTCAGTACCTTTTCCGCGCAGGGAAGCTATAACCAGAATCGCGATGCGGTTATGAGCATCGACCAGAGAACCACGCAGTTGCTGGTTTTGTGGACGGCGACCTGGGGACATAAGCACACTTTCTAGGATCCGGGAGAACGAGGCAACGCGCAAGAGTCGTTCGGCGGCCGGGACCGAGCGTGGCACTACTCTCGGTGCTGTGCCTTGTTCTGTGTGGCAGCGGGGTACGCGCAGTTTGCACCCGCCTTCGCTTATTAATTTCAGTCCAACCCAGGCTGCGGCCGGGTCGCGGTCACGATTACCTTCAGTGGCGCGAATTTTGTTCCGCGTGCTCTGAATCTGACGTTCTCGCCAGTCCAGGGAATCACGGTGAGCAGGGTGCAGGTGGTTTCTCCGGCGCAGATTTGGCGCAGGTGCAGATCGACCCCAGCTGCTCAACCCGGCGCCGGCAGGTCACTCTGATCGACGCTGACACAAATCTTCACGATCGACAGCTTTCACTATCACCATCACGCAGCGCCGCAGAGTTGTCCTCCAGGAACGCCTGCGTGTACTCCAAACCAACCCGGCGTGCCTGCTCTTCGTGGAATTTTCGCCTGTGCAAGGGACGCAGGGAACCACAGTTGCGCTTACGCTCACCGGAATAAACTTTCGCCGCGCCGGCTTCACTGCAGTTCATGCCCAACAGCGGCATCACGGTTCAGTCCACTACAGTGACGAACGCCAATCAGATTCAGGCTCAGGTCATCATTGCGCCAAACGCCTCTCTGGGCGCGCGCGGAGTGATCCTGACGGTCGGAAAGACGCGGCTTACCGCGTCGAACACATTCACCGTGGTTTCCGGGGCGAGCCTTGCCCACATCGTACCGATGCAGATTCTGCGCGTGGTTCCCAACCAGATCGCCGCCGGAAGCCAGAACGTCGATCTGACGCTGCAAGGAACGAATTTTGTTCCCGGGACGTCAGGTCACGTTCACGGTGGGCGCGGGAGTACCTGCGGCCGTTATTGCCAATGGCCCGGCCCGTTACGTCAACAGCACCGAGATCCACGTAACCGTGAACGCGTTGACCCGCGGCGCTGCCCGGCGGGCGCGATATCAACCTGCAAGGCCCGGCCAACAAGCGATGTCGTTGGCAAAGGCATGTTAAATGTGCTGGCGGCGAAGCAATCCGGGCTGCCGACGGTGCTGAAAATCCCGCCCATCACATTGCAGAATTTTCCCTTGGGAATGTATCAAGTCTGGATGCGCCGCTGGGAGCCGGCACGCAGAGCGATCAATATGTGACCTACACCGTTCCTCTGCTCGATGACGCTTCGGTCTTCAAATGGCACGAGCAGAATCCCGGGCTGGCCGATTATTACGAGCTGCGCATCTACGCCAAGGATGGAAAGACTCTGCTGGCAACGCAGAAAATCACCGGCAAGCAGAGTGCATCGCGCTGGGAGGAGGCTCAATGTTGTACCGACCTACTTCCGTCCCGATCCGGCATTTCTTGAAAGAGGTGTTGGAGCCGGTGCGGCGGCTGGCGTTTCGCGAGCAATTTGCTGGGCCAGTCCGTTCGACCCAACCCCGTCGAGCAGAAAGTGCCGATACAGATCGCCAATCGTCTCGATTGCGAATTCCTCAACCTGAACTGGCGGCTTCTGCCCGAACTGGAGCTGGCGGAAGTCCAACTATGTCCACTTCCCTCCGGACCAGTTGAGCGGGCAGCTGAGCCAGGGCGATTTGCAATGGGAAGTGGCGGGATTCCATACCTACAACAAGAGCGGAGTGGCGACGCAGCCGAGTGCGCAGGCCAACGCAGAAGACGGCGCAGAACGCAGCCCTGCCAGGCTCAGAGCCGTAGCACTCTGCCAAGTACCGCGAACTCCAGCACCTCGGGTGGGACGGTTGACCTCGAAGTGGAAATCTCGGACCGCTGGCCGCTGAAGGCTCCGCGTGCCCCCACCGGCTTGGCATGCAGCGGGACTGGGATGACGCAACTGAACCTGCAGGCGGTAAACATCTCGGCAACCACGCAGCGACCCCAACAACTACGTTGGCGATCAAGTGGACGCATGCAGGGACAACATCGATCTCTCGCGATCCCTCTATCCGGCGCAATTCACGCCGCAGACTCGGCACCCGCCAATGCGTGCACAAAGCGATTGTTCTTAAATATGTCGCTGCAGGTGCAGTTCGACAACGTGTTTGTGGACTGGGGTGACGGAACGGTTCAGGCCTCTGAGCCGCGCCCCCGGCAATTCCGGCTCCGCCAGCGTCTCCGTTAGTCGGCAACTGGGATCCCAGCCAGCAGCTCTAGCTCTGCCGATGAATGCGACCAGTCCCGATGCAGCATGCTTACCAGTCGGCCGACGACTACACGGTACGCGTATTCCAGCTCTCCGAAGGAGATTTGCAGCATGTAAGTGTCGGCTCGGTTTCGGCCAGCGTGGATGGTCCGACCACCCCGTTCATGCAGACGGCGTTGCTCTCGAAGCTGGCGACGCAGGGCGCAGCCAAGGGCGGGAGCCTCACGCTGGCTAAGCGTGCAGTCTGGCTTCCAGCAGATTCTGTTGCAGGGAAGGGCCCAGCAGCACAGGCCTCGGCTGCCACAAGGTCCATCGCCGGCTGCTCAAGTGGCGAGCGACGCCTACATGATCTATTGCCACACCGTGAACATCACGAGTTCCGGAAGATCTGGCGGCGGATGGTCCGCTTCATCTGATGGGAATTGCCGATCCGGATTTTGGCGCGTACGACATGGCGGTCAAGCCGGTGATGGCTTTGGGCGGCGCTGGCGGCTGTCCCTGAGTTACCCAGGCGCCCAAGGGCAGGCGAAAGGAAATCAGCGTGCAATCAATGAGAACCGGTTCTGCAAGAGGACTCAAGAAAGGCCAGGCGCCCGGCAAGAAGGCAATCTGTACCGATGAACCCGGGGGCTGCTCCAGTTGCCGTCGCCGCTATCTGCAGCACATGCGACGACGGCATGGACGCCACGTCCTATCTGAAGTATTACGGAAGCGGGGAAGTGCGCGTGACTTGGACGGTGGATGGCGTGCAGTCGCAGCAGAACATTGCCATCGGCCCTTCTCAGCCGCGGCATGAATCTGACGCGGCAAGGGTTCACCACAGTACAAGATTGGCGCCATTCGTAATGCAGATCCCGATACCCGAGCCTCCCATCATTATTTCGCAAAGCAGTCCCATCTATTCGCCGGCCTTGCAGGTGTCGCCGGTTGGCAATCACACCGTGATGGTCCAGGCCGACGTGTTGCCGCAGCCGCCCGATGCCAAATCTTTCCATCGCGATAGGCAAGGCGCTGGGTTCGCTGATGCCGATGGGACTGGCGCCGAAGCGGGATCGAGCGGAAGCGGCGCGGTGGCGGCAAACAAGTATCGTCTGCGGCCAACGTTGCGGAAGCGCAATCGCTGTTGAACACTCTGGCCGCGCCCGCAGGCAGCAATTTGCCGCCGCTGAAAGTCGGCATTCTTTCGCCATCCAAGCAAAGCTCCGCCGGACTGGGGGCGGTGCAATACGTGAATGGTCCATTGCAGCAAGCCGTCTCGCAACTCGACGAACTCGGTCCCGGACCAGCATGTGGCGTCGAATGTCAAGACCTACGAAGTCGTCGCATCCGATCCGAAAAAAGCCTTGCAAATTTCTGTTCCCGGTCAAAAGCGGCGGAGCATTCGAGATCAGCGGCCTGCAGAATCGCGTTACGCAGCAGGGCACAACTTACAACGGTACCGGAAATCTGATCATTCACATGGCGAATGGCGGCAGCCGAGGCTACGACGAGTATCCGCCCATCCCGGTGAAGATCAGCAACTGGAGCGTTCCCGATGGCCTGCATGTTCAAGACGGGAAGCATCATGTGTCTCCGAATCTGCCGCTGGCGGCAAGCTTGCCCGCTCTGCAAGGGGACGATTGCGACGCTCTCCGGGCAGGCGGGCGGCGAACTCGACGCAACCTTGAACGTCACTTTGAGCGACGACACGTTGCGTCTTCCCGGCGAGACGCCGGTTTCGTGGAGCGGGGTTACAGTCAGAATTGCGCTCCAGCGGCGACTGGATGAAAGACGGCCTCACGTTTGCCGACCACGATTGATTGGCTGGAGCGCCTTCACCATGCAATCGAGCACTGTGCGGCTCGATCTTGAGTCATCACGATGGCGACGCGGCCAGCGTCGCTTTGCGGAACTCTCAGCGGGGGCGATTGGGTGGGTGTGCGCTTTCCCAGCCTCGCCATCACGCCCTACACCATGGATCTGGTTTCGACTTCATCTCTGCAGCCCACCGTCACGGATTGGGGCATGGCGGAGAATCAGCACAGCAGCGGCCTCTGCGGCAGCCTCTCGACCGGGCCTTTCACCGCGAGCCTCGGCGCCGGCACCATCAGCTTTGCCTCAATCAGTGCCACCGCCTTCGACGGCATCTTCACTGCTCAATACAAAGGCATGGATGTCTACGTCCCGTGGCTCGACACGCATTTGAAAGGCGATGCCACTTTGCTATCGGGCGGCGGCAAACAAGCCAGCATGACGTTCCCGCTTACCAGTCCGCCAGTTTCGAAGACCTACGGGAACTTCGCCTTCACCGCGAGCAATTTGCAGTTTACCGAGGGAGCAGGGCATCGGCTGGGTGGTGCAGGCGAACACGCATTTCGTTTTCTCCGCTGAGAACAAGCAGTTTTCGGCATTCGATCAGGTTTTCTATTTCGGAATGGATGGGCGCGGCTATCTCGCGCAGGGGAATCAGGCGACGGATATTCCGCTCGGCGGCAGCTCGCAACTGGCGCAAACGCCGGTTGATCTGGTTTCGGTCCATTTGACGTCCCCTCCCGCTGGCGCGCAGGTGATGGCGGCACTGTTCAGCACCAATGTCCATCTCTCCGAGGTAATGGCGGCGGCGCCGGCGCAGGTGAATTACTCGATTCAACAAGTCGGGGACGAATTATTCGACGACCGGCCCAACTAATTCTCCCTTCACCATCGATGTGCCGTATCCCTGCGGGCCAGCCAAGTTCCGAGGCCAAGGTTCATCCGGTTTATTCCGGTACGAGTGGGAGCGAATATTCCGGCACGGTCGATCTTTCCGAGTTAGGCGGTCCGCCGATTACAGGTGAATTCCGGCTCGGCTATCAAGGCGGGCACGATTACTGGCTGACGCGCGTCAGTTATCCACTGGGCCCGACGGGGGTTGTTTTGATTCCGGTGCCGCCAGTGATGAATCTTTACCGCGTGCAAGGCGGCATCGGCCACAACTTTCCCATCAGCGCCTTCGAGGATACCGGCTCGCTCAGCGCCGCCACTCCTGTCATCGACAACTCTTTCCTATTTATGGCGGGAATCCGCGTGGGCATGCCGGACCAGTTTACTTACACGCTGGATGGCGATCTGGTCATCAAGTCGAGCGGACAGGATGCGGGCGCGCGCATGGATTTCCACTCCTGGCTGCTCAAACCGCCGGACAACAGCAACGGAGACTTTCAGGGGTATTTTCAATACGCGGGCAGCAACTTCGATGGACGCTTGTGGGGGCACTTGAACTTCATGGGCGGTATGGCGTCGGTGGACATGGGCAACAGCGCCAGCAATGCCGCGGTCGATATTCACTTCGGCCCGAGCGGCCCGTGGCACATCGACGCCGGCAAACAGCAAGGTCCGCGGATCGACGGCCATCTGTTGGTCACCGATGCGAACATGTACGTCATGCTCTCCGACGCCGGACTTTCGATTGGCGGCGGCGAGAGCATCAACCTGGACGTGGGCGATGACTCGGTCGCGTCCGCTTACGTGCGTGGCAACGTGGACATGGGGTTGACCATTACCCCGCAGCCGCACATTTCCGGGCGACTTCTCCGCGAACGTCGACGCGGGCGTTTGCGTTGATAATGTCTGTGTCTCGGCGGGGTGTCTCGGCGCAGATACATGCCGAGGCGTTGCCGCTCGATATGGAAGCCAGCGCCAGCATCGGATTGCCCTGGCCGCTGGGATCGATTTCGTTCTCGGTGCATTTGTAAGCGTAATAACGGCAAGAACTAATGACGACGCGCTCGCAAAAATCGTGGTTCTGATTTCGACTGACGCTTCTGTTGCTCTTTGCGGTTCGAGCAGTGCGCTGCGCAGGAGGCTTCCGGCGCGATGTTTGCCGCTTCCGACGGCAAGGGGCACATTTCGTTGCTCTGGTTTCCTCCGCCCTCCAAGTGGCCGGCTGGGGGATGGAAGTTGTCCGATTCCAGCGGGACAAGTCCTGGCGCCACAAATCAGCATGGGCGATGCCGCTGCTCTGCAGTCTCTTTCCGTTGAAGATGCCGATGCGATCCGCAAACTGCCGGCGGTGTTGGCGAAGCCAGATAGCCACTCCGAAGCGCAAGCAATTGATCAACATCATCGGACTGCGCGCGTTCAGCGAGCCGGGCTATGCGCGCGCTCTGGGGCTTGCCTGGACGCTGGACAATGTTGCTGCCGGCAGCCGCACTTACAAAGTCGAAGGTCTCGACGGCGCTGGAAAACCAACTGGCCCGCAGCTCACAAGTGCGGCCGTCGATTCGTCCGTGGCAACGGCATCTGCCGCCACCACCTGCCGGCGTCAAGACAAAGTTGACGAACATGGTGTCTCTTTGTTCTGGGCGGCGCCAGCGGAAAACCGTCAACTGCCGGTCATCGCTTATGCCATCGAGCGCGACGGCGGAGGCCAGTCCGGCGCTGCCGGTAACGGCTAAGCCGGTGATTCCCGGCTTGCATTGGGATGCGAAGATTCCTCTGATCCTCGACCGAAATGCGCCTCCGAATGAGATGCTGACGTACCGGGTTTTCAGCGTGGATGTATTCGGCCGGCGCAGCGCAGGAACTTCGATTCGCATTTTCTTCCCGGACTTCCACGCGCTGGAACCGCCGCAGCCGGTGAACGGCGACCGGCGACTGCTGGAAAAATTATCGTGAGTTGGCCGGCCCAGCAAAAGCCGAATCTTGCCGGATATATGGTGGAGCGCGCGTTTCTCTACGCCGGGCCTTACGAAGCTCTCGCGGCACAGGCGCTTGCCTCCCGGCACGTCGCAATATGAAGATGCTGACGGTTCGAGGGGGTACCACTTACTACTATCGCGTTCGCGCCGTGAATTCTCGCGGAGACTTGGGAAATCCCTCGAGCGCCGCTGTGGCGCAAGCCAAGAATCCCGGAGCCCCGCCGAAGGTGGATGGGCTCGCCGCCGATGCCGGGCAGACCCGGGTGCGGCTGACATGGAAGCCAGTCGGTTTCCCGGTGGCAGGATATTTCGTCGAGCGCCGCGCCGTGACCGGAGCCGCCGGCGTCGAGAACTGGGTGCGGCTCAATTCCCATGTCACGCCCGAGCCGCTGTATGACGATTTTCTCGGCCTGAGTTCTGATGTGAAGTTGGAGTACCACGTCCTGGCGGTGGGCTTCGACAATGCGGAAGGCCCAGCCGAGCACTCGGTCGCAGGTTGCGCTCGCCGGATCGCTCGCTTCCAGAACCGCCTTCGATCACGGATGCGAGCGGTGCTGACGGCAAAGTCGCTGCTCAACTTTGTTCCGGCTCTGCCGGCGGCAAAGACGGCGCAGTTCCTGGTGTTGCGTTCCGGGCGCGAGGGGGACCTGGGAGTTGTGATCGGCGATCCGCTCCCCGGCGATGCACGCCAGTTCACCGATCTCTACGTCAGCCCCGGCGAAAAATACTGGTATCGACTGGTCGCCGTCGATAAGAACGGAAATCGCAGCGACCCCACGCGCCCGGTCGCGATTCGCGTCGGCTCTCCGCAAAATTCCCGCCCCTGCTGGCCCCCACCGCGCAGTACGCGGTCACTCCCTATCCTCATGTGGTCTTACAATTTCAGCCTCCGCCCTCCGGTCTCAGCTGTGATCGTCGAGCGGCAGGAGCAAAGTGGTCAACCGAGTAATGGCTGGATTCGCATCGCCGGTCCCATGTCTGCTCACGTCGCTGCTGACAATAAACCGCCGGTGTCCGTGAACGTGGGATACCGCATTTCTTACGTAGCAGCGAACGGCAATGTCGGTCCCGCCAGCAGCGTGGTGACGATTCCTGCTTCGGCAAAATGATGAGGCGAGTACGAAGTTACGATTCGAGATTTCCCGCTTAGGGGGTGACGGACACTGAAGTTATTCCGGGCCAGAAGTCGGCTTGTAGGAAGTTTCACCGACATCGGTAACGATAAACGCGCCAGGGTGCAATGGGGCGATTTGCAGATTTGGACCATGCTTTTTGTCACGGCGATTGGAGGCCGTCTCCATGACAATGAGCAGCGCATTTCCAGATAGAAAAGCTCCTCTTCCGCGCGCTTCCACGGGGTGATATCTTCCACGAGGGTAAACAAAAATGGCGGCAGGTTCCCCGATCCCGGAACGAGAGAAATATTGTTGCGTACCCAAAGCTGGGTGCCGTCCTTGCGGCGGTAGCGCCAACAAGTTTGCACTCGGGTAGCAAATCTTGTCAATAAAGCTACCCACACTCGTCCAGCGCTTCTTCTCGCGGCCAGAAAACGGCCTTCGAGAAAGTTAGCCGGATTGGTACCTCGAAGTCGGCCAGCAGGGTGGAATAGACCTCTCAACCACGTTCTGCAACTCCCAGATGCCCCTGCGAGTGGTCGGCAAGTCGGAAGTTACGGCCCAGCGACCGGCAGAATCAACGTTTAGCCCGTCCTGCACAAGTTAGCGGGTTTCCATATCTACATTCTCAATATAAGAGCTCTGTGTCCGCAGGCTCTCTGGTGCGCAAAAAAGCGGCCCCATTTCTGGGGCCACAATTCAAAGAGGTCAAAGATGGTAGGCGAAGTCAGGAAAGGCGATGCAAGTTACCGTCTCGCCAGGCGAAGCGGCACTTCGGGAAATGTTGAATGGAGTCGAGAGTGAAGGTCATTGCTTGGGTTGCGTCCTCTTTAGTGCCTTGGGTAGAAGCATTTGCCGCGCCAAATGCTCAGGCTATCGGTCCCGAACGATGAGGCTCTGCAAGTAATTGAGCGAGTTAATCTTAAAGACGACGGCAGAGCTGATAGGGAATCTTCCTAGGGGTAAATACTGAAGCGTGGAAGTGCACAACGCTGCACATTGATTGCAGGAGCTGGGCAGTAATTCGAGCCGCCGGTGCCTCCCGGCAGCAGCAGCTCGAATGTTTTCAGAGGGTCGACTAGCTGTTTCCGGCCACGGTACGCAGCTTCCCGGGCAGGAAGTGGTAAGGGGGCCAGGGTCCGCTGATGGCCACTTCGCAGTTCTTCAACTGCTTGGCGGCTGTGTTGTAGCGGTTCTGATATTTCTCGACTGACTTGGAATCGATGAGATGGGCGATGTCGATGAGCATGCCTTGAGGAGCGACCTTCTTGCAGCTCACCTCTTCTTCGAGAGGGTTAAACAACTTGTGGACCTGCACCGAAAGAGCGCGGGCTTTGGTTTGGCGCTCGCGTTCCCGGGAGGCTTTAACGCGCAGCTTGGAGAGATAGTCGCCGCCGACAGTGTCGGGGAGGACCACTTCCATCATGGCTTCGCGCAGGGAGCCGTCGGTTACGGTCAACTTGATGTGCATTTCGGACTTGCCGCGGAGACGGGCGACGCTGAGTCCGAAGGCGCGGCGGTTGACCCGAACGGCCTGGCGGAGAGCGTCGTCGCTTTCGAAGATGGTTCCGAATTTGAAGGGAAGCACGGTGGAATTACGGAAGCAGCCGCTAACCACGCGCGCGTGCTCAATAACCGACTTCTGGTCGAGCGGGGCAGAGCTTTGGTCGAATTCGCTCACGATCACAGCAAACTCACCGCTGGGATAGCTGAGGACAGGGGCTCCGTTCACGCCTTGAACATTCTCGATAACGAAAGGGCGTCGGGAACGGGTGCCGTTAGGAAGGGTCTGGTGCTCGGTAAGGCAGTATGCGTACCACGCCATATAGAACTCTCCGAACCGGGACGGAGGCTGACAGGCGGCCTCTTATGTTTTTTGCACAACTGAAACTGCAAGTCTGGAAGTTAGGGTTAACGAGCGGTACAAGGGTCTTAAGAACACTGGGAAACTTATTTTCAAGCTCCGTACTGCATATTACTTCGGAGTGGAGGGAAAATGCAACTTTTTCGTTGCAAAGTGCATCTCTGGCGAGTTTGCTCGAGGCTCGCCCTTTGAACGGCGCGGGCGACTGCGATGCAACTTCTTTGCTTTCAATCACTAAGAGTTTGCCTGGGCTATTCGTAGCGCAGGCTTTCAACCGGGTCGAGTTGGGCGGCGCGGGTGGCGGGGACAGTGCCGAAAACTACGCCGACGACTGAAGAGACGACGAGGGCGATGATGGCGGGATATCCCGAAATGGGAATGCGGTACTCGGTGAGGAAGCGGACCGAATAGGGAATCGCCAGGCCGATGACGATTCCGGCGAAGCCTCCTATGAGTGAAATGAGTATGGCCTCGGCGAGAAACTGAAAGCGGATTTCACGGTTGGTGGCGCCGATGGCCTTGCGGATTCCGATCTCGCGGATTCGCGAGGTCACGGTTGCCAGCATGATGTTCATAATGCCGATGCCGCCAACCAGCAGCGTGACGGCAGAAATCAACAGCAGCATCCAGCTGAGCATGGTCGCCGAGCGATCGGCTACGGCGAGCAGTTCGGTCGAGTTAACCACGTCGTAAGCGGACTCGGCGCGATGGCGCGACTGCAATACGCGTTTTATCTGGGCTGTGGCCGAAACAACCATGGATGGGTCTTCCATGGAAAAGTACATAAGCTTCACGGTTGGCGTGTCGATGAAATAGCGGCTGACCGTGTAGGGGATCAGGATGGTGCTGCCGACCACTTCTGACTGATCGAAGGTGTTGACGCGCTCCTTGAAGGTGCCGATGATGGTGAAGGGCAGGCCCGTCAGTTTGATAATCTTTCCGGTCGCCGCCTGGGTCGAACCGTAGACTTCAATCGCCATCTTTTCTGTAATGAGGCCGACTTTATTGTGGGCTTGCGAGTCTTCTGCGTCGAAAAAGCGGCCGGAGAGCACCACCAGATTCCGAACCCGCAGATATTCGGGATAGACACCAAGGATCTGCACTTCACGCTCTTGCCCATTGCCCAGGGGAACACGCTCGGAAAGGGTAACCACGGGCGATGCCGCTACCACGCCGGGGACCTGCGCCCGCACCACTTCAAGATCGTCAATGGTCAGCGGATCCGGAGTGGATTGGCTGATGTGGGGCGCGCCCTGGTATTGCGCATAGATGAGATTGGCGCCGATGGCCTGGATCTGATTGAGCACGTACTGACGGCCAGTCATGCCAATGGTCACGACTAGAATGAGCGATGCGGTGCCGATTACCATCCCGAGCGCGGTCAAGATGAAGCGTACTTTGTTGCTGCAGAAAGTATCGTAGGCAAAACTCACAATCTCGCCAAAGGCCATTTTGGGGCGAAGACGCTCGGGCATCAGGGCGGCAGCCATCTATAACTTGGATGCTACGTAGGAAGCCGCGGCTTCTGCAAGCGATTGTTACTAATGGTCCGTTTGAAAAAACTGCATTCTGAAGTCTTGGCGCGGCCCAGCCTTCCGTTTTTGTTCTTGGGCACGAGAAGCAATTCCTCCAATCGTTCCTCTTTCGACTAAGACTGACGGTCACTTCCCATTTTGGGAACAATGTTGTAGGTTAAGAAGACTCAGGGACTTGCGATCTGCCGCCGGTCTCAGGCGAGTTTAGGGAGGGGAATGCACCAAGTCCTCGAGGAATCCTACGTTTCGGTTGTGCGTGAATCTCGGTCGCCCTCCCGAGAGAATAGGTTCAGCAAATCGTCCCTGACATGGATGGTGCTCACCGCTCTTGCCCTCCGCCTGGCGGTGATGTTTTTTCTGCTGCCCGAACAACTGGATCCCGCGCGCGATCACTGGCACTTCGGTTATGAAACCGGGCGAATCGCTCGCTCCCTGGTGGAAGGAAAGGGATTCGGCAATCCGCTTTTTGCCGAAACGGGACCAACCGCCTGGATGACTCCGGTTTATCCCTTGATCGTCGCTGGTGTCTTCAAGGTTTTTGGGGTTTACACCCGAGCTTCGGCGCTGGTCCTGCTTTCGCTGAATGCTTTAACCTCGGCTCTGACTTGCATTCCAATCTTTTTCATCGCTCGCAGGACTTTCGGTGGACGGGCGGCGAAATGGGCAGGATGGGGTTGGGCCTTTTTCCCGTATGCAGTTTATTTTCCCGTGGAGAGAATCTGGGAAACCTGGCTGGCCACATTGTTGCTCTGTCTGATTTTTCTTCTCGCTCTACGCCTCGAAACTTCAAGCGACCTACGGCCCTGGTTAGGTTTCGGTCTGCTTTCGGGTCTGGCGGCGCTTACCTGTCCAGCGATCGTTGCGGCCCTGCCCTTCCCCGGCGGGTGGATCTGCTATCGGCGTCGACAGCGTGAGCGAGCCTGGCTCCGGCCGGCGGCCGTTGCGGCTCTGGCTTGCATCGTGTTTGTGTCGCCCTGGTTTATCCGCAACTATCGCGCGTTTCATCGCTTTATCCCGTTCCGGGACAATATGGGCCTCGTCCTGAGATTGGGGACCAAGGGCGCAACCACGCATTGGGCTCCTTACGATTTAGGCCCGTGGCACAACGAGGCGGAGTGGGATCAGTTCCGGAATCTTGGCGAACTAGCCTACATGGAGAAGGAGCGAAAGCAAGCTTTTGAATTTATTGACGCCCATCCCGGGTGGTATGCCTGGACCTCGCTGCGCCGGGTGGTTTATACGTGGACGGGATTCTGGAGCCTGGATCCGGGTTATCTCGCGCAGGAGCCGCTTGATCCACCAAATATTATTCTGTGCACGGCCCTTACCGCTTTGGCGCTACTCGGGTTGTGGCGAGCGTTTCGAAAAGATGCTGCAATCGCAGTCCTTTACGCTCTTGTTTTACTCAGCTTTCCCGCCATCTATTACATCACTAGCCCAGAAGCCTACTACCGGAGGCCTATCGACCCATTTCTCGTGATTCTTGCGGCCTCGCTGGTGTCTGCCCGCAAAGTGCAGAGAAGAGACGAGGAAGAGACAGAAGAGGTCGAAGTGCGGGAGAACGAGATCGAACTGGTTGAAGCTTGATTCCTTTGCTTGCTTCGTTTAACTCCGCGTCTTGTTAGGTTAACTCCGCCCCCTTGCGATGGTGATTGCGCAGATTTGACAGCGCCATCCCACGTCATTAGGGTAAAGACGGCGCTACCAGCCACCAAACTGCTTGAGCATTCCCGCTCCATCGAGATGGCAGACTGTCTTCGGACTCTGTCTCCTCACGGCTGGAGCCCTGCTGGTTCATGGCTACCATCCATTTGCCGAAGACGCGGAAATCTACCTGCCGGGCGTGGAGAGAATTCTGCATCCGGAGCTGTTCCCAGTGGGGCGGGAATTTTTTCAGTCACACGCCAGCCTGACATTTTTCCCTAATCTGATTGCGCTGTCTTTGCGCGTCACTCACCTGCCTATGGATGTTGGGCTGTTTGTGTGGCACGTGGCGTCCATTTTTCTTCTGCTTCTTGCCTGCTGGGAGTTGGCTGGTTTGTTTTTTCAGAACGAAAAAGCGCGGTGGGGCGGTGTTTGCCTGGTAGCGGCGTTGCTGACTATTCCGGTGGCAGGCACCGCGCTTTATATATTTGACCAATACGTGAACCCGCGGAATCTGGCGGCGTTTGCCGCCATCTTCGCCGTGGCCGGGACTCTGGGAAAAAAGTATGTGCGAGCGGCGATTTGGCTGGCCTTTGCGGGCAGCGTTCATCCCCTGATGGCTGCGTTCGCGTTTTCATTTTGCTTTCTCTTGGTGGTCGCAGAGAGATTCGACAAGGGGTTATCGGCACGCACGACGGTAAATGCAGTACTTGCGTCGGCCTGGCTTTTGCCGTTTGGGATTTCGCTCGATCCTCCCACTTCGCCCGCCTATCACGCGGCTGCAATGCGGCATCAGTTTCACTACATTCAGCTATGGCACTGGTACGAATGGATGGGCATTCTAGCTCCCGTGGCGTTGCTCTGGTGGTTCGGCCGCATGGCCCGAGCACGGCAATGGCGGAGGCTAGAGCTCACGTGCCGATGTCTCGTGATCTATGACCTGATCTACTTTTGCTCAGCATTGGTAGTTGATTTTCCGGCGCGCTTTGAAAGTCTTGCGCGATTGCAGCCTCTACGCAGCTTGCACTTGCTTTACATGCTGATGTTTCTGATCATGGGCGGATTTCTAGGCGAGTTTGTGCTGAGGAACCGGGTGTGGCGCTGGCTTGCGCTGTTTGTGCCTCTCGGCGTTGGAATGTTCACAGCACAAAGGGCACTTTTTCCGGCGAACGCGCATATCGAGTGGCCCGGAACAGATCCAAAGAATGAATGGGCGCAGGCGTTTGTCTGGATTCGCGATAACACACCGGTAGATGCGGTCTTTGCCTTGAACCCCGATTTCATGCAGCTGCCAGGAGAAGACACGACGGGCTTCCGCTGTCTGGCCGAAAGAAGCAGGCTGGCCGATTTATCCAAGGACAGCGGTGCGGTGAGCATGTTTCCTCCTTTAGCAGATGAGTGGTGGGCGCAAGTGCAGGCTCAGACTCGGTGGAAGAGTTTCGGGCTAGAGGACTTCATTCGATTGAAGAATGCATACGGTGCCGAGTGGGTGGTGGTGCAACAGCCGGGAATTGCTGGGCTCGCCTGCGCGTACCAAAACAGCGCGGTGCGGGTTTGCCGGATTCCATGATTCCGTGCGGTATTCCGGACTTTGAAACAGTGTTGGGGCGCACCGATCAGATACAATTCCAATAATAGGAGATTTCAGCTCATGTCTAGCGCTACGGCCGTTCGGGCCGACTCCCGCCTATTTCCCTACGAAAAGTGGGAATCGTCCCTGCCAGCCCTGGCGAAGCAATACCGGGAGAACAAACCCTGTCCACATATTTTGTTGAAGGATTTTCTTGAGCCGGAGGTCGCGGCGGAGTTAGCCGAGCAGTTTCCCCGGTCTACGACTGATGCCTGGACGCAGTACAAGCATGCCAACGAAAATAAGTTAGGCATGGCGAAGCGTCAGCTTTTTCCGCCAGCTCTGGCTGCGGTTACGGATGAGCTCAACTCCCCGGAATTTGTGGCCTGGCTCTCAGAGTTGACCGGAATCGCAAATCTGATGGCTGATCCCATGCTGGAGGGCGGCGGTCTGCATCAGTCTGGCCCTGGCGGTTATCTGAACGTGCACACGGATTTTTCCATGCACCACTTTCACACTCACTGGCACCGGCGCATAAATCTGATTCTGTATCTCAATCCGGGATGGCAGGAAGAGTGGGGCGGGTCGATTGAATTGTGGGAGCGGAAGATGGCGCGGTGCGGGGTAAAGTATCCTCCGCTGCTGAATCACGCACTCATTTTTACGACCGACGAACGCTCGCTGCACGGGTTTCCGGACCCTCTTACCTGTCCCCAAGGAGAATCGCGCAAGAGTCTGGCGCTCTACTACTACACGCTGGAGCAGGACAAGCGGGTTACAGGACATTCCACCGATTACTTTGCGCGGCCGCAGGATGGCTGGGGAAAAGCGGCGATGATCTGGCTGGATAAGAAAGCGGTTGACCTTTACTCGCGTGCCAAGGCTCGGTTTGGATTCTCTGACGACTTCGCCAGCAAGATACTCGGATTCCTCTCAGGGAAGGAAAAGAAGAACAGGTAGCGCTCGACCCTTCCCGCAACCGGCGTATATGCGTCAAGGAGTTCCGCGCGACAACCTCAGGCGGGGCGAGCAGTTTCGGTTCGGCTGGCGTAGTAGGAAGGATAGCCGGGGTCGAGCTTGCGGCCTTTGTCGCTGAAGCGCGGGTAGTGGATCAGTCCCACTCGTTGCAATGCAAATTGCAGAGTCGTGGCCAGCACGCCGAAACCGTACTTCACGCTGCGGCGGAAGTTGATGGATGAGGCCTCTTCAAAATATTTTGTGGGACACGACACTTCTCCGATGTGAAAGCCGAAGTGCACGCACTGGGCGAGCATTTGGTTGTCGAAGACGAAGTCGTCGGAATTTTCCAGCAGCGGGAGTTCAGTCAGCACTCTGCGGCTGAAGGCGCGATAGCCGGTGTGGTATTCCGAAAGCTTCACTCCCAGAAAAAGATTTTCAAACGCGGTGAGCAGCCGGTTCGAGACGTATTTGTAGAGCGGCATCCCGCCGCGCAGCGCAGTCCCGCCGATAATGCGCGAACCCAGCACCACGTCATAAACCTCGTAAGCCACCATGCTCGCCATGGCCGTTACCAGCAGCGGTGTGTATTGATAATCGGGATGGAGCATGATGACCACGTCAGCGCCCGCCGCGAGGGCTTCACGATAGCAAGTTTGCTGATTGCGTCCGTAGCCGTAGTTGCGGTCATGCTGAAACACAAGCAGGCCGAGGCTGTTCGCCAGGTCGACGGTGCGGTCAGAGCTGTGATCGTCCACGAGGATGCGGATATCGACCAACTGAGGCAGTTCGCCGACGGTTACCTCAAGGGTTTTCTCCGCATTGTAAGCGGGCATTACGACCGCTATGCGCTTGCCGTTAATCATGGGATGAATGATTTATGATACCTGAAAATAGTGGACGGACGCACAATATAGTCGGCGACTTGCTCGTGTTCGCGGGCTGTGAAAAACTAGAATCTCGCGAGTTGGCGCGTCCGCGCGCCAACCACGGCTCCGTCTCAATTCTTAAATGCCTGCAAAGCGAACACTCTTCGAGAAGATTTGGGATGCGCATCTGGTGGCGCAGCCGAGCGGTCGGTCTCCGATCATTTACATCGATCTGCATCTGGTGCACGAGGTGACCTCGCCGCAGGCGTTCGATGGTCTGCGGGTTTCGGGAAGAAAAGTTCGTCAGCCTTCGCGCACTTTTGCCACCGTCGACCACAACATTCCGACCGAGCCGCGGGGAACTCCGATCACCGATCTGATCGCGGCAAAGCAGATTGCTGCGCTGCAATCCAACTGCAAGGAGTTCGGCGTGCGCCTTTTCGACATGGATTCTCCCGACCAGGGAATCGTGCATGTGATCGGTCCGGAGTTGGGGCTGACGCAGCCGGGACATGACGATAGTTTGCGGCGACAGCCACACCAGCACGCACGGAGCATTCGGAGCGCTGGCCTTCGGCATTGGAACGTCAGAAGTGGAGCACGTTCTGGCCACGCAGTGCCTGGCCCAGCAAACTCCGAAGACGATGAAGATCGATGTGCGCGGTTGCTTGCCGGATGGCGTGACCGCAAAAGATCTGGCGTTGGGAATTATCGGGCAGATCGGCACCGACGGCGCCACGGGGCACGTTATTGAATACGCCGGCGAAGCGGTGCGCGCACTCTCGATGGAAGGCCGGATGACTTTGTGCAACATGAGCATTGAGGCGGGTGCGCGGGCTGGAATGGTGGCGCCAGACGAAACGACGTTTGCTTATGTGAAAGGGAAACGATTCGCGCCGCGCGACAGCGAGTGGCAGAAAGCGATCGAATACTGGCGAAGCTTGCCCACAGATGAAGGCGCGACCTTCGGCAAAGTGGTGGAGATGGACGCGGCGCAACTTTGTCCATTCGTGACCTGGGGCACGAATCCAGGCATGGTAGCGCCAGTGACGGGCCGCGTGCCTGAACCCGGAAGCTTGAAAGAATCCGAGCGCCGTTCGACCGAACTTGCTTTGCAGTACATGGACCTGCAGCCCGGGAAGCGCATCGAGGATATCGGCATTGATCGGGTATTTATTGGCTCGTGCACGAACTCCCGAATTGAGGATCTGAGGGCGGCGGCGCGCGTGGCGAGAGGCCATCACGTAAGCGCGAAGGTGCGCGCCATGGTCGTGCCTGGATCGCAGACGGTGAAGCGTGCAGCGGAGCAGGAAGGCCTGCACCGGATTTTTCTGGACGCCGGATTCGAGTGGCGCGAGTCGGGTTGTTCGATGTGTCTCGGCATGAACCCTGACATTCTGAAGCCTGGCGAGCGCTGCGCTTCAACCAGCAACCGGAACTTCGAAGGGCGGCAGGGACGCGGTGGGCGCACTCACCTGGTGAGTCCCATGATGGCAGCGGCGGCGGCTATTGCCGGACATTTTACGGATATTCGGAACTGGAAGTTTCAATAAGTGCTGATGGTCAGGATGATGTTTGTCAGGAATGAACCATGAAACCTTTTCGTACCCATCGCGGCCTTGTGGCTCCGCTGGACCGGGTCAACGTCGATACCGACCAGATCATTCCCAAACAGTTTTTAAAACGGATTGAGCGCACGGGCTTTGGACAATTTCTGTTCCATGACTGGCGCTTCTCCGCAGACGGAAAAAAGAATGCGGGTTTTGTCCTGGATGAGCCGCGCTACCAAGGCGCAAGCATTCTGGTGGCGGGAAAGAATTTTGGCTGCGGTTCGTCGCGCGAGCATGCGGTGTGGGCGCTGGCGGATTTCGGCTTCCGCGCTGTGGTTTCATCTTCCTTCGCCGACATCTTCGCCAATAACAGCACGAAGAATGGTTTTCTACCAGTGCGGGTGAGCGACGAAGAGGCTGCGGAACTAATGCGTCGAGCCAGGGAGGTCAACCATTACCAACTCACCGTCGACCTGGAGCAATGCGAGGTGCGAGACAATCAAGGGTTCCGTGCCAAGTTTCCAATCGATGAATTCGTTCGTCACTGCCTGCTAAACGGCCTGGACGATATCGGCCTTACTCTGCAACACGAGGGGGCAATCGCCGCCTATGAAGCGGTGCATCCCCCGCCGCTAGCTCTCCAACCATCCAAAGCGTAAACATTGGGTCAAAGGGCGTAAAGTTTTGTAAAATGTTCGCCCCCAAGCTTGACCTGCGCAACGTGACAGTTGATGCTTGCTTGGTTGGGTTCTAGTATTACATCTGCATACCGGTTCCTACCTGAGCCTCTCCATCGGGAGGACCTTGGCGTAAGAGGATCTGCTGCCTTTCCGGCGAAAGGTGCCGCAACCGAGTTGAAAATGAATACGTCTAATGGACGGCAGTTTCAGTGCCGGTCTTGTGAAATGTCGCAGCCAGGTAAAACTTTGAAGATGATCGACTCCTATTCGCCTCGAGAAAAATCAGCGTTCGCCCTCCGTATGCGGTTAAATTTGGCTATCACCGCCGCTGCGGGTGCGCTGTGCGTCGCAATGCTGGGCTGCTCCAGCGCCGATTCCAAACAGCAGAAAGCGCAAGCCGCAGCTCCCCATGTGGTTTCGGTTGCAATCGCTCAGGTGAAACAGCAGGATATGCCGGTTTATCTGGTGGGCCTGGGATCGGTAACCGCGTTTTACACGGCGAACATCAAGAGCCGTGTCGACGGACAGATCATGCAGGTGAACTTCAAAGAAGGCCAGAACGTGAAGCAGGGCGATTTGTTGATCGTAATCGATCCGCGTCCCTACCAGGTGCAACTGGAACAAATGCAGGCCCAGCTGTTCAAAGATCAGGCGTCGCTGCGCGATGCAAGACTGAACTTGGACCGCTATACGACCTTGATTCCTTCCGGCAGCATTGCGCAACAGCAAGTCGACACTCAGAAATCCACGGTGGATCAGCTTGACGGCCAGGTCCGTACGGACCAGGCGCAAATCGATAATGCCAAGCTCCAGATTGTCTATTGCCACATCACGGCGCCGTTCACCGGCCGCGTCGGTTTGCGGCAGGTTGACCCAGGCAACATCGTGCACGCCGCCGACACCAATCCCATGCTGATCCTCACGCAATTGCAGCCGATTGGTGTGATCTTCACTCTGCCCGAGGATCAGTTGCCGACCGTATCGCAACACATGAAGAGCTCGACGCTGCAGGTCGAAGCCTATAGCCGGGACGACCAAACCAAGTTAGCGACAGGCAAACTGCAGACCATCGATAATCAGATCGATGTGACAACCGGAACTGCCAAGCTGAAAGCTGTCTTCGATAATAAAGACAACCAACTCTGGCCTAACCAGTTCGTCAATGCGAACCTGCTTCTCGAAACCCGGAAGAACAGTACCGTGCTACCCACGGCCGCGATCATGCGTGGTCCTCAAGGAACGTTCGTCTATCTGGTTAAGCCCGACAAAACCGTGGAAGCGCGCAACGTAGCGATATCTCTTAGCCAGGGCAACACCACGGCCGTGAGCAGCGGACTTAATCCCGGGGACACGGTAGTGACCGATGGCCAGGACAAGCTCCAAACCGGCAGCAAGATAGAACCACGCAACAGCGGCTCCGGTACGCCATCCAGTGGCCAAACTGGCAACTCGAACTCCAACACTCCAGCTTCAGGAAGTCCGGCTTCATGAGTCCTTCCCGGTTATTCATTCTCCGGCCGGTAGCGACCACGCTGTTGATGGTGGGCGTGCTGCTGGTGGGCGGGGTTGCGTTCATGCAGCTACCTGTCTCGGCCCTGCCGGAGGTCGATTACCCAACTATTCAGGTGGTGACGTTTTATCCTGGCGCAGATCCCGACGTGATGGCGTCGTCGGTTACTTCCCCTCTGGAGCGGCAGTTCGGACAAGTCCCTGGACTGAGCCAGATGACCTCGACAAGTTCATTTGGCAGTTCTGTAATCACGCTGCAGTTTGCTCTGGATCAGAACATTGACGTCGAAGAGCAGCAAGTGCAGGCCGCGGTCAACGCGGCAGCCACTTACCTGCCGACAGACTTGCCGAACCCTCCCATCTACAACAAGGTTAACCCCGCCGACGCTCCGATTCTCACACTAGCCATGACATCGGACTCCCTCCCGCTGTCGAAGGTGGAGGATCTCGCCGACACCGCTCTGGCGCAGAAAGTCTCGCAACTACCTGGCGTGGGACTGGTCTCCATCAGCGGCGGGCAGAAGCCCGCGGTTCGAATTCAGGTTAACCCGACTCAGCTGGCGTCCTACGGATTGAGCCTCGAAGATATTCGCACGGCAATGGCCGCCGCCAACGTGGACCAGGCGAAGGGGGTCATCGACGGCTCGCGCCAATCCTACACAATCGGCGCCAACGACCAGCTTTTTTCCAGCGACCAGTACAAACCTATCGTGGTCGCTTACCGCAACGGTGCGCCGGTGCGCCTGAGCGATGTGGCTAACGTTATCGACGGCACTGAAAACACTCTGCTGGCTGCGTGGATGAATACCACCCCCGCGGTCATCGTCAATATCCAGCGCCAGCCCGGGGCGAACATCATCAGCGTCGTCGACCGGATCAAGAAGCTCCTGCCTCAACTGCAGGCGTCGCTGCCCTCGGCGGTGAAAGTGCAGATTCTCACCGACCGCACCACGACCATCCGCGCCTCTGTAAAGGACGTTGAGTTTGAGTTGGCGTTGACGATCGTGCTGGTGGTCATCGTGATTTTCTTTTTCCTGCGTAATCTGCGGGCCACGTTCATTCCCAGCGTCGCGGTGCCGCTGTCGATTGTGGGAACGTTTGGCGTGATGTATTTGCTGGGGTATAGCCTCAACAATCTGACGCTCATGGCGTTGACCATCTCTACCGGTTTTGTGGTAGACGACGCCATCGTCATGATCGAAAACATCGATCGCTACCTTGAAGCCGGAGATTCGCCGCTGGATGCGGCTCTCAAAGGGTCAGGACAGATCGGTTTCACCATTGTGTCGCTTACCGTGTCTCTGATTGCTGTGCTCATTCCGCTGCTTTTCATGGGTGACATTGTCGGACGCCTCTTCCGCGAGTTCGCCGTAACGCTGGCGGTGACAATTCTGGTTTCGGCGGCAGTTTCACTTAGCTTGACGCCGATGATGTGCGCCAAGCTGCTCAAGCATCGCAAGGAAGGCGAAAAGGGAAGGTTCTACGAAGTCACGGAGGATTATTACAACCGGGTGATCGCCTTTTATGGGCGTACGGTGAAATGGGTGCTCAAGCACCAAACCGCAACATTAATCATAACTTTCGGAACTCTGGTCCTCACCTTGATTCTCTACGTGATTGTGCCCAAGGGATTCTTCCCGGTGCAGGATACGGGCGTAATTCTGGGAATTTCGCAAGCGCCCGACAGCATTTCGTTTGATGCCATGTCCCGAAACCAGCAGGAACTCGCGAAGGTGATTCTCAAAGATAAAGATGTAGACAGCTTGTCGTCCTTCATCGGCGTGGACGGCACGAACACCACTCCCAATAGCGGCCGCATTCAGATCAACCTGAAGCCACGCGATCAGCGCAGTGATGACGCTTCCGCGATCATCCGCCGTTTGCAGCCAGAGCTGGCGAAAGTCGACGGCATCACACTTTACATGCAACCGGTGCAGGATTTGACGGTAGAAGACCGCGTCAGCCGCACCCAGTTCCAATATTCCATTGAAGACGCCGACGCGCAGGAGCTGGCGCAATGGACTCCAAAGCTCGTGGAGAAACTGCGTGCCGCTCCGGAATTGCGCGATGTGGCCACCGACCAGCTCAACGGTGGCCTCAAGACAAATATTACAATCGACCGCGATACCGCTTCGCGGATGGGTATTCTTCCGCAGGCCATCGACAATACGCTCTACGACGCCTTCGGACAGCGGCTGGTTTCAACCATCTTCACCCAGTTGAATCAGTACCATGTTGTGCTGGAAGTGTTGCCCAGCTTCGCCCAGACGCCGGAAGCGATGAACGACATCTATGTTCGTCCCGGCACTATTACGCCGGCCACGGGCGCACCTACAGCCAATGCGTCCAGCGCCGCAACCAGCGGCCCCCCGGTGCCGATTACCGCTTTCACGCACATACAATCGACAACCACCACCCTCGCCGTTAATCATCAGGGGCAATTCCCGGTCGTAACCCTGTCATTTAATCTTGCGCCGGGAGCCTCGCTAGGTGAGGCGACCAAAGCCATTCAACAGGCGGAAAAAGATATTCAGTTGCCGCCAAGTATCCACGCTGCGTTTCAAGGCACAGCCGCAGCATTTCAAAACTCGCTATCGAGTGAACCGTTCCTGATTCTTGCAGCCATCGTCACCGTCTACATCGTGCTCGGCGTCTTGTACGAGAGCTACATCCATCCAGTCACGATTCTTTCTACGCTGCCATCGGCAGGCGTGGGGGCAATTCTGGCCCTGATGCTGACCGGGAACGATCTTACTGTGGTCGCGCTGATCGGCATCATTTTGCTGATCGGCATCGTCAAGAAAAACGCCATCATGATGATTGACTTCGCGCTCGAGGCCGAGCGCGAGGAGCACAAACCGCCGGAGGAAGCCATTTTTCAAGCCTGCCTGCTGCGCTTCCGCCCCATCATGATGACGACCATGGCGGCGCTGCTCGGCGGTTTGCCTTTGGCGCTGGGATCGGGCACAGGCGCCGAGTTGCGGCGGCCCTTGGGCATCACCATTGTGGGTGGGCTGCTGTTGAGCCAATTGCTCACGCTCTATACCACGCCGGTGGTTTATCTGTGGTTTGACCGCCTGGCGCACAAGTTCGAAAAATACAAGATCGGTAATCCGATTCCGCACGAGCCTGCTCCCGGAGCGGCATCGGCGGATTAGGCTTTGGCATGTAAAGCATGAGTATTTCCGCTCCATTTATCCGGCGTCCGATTGGCACCTCGCTGCTGGCGGCGGCGCTGCTGCTCTCCGGGATTCTTGCCTTTAGCTATCTTCCAGTGGCTTCGCTGCCACGAGTAGATTTCCCCGTAATCAGCGTGGGTGCACAGCTGCCGGGCGCCGATCCGCAAACCATGGCTTCCGCTGTAGCCACGCCTCTGGAGCGGCAGTTCGGGCGCATCTCGGGCGTGAACCAGATGACCTCGTCTAGCCAACTGGGCTCGACCGGCATCGCGCTCCAGTTTGATTTGAACCGGAACATTGATGCCGCAGCCCGCGATGTGCAAGCGGCCATCAATGCCGCTCGCAGCCAGCTCCCGGCCAATCTGCCGAGCAATCCTACCTATCGCAAGATCAATCCAGCCGACGCCCCCATCCTGATTCTGGCGCTCACCTCGGACACGGTTCCGGTGGCGCGTTTGTACGACACCTCCGACTCGATTTTGGCGCAGAAGCTTTCGCAGGTGAATGGAGTGGGCCAGGTGTTCACGTACGGGTCGGCGCCGCCGGCGGTGAGGGCCGAAGTCAATCCGATGATGCTCAACAAGTTCGGAGTGGGCCTGGACACGGTGCGCAACGCGCTCAATCTGGCCAACGCCAATCAGGCCAAGGGACAGGTCTCAAACGCCACGACGTCTCAAGAGTTCGCCGATAATGATCAACTTTTTACCGCGGATCGATACCGGCCGTTGATAGTCGCCTATCATAACGGCGGTCCGGTGCGGCTGGGAGACGTGGCGGATGTGCAGGACTCGGTGGCGGACGTGCGCAACCTTGGCGTGGCCAATGGCAAACCCGGAGTGCTGGTCGTTATCTTCCGGCAGCCCGGCGCCAACGTCATCGCGACTGTGGACCGCGTGCGCGCTCTTATGCCCTACCTCCAGTCCTCGATTTCTCCGGCTATCAAGCTGGAAGTGGTCTCGGACCGCACGCTCACGGTCCGGGCCTCGGTGAAAGACATTGAAGCCACACTGCTGATTTCTATTGTGCTGGTGATTCTGGTGGTGTTCGTCTTCCTGCGCACGGTGCGGGCGACGGTGATTCCCAGCATTGCCGTCCCGCTTTCTCTGGTGGGCACTTTCGGCGGGATGTATCTGCTGGATTACAGCCTGGATAATCTGTCACTGATGGCACTGGCGATCTCCACTGGATTCGTGGTGGACGATGCCATCGTGGTTCTGGAGAACATCACGCGTTACGTGGAGCACGGGATGGACGCGGTGCAGGCGGCGTTCAAGGGAGCGGCGGAAATTGGTTTCACCGTCCTGTCGATGAGCGTTTCGCTGGTGGCGGTCTTCATCCCTTTGCTGATGATGGGCGGGATTGTGGGGCGGCTGTTTCGCGAGTTCGCGGTGACGCTGAGCATCGCGATCGGGGTTTCGTTGCTGGTATCGCTGACCACTACCCCGACGATGTGCGCCAAGTTCCTGCGCCCGTCCGAATCGAACAAGCGGCATAACATTTTCTATCGCTCCAGTGAATGGTTCTTCGACCACCTGCTGGCAACCTACGACCATGCCCTGAAGTGGGTTCTGCAGCGTCAGCTGGCCACACTGATCGTGACCATTCTGGTGGCGTGCTTGAGCATTTACCTGTACAAGGTCGTGCCCAAAGGATTTTTCCCACAGCAGGATACGGGACGGCTTAATGGCTCGGTTCAGGCGGCACAAGACATCTCATTCCAGGCCATGAGCGGCAAGATGAAACAGTTCGTGCAAATCATCCTGAAGGATCCGGCAGTCGATACAGCGGTCGGGTTCGCGGGCGGCGGCTCGGCGACAAATCAAGGCCGATTCTTCGTCATGCTGAAGCCGCTCGAGCGGCGCGGCCAATGCAAGACTCCCCACTTCTGGAACCCTTGCTACTTTAGCGCCGACGATGTGATCAATCGATTGCGGGGTAAACTCGCGGCCGTTCCGGGAGCCACTCTGTTCCTGCAAGCGCAGCAGGACCTGACTATTGGCGGACGCTTCGGGGCGGCTCAGTATCAGTATACGATTCAGGGCGAGGACTTAAATGAACTCAACAACTGGGGTCCGCTGTTGCTGCAGAAAATGCGCAGCCTGCAGGAGCTGCGCGATGTAAATACCGACCAGCAAGACAAGGGCTTGCAGGCGCAGCTGGTGATCGACCGTGACACCGCCAGCCGGTTGGGCGTCGCCGCACAGGACATCGATAACGCCCTCTACGACGCCTTCGGACAGCGCCAGGTCTCGACCATGTACCGGCCGCTGAATCAATACCATGTGGTCATGGAAGTGGCGCCGGAGTTCCAACAGACCACCGACGCTCTGCAGAATATCTACTTGCGCTCTACCAGCGGCGCTCCCATACCCCTGGCGGCGTTCACTCACTTTGCTCCCTCCAACATGCCTTTGGCCGTGAATCACCAGAGCCAGTTTCCGTCGGTTACAATTTCATTTAACCTGGCTCGCGGAATCTCTCTTGGACAGGCGACGCAAGCCATCGAAAAAGTCGAGAGTTCCATCGGCTTCCCCGCGACCATCCAGGCGAGTTTCCAAGGCACGGCTCAGGCGTTCCAGGAGTCGCTCTCGAGCGAATTTGTGCTGATTGTTACCGCGCTGGTCACGGTTTACATCGTGCTGGGCATGCTCTACGAAAGCTACATCCACCCCATCACGATTCTCTCCACCATCCCTTCGGCGGGCGTGGGAGCCTTGCTGGCATTGCTTTTGACTCACAACGAACTCAACGTGATTGGGACGATCGGCATCATTTTGCTGATTGGCCTGGTAAAGAAGAACGCCATTATGATGATAGACGTGGCCCTCGAGGTGGAGCGGACACAAGGCAAAAAGCCGGTCGACGCCATTTACGAAGCCTGCCTGTTGCGCTTCCGCCCGATCATGATGACAACCATGGCTGCCCTGCTGGGAGGCCTGCCTCTGGCGCTGGGCACCGGTACTGGTTCTGAATTGCACCGCCCTCTCGGCATTACCATTGTTGGTGGACTGATCGTCAGCCAGGCGCTTACATTATTCACTACCCCGGTCGTCTACGTGTATCTTGATCGTTTGCGGATGGCGTTGGGAGGCGGTGAAGAAAGATCTCCGGTTGAACGCTCTTCTGCAGCTCCCAGACCGAGTCCGGCCCACTGAGCCACTGGCCGCCTGAAGTCTCGACTTCGAAAGCCTAAATAGTCGGATCAGCAACCATCCTGCGTGCAACCTCGTTTCGTCCAGATCGCATCGCAGCAACTAGGCTAGAAACGGGCAAGAGAAGTTTCAGCTGGCTTTAAGAAGTACGGACGCCGCCAACCTGAATGGTTCGCACTATCTAAGGCCCTTTTCTCTCCATGGCGTGTATTGGCGATGTTTCTTTCCCAGCTAGTTTTGCGGCCTTCCAGTATTATTGTTCTTCGCTTTCAAATTCTCTCAGGAGTCGCGGATGCTTCAGAAGGCATTGGTCCTGTTGTTTGTTCTTGCGGGCATGGCTGGTTGTATAAGCTGCGGTAAGAATTCCAGCCACTTCGTCTACGCAACCATTCCGGCGGTCAATCAAGTGATTGTCTTTCGGGAGGACCCTGCATCCGGGGTACTCACGCAGATTACGGGGAGTCCCTATACGGTGGGCGACGGAGCCAGCTCTGTGGTTATCCATCCGTCGGGAAATTTTCTGTACGTGTCGAATCCCGGTCAAAACGAGAATGACATTTCACTCTTCACCATCGCCAGCGATGGTGCTTTGACCGAGGTGTTTCCCAGGACTCCAGTCGGATCCAGCGCCACGGAGCCAACACTTCTAGCCATAGACCCTGCCGGCGCTTTTCTGTACGTGGCGAATGTCGGATCGAACAATATCTCGGTATTCTCGATCAATACTAGCAATGGTGCTCTCAGCCAAATTAACGGCTCGCCGTTTTACATCGGCGTGACCCCACACAATATTCAACTTACGCCAAAAGGTGACTTCCTTTACGTCACTGCCCCGAGCGCATCGAGAGGGTTGATCGAAGGCTTTAGCGTGAATTCCGGAACGCTGACGGCGCTCAATCCGACCAATACCGACGATCCTGACCCGTATGGACTCGCAATCGACCCCAGCGGTACTCACCTCTACACCGGAAACTATGGATCCAACTCGATCTCCATTTTCACCATTGGAATCCCCTCGCCCGGCGCATTGCAGGAGGTTTCTGGTTCTCCGCTCAACGGCGGTAGCAACATTACTACTAGTCCGATCTCGCTGATCCTGGATGCCAAGGGACAGTTCCTCTATGTAGCCGATCAAGGGTCCAACAATGTTGCCTCATTTTCGATTAGCTCCAGTGGATTGCCCACCGCCCTCACCACATCTACGACTACCAATGCCTTTGCCAGCGAAGGTAGCCCGAGTTTTCTGGTTATGGATCCGAACGGGAAATATTTGTTTGTCGGGAATCAGGCCTCTGCCGCGGGTATTGAGGTGTTCGAGGTCAGCAGCGGCAGTTTAACTGCGATTTCCACGTACGCCGTAGGAAACACGCCGAGCTCGATTGCGGTCCTGGGTAAATGAGCGAAGTATGGCTATCGTAGCCGTGTGGCGCACCGGAAGCCCTTGCCGTAAGGTGCCCACTCAGGGCATTATGAGAAACAAAGTTTTCCAAGTCTGCGACAATAGCAGGGCCGGCGCAGGTCCCCCCGTGTGCAACCCCTCACGGGCGCCCAAACATCGAATCTGAAAGGAGTTTTTTCGGATTCGGTTGGCTGGGATGGATTCCGTGCCGAGACTGAGTTCAGGACACAGAATCCATGAGGATCGCAAGCGCGGCAAGCGCCTTTCCAAAACATTACTACACACAGAAGGTTCTTCTTGACCGCCTCCAGGATTATTGGGGAGATCAACTTAAGAATCCGCTGTTGCTGGCAAGATTACATCGTAACGTCACAGTTGACGGCCGTTACCTCGCGGTCCCCGCTGAGGAATACGTCGACATCAAGACGTGGGGTCAAGCCAACGATATCTGGATCAGGGTCGCGCAGGAATTGGGCGAGCAGGCGCTCTGCCTGGCACTTCACAATGCCGGGCTGAAACCCGACGTCCTGGGCGCCCTGCTATTCACGACTGTAACTGGAATCGCGAGCCCTTCGATCGACGCTCTGCTGATCAACCGGATGGGGCTCCCAGCCAACATTCGACGCACTCCGATATTTGGCCTGGGATGCGTGGCCGGCGCTGCCGGAATCGCGCGCGCTTCGGATTACGTTCGCGCCTATCCGAAGCAGGCTGCGGCGCTGGTATCGGTCGAGCTATGTTCCCTCACTTTGCAGCGCGAGGATTTGTCGGTTGCGAACCTGATTTCTTCGGGACTTTTTGCCGATGGCGCTGCCGCCGTGATTGTGACCGGCGCGGAATTCGAATCGGATGGCCCCGAAATTGTCGGGCCTAAGGTTCTCGCGACTCGGTCAGTCTTCTATCCCAGCACCGAGGAGATGATGGGCTGGAATATTTCCGAGAAAGGGTTCCGCATTCTTTTGTCGACCGAGGTTCCGACTCTGATTCGGGAGAACCTGGGGCGAGACGTGGACGCCTTTCTTGCGGACAACGGATATCAGCGAAGCGACTTGAAAAGCTGGGTGCTGCACACTGGCGGACCGAAAGTGCTCGATGCTTCGGCCGCAGCTTTGGGGTTGCACAATGGCGAGTTGGACGCTTCTTGGGATTGCTTGCGCAAGGTGGGAAATCTATCGTCAGCTTCCGTGCTCGTTGTGCTTGAAGACGTGATGAGGAACCGTCGCCCTAAGCCCGGCACGTTGGGCCTGCTTGCCGCCATGGGACCGGGCTTTTGTTCCGAGCTATTACTTCTGCAATGGTGAGGTCGAGGGGTTGCCCGATTCGACGGATGTGTCAGTGATTGGCGGCCCAAGCTTCTTGACCGGAGGCTGCTGACTGCAGAAGTGCATGAGAAATAACTCCGCGGCCTGCCGCCAAATTCGTGCGTGCCAGAACCTGGCAGTCATTGCATTTCTGTCGATAGTCAGCACTGCGGCTGCCGCCCAGGACGTGGGCTTCCAGCTTGATCCTCAGCACACCACTGTGAATTTCACTCTCGGCGATGTGCTGCACACGGTTCACGGAACTTTTCATTTGAAGCGAGGCTCTGTTCGTTTCGATCCCGCATCAGACAAGCTGACTGGCGAAATCATAGTCGACGCCAAAAGCGGCGAAAGCGGCAGCGGGATGCGCGATCGAAAGATGCACCGCGAAGTCCTGGAGAGCGACCGCTACCCCGAAATCACCTTTCATCCCGATCATCTTGAGGGAACCGTGGCCCTGCAAGGAAAGTCTTCGGTGCGCGTGCATGGGATTTTCAACATCCACGGATCGGACCATGAATTGACGGTCCCTGCTGAGATAGAGACGTTCCCCGACCACTGGACCGCGACACTGCACTTCGCCGTGCCTTATGCGAAATGGGGAATGAAGAATCCGAGCACTCTTTTTTTGCGAGTGGGCGAATCGGTGGAGATTGACCTCAGCACCGGCGGAACGATTACTCGTCCTTGAAAGTGATTTCGCGCGATCAAAATCCATCCTGCGCCGAGATCCCTTTGCCTTCGATGCATTCGTAGCACCGTCCCGCTGCCAGGTTTGAAAATTCTTCAGTTCTGCCGCTCGGCCAGGTGATGACGACATGCTCCGCGCGATCGCGCTTTTCCAGACCAAACGTGACCGGTAGTTCAGATTGCGACAGATAGCTGGACCCAGCTCTTCACCATGCGCGACTGACTCAATCCGCCCGACATGATACGAACTACGGCGCCGATTGCATCACGATTCGATTTGGTGCCGACGAGCCGAAAACGGATGCTGCGATTTCCGCTGAGTTGGTCGTTGCGGTACAAGTAGGCGGGACCATTGTTTGCCGTGATCAGCAAGTCAACGTCGCCATCGCGATCGAAGTCGGCATAAGCAAGTCCGCGCCCCACTTTCGGTTGCTCGAATCCACCGTCGAGTTCCGATGCGACATCGCGAAATCTTCCCCGACCATCGTTGAGGAACAACTGCGGGGGCTGGGCATATCCCACATTGCCGCGAATGTTGCGCACGGTTTCGTCGATGTGGCCGTTGGCCACGGCAAGATCGAGCCAGCCGTCAAGATTGGCGTCGAGAAAAGACGCATCCAAAACCCAGACTGTTTCTTGAAGCAAGACCAATTCCTGCTTGCGCTGCGACGTCTTCGTAGGATTTTCCCGCCGAATTCATACAGGCCGGTCATTTCGTTATCGAAGTTCGTGATGGCTACGCCGGAGTATCCTGAATTCCTGAAATCGGCAATATCAACGCCCATGCCGGCGCGGGCTTTGCCTTCGCTGCTGAAAGCCAGTCCAGCCTCGACCGCTGCATCTTTGAAAGTGCCGTTGCGCTGGTTTCGATACAGCTTATTGGGTTGAGTGTCGTTCGCCACCAGCAGATCTGGCCAGCCGTCGTGGTCATCATCAAGCATGGCGACGCCGAGAGATTTGGAACTGCTGTCGAAAATACCGCTGGATGCGGTGACGTCTTCGAATGTGCCCTTGCCGCGATTATGAAACAGCCAGCAGGTCTCGCCACGATAAGCCTCGGGCGTGCAATAGGATTTATTCTTGCCATCGAGACTGCAGAACACATCGTGTTCTGGCGACCATTTCACATAGTTGCAGACGAACAGATCGAGCAGGCCGTCGCGGTCGTAATCGAACCAGAGAGCAGAGGTGCTGAATGCGAGACGCTTCCCCAGGCCGCTGGCGTTGGTTACATCCGTGAAGGTTCCTTTGCCGGTATTGTGAAACAGACGATTCTGCCCCACGCAAGTGACCAGGATGTCGGGAAATCCGTCGTTGTCGTAATCGCCGACGGCGACGCCCATGCCATACATTTCAATGTCCAGCCCGGCGCGCGAAGTGACGTCGGTAAAAGTACCGTTTCGGTTGTTGCGATAAAGCCGCAACGTGGAGCGCCGCTGCTTGTGGCCGGGCCAATCCATGCCGTTGATCAGAAGAATGTCTTGCCAGCCGTCGCGGTCGTAATCGAGAAAAGCGCAGCCGGAACCCAAGGTTTCAGGCAGGAACTTTCCTCCAAAGGCTCCGCTGTTGTGCCGGAACTGAATGCCGGCACTAGAAGTGACATCAACAAATCGAAAGCCGGGCGAAGCCGATGCTCCGCCGAGCGCGCCCAACGCCCGCAGCAGCGGGAACTGCGACAGCGATGCCAGACCAGCCATGCTCCGCAGAAAGGATCTGCGATTCACCGGAACATTCACCAGCCCGGCGCGAATAGCGTAAACCACCAAGCTCGGCCGTCTTGTGAATGCCGAGAGCGTTCATGATGTTGGCGCGATGAACCGCAATCGTATTGGCGCTGAGATCGAGGACGCCGGCAATTTCCTTATTCGACTTGCCATCCACAATCATTTGCAGGACTTCAAGCTCGCGCGGAGTCAGCCCGCTACTGCGCTCGCCTTTAAGGGCTGAAGGTTGCTCAACCTGTGGATCGAAAACGGTTTCCCCACCGGCAACGCGCCTTACCGCCGACCCGAGCTCAGGTTCATCGCGTTCTTCAAAATGTATCCCTTTGCGCCAGCGTCGATCGCCTGGCGCACCCAAGTGCTCTCCGAATGCATGCTGAGCATGAGCATCGCTGTCTCGGGCTGGTCTTTGAAGAATCTGACGCGTTGCATCCAGGCCATTCATCTTGGGCAAAGCGCAGTCCATGACCACAACCTCGGCTTCAATTCGCGAGCCAGCCTGACTGCCTCCTCGCCGTCACCAGCCTCACCAACAACTTCCATGTCGGGCTCATCTTCAAGCATGCGCCGGAAACCCCGCCGCACCAGGCCGTGGTCATCCACAAGCAGCACTGTGATCTTGTCTGTCATGTCTATCCTTGGTCTTCATTATCCGGGACTCAACTTTGTTGCGTGGCACAGTCAAATGCACCAATGTCCCGCCCACTGGGGGAATTGAAAATACAATTCGCCCGCCCAATCAATTCTGCGCGCTCCCGCATTGCGACCAGTCCAATGCCCGGCTTCGCCGTCCGCCCGTTGAAGCCCGTCCCGTGATCTTCCACTTCTAACTCAAGCGTTGCCGGCAGAAAATGCAGTCGCACCCAAGCCTGCTTAGCGCCGGAATGCCGCGCGGTATTGTTCAACGCTTCTTGCAGCACCCGGTAAATCTGCACTGCCGCACTGCCGCCCACCGCATAGGGCGCCCCATGCTTTTCATAGGATATGGCAATCCCCATCTGCCTTTCTACGGTTGGAATGTACCAGTCAAGCGTAGTTTCCAGCCCCGCTTCATCCAGCATCACCGGATGAGCGCCTGCGAGAGGCTGCGGACGCGATCCAGGGTTTCCTGCGCGATCTGGCGAACTTCCTGCAAATCGTTGCGCAACGACGATCCCTCTGGAGCGTGAGCTCCGGCGCGGCCGAGCATCGATCCCATCGCCGTCAGAATTTGGCCAAACTCATCGTGCAGTTCGCGCGAAATGTAGCGCAGCGTCGATTCCTGCGTTGCAATCAGTTTCTGCGCCAGTTCGCTGCGCCGCTCGGAAAGCTCCGCCATATGCGCAAACAGTCGACGGTTCCATCGGATCATGGAGAAGTCCGGTCAGCAGAATCGCAGCCAGCGTCGCGGCCAGGAACACATACACTTGCCGCTGCACCCGATCATAGATCTGAATGATGCGCTGTGCGGCCTGTTCTTCGTTGTCGCTGTTCTGCACCAACAAACGGGCGACGGCTGTGCTCAAAGCCTCTTGTCGCGCCTGCAGCGAAAGTTGAATCTGTTGCCGAGCATCCTTTTCTTTCCCATCGCCAGCCAGCGCAAATACACGATCGACCGCATCCCAGAATTGGGTGAGCGAACCGCTGAGTGAAGCGCTTTGCTCGGGCGTGCGGCTAGTGGGCGCCAATTGCGCTTCCAGGCGCATGGCATCGTCCAGATCGGTATGAATGCGCTGAAACTGCGCCGCCCATGCTGTGAGCGGATACGGCTCGTCGTTGTCAATCATGTCCCGCATCGCGACCGCGAGCAGGTTCAGGTCGTTTTGAATGCGCAATAACTGCAAAGAGTCTTTGCGATTGCGGTCAATCAGTTCAGCTTGAAGTTTGCGCAAGCCAGCAATTTGCCACGTAATATAGGTGGAGTAGGCCACAATCGCCGCAAGCGTGATGATCAGGCCGAGCAACAGGCCCAGGGTTGGAGAGCGCTCCGGCGACGGCGGACGTGCCACGCCCCGAGGATACATCGGCCGGCCACGGCATGTCACAATGCAGTAATAATGAAGCGAATTCAGCTCTGGCGGAGTCCAACAATAAATTGACCACCGACCTCAAGTCAGCCCAAAAGACCCCGAAAGTCGAGAGACTCCGCGCCATTCTGCCGGAAGTCTGGAAGCTGATGCGCCCGCGGCGTTGGCTGCTTGCGCTCGGGTTTGTATTGATGGTGATCAACCGCGTTGCCGCGCTGGTTCTGCCTTACTCCACAAAGTTTCTGATCGATACGGTCATCACTAAACATCGCATGGATCAACTGCGGCCACTGGTTTTGCTCGTACTGGCTGCCACCCTGGTGCAGGGCTTTACATCCTTTTCGCTGACGCAATTGTTGTCGAAAGCGGCGCAGCGTTTGATTGCTGAGCTGCGCGAACAGGTGCAAGTTCACATCTCTCGGCTGCCAGTTGCTTTTTACGACAGCAACAAAACCGGCAATCTGGTATCGCGCATTATGAGCGATGTGGAGGGCGTGCGGAATCTGCTGGGCACTGGCCTGGTGGATTTTGCTGGGGGATTGGTCACCTCTGGGATTGCGCTAGTCCTGCTGTTCCGCACCAGTCCCCAGATGACGCTGATCGCGGTGGGTGCGCTCTTGTGCTTCACAGTGGCGCTTAACAAGGCATTTGCGACGATCAGACCGATCTTTCGCGAACGCGGCAAAATCAATGCTGAGGTCACGGGCCGACTTACGGAGTCGCTCGGCGGCGTGCGCGTGATTAAGGGCTATCACGCGGAGCAGCGGGAAGAGGCAATTTTTGCCACCGGAGTACGCCGCCTGTTGGATAACGTAATGCGCACGCTCACGGCAACTTCGGTGATGGGCCTTTCGGCAAGTGTGCTGCTCGGCGTGGTGGGGGCAGTCACAATGTATGTGGGCACGCATCAGATTGCATCCGGCACCCTGACGGTCGGCGGATTCTTTTCTTACACCTTGTTGCTCGGTTTTCTGGTTGCTCCCATCATGCAAATCGTTGCTATCGGAACTCAACTCACCGAGGCATTAGCCGGACTCGAGCGAACTCAGGAGATTATGCGGGAGAGGCCGGAAGATCAGGACCCGAATCGACGGGTGGCTCTGCGCGACATTGTGGGACGGATCGAGTTTGACGATGTTAGTTTCAGCTATGACGGAAAGCACGAAGTATTGAAAAATATTGCTTTTCGTGCCGAACCTGGGACAGTGACCGCGCTCGTGGGTTCATCCGGCTCAGGAAAATCGACAACCATCGGACTGATCTCTGCTTTTTACGTGCCGACCAAAGGCACGGTTACGGTCGATGGCACGGACTTGAGCACAGTTCGCCTTGATTCCTACCGCACCCGTCTCGGAGTTGTGCTGCAGGAATCGTTTCTGTTCGACGGCACGATTCGCGAGAACGTCTCGTTTTCACGGCCTGATGCGAGCACGGAAGAGATCCTGCGCGCCTGCCGAATCGCGCGTGTGGATGAGTTCGCCGAATCGTTCGCTGACAAGTACGACACGATTGTTGGCGAGCGCGGCGTGAAGCTTTCCGGCGGCCAGCGGCAGCGCATTTCGATCGCACGCGCTATTCTCGCTGAGCCCCGCATCTTGATTCTCGACGAAGCAACCTCGAGTCTCGACTCCGAATCTGAGCAAATGATCCAGCAGGGACTCTCTTATCTGATGCAAGGCCGCACTACTTTTGTGATCGCGCACCGCCTTTCGACTATCCGCCGCGCCGACCAGATTCTAGTGATGGAGCAAGGCCAAATTCTTGAGCGCGGCACCCACGAGCAACTCTATGCCGCGCAAGGCCGTTATTACGATCTGTACACTCGGCAGCATGGGGTCGAGGAAAACCTCTTTCTCGCGCCGGGCGAGGGAGACGTGGCTGAAGTGGAGGGGAACGGCAACTCCGGTCAGCCGCGAAACGGCGATGCAAAGGCCGCCGATGCGTTGCGCGTGCTCAGGGGAGAGGTCCGCTAGCTCATGGGTAGTACGGACAGGTCTTTACAGAACAGCGCTCCCGTCATTCATTCTCCAGCGACAAATGTTCCTGCGAACCAAGCCTCGGGTATCCGAGCGGAAAACCTTTGCCGTCATTACCGGATGGGCGACACCGTCATTCGTGCCGTTGATGGCGTGAGTCTTGAAGTGCGCGCCGGAGATTTTGTTGCCCTTCTGGGAAGTTCTGGCTCCGGAAAATCTTCGGTGCTCAATCTGATCGCCGGGTTGGATCGTCCTACATCGGGCAGTGTGTTTGTGCAGGATCGTAATCTCGCGCAACTCTCGCGGGAGGACCTGGCCAGGTATCGGTTGCATACCGTGGGCATGGTCTTCCAATCATTCAATCTGATCGCTAGCATGACGCTCGCAGAAAATGTTGAATTGCCCATGCGCTTTGCCGAAGTCGATCGCGGAAAACGTGACCACCTGGCGCGCGAGGCGCTTGCCAGAGTTGGATTGCAGGCGCGAATGAATCATCGACCGAGTGAGCTTTCCGGCGGCGAACAGCAACGCGCCGCTCTAGCTCGCGCACTCATCAACCGCCCTCAACTCCTGCTCGCGGACGAGCCTACCGGCAATCTCGATAGCCACACCGGAATCGAGATCATGAACATGCTCCGCCAGTTCAATCATGAGTTAGGCATGACAGTCGTTATGGTGACCCATGAGCGTGCATTGGCCGAGCGCTACGCCCAGCGCCTTATCTTCCTGGCGGACGGCAAACTGGTGGGCGATGAATCGAACGCCGCGGCGGCTATTTCCGCCGGTGTAGAGCGCTCTAGCTCTGGAGGGCGATCATGAAGCTCCCCGATCTGACCGAACTGGCGGTGCGCAATCTGCGAGAATCTCTATTGCGGAATTCGTTGACAACCATTGGCATTTCGGTGGGAGTAGCGTCGCTGGTCGCGATGCTCTCTCTGGGCATTGGGCTGCAACAGCTGGCGTCGCGCCGCTTGATGAAGTCCGGATTATTCGATACCGTCGTCGTCACCTCCCGCCGCGATCTTCGCAACTTCAATCGCGAAGAGGAGCGCGGCGGACCTGCCCCGGGCGAGAGCCCCATCCTTGACGAAGCGACGAGGGTAAAGATCGAGGGTCTGCCCAATGTGACTGAAGCGTATCCGGATATTCGCTTCATCACCGAGTTGCGTTACGAAGACAAGCCGCATCTGACAACCGTCGCGGCGCTGCCGGCTTCGGCGAAATCGACGGACGCTTTCGAAAGCGTACAGGGACATTTCTTCTCGTCCAATACAGCAGCCGAAGCGATTCTTCAAAAAACTTTCGCGGAAGAGCTGCTGGGCAGAACTCCAAAAGCCGGCGTCGATGAGACCAATGTGGCGGAACTCGCAGCTTCCCTGGTGGGCAAAGAATTGACCATGCGTTACGCGCAGCGCGAGAAGGCGCAAAGCGTTCCCATAACATCTTCGGAGGACAGTTCTGCCGCCACCCCCCTGGAAAGTGTTGCTTATTCTGTGGTGTCGCGCGAGCAGAAGCTGACAATCGTGGGCGTCGTCGATCTCGACCCCGAGAGCATGCGCGGTCCAACGCGAGGGAGAGTGTTTCTGCCACTAGAGTTGGCTGAAACCTTGCACGTTATGCAGCCCACGGATCTGCGCGAGATTTCTCGCGCAACGAGCGACCAGCCAGTTTATTCGTCCGTAAGCGTGCGAGTGAAAAATCCCGGCCAGGTACAGAAGGTGGAAGATGCCATCAAGAAGATGGGCTTCAACACTTTCTCAATCCTTGATGCCAGCCGCAGCATACAGCAGTTTTTCAAAGTGCTGGATGTGTTTCTGGGAATTTTCGGCAGCCTTGCTCTGGCGGTCGCTTTCATCGGAATCGTAAACACGCTGGTGATGGCGATCCTCGAGCGCCGCCGCGAGATTGGCATCATGAAAGCCATTGGCGCCAGCGACGGCGATATAAAGAGATTATTTTTCGCGGAGGCGGGCGCAATGGGCATTCTCGGCGGCATCGTTGGCGTCGCCTTGGGTTGGGCTATTGGCCAGGTTATTAATGTCGGGACGAATGTTTACCTCAAGAGTCAGTCTTTTCCGCCAGAGCATTTTTGGTCGGTGCCGTGGTGGCTGGTTGCGTTCGCCGTTTTATTTTCTTTCTTCGTAAGCCTCGCGGCTGGTCTTTACCCGGCGGGACGCGCGGCTCGGCTAGATCCCGTGCAGGCCCTACGCTACGAGTAAACTGAAACGAATGGATCGACGTTTCAGAATCATCATCCTGGGCGCCGTTATTGGCTTCTCATTCGCTCTTCACGCGCAGAGTCGTATCGACTGCAACGCGCTCAACAGCCGCATCCTGAAGCATCAGGTTCATTATTGCGTGTACTTGCCCGCCGGCTATGATGCCGGCGCAGGCAAACATCCTCCGCAAAACTACTCTGTCCTTTACTTTCTGCACGGCCTCGGGGACAACGAGCGAACTCTCTTTAATAGCGGCGGATGGACGCTGCTGGACGACCTTCGCCAGCAGCACAAGATGGGCGAATTTCTCATAGTCGCTCCGGAAGGAGGGCGAACGTTCTATGTCAATTCTGCCGACGGCACGGTGCGCTACGGTGATTTCTTTCTGCAAGAGTTTATCCCGCTGATCGAATCAACATACCGCATTAGTAAGAATCGGCACAGTCGCGCCATCAGCGGCATCTCGATGGGCGGATATGGTGCCCTACGTTTCGCGTTCGCTCACCCTGAAATGTTTTCTGCGGTCAGCGCGCAAAGCGCCGCTCTAATCACCGAATCGCCACAGGAACTCGACACCGCGGCGCGCGCGGGTGCGCCATTGGGAAAGTTACTGGCAGAGGTTTTCGGAAGCCCGATCAACGTTCCTCACTGGAAAGAAAATAGTCCTTTTGTTCTTGCGGAAAGAAACCGGGCTGCGCTGCGAAAGATGGCAATCTATTTCAACTGCGGTCAGGATGACAATTATGGCTTCGAGAAAGGCGCCGCCGTGCTGCACGAGCAATTGCAGAAAGAAGGCGTGCCGCATGAGTATCACTCCTATCCCGGCGACCACAGCCTTTCCTATTTCCTGGCACACTTCACGGAAGTCATGGAGTTTCATTCAAAGGCGTTCGGTCTAAAGTAGCGAACAATGGGACTCCCGCGTCCTCTTCTTTTTCTTTCCTGTGGGACCTGTTGTAAACTAGCCCCAGACGGCATCCGCCTAGGATACCCGCGCGGAGGGATGTGTGAGTGGTTGAAACAGGCGGTCTTGAAAACCTCAGCACGGCTTTCGACGCTCTCTTGTAAGCGATTGAATTTAAATGGATTGACGTCCGAAGAGCGGCCCGCGACCTGAGAACTGTAGTAAAACTGTAGTAAGGGAGAGGTGGCCGAGTGGTTGATGGCTCCGGTCTTGAAAACCGGCATACCCGAAAGGGTATCGGGGGTTCGAATCCCTCCCTCTCCGCCAGAAATCCTAACCTGACGCATTGCTGTTCCATGAGTCTAGTTGATGGAAGCTGGAAACGTCCTTCGAATACCTTCTTCCAACGTGACAGCATCTGACCGGCGAGACGCTTGTTCGATGTGTGCGTGCTCTTGCAGTGCTGACGTCCGGCCACGGTTACAGCCATCATCCACTTTCGGCTTCCAGCGCGTTTGTATAGAGTACCCATTGATGTTCAATTTGCAGAGATGTTAGAAAACCTCGTCCTTCTGACCCGTATAAACATTGGTTCTTTTTTGGCTCAATCTCCGGCGTTAGAAAGGTGTAGTTTTCTAATCAGGCAGGAATCGACTCGTTTGGAACCCCGTGGTCAAGGGGCCAATGAGTGTGATAGAGATTTTGCGACACCAAGGCGAGCTTGAGCGGGGCCCCCGGCACTTTGGGGCATTTATCTGGATGAAGTCAAAATCAGGTCGGCCTTTACGACGAGAACATCCGCGTCAGATGAGTGAGGCGGAGCAATTCCAGCACGCCAGGTGTACTGTTGGCGAGTTCAAGGATGCATACACTCCCCAACAGGTCAATGAGTTCATAGGGCGCTCCGCGCGTGAAGTTCGACGTTTTAGAGAGCTTGCGAGGTTCTCAACGGAAGCGGCGGACCAGCAGGGTGTGGCGGTCTGCGCGATAGATACCCAACACGTAGATCTCGGGCCGGCCTGCGGTGGAGAAGATGACCTGCCGGATGCGCAGCAACGGAGATCCTTTAGCCACGCCAAAAAGATCTGACATCCTGGCATCGGCAGCAATGGCATCGATCTCTTCGTCGGCGTAAGCGATTTCCAGTTTGTAATCACGCTCTAGGATGGCGAACAGGGAACCATGGGCCACAGGATCCTTGGTCAAGCCCGCAAACCTCTCGGCGGAGAAATAACAGGTTTCCAGAGAGAAGGGCTCGCCGCCGCCTTGACGCAAGCGCTCCACCTTGACGAGGCTGGCGGAAGGGGACAAATTGAGCCGCGCGGCAATCTCCGGCTCAGGGCTAACGACCTTCGCGACCAGAGTTCTGGAGGATGCCTGAAGACCGCGGCTGGCCATCTGTTCGGTGAAGCCGACCAATTTGTTGAAGTGAATCTTGGGAGGTGCGACGAACGTGCCGGCGCCACGTCGCCTAATCACGATGCCTTCCCTCTCCAGTTCGGTCAGCGCGTGGCGAGCTGTCATCAAGCTAACGCTATGAAGCTTCGCCAGTTCGCGTTCTGAGTGGACGGAGTCTCCCGGCTTCAGATGTCCGCCCTCGATGCGCTCGAGGATGGCGGATTGGATCTTCTTATATGCGGCGACCCCATCCCGATGGTTTTGTCCCATGAGTTCTCCGAAAAGAGCTGGGAAGGCAGCGCCTCCGACCACCACCGACCCCAAATTCGACTCCAAGAGCTGCTATAGAGCTAAAGTCAACCGAGTGTGGAAAAACGCGAAAAAGCCCACTCTGGCTGGTTCTTACGCAGCCCTATAGCACTGATGCTGCTTCCCCACACAGGAGACCTTAATCCCATCCGCCTCCGTTGTAAAGGGCTATGCAAGGACCGAGAACCCTGCGGGATCATCATGGTTATGATGCCAGAATACGATTTGGGCGGAAAATCCGTTTTGAAAGGCCGCTGGGCGCAAGCAGCCGCTGTCCTTCCTCCGCTATAGTAGACCCAAAGAATTTTTTTCAAGAATCGTGCTTTTTCTTCTTGACCATTAGGGGAGAGATGCTATATAGCATAGTACGATTCTACTATGACGTTCGTACCCACGAGTCTGTTACCGGATCCGATTGTGAATGTTCAGGAGATTGCGTTATGAAGAAACTCACGTGTGGCGTAGCAATGCTGCTGGTAGCGGTCGGCCTGATCGCATTTCTCCTGCCCGCCTCGGCACAAGAGGTGACCGCCGGAATCACTGGCGTCGTGGTTGATCCCAGCGGGGCAGCGGTCAAAGCGGCAACGGCAAATGCGACGGACACCGAACGCGGAACCGTATGGACGGCAAACACCAATGACGCCGGGGTTTTCAACCTGACCCGCCTGCCGGTTGGGACCTATACGGTGCGGGTCACCGCTCCTGGCTTCGAGGCCGCGGTCTATCCTGCCTTCACACTTGTGCTCAACCAAACCGCCAGCCTCAATTTCCAGATGAAAGTGGGGAAGACCTCAGAAACGGTCGAAGTCAGTGGGGAAGCCCCGCTGCTTCAAACTCAATCCACCGAGGTCAGCACTCTTATTGATGCCAGCACGGCGACCTCGATGCCTCTGGCTTCGCGAAACTACCTGCAGTTGACGTTACTCGCGCCGGGCGTGACCAATGTCGATCCCGATGGCATGAGACAGGTACAGAGTATGACCAATTCCGGCCGGCCCTACATTAACGGAAATCGCGAGCAGGCCAACGAGTACCTTCTGGACGGTATTCTCAATAGCGAAGACAAGAATAATGAGGTGGGCTACACGCCTGGTATCGACGCCATTCAGGAGTTCAACCTGATTACGCAGAACGCCTCCGCTGAATTCGGCAACTATCAAGGCGGAGTGATTAGCGCCAGCATCAAGTCCGGCACAAACCGCTTCCACGGGGATCTCTTTGAATTTTTCCGCAATGATGCTCTGGATGCCAACAAGGCCTCTGCAGGGTGGACCCAGGGTGTAGACAATGGCCTAACGGGATTCAATGCGCAGGGCGTTCAAAATAAACCCGAGTTCCGTTACAACCAGTTCGGGGGTACCATTGGCGGTCCCATCATTAAGGATAAGCTGTTTTTCTTCGCCGACTATCAAGGCCAGCGCCTGGTTAATGCGGGGAACACTGGCGCTCAGGTCTTGACTGCCCAAGCCCGTGCCGGCGATTTTGGCCAACTTTGTACCGACTATGAAGGTACCTTTGTCGGTGGGGTATGCACAGGTGGCACCGGGGCGACCCAACTAAAGTTTCCGTCTGGAGCAAATGCTGGCCAGCCCATCCCCAACAACAATCTCGCCGCCGCGGGACTCACGCCGGATCCGGTGGCCACGAATTTGTTTGCGCTAACGAGGCTTTATCCGCTTCCGCAGATTAATAGCCTGGTCGGAAATAACATCTTCTACAACAGCGGCAATGACCTGAACAACAATCAAGGGGACTTGAAAATTGATTTTGTTCCTTCCCAGAGAGATCGTATTTTCGGCCGCTGGTCCCAGATGGACCTGAATCAGCCCACTTTCACCGGCTGCGTTGCCTGCAATTCCGGCGCGACCGAGGGTAGTGATGAGCCCGTCAAAAACGCCGCCCTCGACTGGACGCATACTCTCAGACCGAACCTGCTGAACGAAGCTCGCGTGGGTTTCAACGCCGTCCGGTTCGATTCGCGGGAAACGCCAACCTCTTCCCTTGGAAATATCAGTCAGCAACTTGGCATAGCGGGAGGGAATCTGCAGGGGCCAGGGTTGGTTCAGCTTAACATCACGGGCGCCGGCGGCGGAGCTGCGGCCAGTCTGGGACTGAACAACCTCATTCAGGTATTTCATTCCACCCAGGTTCAGTTTGAAGACAACCTGATCTGGACCGGCGGCCGGCACCAGATCAAGACTGGATTCCAGTATGCCCGGGAACGGCAGGACTACATTTACCAGGGAAACAATGGCGCTTTGGGAAGTCTGAACATCGCCTCTTTAACCGGCTCGTCGCTGGCTGATTTCTATCTAGGCGACGTTGCCAGCGCAAATTCCTTCAGAGACACAGGGGGGGTGGTAAGCTCGCCCGCCAAGCTTCGAGGGAATATCTTTGGCGTCTATGTCCAGGACGACTGGCGGGTTACCAATACCCTCACCTTGAACCTTGGCATACGTTTCGAAGACCACACGCCTTTGTATGAAGCTAACAACCGTGTAGTTAACTTCGGTCTTGTGAATGGCACGATTTACACTGCGGACGGGCGTGATGGCACGACAAAGTTTGGGAACAGAGCGCTCTACAACAACTATCTGGGGATCGGAGACTGGCTGCCCCGGGTAGGTATTGCCTGGTCGCCAGCGGCATTGCACGGCAAGGATGTAATCCGTGCAAGCTTCGGGATTTCAAGCTTTACGGAAGGCGGCGGCAGTAACGAAGAACTTACGCTGAACGTGCCCTTCGGTATTCTTCAACAGCAGGCTCCCGGTGGCGTTGGAACTCTTGAGACAGGGCTTTGGACCCACATCGGCGAACCCGTGTCCTGTCATCAATCAGACCTGCTACGACGGAATTCGGATCCGGGTGTTTGACCAGAACTTCAAGCCCGCAATGATTGATCAGTGGAACCTTACTCTGCAGCACCAGTTCACCAACTCGCTGACGTTCCAGGTTGGGTATGTTGGCCAACGCGGTGCCCACCTGCTGAACTTCCAGGACAATGCGCAATCAGTTCCGCTAGACGCCAATGGCAAGATTGCAGGCGCTGGCGATCCTATCGTGACACGGCTTCCCGGACCTTATCTGGGCGGCGGAACATCGGGGTCGTTGTATTTGGCAGACAATCCCCAGTTCAATCCCGCCGGTTGCGGAACGACCATCTTGACCAACCCTCCTTGCGGCCACGAGGCCTTAGCCGGAACCAACATGTCCAACTCGGACCAGAAATACAACGCGCTACAGGCTGTGCTGCAAAAACGCATGGGCAACGGGCTGCAGGCTCAGATTGCCTACACCTGGTCGAAGTGCATGAGCAACTCCCCGGGCTATTTCGGCACCGGCTTCGGCAGCACCCAAGCGACCAGTTCAGGTGGTCAACCGGGGTGGGAAAATATCTACAACTCCCGTCTGGATTGGGGCCCGTGTTACTACGATCAGACCAACATCGTGACCAGTTACGTGACCTATGCACTTCCCATCGGTCACGGCAAGCAGTTCGGGCACGATATGAACCCCGTACTCAACAACATCATCGGTAATTGGGAAATTGGTTCAATCGTTACTCTCCACAGCGGAAACGCTCTGACCCTGAACGAGTTCGGTGGCTGGGGACTGGGCGGCAACGCCGATAATACCAACGGTGTAGACCCCTATACGTTAGCTGGGCTGCCCGACTGTAATGGTCCAATCAAGATTTTGAACCACAGAGTAAATGCGAATACTCTCCAGTCTGGTCAAGCTGCATTCATTCAATGGTTTGATCCCACCAACATCAGCAATCCAGCGCCGAACACCTTTGGAACCTGCCATGTTGGCAACATCCGTGGTCCGGGTTATGCCAATGTGGATTTGAGCCTCCATAAGGACTTTCTTTTTACGGAGACCAAAAGGCTGGAACTCAGATTCGAAGGGTTGAATGCTTTTAACCACCCGGTGTGGACGTTCTACGGCGGACCTGCGAATGGCTCGTTTGATCCGGGATCCCCCAACTTTGGCCGGATTGCGGACGCGCAAGGGGCGCGGCAACTCCAGTTCGCTCTGAAGTTCTATTTCTAAGCGATCAACGTTCTGATCACGGCAGGCGCTTCGGCGCCTGCCTTTTTGAGTCAGCCCAGATGTTGGTTTTGGGTTTAGAATCGGGACCATGCGCCGAGTTTTCAGCCTAGGGATACTTCCCTTTCTCCTCGCCTTCTTGCCGGCAGCCGGTGATGGTCAGGTTTCGAGGACTTCCGGGTCGCCTTCCGCAGCCGGTTTGGCGGAACGGGGTGCAAGTCTTGCGGAGAGCGGCCATTGCGCCGAGGCATTACCGTTGTTGGCTAAATCCATTCGTCAGGTTACTGACCGCGATCTCAAGAAAAGGATCGGTCTGGATGGCCTGCGGTGCGCCATGACCCACGATGTTCCTTACGCATCGCTCGATTTCCTGCAGGTCCTCTGCCGCGATTTCCCCAATGATCCCGAGGTTCTGTATGCGGCTACGCACGCCTACTCCGACCTGTCAGTACACGCTTCCCATGAGTTGATGCGCGAAGCGCCATTCTCTTACCAGGTTCATGAGCTCAACGGAGAGGCTCTGGAAGCCCAGGGAAAATGGGACGAGGCAACTGCCGAATACCGCAAGATACTCGAGATCAATCCGTTGGTCCCGGGTATCCATGCCCGCCTGGGCCGGGCGCTGCTTTCAAAGGGCCAGCCGACGGCTGAAGTCATCGAAGAGGTTAAGAAAAACTTCGAGGCTGAGCTGGAGATCGATCCCAACAATGCCAGCGCCGAATACGTGTTGGGAGAACTTGCGCAGGATGCGAACGACCTTTCCGTGGCGATTCGGCATCTTTCGCGCGCCACCAAACTGGACACCAGCTTCTCAGACGCCTATCTGGCGCTGGGAATGGCGTTCGTCTCCGCAAAGCGCTTCCCGGAAGCGATTCCACCTCTGGAGACCTACGAAAGACTGGCACCGGACAGCCCCACGGGCCATTTCCAGTTAGCACAAGCATACGCAGGGGTTGGTCGAAAAGATGACGCCAACCGGGAAGCTGCGTTACAGCGGCAAAGCGCAGAAGTCCTCGAGCAAGCGAAACGAAGAGCCTCGATTGGAATGCAGCACCCTTCGGGCAAAGACGAGCCCTCGCCGGAACCGAAATAATTATCTCGTCGGTATGCCTTCGGGCACGGCCAGCGCAACTGTACCCTGAACGAGTGCCACATCTAACCCTTTCATGTCAGTAAAACTTGACTTATCGCACCATTGGCGGAACAGTCTCAGCCGCAGACACTTTTTGCGAGTTCTTGCCGGGACCACTGCTTTTAGCAGCCTTCCGCGATGTGCTCGCACTCTAGACAGTCCCCCATACCCTTTTTCGGAAGTTTCCCCCTCCAGCAGCGGAATATCCTGGATGCATACCGCGGGTCGATCCAAGGAAAAATATCTGCCCGAGATCAGCGGCGCCGGGTGTGCGTTTCTCGATTATGACAACGACGGCTGGATGGACATTTACCTGGTGAACAGCGGCCGCGCCGACTTCTATAACCCTCCCGCGCCATTGCGCAATGCCCTCTACCGCAACAACCGGGATGGCACTTTCACCGATGTCACTGAAAAGGCCGGGGTCGGCGCGAGCGGTTATGGAATGGGCGTCGCCGTAGGCGACTACAACGGCGATGGCTTCCCAGATCTTTACGTGACCCAGTATGGCCGCAGCATTCTGTATCGAAACAACAAGGACGGCACATTTACCGATGTTACCGAACACGCCGGGGTGGCTGCTCCCGGATGGGCCACGAGCGCTGTGTGGTTCGATTACGACAATGACGGCCGCCTGGACTTGTTTGTGGGTCAATTCGCCGATTACGACAAACTGAGAAACCAGCACTGCGGCGATCCAAGCGTCCACTCCATTGCTGGCATGAATGAATATTGTTATCCCAAAGTCTACGATCCACTACCCAGTTGGCTGTTCCACAACAACGGTGACGGGACATTTTCTGATGTAAGCCAGAAGACCGGCATTGCGGACTACTCGGGTAAGGCCTGGGGCGTGGTCGCTACCGACATCAACAACGACGGCTGGATGGACCTCTTCGTTTCAAACGACACGGTTGCGAACTTCCTGTTTGCCAATCGGCAAGGAAAACGTTTCGACGAGATTGGTTTCACGGCTGGAGTGGGATATGGAGAGGGCGGCAAGATTCGCTCTGGCATGGGAGTTGATTCTGCTGATTTCGATCAGGATGGCTGGATGGATCTTTTCCTAACCAATATTGACCATGAGATGTATTCGCTTTACCAAAATAACCACAACGAGGGATTTGACGACAAAGCAATCATTTCCGGCATTGGCAACGCCACCGAACTGATGAGTGGCTGGGGCGTAAAATTCTTTGACTTCGACAATGACGGCAATCTGGATCTGATTATCGCCAACGGCCATCCCAACGATCTCATTGAAAAGGTAAAACCTCAGGTGGCCTTTCGAGAGTCGCTCCTGCTTTTTCATAACACCGGAACAGGGTGGAGAAACGTAAGCCAGGAGAGCGGTCCGGTTTTCGCAAAGCCAATGTCCAGTAGAGGACTGGCGATAGGAGATTTCAACAACGACGGTGCGATTGATGTGCTGGTCGCGAATAACGACGAGGCGCCTCTTTTACTTCGCAACGATGTGGGAAATCTGAACAACTGGCTGGGCCTACGGCTGTTAGGCAAGAAAGCAAACAGTGATGCGATCGGCGCTCGTATCACCTATCAGGCAGGAGACTTAAAGAGAAGCAGGATGAAAGTAGGTGGTGGCAGCTTTCTATCATCCCATGATCCGCGAGTCGTGCTGGGTATCGGAAAGAGAACAAAGATTGATTGGGTTGAGATTAAGTGGCCGCAGCCCAGCAACCTGACTCAGCGTTACACCGACCTGCCGGTCAATCGCTATATCACGATCGTGGAAGGGCAAGCGAAGTGGGAGTGACGGTGTTGAAACGCTTCGAAGCAAGCTTTCCTACTGGAAGATACAGATCATTTCGGCTCCGTAATTCGGAGCACCTCGTTCTCCTGAAGCCCGCTGGTCACGACTTGTTTCTTGCCGGAGGGCCAGTCGACTTCGACTCGGTCGATCTTCGTGGCGTCTCCCAACCCAAAATAAAGCGGGAGGACGCTTTGCGACAGGTACCCCGATTTCCCGTCGTTGTACTTGGTATAGGTTTGGCCGGCAGCCTGTACGCGCACGGTGGCGCCCAGTCCGTTGCGATTTGAGCGCGTCCCGATCAGCACTACCTTGAGCCAATGAATGTTTCTTATCTGCGCCAGGTCGCTTACCAGCACCTGAGGCGCCGAATTGAATTCATTGGTCACGATGTCAAGATCCCCATCATTGTCCAGGTCAAACATCACAGAAGAGCGAGTGGAGCGTGGGGACATCACGGTAATCTTCCCCGAATGTCCAGCGCAAACCTTCTGATTCAGTTCAGTCAGTCCCGTTTGCGAGCAGTCGATGTCGAACCAGGGTACGTAAATGTCCCGGCGCGGTTCAATCCCCAACAGGAATTCGGAGTCAAGAAACTTTTCGCCACGATTGTTCAAGAGCATCGAGTTAATTCCGTAACGAAAAGGAAAACTCATCCCGGAAGAGATGAAAATGTCATCCCAGCCATCGGCGTTGATGTCGCCAACGCTCACCCCCCAGGGCCAGTAGTTTTCCACTCCTAAACGGTCTGAAACCTCCTCGAATTTCCCGTTCCCGAGGTTGTGGTAGAAGGCATTGCCCCAGATGTAGTCTGAGAGCGACGCTTGGAGAAACGACTCTGGCCAGCGCATGGTGGACTTTAGCTTCTCGCGGTCGGGATCCACTGTCTCGCTCATGTCGGAGTGCATGTCGGTGACAATCAGATCCATACGGCCATCATTGTCGAAATCAAAAAACTTTACACCCATAGCTCCCCACGGAGTTTTGGGGAAATACTGTTCGGTCTTGTCAATGAACTGCTTGCCACCCGCGTTTTCAAGATAGTGGTCGTGGCCCTGCATATTCAGGATAAACAGGCTGGGGAAGCCAGTTTGGTTCAGGTCGGCAAAGCTGGCATCTCCACACCAACCAGTTGGGCGCAGGCCAACTTGTGCGGTCACGTCTTTGAAGCGGTAGTGACCTAGATTCTCGTACAGGACGGGATATTCAAAGCGTTGAGGATGCAGGTGTCCGGCAAATGCATCGGGCAATCCAACGTATTGGCCCTGCACTCCCTTCTTATCGCTGGTGTAAGTACCAACATTGCAGACCAAAAGATCGAGTAAGCCGTCATTGTTGAAGTCAAAAAAAACAGCACCGGAGGAATGCGAAACGAGGTCGAGGCCGGCCGCCTTAGTGATGTCGCGGAAGTGTCCGTGGCCATCGTTCTTGAACAGCGCATTCCCGCCAAGAACGGTGGTGACAAAAAGAGCCTGGGTTCCGTCATTATCGATGTCGGCAAAGGACGCAGCGACGCTGATTCGCCCCGGCAAGGCAACCCCTGCCTCTTTCGTGATGTTCTTAAATTTGCCCCCGCCCAGGTTTTTCCAAAGCTCATTGCCGCCGACTTGGTTTACAAAGTAAATGTCATAAAGTCCGTCATTGTCGACGTCCGCGACCGCAATTCCGGTGCCATGATCGTAATGCACTGGCTTATAATCGATGCTGGCGTCGTCCACTACGTGGTTCACAAAAGTGATTCCACTCTCTTTTACTTTGTCGGCGAAGTGGAACTGGTAAAACACTTTGAACTCGCTGGCGGTCTGCTCCTGCGCCTTCGCCCGCGCCGTGAGGGAATCGATTCCGATATCGGGATCTGGATAGCGAACTTGAGGTGCAGAGCCGCTGAATACGAGTGCTGGGATGAAGGCGGCACCTGCCACCAGGACTAGTGGAGTCAAGAACAAACAATTCCCACCGCGCGTCATGGGGAAAGCCTCTCAATTCTAATTTCTGTTTCCATTTACGGCTTTCAATGCTCGGACGCCCCAAGCATCAGGTTGCTGTGACACGCAAGTGCCCCATTTTGGCCAATGAACTCTGATCCCCTGAAACGTCGGGAGGATGAGAGTGTCAGCGAAGTATACTCCAGCTGACACTGTGGGAATTCTACCCAAGGGGCCCGTCGACGGCACTTCGTTGTTACAATCTTTTCCTGCCATTTTTGCTCCGAATGGCCTCGGAGAAATCTGTAAGCGTCTTCGCCGGCCACGTTAGCGTGGTCACCCTGCCCTTGAGTGCAAACTAAACACTCCCCTCCGGCACGGGTTGAATCGAAGATACGAAGCCAGGCAGAGCGGAAGATTGTTGCTGTAGCAGGACGTTAGCGCTCGTAGAGAATTTCTCGCGGAATGGTGGTCAAGTCGACGAGATATCCGTGCGCTAGAAACACTGTAGTAAAACTGTAGTAGTTCCATGTTCGAAACGCGGCAGAACGGATTATGACGGAGCGAATCGGCGTTCTGGTAAGCGGTTGAAGATTCAAGTAGAGTAGAGAATTTTCTAAACGGTTCAGACGCCACTGGGGAACTTGAAAACCGCTGTACGGGAAACCGTACGGGGGGGTTCGAATCCCTCTCCCTCCGCCACGCAGTCTGGACTGCAGAGAAATTCCGCCCACTGCGCGGCAAAATACTCGAATAATACCCGTATTTCGCGATTGTTCCCAGGCAAACCGGACCGGAGAGAACGGACTGCGCGGCACCAAATGCGGTCACTTTCCTAGCTTTCTCCGGAAGGCACACGCGCAGTCCGGCTCCCAGTAGAGCCTTAGGCGAATGCAAGGCGATCACAAGCTTCGGATTCGGCCCTAGTACTCCCATTCGAAAACCCGCTGAAGAAGCCACGCGCCGACCGGTGTTTAGAATTCCAACCGCGCCTGAAAGGCGATCATGCGGGGAGTGCTGTCGCCGCCCAAACCCACGCCGAGCAGGCCGGTCGGCGGCGAGGTCGTGTAAGTGAGCGCTCCGAATCCAGTTTGCGTGGAGGGCTGCCCTGGAATGCCGGCCTGCACCACGCTTGGAAGGGCGAAATTCGGATGGTTGAAGACGTTAAAAAACTGAGACTCAAACCGCAGCTTCACATGCTCGGTTAAGGGGAACCATTTCGTCAGGTAGAAGTCGCTCCAGAGAAAATCAGGACCGCGCAGCGAGTTACGGCCGAGGTTTCCGAATTGGCAATTCTGTGGGCTGTCGCCGCCATAGCACTGCCCTGTACCCGGATCAACAGCCGAGACGAAAGCGTCAGGATTGAGCCACTGAAGTGTTCCTGGTTGTGTGACGCCCAGAATCGGATGATGTTCATAGAGCGGAACGCCAGGAACGACACTGGCGAACTGCGGCCCGCTGCCCTGCACAATGCCGTTTCCGTTTGCCGAATAGGGCGTGCTCAGCACCGAGAACGGAACCCCACTGTGCCAAAACGCTGTTCCGGAAATCTGCCAGCCATTCAGCGCGTAGCCCAGCCAATGACTCCGCACTTTAACCGGCAACTGATACACGTACTGTCCGTTAAGATTGTGCCGGATGTCGTAGTCGCAGGGACCGTAGTCGCGCGCGAGTTCTCCCGGCAAAGGCGAGAGAATTCCTCCTGCGGAGAATTGTAGAAATCCTCCGTTCGAGACCGTATCCATGCATCGGCTCCAAGTGTAGTTGAGCTGTCCTTGCAAGCCATGGCTGAGGCGCTTCATGGCGGTCAATTGCAGACCGTTGTAGTGGCTGTTCGCACCGGTCGAGAACTGTGTCACCGCGCCGAACCGCGGGTCGATTGGCTGCGCGGGGAACGGCGCAAAACAACCTCGGCACACGGTCTGGTAGCCATTGACTTGGGTTGAGTACGGCTGGTTCAGAGCGCGCGTGCCCACGTACTGCGCTTGCACGCTGGCCGTCGTTCCAAATTGATGTTCCATTCCCAGGCTCCACTCCATGAAATACGGCGCGTGGAGTTTGCCGCTTGGAATCGCCGTGATCGCAGGTGGTGGAAGAGAAGACAGGCCCTCGGGAAATCCCGAAGTGAAAGTCTGATTCGCGGCAACGATTGCGCCCACTGCGCTGTTCGTCACTCCCGGCGCAATGGCGATGCAGCCGAATTGAGGGTCGCAGCCGGCTGATCCGGCTTGGCCCACGGTGCCGAGCTGTCCTCCCTGAAACGTCTTATCGTAGGGAGGATTGGCGCCGACGAGGTCGGCCACACTGCCCGGCAAGATATCGCTGAACATTCCGAAACCGGTGCGGAGCACGGATTTCGGCTCGAATTGCCAGGCGATGGCCGTTCTCGGTTGCAGAATGGCCAGCGGCGTGGACGAGAACAGATTGCCGAGATGAGTTTGAATCGCGGCGTTCAGCGGTTGACTGACCTCGGAACCGAAGGGGCCGCGAAGACGGGCGACTTGATCGTGCGGATTCAGCGGATTGGAATTGAAGGTATCGCGCAGACCGATTGTCCAAGTCAGTTTGCGAGTCACTTTCCATGTGTCCTGTACATAGACATCGAGATTGAGAAAGTTGAATGGTTCATTTGCGTTCGAGGGGAACGCCTCCGACGCAGTGCTCGCCGCTCCATAGATATATTGCTGCAAGTTCGCGTAGGTCACTGTGGGGACCGTGCCTTCCCCGAAGTCAAAGTCGTTCAGGCGGAAGATACGCGTATTGGTCCCAAACCGCAGTTCGTGAGCGCCACGGCTCCAGGCGAGGTTGTCATTGATAAAGAACCGGGAGGCGCGCCTGCCTTGAATCCAGGTGTTGTCAAGCCCTCCCATGGGCGTGAAGGGGTTCGCACCACTGCCTTGCAAGACGATGGGGAACGCGGACAGGGTCTTCTGCAGGTTGCTTGGTCCAAACAGGCTCTCGTACCAGGAGAACGCAGGATTGAAGTAGTTCACCAGGTTCTGCGAGAAGACGTGCGTGTGTCCTGCGGCGAACGAATAAAGAGGCTGGGGCGAAAACGCATTAAACACCGCATTGATGGGGTCCGTCCACGCGGCTTGCAGCCCGGTGTCCGACTGAAAACGAAACCATGCCGTGTCCTTCGGGCCGATGTTGTAATCGACTCGGGCTGTCTGCACTTGCTCGTGATCGTCGCTGGTGTGCGAAACGCTTTGCTGATTGGCGCAAACCGCGATAGGGCAACCGTCTATCGCGTAGGGAACGCCGCTTGTGTTTCCATAGAGCGCGAACATCTTTTCATAGAACGGCTTTTCCTGCGGCGCGGCGGGGTAGATTACTTGAGGCTTGTTATTGACAATCTCCGTGAGACCCAGGGGAAGTTCCTGCAAGACGTATTGTTGGAACGCCGCAGTGGGAACGATCGTCGGCGTGACGATGGGCAGTGCGATACGCATCCATTCGCTGTCGAAGAAAAAGAAGAGCCTATCGTGCGCAATCGGCCCGCCCACACTGCCCCCAAAATGATTGACCGTCGATCTGGGCTTGTAACGCCCTGGCGCCGCATTGGTAAAGTAGTCCGCCGCATTCAGCAGCGAACCATTCCACAGTCCATAGAGATTTCCGTGAAACTGGTTCGTGCCCGACTTGGTGACGTAGTTGATCTGCGATGCTCCGTATCGCCCTTGATCCACAGCATAGGAAAGCGTGTTGACCGTCACCTCCGAGATTGAATTCAATCCCAGCACAAGGTTGGTGGAAAGCCCGCTGTTGAGGTTGGTGACCGGGTCGTTCGATTCCAACCCGTCCACGATATAGCCATTGGAGAGGGCAGGCAGGCCGTTGAATTCCACGTTGCCATACCCATTGCTGCTGCCAACGAAGTCGTTGCTGCTGCCCGCCGTGTTGATGAGCGCTCCAGGTGCAAACTGGAGAGGATAGGTTAGGTCACCGCCCGGATTCGGCAGGTCCTCCAGCGCCGGTGCATCCAGAGTGGTCGATGTGTTTGCGTTTTCCGGATTGATGATTGGGGCCTCGCTGCTGACCTCAATCGCCTCATTGGAGCGGGCCACCTTAAGCGTGAAATCCACGGTTTGCTTCTGGCCCAGGCCCGAAACGACGTTGTTATTTTGTCGAGGATCGAAGCCTTTCGCTTCCACTCTGACCAAGTAGGTACCCGGTTTTAACTGCGGAAAGTTGAACCGGCCGGCGTTGTCGGTCTGAGCGCTACGCTTCAGACCGGTCTCGTGATTTGTGACGATCACAGTGGCACCCGGCACAACTGCGTCGGTTGCGTCCCTAACTTCGCCAATGATGGCGCTGGTGGTTTCCCCTTGTGATAGTGCTTTCGAGGAAAGAAGACACACCACTATCAACAAAAGAAGCCCAAAGTGACATGCTCGTACCGTATGTTGCAACTGACCCCCATCTTCTGGTTAACCACAGATGATATTTCATAGTTAACCATCGTTAATAGTAATAGGCAAGTACAAATAGGAAACACTTGCGAGAGGCAACACGCGGTCGATTTCGGGTGCAATTAGGGTTCCCAGTAAGACTTCCTGAGGGTCAATTTAGATGTCAAAACAGGAGATCGGCGCCGACACGAGGCTCGGCTTGGGACCCGTTGGTGATCCCGTTGTACTCTGAAGTCCATTCAATCAACAGGCCTTACAGTTCCTCCATTTCGAATGGTCTGCGAGACTGCAAGAGAGCCGCCGCCCCAATCAAATCACCAAAATCGGAAGGGCGATTACGACAGCCGAAGTTCTGACCACAATTCAAACTTCGCCACAAATCGTCGACCTCATCGCCCGGCTTCCGAACTTCGGGGCAATAATCTCGTGGAATTGAGGATGAATGCCAACTCTGAGGTCACGTGAATAAAGGCGGCCAGGAGTGGATTCAGGAAGCCAAGAGCTGCCATTCCGACTCCGATGCTGTCCACAACCGTGCCTGCAAAGTTCTGCATGATGATCCCGCGGCAGCGTCGAGCAAGCCGCAAGGTTTCGACTAATTTCGAGAGATCGCTTCCAATCAAGATCACATCCGCGCTTTCCCGAGCAACATCCGTTCCCGATCCCATGGCGATGCCGACGTTGGCCTCGACCAGAGCTGGAGCGTCATTGATTCCGTCACCGACCATCGCGACATTGCGACCTTTGGCGCGCGGTTCAGTTACCCATTTTGCTTTCTGCTCCGGCAGGAGTCAGGAGCGTGCCGGCAAAACCAAAGAGCACAAAACAGGTTGCATATTCCTTGCCGGTCATCTCCACATTAGGGTCGACCGCAGTAATGCGATAGAGAAGACGCTCAACCGGAAGGCAGAAACGATCAAGTACGGTCCGCTGCCGGGAAAAGACCCGCTCCATGTATCCGCCCAAGGGCTTCACCAGGGCGGTGACAATGACCACAAACAACACGTATTGAATTGCGCTGTAGAAATCCACGATCTACTCAGGAGCAGGCCGACCGAACTGTCTCAAATCAATCACCGGGTTTCGGAACGCGCTATGTGCAATGTCACCCTGCTTGGAGCATTCTAGTGACATGTCAGCGTGTTTGTAAGGGAGCATGTTATTTGGTGGAGATCAGTTTGAAATCTAGTGCCGTTGGAAATTATTCCATCGCGCGAACACAAAGCAAACAGAACCTCATGGGATCGCTATCAATAGGCCGCCGCTTATTCCGAGCGATTGCTCATGCCCCCGCCCAAAGTTGTACTCGTAGCCCGGTTCGAGATACCAACCGAATCTACGCTTCATGGAGGGCCAGAACATAAAATCCAGCACGACTTCACCGCTGACAGAGTTCGTTGTCGTGCCGTATTTTGTCGAATGAACCCACTCCGGACCAATGCCGAGCATGAACTCCACTTTTTTCGAGAGCGTCCAAGGCTTCTTGAACAGAAGGTCGATGTCCCATTCTGTCGATTGACGAGTGAAAAGGGGCGTAACTCCCACCTCAAGTTCCAGCCAGTTCTCTATCGGCGTAACTTCAACCGCGACGGTGGGGCCGAAGCTCGATCCGCTGCCTTTGACATTCCAGCCAGCGGCTCCCCCAAGCTCCACAACTGCAGCAGGCTCCTTTTCGACCGACTGCGCAAAGGCGTTTCCAGCGCAGAGAAACAAAGCTGCAATCAACACGGGTTTTATCGAGGTCACTGAATGTCCCCACGCGTCGAGCTAGCGACGGATCGCCTGAAAGCGGAATGAATAGCCAATTCCAATAAAATGATCTACGGCAGCCGAAGATAGGCCCGCGCCGACATGGAAATCAATCTGTTGCTGCTCAGTGATCTTTAGAGCTGTTCCAAAATGCAGCAACTGCCGCGGACCGCCAACTTCCGGAAAGTCGCCCGCATACTCGACAAAGGCATCCCAAGGTTTCGTCAATTGTCTATCCAACAAGAACGTGGCCTCGCCGGTTACGTTTCGCGTGCCGCTTTGAGTGGGCCAGTAAACTGAGAACATTCCAGCCGCCGTCCAGTGAGCGGACAGCGCACGTGACCATGGCACCTGAACTCCCGGATCGTACCCGCCGCTGGACACGGTATTGGCCTGACGGAAAACTGAGGAACAGAATCACAGATACATCGAACTTACCCGGCGGGGGACCAAGCTGTTGTTTTACTCCGATGGCAACGTCGCCGAATCCCGAGCCGCCGCTAGCGGTCAGGTTGTGAAAATGGTCCGGCAAAGTGAGACGCAGCTCAATCCTTTTGGCGATACCGAAACGTACTAAGCTCTCGGGGCCGTCTACGATGCTCTGGCCCTGGCTGCCAGTTTCAAGGAAGCCGTTCTCCATCTGAAGGCTGCCGGCCGGGACCACCACGCTGGAGTTCGTAACTGCGGGCCGATCCGTTGCGATCGGTCCCGCTGCGTCAACGCCCGGGGGCTGATCTTGGCTTTGTGACGGCGCCATTCCGGCCAAAACGAATGCGAATAGCGCAGCGGGAATTCGAGCGAGCTTTGGCCGAGTGCGCCGGCCGAGGGATTTGCCAAGTTCTATCACTGAGACGAGAGTCTTTTTTGTAATTGCTTTAAGCCGCTGGAATCACAGCACGACATCAGCGATCAATTCACCTTATCAGAATTCCCGATGCGGGCTATCGTTTCTTTGCGGCACGACTTTACGATTCCTTTATCGCTTGCCCACAGCTTCTTTATGCCCTCCCTGATAGCTTTCGGAACACTGGGCGTGAACTCCAAAGGCAATCGGCAGATTTGATCTCCGGAGCATCGTCCCAGTGGAGGTTAGTGAAGTGACCAACGAAGTCATTCATCCAAGGATCGGGACAGCGCTGCTCGTTCTATGTGTTCTCGCGGTCAGCGTTTCTGTAGATGCCCAGTCAACGTTCGGCAGTATCGTGGGTGTGGTGCATGACGCGATACAGGCTGTTGTGCCCGGCGCGTCAGTCAAGATACGGCGTTTGGAAGACAACAACACTCGCTCCACCACATCGGACCAGAACGGATCGTTTGAATTTCTGAACCTCAAGCCGGGCAACGATGCCCTTTCCGTGCAGGCCGAGGGTTTTGCCGAGTTCCAAGTTTCGTTCGCTGAACTGACTTCCAGACAAACGCTAGCCAAGACCTTCCATCCCACGGAGCGACTAAGGGTCCGCTTCGAGTCCACATTTACAAACGTGCTTAACCATACCAACTTCGCTCCTCCCGCAACGCAGATCGATGTTCCAGCAACCCTCGGCGTCCTCAGCGCCCCTCAAACGGCAGAGAACGCTGGAAACCGCACCGGCCAACTTGCCCTGCGGGTCGAATTCTAGTGCTGCGAACAGTCAATTGCCACACGGGATTGAGAAGAACCGAAAGAAGGGCGCCGTGCGATCGATCGAATCGTGGAGCGCACATCTTCGCTGTGGCCAAAAGATACCTGTTCTCGGGTGGTTTCAAAGGGGATCCCGACTTGCACTGCTAGAGCTTACTTGAGATACGCGCGCACCAGCCCAATGAGATCTTCGGTCAATTCTTCGTTCGATTCTTTCCCGCGATCGGGATGCGTAATGTGCAAGCGGATGTGGTCTTCCAGGATTTCTGCCATCAGGCTGTTGACGCCGCCGCGAATTGCCGCCAGGAGCATCAAGATGTCTGCACACTCGTCACCGTCAGTCACCGCGCGCTCGACGGCAGCAATCTGCCCGCTCATTCGTTTGATCCTAGAAAGGAGTTTCTGTTTCTCTTTGGAGATTTCCGGGAGTTTATCTTTCATAAAGTTTCTTTATGACTTTTCGAATTTTCCTGCGCTTTTCTCTTGACAGGTACCCTAGGGGGGTACTATATAAAATATTGAGCGGGAAAGCCACACGTCCCGCTACAGCTTAGCAAAGGACGTATGAAAACACGCGGTGGATACGAGCCTCCGAGAACAGCCGGCGGCTTACCAGTGTAGAAGAAACGCTCAGGTGTCTCGATAAGCTTCTGTTCCTGCCTACCGCCTCACCTCTACTTCTTCTGACTGACCAACTGAAGAATGCGAGGGATCGAGGCCCGTGCCATGAGGCACTCTTTTTTTCCTTCCACAAAATCAAGACTCGCGAACTGCGTGAGGCGTCCGCGTGGGTGTACGTTCATACGCAGCGCCATTACTTCGTAGTTTCTTGCGTTATCTTTATGAACCTTTTACGGTTTTCGTTCGAAGCGCGACATCGAACCGGATGGTTCAAGCTTACCGAAAGGAGGGCAATGACAATGACTTGCATGACTTTGCTAGCACAACCACTGGCGATGGCGACGACGCAGCTCGCGCGCGTAATCCGTTACGAAGTTTCCGCTCCGCGGCAGGAACAAAACCAGCAACAAAACACGCGACACACTCCGCGCATGAACTGGGTCGTGGTCACCGGCAAAGATGGCAACCGCGTGCTCCGCATGCAATGGACGGCAGAGGAAGGCTGCTGAGAGCAAACAAAAGAAAGAAGCGGTCTCATGGGTGTTGGTTGTGCTCTTACTTCTGCTCCTTAGTGCATGGGCTGACGTGGGGGAAAGCATCTCTGGGGTGGTCAGTGACCCGAGCGCCCGAAATCTTATAAATTCCCTGTCATTTTCCCTGTTAGCAGGGAATTTGGGCGGAGAAGAGTTAGCGCCAGACGCGCTCCGCCATCACTCGCTTGGCACCGAAGCACTTAACCGGTTGATTTCGCCCGAGTGGCGTTCGTGCCTGCCCCGAATACTGTAACCAGGCTTATCGCGCTACCGTCTTCATCAGCGGAACCTGCATCGGCAACATTCTGATCGGCATGGCTGGCCGCCGGGTGGTCAGGCCGATCAGCCCTGTTGCCGACGGACTGCGCTCTCCGTTTCTCCCAACCCAGTTGTTCGAAACCGCAGCACTCGGCCGCCCACTGTCAATCCGGGATACCGCGATCGGCCGCTCGGAGATCGGCTTCCAAGTGGATATCACAGGCATGGCGTGAGCCATTGGCACATACTCCTGCTGCCAGGCGCGATTGCCGATAGCACTCAAGTATTCCCCTTCTCCCTTCACAGCCGTCACCAGAACCGGCCTTTGCCACTTCGCCGGCACGCCAATCGGGTGGCGCAGCCCGCTGATAACAACTGGAGCTTTTGTTACCGCCGTGTTTTGCTTCGCGCTCGCCATGGCTGGCTGTATGGCCGCCATGCTGCCCGCCGTCGACGGCCCGCTCGCCACGGTCAGCACAACACCCGTGGAGGTGTAGGTGACGGTGAAGTGGAAGCTGGAGTTGATACTGATCGTGCTGTTGGAGAACGTGCCAGTCACGCTGCTGGCGGTCAACACCGTAAAGGTCTCACCCGCCGTCAGGCTGGACTGGAAGCCGCTGGCCACGGTGAAGTTGACGGTGCCCGCCAGAGAAGCAGCGCCAGTGATCTTTAACTGACTGAATCCCGTACCCGCCGTTGTGCCGTTGATCAGGCCGGTCATCGTGCCGGTGGAAAGTTGCGTGTAAGTGCCGGTTATCGCAAGCAGGCCAGCTGTGCCCGCATCGCCAACGTTAAGTGTTGGCGTCGTGCCGCCGCCTCCAATGGTCAGGTTCTTGGAGACCGTCCCTGCACCCTGAAACAGGCCTCCGGTTACAGTGGCGGATCCTCCCGCCAGCGTCCCATCCAGATTCGTTGTGCCGGCGGATTGCGTATAGCTCTGATTGCTGCCCCCGATGCTCAACTGGCTCCCCTTGGCGATCGTCACCGTACCCGAGTCGGTGAAGCTGCCTCCCGTCGTGAAGATTGCGTTGCTCGCCAGCGCGAACGTGCCGGTGTTGCTGTTGAAGCCAGCTAGAGCATTCGCCGTGCCGTCCTTAATACTGGCCCCAGTTCCAGTCAGAGTAAGGTTGGCCGCGTTGGTTACGATGCCGCCATTGGCGCTGGTCAGTTGCATCGTCCCCCCAATGGTGTAGGTGCCGCTCGCCAATGTTCCGCTGCTGAGGTTGGTCAGCACGTTCGATCCGGTGAGGGTAAACTTGCTGCCTTTGTTGATGCTCAGCGCTCCGGAGTTGGTAAAGTTGCCTGCAGCGGTGAAGTTGGCATTGGTGGCCAGAGTGAAACTGCCGGCACTGGAAATCGTGTTCAAGTTGGCCAGGGCGCTGGTGCCGGTACTGGAATTCATCAGCGTGCCGGTGCCGTTCAGCGTGATGTTGGAAGCGTCGGTCTGAATGTTGAGACCGGTGGCAGAAAGCGTCCCGCCGATAGTGTAGCTGCCGCCGGCGAGCGTCTCGGTCGTACTGTTGTAGTTCGTAAGATTCCCGGTGATGGCAAACGTGCTGCCGCTGTTCACCGTCAGCGCGCCATTGTTGGTGAAGTTACCGGTAGTGGTGAAACTTGCATTGTTTGCCAGCGTCAATGATCTGGTGTTTGTAGTCAAACCAGCCAGGGCGTTGGTCGTACCAGATTCGATCGTGCCACCCTGGAGGGTCAGCGTCGAGGAATTGGTCGTAATGTTAATGCCACTGCCCAGCTTCAAATTGCCGCCCAGAACGAACGTCCCCCCGGATAAGGTCGCGCCGCTGATCTGTGCCAGTGTTCCGTTCACCGTAAACGCGCTGCCGCTGTTGATGGTGAGCGTTCCGGTATTGGAGAAATTACCTGTGGTGCTGAACGTGGCGCCGCTTGCCAGTGTCAGCTTACCGGTATTGGTGGCCAAGCCCGCCAGAGCGTTAGTGCTGTTTGAAGTGTTCTCGATCGTGCCGCGTGCCAGCGTCAGAGTCGCCGCGTTAGTAGTGATCGTCTGGGCCGTACCGGTGATGTCGAGATTCGCGTCCAGCACGTAGGTGCCAGCCGTCAGTGTACTGCCGCTAATCTGAGTAAGTGATCCCACACTGAAGCTCTGGCCGGTGAGAATGGTGAGCGATCCAGCGTTGCTGAAAGCCCCCGCGTCAACAAAAGATGGCGCGCCGCCAATAGTCAGACTTCCGGCCGAAGTAATGCTGGTAAGGCCCGCCAGAGCGTTGCTGCCGGAGCCGTTGAAATTATTGCGAATCTGGCCGCCGCTCTCCTCCGTTACGCTGGCCGCAAGCGTGGTGATATTGGCGCCCAGCCAACCAATGCTCTTGCCGTTCGCGATGTAGGTGCCCCCGGTCAGAGTATCGGTCGTGGCATTGTAATTGGTGAAGAAGGTAGTGTTGCCCGTCGGGCCCATGATGTTCAGGTTTCCGCTGGTCGCCTCAACAGTCCCCTTATTGTTGAAATTGGCCGTGCTAACGTCGATGTTGAGCGCGGTGCTCTGGTTCGCCAGGACGGTTCCGGTGTTGACGAACCCCATCGCCCCATTGCCGATGTTTCCCGTGCCTTCGATAGTAGTCCCGCTGGTCAGAACGTCGGTCGCGGCTGTGGCTGTAATGACAGAGTTGTTCGACAGGGTCACATTGCCCGTGCCCGAGAGGGTTACGGCTGGGGCGCTGATCTTCAATGTTCCCGCACCGCTCGAATCCCCGACGCCAATCGTGCCGGTATTCGTGTTGTTTCCCGATGCGGTCAAGTTTAGAACGGTGCCGCTGCCAATGGTGATGGTGCCAGAATTATTCAGCGTGCGGACGTTGGCCACGTCGGCGGAGTTGTCAACGAGATCGAGAGTTGCTTCCGCTGCATTGGTCAGCGTCCCGCTCACCTTCAGCGTGTCTGCTGTCCCCGTGCCGAAGGCGGCACCGTACATGGTCAGACTGCCGTTGTTGGTGAAGTTGCCCGTCACCGTCACCGTGTTCCCGCCACCCGCAACCAGCTCCCCCGTGCTGAAAATTGTCGAATTGTTCGTCAGATTCCCGTTCACCGTCAGCCCCGACGCCCCATTGAAATACTCCTGGCTCCCCGCTGCCAGCGTCAGCGTTCCTCCGTTCGGCGTCACCGATGTGATTTGCCCATTGTTCAGATAGAGAATTCCTTCCACACTCGTCAGCTTGGCCAGAGCGTTCGTACTCCCCGCCAATTGAAACTCTCCGCCCGCCGGCAGGTCCGTCATGCTCTGCGTCAGGTTCAGCGTAGTGCCGCTGTTGACAACGACATCTCCTCCGTCGCTCAGCGTCCCCGTCACCGACAGCGTCGTCCCCGTGTTGTTCAACGTCAGCGCGCTCCCCGAAGCCAGCGTCAAGGTCCCCGTCCCCGGCGTGTCCGCCGTCGTCACGCCGTTCCCCAAAGTCAGACTTCCTTCTATGCTCCCCAGCTTCGCCAACCCATTGGCCGCTCCCGCGTTCAATGTCCCATTGACCGTCAGCGCCGATCCCGCTGACACGTCCGTGATCCCGTTCGGCTGATTGGTCAGATTCAGCGTCGTTCCCGTTCCTATGTACACCGTGCCGGAGTTGCTCAGGCTGCCCACGTTGGCCACGTCGGCCGAGTTGTCAATCAGGGTGAGCGTCCCGCCCGCGCCGTTGGTCAGGGTGCCCGTTACATTCAGCGTGTCTGCTGTCCCCGTGCCGAAGCCGGCACCGTACATGGTCAGACTGCCGTTGTTGGTGAAGTTGCCCGTCACCGTCACCGTGTTCCCGCCACCCGCAACCAACTCCCCCGTGCTGAAAATTGTCGAATTGTTCGTCAGATTCCCGTTCACCGTCAGCCCCGACGCCCCATTGAAATACTCCTGGCTCCCCGCTGCCAGCGTCAGCGTTCCTCCGTTCGGCGTCACCGATGTGATTTGCCCATTGTTCAGATAGAGAATTCCTTCCACACTCGTCAGCTTGGCCAGAGCGTTCGTGCTCCCCGCCAATTGAAACGTTCCGCCCGCCGGCAGGTCCGTCATGCTCTGCGTCAGGTTCAGCGTAGTGCCGCTATTGACGATGACATCTCCTCCGTCGTTCAGCGTCCCCGTCACCGACAGCGTCGTCCCCGTGTTGTTCAACGTCAGCCCACTCCCCGAGGCCAGCGTCAAGGTCCCCGTCCCCGGCGTGTCCGCCGTCGTCACGCCGTTCCCCAAAGTCAGACTTCCTTCTATGCTCCCCAGCTTCGCCAACCCATTGGCCGTTCCCGCGTTCAACGTCCCATTCACCGTCAGCGCCGATCCCGCTGACACGTCCGTGATCCCGTTCGGCTGATTGGTCAGATTCAGCGTCGTTCCCGTTCCTATGTACACCGTGCCGGAGTTGCTCAGGCTGCCCACGTTGGCCACGTCGGCCGAGTTGTCAATCAGGGTGAGCGACCCGCCCGCGCCGTTGGCCAGGGTGCCCGTTACATTCAGCGTGTCTGCTGTCCCCGTGCCGAAGCCGGCACCGTACATGGTCAGACTGCCGTTGTTGGTGAAGTTGCCCGTCACCGTCACCGTGTTCCCGCCACCCGCAACCAGCTCCCCCGTGCTGAAAATTGTCGAATTGTTCGTCAGATTCCCGTTCACCGTCAGCCCCGACGCCCCATTGAAATACTCTTGGCTCCCCGCAGCCAACGTCAGCGTTCCTCCGTTCGGCGTCACCGAAGTGGTTTGCCCATTGTTCAGATAGAGAACTCCTTCCACACTCGTCAGCTTGGCCAGAGCGTTCGTGCTCCCCGCCAATTGAAACGTTCCGCCCGCCGGCAGGTCCGTCATGCTCTGCGTCAGGTTCAGCGTAGTCCCGCTGTTGACAACGACATCTCCTCCGTCGCTCAGCGTCCCCGTCACCGACAGCGTCGTCCCGCTGTTGTTCAACACCAGCGCACTCCCCGAGGACAGCGTCAACGTCCCACTGCCCGGCGTCACTGCCGTCGTCACGCCATTCCCCAAAGTGAGACTTCCTTCGATGCTCCCCAGCTTCGCCAACCCATTGGCCGTTCCCGCCTTCAAAGTCCCATTCACGGTCAGCGCCGATCCCGCCGCCACATCCGTGATCCCATTCGGCTGATTGGTCAGGTTCAGCGTCGCGCCCGTTCCGATGTACACCGTGCCGGAGTTGCTCAGGCTGCCCACATTGGCCACGTCGGCTGAGTTGTCAACAAGGTAGAGAGTCGCTACCGCAGCGTTGGTCAGAGTCCCGCTCACATTCAGCGTGTCGCCTGTTCCCGTGCCGAAGGCGGCACCGTACATGGACAGAGTGCCGTTGTTGGTGAAGCCTCCCTTTACCGTCAGCGTGTTCCCGCCACCGGCGAGCAGCTGCCCCGTGCTGAAGGTTGTGGAATTGTTCGTTAGATTCCCGTTCACTGTTAGCGCCGACGCCCCATTGAAATACTCCTGGCTCCCCGCAGCAACGGTCAAGCTCCCGAATGCTAGGGTGCTGGCATTCGCAAATTCGAGGACTCCGGTGCCGTTGATGGTCCCTGCCCCGGTGACGGTGAGATTTTCGGCTGTGCCAGAAAGATTTTGCAGCGTCGAGCTGCCCGTCGTGCCGCCCAGCGTCAGAGAAGCGACGGTCGCATTCTGGTTCAAGGTGACCAGATCCGACCCACCCGAATCAATAGTCACGTTGTAGGTATTCCCGCCGCCATTGTTCGGCACGCCACTCGGCGTCCAGTCAGCAGCTTGGTTCCAATTACCCGTGCCGCCGTTCCAGGAGGAATTGACCGAGCCCGCGTGCACCGCAATGGCGCCAGCAAACGCCAGCATGACCATCAATAAACCGATCTCACACAGCCTCTTAGTAAGTTTCATGTTCTTACCTTCCTACACTTCCGGTCGGATTTTTCCATGCTTGCTCTGGGTGTGAGCTGCAAGCATAAAACTAGCCATGATTGAACAATGCCTACGGAGAGCCAGCCGACAGCCGATGGTTCAAGACGCTGCCCAAAAGAAGGAGCATCATTAGCCAAAGCAGCACTCCCGTCAAGATGAAAATTCTTGCACTGGCTTATACGGACTAATCAGGACCATCAGGCTGTGCCCCTGCCCCTGGGTGCCTTCGTCCAAACAGGAATTTATTCGTCTCAGCGGAGCGACTGCCACTAATAATTGGCGCGCCTTTTCTTACTCAAATAACCACCTGGCACAAGGCTTCAGGAAGCCTTTGCACGATTTTCTCTCCGCTTTCAGCGTCCCGACACGCATGGCGCGGCGACCTTGTGCAAACTTTGTGCCAGGGAATAGCATCAGTTATATATATCCGCAATATGGTGTCGACTTGTGCGCGGACCGGAGGTGCATAGTGAGGTCCAAAATATTTGCGATTATTCTTACCGGCGCTGTAAGCGTCGTTGCTTTAGCCGTGGGCAGTGGATGGCTGCAAGCCGCTCCAGTTCCCCAACAAGATCAGGCCCAAGAGCAGCAAGGTCCGCCGCCCGACCAAGGTCCACCACCCGATCAGGGCCCGCCGCCGGACCAGGGGACGGCACCCGCCCAGGAGCGGCCAGCGTCTGCGCATCTCACTCCAGAACAACTGCAACAGTTGGTGGCTCCTATTGCTTTATATCCTGACGCTTTGGTGGCGCAGATTCTGGCCGCTTCTGCCTATCCGACGCAGATCGTCGAGGCAGAACGATTCCTGCAAGAGAATCCAAATCTGAAGGGTAAAGAATTAGGGGATGCAGTGGACCGGCAGGATTGGGATCCCAGCGTGAAGGCCCTGACGCAGTTTCCATCGGTGCTGGCGAATCTGGACAAAGATTTGTCCTGGACGTCCGAGCTTGGCGATGCCAATTACAACCAGAGTGCGGACGTAATGGAAGCGATTCAATACATGCGCAAGAAGGCGGAAGACGCCGGGCACTTGAAAACTACGCCGCAACAGACTGTCACGAACCAGGGGCCGGAGGTGGTCATCCAACCGGCGAATCCAGAGGTGGTTTACGTTCCGGATTACGATCCTGAATTTGTTTACGGGTATCCGGTTGGATTATGGCCAGGATTCTACCCCTGGTGGGGAGTTGGCGGTCCTTATCTTTCTTTCGGTGTTGGATTTGGTATTGGACCGTTCTTCGGATTCGGTTGGGGTTGGCGCGGATGGGGCTTCGATTGGGGGCACCGGGGCATACTTTATGGCGGAGGCCCGTACGGGTTTCACAGCCATGCTTTTTATGATCGCAATGCCTACTTCCACGGCAATTACCGAGGCTTCGCGCCTTATGGTCGTGGTGATCGCGGAGCCCGCGGATTTGCGGGAGGCGGAGCCCGAGGTTACGAGGGCGGCAGAAGTTATGGCGGTACGCGCTCCGGCGCCTTTAGCGGTTACAGCCGCGGTGGAGAGACCCGGGGATACTCCTCGCGAGGAAGATCCAGCTTCGGCGGTGGAGGCGGGCATGCATCCGGTGGGCACGGCGGCGGCGGGCGGCGCTAGCTGTCCAGAAAATTGACATGGTTCATTTCAGACTTGGCACGTGCCAGGAAAGGATATGAAGATTATGACATCGGAGAGAAGTTCAAAAAGATATCCGGCCGGCGTTAGTCGCATGGCAGCGGTTGCCGCTCTCGCGGCTGTGGGATTTGTTTCAACTCTGGCGGCCGGACAATCGGACGCAGATAAACCCGCGTCTACTGCCCAGGAATCGATTGGCCATAGATCGACCGGCCCCCAAGCTGGACAACAGACATTCACTTCGGCTGCGGAAGCAACTCACGCGTTGGTGACAGCGATTCAGAATGACGATCAGGATCTTTATTTAAGGTCTTGGGGCCGAATTCTAAGGACATCATTTCCTCCGGTGACGATGCTGAAGATAAGAATGACAGAGATCAGTTCGTGCAGAAGTACCGACAGATGCACCGCCTGGTCACTGAGCCCGATGGCACCACTACTCTTTACATCGGCGCGGAAAACTGGCCGACTCCCATTCCCCTGGTGCACAAAGGAAGCTCGTGGTATTTCAACACTGCAGCCGGGAAAGAAGAGATCCTGTATCGAAGAATTGGGAAGAATGAATTGGCGGCGATCCAGGTATGCCGTGAACTGGTTGATGCGGAAAAAGAATATTACGGGCAATCCCACGATGGCGACTCGAGCCCACAATACGCGCAGAAATTCTTCAGCGATCCCGGCAAGCACAACGGGCTTTACTGGGAAGCATCTGCGGGAGAATCTGCCAGCCCGATCGGTCCCTTGGTGGCTTCGGCTGCAAGTGCTGGCAGTGGAGAACCGGAGCAGAAGCTCCAGCCTTTCCAGGGCTATTACTTTCAGATCCTGAAGGGTGAAGGAATGAACGGACACGGCGGATCGCGCAGCTATATCGTGGACGGAAAGATGACACGAGGCTTCGCGTTTGTGGCCTATCCAGCGGAGTATCGGTCATCGGGAGTGATGACCTTCGTAGTGAATCAGGACGGCATCGTTTATGAAAAAGATCTTGGCCCTCGAACCGCAGAGGTCGCGAAGACGTTGGCTCGATACGACCGCGATGCAAGCTGGCGAAAAGCAGATTAGGCCGCAGCCAAACAGGAATCGAGAGGACGGCAAGAATACTCCGCTCCGGCCGGCGCCGGAGCGGAGCCCATTCGCTTACCTACTCTGCGGAATGCAACACGCGGAACGTATTGCCTCCCTGTGACCAGACCAGCACCAGCGCATCCTCTGCTTTGGGAATGTTCGATAGCGCTCGTGCCACGTCGGCAGCAGACTGTTCGGAATGCCGATTCACTTCGAGGATAACGTCGCCGCGCTGCAAACCTGCATTGTCGGCGGGGCTGCCCGGTTGCACATCCTCGACGACTGCTCCGTGAACGGCGCTCGGGATTTGCATCTGATCGCGCTCGCTTTGGCCTAGATCGCCGAGGCTCAAGCCCCAGCGGCCTTTGCCGTGCTCATCGCCCGCGGTTGCGCCACCTGCTGCTGCACCCATCGCTTCCAGCGTGACCGGAACGCTCACCGTCTTTCCTTCACGCAGGACCTCAAGATGAATCGTGTTGCCGGGACGCTGCTGTCCAACTTCCATCTGCAGTTGTCCGGCATCGGTGACCGACTGTCCGTTCAGTTGAGTAATCACGTCACCGGTTCGCAGGCCCGCTTTGCCACCAGGAGAGTTGGGATCAACTTGCGTCACCAGGGCGCCGGTTGCGTTGCTCATCTGGAAGAACTTGGCGTTGTCCGGGGTCACATCCGATATGCCAATGCCGATGTATCCGTGGCTGACTTTACCGTCGCGGATCAAAGTCTCGACTGTAGGCTCAACGATCTGGGTTGGAATTGCGAAGCCCATGCCAGAGAACGAGCCGTTGGATGAGATCAGGAAAGTATTGATCCCGATGAGTTCGCCACGAGCATCGACCAGCGCTCCGCCCGAGTTCCCGGGATTGATGGCCGCGTCAGTCTGAATGAATTCTCCTGGCTTACGGCGATCGCTTGCATCTGGGTTGGGACGGTTAAGCGCGCTGATGATGCCACGCGTTACCGTGAAGCGGAAACCATACGGATTGCCGAAAGCCAACACGGTTTGTCCGGGATGAAGTTTCGCTGAATCTCCCCAAGGAACGCTGGGCAGGTTCGTTCCCTTCACTTTGATCACCGCAAGATCCGTAAGCGGATCGGTGCCAATGACTTTCGCCGGCAGCACTTCGCGATTGGTCATGGTCACGCGGATGTCGGTGGCGCCGTCCACTACGTGATTGTTGGTGACGATGTAGCCATCGGGGGAAATAATCACACCGCTGCCCAGACCGTGTTCCACTCGCTGGCGAGGCATCATGTGATTGAATTGATGCCCGAAAGGTGAACCACCGAACGGGTTGCCCCCGAAGGGACCAAAGAACTGCTGCATGTCGTCGGAGGAATCGTCGCCAGCTTGTTGCGCGCTCCCCTTCGAGGTCACGGTTACGTTCACAACGGCGGGCGTGACGCGCGCGGCGAGCGTCTCCATGGCTCGATCAAGTGTGAGTAAAGCGGCAACACTGTTGTCGTCAAGAGGCGCGGCCGCAGGAGCTATCGCCGCTGCTCTGGCAGGCTTGGCGAACTCGTAAGTTGCCAGCGTTGCCACAGCCGCGACGGCGAGCACTGCGGTGAACACGCGCCCAGTTAGTATCTTCTTCCAGTTTTGCATTTCACTTCTCCTTAGTAACTAATTGTTTAGTTGTTACGAACAAAATTTTTCTCTTACGTCTTGTGCGCGATAGGCACTCTTTCGGTTGCATCCTGACCTGGAATAACCAGGACGATCCGCCACACGCTCACGCTCCACACCCACGAATCCGGTCCTACGCGCTGCGCCGTTCGGATCACGAACAGAGCTTCTGGTTTCGATTCATCCGCCTGATTTACCGTCACGATCTGGACGGGACTGTGCTTCGTCTCTGCATTCAAGCGCGCCGAAACCACTTGCGACTCAGCGTGCCGATCCTTCACATGAGCTGCAAGTGATCGAGACCGAGGCGCGAGCGACAACGACGAACTCGAATGCAAAGCTGCGGGAATCACAATCGCCGAAGGAGAATTAGGCTGACTAAGCGACGCTGATTGTACAAACTCCGTATGAGTCACAACCGGATTCTGCTCAAAAGCCACGAACTTCGGCACGCGCGGCACGATCATCAGACAGATCACGGAAAATGCACCCACCAAACCCAGCGCAGGTTTCCAAACATGCTTAGTACCTGGCCGGCCAGTGTCAAGAATCTGCGCTAGGCGAAGAGAGGCTTCACGCGCCCGATGCACGGCCGCCTGTGCCATGGCGAAGCCGCGGCGGGCAAAGCTTTTCTCCATAAGCGCGATCAGGCATTTCGCATAACCGCTGGGATTGGCGGTTTCAGCCAAAACCGCATCGTCGCATGCCATCTCGCGCTCCAAAGATAGCCGGGTCTCAATCCACCAAACTGCCGGATGAAAGAGAAATACTGCCCCAACCAGCTTCTGTAGCAGATTGGTCCAATCGTCCCAGCGACGCAGGTGCGCAAATTCGTGGAGTAGAACCACATTCAGTTCCTCAGGAGGCAACTCTCGCAGCGCCCAAGACGGAATCACAATCATCGGATCGAAAAAGCCCAATACGGCGGGAACGCTCAATTCCTCGGAACTGGCGAGAGTCACTGGTCTCGACGTACTAAAGTGGGCAACGGTTTCTCTTATTGCGGGGTCAAGTTCGTCCTGGTTTAGTTCGGTGCAACTTCTACGCAGCTGTCGAAGCCGCCAGAGCCCCATTACCAAACGCAGCAGCGCAGCACTCGCCACCAAAACCCAAGCGGCAAAGAGCAGAAGTCCCCAGCACCCGGGCAGGCTGAGCAGTGGCCAGGTAAGCACGGGCCGAACTGCGCCCGCGGCTCCAAAAGAATGCCCAGCCGCGACAACGTCGATTAGAGGAACTCCAGCGACACTCAGCAAGGCTACGAACCAAACCGCAAATCGGGTTCCCGAATTCTGCCGCGGCAAGAAGCGCAGCATCATCCATACAAGTAAGAAGAGGAGCATTCCTTCGGGCAGCGAATTCAGAACGTGCCCGACGGCGATCTGGGCAATGGTTTGCAACTGCAGACCGATCATTTCGCAGCACTCCGATCGAGCATTTCGCGTAGACGATTCAGCTCTTCCACTTCCAGGCCACGATCCTCGAGAATGTTCAGAACCAAGTCTTCGTGGGAGTTCCGGAAGAAACGGCCCACGAGATGGCTAATCTCCGAACGCGTTGCCTCTTTTCGTCCCACCACTGGAACATAGACGTGTGCGCGGCCATCTTTGGCATGCTTGACGTATCCCTTTCGCTCCAGTACTCGGATCGTGGTAAGGACGGAGTTGTAGGCTAAAGCGGGTTTCTGTGACAGCGATTCGAGGATTAACTGAACCGTGCCGGAGCCTTTTAGCCACAGCACATTCATAATCCGCAGTTCGGCTGCCGTAAGGGTTACCGATTGCCTAGGTGGCATTAGCACTCCTTCCCAGTTTCCTTAGACGTCTGAGCCCAAAAAAGGTAACTAATTATTTAGTTGCTGAAGTTGGTTGTCCGAGTTGCCCCAACACCTCTTCTCTATATAGTTGAATGTGGATCGAAAGCCCTCATTTCTAATGATTTACTCCCGTCCAGCGTCTCTTGCGCTGTTTCTGGCACTATTGCTGAGTTCGCATTTTGCTGTGGCGGTCGGCGTTGGCCAGCTGCGCGGGAAGGTTCTTGACCCTGAGGGCAGCCCTGTTGCCGGAGCACATGTCACGCTGGTGAAAACCAAGGCGGCTCAAATTCGCGAAACCCACACCAGCGACCAAGGAGACTTCATTTTCGACAATCTTGAAGCGGGCGCATACCACCTAACTGCGGAGGATCAGTCCTTTGCAAGGGTGACCTTCGATGTCTCCATTGCCATCGGCGAGCAGCGGCGTTTGACCCTTCAGTTCCACGTGTTGGCATCCATACAGCAAGCCCTGACTGTGGTCGCAACAGCTCCAACGTCTTTGACTCCGGACCCTGCCCAGATGGTTGTAATGCACGATCAGGTTTTGGACGCCAACCCCGGCCGGCCGGGTGCGCCGATTTCCATTCCCGGATTGCCCATCGAGACGGCATCTGGCGGTATCAAAGCTCCGCAGTATTTCGCTCCCGGGGTTGCGGGAGACCATGGCGAGCCTATCGCTCAATTCTTTCAGGTTAGCGATTTTCTTTTCCCAAACAATCTTCCCGCTAATGCTCACGGGAATGGTTACTCCGATCCGAATCCTTTGATCGCACCGATGATCGAGGCGGTCACGATCGATGGCGGAGCTTTTAATGTTCGCGAGGGAAATCACGCCGTCGATCTTGCTGCTACCTACATGCCGCGCGAACGCCTCAACAGTTTCGTTCAACTCACGGGCGACTATCGCGATGCAGACCTCATGGCTGGTTGGAGCCCTCAGAATCCGCGCACCAACGCTTGGATCGCCCTCGAGGCTTCTTTCGGCAACGGCTTCCTCGCTCGACTGGAACATAGACAGCAATACAAGTCGAATGGTCTTCGGCAATTTAAGCGCGGGGGCCATGAACTTACCCTCTTTGGGATTGGGTATTACGGCTTCTCGGATGTTCCAGGATTGATACCAGTCGACGTGCCCGTTCCCGGCGATACGATTGATGCCCGGCAACTCGACCGCACCCACACATTTATTTTGGTCGCAACCGACAATTGGAAGGTGAGCCCGCAGAGCCAACTATCTTTCTCTGGCTTCTTTCGAAACTACGCTCTCACTCTGCAATCGGATTTCGGCGCGGGCTTGATTCAACAGAGCGAATCCCGAAATGTTGCCGGGGGCGAGACCACCTACATTCACCGGATCAAGAATCTGTCCCTGCTGGCCGGAATTGACCTTCGTCGCGATGCGCCGCGCAACCTGGATTTGAAGCGTGCTGATGATCAAGGCCTCTTTCAGCCTGTAACGAGCAACAACCTCACGCTCTCATTTATCGAGCCTTTTGTTTCACTGGATGGAACAGTCAGCAAATATCTCCACTACGACGTTGGTGTTCGGCAGGAAGAAGTATGGATGGACAATCAGGATCTGCTTACACCGCAGAATTCGTTCGACCGGCTGGCGGCGCTGACTTTGCCGAAGGGAACTCTCACTTTCCTGCCCCCGGAGCGAGCGCACCTTCCGACGGTGGCTTTCAGCTACGGAAAAGCTTTCCACACCGACGACCCGCGAATCGGAACCGGTTCCTCGCAGCCGACCCTTGTGTCGCCCTCGCGCGCTTACCAACTCGTGTTCTCCAAAGTGATTCACCGGACTCAACTGTATGTCACGCTGCGCCGAGTGGCGAACTCCCTGACATTGGCAAAGATTGATCCCGATACCGGACTGCAAGAGAGTGAAGGCCCTTCGCTAAACCGCGTGGTCTCCGTTTCTCTACAGAGAAATTTCTCACACGGTTCGGCCTATATCTCCTACGCACAGGCGGACGCCAGAGACACACAAACCGAAGAACCCGTACCCGAAGCCCCTCGGCTTATCTGGGATGCGGTCGCGTCGGAGAATCATTTGCCGTTTCAACTCCAGGCTCGCGGCGAGTTCGAGTATGTGAAGGCCAAACCCCTGGGCGACGGCTTTGTGGGAACGCCGGTCACCGAAGTTCGCGGAGCTGTTCTCAAGCCGTTTTTCGAGAATCGCATGTCGATTGCGGCCAACTTTCTAATCGCCAGCGGCTACACCGGCCAAACTACCGAAGTTCTGGCGCTTCCCAGCGACCCCGCACCTTTCGAGCGTGTCGTCGGTGTTCCTTTGAAATCGTATGTCATTTTAAGCTGGACCTTCTACTTCAAGAAATGAACAGACTTTCTCTTCTGGAACCAAAGGCATATGATGTCGTCGACGGAGCAGCCGATGACGTTCGCGGCCACAACTAAGGACGCGGTTGCCGAGCTCGACGTCCTGTGGATCACCGCTGGTCTGGGGTGCGATGGGGATACCATTGCAATGACGGCAGCCACCCAGCCCAGCATCGAAGATGTAATTCTCGGGCAGATTCCGTGGATTCCAAAAGTTAACCTCCATAATCCCTTTCTTGCCTTGGCGAATGGTGACGATTTTCTGAGACCCTTCCATCAAGCCGTGGAAGGCAAGATTGAAAACTTCATTCTTGTCGTCGAAGGCTCCATCCCGAACGAACAGAATAAGGGCGAAGGCTATTGGGCTTCCCTCGGAACCGATCCAGAAACTGGGCAACCAATCACCACCTGTGAATGGATCGACCGTCTTGCCCCGAAAGCCTGGGCAGTCATTGCGGCCGGAACCTGCGCCACATACGGCGGAATCCACGCCATGGAAGGCAATCCCACCGGTTGCATGGGTCTTCCGGATTATCTGGGCTGGAAGTGGAAATCGAAAGCCGGAATTTCTATCGTGTGCGTTCCCGGCTGCCCAGTGCAGCCCGATAATTTCATGGAAACGCTTTTGTATTTGCTGCACATGTCAACGGGCCACGCCCCGATGATTCCGCTGGATGAGGCCTTGCGTCCCACCTGGCTTTTCGGCAACACGGTTCATGAAGGCTGCGATCGCGGGGGATATTACGAGCAGGCTCAGTTTGCCGAGGAATATGGCTCTCCGCTATGCATCGTGAAGCTGGGATGCTGGGGACCGGTGGTTCAATGCAATGTAGGAAAGCGCGGTTGGATGGGCGGAATTGGCGGCTGCCCCAACGTCGGCGGCATCTGCATCGGATGTACGATGCCTGGTTTTCCTGACAAGTTCATGCCTTTTATGAATCAGCCGCCAGGTTCGCTGCTATCTTCAGCTGCGGTTCAAACTTACGGACGCGCCATTCACGCTCTGCGACGCTTCACGCAATCCTCGTTGAATAAAGAACCCAGCTGGCGCAAACCGGTGCGCGACAAGGCGCAACCAAACATAATCGGATAACCGGAGTCTTGGTTCGCGCGGTGTGTCGACTGAGGGTAAGAATGGTTTCGTTTTCCTGGCCAAATAACGCAAGCGGCAGTCCTACCCACGGTTCTGCCATCGCCCCGCCCGCGCTCAGCCACTCCCAAGCCGAGGAAATCCTCGAGAATCTTGCCGCAATATTCAGCCAGCCGCACACTCCCACAACCGCCCGGCACGTCGTCTACCCGCCAGAACCGCCGGAGCATGTCGAATCCGATTCGAAAGTGCCGAATAAGAATAAGGATTCGCAGCTTCCAAATCTGGAAGCCCGCTATCGGGCTCTGGTCGAGCAGATTCCCGCGGTAGTTTTTATGGCTTATCTCGATCGCGGCATCGGCGAGGCCTACGTCAGCCCGCAAATTGAAGCTGCTCTCGGTTTTTCCCAGGAAGAATGGCTGGAGGATCCCGTCCGTTGGTATGGCCAACTTCACCCTGAAGACAAACAGCGCTGGAGCACCGAAGCGGCTGAAATGTTTCTTACTGGCAATCCGCTGCGTTCGGCGTATCGCGTGTTCTCGCGCGATGGCTGCGTCATCTGGTTCCATTGCGAAGCCAAAATGATCCGCAAGGAGAACGGCGAACCTTGGTTCATTCATGGCGTCGGCTTCGACATCACAGACCTGAAGCAGACCGAAGAGGCTCTGCAGAAGGAACGCAACGTGGTGTCAGCCATTCTTGATACCGTAGGCGCTCTAGTCGTGGTGCTTGACCCCGAAGGCCGAATCGTCCGCTTCAATCGCGCCTGTGAGGAAATGACGGGATATTCCTTCCCAGAGGTCCGCGGAAAAGTCGTATGGGACTTGTTTCTGCTTCCCGAAGAGATCGAACGCTTTAAGGAGTCGCTCCAACAAACCCGCGTCGACCAGTTCTCACACGAATATGAGAGCAGTTGGGTGCGCCGGGATGGAAAACAGAGAATAATCGCCTGGTCTGCCACCGCTTTGCCCGCCACCAGTGAAGAGATCTCTTACATCATTGCCTCGGGAATCGACATCACGGAGCGCAAGCATCTGGAAAAAACAATTCTCGAAGTCAGCGCTCGCGAGCAGCGTCGCATCGGCCAGGATCTTCATGATGGCTTGGGCCAGCATCTGACCGGCATCGCTTTCATGAGCAAAGTGCAGGAGCACAAGCTGATAGAGAAGGGTTTGCCTGAAGCCGCCGAAGCTGCCAAAATCGTCGACTTGGTCAACGAGGCCATTCACAAAACGCGCGAACTGGCCCGCGGATTACTTCCTGTCGTGTCTGACGAAGAGGGCCTGATGTCGGCCTTGCAACAATGGGCGGGCGAAGTGGAGGATTTGTTCGCGGTCAATTGCAGCTTTCAATGTTCCAGTCCGGTATTTATCCACGACGATACTGTTGCCACGCACCTCTATCACATTGCCCGCGAAGCGGTGAACAACGCCATCAAGCACGGCCACGCCAGTCACATCTTTATCCGTCTGGCGGCCGAACAACATCAGGGAATACTTTCGATTCAAGACGACGGCTACGGCATAGGTACAATTGCTACCGGCCATAAAGGAATGGGCCTTCACCTGATGAATTACCGGGCCCGCATGGTTGGAGGGTCGCTCGAAGTGCGGCGAGCCTCCTCCGGCGGGACTATAGTTACTTGTCTGTTTCCGGTTAGTCAAGATGCTATGAAGTGAAGCATGAGCCTGCCTCACAAATCACAGAGCCCTGGCAACGGGAAGAGAAGAATTCTCGTGGTCGATGACCATCCCATCGTGCGCCAGGGTCTGGCTTTGATGGTCAATCGCGAGGCGGATCTAGTTGTGTGCGGCGAGGCTGAAGACGCAACCGGCGCAATGCTCGTGCTGGCATCTGCCCGCCCCGATGTCCTCATCGTCGATATTTCGCTGAATGGTCCTGACGGCCTCGATCTGCTGAAAAACATTCGTACCACTCATCCCACTCTGCCGGTGCTCATCCTCTCCATGCACGATGAATCCATCTACGCTGAGCGCGCGCTCCGCGCCGGCGCCAACGGTTACATCATGAAACAGGAAGCTACAGAAAAAGTACTCATCGCCGTGCGCCGCATTCTGGATGGTGAGATTTACGTGAGCGACCGCATCGCCAACAAAATGCTCAAGCACTACATCACAGGCTCTGGCACTGTGCGAAACTCCACCATCGCTGATCTCAGCGATCGCGAACTTGAAGTATTTCGCCTGATCGGGGAAGGTCACGGTACTCGCCAGATCGCCGAAGAACTACACCTCAGCATCAAAACCGTGGAATCTTACCAAGCCCATATCAAGGAAAAATTTTCGCTGCGAAGCGCCCGCGAACTCATGCAGCACGCTATGCAGTGGAACATGAATGAAAAAACCGGTTAGGCAGCCGTTGTATCGGGCGATCACACTAAGGGAATCATCCTAGGGCAAACCCCGGCCCCTTGAATGGTATTTCCCTCCGCTGGAAAAAGTGGCGTTCCCGCTTGTGACACGCCGCTAGATTGTTAATCCTACCACTCATACACCAGTCCCGATTCGAGACGCGAGTTAACTCTCCCTAGGTGTTGTTGCTCGATTGCGAATCCTTTTACCGGATTCGTCTGGCTCCATCCTTAAACCGTAGGAAAGGAGAACCTAAGTATGGCAGCAGAAGCGGTTCCGTACGGTCGCGTCACGCAAAGACCATCGCCCGTCGCCGAGGTACACATTCTCTGGATCACCGCCGGTCTTGGCTGCGACGGAGATTCAGTTTCAATCACCGCCGCTACTCAACCCAGCATCGAAGACGTTCTCCTGGGCGCAATTCCCGGTCTGCCGAAAGTTCACCTGCACAATCCTGTTCTTGCCTATGAAGTCGGCGATGACTTCATGAAGTATTGGTACCAGGCCGAGGAAGGAAAACTCGATCCGTTTGTTCTGGTGGTGGAAGGGTCGATCCCCAACGAAAATATTAAACGGGAAGGCTACTGGGCCGCCCTTGGCACCGACCCCAATACTAAACAGCCAATCACCACCAATGAATGGATTGATCGCATCGCGCCGAAAGCTCTGGCGGTGGTCGCTTGCGGAACCTGCGCCACCTACGGCGGAATTCACGCCATGGAAGGCAATCCTACCGGAGCCATGGGTCTTGCCGACTATCTCGGCTGGGATTGGCGCTCTAAGGCCGGTCTGCCCATCGTCAACGTTCCCGGATGTCCGGTACAACCTGACAACTTCATGGAAACCGTTCTCTACCTCCTTTATCAGGTGGCCGGACTGGCGCCCATGATTCCGCTTGACGATCAACTGCGCCCCACGTGGCTTTTCGGCAAGACAGTCCACGAAGGCTGCGATCGTGCTGGCTACTACGAGCAAGGCGACTTCGCCGAAGTGTACGGCTCGCCCAAATGCATTGTGAAACTGGGATGCTGGGGACCGGTAGTGAACTGCAACGTACCGAAACGCGGCTGGATGGCCGGCCTCGGCGGCTGCCCCAACGTCGGCGGCATCTGCATCGGCTGTACCATGCCCGGATTCCCTGATAAGTTCATGCCCTTCATGGATGAACCGCCGGGCGCGCATGTTTCGAGCGCTGCGGTCGGCGTCTACGGTCGCGCCATCCGGGCGCTTCGCTCCATAACTCAGAATACAGTCAACAAAGAGCCCAAGTGGCGCCATCCACGCGCTGAACTCACAACCGGATACCACCCGAGAGCCTACTGACAAATCTAAAGGAGCGATCCAAATGAGCACTGTTACCGCACCAACCCAGGATGTCTCCGGCAAGAAGAGGAATCTGGTGGAAATGAATTGGGACCCGATCACGCGGATCGTGGGCAGCCTGGGCATCTTCACCAAGATCGACTTTGAAAACCGTCACGTGGTCGAGTGTCACAGCACCTCGTCCATCTTTCGCGGATATAGCATTTTCATGAAAGGCAAGGACCCGCGCGACGCTCACTTCATCACCAGCCGCATCTGCGGAATTTGCGGCGACAATCACGCCACCTGCGCCACCTACGCGCAGAACATGGCCTTCGGAATTCGGCCACCCGACATCGCCGAGTGGATCGTCAATCTCGGCGAAGCCGCCGAGTACATGTTCGATCACAATATTTTTCAGGACAACCTGGTCGGCGTGGACTTCTGCGAGCAAATGGTCAAAGAGACGAATCCAAAAGTTTGGACGAAAGCTCAGTCAACTCAGGCGCCGCACTCCAATCTCCACGGCTATCGCACCATTGCCGACATCATGACCGCGCTCAATCCATTCACCGGAGCCTTCTATCTCGAAGCTCTGCAAATGAGCCGCATGACCCGCGAGATGTTCTGCCTGATGGAAGGCCGCCACGTTCATCCTTCCACTCTTTATCCCGGCGGAGTCGGCACCGTTCCCACGGTTCAGCTCTTCACCGACTACATTGTTCGTCTGATGAAGTATGTGGAGTTCATGAAGAAAGTTGTTCCTCTGCACGACGACTTGTTCGACTTCTTCTACCAGGCGCTGCCCGGGTATGAAGAGGTCGGACGCCGCCGCGTTCTGCTGGGCTGTTGGGGATCGTTTCAAAACCCCAAAGTTTGCGACTACAAATACCAGACCATGACGGAATGGGGCCGAGCCATGTACGTTACTCCCGGCGTTGTGGTCGATGGCAAGCTGGTCACCACGGATCTGGTGGATATCAATCTGAACATGCGAATTCTGCTCGGCAGTTCTTACTACGACGACTGGAAGAACTCCGAGACCTTCGTGAAGACGGATCCCTTGGGAAATCCGGTTGACAAGAACCATCCCTGGAACCAAACCACGATTCCTCGCCCGCAGAAGCGCAACTTTGACGGCAAATACACCTGGGTCATGTCGCCACGCTGGCTAGACAAACGAACAGGGGACCATCTCGCGCTCGATACTGGCGGCGGTCCCATCGCCCGTCTTTGGGCAACAGCGCTGGCTGGAATCGTTGACATCGGCTACATCAAATCAACCGGCCACAGCGTGAAGATGTATCTACCCAAAACCGCGTCGAAGCCCGAGGTCGAGTTCGAGTGGAAGATACCGAAGTGGAGCAATGCCATTGAGCGCGACCGCGCCCGGACATACTTTCAGGCCTACGCGGCTTCGGCAGCCCTTTACTTTGCAGAAAAAGCGCTCGAAGAATTGCACGCCGGCCGAACCAGAACCTGGACAGACTTCAAGGTTCCTGAAGAAGCCATTGGTTGCGGCTTCCACGAAGCGGTTCGCGGAGTGCTGTCGCATCACGTAGTCATACGCAAGGGCAAGATTGCCAACTACCATCCGTATCCTCCGACTCCCTGGAATGCCAATCCACGCGATATTTATGGCACTCCCGGACCCTACGAGGACGCGGTGCAGAACACTCCTATTTTCGAGGAAAACGGCCCGGATAAGTTCAAAGGCATTGACATCATGCGCGCAGTGCGAAGCTTCGATCCCTGTTTGCCCTGCGGCGTGCACATGTATCTGGGGAACGGCAAGGTGCTGGAGACGCGTCATTCTCCAATGTTTGGCCTTCAACCGTGAACGTGCGGTTTGAATAGGAGTGAGGGTGGTAACGGTCAGTTATCGCCGGTTAGCGCCTTTACTCCTATTCCCTTTCTTGTAGGTGCATAACGGCAAAGTTTGATTTTGATAAGGAGCCTCGTGGCTGACGGCAAAGATTTTCGGGAAGACATGCAGCGGATCGGCACTCTGGTTCAGGAAATTGAATCGATCGCCGATCCCGCCGTGCGAACTGCCACCAAGAACCTGGTGCAGTCGCTCATGGATTTGCACGGCGCCGCCCTGGAAAAAGCTCTTGACATTGTCGCCGATGCCGGAGAACCGGGCATGAAAATCATAGATCGCCTGGGCCGCGATTCTTTGTTAAGCAGCGTTCTGATTCTTTACGGTCTCCATCCAGAAGATCTGGAGACCCGGGTGGTGCAGGCCGTAGATAAGCTAAAACCGCAGTTACGCAAGCAAGGTTGTGAAGTGGAACTGCTAAGCGTGAACGACGGTGCAATTCGGCTGCGTGTCGAAACCGGATCGCATACGTGCGGCTCAACCGCCAAGACCGTGCAGAGCACAATTGAGGGTGCAATGTACGACGCGGCTCCCGATCTAACCTCACTGACAATCGAAGGCTTGGACGACAAGCCTGCTTCCGGCTTTGTGGCTCTCGATAAATTAATCGCCGGCACTGGCTCGCGGGTTATTCATTCAGCGGCTGTCTTGGAATCAAACGGTGCGGACTAAGGCGTCGGGCAATTTGGAAATTTCAAAATCATGAGTGCAGGAAATACAGAATTAGCCGACGGCTTTGGCGCGCTGCGCCAGTTTGCGCGCCGCCAGCGCCCGCTCGAACGTTGCGAACTTTGCAGTTTGGCCTTGCGGCCCGATCATCCTCACCTGATCGAACTGGCCCAGCGTAAGCTCCTATGCACCTGTGAAGCCTGCGCGATTCTTTTCAGCAGCCAGGGAGCCAAGTTCAAGCGCGTCCCGCGAAAAGTGTTCTCTCTTCCCGCATTCCAGCTCACTGATGCCGAATGGAACGGCCTCATGGTTCCCATCAACATGGCCTTCTTCTTCAAGAGCAGCCTTCAGCATCGGGTGATTGCCATGTACCCCAGTCCGGCGGGCGCAACGGAGTCGTTGCTGGCGCTGGAATCCTGGAACGACATCGCGGATCGAAACCCGGTGTTGAACACAATGGAAGCGGACGTGGAAGCGTTGCTGGTGAACCGTCTCGGATACGCGCGCGGATACTCCGCCCCGGAATATTACCTCCTGCCCATCGATGAGTGTTTCAAGCTTGTGGGTCTGATTCGCCTGCACTGGAAAGGTCTTTCCGGGGGTACGGAAGTGTGGAAGGAGTTGGGCCAATTCTTCGCCAATTTGAAATCCCGATCGGTCGAGACCCAAGAAACTTCGGCTGTCCAAGAAGGCTCGCATGCCTGAGCTAAACTTTCAGGTGGAGGGAGTCGAGGTAGTTTCTCACGCTGCCTCGCCGCTGCTGGCCTTCAAACTTCGCCTGACAACTGCGGATCCCGAACAAACCATTCACACGGTTGCCCTGCGTTGCCAGATTCAGCTTGAAGTAACCCGCCGCAAATACTCGCCCGAAGATCAGGAGCGGTTGCTCGACTTGTTCGGCGAGCCCAGCCGCTGGGGCCAAACCCTCAAGACTCTTTTGTGGACGCACGCAAATCTGGTCGTGCCGTCATTCAAGGGAACTACGTTAGTCGATCTTCCCGTGCCGTGCACTTTCGATTTCAACGTGGCCGCCACCAAATACTTTGACGGATTGACCGACGGCGACGTACCCATCTGCGTGCAGTTCAGCGGAACTGTTTTTTACCCTGCGCCCGAAGGCGGCTTGCTGGTTGCTCCAATTTCCTGGGACAAAGAAGCTCGCTTCAAACTCCTAGTTAAAGTCTGGCGCGACATGATGGAATCTTACTATCCCAATAGCGCGTGGCTGTGCTTGCACAAAGATGCTTTTGATCGCTTGTATCAATATAAAGTCCGGCACGGCATTCCCACTTGGGAAGAAGTGTTGGAGAGCATCATTCCAGTGGAAGAACCGGTGAGCTGATGAACCTCGCGACGGTGGAGAAGATTGCGAAAGCAGTGCTGTATGAGGGCTATATGCTCTACCCCTACCGCCCGTCGTCTGTCAAGAATCAGCAGCGCTGGAACTTCGGCGTGCTCTATCCGCAGTCTTACAGCGAAATGCAGGATGGCAGCGATGCCTGGACGATGCAGACCGAATGCCTGGTAGAGGGTAGTTCGCTGACCGCAGTTGAAATTCGAGTGCGGTTTCTTCAGTTGGTGGCACGGTCAGTCGGTGCACTGCTAACTCCCGTCCGTGAACTTGCGCCCGGAACAACGCCTGAAGTTTAATCTGGTGGCGAGGCTTGAGTTGGCCGGCCGCGTTTATCAACCCTGGCAGGAAGCGGCCGAGCACGAAGTGGTCTTACCGCTGTGCAGGATGGAAGATCTTGCCGAGAACACGTTATCGCATCCATTTATATTTTCTGCCGGGAAAGAATTTGAGTACCTGCGGGACTCGGCTGGCCTGATTGCTGCAACGATTGTCCGTGAGCAACACGAGATCCACGGAGTCATCGAAGTCGGCAGCGAACTGGTCAATGACGGACTTTTCAAAGTCAGCGTCCGCATTCGCAACTCCACGCCCTTTGATGTTCCCGCCCAATCAGCCAGTCGAGAGCAGGCCTTGATGAGTTCGCTGGTCTCTACGCACACGGTTCTCGGAGTACAAAATGGCAAATTCGTCTCGCTGCTGGCGCCGCCGGAAGAACTGACCAAGATGGCTTCAGGCTGCAGCAACGTGGGAACGTGGCCCGTCCTTGTCGGTGAAGAAGGAGTTCGCGACACGCTGCTCTCTTCTCCGATCATTCTTTATGACTATCCCCAGATCGCACCCGAGAGCGCCGGCGACTTGTTTGACGGAACCGAAATTGACGAAATTCTTTCGCTGCGCATCATGACGCTCACCGACGATGAGAAGCAAGAGATGAGCCAGTCCGATGATCGCGCCCGCCAGATGCTTGAGCGAACCGAAAGCATGCCGGTGGAACAGTTGATGAAGTTGCACGGAGTGCTGCGAGGACTGCGCTCCCTCAGGGAGGAAAGCCGATGAACGAATGGGAATGGCAACTCCTCGAGGACAAGTCCGCTGTCGATCACCTGGAAATTTCTGGGGTCGAGATTAGGCCCGGAAGCCGGGTACGCCTGCGCCCGCGGCCGGGTGGCGATGTAATGGACATCGCGCTGGCCGGTCAAGTCGCCACCATCGAATGCATTGAACAGGATTATGAAGGCAAGACATCACGTCTGCGTAGTTCTGGATAACGATCCCGGCAAGGATCTGGGTTTGCTTCGCCAGCCCGGCCATCGATTCTTTTTCGACGCGGAAGAAGTTGAGCCCCTCTCCGAAGAAGAGGCGCGACAAGTTCAGCCGGTAAAAAAGCCGACCATTCTGGTCGCGGGCATCGGCAACATTTTCCTCGGGGATGACGCGTTTGGCGTGGAAGTGGTTCGCCGCCTGGCCAGTCGGAAACTCCCGGAAACCGTGCGGGTGGCGGATTTCGGGATTCGCGGTTTCGACCTGGCCTATGCGCTGCAAGACGGGTACGAAGCCACGATTCTAGTGGACGCCTGTCCGCACGGTCAGGCACCCGGCACTCTCTACGTCATCGAGCCTGACTTAAAAGCGTTGCGTGATCCCGAAACTCCGCAAGCTCCGGTGAACGCTCACGCGATGAATCCGGAAAGCGTGTTGCGCACGGCGCGCGCTATGAACATCGCCGTCAAAAATATTTTGCTCGTCGGTTGCGAGCCGGAAACTTTAGGCGGCGAGGAAGGTCAGATGGGATTAAGCGCGCCAGTCGAGGCTGCTGTGGAAGAGGCAGTCGCGCTGGTGGGGTCGCTGATCGAGAAGGTTTTGAGCAGGAGCGGGCCGGGTTCAACCCAGTGATATCCAGACGAAAAAGGAGGCTGCCGTGGGAGAAAAGAATGGTAACGGTATCAGCGATAAAGACACGCTATTCATGCTGAGTGGAGTGGCTTTGGTAGTTTTCGGAGCTGGCCTGATTCTTTCCAGTCAAATTGCAAGGCGATATTTGCGCGAGTTTGGGATTGGCGATCTGGCACAAGCCGCTTTGCCCGATTTGGATCGCTATTTGAAACTGCGAGCCATGTGAAGACACGGGAGCCAAGGTCGACCTGTAATTAACCAGGGAGCAATACGCTTGTCTACAGTAGGAATGCCGCAGACGACAGTTCGATACTCGATTGATGGCAAAAGGAGCTCTTTCAAAGTGCGGGCGTTTGCAGCGGGACTGCTGTCGGCATTTGCTCACAATCCCACGATTTCAATTCCTGATTTCGCCGGCGAGATCATTTTCAATCCTGATGCGGTCGAGCAAAGTTCCTTGCGAATGGTGATCCATTCGGCTTCGCTGAACGTTACCGATGACATTCGCGAAAAAGACCGCGTGGAAATCAATCGCACGATGCAGGAGGAAGTGCTTGAATCCGACTCTTTTCCTGACATCGTGTACGAGTGTTCTCAAATGTCGGCAAGCAGGACCGGCGAAGGACAATATACCGTTACGCTGAACGGCGACCTTACGCTGCACGGAGTTACGCGCAGCCAGCCAGCTTCGGCGCGCATTACAGCGAGCGGCGATCTGCTGCGCGCAAGTGGGGAGTTCTCGATGCGGCAGAGCGATTACGAAATTCGCCCGGTTTCGGCAGTCGGTGGGACCATCAAGCTGAAGGATGAACTCAAATTGTCGTTTGATATTTTCGCTCGCCGCGAGCCGTAAACCGCTGCCGGGCGCAGGTGTTGGAAGATGGATCACGATGGAGCGAATCATAACGCCGGAGGAGGATGCCGCATGTGCCTAGCCATACCAGGGAAGATCGTTGAGATCTCTTCCGACAATCAGGATTCCGCTTTGGTTGAGGTAGTTGGCGTGCGCCGCAAAATCGATCTGGGCCTCTTGCAGGACGACAAGCCCGTCCCCGGCGATTGGGTGCTGGTTCACGTGGGTTTTGCCATGAGCAAGATCAGCGAGCAGGATGCCGCGGACCAGATGAATACGCTCAGAATGCTGGGAGAGATCGATGGAGCGATGCAGGAAGTCAAAGGATACGGACTGGAGGACGTGAATTGAGGCTTGCCGAAGTTGGAAATTCCGAAAGAGCGATCCGCATGAGATTCGTTGATGAGTTCCGCCAACCCAAATTGATTTCGAAGACGGCGGAAGAAATTCGCCGTCTCGCCGGTACCGAACGCCATTACCGCATGATGGAAGTCTGCGGCGGACATACTCACGCCATTTATCGCTTTGGCTTGAAAGACATCCTTCCCGAAAATATCGAATTGATCCACGGCCCCGGCTGCCCCGTCTGCGTGCTCCCCATGGGCAGAATCGACGACGGCCTTGCGATCGCGCAGGAGTCAGATGTGATATTCGCCGCCTTCGGAGATATGATGCGCGTTCCAGGAACTCAGGGGAGCCCGCTGGAGCACAAAGCTCGCGGAATGGATGTTCGCATCGTGTATTCCCCCGCCGACGCCTTGAAACTAGCGCGGCTGAATCCGGACAAGCACGTCATGTTTTTTGCCATCGGTTTTGAAACCACAGCGCCTTCCACCGCGCTGACGATGATGCGCGCCAAAGCCGAAGGCATCCGTAATTTTTCGGTGTTTTGCAACCACGTGACCATTATCCCGGCCATTCGAGCCATTCTGGATTCTCCCGACATGCGGCTGGACGCGTTTATCGGACCCGGCCACGTCTCGACCGTAATCGGTTGCCGCCCTTATGAGTGGATCGCGCAAAACGAACGCAAACCGATCGTGGTCTCGGGCTTCGAACCGCTGGACATGCTGCAATCCATCGTCATGCTTTTGCGTCAACTGAGAGCCGGCGAAGCGAGGGTTGAGAACCAATACAAGCGCGTTGTTCCCTGGGAAGGGAATCGTGCCGCACTGCGCGCGATGGCGGAAGTATTTCAGCTACGCCCTTACTTTGAGTGGCGCGGACTGGGATTCATTTCACAATCGGCGCTTCGAATTAATGACAAGTACGCCCAATTCGACGCCGAGCTGCGCTTTGAAGTTCCCGGCATTCGGGTGACCGATCCCAAGGCCGCGCAATGCGGGGAAGTGTTGAAGGGCGTGCTGAAACCGCATCAGTGTAAACTGCTTGGCCGTGAATGCACGCCGGAGCATCCTATCGGCGCACTCATGGTATCGACGGAAGGATCATGCGCCGCATATTACAACTACGAACACCGCAAGGCAGCAATGGTAAGTCTGAGCTCGACCGCTTGAGCGCTCGGAGAACGATGCTTGCCGATTCTGTGCCCACTGACTCGGCGCCGGCTCGTTTCCGCGATCCGCAAATAGAGATGGCGCACGGTGCCGGAGGCAAAGCCAGCCGCAAACTTGTGGAAGGCCTTTTTGCGCCTTTGCTGTTTGGCGCAGCGCCCGGCCCGCTCGGAGATGCAGCGCATGTCGACATCAACGGGACCAAAGTCGCAATCACCACCGACAGTTTTGTGGTCAAGCCGCTCAGTTTCCCCGGCGGATCGATCGGCGAACTTGCTGTCAACGGCACGGTAAACGACCTGGCTGTTTCTGGAGCGAAAGCCGAGGCTCTGGTCGTAACCTATGTATTGGAAGCTGGGCTGCCCACGCTAGTTCTCGAAGCCGAAGTGCGAGCCATGGCGAAGGCCGCGCGGGACGCAGGTGTCCGCATCGCTGCCGGCGACACCAAAGTCGTCGAACACGGCAAAGCGGACCAGATGTACGTGACCACTACGGGCATTGGAAAGCTGATTCATGGAGTGAGCATCGATCCCCGCTCGGTGCGCGTGGGCGATAGGATTCTGCTTTCCGGACCCGTCGGCGACCACGGCATCACGATTCTGTTGGCTCGAGGCGAGCTTGATTTTGAGGCGGATCTTCGCTCCGACACGCGCTCCGTGCTCCCGCTGGTAGAAGCATTAGTGAAAGCGGCGGGCCCGGGGATCCGCTGGATGCGCGATCCGACTCGTGGCGGCGCCGCCACGTCTTTGAATGAGTTGGCGCGCGATTGCGGCCTGGGGATGGTTCTTTTCGAGGATCAGATTCCGGTACGCGATACGGTGCGCGGCGCTTGCGAATTGCTGGGACTCGATCCTCTGCACATTGCGAATGAGGGTCAATTTCTCGCGGTCGTTTCCCCTGAGTATGCCGACGCTGCCATTAATGCGCTCAGCCTGGCGCCTGGCGGAAACGAAGCGCAGATAATTGGGGAAGTTCGCGAACAGCCCGCCGGCACCGTACTCGTGACAACTCTTTACGGGGGCAGCCGAATCGTGGATATGCTGGTCGGCGATCCCTTGCCACGAATTTGCTGAACGCTAATTTCGTATGAAGATGAATTTGTCGGAGCCGGGCACGTCGACAACAGGGCGCAAGCTCACGACCCTTGTCGAAGAACGTTTGCTCGGGAGAAACTATTTGTTTGAGCAGTTTTTCGAACGTGAGGCGCCGCGTCTGGCCGAAGCTTGCCGCGAAATGTCGGAGCGTTTTCTCCGCGGTGGTCGTTTGCTGGCCTTCGGGCGCGGGCCTTACGCAACAGATGCGCAGCATGTTTCCGTAGAGTTCGTGCATCCCGTGATCGTGGGCAAGCGAGCTTTGCCCGCTCTGGATCTTTCAATTCTGTTCAGACCCTGGATCGAAGCGATTTTGCATCCCGAAGACATTGTGATGGGATTCGGCGCTCCCGAGGGCGATTCCGAAGTGTGGGCCACGCTGCAGGACGCGCACGCTCAAGGCGCGATGACCTTCGCTCTTCCCGGTGTCGCGGGCTCTTACGCGGTGGATGCGGCCACGCAGGATCCTTTCCTCCACCAGGAAGTGATCGAAATTCTCTATCACACGCTGTGGGAGACGGTTCATGTTTTTTTCGAACATCGCGAGTTGGGTCACGATGTTGGAGCATCGGGATTTTTGTACCCATTTCTGGGCACGGAAAAGCAAGGAACCGCCGGAATTGTCGCTGAGGTGGCGGCATCTATTTTGATGAAGGCGCAGGATGACGCCAAACTGCGCATGCAAGTTGCGCGCGAAGAGTCGGAAATAATTGGCAATGCGGCCCTCGCAATCCACGAGCGATTGCGCCGCGGCGGAAAACTAATCATCTTCGGCAACGGCGGCTCAGCCACGGACGCGAATGACTTCGCCATCGACTGCGTACTACCCCCGCCAGGGTATCAGTCAGTCCCGGCTGTATCGCTTTCTCTGGAGCCGGCAAACATTACTGCTGTCGCCAACGACATTGGCGCCGAGGCAATTTTTCTTCGACAGTTAATCGCGCAGGCCTGCCCGGAAGACGTCGCAATCGGCATTTCCACCAGCGGAGGTTCGCGCAATATCATCGCTGCGCTTGAAGAAGCGCGCAAACGCAATCTGCTAACTGTGGCCCTATTGGGCTATGACGGAGGTGAGATCAAGCGCAAGCACCTCGCCGATTTTCCTGTGGTCGTGAACTGCGACTATATCCCACGGATTCAGGAGGTTCAGGCGTCGATTTACCACGTTATCCGCGAATCCTTGGAGGCATTACATCGTGGCCAGGTTTGAACTTTATGGAACAGCGCGCTGTCCCCACACCAGCGAAATGCGCGATTGGTTGGAATGGAAGCGCAGCGAATTTGTTGAATATGACGTAGAGGCCGATCCCACGGCGCGCCGGCGCATGCGCGAAATCTCCGGCGGCCAGCGCACCGTACCCATCCTGGTCGAGGACGGCAAGGTTGTTCAAGTGGGATGGCAAGGACACGGATGCATCGTAGACGAGTGAACCTTCGACCACAGTTCAGATAATCATGGCCAGCGCTTGTTCGATCCGAATCCGCGGAGTAGTGCAGGGAGTGGGATTCCGCCCCTTTGTTTATCGCTTGGCGCGCGCCAATACTCTGAATGGATGGGTCCTGAATGGCGACGAGGGAGTTGAAATTCATCTCGAAGGCGCTGAGATCGGTCTGGAGAATTTCCTTCGAGACCTTAAAACGAAAAGACCACCTGCGGCCAGCATCGCGGAAATCGAGGTCGGTCCCGCAGAGTTAATTGGCTTGCAGGAATTCAAGATTCACGAAAGCGAACGGCGGGACCGTCCAACCGTTCGCATTTCGCCGGATCTTCCGGTTTGCAACGAATGCCTGAAGGAACTGTTCGATCCGGTTGATCCGCGCCATCTCTATCCCTATATTAACTGCACAGACTGCGGCCCCCGCTACACCGTCGTGCGCGCTTTGCCCTACGACCGACCCAACACAACCATGAAAGATTGGCTATTGGACAATTATTGCGAGCGCCAGTATCGCGACCCGGAAAACCGCCGCTTTCATGCACAGCCTGTGGCTTGTCCGGCCTGCGGCCCCAACTATTATCTTCATTCCCACGACGAAACTGTTCGTGGAAGCCAAGCCAGCATATGCCGGGCGGCCGAGATTATGCGTGCGGGCGGCATTCTCGCCATGAAAGGGCTGGGCGGATACCATCTGGCTTGCGACGCTCGAAATCCCGCTGCTCTAGCGGCTTTACGAGATCGAAAGTTCCGGAAAGAAAAACCATTCGCTTTGATGGCGCGGGATGTCGAGATAGCTCATACGCTCGCTGTATTTTCCGCAGAAGCGGAAACGCTGCTCACTTCGGTCGCACGGCCTATCGTTCTCGCCCCCGCAAGAGTGGAAGTCATCGGGGTCGCCCCTGAGAACAATGAACTCGGCTTGATGTTGCCCTATACGCCCTTGCATCATTTGCTGTTCGCGGCCGGAGCTCCGGAGATTCTGGTCATGACCAGCGCGAACCGCTCCAGTGAACCGATCGCTTATGAAGACGAGGACGCACTTCAGCGCCTGGAAGGCATTGCCGACTGCTTTTTGATCGGGGAGCGGCCCATTGCACGTCGCGTGGATGACTCCGTGGCTCGCGCCGGCGCTTTTGGACCGGCAATCCTGCGGCGCGCGCGCGGTTACGCTCCAGGCGCGGTTGCATCGCTTCCTGCCGACTGGCCCATTCTCGCACTGGGCGCCGATCTAAAAAATACAATTACTCTAGTCGTCGACGGCCAAGTTTTTGTCAGCCAGCACATTGGCGACCTCGACCACTATCAATCGCTCAACGCATTTCGCGAGACTATAGAAGATCTGCTGTTGATGTACGACGTTCAGAGGGATGACGTGCTTCTGGTGCACGACCTTCATCCGCAATATCTTTCAACCGCTCAGGCCGCGGCGCTTGCGATTCCACGAAGGTACGCAGCTCAGCATCACCGCGCGCATGTAGCGTCCGTGCTTGCCGAACGAGGCGAGTATAACAAGCGTGTCGCAGGCGTAAGCTTCGACGGCACCGGTTACGGCGACGACGGAACGATCTGGGGAGGTGAAATCTTCGTTGGCAGCGTGCGGGAGGGCTTTAATCGAGTGGCTCATCTGCGCCGCGCCGCGCTGGCGGGCGGCGATGCTGCGGCTCGATATCCAGCGCAGGCAGCGGCTGGATTTCTCGCCCAAGTCGAGGGCCTGCCGGACCTTCTAAATCCGCCGTTTAGTTTTCCCGCGCGGTATCGAAACGCGATGGAGTTGATACGGAAAGACGTCCGCACATTTACTACGACTTCGGTTGGACGTCTCTTTGACGCTGCTGCGGCGCTGCTTGGCTTTACGCGTGAAGTCACTTTCGAAGGACAAGCCGCTATATGGTTAGAGCAACTCGCGCGTCGTGCGGGCCTCCCCCATCCATATCCGTTTCCTTTCATCGACGGTGAACTCGATTTTCGTCCGCTATTGCAGGCCGTTGCGCAAGATCGGGTTCGCGGATGCGACGTCAGGGAAACTGCGCGAGCCTTTCAGCGAGGAATCGCTGAGGGTTTGCGGGACGCGCTGAGTGTAGTTTCTCGCGATCACGGACTAGATACTGTTGTTCTCTCCGGCGGCGTGTTTCAAAACGAATTGTTGTTGGAGGATTTGAAATCTCTGTTAGAGGATGGTCCGTTGGAAGTATGGACGAACCACGCAGTCCCGCCTAACGACGGAGGGATCAGTCTTGGGCAAGCAGCGTTGGCGGCATTTGGCCGCTTCGACACCCTTCGGCAGTCCAATGAATCTGCCGCCGAGTTGAGCCATGCATGAACTTTCGATCGCGATGAGCATCGTGGAACTAGCCGAAGAAGAGGCTGAGCGCCGCGGCGTTCAGGTCGAGGCCGTGCATCTGAAGTTGGGAGCTCTCTCTGGCGTCGTGAAAGACGCGCTGCTCTCCTGTTATGAGATGGCTTGTGAGAATACGGCGCTTCAAGGTTCGCGTTTGGTAGTGGAAGATGTTCCGGTAGTGGTCTTCTGTCCCAGGTGTCGAGCGCAACGGCATCTTCATTCAGTGCAGTTGTTTCGCTGCTCGGAATGCGGGACGCCATCTTCCGAAATTGTGCAGGGCAAGGAACTCGAAGTCGTTGCGTTGGAGATAAAGGAATGCGTCCCGAACCCCGTTTGATTGAAGTTCGCAAGAATGTGTTGAAGAACAACGACGTCATCGCTCGCGCTCTTCGTGATCGTTTCCGCGCTGCCGGAGTATTCGTTGTAAGTTTGGTCTCCAGTCCGGGGTCGGGGAAGACTGCTTTTCTCGAAAAGACTCTTACTCTTCTTCGTCCGCAACATCGCGTAGCTGCCCTGGTGGGCGACTTGGCCACAGAGAACGACGCGCTTCGGCTGGCTCGCAGCCAGGCCCCAGTCAAACAAATTACTACTGGCACTCTGTGCCATCTCGAAGCCGCCATGGTGCAAACGGCTCTCGAAGAATGGGATCTCAGTCAATTCGATTTCCTTTTCATCGAAAACGTCGGCAACCTGGTCTGTCCTTCTTCTTATGACTTGGGCGAAGATCTTCGTCTGGTTTTGATATCGGTGACCGAGGGTGAGGACAAGCCGCTCAAGTACCCAACCATTTTCAACAGCGCTGACTTGGCCGTGGTCACTAAGATTGATTTGGCCGCGGCGGTTGAATTTAACTGGGAAACCGCTTACAACAATATCCAGGCCGTGCGCCCGGCCATGCCCGTCTTTCAGCTATCCGCCAAGACTGGAGATGGCATGGGGTCGTTCTTGGAATTTCTCGCAGCTCGATTGATAGAGTTGCGCCAGGCAACAGCCGTCTAAGCAATTCAGTCTGGAATGCATGATCGGATTTCTCTCCATCCTCGCCGTAGGATTTTTTCTGGGTATGCGCCACGCCACCGATCCCGACCACGTCATCGCGGTCACAACCATCGTCAGTAATCAGCGGAACAAGGCTCGTGCCGCGCTGATCGGCGCGTTTTGGGGCGTCGGGCATACCGTGACCATCTTCGTTGTCGGCGCGGGCATCATTCTGTTCAATCTAGTCATTCCCGTGCGGGTTGGGCTCAGTATGGAATTATCGGTCGCGGTGATGCTGATCATTCTGGGCCTGATGAACGTAACCGGATTCTTGCGATCGATTCCGGCCGCATCGATTGAAGCTGCAGACCAAACCGCTCACTCTCATCCCCACAGCCACGGGGACTTTATCCATAACCATCCTCACACCCACCAACCCGGGGGCCACACGCACGAAGACGTGCGACTCGTCTGGATGGACCGCGTATTTGGAGGGGCCGGGCTGTATCAATATCTCCGGCCATTCGTGGTTGGAATCGTCCACGGACTTGCCGGTTCCGCAGCCGTGGCGCTGCTGGTATTGACCACGATTCGGAACGTCCATTGGGCAATCGCTTACTTATTGATCTTCGGAGTCGGAACGATCGCCGGCATGATGCTGATCACGATGAGCCTTGCCTCCGCATTCACGATGGTAGGGCGAGGGCGCCAGAAATTCTCGCGACGACTGGCGTTCGCTTCAGGTCTGCTTAGTGTTGCCTTCGGGCTTTTTGTGGCCTACCAGATCTGCATTGTGGATGGCCTTTTTGCCACTCATGCGCGATGGATTCCGCAGTAGCGGCTCTCCAGTCAACAATTCAACTCGATCTCTGCGGAGGGAGTCTGCGCGGCGGGCGGGCTCCGCCCAGCACCAAGTCGCAAAGACGGTCAATAAAGTCAGGGGTCAGTTTATCGTGACGGATCAGGAAGCGCATATAAATGGGGCCGTAGAGAGAATCAAGAAGCAAGTCCATGTCAATGTCCGGGCGCAGTTCGCCACGGCGAATCCCGCGCCGTAGCGTGGCGTAAGCTTCGAGTCGCCGAGGCAGCAGGAAGCGTTCACGGAAAGCGGCGATCAGATCTCCGTCACTCTGGCCTCCGCCGAGGATGGCGGAAACGATTCGTCCACGCCGACCGCGAAAAATCTTGACGAGTTGACGCATCTGCTGGCTCATATCGGTGCATACCGAGCCCGTATCGGGAAAGCGGAGCTTGCGCGTCGTGCTGCTGGCGAATGCATCCGCAATAAGAGCAGCCTTGTTGGGCCACCAGCGGTAAACCGTAGCTTTGCCAACCTCGGCGTGAGCCGCAACGTCTTCAATGGTCAGATCGGAGAAACCGTTTTTTCCCAGAAGCTTTAGGGTGCTGCGAAGAATGGCCAGACGCGCCTGCTCGCTGCGCGGGCGTCCTGGAGCACGGAGGCTGCGCCGGCCGTTTTCGCCGTATGCTGAGGAGTTCTGGCGCATGGTCTTACCCTACCATATAATAGGATCGGATTTAGAATCCAATACGCCTAGTATCGAATCTAAATCTAAAATCTGCGGGGTTCCTTCGTGCACGTGAGGCGGCTCCGTTTTCCTTCGAACTCTGGAGCGGTCTGACCCATGTGGATAGTTGCGTTAGCCCTCAGGCGTCCTTATACATTTGTTGTGATGGCGCTCGTCATCCTTATTCTGACGCCGATTACGATTCTGCGCACTCCCACCGACATCTTTCCCAATATCGACATCCCAGTGGTTTCCGTGGTCTGGTTCTATACCGGCATGGCGCCGCAAGATATGGCGGACCGGATCGTGGCGAACTCCGAGCGCGGCATTACGACCACGGTCAACGATATTGAGCACATGGAGTCGCAGTCGGTGAACGGCCTGGGCGTAATCAAGATTTTCTTCCGCCCGGGTACGAACGTGCAGGGAGCGATTGCGCAAATCACAGCCATCGCGCAAACCACCGTGCGCGGCCTTCCACCGGGAACGACGCCGCCGCTGATCATCTCTTATAGCGCGTCGACTACGCCAATCATTCAGTTAGGGCTAAGCAGTAAGACGCTACCAGAGCAGCAACTATTCGACCTGGGACAAAACTTTCTACGCAACTATCTGGCTACGGTGCCGGGCGCCGCTACGCCGTATCCCTATGGCGGAAAGATTCGCCAGATTCAAGTCGATCTTGATCTGCCGAAGCTCCAGGCATACGGCCTCTCGCCGACCGACATTGTCAATGCGGTTAATGCCCAGAACATCATTCTTCCGACCGGCACCATCAAACTCGGCCCTACGGAATACAACGTTGAGATGAACGGGACACCGCAAACCATCGCGGAACTCAATGATCTGCCGGTAAAGACCAGCAACGGCTCTACGCTCTACATGCGCGATGTTGCCCACATCCGCGACGGCTTTTCGCCGCAGACCAACATTGTGCGCCAGGACGGCAATCGCGGCGCGCTGATGTCGATTTATAAGAACGGCAACGCCTCGACGCTGCAAATTGTTGCTGGCATCAAGAATATTGTTCAGCAAGCGGCACAAGCGTTGCCGCCGGAACTGAAGGTCACAGCTCTGTTCGATCAGTCTCTGTTTGTGCGCGCCTCGATCTACGGCGTGATAAGGGAAGGTGCGATTGCCGCGGTTCTAACCGCCGTAATGATCCTTATCTTCCTGGGAGACTGGCGTCCCACTATTGTCATTTTGATCTCTATTCCTCTGTCTATCTTTGTTTCGATTATCGTCCTGGGCGCCATCGGCGAGACCATTAACATCATGACTTTGGGAGGATTAGCGCTGGCCGTTGGCATTCTCGTTGACGACGCGACGGTCGAAATTGAAAACATCGAGCGCAATCTTGCCCTGGGCAAGGAAATGAGACAGGCGATTCTCGACGGTGCGCAGCAGATCGCGGTGCCGGCCTTAGTCTCGACGCTCAGCATCTGCATCGTATTCGTCCCCATGTTTTTTTTGAGCGGCGTCGCCAAGTTTCTGTTCGTGCCTCTCGCCGAGGCCGTCAGCTTCGCCATGCTGGCCAGTTACCTGCTTTCACGAACTCTTATTCCTACGCTCGTCATGTTCATCATGCGCGGGCACGAGCATCGCGCCGAAGCGCCGAAGTCCTTCCTGGGACGCTTCCAGCGCGGATTCGAGCGTAAGTTCGAAGACTTTCGCCGCGGCTATGAGCAGTTGCTTGAAACCACGCTCGAGCACCGCGGCGTTTTTGTCGTCTGTTTTCTTGCCTTCTGCCTGCTCTCGCTCGGGCTGTTCATGTTTTTGGGAGAAGATTTCTTCCCGCAAGTGGATGCGGGCCTGCTGCGTCTGCATGTGCGCGCCCGTCCTGGGCTGCGCGTGGAAGAAACGGCGCGACTGGTTGACCAAATCGAAGCCGAACTGCACCAGGAGATTCCGAATGGAGAATTGCAGACGATTCTCGATAACATTGGTCTGCCGAACTCTGGCATCAATCAGTCTTACAGTTCCAACGGAACCATTGGGACTAGTGATGCTGAAATTCTGATCGCGCTCGACCCCGAACATCACCATCCTACGGCGAATCACATTCGCCGTCTGCGGGAAGTGCTGCCGCGCCGTTTTCCGGGGGTAGAGTTTTTCTTTCAGCCAGCCGATATCGTTACGCAAATTCTAAATTTCGGCCTGCCCGCGCCCATCGACGTTCAGATCGTTGGCACGGACATGGCCACCAGCTATCAGATTGCGCAGCAGATTGCCAACAAAATGCGGCGTATTCCCGGTGCCGCCGATGTTCACGTCCAGCAGTTGCTTTCCTCGCCCACGCTGCACCTGGAGATCGATCGCACCCGCGTCACACAAGTAGGTCTCACAGCTCGCGACGTGGCGCAGAGCGTGCTGGTTTCGCTCAGCGGTAGCTTCCAAACGTCACCCAACTTCTGGCTTAATCCGCGCAATAGCGTGACCTACCAGATAGCGGTGCAATCGCCGCAATACCGCATGACGGATCTTCAGGACTTGATGGCTGTGCCTGTCGATTCACAGCAAGGGGCGCAGTTGCTCGGCAATCTGGTGCAGGCATATCCGGTCGCTCGGGCAGCCACGGTCAACCATTACAACGTGCAGCCCGTTATCGACGTCTACGCCAGCACTCAGGATCGCGATCTGGGAGCGGTTGCCGCCGACACCAACAAAGTGCTCAAAACGTTTGATAGCCAATTGCCCCGCGGCACTCACATTGTCGTACGCGGCCAGGTGCTCACCATGCGCAACTCTTTCATTGGCCTGGGCCTGGGTTTGATCGGAGCTATTCTGCTCGTCTATCTGCTGATCGTTATCAACTTTCAGTCGTGGCTCGATCCCTTCATTATTATCGCGGCGCTGCCGGGAGCGCTGGCCGGAATATGTTGGTTCCTGCTGCTCACCCGCACTACGCTAAGCGTGCCGTCGCTGACCGGAGCGGTCATGTGCATGGGCGTCGCTACTGCGAATTCGATTCTGATGGTCAGCTTTGCGAGAGAACAAATGGATGAGGGCATTCCCGCCGTACAAGCCGCGGTCGCTGCCGGATACACGCGTGTGCGGCCGGTGCTGATGACCGCATTGGCGATGATTATCGGCATGGTGCCGATGGCTTTGGGATTTGGCGAGGGCGGCGAACAGAACGCGCCGCTGGGGCGCGCCGTTATCGGCGGCCTGTTGTTTGCTACCGTAGCCACTTTGTTTTTTGTGCCGAGTGTATTCTCAATATTCCACGGCCGCCGCGAAGCCAAGCGGGCACGAAAGGAACAAGCGTAAAGAATGTCGGAACGAATCGGAGTCGAGCATGACTGAAGAGAACGATTTCAAAAGAGCGCCTGGGGATTCGCAGCGGTTTGAAGCCCACCGCTCGGCCCAACAGCCGCAATCTCAGCAGTCCCAGAACGAAGGGCCTCAGGGTGAGCAGGCAAAGCGCGATGCAGAGATCGAGGCAATCCAGCAGCACTCCCGCCACCAGCACGTAGGGATACAAAAACCGCCCGAAGTGCCACCTGCTCCTCCGCGCAAGGCGCTGACAATCGTTGGAGTGCTGTTGATATTGTTGCTGATGGCTGGAGGAATCACATTTTGGAGCCGCATCAGCCATGGTCGCGCCTTGGCCAAGGAAACCGAGCGCGAGACTGTGCCTACCGTCGCCGTCGTTCATCCGCAGTCAGAAAAGCCCGATGAGGATCTGGTTCTGCCTGGGTCGTTGCAGGCCTACGAGGAATCACCCATTTACGCCCGCACCAGCGGCTACCTGGTGCGCTGGTACAAAGATATTGGCAGCAAAGTGACCAAGGGAGAGTTGCTCGCTAAGATCGATACTCCCGAAGTCGATCAGGAACTAAACCAGACCAAAGCCGCGCGCCAGCAAACTCTGGCGCAAATGGAGCTAGCCAAGATCAGCGCGGACCGGTGGGAAAACCTGCGCAAGACCGACTCCGTGTCAGCTCAGGAAGCGGACCAGCAGGCGAGCGGATACAAGCAAAGCCAGGCCAATCTGGCCGCCGCGGACGCCAATGTTCGCCGTCTCGAACAACTCGAAGGATTCAAGGAAGTATACGCGCCCTTCACTGGAGTGTTGACTCGTCGCAATGTTGATCCCGGCGCGCTCATTAATGCGGGCGCAGGCGTGAGCGGCCGCGAATTGTTTGACATTGCGCGGGTCGATCCCCTGCGTGTATTCACCAGCGTTCCGCAAGCATACGCTCCCAGCATAAAGGTTGGCGCCCAGACCTTCATCACCCTGCAAGAATTTCCGGGACAGAAATTTCTCGCCAAGGTGGCGCGTACTGCGGAGTCGATTGACCCTTCCACGCGCACCCTGCTGACCGAAGTCGATGTTCCTAATAAGGACGGGCGTTTGTTGCCGGGATCGTTCGGCGAGGTGCACTTTGCTGTGGGAAGCAACGTCAACAAGGTTACGGTTCCAGTTAACGCAATGCTGTTCCGCGCCGATGGTCCGCAGGTAGCCGTAGTCGCTCCCGGCGGTAAGGTGCAGTTGCGGCACATTAGTATTGGGCGCGATTACGGCACTACATTGGAGATTCTGGGGGGCGTTTCTTCCGATGAGCAGGTCGTCATCAATCCCGCTGACTCGCTCGAAGACGGTCAGCAGGTGAACGTGGCGCAGCCTCCGGCCAACCAGCAAGGCCAGCCGCCGCAACCAGGGCAACCGCAGCCGGCACAGAATAGCAATCAGCCGAAAGGTAACCGGCAGTGATGCGAGCCTTGTGCTTACCTGCGATTGCGTCGCTGCTGCTTGCATGCGCGTGCACCGTTGGTCCGCGTTACAGCCGGCCGGCAGATCCAGCGCCCGCTCCTGATGCGTGGAAGACGCAGCCTCCGTGGCAGCAGGCCGCTCCCAAGGATTCGATCCCGAAAGGCGCGTGGTGGCAGATTTTCAACGATCCAGCACTTGACTCGTACGAACAGCAATTACTGCAGGCCAACCAATCGCTGGTGGCTGCGCGTGACCACTTGGATCAAGCTCGCTCATTGGCCCGCGTCGCAACCGCGGACTACTTTCCGCAAGTTTCTACCGATCCCAGCGCGGTGCGCGAGCGCGGTAGCGCCAATCGTCCCTTGAATGGCGCGGCTTCGACCGTAGTGAACGGAGTAGTCCAACCCATCCAGCCCTATACGCAAACCGTTTTGACCGTTCCGTTCTCACTTAGTTATGAGGCCGATCTTTTCGGACGCGTGCGGCGCAACGTGGAAGCGGCTAACGCCTCGCTGCAATCCAGCGCTGCTGATCTTCAGAATGTGCAGCTGGTGCTTACCGCCGAACTGGCGGCCGACTACTTCACTCTGCGCGAGCTGGACGCCGAGTTCCAGGTGGTGCAGGAATCCGTCGGTTATGAGCGCAAGGGATTGGATCTGGTGAATCATCGCCACGAGGGCGGCATTGCGAACGGTCTGGAAGTGGCACAGCAGGCTACGGTGCTCGACGCCACGATATCGCAGCTGGCTCTCGTGCAGGAATCGCGCGCACAGTATGAGCATGCCATTGCCGTGCTGGTTGGCCAATCGGCTTCCACTTTCAACATTCCCGCTGTCACGGGGCAGGCCACGCCACCGCCAATACCACTCGGAGTACCTTCCGACGTGTTGGAGCGCCGTCCCGATATTGCTACGGCAGAACGGCTGATGGCTTATCAAAATGCGCAAGTCGGCATTGCGCGCACGGCTTTCTATCCGCACATCACGCTCAGCGGCTCCGGGGGATGGCAGAGCACGGACATTGCCTCGCTCTTCAACGGATCCAGTTTAATCTGGTCCCTTGGGGCGGACGCTTTAGAGCCCATATTCCAAGGTGGACGGAACCGCGCCAATCTGGCCGCTGCCCGTGCCGCGTACGATCAGTCTGTCGCCAACTACCGCCAGTCGGTGCTTACCGCGTTTCAGGAAGTTGAGGACGGCATCAGCAATCTCAGCACGCTGTCGCAAGCGCTCACCACCCAAGGTGCCGCGGTGGACGATGCCCGCCGCGCCTTGGAAATTGCCAACAATCGTTATGTCGGCGGCGTCACCACCTACCTCGACGTAATCACCGCCCAAACTACTCTACTTAGCAATCAACGGCTTGCCACGCAGTTACTCGGCCAGCAGATGGTCAGCTCTGTTTATCTGGTGAAGGCACTCGGCGGCGGGTGGAACGCCAGCCAGATCGACAATCAGCAGGTTCATCCGCAAGCCAGCCAAATTTTGCAGCCGTAAGCTATGCCACCTTTCCAGGATAAAGATGCGAATGACCATCAGTTTGACACCAGCTGGAAACAAGACTAGTATTGTATTGAGCTAACATCTTCTCTTACCCTTTACTTTTCAGATTTATATAGAGCTAAATCGGCCTATCTAAAGCTTGTTTCATTTCGCGCTCCTTTGAAGAGATTGCCTTTCTGCGACTATGGGAACCGTCGCTTGCGCCTGTGTTTCGTTTCTTGACCTGGAGGAGAAAACATGACCAACACGAAGTTTCTTGTGAGAGTGAATCGCACCGGCACCCGCGCTCCTGAGTATGTACAGCGCATCGACCGGACTCCCATCCAAACTACAACCAACCGCAAGCTGGCGCTGGCGATGGGAAGGTTCACTGCGGAAGATGCAGTCAAATCCATCCAGAACTCCAGATGCAGCCCCGAGTTAGTTTCCGTACAAGTGAGTGCTCAGTAGTATCCGACGCGAGTCTCCAGGTCGTTCCGCCACAGCTTTGTGAAACGAAAACAAGGGTCCGCTAGAACGCAGGAAGAAGCCTCAGCCTCATGGCTGGGGCTTCTTGATTTTTTGGAGTGTTCAGAGCACTGCTAGTCCCGGGCAGAAATCATTCCAAGCTGTAAAGTCGCGAGCGTGCCTCAAGCACAAATACCCACTCTTCCTTAATTGACGTAGTATTCTCGCGAGGAATAAATCTCTCGCTTTCCACGTGGGAAAGGGCTGCGTCCGTGCATGCATAACGAAAAGGCGAGTTATAACCGATTCCTCCTTCTGGTGGCAGGTCTGGGCGGCTTGCTGTACGGGGTGGATGTCGGAATCATCGCGGGCGCTTATCCCTACTTGGAAGCCACTTCTAAGTTGAATGCAGGCCAGCTCTCGAGCGTGGTCGCGGCCGTGCTCCTGGGCAGTGTCATCTCAACTCTGTTTGCGGGCGCGCTGGCAGATTGGATGGGACGTCGACTTCTAATGACGCTCAGCGGTTTGCTGTTTGTCCTCAGCATTCCGGTGATTGCGCTCTCGCACGGTTATGAACCGTTGATTCTTGGCCGCCTTTTGCAGGGCATTAGCGCGGGCTTGATCGGCGTGGTAGTCCCGCTATATCTGGCGGAGTGTCTCGCGGCTTCGAGTCGCGGCAAGGGCACGGGTATCTTCCAATGGTTGCTCACGCTCGGGATCGTCGCCGCCGCCCTCGTTGGCATGTATTTCAGTTTTCGCGTCGAGGAGGTGGCAAGACTCGGCGATCCTGCCCGGCTCTTCGCGTTCAAAGACACAGCCTGGCGCAGCATCTTCTGGGTTTCGCTCCCTCCCGGCATCTTGTTCGTAATTGGCAGCCTCATGGTGGCGGAATCCCCGCGTTGGCTGTTTCGCCGTGGCAGACGCGATGCCGCCTACGCCGCGCTCCTTCGCTCTCGCATTACCGAGCAGGCCGACCTTGAAATTGTGGAAATGGAACAAGCTGCCGCGGCCGAGAGAGCTCAAACTTCAACCGGAGCAAAAATCAAGGAATCACTTTTGCGTCGAAAATACGTGATCCCGTTTGTGCTGGCCTGTGTGATTCTTGCGTGCAACCAGGCCACCGGCATCAACTCGATCATCGGCTACAACACCAACATTCTTTTGCAGAGCGGCCTTTCCGACGTCCAGGCTCATTGGGGCTACGTTCTGTTCACTGTCATCAATTTCCTGATGACTATCGGCGGCGTCATGCTGGTAGATCGCAAGGGACGGAAGTTTCTGCTGTCCGTGGGAACTGCGGGAATTATTCTCTCGCTTGTCTGCACTGGCCTGCTCTTCCGCCAGACGGAACGCTTGCGCGTGGATTCCAGAAGTCCGGTTCAATCCATGGTCGCACCTGACCAGAAGATCACACTCACTTATGACCAGAAGCTGGCGCAAACGCTGCTGAGCGGAGGCGGAGATGCTGCCCAACGAATCGTAAGCCGTCCTACCTCTTTGGTTGTCATCTACTCGTATGGAGACTTTCGTGCCGCCACTAAGGCCGCCCGTTCCGACGATACCGCCGCCACCCCGATCGAAATCACGCGCGAAAGCTGTGTGCCGGCCAACAAAGTGGTGGCCTTCTTTTCCAATCCCTTCGGCGATCTTGATGCCGCGCGCCGGGCCCCGCTGCGAATCGACAATGCGCTGATCACGCCTTTGCCCAGCCAGCGCAGCGGCTGGAAAGTAGCCGCCACTCTTTTTGTATTCATGGCATTTTTCGCCATAGGTCCGGGTGTCTGCGTGTGGCTGGCACTTTCCGAACTGATGCCAACCCGCATTCGGTCCAACGGTATGAGCATAGCCCTGCTGCTCAACCAGGCGGTTTCCACCGGCATTGCCGCCATATTCCTGCCCACGGTCGGCAAGTACGGCTATTCCACCATGTTTTGGGGTTTCGCGGGCTGCACCGTAATCTACTTCATCACGGCTGCGGTCTTCCTTCCGGAAACAAAAGGTAAGACTCTCGAAGAGATCGAAGCGCATTTTGAAGGCGCAGAAAAAAGCCCCAACCTCGCAACTTCTTGATGCGTACAATTAAGCGCGTTGTGTGCTGCGTCCTACCCCCGCGCGCGCGTCGCTGTTGGGTTTCGAACCGCTCAGCGCGAAGAACAGAATGTAGAGATAGCAAATCACAGGAAGAAAGAAAGCGTGGTGAATTCCGATCCGATCGGCAACCGCGCCTTGCGCTAGCGGGATAAGCGCTCCGCCGACGATCGCCATGATCATGATTCCGGAACCGTCCCCCGTGAGCGGACCAAGTTCGGCGACGCCCAAAGTGAAAATGCTCGGGAACATGATGGAATTAAAAAACCCGACCAGGATGATGCTCCACATGGCAAAGTGCCCCGTAGTGAGCATGGAGATGTGTCACGAGTGCGGCTGCGCACACCGCGCAAATGCCAAGCAGGTGCCCGGTCTTGATCTTTTGCAGCAGGCCGGATCCGATGAAACGCCCGACCATGGCTCCGCCCCAGTAAAACGCAACAAAGCTCGCCGCAACTTTCTCCGTGAAGCCACCAATCTCCGGCTGAGTGAAATAGTTCACCAGAAAGCTCCCGATGGCAACCTCGGCTCCCACATATACGAAAATGGCGATCGCGCCAAGAATGAGATTCGGGTGCCTCCAGATCGAGTCGTTCACCTTTTCGCCGACTTCGTGTTGAGCCTGCGGAATTTTCGGCAGTTTGAAACTGCCGATCGCAATTGCCAGCAAGACCAGCGCAATGCCCAAACCCACATAGGGCAGCTTCACAGTCGCCGCTTCGTGCAGCCGATATGCTTGTAGAGCGTCGGGGGCCAAGGCATGGATTTCTTCAGCAGTCTTCGGCGCTGCCGTCAAAATCAGCAGGCCGCCGAAGAACGGCGCAAGAAATGTGCCTAGAGAATTAAACGCCTGCGTCAGATTCAGCCGGCTCGACGCCGTCTCAGGTTTGCCCAGCACGGTCACATAGGGATTCGCGGCCACTTGCAAACATGTAATTCCGGCCGCAAGCACGATCAGTGCGATCAGGAACAAGGGGTAGGACGGAACACTGGCTGCCGGCACGAAGAGAAACGCGCCCACGCCCATCGTAAGCAAACCCAGCACCATCGAACGTTGATAGCCAATCCAGTCGATGATCTTAGCCGAAGGTATGGAGAAAAGAAAATATGCTCCAAAGAAGGCAAACTGAATCAGCATGATTTCTTTGTAGTTCAGATCGAAAATCGGCTTCAGATGCGGGACTAGGATGTCGTTGAGGCAGGTCAAAAAGCCCCACATGAAAAATAGCGAAGTGACAACCGTCAGCGGTCCGGTGTACGAAGTCGACCTATCAGGACTCGATGTAGTGGTGGTACTTCCAGGGGCAACGATGGCCATGGTTAATGTCCGCCCGTGATTAGAGATTTCCGTTTGCTTGCCCACCGATCATAGCATCGTGACACTATGCTCCGGTATAGGAGCTGAGGAGCGGGACGTTTCACGGAAGAGCAATTCCAGCCGGTGAGACGTATCTTCTGCTACTGCTGAGGCTGTATCCTAACCAGCCAATTCGCCGGTTCAGGAAGAATCGCGAACGTCGGGAGTTTTCCCCGCACCATGGCCACTTCATCGCAGTTGTGAAATCTTGGGCAAACGTGGCAATCCTTGTAAATCTTGTCGGGAAGATCTTCTCGTCGCGCCATTTCGAATCCCTGGCGCGCAAAAAATTCTGGTGCTCGCGTGAACAGGCAGATGCAGTCCACTCGATGCCGCTTCGCTTCGGCCATAAGGGCCTTCATCAGCCGACTGCCGCCACCGTGACCCTGCGCTCGCGGTCCCACGGTGATCGAACGAATCTCAGCTAGGTGCGTGCCGTAAAGATGCAGCGCTCCGCATCCAATGATGCGGCCTTCGTCCTCGAGAACGACAAAGTCTCTAACGTTCTCGCAAATCTCCGCCAGCGTGCGGGGAAGCAAAGTGCCGTCGCCGGAATAAGCCGCGATCAGTTCGTGGATGTGCTTGGCATCCGGCAAAATCGCTTTACGCGTGCGCATGGAGATTAACCTCCTCGCGCAAAGAATCGATTTGCTTTTTTGCCGCCGCAATCCCCTGCCGCACTCTGGCTGGCGCAGTTCCGCCAGCAACGTCATGCATCGCCAAAACCGATGCCGGATTCAGACACTCGTAGAAGCTCTCGTCGAACACCGAATTCAGACTTCGTAACTCATCGAGCATGAGATCCTGAAGCTCACAATTCTTTTCTAGGCACAGTTTCACTGCCTTTCCGATCTGTTCGTGTGCGAGCCGTGAAGGGACGCCGCAGTTGACTAAATAGGTCGCTGCCGCCCATGCGTTCATGAACCCCGACTGCGCCGCGTCGTTCATACGCTGGTGGTCGAACTCGACCGCTTTCATCCACCCCGCGACCAGCGGCAACAATCCGAGCGCGGTGTCCGTGGCATCAAACAGCGGCTCCTGCGTTTCCTGCAGGTCTTTGTTGTAAGCCAAGGGCAAGCCTTTCAGCGCAACCATCAGCGCCGTTGCACTTCCAACGACACGTCCGGCCTTGCCCCGCACGAGTTCCAGAAGGTCTGGATTCTTCTTCTGAGGCATGGCGCTACTGCCTGTGGAATAAGCCTCCGGCAACTTCACGAAACCAAGTTCCTGCGTAGAGAAAATAATCATTTCCTCTGCCCACCGGCTCAAATGCAGGCACAGCAACGAAAGCGTATTGACGAACTCGAGAACGAAATCGCGGTCGCTGGTAGCGTCAAGACTATTCGCGGTCGGCGCAGCAAAGTCGAGTTCCTCGGCTATAAACGCCCGATCAAGCGGCAGAGTCGCCCCAGCCACAGCACCCGAACCCAGCGGACACAAGTTCACACGCTTGCGACAGTCGGCCAGCCGGTCCGCATCCCGCAAAAACATTTCGACATAAGCCAGCAGCCAGTGCGTGACCAGCACCGGCTCGGCGCGCTGCAAATGCGTGTAGGCTGGCATTGCTGCATTGCCGGCCTGTTCGGCGCGGTCGGTGAAAGCTCCGCATACTTCCGCCAGTTCACTCCGCAACTCATCAATCGCGGCCCGCACATAGAGCCGCAAGTCAGTGGCGATCTGTTCGTTCCGGCTGCGTCCGCTGTGCAACTTGTATCCCGCTTCGCCGACGCGCTCCACCAATTGTTTCTCTACGAAGTGATGAACATCCTCGGCTTCGTCGTCTTCGACAAGGCCTTTTGAAGCATCGGCCATCTCGCTAATCTGTTGCAGCCCTTCGAGAATGCTGATGAGCTCGTCGGCGGATAGAATGCCGGCATTTTTCAGGGCTCGCGCATGCGCCCCACTCGCCGCCAGTTCATAACTCAGCAACCGGCGATCGAAGTCAAACGACCGCTGCCAGCGTTCGAACTGCGGATCCAACGGCTGCCGGAACCTGCCCGACCACATCTTCATCGCGCAACCTCCACGCGAGCCCGCGCGCGTGTACGCGACGGTAATCCGAGGATTCGAATAAACCCCGCCGCATCTTTCTGATCGTAGCTATCGCCCATAGTGAATGACGAAAGATCGGTGCGGTAAAGCGAGTGCTCCGACTGCCGGCTCACCACTGAAACGTTCCCCTTGTACAGAGAAAGAGTCACGCTGCCGGTAATTTCCGTTTGCGTACTGGCGACAAATGCGTCGAGCGCCTCGCGCAGAGGCGTGAACCACAATCCGAAGTAGACGAGCTCCGCATATTTCAGCGCCACGTGCTGTTTGAAGTGCGCAACCTCGCGCTCCAAACACAGGGCTTCGAGTTCTCGATGCGCCGCGATCAGCAGTGTTCCGCCGGGAGTTTCGTAGCACCCGCGCGACTTGATTCCCACGAAGCGGTTCTCCACCAAATCCACGCGGCCGATGGCATTCCGTGCTCCGACTTCGTTCAGCAACTCGACCAGCGATACCGGATCAAGTTTCATCCCTCCGGCCGCGATGGGAATCCCTTTCTCGAAACCAATCGTTACTTCCTCATTCTTGTCGGGTGCTTCTTGCGGCGACCGCGTCATCTGCCACGTTGTGGGCAGCGGAGCATTCGCCGCATCTTCGAGTTCTCCGCCTTCGTGGCTGAGGTGCCAGAGATTGCGGTCGCGGCTGTGAATTTTCTCGCGGCTCGCCGCCACCGGAATGCCATGCTGTTCCGCATAATCGAGACAGTCTTCGCGCGATTTCAGCGACCATTCGCGCCACGGCGCGATCACCCTCAGCTCCGGCGCAAGCGCCTGGTACGTCAACTCAAAGCGAACTTGGTCATTGCCCTTCCCCGTGCAACCATGCGCCACGGCCGTCGCGCCCTCGCGCAAAGCGACTTCCACTTGATGTTTTGCGATCACGGGACGTGCCAGCGAAGTGCCCAGCAGATACTTATGTTCGTACACCGCACCTGCCTGCAAAGCCGGGAAAATGTATTCCTTCAGAAACTCTTCGCGGAGATCCTCCACGATCACCTTGCTTGCACCGGTGGCATAGGCCTTCTCGACCACTGCCTCGATGTCGTCTCCCTGGCCAACATCGCCCACCATCGCGATGACGTTGTAAGAGTAATTTTCTTTGAGCCACGGAATGATGATGGAGGTATCGAGTCCTCCAGAATAAGCGAGTACAACTTTTTCAGGCATGAGCACTCCTTGCGGGCAGGCGATCGCCGCCACCCAGCAGCAAATAAAGAATTGCTTTTTGTACATGCAGGCGGTTCTCCGCCTGTTCGAAAATCAGCGACTGCGCGGAATCCATGACCTCGTCCGTCACTTCCAACCCGCGATGCGCCGGCAGACAATGCATGAAAACCGCATGCGGTGCGGCTTCCGCCATGAGTTTCGCATTCACTTGATACGGCGGAAATATCTTCGCCCGTTGACTCTCTTCCTTCTCCTGTCCCATGCTCGTCCACGCATCGGTGTAAACCGCATCGGCTCCGGCAACCGCTTCGTGCGGATCGGTAAGTAACTGAATTTCCGCGCCAGTCTCCTCGGCAATCTCGCGCGCATCGGCCACAAGTTGCGCATTAGGCTCATATCCCGGCGGAGTCGCGATCCGGATCGACGATCCTACGCACGCGCACGTAAGCAACAAAGAGTGCGCCACGTTGTTGCCGTCGCCGACATAGGCCAGGCAGCGGTCCTTCACATCTCCGAACCGCTCGATCAACGTCAGATAATCAGCCAGCGCCTGGCACGGATGCTCCAGATCACTGAGCGCGTTAATCACGGGTACGCACGCGTGCTCTGCCATGCCTTCGATGGTCCGCTGCGAAAATGTGCGCAGCACAATCAGATCCACCCAGCGCTCCAGGTTGTGCGCGACATCACTCAATTGTTCCCGCGCATCAAGCCGTTCGTGAGTCTGGTCAACGAACATCGCCGTACCGCCCATGCTGATCATGCCCGCCTCAAACGTCAGCCGGGTTCGCAAGGAAGGCTTCTCGAAGAACATCACAATCTGTTTTCCCGCAAGCGCCCGCCGAAAATCTGCTGGACGCGACTTCATGATTCCAGCCAGATGCAAGACTGCATCGGCTCCCGCCGGTCCGAGATCGCGAGTCGAGACCAGGTCGGGGCACCAAAATACTTGCGGAACCCGCTCTGGAGCGGGCGCCATCCTGCCTTGCACGTGACTATTCAACGTTGACTCCTTGCTCCGGCCTTGCGCAACCGCCGGTCGCGATTTGTAACGAGCAACGACTGACTGACTCATGAATGGGTAACCTCTGTGCCGCACGACAACTTAGTCAGATAAAATTGCGGCAACACTTCCGCCTCGGTGGCCGGCAGAATTCTTACTCGCCCAACGCCTTGCTTCAGTGCCTGACCGCAGGCGTGCAGCTTGGGCAACATTCCGCCGCTGATGACTGAATCCGCCGTCAGTTCAGCCGCTTGCTTCGTGCTCAACCACGGCATCACCGTTCCCGTCGCGTCTCTCACCCCCGGCACGTCGGTGAGAAAGATCAAAGTGTTGGCGTGGCACGCCGCGGCGCACGATGCCGCCATTTCATCCGCGTTCACGTTGTAGTATTCGCCGTCGGATCCCAATGCCAGCGAAGCCAGAACCGGAATTCCTCCTTGCTGCCACAGCGCTTCGATCCAGCACGGCTCCGCGAAACAAATCTCGCCCACAAATCCCAGATCCTGGCCGTGAACGAATTTCTTCCGAGCGCGAAACGTCATGCCGTCGCCTCCGCAGAAACCAATCGCCGGCATGCCCGCGTCTTGAATGGCCGCCACAAGTTTCTTGTTGATGATCCCGGCCAATACCATTAGAGCAACATCTCGCGTCTCCGCATCGGTGATGCGCAGCCCGTCCACAAACTCGCTCTTTTTCCCCAGTCTCTCCAGCATGCGGGTGAGCGCTCTGCCACCGCCATGAACCACGGCCACGCGATGGCCGTCCCGCGCTAACTCCGCGATGGATTGCGCGCACTTGCGCAACGTTGCAGCATCTTCGATTGCCGATCCCCCAATTTTGACCACAATCGTCACTGCAAACCCTCCCGCTCTTCCCACCCGTACATCAGATTCATGTTCTGCACCGCCTGTCCCGCCGCGCCCTTCAGCAAATTGTCCACACACGAAACCAGAACCAAACGTCGGCCATCCTCCGCCAGGCAAAAACCGAGATCGCAATAGTTGGTGTGCAACGAAAACTGCAACTGCGGCAGTTTCGGCGTAGCGAATACTCGCACCCAATGTTTGCCCGAATAAAAGTCTCTCAGGCACGATTCCACTTCTTTCGGCCTCATCGCTCGCTTCAGCCGTAAGTAGATGGTCGAAAGAATCCCTCGCGGGACCGGCAGCAGATGCGGTGTGAAAGTCAGCTCGGCATCCTCCAGCCCCAGCTGCTCCACCATCTCTCCCAGATGCCGGTGGTTGAACACCGAGTATGCTGAAAGATTGTCAGCCACGGAAACGAAATGAGTCCGCGAGCTAAGCGCCTTGCCAGCCCCCGACGCTCCAGACTTCGAGTCGGAAATGATTCCGCGCTCCCGATCAACCAGCCCGGCCCTCAGCAGCGGCGCTAAAGCTACAATCACGGAAGTCGCGTAGCATCCCGGATTCGCCACCAACTGGGCCGACGAAATGGAGTCACCATTCAACTCCGGCAAACCGTAAACCGCCTTTGCCGTCAATTCCGCGGCCGTGACCGCGTCCGCATCCTCGAACGAGTAAATAGCGCGATGCTGCGCCTCCTTCAGCCTCCAGGCGCCGCTCAGATCGATTACCCGCAATCCCTGCGCAATGGCCTCCGGCACAAGAAACCGCGATGCTTCGTGCGGCGTGGCCAGGAACAACAACTGAATCCCTTGTCGCTTCACTTCCGGCCACGAGAGCGCACGCAGCGGATAGCCTCCGTTGCCCGACAATTCCGGGAACACCTCTGCCAGATCCGCCGCAGTGCTGCCGCCCTCGCGCCGCAGCAGAGTTGGTTTTTCCAGTCGAGGATGGCGCTCAAGAATCCGCGTCAGCTCAAGTCCCGAATAGCCACTGGCTCCCAGCACCGCAGTCTTGAGCTTTGCAGACATCAGCCCAGCATCTCCTCGATTCGCAACGCAACCTTCTTGGCAGCATCCTTGTCGGGACAAACAATCAGAATCGCATCGTCACCGGCAATCGTTCCTACCACTTCTTCCCATTCCTGTTCGTCCAGCGCCGCTGCCACGGGCTGCGCGCTCCCCGTGATCGTCTTCACCACCAACAGGTTCTGCGCCGGCCGGACATCCAGCACGAACTCCCGAACCAGTCGCTGCACCGGAGGCAGGGCCAACCCCGCTGCGCCCTCACCCTGCGGCAAGGCATAACCCACCGCCGTCTTGCTCAGGTTCAGGTCGCGAATGTCCCGCGACAGCGTCGCCTGCCCCACCTTGAATCCGCGTTTGCGCAGCGCGCGCTGCAAATCTTGCTGGCTCGCCACTGCCCCTTGCCTCAAAACCTCCAAAACTGCTCTCTGCCGCAGAGCTTTATTCATTGTGAATATGTATTCATAGTATTGAATAAATATTCTCTATCTTACAGCCCATGGGTTTCCTGTCAAGAGGAAACAGCCTTACCTCTTACTCTTTCAGGAACCTGCCTTGGGAGATAAGGATCTGCCTGATTTCACTCCAAGGCCGCCTCGCGAAAGCCAAAGACGAAGCCGAAGCCGAAGCACGGTTTCAAATCCTTGCTAGACTACTCGCGGTGCGAAACGGAGCATTGCCGAGTTCCCGAAACTAGGAGTGAATCGTGAATCGCCTCCTGTGTGCAGGCGGGGAACAACGGTTGGAAGCAAATGAAAGACGCGAGGCGAACCGTCGTAGGCTTGGGCGAATTGCTCTGGGATCTTCTGCCCTCCGGCAAGCAGCTCGGCGGGGCTCCCTGTAACTTCGCCTACATTACGAACCTGCTCGGCGACACAGGAATCCCGGGCAGCCGCGTCGGCCGCGACTCTCTTGGGGATGAAGCACTCCAACGCGTGACCCAACTGGGATTAAGCACCAGCTCCGTTCAAAGCGATCCCACGCATTGCACTGGGACCGTCAAGATCGAAATCGACGTGAATGGCCAGCCCCGCTTTGACATCTCCGAGCCAGTCGCATGGGATTTTCTGGAGTGGACTACCGCCTGGCAGCAGCTAGCCACAAAAGCAGACGCGATCTGCTTCGGTTCGCTAGCGCAGCGCTCCTCACCAAGCCGGACGACGATTCGCAGCTTTCTGCTTGCCAGCCGCTCCAATGCAGTCCGCGTCTTCGACGTCAATCTCCGGCAGAATTTCTACTCGAAGCAAATCCTGGCGGAGTCGATGCAACTCGCGACCATCGTCAAGCTGAATCTCGAGGAACTTCCAAAGATACTGCGTTTGTTCGAACTCGAGAATCGCGGCGAGGAAAGTTCCGCCCACGATTTGCTGTCTTTGTATGATCTGAAACTGGTTTGCATCACGCGAGGCGCGGCCGGAAGCCTATTGATAGCTCCCGACGACCGCAGCGAGCATCCTGGGTTCAAAGTGAAGGTCGCCGATACAGTGGGCGCGGGCGACGCGTTTACGGCTGCCCTCGTGCATGGATATCTTCGTCAAACCCCGCTCGCCGAGATCAACGAAACCGCCAATCGCGTCGGTGCATGGGTGGCCAGCCAATCCGGAGCAACACCGTCCTTGGGCAAACACGGTTTGACGCAAACCCTGCAGGAAATTGGCTAGGCGTCCAGCATAACAATCTAACATCGAACTAGCTGTGCGCCTTTTAGGTTATTCTGTTTAGTTTGGTTTCGGCGTCTAGGGGGCCCAGTGACCATATCCCAGGTAGTCGTTCGTTTTGTCGTTTGCGCTTCAGTTTTCCTGTCTATCGAGTCGAGCACCGCACAACAAATTCCCGAGAATACATATCAGGATCTCCATTGGCGCATGATCGGCCCATTTCGCGGAGGCCGCACCCGCGCCGCCACGGGCGTTCCGAGCCAGCCGAATGTTTTCTATATCGGTCAGGTCAACGGCGGTGTGTGGAAGTCTGACGACTACGGCCGCACATGGATGCCCATCTTCGACCACGAGTCCACGCAATCGATCGGCGCCATCGCCGTCGCTGCCTCCAATCCCAACATAATTTATGTCGCCAGCGGCGAAGGCCTGCATCGGCCCGATCTTTCCGTCGGCAACGGAATCTACAAATCTGTGGACGCTGGAAAAACCTGGACTCATCTCGGACTCCGCGATGGCCTGCAAATCCCCGCGCTCGCCATCGATCCCCGCGATCCCAATCGAGTATTTGCCGCCGTGCTCGGTCATCCCTACGGTCCGAACGAAGAGCGCGGCCTCTTCCGCTCCGCCGACGGCGGCCAGACCTGGCAAAAAGTCATCTACAAAGACGAAAACACCGGGGCCTCCGACGTTGAGATCGATCCCTCCAATCCCGATGTTATTTACGCTTCCATGTGGGAGGCGCGCGAAGGCCCGTGGGAGGACAACAATATCGTCAACGGCTCCGGCGGAGGATTGTTCAAATCCACCGACGGCGGAAATACCTGGCATCAATTATCGAACGGTCTCCCGAGGGACCTCGCACAAATCTACGTGGCGATCGCGCCCAGCAATCCGCAGCGCCTTTATGCCACGGTCGCCGTCGCCTCAGGCCCCCTCGCCTTCTACTGTTCCAACGATGACGGAGAAAGCTGGTCAAGAATTACCGATGATCCGCGCCCTTCAGGCCGCATCGGTGGCGGCGATCTCGCCATTCCTCGCGTGGATTCGAAAAACGCCGATATCGTCTACAGCGCCAGCACCGTGACCATGCGTTCCACCGATGGCGGCAAGACATGGTCCGGGTTCCGCGGCGCACCCGGCGGCGATGACTACCAGAATCTCTGGATCAACCCCAACGACCCAAACATTATTCTCCTCGTCAGCGACCAAGGCGCACTCGTAACCGTCAATGGCGGCGCCACATGGAGCTCCTGGTACAACCAGCCAACCGCTCAGCTCTATCACGTCGCCGTAACTCCAACTTTTCCCTATCGCGTTTGCGGAGGCCAGCAAGAGAGCGGTTCCGTCTGCATATCGAGCCGTGGCAATGATGGCGCTATCACGTTCCGCGAGTGGCATCCCGTCGGCGTAATCGAATACGGCTACGTCGCGCCCGATCCGCTTGACCCGGATGTTATCTACGGCGGCGGCAGAAGCGAGGTTTCAAAGTTTCACTGGTCCACCGGCCAGGTGCAGAACGTTACGCCCATCCCGCTTCGCAGCGCAAAATATCGCACCGACCGCACGGAGCCCACCATGTTCTCGCCGCTCGACCCGCATACTCTTTATTTCGCCAGCAACGTGCTCTTCAAAACCACTGACGGCGGGAACTCATGGCAGGCCATCAGCTCCGACCTTACTCGCGAGAATCCTGGAATTCCCGCAAGTGTGGGCAATTTCATCCCCAAAGGGGCCGACAAGCAGCGTGGAGTGATCTACGCTCTCGCGCCTTCATTCAAGAACATCAACACGCTCTGGGCGGGCACGGACGACGGCCTGATCTGGCAGACTCGCGACGGCGGCAAGAAGTGGAATGACATCACTCCAAGAGACGTGACGCCGTGGAGCAAGGTCACGCAGATCAGTGCCTCGCACTTCGACGATGACTCCGCCTACGCCTCCGTAAGCCGTTTCCGCATTAACGATGAGCATCCTTATATCTATCGCACGCACGATGGCGGCAAAACCTGGAAGTTGATCACCACCGGCCTTCCCGACTTCGGCCCCGTGGATACGGTCCGCGAAGATCCAGTTCGCAAAGGCCTGTTGTTTGCCGGCACCGAGAACTCAGTCTGGGTTTCCTTCGATGACGGCGATCACTGGCAATCTTTGCAACTGAATCTCCCTCACACGTCCATGCGCGATCTCTGGATTCACGAGAACGATCTCATCGTCGCCACCCACGGCCGCTCATTCTGGATTCTCGATGACATCGCCCCGCTGCGCGAAGCCGCCGATTCGAATGTCAATGCCGAAGCCCATCTTTTCACCCCAACCCTTGCCTACCGCGTTCAACGCGATACCTACACCGATACGCCGCTCCCGCCCGACGAACCCGCTGCAGCCAACCCGCCCGATGGGGCGATCATTGATTACTATCTGGCGCGCACTGCCTCTACTCCCGTCACTCTCGAAATTCTCGACGCCCACGGTCAACTCGTTCGCCGATTTTCCAGCACAGATAAGCCCGACGTCACCGAAGCCGAATTAAAGAAACAACTCATCCCTCTCTACTGGGTCCGTCCTTTCCACTCGCTATCGTCTGAGGCGGGCATGCACCGCTGGGTTTGGGATTTGCACTATCCCGCGCCCGATTCCACGCGACATGACTATCCCATCGCCGCCGTCCCCGGCGACACGCCCCGTCACCCGCTCGGTCCTACCGCCTTGCCGGGCTCCTACACAGCACGCCTTACAGTAAGCGGAAGAAGTTACACAGCTCCCTTCACGATAAAGATGGACCCTCGCGTAAATATCTCCGCAGCCAGCCTCGAAAAGAAATTCCAGCTTGAAGCGCACCTCGCATCGCTCTTGAGCCAGACTTCCAAGGCGGTCACACAAGCCGGATCGATTCGCGAGCCGCTGCAGAAACTGGCTGAGCAAACCAGCGGAGCGACCCGCGAATCGGTTCAAGCTTTCCAGAACAAGTTCGGGGCGATCCTCGGAGCACCAACTGGTTCCGGTGCCCCAGCCGCCGATGCAATCACGCTCACCCGAGTAAATGGGCAGGTGTCCGGTCTATATGGACTGGTATGGCAAGTCGATGCAAAACCAACCGCCGCGCAATTGGAAGCCGACGCGAGCGTCGCGCGCGACGCATCGGATGTAATAAAGCGATGGGATGCGCTCAGAACCACAGATCTTCCCGATCTCAATCGTGCTCTACACAGCGCGAACTTGCCGGAACTAAAAATCGAATCGGATCCGCACAAGGACGAAGCAGTCATGGACGAAGAATAAGCCTGCGTCTACAAAGCTTCCACTGCGCTTTGCAGCTCCTTTGCGATCTGTTCCGGATCTTTGTCACTAGGGAAGGTCATCGGCTGCCCTATGCGCACACATATTTTCTTGGGAGCCGCAAATCTCCGGCCAGCTTGTTTCACTTCGAACAATCCTAGGATTCGCATGGGTAATACAGGAATGCTCAAATTATTTGCCAGCAGCCCAATCCCCGCGCGAAATGGATTGATCTTTCCATCCATGGTATGCCGTCCTTCGGGAAACACCAGCACACTGTATCCCCGGTCCACTGCCTCACCCGCGTAAGCGAAACTGCGGCGGAAGCCAGCCTCCCGTGGAAGCGGAAACAGGTTCAGCAATGAAACGCTCAGCACCCACTGAGTGCGATCATAAATTCTTCCAAACAATCCTCTGCCCTTACCAGGCACGCGCAACGCCTCTAAAGCTTCGCCACCTGTCGCCGTTGCGATGCGATGCCGCAGCCGCGCGGGCAAGGCTGTCTTCACAAATCCCACATCGATGTCCGAAACATGATTGCAAACCACCAGCAGCGGCCCTTTCCAGCCGCGCAAATTTTCCCGCCCTTCAATCCGCGGCCAGCCCAATACCATCATCGCCGGCCTCATCAACAAATAGTGTGCTAACAATCGCACCCAAGTGATCGGCCACCCCAGCACCCAACGCGGGTAGTGATACTCCGCACTCCGCCGCACCTCACCCTTCAGCATCTTTTCTACATCGCCTACCGTTCGCGCCGCGCTAAAGCGCGTCTCGCTCAGATCGACTTGATAGCGATCCTCCAGCGCGCTGATCAATTCCACGCGATCCAGCGAACTAAGCCCCAAATCAGAGGAAAGATCAGCATCTCGTGCCGCTTTCGCATTCGTCGCACTCACGCCGCGTCCCGTGATGCGCCCAATTAGCTCCATCACCGGACTCTCACCCGCCTCATCCTTTTGTCCGCCTTGCAGGATTTCTCTCGCCGCGAATTCGCCAATCACATTGCGCCTTGGTTTCTGCGTGTTCGTGCGCGGAAAGTCCTCCTGCGGCCACCGCACCCACATACGCATCCGCTGAAACTCCGCCAGCGACTGGTTGGCGCGCTCCACCACCACTCCCAACGGTGCATCATCGCGCATAATCAACACCGCGCAAGGCTCCGCATTCCCACTTCGCTCAATTCCCACGACAACACAATCTTTCACTTCCGGCTGACGCCGCAGCGCCGCTTCCAGATCTTCCGGATAAATATTCAACCCGGCCGGAGTCACGATCACTTCTTTCTTGCGACCCTTGAAATAGAGATTGCCAGCTTCATCCAGCGCCCCAATATCTCCAGTGCGGTACCAGCCGTCTTCACTAGCGACCTCCCGCTGCTGGTCTCCATCCCAATACCCCGCCGCCACTCCGCCGCCTCGAATCAAAATCTCTCCGTCTTCTGCCAGCTTCACCTCGCGCCCAGGCAGCACTTTCCCGATCGATCCTTTCCCCAACTTGAAAGGATGGTTCACGCTAATCAGCGACGTAGTCTCCGTCAGACCGTATCCCTGAATCGCCGCGTAGCCGAGCCGATCCCAAAACGCCTCGCTCTCCGCATCCAGCGCCGCACCGCCTGAAATGAACGCCCAGAACTTCCATCCAAACTGCCGCCGAATGTCGCGAAAAATCCACCAGCGGCGCAAAAAGTGCTTTCCTTCCGACCCGCGAAACCGCCGCCGAAAGTCTTCTATCTCTCCCTGATCTTCCAAATCGCGCTCAATCTTCTGTTTCAACGACTGCAAGACTCTAGGCACGCTCACCAGCACCGACACCCGCTCCCGCCGAATCGTGCTCACAATCTCGGACGGCTTCATCTCTTCCTGAAAAATCACTGTCCCACCCAGCAATGGCGGCAGAAACATCCCAAGAAATTGCCCGAACACATGACTCAGCGGAAGTAAATTCAAGAACCGCACCGGATGCACGAATCGCTCATACTTCAAATACCGTTGCATCTCCTGCTCCAGCGGAGCCATGTTGGCCATCACATTCCCATGCGTGATCACTACGCCTTTGGGTTCAGCAGTCGTACCGGAAGTGAAAACAATCTGCAACACATCGTCGCGGCTGATCGGCACGTTGGAAGAAGTTGTAGAAGTCCGGAGGGATTTGTCGAGGATGCCCCGCCCGTGTCGCCTTCTTTGCGACAGAGCCTCCCCCGAGCTCGCCGAAGGGGCAGGGACTTTGACTTCATCGAGGACCACTACCGAAACTATGCCAAACCGGCCCGAATCCGCCGCGTGCCGCCGCGAACAAACCCAAAGCTTCGCCCCCACCTGCGCCGCAACTCGCCCCGCAAAATCCGCCGACGCCGCATCATCCATAGGAACCACAACCACGCCGCCTAGAACGCACCCAAAGAACGCCGCCACCCACTCGGCACAGTTCTCTCCCCATAACATCACCCGGTCACCCTTGCCGATTCCACGGGCCTCAAGTTCTGTTTGGAACTCAAGCGCCATCTCCACAACTTCGCCGTAAGTAAACCACTCCCTCCGGTATCCGCGCCGCTGCCCGTAAGCTCGCTCGTCGCGGTGCGCCCCGAAAGTCGCCAGAAAAAACTCTGCTAGAGATTCAGCCATGGAGTGAAGGAGTGGAGGTGGCAGAAAAATAAGATCGAAGCCTTGCCTCTACCCAAGTTTAGTAGCAGAAGGAAGTAGCGTACATCCGGCGGAACGAATGGCACAGAATTACTCCCTCCCCACACCCAACGCATCCGCCACGCGATTAATCGAATTGAACCAAGCCGCAATCATCGTGATCTGCAAAATCCCGCGATCGTCAAATCCAGCAGCTCTCAGTCCTTCAATGTCATCCTTCCAAACCTTGGTCGCATCCTGGGTCAGCTTTACCACATAATCGACCATCACCCGCTCCTGGGGCGTAATGGGCGCGGTCTTATAGTCTTTTTCCAGCGCCTCCACCAACCTCTCATCCAGCGTCACTCTACGCAGAAACTCTGCGTGCGATTCGATTCAATACACGCACCGGTTCGTCACCGAGACCATGGTGGTAATCATCTCGTGCTGCCGCCGGTTCAACGGCAGCTCCGGCGACATCAGCGCTCCAAACGTAGCGAACGAATGGTAGAGCGCCTCCGGAATCAAAGTATGCGCGCCCACAATCGACGACCCTCCGGACTCATCTGGATGCACCGGATCGCCATACTCCTTGGGATACAACGCCCGCTGCCCCTCGACCGCTTTGAGCAGTTTCTCATCCGCTTCCGACAGAGGTATGGTTCGGATCCAGGTCATAGATGTGAGCGTCCTTTATTCACAGAGTTTCCTTTGCGACTTTGCAAGAGATGATACGGCTCAGCATCGCCGTCTCCCATAGAGCGTCTGTACTAGACCCAGGTTCCTGGGATCATCCAGTGCGTGCGGTGGCGACCTATAGTGCAAATTCTTTCACACTGTTGACCGAGTTGGAGTAGACTGCGAGGCGTTCCTGAAGAACCACTGCCCCCCAGAAGCAAATTGGCCGATCGTCGGAATCGCACGAGGAGGATATCCATGTCCCGGCTCAATCGCTTTTTTTTCTCGGTTTTCAGCATGGCCCGCCCAGCGAGCTTCGCCGCGCTGTCGTTAGTGCTCACTGTTCTTTCATGCCTGTTCGCGAACCCACAGGCGCAAGCGCAAGAGTTCACCGTGCTCCACTCTTTCGTTGGTCCGGAGGGAATCGACCCCACCTACGGATTGGTTCGCGATTCGGCCGGCAACCTCTATGGCACAACGTTCGAAGGTGGCATTTTAGGGAACTGTGACAACGAAGTTGGCGGCGGAGCAGTCTATAAAGTGGAGCCGAGCGGAAAAACCACCGCCCTGCACGCTTTTGATAACGGCACTGATGGGTGCGATCCATTGAGCGCGCTGGTAATCGACAGCGCGGGCAACCTTTACGGCACCGCTCTCAACAACGTGTTCAAAATCGATTCGGCCGCCAATTTTACTACGCTCTTCGATTTTCCGAACCAGGCGGACGGGAACGAACCCCAGGGGACTCTGTTCAGGGATTCGCTGGGGAATCTTTACGGTACGACTTCCTTGGGCGGAAATGACGGCTGCCAATTTAAACTCGGCTGCGGCACCGTGTTCAAGCTGGACGCCAGTGGCAAAGAGACGATGCTTTATGCATTCACTGGTGGAGCGGACGGTGCTGGTCCCGTAGCGGGCGTAATTCGGGATGCAGCGGGCAATCTCTACGGTACGGCAACCAATGGTGGCGACCTCGCCTGTAACAACGGCTGCGGGGTGGTGTTCAGGATTGATACGACTGGCAAGCAGACCATACTGTATACATTCACGGGCGGGGCGGACGGCCAATGGCCTGCCACACCATTGGTCCGCGACTCCGCGGCAAATCTCTACGGGGTTACTGGGTCTGGCGGCGATCTCAATTGCGGCAGGCCCCACCTCGGCTGCGGCATCGTGTATAAAGTGACGCCGGCCGGCAAGAAGAGCATCCTGTACGCATTCAAGGGAGGAAGCGATGGGGTCTATCCTACTGGCGGTTTGGCTCGCGACTCCGCGGGCAACTTCTATGGCACGACAGCCTATGGCGGTGATGCGCATCACGATGGGATCGTTTTCAAGCTTGACAACTGCGGCCACGAGATAGTTCTGCACCGCTTCAACAACAATGAGGGATCGCAACCACAGGCGGGCGTAATACGGGATGCGGAAGGTAATCTCTACGGTACGACCCTGTATGGTGGCCAGCTTGGCCAGGGCATCGTGTTCAAACTGGAGCCGTGACACGACGGACTTTCTCGCGTCTGCGGTGACTTTCTAGCGTCTGCTCTAAGGTGACGTGGAGTACGGTCCGGCGAATTCATTGGGGGTCCGAGAGCTAAAGACTGATTCTTGCAGAGCGATTGCGGCGCTCGACGAAAGGCCGCACCCCCTTTAAACTTCCCCTGATTCCCAAGGTAACCCGTTCGTACACTCCCTTTCGGTAACCCTTGGTAACCATGCGATTCCACCCCTCCAGCCGTACAATTGCCCTTGTCCGACCGGCCATCACCAAAGAGGAGTTTGGCCACGTGACGTTTCCCGGAGCAACACTCCCAGGAGCCGTCATCCGAGTTTCGGAGCAGACTTTCTCGGTACAGAAGTTTTCGGTATACACCAGGGTTCTGGAGTTCGTACTCATATGGCGTTCGGTTTCGGGTTCAACAAACAGAAGGTCCTCAACGCTGCGGAGAAGTATGTCCAGCAGGGCAAGATGCAAAATGCCATTTCGGAGTATGAAAAAATTCTCAAAGCCGACCCCAAGGATCTGACTGTTACCAACACCGTTGGCGACCTCTACTCCCGTCTCGGCGAAGCCAACAAAGCCACCGAATGCTTCAAGACCGTCGGCGATGCCTATGCCAATCAGGGTTTCACGGTCAAGGCCATCGCAATGTACAAGAAGATCAGCAAGCTTCAGCCATCCCTCGAAAGCGTGCTGAAGCTGGCCGAACTTTATACCCAACAGGGCCTCTTCAATGATGCTCGCGCCCAGTACCTGCACGTCGCCGAAGAGTTCCTGAAATCCGGCGAGCTGGATAACGCGGTCCGCATCTTCCAGAAAATTCTGGAAATGGATCCGGAAAACACCACCATGCGCGTCCGCTTGGCGGAAGTCTACATCCGCCTCAACAAGAAAGACGAGGCCTGGCAGATTTTCTCCGCCGCCGCCGAGACCTTGCGCTCCAAGGGCTCACTGGCCGGCGCCGACGAAGTTCTGCAGCGCATGCTCAAGCTTGATCCTGGCAACAGCTACGCACTGCTCATGCAGGGCCGCAATCAGCTCGAGGCCGGCGATGCCGAAGCCGCCATCGAATCGCTGAAGAAAGTCTCTGATCTCGATTCCAACCCCGAAGGCCTTCGCGACCTGCTCAAGGCCTACCTGAAGACCGGCCGCCTCTCCGACGCCGGCACTCTCGCCAGCAAACTCCAGACTGTCCATAACGATCTCACTGCCATTTCCACCCTGGCCGATGCCCTCATGCAGGCTGGCCAATATGAAAACGCGCTCCAGGTTTATGACCAGCACTCCGACCGCCTGCTCTCCGAGGATTCCACCAAGATCTTAAAAAACCTGCATGCCATCATCGGGCATGTGCGCGATAATCCCGCTTCGCTAGAGAAGCTTCTCACTCTCTTTCAGAAAGCCGGAGACACCACTCACGTCACCGAAGTCATTGAACTGCTGGCTCACGCCTCCGTCCAGTCCGGCGACCTGCCCCGCGCTCGCGACCTTTATCAGAAGCTCGCCACCATGGAGCCTGGCAATCCCCTGCACCTGAATAATTATCAGCAGGTGGTCAGCCAACTCGGCGGGGTTTCATCCGCAAAGTTCATTTCTGCCGAAGAAGCCGCTGTCATCGTCGACGAACTGGAGGCTACCGCGCCCTCCATCCACCAGCACTATTCCGATGCCGTTGCTCTCGCGGTTCGTTCCGCGCTCACCGATGCGGAACTTTTCATTTCCTACAACATGCCCGCCAAGGCCCTCGGCCCGCTCATGGCCGCACTGCCTCAGGCGCCTACGGATCTGCGCCTGAACCAACGCCTTGCCACCCTGCACACGCGCGCCGCGCGATTCGCCGAAGCTGGCGTCTGCTGCCGCACTTTACAGAATCTCTACTCTGACGCGGGATATCCTGAAGAAGCCACACGTTACGGCGAACTAGCAGATCGCTACGAAGAGCGAGCCGCGCCTGCCGTCTCCGATTCCGTCGAACATGCAACCGTAGCCTCTGTGGCAGAAATTCCACTCGCCGCTGCTGCCGCCGCTCCGTGGCCTGCCGCTCCGCCGCAGCCCCTCGCCGCCCAGCCTGCTGTAGACGCTGAATTTGCCGTCGTCCCTGCGGAGCAGAACGATCAAAATATCGATCAAGCTGGCGACTACAGCAGCGACCAGTCCGCAGCCGCAGCTGAAGCACCGGCTGCTCCCGCAGAGATCGATCTTTCCTCTGAGTGGGACGACTCCATCACCGTCGAAGCCGATGCTCCGGCAGTTGAAGCCGCCCACACCGATGTCACCGATGCATTCGGCGACCATCACGTCCCAAGCGCTAAACCCGCCCGGGGAAAGCAAGGCCCTGGCAAGGACGATCCGGAAAAAATCGCCGAAACCATCGAAGAACTCCGTTTCTACCTCGAGCATGGCATGCCCGAGCAGGCCTCCGGAGCTTTCGAAAAAATTCAATCCCTCACCAGTGACGAAGCCATTATTGCGACCCTTCGAGCAGAAATCGAAGCCGCTTCCCAGGATGTTGCCGCAGCCGAGGAGGTTTCTACCGTCGACTCCATCGCCGAATTCGACATCGACGAGCCGTCTGCGGAACCTACCGTCGACCAAGTTCTCGCCGCCCCAGCGCCGCCAGTTGTCGCACCGGTTCCTCCAGCGCCAGCAGCTCCCGTAGCGGAAATGCACATTCCGCCAGCGCCGCAAGCTCATCCCGTCGAGCATCCTGAGCCCATCCCGGTCGCGGCCGCGCCCGACGTGCTGCAAGAGTTCGTTTCCGATCTCGATTCTTCGCTGGGAGACAGCTTCCTTCCCGGGGCGGTCCCGCATCCAGCCGAACCGGTGATCCAGCCGGTCGCAACGAAGGTGGCCAAGCCCGCGCACCAACCCGAGCTTGAGCCTATCGGAAACGCTGCACCCACAACGTTTGGCCTGCCTCAATCCCAGGTCTTGGGCGAGTTTGTCGCAGATATCGAAGCTTCCCTCGGCGAAGATTTCCTCAAGGATGCTCCTTTACCCGAGCCCACTCCGGAATCTCAACCCGCGCCACATTTTGCATCCCCTGTCGCCTCCGCTCCGGTGGCGAATCCACCTGTGCCCGCGCCTGCGGTCAGCGCTCCAGTGGCGGCAAGCGCCGCGGCTGCTTCAGCATCTGCCGTCACCCCGGCGATTTCACATCAAGCGCCGCCGCCCCGGCCGCCCGCAGCGCCGTCCAAACCTCAGATTTCTCCGGTCATACCCGGCGCGCCAAAGCCCGCCAAGTCTTCCGCCTTTGGCGAGGACGCTGGCGTCGACCTCGCGGAAATGTTCGGCGAGCTCAAACACGACCTCGAAGCCGGCGCTGCTACCACCGAAGAAGATCCCGAAACTCACTACAATCTCGGCATCGCCTTCCGTGAAATGGGCCTGCTGGATGAAGCTATTGGCGAGCTGCAGAAAACCTGCCAGGCCGTCGATCGCGGCCACGCCTTCCCACAAATCCTGCAAACCTATACTTGGCTCGCGCAATGTTTCCTGGACAAGGGCGTGCCCCAGGCCGCGATTCGCTGGTATCAGAAGGCTCTTAACAGCCCGGCCATCGACGAAGAAACCTGTACCGCTCTTCACTACGAGCTCGCCGCCGCCTACGAGACCGCTGGCGATAAGCCCGCCGCCCTCAAGCACTTCATGGAGGTCTACGGCCGCAACATCGATTATCGCGACGTCGCCGAGCGCATCAAGCCCCTGAAGTCGTAGAATATCCCGATGGGTTTTATCCCTAAAACATTTTCCTCCGGGCGCCCTTGCAGTCTCTTTTGTGCCTCTCACCCCGAGCAAAGCGAGGGACCATGGTTCTCGGCCGCGCAACTTGGACTGCCGCTGGAACGAGGCGCCCAGTGACCGCCGATCCCAAGCTGCCCTTCGACAACGGCGTAGCCCCGCCGCCCGTGCCCGCTCAAAAGACCGCCACCACTCTGCTTGACCCGCCCACCGCTCACGCGCCGCGGCCCCACTCCGAGGAACACAGTGGCTTACAACTCTGGCTGCACCGCAGCTCTGTCTTTCTCTTTGTGCTGATCAGCGCAGTCGCCGGCGTCCTCCTCGTGATTCTGCCCTGGACCCCCGAGTGGACTGACAATTATCTTCTGCTCTCATTTCCCTGGCTCCGTAGCTTTATCTCCACCGGCTTCTTTCGTGGCCTTTGCAGTGGCCTGGGATTGCTCGATATCTGGATCGGCTTCTGGGAAGCCCTCCACTACCACGAACACCAATAACCAAAACGGTTCGGGCAGCCGCGCGAGAGGCTTCCCTGATTATTCACAATGCTCGAGTTCACTACACCGCATCTCAGAACGTGAGTCTTACATGACCGATAAACTTAAACCCGCGCCTCTGGCCTACCAGAACCAAGCCTTCATCAACAGTCCCGACGGACGTATTCTCCGCATCCTCGCCGAGTATCAGGAACCGCTCGCCCGCTTTCGCCGCGAACAGATTCAGGACACTGTCGTCTTCTTCGGCTCAGCCCGCTTTCAGGGACGAACCGCTGCCCGGAAAGATCTAACCGCCGCAGAGAAAAATGACGCGAAAGCCTCTGTCGCACAACAGCAAAGTAACCTGAAGCGAGCCCAGGCCGCCGTCGAAATGGCCCGCTATTACGAAGACGCCCGCCGCCTGGCCCATCTGCTCACCAAGTGGTCCATTCAAATTCCCGCCCGCCGACGCCGCTTCGTCGTCACCACCGGTGGAGGCCCCGGCATCATGGAAGCCGCCAACCTCGGCGCTCACGAAGCCGGAGGCAAAAGCATCGGTCTCAACATCAACCTTCCCTTCGAGCAGAACCCCAACTCCTACATCACGCCTTCGCTCAACTTCGAGTTTCACTACTTCTTCATGCGCAAGTTCTGGTTCGCCTATCTTGCCAAAGCCCTTGTGATTTTTCCCGGCGGCTTCGGCACCATCGACGAACTCTTCGAAATCCTCACCCTCGCCCAGACCGACAAACTCGCCAAGAAAATTCTCGTCGTCATCTACGGCAGCGAATACTGGCACCGCATCATGAACTTCCAGGCGTTCGTCGACGCCGGCACCGTCGCTCCCGAAGACCTCAACCTGTTCAAATTCGTCGACACCCCCGAAGACGCCTTCACTTTTCTCCGCGACGGCCTAACCGAACATCACCTCGGTGGCCAACCCAAGAAAGAGAAAGAGCAGGAAGTCCTTCCCGAAATCGCCAAGACTAGACCGTGATCACCCAGGAGTAATAAGTTCGGCAGCGCCACTCCGACTCTATGGAAAAAACACGCCAGCCATTGCCTCCCAAACAAACCCTCCTGCTGATCCTGTTGCCCATGCTTGCCACCTTTACCTGCCTAAGGCTCTATCTTCACCTCGTTCACGTTCAGCACATTTATCCCGGAGGCTATCTGGTTCATCACCTTTTCCTCGGAGTGCTTATCGAAGTTCCTGCAGCATTCATTCTGGCTTTCGGTCCGCATAACCGGCTGCTGGCATTCCTCGCCCCCGTGGCCGTAGGTATCGGCACAGCTCTCATGCTGGATGAAGTCACCTATCTCGTCGCAACCAAGGCAACCGATCAGGACTACGTTTCCAGCACTTCCCTCGCAGGAGCGAGCGTGCTCATTTTCCTCGCAGTAGTCTTCCTGTTGGTGCTCTATAAGTCCCGCCGCGAATAAAATTTGAAGCTCGCTACCGTTTGACCCCCCGCCCGCCCCGCGTCTAAACTCATTTCTCAGCGGGGTCCCCATGAAACGTTTCGTATGCCTTCTGCTCTTCTCCTCTCTTTTTGCGCTTACCGCCCCAGCCGATGACGACAAAAACCACCCTCACCACGAAGACCTCACCGCCGCCCAACTCGGCACGGTAGTCTTCCCGGTTTCCTGCGCGCCTGAAGTGCAAAAACCCTTCGAGCGCGGCGTAGCCCTGCTTCACTCCTTCTGGTACGAAGAAGCCGAAAAAGAATTCATCCAGATCTCAACCGACGCTCCTAACTGTGCCATGGCCCACTGGGGCGTAGCCATGAGCCTCTGGCATCAGCTCTGGGACCACCCCGAAGCCAAAGTAATCCAGCATGGCCTCGACGAAATTCATCAGGCAAAAACTACCGATGGTCCCACGACTCCACGCGAGAAGGCCTACATCGCCGCCATCGCCGCCTTCTACACTGACTCCAAGAATCTCAATCACAAAGCCCGCGCCAAAGCCTATTCCGACGCGATGAAAAAGATTTACGACTCCTATCCCGACGATCACGAAGCCGCAGCATTCTACGCGCTCTCGCTGTTAGCCTCCGAACCCCACGACGACACCACTTTCTCCAATCGCAAGCAAGCCGCCGCAATCCTGGAAAAATTATTCACAACCGAGCCCGACCACCCCGGCGTAGCCCACTACCTCATCCACAGCTACGACAAGCCGCAACTCGCCGAGCTCGGCCTACCCGCCGCCCGCCGCTACGCCCAGATCGCTCCCGCCTCTCCCCACGCCCTGCACATGCCCTCGCACATCTTCGCTCGCGTCGGCCTCTGGCAGGACGACATCAACTCCAACCTCGCCTCTATCGCCGCCACCCGCAAAACCGCCGCCATGCACATGGGCGGCGAAGGCCATCAGTTCCACGCCATGGATTTCCTCATCTACGCCTACCTCCAAAGTGGACGCGAGGCCGACGCCGCCAAAGAAATCGACGAAGTCAAATCCATGCCCAAGATGAAATCGATGTATGGCGACGACTTCGATCCTCAAACCAACGCTCTCACCAAGTTCCCCGCCATGTACGATCTCGAACTCCGTCACTGGTCTGACGCCGCCGCCCTGCAGGTCGTCCCCGGCTCGCTTCGCGGAGATCAATCCATCACCTACTGGGCGCGCGCCATCGGCGCAGCCCGCAGCGGCAACGTCGCGCAAGCGCACAAAGATCTCGAGCAGATCGACGCCATCCGCAAAGAATTCGTAGCCGAAAAGAAAACCGAATACGCCGAAGGCGTCGGCGAGGACTACCAGGAAGCCGCCGCCTGGGTCGCCCACGCCGAAGGCAAAGACGACGAAGCCATCACCAGCCTCCGCGCCCTGGCCGACAAAGCCGACAAGCTCGGCGAAGAACCCGAAGGCATCCCAGCCCGCGAACAGCTAGCCGACATGCTGCTCGAAGCCAAGCGTCCGCAGCAGTCTCTGGCGGAATATCAGACCGACCTGAAACTAAATCCCAACCGCTTCAACGCCCTCTACGGTGCAGCCCGCGCCGCCGAAGCCACCGGCAAACAGAAAGACGCCGCGGAATACTACGCCCTGTTACTGAAAGTCTGCGACGGATCAAACTCCACTAGGCCTGAGCTAAGCCGAGCAAGAGAACTGTTAGCGCAAAAGTAATCCCCACGCTCGTCACCTAACCCGCTGTCATCCTGAAGCGAAGGACCCCGCGCAAGCCTGCGCGACCAGCGGCCTCGCAAGGAGTTCTAAAGCGCGCTTGGACTGTTCAAATCCTACGGCCGAAACATAGTCATCTTAATCAGCAGCCCCGCTACCATTCCGACTGCTCCCAACATCGCGTTGTACTCACGATGCTTCCAATACAAATCCCAAGAAAATCCTCCCGAAGCCTCGTCATTCACTTCTGACGCGCGCGTAAGCCTCGGTACTATCCTCGGCACCCGCCGCGCATATTCCTCAAACTCCGGAAACTTCTGTCGTAAGAACGCCTCCTCATCCCGAATCACCGGCTGATAAATAGCAATAAACATTACAACCAGCGCGACTCCCACCCACCAACTCCGCGCGGCGATGCAAAATCCCAACCCCATCACCAGCGATCCCAGATAAAGAGGATTGCGCGTATAAGCATAAGGCCCGGAAGTCGCGAGCGCCTCGTTCTTCCGCACATGTCCCGAAGCCAGCGCCCGAATCGAAAGCCCTAACAGAATCCCAACGGCCCCAAGCGCCAAAGACCGCCAGGTAGGCCGCGCCAGCCAAAAATAAAGCACCGCAAACAAAAACCCCAGCGGCACCCGAATCCGCCGCGCGATCTGTGGCCACTCAGCCATGCGTTTTTATTTCTGCATCCCGAAAGCCCGCCGTTCCAGTCGCGAAGCGACGCCATTCATTAGGCCAGCACGTAAGTGCTGGGAAAACAGAGAGGAATGGAACCGAGTCCCGTCAGGGACGGCACTCTGATTACCTCGAATCCGCCAATAACCCCCGCGCCGCCTCCACCACCGCCTCACTCCCAATCCCCAACATCCCCTCCTCCGCCTCCGCCCGCCGGGCATGCGACGTAACGCTCTCCGCGCTCCGCAATACGATACTCCGCGTTCCATAAGGACCATTGCGCGCCGGATCGGTCGGCCCGTAAATCCCCACCACGGGAACCCGCAGCGCCGCCGCCAGATGCAGAGGGCCCGTGTCTCCGCCAATGAACAAGCGCGCCCGTCGCATCAACGCAGTCAATCCCGTAATCGAACCTTTCGTAGGTCTCGCTGCACCACCGCTAGCAGCCAATACCGCGCGAAAGAGATCTTCTTCCCCCGGCCCATAATTAACCAACGGGCAGATCCCCGCGCCACTCAGCGCCCGCGCCACTTCACCATACCGCTCCGTTGGCCATCGCTTCGCGCCCCACCCCGCCCCCGGATTCAGAATCGCAAACTCTCTAACGCCGTGCCGCGCAAGATCCTTCTCAATGCGCGCCTCAACCTGTGGATCGCAAGGAAGATCGCAAGAAATCTGAGGAAGCGATGCTATCCGCGGCCATGCATCCTCTTCGCGCTCGATCAGCCCCTCAGCCACCGAGAGATTCTGCTCGATAACATGTCGTCCGCGCGCTACCACCTTCCGCGTGTACCACAGACTGGCCGGAGACTCCCACGGCTCTGCCGCGCCATACACCACACGCGCACCCGACCACCGCGCCAACACCGCCGAACGCATCGCCCCCTGCAGATCCACCGCAGCGTCATAATGCGCATCGCGCACGTCATTCCAAACTGTAGCGACGCGCTGCAAGGTAGAAAGTGAGAAAAGAGATTTACCCCAGACCTTCAAATTAACGGCATGAACCTCATCCACCAGAGGCCGCAGTGCCGACCTGGCGCCGCGCCGCGGAGACCCCGCCGCGCACAACAACTCCGCCCATCGTTCCTCAATCAGCCAGCCAATGAATGCCTGCGGAAACGCCGCTCGCAGTGCATGAACCGCAGGCAGCGCATGAATCACGTCCCCCATAGCGCCAAGCCGTACGATCAACAACCGCTCGATCTTTGTCTCAAACGTATCGATTGCCCCAGATGGAATATCGATACTCGCAGACTCGAAACTCACGCCTGCCCCAGCCGCGAGCGAATAATCTCGCTGGTGGAATGATCCTTGGCATCTCCAACAATCGCGACCCGCCCGCCATATTCGGCCACCGCATCGCGCTCCGGAACAGAGTCGACCGTGTAGTCCGTGCCCTTCGCCTGAATATCCGGACGAATCTCGCCAATCAGCGCCCTCACATCGAGCTCGTCAAAAATAACAACCGCATCCACATCAGCCAAAGCGGCAACAATCTCCGCCCGCTCCTCCGCCGGCATCACCGGACGCCCCTCGCCCTTCAGCGCCCTTACCGATTCGTCAGAATTAATTGCCACTACCAGCTTGCCGCCCAACTCCTTCGCACCCCGCAGATAGCGCACGTGGCCCACATGCAGCAAATCAAAATTGCCATTAGCTAGCACGATGCGCTCCCCCACGCGTCGCCACTGCTTCACGCGGTCTTTCAATTCGGCACGGCTCAGGACTTTTCCGTCTCTCATCGCTCTTTATAACTATTGATTTACCCCGTCATCTCCGTGGCCCTTGTGGTTAAAGATTTCCGCCGCCATCTTAGTGATCTCGCGTCGAAGGCGGAGCCTGCTCTATCGCCCGCAACAATTCTTCCCGGGAAACCGTAGCGGTGCCCCGCTTCATCACCACAATACCGCCCGCATAGTTGGCCAACTGCGCCGCCTCTTCGGTACTTGCTCCGGCAGCCAAAGCCGCGCTGAACGCCGCAATCACCGTATCTCCCGCACCCGTCACATCCGCTACTTCATCCGAACCAAAAATCGGGATATCCACCGGCGCGTGCCTCTGATCGAACGCCACCATGCCATCACGCCCCCGCGTGATCAGCAACGACTGCAACTTCATCCGTTCCATAATCTGTTGCCCGGCCTCTGAAAGCTTCCCCCAATCCTGCCCAATGCGCAGCCCCAGCGCTGCTTCCACTTCCGGCTCGTTCGGAGTCGCCGCCGTCGCTCCAAAATATTCCAGCAACCGGTATCGCGAATCCAGAATCATCGGCACCAGCACAACCCTTCGCCGCCCGCCTTGCCGCAGCGCATTTACAATCGCCGGACTAGCCGATCCATACCCGTAATCGGACACCACCAGCGCATCCGACGCTCGCAAATATTCCCGTGCAGCCAGAAACAGTTCCCGTGACAAATGCCCGCCCGGAGGCTTGTCCGGCTCGCGGTCCACCCGCACCACCTGTTGTCGCGAATTGTGCGTCATGCCCGCAAGAATTCGCGTCTTGGTGACTGTCGTGTAACTCTTGTCCTTCAGCACTCCGCTCACCGGAATGCGCTTATGACGAAAAAACTTCATCAGCAATCTACCCGGCTCATCGTCGCCCACGGCGCCCACCGGCAGCACGTTCACTCCCAGGTCCGCCAGATTATTAACCGCATTGGCTCCGCCGCCCGGCACCACGGTTCGTTCACGATGCTTCAGAATCAGCACCGGAGCTTCGCGCGACACGCGCGAGATTTCTCCGAACACGAATTCATCGGCCACCAAGTCCCCCAGCACAGTGATCGTAACCTTGGGGAACGCTTCAATAATCTTGCGCAGCCTGTCCGCTTCCTTCAAATGTTTCGTCATCAAGATCTAATAGGTCCTTGTCATTCGAACAAGCGCGCTGAACTCGCTTCCGTATCCCTGACGCATTTTCTCACGAGCAGCGCTGCCGCTCCTGAATCGTACGCAGCATGGTATCCATAGCGTTAGCCGCCTCGACAAACTCCATTTTCACCGGAACCACAGCCAGCGGCCCAAGCGCTTCAAGATATCCACCCAGGTTCACCGCATCTTTCTCCGTGGTCACAAAGCCGCCTGCCTTACTGCTCTGCCGCAGTTGCAGCAAATCACGTACATCCTTTTCCGTATACGCATGATGATCGCGGAACAGCGCTTCCGCAACCGGATCAATTCCCGCCGCCCGCAATTGCAGTAGGAAATTCTGCGGCCGCGCAATTCCGCAGAACACCACTGGCCGCTCCGGAATATTCTTCGGAACAATCCCCCGCCGCACCCGCCAGACAGTTTTACCCGCGAGCGGAAATGAATCAGGCGAAGCCCCGCTTGCCAGCACCACAGCATCCGCGCGCCGCAAGCCGCTCAAAGGTTCGCGCAGCCGGCCAGCCGGAAGCAGGCGGTCGCGGGCTTCCTCCGGCGTCACCAGCACAATATCGAAATCTCGCCCCAACCCGCGGTGCTGGAAGCCATCATCCAACAGATGCATCTGCGGGCCAAATTTCTTCTCCGCCAATCGCCCCGCCTCATACCGATCTTCGCCCACCACCACCGGCACCTGCAGCCGTCTCGCAATCAGCAGCGGTTCATCGCCGAAATCCCGCGCTAGCCCGCCCGGCTCAACCAGCAGCACTCCGCGAGTCTTGCGTCCATAACCACGCGAAAGCACGTCAAATTTAATTCCTCGCGCCTGCAACAACTCGCCCAGTAAAATAACGAATGGAGTTTTCCCCGCGCCGCCAGTAGAAATATTCCCCACGCTGACCACTGGTCCCTGCAGCCAGCGACGCTGCAACCATCGTCGGTCGTAGAGGGCGTTGCGTGCCCCAACCACACCACCATAGATTGCTGCGAGAGGATTCGCGTTCATGGTCGCGCCAGCAATTCCTGCAATTCGCGAGCGGTCCGCTCGGTAGCTCCCACCTGCGATTGCATGGTCTCTGCGGCCCGTTGTCCCAATGCCTTTCGCTCCTTGTCGTCCGCCAGCAACTCCATCAACACCAGGGGCAGTTCCGCCGGACCGACAACCCGCACCGCACCCCGGCTCTGGAACAATCTCACGATGTCGCGAAAGTTTTCCGTGTGATTGCCCACCACTGTGGCCACTCCATATTGCGCCGGTTCAATAATGTTGTGTCCGCCGCGCGGAACCAGGCTTCCGCCTACAAAAGCAATATCTGCGAGGCCATACAGCGCGGCTAGTTCTCCGATTGTATCGAGCAGGAGCACGCCGCCCGTCAGCGCCTCGCCACACCACAGCGAGCGCCGCCAGAACTCGATCGACATCTTTTCGAGCAGCGCCACCACCGCCGCGAACCGCTCCGGATGCCGCGGCGCAAGAATCATCACTGCCCGCGGATGCCGCACCCGCAAATTCTCAAACGCTTTCAGCAGCAACGGCTCTTCGCCCTCCACGGTGCTGCCGCAAACCAGCACCGGCCCGGCCTGGTCTCGGGCAATCGACTCTCGTATGCTCTCAACGATCGCAGGCGCAGCAGGCACTGGGATATCGAACTTTAAATTTCCCGTAACCCGCACCCGTTCCGCACTGGCGCCAATATCCCGGAGGCGCGCGGCGTCCTCCGGCGTCTGCGCCAGAAACAAATCCACGTTGACCAGCACTTTCCGCAGCAGTCCGCGAAACCGCCGGTAGCTTGGCCACGAGCGGTCCGAGATGCGCGCATTCACTATCGCAATCCGCGCGCCCGCCGCATGCGTCAGCCGCATAAAGTTCGGCCAGAACTCAGTCTCTGCAATCACCACAATCTCCGGACGAAGCGCGTCAAGATATGGATGTATCGCGAACGCGAAGTCCATCGGAAAGTAAAACACATTCGCTTCCCCAAAGCGTTGGCGTGCGAGCTCTTGTCCCGTATCAGTGGTTGTAGAAACGAAGATTCTGTATTGTGGCAAGCGCCTCTTTAGCGACTCAACGAGCCCTGCAACCGCCAGCACCTCGCCCACTGAAACCGCATGAAGCCAAATCACCGGCTCGCCTTCCCGGGGCAACTGAAGCCGCGAGGGCACGCGCCCTAGTCTTTCCGCCAGTCCCTTGCGGTACTTTCCGTGACGCCCCATCTGGAAGAGCCAGTAAGGCAGGCTCACCAGCATGCCTGCGGCCAGCGCCACGCTGTAGAGAAAGCTATAAAAGGAAGAGATCAAGTTCAGCCATTCTAAACAAACTCTCCACCCAAAGCCCTGTCATATAATCAGACCCATGCCGTCAGTGATGAAATTGGATCTTCGCCGAGCCGCTATCCTGCTATGCGCCATTGCGGGTTGCGCGCTGTCTCTCGCGGCCAAGGATTTCATCAAGCCTGCAGCACAGCCCGCCAAGACTTATCCCGCGCACGACGACCACGCCGACGAAAAGGTCGCGATCGCCGCCGAACCCTACGACACTCCCGAGAAGGCGAAGGTTTTCTCCGTGAACTTCCATGAGCATGGATTCCTTCCCATCTTTTTTATCGTCACCAATGATGGCGACCAGCCTATCTCGATCGCGAATATCGAAGTGAAACTGATCACGGCGAACCACTCCAAGCTCACGCCGGCTTCCTCCGAAGATATCTATCGCCGACTCACCAACCCGCGGGCCAACACCAACCCAATTCCTCTCCCGATTCCGCAGAAGAAAGTGAAGGGCGCCATCAGCCAGAAAGAACGTGACGAAATCGAGTCCTCACAGTTCGCCGCCAGAGCTGTCGAGCCTCGCACTACACAATCTGGATTTCTGTTCTTCGACGTCGAGGACATTTCCTCGCCGCTTGCCGGCGCGCACATTGACGTCACTGGGGTCAACAACGCCAAGGGCATTGAGTTGATGTATTTTGAGATTCCGCTGGGGAAGTAGAGGAGTTCGCGGTTCCCCAGACGGCTGCCAAATCGCCCTAGTGTTCCCATGGGAACATTTCAAAATGCAGAAAAGTTTCGGGGTAAGTTATTGATTTCTCGTGCGGGCTTATGGGTCGTTCAATGGATTCAAGGGGTTAAACGTGAAAGGAATGTCTACTTTCGAGGACGTCAGGTGTCCACTAAAGTAGACTTGACAAGCACTCGTTGGCACTTGGGCCAGCAGGATTATTCACTGGCCAGGAGAACCTCAGGATGCTTGACGGCGACGGCAAGCAACTTCAGGGTCGCTTCGCGGGGCCGACGCACCCCCTGCTCCCAGCTTTCAACGGCATTGACGCTGACGTTGATGATGCGCGCGAAACCCGCCTGGCTCACGTTGAACGATTGCCGGATGGCGCGGATTTCGACAGGGCTCAGGGGTTTGGGCGGGGGCGGCAGCTGGCTGACCCGCACTGGTGCTGCTTTGCCTTGCTCGTAGGCCAAGGCCCCCGACAAGGACTGCTTTAGATCAGCGAAAATTTGGACCTTCTTCTTCTTTGCTTTCTTAGGCCCTTGTTTCATGGAAGCTGATGTCCCCCTCTCGTCCGTTTGATCTCAGTCACCAGTGTTCTAAGACTCTTACGCTCGTTGGCCGTTAAGTCTTCCTGTTCATCTTTATCCAAAAGATACAGAAGATGAATGTGGCCCCGATCCTCCAGGTACAGAAACAGGTATCGGAAACCACCCCGTTTTCCCTTACCACGGATTGGATTCGGGCATCGAGCTTTGCGAATCCCTCCCAAGCCGGACACCAGATCTCCACGGATAGGATTCTTGATCAGATCGGCCTGAATCGAATTCAACACATCCCAAGCCGCCGCTCCGGCCAGTCGATGCAGTCGCGCGGTAAAGGCTCTCGACTCTATGTATACCACTACGTAGTATATACCACATAGTAGGACCATGGCCAGAGATTTCGGGGCAGCCTTATGTGCCGTTGCGATTAGGCCGTTCGCCTGAGTGACCGGTGCCGCGTGGCCGTTATAATCAGCGAATATGTCGAGTTCGTCTGCCGACACGTCCGTTGCAACTCGCACCGCGTTCGAGCCGGTCATCGGGCTCGAAGTACACGTGCAACTTCTTACGGCATCGAAGATCTTCTGCTCTTGCTCCACGCGCTTCGGGGCGCCGCCAAACACTAATGTTTGCCCAGTTTGCCTGGGAATGCCGGGAGCATTGCCGGTTTCGAACCGCAAGGCGGTGGAGTTCGCAACACTGGCAGCGATAGCGTTGAATTGCCGCATCAACGAGACATCAATCTTCGCGCGCAAGAATTATTTCTATCCCGACCTGCCCAAAGGCTATCAGATTTCGCAATATGACAAGCCGCTCGCCGAACATGGATTCATCGAAATCGCTGCCGGCGGCAAAAGCGACGCGAGAAAGAAGATCGGAATCACGCGCGTGCATCTCGAAGAAGATGCGGGCAAGAGCCTGCACGAGGGCTTTCCCGACGCGGATGAGAAGACTGCCATCGACCTCAACCGCACGGGCGTTCCATTGATCGAGATTGTCAGCGAGCCTGACATTTCCACGCCCGACGAGGCTTACGACTACCTCACGCGGCTGAAGGAGATCATTCTCTACACGGGCGTGAGCGATTGCAACATGGAGGAGGGTTCGCTGCGTTGCGACGCCAACGTGAGCGTGCGGCCGCGCGGCCAGAAGGAATTAGGCACGAAGGCCGAAATCAAGAACGTGAACTCGTTTCGTTTCATCCGGGAGGCGCTGGTTTACGAGATCGGACGGCAAGTGGAAGTGATCGAATCGGGCGGGAAGATAGTCCAGGAAACGCGGCTGTACAACTCGAGTGAGGGCAAGACTTACAGCATGCGTTCCAAGGAGCAGGCCCACGATTACCGCTACTTTCCAGAGCCGGACTTGCTGCCGCTGGTGGTGGACGAGAAGTGGAAGGCCGAGATCGCGAAGAGTTTGCCGGAACTGCCGGAAGCGCGGCGGGCGCGGCTGGTGAAGGATTACGGGATCACGGAATACGACGCGCAGGTGCTAACGGTTTCGAAGTCTCTTGCCGATCAGTTTGAGGCGGCGGCGAAGGCCGCGAAGAACCCCAAGCGCGTGGCGAACTTAGTGCAGAGCGAACTGATGGGCCGCCTCAAGGCCATGGGCGCGGAGATCGAGCAGTCTCCCATTTCGATGAAAGGCGTGGCGGCGTCCGCAGACCTGGTTGAGAGCGGCGCAATCTCCAGCAAGATGTTGAAGGATCTCTACGATCTTAGCTTCGTGCGCAATAGAGATTTCCCTGAAGTCTACGAAGAGGAAGGACGCCCGCAGCAATCGAGTGACACTTCGGCACTGGCAAAGATCATCGAGGAAGTCGTGGCGGCGAATCCCAAGCAGCTTGAACAGTACCGTGCCGGCAAGAAGACCATGCTGGGATACTTTGTTGGACAGGTGATGAAGGCTTCCAAGGGACAGGCGAATCCGCAAGTGGTGAATGAGCTGCTGACTAAGAAGCTGGGATAAAGCTTTCATTGCGATCCTTGCGCCTTCTGGCTACGACCGTGCATCATGGAACAACGGTCGCAGCGCATGGAGCGGCCCGGGAAATTTTGACCATGGGACGAATCCCGCTCGCCACCATCTCCGCCAAACCGGTTTCGGCTCTTCTTCTCATTATCCTTGTGGCTTTGGTTCCAGCGCTCGTACGGCCCGCCGCAGCGCAGGACAATTACGAAATCCAGGTGTACGGCGCTGAAACAGTTGCTCCGCGTTCGACGATGGTTGAAATACATTCCAACTTTACGGTCGAAGGCAGCAAGACGGTGCAGGACGGAGTTCTCCCCACAAATCACGCCGAGCACGAGACGCTTGAAATCACGCAGGGAATCAATGACTGGGCGGAGGTTGGTTTTTACGTCTTTACCAGCATTCAGTCGGACGGTGGATGGCAGTGGGTGGGCGACCACATTCGGCCGCGCGTCCGTGTGCCTGATTCGTGGCACTGGCCGGTCGGTGTGAGCCTATCGAACGAGATTGGCTACCAGCGCGCGGCGTTCTCGCCGGATACGTGGACCTGGGAGATCCGGCCTATCGTCGACAAGAAACTTGGACCTTGGTATTTGTCGTTCAATCCGGCGCTCGACCGGTCGTGGCACGGTCAGAGCGTGAATCAAGGCGTGACATTTTCTCCTAACGTTAAGTTCAGCTACGATTTCACCAAGAAGATTGCGGGCGGGCTGGAATATTACGCCTCCTACGGATCGCTGGACGGCTTCGACGCGCTAAGAAATCAGCAGCAGCAATTCTTTCCGGCAATCGACGTTGACTTCGGGCCGCAGTGGGAGTTCAATTTCGGCGTGGGCGTAGGCGCGACGCGATCGACCGATCACCTGATCGTGAAGTGCATCATTGGACGCCGGTTCTCGTGGCCACATGGACATGAGGCCAGGTTAAAGAATCCTGGACAATGAGTTGCGCTCGCTTTATCCAATCGGCGCGGGAGCGGGCGGCAATGGCGGAGGCTCAGGCAGAGGCGGAGTCGCGGCTGATGGAGTCTGGGGTGGCGGAGGATAGAGCACGGCGCTTAACACGCGATAGCGAGCTGCGAAGAAATAAATGGAATACGCGGGAAAGAACACGATCGCGGGCACGGAAATCAGCGAGGTGATGAAAAAGAAGAAAGCAAGTAACCCACATCCCGCAACTACGGCGAGCGTGATCGTATAGACGGTCCAACCCACTCCTGCTGCTTTCGCTGCTACAACGGCGGCAATGACTGCTCCTGCCACCGGAACTAAAATGATGAGAGCGATAATGAAACCGACAATTCCGAGAACGATGGCGGCGCCGATCGCCAGCAGGATCTTCATGCCCACATAGCCCGCGTAGCCACCCTTCTCAGCCTTGATCATCGCCCAAAGCCGCCGCCATCCTTCGAAGGCGCCAATATTTTCGAGCGCCATTTGTGGCACGACGAAGTCCTTGGTCAATACATAAAACACGGCCAAAGAAATGATTACGATGGCAAATACGAAAAACAGAACGATGCCTGCCAGCACCAGCCCGACCACGTGTTCCTTGGGTTGGTTAAACCAGCCGAGAGCGAAGGCGATGCCGGCGGGAATCCCAATCAGCACGATCACGGCGGCGAAGGTTGCGAAAGCGTAAAGCAGCTTGAAGAGGAAATAGCGCCAGCCCGGGCCTTGCCGCGCGATCCAGCCCTGGCGGATGTGGCATTCCTTCGCAAGGACGCTGTCAAAGAGAATGAAGCGCATGACGCTGCTGATATACATGAGCACAATGACGAGCACGAATGCCGAGACCAGCACGACCGCGATCAATCCGGCGTAAACCATGGGATCGATGCCGCCCAAACCATGCCCGGGGAAACCACTAGCTAGAAAATGCTGTGTACCTGGGTGCCGGGGAATGTTGAGGTTTGACATGTTGGGCGCGTTGCAGCCGCCGCCGGAACTGAGTTCGCCGGCCAGCAATCCAACCAGCGCGAGGCGCACCCATTGGCCGAAGCGAAAGGGCTGGAAGAGTTGTCGCTTCGTGTGCTCTATGGCGGGATAGATCGCGTCTACGGCGGAGAATCGCAAGCGTGTACCTCAGTATTTTCGATTGGGAAGCAAGGTACGTGAACTCGGGGCGCGGGTCAAATGAAATCGGAGTTTGACGGGATCGGTTGGGCAGCAATGTGAAGTAAGGAGTTGCGGATGGTAAGTCTGACCCCGAAGACGGAACGGCGGCATCCGGCTTCCGGTTCCCGCATAGCTGGGCGCTGGGAGGAAGACGAGGTCGAAGCGTTTGGCGCGGTGTTACACTTTGCTTTCACCCATCCTTGGCGCTTGCCCGGAGTCGTTTCCCCATGTCTCAGCCCTATACGCCCACGCCTCGCACCCGTCTGGTCCGCGAAGCCGATCGAGCCGTCTATGATCGCGAGGCTGCGTATCGCATTCTTGATGAAGGCTTCCTCTGCCATGTCGGATTCGTGGGGGACGGCCAGCCGTTTGTGATTCCTACTTCCTACGGTCGCAAAGGCGACAGTTTGTTCGTTCACGGCTCAGCCGCGAGCCGAATGCTGCGCCAGTTGAAAGAGAGCATACCGGTATGCATCACGGTCACATTGCTCGATGGTCTGGTGCTGGCCCGCTCTATCTTCAATCATTCGATGAATTACCGCTCGGTGGTGGTGCTGGGCAAAGCGACGCTGGTGGATGATCCGGCTGAAAAGATTGAGGCGCTGCGGCTGTTGTCAGAACATATCATTCCGGGGCGCTGGGCGGAGGTGCGGCAGCCCAATGAGCGGGAGTTGAAGGCGACGTCCGTTCTGCGGGTGCCGATTGAAGAGTTCTCGGCAAAAGTGCGGAAGGGGCCGGTGGTGGATGATGAAGAGGATCATTCGTTTCCTACGTGGGCAGGAGTTGTGCCGCTGGAGATGGTGGCGGGAGAACCGATTGACGATCCGCGACTTGATCCGGCGCGGGAGGTTCCGGCTTACGCAAGACACTACACGAGAAAACGATAAATCACCTGCGGGTTGAGCGACTCATGCGACTGCGTGTAATATCTTCCGCCATGAAGCCGCTCCTAGGCCGCATCGCTCTGGTCGCCGGCGCCACTCGCGGCGCCGGACGCGGCATCGCCTGCGCGCTCGGCGAAGCTGGCGCCACCGTTTACTGCACCGGACGCAGCGTGCGCGGTAAGCCCGCCACTAAGGGACGCCGCGAGACGATCAACGAGACCGCCGCCATGGTTACCGCCCGCGGAGGCCAAGGCATCGCTGTGCGCTGCGATCATACGAAGGAGAGTGACGTCAAGAAACTCGTCGCCCGCATCCAACGCGAGCAGAAAGGCAGACTCGACATCCTGGTCAACGACGTTTGGGGCGGCGACCCGCTCACCGAGTTCGGAAAGACTTTCTGGCAGGTCTCGCTTGATAAAGGTTTCGCCATGCTCAAGCAGGCCGTCCATTCGCACATCATTACCAGCCGCCATCTTGCGCCGCTCATGCTCGGGGCCAAACAAACCAGCGGACTGATCGTCGAAATTACCGATGGTGACTTCTTCGGCTACCGCGGCAACTTGTTCTACGACCTGGTAAAGATCTCCGTAATTCGGCTGGCCATGGTCATGGCTTACGAAATGCGCAAAACAGATATCACTGCCGTCGCTGTCACTCCCGGATTTCTGCGCTCCGAGGCCATGCTTGATAACTTCGGCGTGAAGGAAGAGAACTGGCGCGATGCCGGAAAGAAAGACCCGAATTTCCTGCATTCGGAAACGCCGCTGTACGTGGGGCGAGCCGTTGCTGCCCTGGCCGCTGACCCGGACATCAAGAAAAAATCCGGGCAGGTCTTCAGCTCATGGGATCTTTCCGATGAATACGGCTTCACCGATGCTGACGGCGGCCGCCCGCACTGGGGCCGCCACTTCGCCGAAACCTATGGAACGCCCATCAAGAAGTTCGACGCTGCGCTGTACAGCCATTTCTGGGAAAGTCCAATGGCGCTGGTGTTTCCGGACTGGCCGTGAGGAGTACTGGGGAAGGGCTTGACGTTCATGAGTAAAGATCGCTATATTTACTGTAAAGGACGGTAGTAAAGATGAAGAACTCCAGTACGATCAGCAGCAAAGGCCAGATCACGGTTCCGCAAGAGATTCGCAAACGCCTCGGGTTGGAGCCGGGCGACCGCGTCGAGTTCGTGGTGGAAGAAGACCGAACCGTGATCCGTCCCCTCCGCTCGGAAGCCAATCCCTTCGAAAAGTACATCGGAATTCTGGGCCCGTTCCCCGGCGGCGAGGAGGGGATAAAAGCCTGGATTGACGACATGCGCAGTGATAAAGACTACGAATGAGAACGGCCCTTGACACGAATATCCTATCCCTATTTTGGTCGGGAGAACCGTCGGCGGCCACGATTGGCACTCACTTGTCAAAGGCGCGCGGCGAGGGCTCGCTGGTGGTTAGCGCGCCAGTCTTCGTCGAGCTTTCGGCGATTCCCACAGGCAATGCGCAGCGGGTTGAGATATTGCTCGGTGAGATGAACATCGTAGTCGATTTCGACCTTGGAGAAGACGTCTGGCGATTCGCCGCAACCAGCTTCGCGGCTTATGCCATCCGCCGTCGCCGTTCCGGCGGAGGTTCGCCAAAGCGTTTGCCGGCGGACTTTGTAATCGCGTCGCATGCGCTGCTGAAAGCGGACAGACTAATGACCCGCGATGCAAATCGCTATGGGCTGGACTTTCCGAAACTACGTCTGATTTAGACCCAACGCGAAATAAACAATCTTGCCGCTCATTTCCCCACGCGTTTCGCTTACCCGTGAGTGATGACCAAGTCTGTAGGGACTCGAGCATCTGCAGCATCCGCTGGCTTGGATTTAGGTAGTGGAACTCTCCGCGTTTTATCCAGGCCTTAGTCCGGGCCATTCCTGTTTCGGCCTGCACGCATTTCAACAGCTCATCGTGCGAATAGAGATACCAGTGCCCGTTGTGCGGAAACGCGACTTGCCAACCTTTTCCTACGTATTTTCTGCAAAAAGTGAGGCGACTCTTTAACTGTACTCTTAAGAACTTTGCGCCATCGACATGCTGGGCGATGAAGTCCGCGCGCCCTGCAGTCGTCACTCAGCCGCATCGTCACGAAGCCGTAATCCGCCAAGACGGCCGACACTTTGAGGGAGTTGTAGTTCTCCTTTTGGCGGGCGTTGAGCTGCTGGTAGTCGATCGGAGCGAAGTCGATGGCCATATCTCGGAATTTACTACCGTCCAATCTCAACTCCCATAGAAAGCTACCGGAACTGCTTACGGCGGTAGCCATCCCTCACAGAATCAGCAGCAGCTTCCCGGTTGTCTTCCGTCCTTCCAGATCGCGGTGGGCGCGCTGGACCTCGGCCAGAGGATAAGAGTGCTCGATGCGCAGCTTGAGCTTTCCGGCGCCTGTCATGCCAAACAGCGCGGTTGACCTTGCCATCAGTTCCTCGCGCGTGGCCATGTAGTTTACCAGGGTGGGACGGGTCACATAGAGCGATCCTTTCTGCGCCAGTGCTATAAGATCAAAGGGCGGCACCGATCCGCTCGATCCGCCGAACAAGACCATCATTCCGCGCGGGCGCAGGACGTTTAATCCCTTCTCGAATGTCGTCTTGCCGACCGAATCGTAGACCACATCAACCCCTTTGCCGCCGGTCAGGCGCTTGGTTTCGGCTTCGAAGTCGGATTTCGTATAGAGGATTACATCGTGAGCGCCGGCGCCGCGCGCCAACTCGGCCTTCTCGTCGGTGGAAACGGTGGCTATGACGCGCGCGCCGATGTTGTGCGCCATCTGGACCAGGAGCAGTCCCACGCCGCCGGCCGCGGCGTGAATCAGGGCCGTCTCACCCTGCTTGAGGGGATAGGTATCGTGCGATAGGTAATGCGCGGTCATGCCTTGCAGCATCACGGCTGCAGCCTGCTGGTCACTTACGCCTTGCGGGATCGCGACTAAACGATCGGCCGGGATCGCGGCGTATTCGGCATAAGCGCCCTGCACGCCGGTCCAGGCTACGCGATCTCCTGCTTTCACAGACTTCACCTCCGAGCCCACGGCCGTTACTGTGCCGGCGCCTTCCTGCCCTAGAACCAACGGAACTGGCGCTTTGTACCGCCCTTCGCGGAAGTAGATATCTATAAAGTTCACGCCCGAGGCTGCCAGCTTTACCACAGCTTCGTTCGGCTTTGGCTGGGGGATAGGGAGATCCACGAGTTGCATTGCCTCCGGCCCGCCGACTTGCTTGACTTGAATGGCTTTCATGCTTGCCTTGGATTCTGTTTCTTGATTAAAGGATTCCAGTGCGGGCTGGTAGTTCTCGGTTCTCAGTTCTCAGTTCTCAGTTCTCAGAAAAAGTCTTTGCAGCATTTCGAAAACTGAAAACTGAGAACTGGGAACTGAGAACTGCTCCTTTGTTACACTGGCACGTCCGCGCAAGGAGCTTGCCATGGCCGAAAAGAAGCCTCAGACCGTTGAAAACCACACGCGCTTTGATCCGCTTTTTCACTTCTTTCTGGTTCCGGTGTTCGGTCTGGCGCTAATCCTAGCCCTGGTTCATTTTTTCGCTCATCTCACCGAGGGCAGCTTCCGGGATCACTTCCACGCCGTGGCGCTGATTTTATTGGCTTCCGCCCTCCTGGTCGCCGTTTTCAAGACCCGCCTCTATGCGTTGCGGGTTCAGGACCGAGTGATTCTTCTGGAAGAGAGGCTGCGGTTGGCTACCTTGCTGCCTGAGCGATTGCGCTTGCGCATTCCGGAATTGACCGAGGGACAGCTGATCGCACTGCGTTTCGCCTCGGATGCCGAAGTGCCGCAACTGACCGAGCGGGCGCTCTCCGAAAAGCTTTCGCGGGCGGACATCAAGAAGGCGATCCAAAACTGGCGGCCGGATTACTGGCGCATCTGAAGGCCTTGGTAGCAGGATTAAAGCCAAGACTGGATTCGAGCCTCATCAAACCTTTGCCGCACTTCCGCCGTCTGAATAATGAGGGTCGTGGGTGACCCGTGCGGTCAGGTGCCGAAAGTAACCGCGATTGATCCTTTTCGGCGTTGACCCAGGGCGGAACGAAGGGTACGATTTGATAGAATTCTGCGGGTTTTAGTACCGGGAGCCATCCGTATCTGATAGAGAAATATGCGAGTTGCAAAACTCCAAATGCGGATCGCCTTGCTTGCCAGCAGTGCTTTGGCGGCTTCATCCTGCCAAACGGCCCAGAAACCAGCTTCGATGGTGCCTCCGAAGACGGCTCCGGCTTTGACCGCCGCAGCGCCAGCAACGCCGTCGCAATCGCAAAACACCCAGTCGCCAAAGGCGGCAACAGCGCAACCAGCAACCGTCACGGCGCCACCGGCGATGCCTGCTAAGGCTGAAACCAAGGCCAAAACTTCGCCGCAATCTTCATCTTCACCTCCGGTACCGGCACAGGCAGGCGAATCCGATCCTGTGGGCGATTTGGTCGCCAATGTGGAGAAGCAATACCGGGCTGGAATGGACGCCTATCGCGCTGGCCAGACTGACGCCGCCAAGCAGAATTTCGACAATGCATTCAATGCCTTGCTCGGTAGCAACTTAGATATCCGCTCTGACGAGCGCCTGGAAAAAGAGTTTGACCGCATCGTGGAAGGCGTCAATGCCCTTGATCTCGGGGAATTGACCTTGGATTCGGCAACCCAGAAGATCGAACCCGAGGCGCAGAAGTCCGAGCCCGCGCCGATCGATGAGACCAACGGCATCACCCCGTCCGCCGACGCTGGCGTGAAGGCCAAGGCCCAGGCTGAGATCAAGTCGACGCACTCCGATCTACCGCTCATGATGACCGACCAGGTCGCGGGCTATATCAGCTACTTTTCCAATCGTGGACGCGGCACCTTCGAGCGCGCCTTCGCCCGCTCCGGCCGCTACCACGACATGATGGTTTCCATCCTCAAGGAAGAAGGCGTACCGCAGGACTTGATTTATCTGGCTCAGGCCGAGTCGGGCTTTCATCCTCTGGCAGTTTCTCGCGTGGGCGCTCGTGGTATATGGCAGTTCATGGGCAGCCGGGCTCGCGGCTACGGCCTGCATCACAGCATGTGGGTGGACGACCGCCAGGATCCTGAAAAATCCACACGCGCTGCCGCCCGGCACCTCAGAGATCTGTACGCCCAGTTCGGCGATTGGTATCTCGCCATGGCCGCTTATAATTCCGGCCCGGGGACGGTGCAGGCAGCGGTCAAGCGCACCGGCTACGCCGATTTCTGGGAACTTTACCGGCGCAACGTCCTTCCCAAAGAAACGCGCAACTACGTTCCTATCATTCTGGCCGTGACCATCATGACCAAGAATCTGGCGCAGTATGGTTTTGATGACGTCTCCATGGATGAGCCGCTTGGGTATGACTCGGTAAACATCAGTTACCCGGTCGATCTGCGCCTGGTGGCCGAATGTGTGGACTCAACTCCCGCCCAACTCCAGGAACTCAATCCCAGCCTGCTGCGGATGGCTACGCCGCGAGAAGGCACATTTGAGCTTCACCTGCCGACGGGAACAACGGATCGATACCAGACAGCAATTGCCAGTATCCCGAAAGACATGCGGCTGTGGTGGCGCTATCACACGGTTCAGCCCGGCGACACTCTGGCTTCGCTCTCGCGTTCTTATCGGATGCCCGCCAAGTCGATCGCCGCCGCCAATCACCTTGACGGCATGGAGCTTGAGGCTGGCTCCAAGGTGATTATTCCGGTGGCTGTAGGCAAACACCCGCTGAGCGATAATGCCACTTACGCGCGCCGAATCACACGTTACAAAGTTCGCAGGGGAGACACCGTCGAGACCGTCGCCGAGAACTTCGGTGTCTCAGCACAGATGGTGCGCCGGTGGAACGGCCTGCATAACGGCAACAGCCTTCGCGGTCGCCGGGTGCTGGCGCTTCATTTGCCGGTAACGCCCGACAGCGAGGTGGTTTCTAGTCCAGGTTCGACCAAGCGGACGCGAAAACCGGCGCAAACCGCCGCGGCCAAAGCTCCGGCGAGCAATACAGCCAAGTCCGAAGGCGAGGATGCCGCCGAGGCGGCCACCATGCTCCGTCACAAAGTGAAATCCGGCGAAACCCTCTACTCGATCGCTAACACCTACAAGACCACGGTTGCCGCCCTCAAGCGCAACAATGGCAACGTTGCCGTTCTCCGGCCTGGCATGATTCTGGTCGTCCAACAAAACCAGTAAAGTCGGGGCGTCGACCGAACAGAAGAAGCTGCTCGGAACGCCCGAATGCAGATGGAGTTTTGCCTACCCTCGCAGGGTCCGATCCACTGGATGGAATGAAAATGCGCCCTCACCTGCTTGGGTTCGTCTTTTCTTTGCCCAAGAAATCGTGGCTTCAGGATCCTGGGCAGACGCTTCACGCACAGCGATGGGAACGCCAGGCTCCAATGCAGAATACACTCTTCGAATTCTTCTTTCCTTTGCTTGCGCACTGTGATAACAGATAAACGAAGACTGCGGTGATGATGGTCCTTGCAGACTGCACCAAACGTCGTGCTATAATCGCGCGCCGTCCGAGCACAAAGTTTCTGGTGGTCTTTTAATTTCTCGTTTCCCGGCAGCCTCGCGCGTCGCGCCTGGAGGCCAAACCAGATCAGGAGGAGCAATGACGTTCTACGATCACACTCTCTACGCCCGTGATGACGAAGAAGAATTCGGCGACACCGGCGCCTACACCGAATCGCTTGAAGAGGACTTCGAAGAGGAGGAAGAAGAGGAAGAAGAAGCAGGCGTTCCGGAGCCCGACCTCGGCGAGCCGGTGATGCCGGGTTCGACTCCACCTCCGGTACCCAGGCCTAAGCCCCCCGCTCCCGCCAGCGGCGGTGGCGGCGCAAAAAAGCCTGCTGCCAAGAAGAAAGCGCCGGCTAAGAAAAAAGCCAGGAAAAAACCGGCTAAGAAGCCGGCTAAGAAAAAAGCCGCAAAAAAGAAGGCGGCTAGGAAGCCGGCGAAAAAAGCAAAGAAGAAAGCAAAGAAAAGCCGCCGGTAGGACACTCGAGACTAGAAACCGCGGCCCGCTGCGCCGCGGTTTCTTTTTCGCGCAAGACGGTTATTCACCAGGCCCGGGATCGTTCGATCTGCCCATGGTCGCTGCGATTCTGGTCGACTGACCGTTGAATCGTAGCTTTCAACTTATCTTGATCGTCGCAGTTTATCGCTAGAAAGCGGAACGGCTGCAGACTCCAGGAGAGCGGCCTCAGCATCTCTGCCGAGCCAAGCACCATGCCGGTTCCGGTTAGAAACATCAATTTGGCGTTGCACCCCGTATCGAATGGATGAGCCACGGAAAGCAACCCCCCGGTCAGGGAAACGACCTTAAGCTTGCAGGGCACGCGACGGCCGTCGTTGAGTCGAAGCACCGCAGGGGTGCGCTCGGCAAAATACGCTCTCGTGGCCCGCGGGGCGGGCTGTGATCGGGGGAGGGAGTTCATGTCTGGATCAAGTATCTGACGTCGCAGGCCCACACCGGCAGATTACGGAAGGGCTTGTCCAGAGCCGGTTACGCTCCACTACTTCTTCCCTACCGCCGCTAAGCACTTGCCATACAACTGGAGTAAATGGGAAGCGTACTCCTCGGGTTTCGATGCCGAACCTGTGCCTTGAAATCCCACGCCCGAGGACGTGGTTCGTCCGTACCCGGTCGTCATGGCAACAAACTTCATCAGATCGAGCGCGATATCCTCATTGCGGCGCGCTCCTGTGTGCAAAGCTGGACCTTCTTCCATGAGTCCTTCTCCTGAACCGGAAATATAAGGAAGTTCCTCTTCGTCTTCCATATCGCTCACCACTGCTCAATTAAAGATGATAGCAGGGCGGGCGGTTGTGCGGCGTCTGTCGCCATCCGCGCGTCGACGGTGATTTTCTCGCACAGACTGTCGCCTCGGAAGAGACTAGTGTGCCACTTCGCTCATCAGCGCCAGGAGATTGTTTTCGCTGTCACGGAAGAAGGTCATCCACAAGTCGTGCGAGGGCATCCTCGCGATCATGTGCGGCTCGTCCTCGAAGTGCACTCCGCTTTCTTTGAGTTTGCCGTATGCCGCCTGAATGTTGGGAACGGCAAAATACAGAACCGAACTGGGATGATCGAACTCCGGCTTTTCCGCGCGGTCCAGCATCAGCCGCACCCCGCCGCAGTCAAAGAACGCAAGTCCGGGCGGAGCTTTGAAAAGCAGCTTCAGGCCGAGTTTTTCTTCGTAGAACGCAGCCGCGCGTTCAACATCTTTGGCGTTGATGGCGATCTGGCCGAGGCGGGTAATTCCAATGCCGGTTGCCGTTGCATTCATATCTTGACCTCCCACGTCAAATTGATTAGCATAGCTAACTATATTCGATGGCAAAAGTCAAGCCTGAAGAAACGTCGGTGAGAGCGGAAGCGATTGCGGCCGCCGACCGCCTTCATTCCGCCGCAATCCATCTGCTGCGCCGCGTGCGGCAACAGGACGCAACTTCGGGCGTGGGTCCTGCCCGGCTCTCGGCGCTCTCGGTGCTGGTGTTCGCCGGGCCTAAGACACTCGGCGAGTTGGCCGCCGCCGAGCAAATCAAGCCACCCACCATGAGCCGCATCATCGCCGGTCTAAAGAAAAGCCGACTCATTGAAATTACCCGCGATGCCCGCGACGCTCGCCGGATGCACATCCGCGCCACCACCAAAGGCACGCGCCTGCTTCAGCAAGCGCGCCAGCGCCGCATCGAATACCTCGCGGCGCATCTCGGTTCGCTGACGGGAACTGAACTGGGTAAACTCACCGCCGCTGCGGAGATGCTCGAAAAGCTGCTGCGCGGTTGGCGCTGAGATTTCTGCTGCCGGCGGAATTGCCGCAACCTGAGCAGACTCCACAAAACGCTCGCCACAAAGAAAAGGCCGCACCTGAGTGGTGCGGCCAAAGTGAAGCGCTAGGATCGAGTTAGTTTCGAGCTGCCACGCTTTGGCATCTCGAACGCTGCAAAGTTAGAAGCGAAACCGAACGCCCAGCTCGATGTTCCGCGGCCCTGCCCCCGGCTGGCCCGGCAGAGCGCCAAAATTGCTGGGACTGCCAAGATAGTTGAAGTTGGCATCCAGGAACTGACTGTGGTTCAAGATGTTAGTGAAGACGCCTTGGAATTCCATGCTAACGCTCTCTGCCACCCTGATATTCTTCTTGACGCTGAAGTCCATATTCCAGTAGGGCAGGCCACTGATACAGCCAGCGCCACAGTCCTTGTTATCTAACCCCAGAATCGGGTTACGCCAGTTCTGATAGTCAGCCGTCCCGTTCTTGAACGCATTGATGGGTAACGAACTTGAGGGCGAGTTGTAGTGAGCGCTCTCGTTTGATTGGGGCCCAATCGGTACGGCGGTGTTGTCGTTGCCGAAGCCGATGCCGTCCGCTGAGCCGAACTCCTGCTCCAGGAAAAAGGTCGACCCCACCTCAATCGGCGTGCCGGACCCCGCAGTGAACACGGACGCGAACGTCCAGCCGCCCAGCACCCGTCCCATCATCCCCGATTGCCCTTTAAAGAAGGGCGGCTGGTATATGACGAACGTGTTGAAGGTGTATTTGCGGTCAAAGCCCTGTCTACCGTAACCCTCACCCAAATTGAAGGGGTCGTCCACAGTAAACGCGCTGACGGCCTGATAGATCCCTGCGCTCCCCAGAGCCTTGGACCAGGTGAAGTTCGACTGCAGGGTAAATCCCCTAAAGTCGGCCATCTTGAGGGAGGCGAAGCCAGCGTTGTAGTTCCCATAGCCTATGCTGGCGTCACTAGCCACGCCCGATGACATCTGGCCGCCACAGCCGAAGTTGTTCGTACCCGCCCCGCAGTTGGCGGGGATCGGAGTGTTCATCATGCTGCGCGGGAAGGTGAACCCGCCGTTGTCCAAGTCACTCCACAGGCCCCACACCCCAGCGTCGACGAGGTTGTAGGTTCCCGTAGCGCCTTCCTTACTTACCACCGCAGCCGTGCAGCTCGTGAACCCGGTACAGTAAGCGGAGCTAGGGCCACCGAGCGCAGTCTCGAAGAAGGGCTGGGGCGTGACAGCCGCCGGGTTCGGTCCGACGCCTGGGGTGAGCAGGGCCGAGCCTCCGCAGCCGCCGCCAGCGAGGCCGGCTATGCCGCCGCAGTATTGCAACACGACATTCTTATACGCATTGGCGAACGTCTGGCCGCCCAGCGTCATCATGTAAGGCACCGCGTTCAGGTTGATGGGCTCGAAGTCGTGGGTGATTCTGCGCCCAATGTAGCCAAGTTCCAGGGTGATTTTGCGGGACAACTGCCGCTGAATGGTCAAATTGAACGAATCAACCGCGTTGGGCCGGAAGTTCGAATCCAGAACACTGGGAGAGGCGGCCCCAGTGTTATTGAACCCAGGAAAATCCGGTTGGGGCAGCGTTGGAGTCAGCACCGGGATGGGCGCGATCGGGCCACCGACAGCGGAGGGCGTTAGCCCAACGCGAAAAGCGTTGGAGGGGGTGGCTGAGCCCGTTGCGCCGCAGCTGCCATTGCCACCAAAGGCTCCCGGCGGGCCGGGTGTAAAGAGATTCTGGTTGCAGGACACGGGCTGGATGAGTCCGAGCCCTAACAGCGGCAACAGCACCTGGGTCACACCGTTCAAGCGGCCGTAGACGCGGCCATAGCCGCCGCGAATGACCGTGTCTTCATGGCCGAAGATCCTGCCCGCCGGCGAATCATGGTCGAAGTGCGGGCTCCAAGCCGCAGCGATGCGCGGGCTGAATCCGCCATAGAACGGGTTGTAGGGGTACTTCAGTCCATTCGCGGTATTGCCTGTCAAGGCAAAACCGATTTCAGGATTGAACACCTGGCCGGCCAGCGCGGCACGCTTGCGTTCATCCAGATAAGCCTGAGTACTAATTGGCTCGTCGGACTGATCTACCGCCACAATCTGCTTGCCATTCGCTTCAGTAGGTGGCATCTCCAGCGTCCAGCCCAAACCGTAAGTCAGGGTAAACGTGGGCTTCATGTGCCAGGTATCGCTGAAGTAGACGTTGTAGTAAGGGATAGTGCTCTGGTCGAATGCCGGCGTCAGAGCAGGATTCAAGGTCAGATTTATGCCGGAACGGCTGTATGCTTGCGACGAGACGGAAATGATGCCAAGTGCCGCCGCAGTAAGGGCGCCGCAGTTGTTGACGCTGGTGGCCGCGCCCACGTTGTTGGTGCCTCCGCAAGGAAATACGTCGGAGGAGAGTCCCGATCCGTTAGTTCCATTGCCCAGCGAATACACAGGCTGTTCGTTGATGAAACCGCCGCTATCGTTGCGCTGATGCCAGTCGAAATTGTGCTGATAAGTACCGCCGAACTGGAACAGGTGGTTGCCTTTCAACATGGAAACATCGTCGCGCAACATCTGATCATGGCCATCCCAGAAACGGGTACGGGTTTGCTGGTTGTTCACGTTAAAAGGGCCAAGATCCTGAACTTGGCCGTTGGCTTGGCCAGCCATGATTTCCAGCGCGCCGCCCAGTCCGGCCACCTGTGGCGTATCCGCAGCCCGGGCATATGCCCACCAGTTACGCAGGAAGCTGTAGTGGATGTCGTTGGTGGTGTTGGGGCTGATGTTGGTGGTCAACCCAGCTACCCAGAACCAATCTTGCTGCGGATTGCCAGATAAGGAAGCTGGGGTGCCCAGCTTGTCGCCGGTAAAGAAGCCACCGATATCAACCTGGGAATCTGTGGCAGCCTTCAGGTTGTAATAACGATAGCTGGTCATGAAGTGCCACTTGGCCCCGAAATCGTGATCCAGGCGCGCCACCGCGAATTTGCTGGTTTGGGGAATCGCCAGATTGGCCGAGTATCCCAGAATATTCGCCGAGTCGCAGAAGCTGTTTACACAGGTGTGATTCGCCTGCGGTTCGTAGGTGTTCCAGATCTGCGAAACGAGCGGATTGAGTCCCAAAGTAAGCGGGTCGCATGGGCCTGTACAACCATAATTAGCCGCGTATGTGGTGCCGTTGTAGGTCACTTGTGCATTATTCAGGTTGTAATCGATCGCGCCGGTCGTGGAATCTGTTATAAGCCCCAGGCGCAAGGCTGGGGAGGGAACGTTTCGATTGATGGTCTCGGAGTCGGGCCAGCGGAAACCTTCGTAATTGAAAAAGACATAGGTCTTGCCGCCGAGAACATCTTTCGGAATGAGTGGCCCGCCAATCGCACCGCCAAAGCGGCTGTAATGGAAGCTCGGAAGCCCAGTGTGTGGGAACATCCCACCGTCAGTGTAGTTATTCTGCCAGCTGTTGGACGACCAGTTGTTGTCTTTATAATATTCGTAACCCGTGCCATGCCACGCGTTAGTTCCGCGCTTAGTGATCACCTTCACCTCGGCCCCGGCGGAGCTGTTGAAATCGGCAGTCTGTCCCGCGGTATTCACCTTAAATTCTTCGACGCTGTCCTGCGGAGTGGGCATTACGCCAGTGGGGCCGGTGCCAGTTCCGAAAAATTGGGAGCCAACACCCCCGGTCGGGTCACCGGCGAAGCTGGTTGTATATATGCTGTTGCTGCCGTCCATGTCGTTGCTGTTGTAGCCGCCATCCAGCGAGAAATAGCTTTGATCCATAAACGCGCCAGCAACGCTGCCATCGGTGCCCACGCCCGGCTGCAACGTGACAAACGTGCTGACGTCACGGCCCAGGCTCGGCAGATTGTCGATGGCGATACTCGTGAGGTCGTTGCCGACGGTGGCATTCATGGTCTGCAATTCGGTGCCAGTGGCTTGCACCTCTACCACCACATTTGTACCGCCCACTTGCAGCGACAAATTGAGTGTGAGGGCGGCTCCGACTTTTACTTCCTGGTTCTCGGTCTTCGTGGTGGCAAATCCCGTCTTATTGATAGCAACGCGGTAGATTCCTGGATTAACGTCCACAAAGATGTAGCGCCCATCTTTGTTGGTGGTGGTGGTTCGCGCAATATTGGTTGAGTTGTCGGTGAGCGTAACCGTGGCACCCGGCACCACCGCGCCCGACTGGTCGGTGATTCCTCCGGCAACCGTACCGGTCGACGTGGATTGCGCCCAGAGGGACGCCGCACTACCCAAACAAACCACCAACAGAAGAACCAAAGTCAACTTCACGATGCGCGTGTCCATTGCTGCCTCCTACCGAGAATGTGAATGCCGCAAACCGAGAGAGTGAATCTTGGCGGGAAATTGAATGCTGGCGAGAGCTTCGAAAACTGCCGTCACTCGACACCCCCCAATGGTGCACAAGCTTCGAAACAGCTATCAGGCCTGACTGAAGAAAACCGAAGAAGGACAACCCTACGACAGAATAAGCCTATCGGAGAGCAACTGTTGTTCCAAACAGTGAGGCTGTTAATCGGTGTTATGTTTGTTTGACTTGCGCGGATTTAACGGAGCAGGCGCTCCGGTTTGTTGAATAAAAATATGTTTTTCTGTAGTGGGACCAGCGCCTTCTGCAATGGGGAATGAAGTTAAGAAATAAGAGAGGCCGACCTTCCGGTCGGCCTCAAGGTATTCCAAATCTACCAGGTTCAGAAGTCAAACCGCAGCGCCAGTTGAATAACTCGGGCCCCTCCAGGACCAGGTGCAAAGGTTGATAAAGACTCTCCGAACGTCCCGACGTCGTTCAGGTTGGTATCTGGGAGCGAAAAGTTTGGGTGGTTGAACAGATTGAAGAAGTTCCCTTCCAACGTGAGCTTCTTACCTTCTGTAATCTTGAAGCCCTTCCCAAACCCGAAGTCCATGTTGACATAGCCCGGACCCACCAAAGTATTGCGCTCCATCTGGCCCAGTGCCCTTCCTTCACACCACAGGCCCAGGTTGACAGTTGCAGGGCACGGGATGTCGGTTGGGTGGGGTCCGTTGAGCATTCCCCAGGACGGATTTGATCCTGCCATCGATCCGGTCTTAATATCCCCTGTAAGGTATCCATTGGCTGGACTTACGTTGTGGTTGATGTCGTGGGTGAGTGAGCCGGGCCCGGTATACACCGCCCGGTCGTTGAATTGATTGTCCGCGTTGCTGTCCACCGAACTGTTGGTAATGGAAAATGGAGTGCCGCTCTGCAGCGACGCAATGCCAGACACCTGCCAGCCGCCCAGCCACCGGTTTCCTTTGGCGAACGGCAGATCGTAAACGAAGCTGCCCACCACCCGGTGCTTCACGTTGAAATCGGCCGGGCCGTAGTCGAAGTGCGGGTTCATACTGTCCGTGGGATACGCGTTTGCGCTCGCATTCTTAGTGGTGAATGCATCGCTGACATCATCCATGGCTTTCGACCATGTGTAATTGACGTTGAACTGCAAGCCACTGGTGAAGCGCTTACGCACTGTGGTCTGCCACGCGTGGTAATTGGAGTCGCAGCAATTGGTGCGCAAGCTAATGTTGCTGTAGTTCGGATTGATAAATGTGTTGTCGAGGCCATGCGCATACTCACCATCGAATATGTTCGCGCCGATGATCGAGACGAGCCTGTGCCCGAAAGTCCCCACGTAATTGCTCTCCAGCACAAAATCCCTGCCCAGTTGGTACTGAAAGCCGAAGTTAGCTTGCTCGTAGTACGGCGTAACCAAATTCTCATCCATGTCGCGGATCGAAGGTGTCAGTCCCGCCCCCGCGAACGTTGAGGTTCCGGTAAAGGGGTAGGTATTCAAGGCGACGGTCTGCGCCGGGGTAATTACCGCTCCGCTACCGAACGTTCCCAGCAGACCGATGGCAAAGAAAGGCGGATTGAAGCGGATGTTTTCGAAAATGTTGTTGTAAATGCGGTCATAGGTGATCCCGAAACCGCCGCGCACAACCAGCTTTTGGTTGCCCAAACTGTCCCAGGCAAAGCCCAGGCGCGGGCCAAAGTTAGTGAGATCCTTGTTCCAGATGTCATGATTCCTCTGCTGCACGCTTCCTGAGGCTATTCCCGCATAGTAAGGACTATTCACCGGGAAGAAAGGATTGGTGCTGGTCGTAGCGATCGGCGTGACCGGTACGCCCGTGTAGAAGTTCGCGTCAATACCGGGCTGGAAGTTGTGTGGGGGGCCAAAATACTCCCAGCGGACGCCTAGGTTCAGCGTCAGGCGAGGGTGAATCCGCCAGTCATCCTGAAAATACATGGCTACCTGATTAGCACGATAGCCGCGGTAATATACCGGGAGCTGGCCAGTGGTGGGATTCAGGGACGCTTCAGCCGCGGCTAGGGAACCAAAAACCGGCGTCCCGAAGACTAGGCCGTCAGCGATCTCGCTGAACGTTTCATCGGTAAGCAGGTCCTCAGTGTCCTGGGGCACAAGCGCTCCATACTTAAAAGAATCGAAGCTGCTGCCATTGCGGGTGCGCTGGTATTCCGCGCCGCCCTTGAAGTTGTGCTTGCCCTTCGTCACCGAAAGGTCGTCCTTGTACTGAAACTGGTTTTCCGTGAAGAACTGGGGAATGGCGTCGGAGTTGCCGAACCCGAAGGTAGGCGTATCGAATTCCGTGGCGATGGATGGCATTCCCACCACGCTTGGATCGCCCGGATAGTTTCCCGTATGCCGCAAGTAGGCTACACGGGCCTGGTTCAAAATTGTGGGGCTGAAGGTATGAGACCATGTTACGCCCAGATCCTGCGCGCGCGCGTGACGATAGAACGCGGGACCAATCGCGTTGTTGCCACCGTAGGCCGTTACGCTATCTGCATTGTCATACAGGTAAGCCGCATTCAGTTGGTCTTTCGATCCTATCTTCTGGTCAAACTTTCCGGTGTAACGCATCTGGTTGAGAGAACTAGGCTGCGGTATGTTCAGCGTTCCGTAGACGTTCACAGGGTAGGTGGTTGCCGGGGCAGGGGTGCCGGTAATGAAGTCTTGCCATACGCCGCTGGTATATAAGCCCTGCGCACCCGCAGTAACGTTCGTGCAGTCAGATGCTCCAGGGGCACACCAGGGAAGGGGCTCGGCGGCGTAAATCTTCTGCCAGACCGGGCCTAGGGTAGCATCTGCGGCGAACGCGCCAGGACAGGCAGCCCCTAAGACCGCATTGCAGAAGCCGGTCGTGTTAGGGACAGTAGCGTTGTAAGGGCCCGCGTAGGTGCCTGTGCCCTCCATGAACTGCTCGAACGCCCCGCTCTGCACAAAATTCACAAAATCCGGAGTGATGGTAGCCGCCGACAATGGGCTGCTTGATCGCTCGCGGTGTGCCTCCACGGTAAAGAAGAAAAACGTCTTATCTTTCACGACGGGACCGCCCACAGACCCGCCGAACTGGTTGCGCACCAGATGATCCTGCTGCCCCGCGCGAGTGGAGAACCAACTGTTGGCCGCCAGCGCCTGCACCCGGTTATATTCAAAGAGTGAACCGTGCCACTGGTTAGTGCCGCTCTTCAGCACCGTGTCGGTAACGAACCCTCCGCCCTTTCCATACTCGGCGGTCGGGATGTGCTCGATCACACGATATTCCTGGATGGCATCGGGATCGATCGTCACAACGGCGCCGCCCGGACCAACCGTGGTTCCACCACCCCCTTGTCCCTGATCGTTGTTATCGAAACCCTCAACCAGGAAGTTGCCCGCGCCACTGCGGGCGCCGTTCACGGCCGCGCCACGATCGGTACCCAACTGAGCTACACCTGCGGGCTCTGCCCCGGCCAGCAATTCGATGAATTCATTCTGGCTGCGGGTTTCAAGCGGCATGTCCTGCCACACATGGCGGTCAATCAAGCCAGACAGGGACGACTCCGTGGTCTGCACCTGCTGGGCTCCTGCCTCGACCGTCACCGTTTCGCCCTGCCCTCCGACTTCCAGATTGGCGTTGTGCGTGGTCACTACGCCCACGCTGATGATAATGTTTTCGATCTTGTATCCCTTGAAACCTTTGGCTTCGACCTCCAGGGTGTACGCGCCCACCACCTGCAACGCGCCGAAGTGGTATATGCCCGCAGACGTCGTTGTGGCAGTACGTCTCTCACCCGTCGCAATGTTGGTCAGAGTTACCTGGGCGCCACCAACAACGGCCTGCGTCGGATCTATCACAAGGCCCGTTAGTTCACCCGTCCCACCTTGGGCCCACAATGCGCCGGCAAATGATGCCAGCAGAGTCAACACAAGCAGAACCCGAATCAACGGGGTGCGAAACCCATATTCCATGACGCTCTCCTCACGAGAACAACAAGATTTCAATTGTGTAGTCAGAAGGCGAGCCCATCCGCCCCAGCTAGAGACTGCCCAAAGCAAATAACAGGCCAAACTATGCGAACAAAAAAGGCGCGTGTTTTCAATATGTTGTGATGATTGTTTTGTCCGTTATACCGAAAGCGATAGCCGGCTTGTATGGAAATCAGTATTGATCGGATAGAGGGTTGATAATGCTGAACCATGTCGGTAGTCTTCTGTCGGACGCAAGCGTTGGTGACTTATGCGAAAGAACATTCTCGAGTTGCTGTCTGGGGCCGGAACTCTTCTACTATTTGCGGCGCAGTCGATTCTCGTTCAGGCCGGGGCTGTGCCAGCTACCAGCGCCGATGAACTCGTGGCCCACCACCTCGATGCCATTGGCAATTTGCAGGCTCGTTCCAACGCCAAGACCCGCGTAGCGCAAGGAACCGCCACATTCAAGCTTCTGGTCGGAGGAACTGGATCCCTCGAAGGTAAATCGGTATTCGTTTCGCAGGGTTCCAAACTGCATTTCATGATGAAGTTCGCAAACAATGAGTATCGCGGAGAGCAGTTCATCTTCAATGGCGACAAGGTCGAGGTTTCGAGCGCAACAGCTCGGTTCAGCCGGTCGGATCTTGGTGGATTTGTCTATGCTCAGGACGCGGTATTGCGAGAAGGGCTTTGGGGCGGAGTCCTTTGCACTGCGTGGCCTCTTCTCGATCTGGAAAAGCACAAAGCTAAACTCTCTTTTGACGGAATTAAAAAGGTTGATGGCAAAGATCTGTACGAACTCCGCTATCAACCGAAGAAAAACACTGATCTCGAGATTCGCCTTTACTTTGATCCCGAAACTTACCGTCATGTGGCGACCGTATACACGCTGAACATTGGAATCTCTGTGGTAAACGCCGAGACCGCCAATGCACGTCAGCAGCAGTCACGCTACCGACTGGAAGAGCGCTTCGGCGATTTCAAGACAATAGATGGACTCACGCTTCCGACCGATTATACGATCCGTTTTACGCGGGAGTCACAGAATGGCGGCACGACGGTCTCGGAGTGGGAAATTCAGGAAAGCGATCTCACCAACAATACTCCGCTGGATGAACGAAATTTTGCTGTGAAATAGATACAATCATCCAAACAAGGTCCCGACCTTCCCGTTTGGTCCTACTTCGACAATCCCGCCAGCGCCTCTCGGAACATCGCCTCGAACGATCCGCTCTTCTCGCCCTTGGCCGCGCCAGTTCTGATCGCGCTCGCCAATGCCTTCTCGGCTGCGGCTCGCTGGTAGCCCAGATTGACCAAGGCTGATATAACATCTTCTTCCATCGCACTCATCGCAGGCACAATGGGCGCTGAGGTTCCTGACGTAAGGGATACCTTGTCGCGCAGCTCCAACACCATGCGCTCCGCGGTTTTCTTGCCGATGCCGGGGATCTTGGTGAGTCGCGCCAGGTCATTGCCCCGGATTGCGGCTGCCAATTCATCGGCCGCCACGCCGCTCAGAATAGTGATGGCGAGCTTCGCTCCGATGCCGCTCACCGTCATCAACTTCTCGAACAGCACTTTTTCGGCGGGACGCAGAAATCCGTAAAGCGCGATCACGTCTTCGCGCACATGGGTGTGAATGTGCAGAGCGACTTCCGAGCCGTTGGCGGGCAATTCAGAAAAAGTGGGCACGCTGATGTTTACTTCATAACCGACGCCGGCGGTCTCGACAACCAGCTGATTCGGATGCTTGGAGAGTAGTCTTCCGCGGAGATGAGCAATCATGCTAGTTGAAGAGTATCAAGTACCCAGTACCCAGTGCTCGATCTCGCCGAGTTTGCTCTGAGACTGAGTACTAGATACTGGGTACTAGGTATCGAGAAATCGAAAACGGCAGGGCCGACCCCCTGCCGTTTTTCGGAATCCAATCCTTCTTACTACTTCTTATTGACGGTCTTCTTCAGTTCAGCCCCGGGGTAAATTTCGCAACCTTGCGGGCAGCGATTTTGATAGTGGCGCCGGTTTGCGGATTGCGCCCGTTCCGCGCCTTTCTCTGCGATACAGAGAAAGTGCCGAAGCCTATCAAAGCCACTCGATCTCCCTTTTTCAACGCACCAGTAATGCTGCTCACGGCGGTGTCAATCGCAGTCGTAGCCTGCGCCTTGCTGATTTCGCAAGCGCCAGCGATCTTGTCAACCAGATCGGCCTTATTCATAGTTTCTCCTCGCAGGTCTCTTTGATACTCAGCGCAAGCATCCCCGGCACAAGCCGGGAAGATAGCAACTCTGGCTGAGTGGGAAACCTGACGGGAGGTATTTTCCTCTCTCTGAGCGGAATGTCAACTGTGAAAATCCGCGCCGGAAGCCTGTTTTGCACCCCTCCCTCCCGGATTGGGGCTGGCGGGGCGGGTTTTGGGCCGGGAGCTCCTGTGGAAAGAACGGGTCAACCCACCCGAGGCGCCAAAAAGTAAGCTGGCCGCGGTTTTCCACTGCTCTCCACAAGCTCCCTCACACCTGCACAGGTTGTACACAGGCGTTTCCGGTTTCACACTTGCGGAAGGCTGGCGTCTCGGTGCACAGTCAGAGAATACAATTTAAGAAGGAATGAAAAAGAGTCGATGTTGATCAAAACACCAGCGGAGGTTTGCCCGTTCTGCGAAGGCACGGGATGGAAAACGCTTCCTTCGCGCTCCAGCGCGCCCAGAGACCGGCGAGTGACCCGCTGCGACTGCCAACTGCGGGCGCGCAACCAGGCCTTGCTGGCCGCCGCGCACATTCCACGGCGTTATGAACACTGTGAGCTCGCCAACTTCGAGTTTGACGGCCCGCATCTTTCCTTGGCTCCAGCCCGTATGGCGGCGTACAAATTTATTGAAGATTATCCGCTAGAGAACACGGGTCTTCTCCTCATCGGTGGTATAGGAGTCGGCAAGACGCACCTCGCTGTCGGCATCATAAGGGAACTCATCCTCGCTAAGGGAATTTCGTGCCTTTTTTGCGACTACCGCGAGTTGCTCAAGCAGATTCAGAATTCGTACAACGATTCTGTGAAAGTTACAGAGCTCGATGTTCTTCGTCCCGTCTTCGAAGCTGAGGTGCTCGTATTGGATGAGCTCGGCGCCGTAAGACCTACGGATTGGGTCGGAGACACAGTCAGCCTAATCCTCAACGCCCGCTATAACGACAAACTCACAACCATCATCACCACGAACTTTCTCGACGGACCGAGCGCGAAGGCTGAGTCGATAGAGGGAGTGAAGCGCGCTAATCGCGACGACACCCTGGGCGACCGCATTGGGGACCGCATGCGCTCCCGACTGCATGAGATGTGCCGAATTGTCACGATGGAAGGTAGAGACTTCCGTCAGAAGATGAAAAACGCCAGCTTCGGCTAACTTCGGACTGAAACCAGGAAGTCTTTGCAGGCTCGGCATCCAGCCTAACAACCAGCTATACTTTTTCCTTCATGCCTCGACGAACGAACCCACGCTCCGCTCGTTTGGCGCTATTTTGCGCCGCCGCATCTGTCCTTATCTGTGCTTCTCTTTGCGCGCAGGAGCAACACTCTACATCTTCTCGCGCCGCAGCCGTGCTCGATTCCATGCCGCACGCCAAAAGAATCAGCCAGGTTGCACTCTCTCCCGACGGCACTCGAGTCGCTTACATCGTAAAAGGAGAACTCACAATAATTCCGGCCGCGTGGCGGGCCCTCGCACCGCGATCGGGGTCGAAGGTAAGCTTCAACTCCGTGACGTGGCTTGGTCGCGCGGATAGCAAGCGCGTAGCATTCCTGGCCGATCTCCCCGGCGAAGTTCCCGCCGCTCAAGTCTGGACAGCGGACGCCGACGGCAGCACTCCGGTAAGACACGCGGAATTGAAAGGCTATGTCCAGACTCCGCGCTTCTCTCCCGATGGTTCGAAGATTGCCATTCTCTTTATTGAAGGCATGCCGCGCGTCGCAGGACCGTTGCAACCCATGACGCCATTATCAGGAGTGATTGACGAGCAAATCTACGAGCAGCGCATTGCGACCGTTGACTTAAGCACAGACCATCTGCAGCAGGTTACGCCCGCAGAGATGTATGTCTACGAGTACGAATGGTCTCCGGACGGACAGAGCTGGATTGCGACCGCGGCGCATGGCTCCGGCGACGCGAACTGGTGGATTGCTCGTCTGTATCAGGCGAATGCGCAAACGGGTGAGATGCGCGAGATTTACAAGCCAAAGTTGCAAATTGCGCAACCGCGTGTTTCTCCCGATGGAAAAAATGTGGCTTTCATCGAAGGACTAATGAGCGACGAAGGTTCCACCGGTGGCGATATATATATCGTCCCAATCACGGGAGGCGCGGCGCGAAATCTCACTCCTGAAATCAAAGGATCTCCCTACGCGCTCGGATGGACAGCGCGCGACCGCATTACTTTTATTCAGAACGTCGACGGAAATTCCAGCATCGGAAGTGTCGGCGCTAGCGGACGCTCGCTCCGGACGCTCTGGACGGGCGAAGAGACAGCCACTCCAGCAGGCGATGCCTGGACCTCAATGACGGGCGATCGACTGACAACTGCAATCGTGCGCCAATCAGCAGGTAGCCCTCCGGAAGTCTGGGTCGGCGAGATTGGAAAATGGAAGCAGCTCACCAATCTGAATTCCGACGTTAAGCCGGCATGGGGTGAGATGCGCAACGTGCACTGGATGAATGGCACGACTCGCGTACAAGGCTGGTTGATGTTGCCCAAAGATTTTGCCGCAGGCAAAACCTATCCGCTCATCGTCAATGTGCACGGAGGTCCCTCTGCCGCATGCATGTCGCGCTGGCCCGAAGGCGGCATGGGCGCGCAATCGGCCATGGGCTACTTCGCCCTGTGCCCAAATCCGCGCGGCAGCTATGGACAAGGCGAAGCCTTCACCCAGGGCAACGTGAAGGATTTCGGTGGCGGCGACTTTCGCGACATTATGGCCGGCGTCGATGCAATTTCCACGCAGTATCCGATCGACACCAAGCGCATTGGCATTCGCGGACACAGCTATGGCGGCTATATGACCATGTGGGCCGAAACTCAGACGCAGCGCTTTGCCGCCGCAGTCGCGGGCGCCGGCCTCTCCGATTGGTTGAGTTATTACGGCCTTAACGATATCGACGAATGGATGATTCCATTCTTCGGCGCCTCGGTGTATGACGATCCTGCCGTGTACGCCAAGAGCGATCCCATGCACTTCGTCAAGGCCGTGAAAACGCCGACGCTGATTCTGGTGGGCGACCGCGACGGTGAAGTACCCATGGAACAATCGGTCGAATGGTGGCACGCCCTCAAGACTCTCCATGTGCCTGCAAAGCTCGTGGTTTATCCCAACGAAGGGCATGCGATCGCGAAGCCCGCCGACTCCCGCGACTACACGTTGCGCTCTCTCGAGTGGTTCGAAGAATGGTTCGCGAAAGCGCCCTAGGATGAGTGAATGCCGGGAGTGTAACAAGAGGCTCCACGCTTATGACACGACCAACGACGCAGGCGATTTCACCGTTTTTCATCGTCAGCAACGTCGATCAAACCATCGCTTTTTACCGCGACAAGCTTGGCTTTGAGACAAGATTCCTGCAGCCGGAGCGAAACCCTTTTTCCGCTATCATTGGCCGCGACGGCGCGCAGATCTTCATCAAGTCCGAGAAAGACGTGCCGCCACTGCCGAACCCCAAGCGTCATCCCCACATGAGGTGGGATGCCTTTGTCTATGCCCCAGACCCGGATGCGCTCGCCGCCGAATTTGCCGATAATGGAGCAGCCTTCAGCGTGCCCCTCAAGGATACCAACGACGGTCTTCGCGGCTTCGAGATTTGCGACCCGAACGGCTACGTCTTGTTCTTCGGTCGACCAAGGTAGAGGGGGGTGCGATGTGGAACTCCACGACTGTAATCGCCTGTTTCAACAGTTACAATGTGTTAGTTTGAGGTCTATTGTGCGGCCAGGCAGCGAATGAAGGCATTGGTCGAATCATTATCGCTTAGCTCGGGAGCCCTTCTGGTAGCCATCTTTTCAGCGGGCATCGTTTGGCTATTATGCTCCGTGTGCCCGGAATCCTTACACAAGGTTTGGGTTGTGATCGTACCCTTCGCTCTTGCGTACTGCCTCTACTGGACTCCGACCTGGCTCACCACCGGGTCTGAATTCGACAGGTCACTCATGAGGTCTGAATACCACACTTGGGAGTTCCTATTCATTGGTGCGTGGTTTCTTGCAGGCGCAGTTCCGTCAGCCGCAATCGTCGGCATACTTCGAAAGCGCCGCGTCCCCTGAGGTGTCAAATTAGGAATGCCGTCGCTCTTGTTCTGCCATCAAAAACTCGAGGTCTCTTCAACGGAGACGCAATTCTTACTTCTCGTAAACATCGCTGTGACGCTCATCGACCAGCAAAGGAGCCAGTTCTACTTTTTGGGCTCGACCCCCCAGCCGACCCGGAACACGTGGCCATCGGGATGGCGAAGGTGCATCTCGCGAACGTTCCACGGCATATCGGTGGGCGGAAAGGTGACCTCCAGCCCGGCGGCGACGCAATGCTTGTGCATCTCGTCCACGTCGTCCACCCACACCGACATCCAGACGCCCTTGTCGCCCGCTTCGTCTCCGTCGTGCTGAAACGTGGTGGTGTTCGCGCCGCGGCCGCGGCCTCCCTGCGCCCCCTGACAAAGAAAGATGCAAGCTTCCTTACCCGATCCAACCGCGCCAAACGTCGGAGGCGTTCCCCAGTCCCACAATTTCTTCCATCCCCACTTCTCAAACCACGCGACCGTGCTGGCGATGTCGGAGACGTTCAATATCGGAGTCAAACCTTTGGCTTCCATAATCGAAGCAGCATAACATCCGGCACCCGAGGTAGCCTGCTAGTGCGTGCCAGCGCTGAACTCAAATACCGTCACGCTGTGAAACTTCTGGCCCGGCTTCAATTCAGTCGATGGAAAGTTAGGATGGTTGGGAGAATCCGGGAAGTGCTGCGTCTCCAGGCAAAAAGCAAATCGCCGCTTGTAGACGCGGCCTTCCTTTCCAGTAATGGACCCGTCGAGATGGTTTCCGGTGTAAAGCTGCACCCCAGGCTCGGTGGTGAGCACTCGTAGAATCCGGCCCGTAGTTGGCTCATAAACTTCGGCCGCTTCGGCCAACTGGCCTTCGGGATGATCCAGTACAAAGTTGTGATCATAGCCCTGGCCGAGCTTTAGCTGAGGATCGTCGATGTCGATCCGCTCGCCGATAGCATGCGGCGTTCGAAAGTCGAACGGCGTGCCCTCCACCGGCTTCAGTTCTCCGCTAGGGATAAGATTCGCATCCACTGGCGTTATGCGCGATGCATCAATCTTCACCACATCCTTCAGAACGTCGCCCTTGCCCTGCCCCGCGAGATTGAAATAGGAATGGTTGGTCAGGTTGAGAACCGTATCCTTATCGGTAGTCGCGGAATATTCAATTCGCAATGCGCCGCCACTTAACGTGTAGCGCACGGTCGTGGTAAGCGTTCCAGGAAAACCCTGATCGCCGTCCTTGCTCACATAGGTAAGCTCCAGTCCATCCTGAATCTGTTTCGCGTCCCAGACCACTTTGTCGAACCCTCGAGTTCCCCCGTGCAGCGCATTGTCACCATCATTCTTTGGAATCGAGTACGTATGCCCGTCGAGATGGAAAGTGCCGTGCGCAATGCGGTTCGCGTAGCGCCCGATAATGCCTCCGAAATGCGCCGTCTGCGCCACATACTGCTCGACTGTGTCGCATCCCAGCACAATGTCATCGAGCTTTCCATTTCGATCCGGGGTTCGCAGCGAAGCAACGATCCCGCCGTAAGTAATAACGCGGACCTCGATCTTGCCGTCCGACAGCGAATAAAGGTCGACAGCCGTTCCCTCCGGTGTTTGCCCAAACGTTTGCCTGGCAACTTTAGTCTTTGCCGACATGGCTGCGTTAAGTAGTAGGAGAACAGCAATGAGGGCGAGTATGCGTTTCACCTGGATTGAAAGAACGTGGCTTGCAGGCATGTTTCCTCTTCAGTGTTATCGGGGCTGGAATCTGTCCCGCTCTGAGCCCTCGTCCTGTTTGTAGCAGTATTCGGTTCCATGCGCAAACTCAGCAGCAGCCAATGGGGCAAATGCGCAGAATCGAAGTGAGGAAAGGGTTTAATCTAGACGTGGTAAACTCTATCTTCGCACGCCGGAGAGGTGGCAGAGTGGCCGAATGCGGCGGTTTGCTAAACCGTTGTACGGGCTAACACCTGTACCGAGGGTTCGAATCCCTCCCTCTCCGCCATGTTTCTACAATCCCAACCACTTAGCCTTTACTGAACCGTGGAAGGCCCCACCGGCAAATGCGATCTTCTCGGCCGAGTTCCGCGATTGCTTGCTCTAGGTGAGGGCGTTCTTCGATGAGCCTGCGTCTGGAGCCTGTGGATGGCCCCTCGGTATTGGTTGAGCCAAGATGAAGTGGATTTCTTCTATCCGAGCCTTTTTCTTTAGAATAGCGTTCTGAAAATTCTAATGCTGATCGAACAAGTCGTCACCCTTCCGTGACCTTCCCGCTCTTTGCGAAACCTGGAAGGCGGGGACGGGAAGGCGGCCCCACCTTGTCGCCGCCGCCGCATTCCTTGCTGTTGGTCATGGGATCGACTGGAATCGAACGCAGGTAGTAGAACTCAGATTTTTCTTGTAATGTGGACTCTCGCCCATCTTCGGGCGGCGATGTCGCTTCGTCTTCCGCACTCCGCAACTTGAATCCGAAGCTCTTCCATGCATATTTTGGACCGGGGATTGTATTCGAAAAAGGGTTGCAAGATCGAAGATGCGGTGACGGATTATCGACAGTCAGTCGTGCTGCAACCGACGGTTCAGGGAACGGACTCGCGCGCTGCAACAGTTGAATCGGATAACGGAGGGGCGCGATTCCTACGAGAAGCCCGAGATGTCGCATCTGATCCCAATGTAGTTCACCAGTTACTTAGCTATGAGTCGGCGAGCAATAAAGCGAGAGAGAGGGTACGCGAAGAAGGCAAATGCCCGCAGTTCTTCGAAGGCATCTGCCTCCGGTGCGGCTGTGACTTTCGGCTTGCTGCTGGTGGCTGGGACGCTGGCCCTTTACAGCCCGGTCCGGACGCACGACTTCATTAATTATGACGATCATGAATATGTTGTCGATAATCCGCACGTGACTTCGGGCCTCGCCTGGCAGACGATCACGTGGTCCCTGACCTCCAGGGAGCAATCCAATTGGCATCCTTTAACGTGGTGGTCGCACGCGCTGGATTATGAGCTGTTCGGGCCAGACGCTGGCGACCACCACCTGACTAGTGTTGTAATTCATGCTCTGAACGCAGCGCTTTTGTTTCTCCTTTTACTGCGAGCTGGCGGTCGGGTGGCGCCTAGTTTTGTGGTCGCGGCGCTGTTTGCCTGGCATCCTTTTAACGTGCAATCGGTGGCTTGGGTGGCAGAGCGGAAGAATTTGTTAAGCGCATTCTTTTGTTTCCTGACTCTGGGCGCCTATGGCTGGTACGCAAGCCAGCCGAGATTCAAGCGGTTCGCCGTTGTGGCTGGAGTGTTCGTCCTGGCTTTGGCGTCAAAGCCGATGGCAGTCACTTTGCCCTTCGCACTCTTGCTGCTCGACTATTGGCCGCTGCAGCGAATCGCAGGGTGGATCGAGCCTTCTTCAAGATTGGCGATTCCGCAAGAATCGATCCGGCGACTGCTGATCGAAAAATTGCCGCTGCTTGCGCTGTCGGCCGCGAGTTCTGTCGTGACGGTCTGGGCTCAAAGAACAGGAGGATGGAGAAGCCTGCAGGCATTTCCCCTTGGTGCCCGGTTGGAGAACGCGCTGTACTCCTATTTGATCTACCTCTGGAAGACGTTTTGGCCGTCTGCGTTTGCCCTGTTCTATCCGCATCCGGGCCTCTTCCTTCCCGCTTGGAAGCCTGTTCTGGCAGCCGTGTTGCTATGCGCGATCAGCATCGCAGTTTGGGCGCAGCGCAGAACTCATCCTTATCTTATTGTCGGATGGCTCTGGTTCCTCGGAACCCTATTTCCGACAATCGGCGTCGTCCAAGTGGGAGACCAGGCGATGGCGGACCGCTATGCCTACCTCCCGGTCGTCGGCCTCTTTGTCATAGGCGTCTGGGGCGCGGTTGATTTGTTCGATCACTGGCATGCGCCAAAGTGGGCGAGATGGGTCTCCGCGACCACCGTCTTGGTGATTCTCGGTTTCATCACTTTTCAACAACTCGCGTACTGGGAAGACAGCGTGGCGATCTGGTCACACACTCTCGAGGTAACAAGTCGGAATGCGCTGGCGGAAAAAAAGCTCGCTCTCGCGCTAGCTGCGCGCGGCGACAACGAACAGGCCATCGCACATTTTCTAGAGGCCGAAAACCTTGACCCCAACGACATTACGGATCACGTTACCCTCGGCGTTCTGTATGCCTCTCAAGGCCGCCTGCCGGATGGAATGCACGAGTTTCAGAAGGTAGTCCGATTGACGGATGGCAAGGAACTGACGACCGAAGATCGAAAGCTCCGCTGCTCGGCTTTGCTCGATTTGGGCTTTTCTTACGCCGCGTCGAAAGAGTATGCGGAAGCTCTGACGAGCTTTCGAAGCGCAAATCAATCTGAACCGGACCTATTAGATCAGACGGTACAGACTCTCAACCGTTCGCTCGCGGCCAGGCCCTCCGAAGGCAATTATGTGAAACTGTCTCTGCTCATGCGGGCTAAGGGTAAGGACCAGGAAGCTTTGTCCATATTAGAAGAGGCGATCAAGGCGGATCCCGGGTACAGCAACGCTCAAGACTTGTTGAATTTTCTAAACGGCCCAACGGGAAAAGCGGAGAGGCCGATTTGAAAAAACAATTGCAGAAACGGCCCTCTCGCCCGAACCAAATCAAAACGTTGTCGCCGAGCCGAGAGGGAGTGAAGGTATTCGATGAGCGAGCAATGCCTGCAGGGCGGAGCCTTGGTTTTCCAAAGTGGTCGGCTCTGTACTCCTGTGTGTTCTTGGCTTTCGCTACGATACTTTGTCTCGTTCCGTTCTCCGGTCGCGCCTTTCACGTGGATGACACATTATTCGTGCGCGCGGCGCAGCAGACTGCTCAGCATCCCTTCGATCCTTATGGATTCGACGTTAATTGGGATGCGGCACAGCAGCCGATGTCGGAGGTGACCGAAAATCCTCCTCTTGCTGCCTATTACATTGCGGTGATGGCCCGCGTGGTGGGATGGTCGGAGCGTGCACTGCATTTAGCGTTCATTCCGGTCGCACTTGCTCTCGTCCTTGGCACGTATTGTTTGGCGCGGAAATTCACGCGCTCTCCGTTGCTTGCCTCGTTTTGCACTCTGCTTACTCCGGGCGTGCTGGTTTGTGCCAGCAGCGTCATGTGCGACACGATGATGTTAGCCCTTTGGGTGTGGGCCGCATATTTCTGGATCGAGGGCCTGGACTCGGAAAGCAAGTGGCTTCTGACCGCTTCGGGGTTGTTGATTGCAGCCGCTGCCCTCACGAAGTATTTTGGCGTTTCCCTAATTCCACTCCTCCTGGTTTATACGGTTATGCGCTTTCGACGGATTCGCCCTCAGTTGCTGTATCTCTTGATCCCGGTGGCAGCGGTTTTCGCCTACGAATCTTGGACGGCCAGCCTGTACGGGCACGGATTGCTGCAGGGCGCGCTGGAATACGCACAATCACAGCACAACGCGAAGAGGGGTTCTGTTCTTGGAATGGGGGTGGTCGGCTTGAGCTATGCAGGAGGGTGCAGCCTGCTGGGATGGAGTTTTGCCCGGTTGGTCTGGTCCCGCAAGCAAGTCATAACCGCACTGATTGTAGGACTAGTGGCCACCCTCGCTGTCGCTGGAAGGTGGCTGAATATCGGTTGGGTCGATATCGTTCACAACTTAGGGGAAGGCGAGCAGCAGCGGTTGCGCTGGTTCGCAGGCGTGCAACTCATTCTCTGTATCACCGGTGGGATGCTTATTCTGTGGCTGGCGATAATGGACTTCCGGGAATCGAAAACCGCCGATTCAGTTTTCCTGGGGCTGTGGGTCTTGGGCACGTTCTTCTTTGCCGCCTTCGTCAACTGGACGGTGAATGGGCGTTCGGTGCTGCCGCTAATTCCCGCTGCGGCGATACTGGTGTCGCGAAGACTGGACGATCGCGCCGTGTTCGCAACGCGAGGGCTTGCCATCCAGGTTATCGGTATTTTGTTGGCTTCCGCTTTTCTGTCTCTTTGGGTCACGGCTGCGGACTCGGAACTGGCAAATTCGGAGCGCACTGCCGCCACACTTGTTTATGAAAAGACACATGACAAGGGCGGCGCAGCATGGTTTGTCGGTCACTGGGGCTTCCAGTACTATCTGGAATCACGGGGTCTTGCTGCATTGGATCTCGACCATCCCCAGGCTGATTCCGGTGACTTTGTAATCATCGCGGGGAACAATTCCCATTTCGCAAAGATCCTGCCCGCATTTATCGCGTCGCGGGAAAATGTGGAAGTGCCTTTGAAAGCTTGGGCGACGACAATCTCGTCCGATCTTGGGGCCGGTTTTTACTCGTCCTATGGAGGACCGCTGCCCTATGTAATCGGCCCGGTTCCCGCGGAGTCGTATTCCATCATCCGGCTCGGGACCCTGCCGGGGCAAAATCGCCCGCGGTAATTCTTAGATGGGAGGTCTAATTCGGTTTCCTGGTCCGGAGAATTACCAGTCTTTATATTTTGTTCCATCGAGGGCTGTTCCCTGCGACTTGGTGTAGACGTCGAATACAGCCTGTCCGCCCCATGAGTCCGAGTCTGGATCGTCTTGATTTGATCGCAAGCCCCATTCCTTGCTGTTGGTCATTGGATCAGTTGGAATGGAACGCAGGTAGCGATATTTCAAGCCACCTTTGAGGTCCACTCCTTTAACTAGTGTTTCGAGGTCCGGTGGGTAGCCCACGCTGTCGACTTTGACCTGAAAATAACCGCGGTCCCCATGATCTTTGTAGCGGTCAATGGCGTCGCGCATCTCCCATAGCGCGCTCCGAAGCTGCCTCTCTTTCTCGCGCTGAATGGTGAGTCGGGCAAGAGGCACTGCCATCAGACTAAGAACCGAAAGAATGGCCGTCGCCATGATTAACTCAAGCAACGTAAACCCTCGTTGCTTCCTCGTAGCCGCCCTGTGATCGAATTGCAGCATCATTTACTCCCTTTGGCTGCCGCCTGAGTCGAATCGGGCAGCGCCCGCAATTCCTGCTTAACCCACTCGAGATTCGTGCTATAGGGAAACGCTGCTTTGAACTCATCGAGATTCTTGTAGAGCACGATGGTTGTCCCAGCCGGGACCGAAGCTCGCAGTTTTTCCTTGACTGGAACGGGAGTGTCGGTTTCGAAAAGGAGCTGCTCAAAGCGGAATTTCTTCGCCTGGATCTTGGGCAGCCAATCGACAGTCTCGAGCGGGGCAACTTTTTTCAGGAATTCCGGTTTGACGTAGTCCGGACGCTCATCCTTTGGCACGAACTCGGAGGTGGCCATCCAGGTGGGCCAGTCTCCCCAAGGATCGAGCACGTCCAACACCTTGATTCGTGGATCGACCGCGGAAGTCAGGATTGCGATGGTAGCTCCGGACCCTTGTCCAAACATACCCACCCGGGTCATGTCGAGGTCGCCGCGGGCCGCCAGATAGTTCAGTATCATCTGCACATCGTGCGCCGAGGTGGCGAGACTCTCCTGCAGTTCGCTGAGGAACCACTCCTTCATTGGGCGGCTGTGATAGCGATGGCCGGTGAGGGCGGAAACAAAACCCACAGCGGCAAAACCGCCCTTGGTGAGTTCTTTTTGGAAGACTTCCAGCTTGTACGCGGCGGTGTCTGCTGGATACCCATATAGATTCAAGATCACAGGAGGATTCTTGACTCCGTTGGGCTTCATTACATAAAGGTCGAGCGGATCACCCTCGCGCCACTGTAATTGAAACAGTTCGACGGTGTATCCGCCGTGCGTGTCGTCGACGAACGGCGGAAGCGGCCGCACCGGCAGCAAATGGCTGGTGCTCAAGCTCGGCGTGGTCCAGTCCTCGGTAACGCTTTCGAAGCGCTTGTCGGGAGCAGGCAGGGGCTGCACTAATTGGGCGGCGGCGGGCAGAATGACCCACGCCAAAAAGAACAGGACGGCCGCGAATTTCCTAACGTCCGACGATGACAACCCCTTGCACATGATCACATCCTTCGATTGGATTATCTTGTAGCTTGAATATCTCCGAAATATAAAAACGCAAACCACGCCTTCAATCATTTTATTAATGGCGAAGAGGATGACGGCGGTTCGAGCTTCAATAATCCCGCGCGCGCGACCTGGTCCTCCGGATTCAGGCCAAGAGCCGCGCGGTAATGATTTCGGGCTTGCTTGAGATCTCCCAGGCTCAGGTACGCGGATCCGAGATTGCTGTGGATGTTCGGCAGCAGCATAGGAACGAAAGCAGCACGAGATAGCGCGGTTTCATACTTCGCGATAGCTTCGCGGACTTGCCCATGCGCGAGAAGGTCCGTGGCAACATTGGCTGCACTAATGGGATCGTTGGGATTCAGCCGGGTTGCACGATAAAAATGCGGGAGCGCCTCCGGAGTGCTGCCCTGTTTTAGGAGCGCGATGCCGAGATTGTCCTCGGCAACGACGTTGTCAGCCGTGATTTCCAGGCTGTAGGACCAAAGCCGGATGTCGTCGTGCCAGTAGCTGACCTGCCGCCAGGTAAGCATCGCCAACACCACGATCGCGGCTGGAGCCAGCACTTTCAGCGCGGGCCGCCAGTTGTAGGCGGCAGCCAGATCGCCGGCCAACCAAACGACCGCGACGAATATGCCGATCATTGGAATGTATGTGTAGCGATCGGCCATCCCTTGCACCCCGACCTGAACAAGACCAATCACGGGGACCAGAGTGCCCAGATAGTATAGCCAACCGACAATCAGGTACGGACGCCTCACGCGTTGCAGCCAGGCGACGGCGCTCACCGCAGCGAGGAACGCCAAGGCGAGAATAACCTGCCATCGACTCGGTGGAACCTCGGGATAGAAAGGTGCAAGACCCGTAGGCCAGAAAGTCTTCATTACGTAATCGAAGTAACTGTAGATCGCGTTCGCGATTCGTGCTGCTGCCGGAAGAGTGGTGGAGGACGCCAGTGCGCCGGCGGAGGATTGCGCCGTCAGCGTAATAATCGCGCTCCCCACACTCAAAATCAGGAGCGGCACTTTTTCGAGAAGCAGCTTCTTCAGGCTCAACTGGCGCACTCGAAAAACTGGATTGGGAGCAGAAAGACCCACAACTCTTCCCAGCGGCCAAAAATCCAGCAATAGCAACACGAACGGGAGAGTGATGACCATCGGCTTGGCGCAGAGGCCAAGGGCAAAGGCCAGCGTCACCCATAAATATCGACTCACTCCGGGGCGGCTGGCATACCATTCGTAAGCTGTGATCGCGAGAAAAAAGAATAGAGTGCATAGCAGATTCTTCCGTTCTGCCGCCCAGGCGACGGATTCGACCGCCAGGGGATGCACAGCAAAGAGTGCGGCCACGGTCAAGCTCTCGCCTTTGCGACCTGTAGTCCGCGCCAGCACGAAATAGAGCAGTGCCGTATTGAAGATGTGAATGAGCAGACTCACGAAGTGATGTCCGGCGGGATCCAGGCCGAACAGACTGGCATCCAAAGCGTGCGAAATCCAAGTCAATGGGTGCCAGTTGCCTGCCTCAAGGCTGGTCCAGGCCCAGTTCCACGTCGCCAGCGTGAGACCCGAGCGAACCTGCGAATTGCCCGTAATGTAAACCGGATCGTCATAGTCCACAAATGAGTTCGAGAATAACGGAACGTAGGCGACAACGATTACCATCAGCAGCAAGCCGGCATAAAAGAGGGTCCGGCCGTTGAACACAGACACCGAAGTCGGAATGGCCTGTTTCGAAACTGACTTTGATTTGATTCTGGACATGCGCACTGGCGCCAGCACTGCTTGCAATTTTAAACCGGATTTGGCTTGCCGGAATCTCAGCAGGAGCAACGAAAAAGGGGCGGGCTGGTAAAGATTGCCCGCCCCCAGTCTAGTTAATAAGGTTACCCAGCAAACGGCGCCGAAGCGCCATTTGCTAGTGGCGCAGTGCCGGTCCGAGGCCGCCGTTGGCATCGCCGCTCTGAGTGTAGAACGTCTTGTAAGCGGTGCTGGCGCCGAGCGCGGTCGGAATAATCATTCCGCCCATGTCGCCGCCGCTACCGGTGGTGTTGGAGGTGCTGATGCCGGGGAAGCTGGCAGCTCCACCCAGTTGCACACCGTTTCCGTCAAACTGCGTGTAGTGCGAACGCACCAGCAACAGGCCAAGGTCCTTGAACGCGACCGTGCCGCATCCGCCATTGGCCGCGATGCTCACCGCGGCATCCGGAATGTAGTCAGGAACCGTGGTGACGGCGTAGGCATTTCCAGTCGTGATCAGATCCTTAACTGGAGTGCCCTGGCTGGTGTTGTAGACCAGGTGCAGGAGCGACCATGCGCGATAGGTGCCATTGCGGACGTTCGGGAAAGAATAGCCGTTCGCCCAAATGGTGTTCTCGCAGGCCGGGAATGTGGTTTCGACAGTTCCCGGAATAGCCCCCTTGGCTGCGGCCGGCTGGCCCGGGTCGAGAGCGAGGTTATAGGTTTGGAAGATAGGGTCTACGCCGTTGAGCTGGATGTAACCGAAAGCGGTGTTGTCAGCGAGCGTCGACACGTTGCCGTAGCTGAAGAACGTGTAGGCGATGCCGTCGGTCGTGTTAGCGACTTTCGTGCCATCGTTCGAGTGCAGAACCTCGTTGACGACGTCACCGGTACCGACGCCACGATAGCGGCAGCCCAAGCCGGAATGCGTTGTGCCCGACTGGCACGCAAGCGGATTGTTCGTGCCCACATAGGTTTCCATGCTGAGGCCCTCGACAGGCTGAGGTGTCGCTGCGCTGTAGAGGGTTGGGTAGCGCATTACAGTCGCTTCCGTCGTATTGTAAGTTCCGGAGAGCGGCTCACGCAGGAAGGCATTAATGTTACCGGCGGTTTGTCCTAGCGCGCCGGCGTCGACGTTTGTGCCGGAGAACACGGTCGAAAGCTGGCGTTCGCTGGCGTTAACCAGGTTCGCTAGTGTGTTGGAGCGGCTGTTGACGAAGACGATCGGAGATGCGCCGACATTCGCCAATGTGTAGGTTGGGATCGCAGTGCAGGTGGCTGGATCCTTGCCGGTGATGTTAAAGGCCAAAACGTTGGCAGCATCCGTTGAGGTGCCGGTGTGGCCGTAGGCGCTGTAGATCGGAGTTCCCTGGAGTTGGGCCAGTGAAATGTGAGCCGGGCACGTGTTTTGGGGTGCCTGGCCGGCTGGGTTGGCGGAATTGTATCCCAGACCATCCAGACCGTCGGAGTTGGTGCCGCCCTTCACGCTGGCGCCGAGGGAGGAGTTGACGCGAGCGATGGCCCACGCGGCATCTTCCGGACGAATGTCGGTAGCGGCCACGTTTACTGAATCCAATGTGTCGTTTTCGACGATCGCCAGGACTGTGCCAGGCAGGTTCGCCGTGTCGCAGGAGCTGTCACCCCACAGGTTTCCAGGGTGCGTAGAGCAGGGATCCTGAATCTGGTTAGCGCCGGCGGCGGTCCAGACGGCGTTGTTGCCGCTGGTGTCGACGAGCGTGCAGTGCGGTTGAGCGAAGAAGCAGCGGTCTCCGACGACCGAGTCAACCTTCGCATAGAGCCAAACGTTGGGGCCTCCGGTGGCGGTGGAGCTATCCCACACTACCCACACGGTGGCGGCATCGAGGTTGCAGGTGGTTGCGCCCAGTGTCTGTGTACGGCAATCTTTTAGGAAAAGGGAGTTGGATGCGCTGGTCCAGTGGAACGTCGGTTGAACAGCATCGGCCGGGCCTTTGCCGCCGTTATAAGCGCCCAAGGCCATGGTCTGGAAAAGAGCCGAGGAGCCTGCAATTACTACTGGAAAAGCAGGGGTTGTGGCATGTGCCAGAGGCACCGTGCCCGCGATCACGGTCAATACGAGCACCGCGAGAATCGACTTCAAGCGCAAGTTAGACATAGCTGTAGAGTCCTTTCGCTAAGTTCTGACACCATTCGATTGGCGTGGGCTGCTTGCGAACCCACGCAGACAAAAAGCGGGCAAAATTCTTCAATGACCTACGGATGGTTTGCGAACTGATTCGTTAATCGCCGTTAGCGGACCTAACTGGGATGTCCCAGCCCACCGCGGCGAGGCTGCTTTAGCAAACGTGGGGAATGTAGCAGGTCAGTCGTAAACCTGTTGTTAATGGTTTGTGATAATTCGATGAAAGTTACGTGAATGCGCGCACTGCAAGATATTGCGCGCTTCAAACTCTCACTCGCCTAGCCATTGATAAGAAAAGGCGAGAAGGTTTCGCGATTGCTTTTCTTGTTTCCACTTCTCGATTCACCGTTGTGGAAAACACCTTCGGATCCGAGGTCCGCTCAAAATTCACGTTCTTTTAATTATTGGCGATGGACTTGCCATGTAAAATCCGCGCTTGCCTTTTCATCCCAGAGTATTCGTCCCGGAGCGATCAGCTTGAGCTTCTTTTCCATGCCGCGCAGTTTTTCGCGCATTGTAAGTGCCGTTGCTCTCTTGCTTCTCGGGATTTCTTTCAGCGCGGGTCAGGAAGCGCCGAAAGAAGGGGGCGATAAAAGCTCGATCAGCGGAACTGTTACCGACCAATCGCAGGCGGTTATTCCGGGTGCAAAAGCAGTTCTGACCAATACCACTGGGGAGAAGTTTGAAGCCCAGTCGGACGCGAAGGGACTGTTTACCTTTCCGAATCTGAAACCGGGCACTTACACCCTCACGGTCACTGTTCCCGCATTTGCAGCCAAGGTCTTCGACAACATCGCGCTGCCCGCGGGCTTGGAACTTACGCTGGATGCACAAATGGAACCGGCCAGCGAAAAGACTGAAGTGAACGTGAACGCCTCTACAGTAGGCAAGGTGGAAACGGAGACAGCCGAGGTCTCCGGCACGATTACGCAGAAGGAAGTCGTTTCCATCGGACTCAACGGGCGTAACTTCACACAGTTAATCGCACTCGCTCCTGGCGTGAGCAACCAGACCGGGCAGGATGAGGCAAAGGTGGGAGTGGTAGGAAGCGTCAAGTACAGCGTGAATGGAGGCCGCGTCGAGTACAACACCTTTGAGGTCGACGGCAGCGACGTACTGAATACAGGACTGAACGGCGCCTCCAGCACGCTGGTGGTTTATCCCAGCCTGGATGCAATTCAGGAAGTGAAGGTGTTGACCTCGAACTACGGAGCACAATTCGGGAGGACCGCATCTGGAACCGTGCAGGTGACCACCAAGTCCGGCACGGAGCAGTTCCACGGAAACCTGTACGACTTCGTGCGCAATGAGTTTTTCAACTCGCGCAATTACTTCGACGTTGAGTACACAACTCCGCCTCCCCTTGGACAAACCTGCTGCGGGCAAACTTTCGGCACCCATGCTCCGCTCTACCGCAGACAGGATTTCGGAGGAACGATTGGCGGACCGCTTTATATTCCCGGCGTTTTCAATAAAGAGAAAAATAAAACCTTTTTCTTCTTCTCGGAGGAATTCCGCCTGGAGAAAACGCCGACCGAGTATAACCAGGCGGTGCCGGGGTTGAAGGAACGCGGTTTGATCCTGACCGCGCAGGGGATCCAGCCGAACCTCGTAGAGAACCTATTGGGAAACGGAGTTTACCGGGCCTTCGACTTCAGTGACGTTTGTCCCCCGCCCGGAATTGCCTTTAACCGCCAGCAATACCCTGACTGCCCCGTCAGCCTAAATGGTTCCCCGATCCCAGTTCTTGGCGTTCCCAACTCGGGGCTTGGAGTGGACAAGAACGCAATAGCGATCCTGAACTCGAACCTCATCCCACTGCCCAATGCTCCCTACGGCTGCAACCTGACGCTGCCGAACGTGAATGCGGCAGGAACCAATCTCGACCCGCAAGACCCCAACCACTGTTACGTGGCCTCGATATCGCCGTCCACTTACTGGCGCGAAGAGTTGTTTCGCATAGATCAGACGTTGACCAACAAGCTGAAGGCATCGTTTCGCTATATTCACGATGATTGGAGCACGACCGTCCTTACGCCGCAATGGCCCGTGGTAATAAACGGTGGGGCCGTGCGCAATGCATTTCCCACCGTACAGAACTCTTTCCAGGGACCCGGAATCAGCCTGATCGGGCGACTCACGGATACGATCTCGCCGACTCTGCTGAATGATCTTGTCATCAGCTACGTCAACTCGGGCATTACGCTCGCGGACAAGAACGGACCGGGTGGAGCGCAGTTCCAGCGCAATCCCCAGATCGACCAGCCGCTCGTGACCGACCCGGCGTTTCCCGGACAGTGCAATCCCCTGATCAGTGTGGACCCTACGACAAATATTCCGGAATGCGCCATAGGCCACATTTTTAACAATGGCTTCGGGGGCAAGATGCCGGGTGTCAACTTCGAGGGCACCAATGCCGCCTACGGCGGTGAAGGCTTCGCCGTCGATCCGTCGTACATGCCGTGGGGGCACACGAATCCGACCTACTCGGCGCGCGACGACGTAGGCAAAGCCCTGGGAAAACACACGCTGCAGTTCGGCGTGCAATACGTGTACTCGCAACGTAATCAAACCAACAATGCCATCGGCGGAGCCTCAGGCGACACGCAGGGATTGCTGACTTACAACAATCTTGCCCATAGCACCGGAAATGCATTCGCCGATTTTCTGGTTCAGGAGGAAGTGCAGGGAACTCCGCAGGGATTCATCCAGAGCTTCACGCAGGATTCGACGCAGCGCCGATACTACCAACGCTTTCAGCTCGCTGAACCGTACTTCCAGGACGATTGGAAGGTGACGCCCCGGCTCACTTTGAATCTGGGTTTGCGCATCAGTCTATTTGGCACGTACCGGGAGAAGAACAAGAACGCATGGAACTGGGAGGCGTCAAAGTATGCCCCGAATCAGCTTTCTGTCGATCCCGGTTATGGCGAACTTCTGTTTGGCGGAAATCCTGTACTGAGCACGAGTCTGGTTCCCGGCAGCCCCGTTGTTAGCGCGATGGGTTTGGTGCAGTGTGGCGTAAGTGGAAGTCCGCCGGGCTGCATGGCAGGTCATTTATTCAATCCGGCGCCGCGCATCGGCTTTGCCTGGGATCCCAAAGGCGACGGTAAGACCGCGATTCGCGCCGGATACGGGATTTTCTTCGAACACGGTACGGGCAACGAAGCGAATACCGGCTCTCTCGAAGCCAGCCCGCCTTTGGTCCTCAGCATGACACAGCCGCTGCCCCTCAGTTATCCATGCATCGGAAATATAGGGTATGGACCCGCGTTCAATGCGAGCAATCCCTGCCTGAGTCCGGTGGCAGGACTGCTGCCCCACACAGTGCAGCCTCAACCCGGCGATGCTTTCCCCATCGATGTCACCTCGATACCGACGAAAGCAATCTGGCCTTACGCGCAGCAGTGGAGCTTCGGAATTCAGCGTGAGCTGTCGCGATCGCTTGTGTTCAACATTGCGTATGTCGGGAGCAAGGGCACGCATTTGACAGTTGAACGCCAGCTTAACCAGTTGCAGCCACTGCCGGCGACCGAAAATCCCTTTGGCCCGAATGAGCCACTGACGATCGCGGACTGTAACACTACTCCTCAGGGATTTAGCGGCCATGTTGCCGGAGACGGAACGGCGCCGTTTTTGCTGCAAGGGGGCGCGCTGGTGACGCCGACGAGTCCGGCCTATGTGCACCTGCAGGCGGCGTGTACCAATCCCAATATTCCCAACCTTAATTCTCTGCCGGGTCACGCTTACCCGGGGCTGGGACGAGTCCTCTCATTGCAGAATGCAGCCGACTCAAGCTATCACGCACTTCAGGTCACGCTGCGGCACACGAGCGGGCCGCTGACGGCTGGACTCTCTTATTCCTTCAGCCATTCAATCGACGATTCATCGGATCGGAGCGATCCGATCTTAGTCAATTCTTTTGATCTGCGCGAGAACCGGGCGAGTTCAAGTTTTGACGAACGTCATTTGCTCAACATCAGCTATTTGTATCGGCTGCCGATCAGAAGCTTCTTGCGAAAGGCTGGCGACTGGGCTTGGGCGGAGTCCGCCGCGAATTCGGGCGGGACTAAAACAGATTCAGGTTCCGTGTCCAAGACACTGCTCGAAGGCTGGGAGATCTCGGGAGTGACGCTTGTGCAATCAGGCACGCCCTTTACTGTGATCAACAGCGCCGGCAATACGGGCATTTCCCTGACGGACAATGCCGGAGTCGACAGTGGGTACGGCATAGCGGCTTCCTATCCCGATGTTGTGAGAGGATTGCAAGCGCCGTTCAACAATCCCAAGAGCTATGGCCCGCTCATTGGCAATCCCAATGAGTTTGTGGCGCCGCGCGGGCTTACTTTTGGCGACGCCGGCCGGAACTTCCTCAATAATCCGAGACGAACGAATTTCGACTTGGCTCTTCTCAAACATTTTCAGTTACGGGAGCGCAGCGACCTGGAATTCCGCGCTGAGGCTTTCAATATTTTTAATCACACGCAATTCCGGATTTATGATCCCGACAATCCGGGCAGGAGTGGAAACAACATTATCAGCTGTTATGCCGGCCCGCAGTATTCAGCCGGCTTCCAAGGCGCGGGAGCAGATTGCGTGACTGGCGCTTCATTCTTGCATCCGCTCGACGCGCACCGGCCGCGGACGCTTCAATTCGGCCTTAAGCTCGGTTTTTAGGAACGTTCAAGATCATGCGGACATTAATAAAAGACCTTTGGCAATGCCGGACGAATCGGCATCGTTTGTCGCGCCGTCGCGAGGTCTGCCGGAAGAGTGTGTTGCTGCTCCTGCTCGCGGGCACCATGGCGTTGTGCGGGTGTGGCGGCTCCAAGAGTAGCTCGCAGGTCTCTCAGCCTCTGACTCTTTCGGGCAACTGGCAGTTCACCATGGCCGAGCAGCTAAACTCTGATCCGACCAAGCCCTCGTTTACTGGCGGGCTGCAGGGCGGGTTTCTGCTGGACAATAACGGCTCGGTTGCCGGACAAGCGAGTTTCCTGATCATGACACAGCCGCCCGCGGGAACGGGTGGCCAACCCACTCCCTGCAACAACGGCATTGCTCAGATCACTGGAACCCTCAGCGGCCAGACCGTGAATTTGACGGCAACGTCAACTGGCGGGCAGACCTACACGCTTACTGGAACGATGTCTTTCGACAACTCGACGATGACCGGGTCGTATACCTCGACCGATGGAGCGGGTTGCGGCATTGCGACAACAGCACAGAGCTGGAGCGCAGCTCTCGTGCCGCCACTCGCCGGCAACATTCAAGGCTTCTTTCGCAGCATGGGAGGCACAGCTGGTCTGAACGAACAGGAATTCGCGATGTCGGGAACGATTGTCCAGGCGGCCGACACTGGGGCAAGCAGTGCGGCGGTAAGTGGGACTCTGAGATTTTTGGACCCAACAACGTTCAATCCTGACTACCCATGTTTCGCCCTGGCATCGGTCGTCGGCCAGATCAGCGGCAACACCGTATCTCTCCAGATTGTGGGGCAGGACGGATCAACCATTGGCCAGATTGGTCAGGCTGCTCCAGCTTCGGCCTCAGGTCCTCAGGCGGTGACCCTCAACTCTACGGGAAGCGGCTACGTTTTGCAGTCATTGGCGGCGACGGGATACGCCGTGTATACCCCAACGTGTGGAGGAGGCACGTTGCAGAATCCCGCGGACGCGGGAAGCGTTTGTGTCGGCGTCAACACCACAACGGCTTGCCAGCCACCAATCACGCTCAGCCCATCCGCTTTGGTTTTCCCTTCTCAAGCGGTGGGCTCGACCGCGTCGACTCAGACGATCACTCTGGCAAACCCTCACGGTTCGACTCTTGACGGCATAACGTTGACGCTCACCAACAATAATGGCCAGGCGAATTTCACGGAGACGGACAATTGCGGTGTTAATGGTGCTGCTTCGCAGGGACAACCGTTCGTTCTTCTGGGGAAACAGTTTTGCACCGTCACCATCGCGTTCACTCCTATACAAAGCTGCGCAGCCGGGACTTCATCCTCTCAATGTTTGACTGGCAGTCTAGCCGTCGCCAGCTCAACGGTCGATACGATCCTGAATGTGCTCATCATTGGCGGAGTAACGTCCGATACAGCTTCGACTCGCGAAACCGATTTTCGTTCGGAGAGAATTTCGGCAGCGACTCCTGTGCGGTGGTCGTCGTTCAGTCGGGACGCACATGGCATTTTCAGGGCGGCACACGCTACAGGACTAGGAATATCATGACGCGATTGAACAACCATCGAGCGCCAAACCCCACCAGCGGAGAATCCTACGTTTCGTCGTCGAACCAAGGTCCCGTGCGAGTTGCTTGCCTGCTGTTGCTCGCTGCGACCTTCATGCTGGCAGCGTGCGGGGGCAAGTCCTCTTCCAGTGATTCACCGCAGAACGGAGCCATGGCGGGGAACTGGCAGTTCTCGATGACACCGCCCGATCCTAACTATCCACCGTCGGTCCAATACGGTTTGCAGGGCGGGTTTCTGCTGCAGAGTAACGGCAATATCACGGGGCAGGTCGCTTACTCGATCGCCTTCGACCAACTCCAAAACGGCCTGCCGATCGTGTGCGACAGCGGATCGGCTGTCATCACTGGCACGCTGAGTGGCCAGAACCTAACCCTGACCGCCGTAGCGGGCTCGCAAACCTTCACGCTTACCGGTACGCTTGGCGCCAATGGCGCAATCACGAGTGCTACGTTCACGACTCCCGGTGCGATGGTCGGAGGTGCGGTTTGCGGAGCTCCGACGCCACAGGGAGGTTCATCGGCGTGGAGCGCCGTCTCCGTCCCGCCTCTTTCCGGGTCCGTGTCCGGCAGCTTTCACAGCACCGGGCTTACCTTGAACAATCAGGAGTTTCAGGTGAGTGGAAACCTGAGCCAGGGACAAAACATTGGAGCCAACAGCGCGACCGTCACCGGCAGTTTGAACTTCATAAATCCCACAACGCTTGTAAGTGACTACCCTTGTTTTCCCGGTGGTTACGTGAATGTGAATGGCCAAGTCAGCGGCAATACTGTAATCCTCCAGCTCATTGGAATTGACGGATCAAGCGATGGGCAAATCGGCATAGCGGCAAGCCTCGTCCCGAATTCAGTTGGTCTTGCTCAAGTGACCTTCGACCCGGTGCAGCCAAGCGGAGCATACATGCTGCACTCCACGGGGCAAGGGTACCAAGTGGTCACCAAGTCATGCGCGCCGCAGTCTGGCGGTTCCCTCGGAGAATACGGATTCGTCTGTCTGGGGCTGAACAGTTCGACAGCGTGCCAGCAGCCGATTACGTTGTCTCCGCCCGCTTTGGTCTTCTCACCCCAGTTGATCGTGTGTACGGCGCAGTTCTGTCCGCCGACCGGACTGGGCACGCCGACGACTCAGACAATCGTTCTTACCAACAACCAGCCACCAGGCGCGGCGCCGCTGACCAATCTGGCGCTGAACTTCGCTCCTTCCAGCAATCAAAGTGATTTCACCGCCATTCCGAACCTCACGGAGAGCGACAATTGCTCCGCCTTCCTCAGTTCATCGACTTCGGGACAAAGTTGCAACATCACAATTACGTTTACTCCTCAGGAAGACTGCTCATGGGCGCCTGGCGCGGAGCAAGTTTCGATAGCGGCGTGTCCGCTTCCATTGACCGCAACCTTAACCGTGATCAGCCCCACGAGCGCCGACAATGACACTTCTTTTACGGTTCCCATCACTGGCACGGGCCTCAGCTATGTACAACCCTCGGTCAAGGAAATCGATTTTGGTGCGGAGGCGCTCGGTGAAGCGAGTCTTCCTCAATCGCTGTCCTTCACCAACCAGAGTGCATACCCGGTGCAGATAGTAGGTCCGCGAACTTCACCCTGCCAGTACTCAACCGTCGCGACCCCCCTGCCAAACCCTGTGACAAACGACGGTCAGGTAGGCGGCTTACAAGTGGTGACCAGCGTGAGCTACAATCCCGGCCCTCCGTCGTCGGTTAGATACACCTGCGATGCCGATCCGACGACGGAACTGCCGAACTTCCAGATCTCCTCCGACACGTGCACGGGAGCGAATCTCACACCTCAGAGCAGCTGCAGCTTGGAAATCGCGTTCATCCCGCAGCCTGCCTACACCAAATCGGGGAATGGCTTGGATTATTTTCTGGAACTGAACACGCTGCAATGCGCGGCACAAAGTGGCGGGGCAAGCTCCGATTGCGAAATCGATAGCGGACGTTTCCCGGTGGAATTGAAGGCAAATGGATTTAGTCCATTGCGAATGTCGCCAGGTGCGGGACTGGATTTCGGCAACGTACCCGCGGGGAAGACCAGCGCGCCAATGGACATTACACTTTTCAACGATCCTACCGATCCAAATTCGGCAACTGTGAACTTCGCCGGCAAACCGGTGGTGAGCGGCAATTATCTCGAAACGGATGATTGTCCTTTCTCCCTCGCGCCCGGAGCCAGCTGTACGCTAACCGTTACTTTCATACCCTCGGGCGTGGGATTCAAACAAGGAACAATCAGCCTTGTATACAAGCTGGGATCGAACACGACGGGAAATCCGCAGGTTATTTATTTGCGAGGCGCTGGACAATGAACTCTAGACAATGGATTCTCCTTTTTCTAACAGCGACGCTGATTGCGGCGCTCGCCGGATGCAACAGCGGGAGCACTTTCAATGTGCAGAATCCGCCGCCTCCACCGGCAGCAGGACTTTCTATCGCCTTCCAGCCTGCGCCCCCGAGTTCGGTCCCAATCAACTCGGCAACGCCGATCACTGCTGTTGTCACCAATGACACGACCAACGGCGGAGCGGGCTCCGGTGTGGATTGGGTTCTGACTTGCCAGAGCGGTCCCGGCACCTGCGGCTCGCTGCTTCCTCCCCATACCAACAGCGGCCAGCCCGCAACCTACACGCCACCTCCGTCTTTGGCGGGAAATGCAGAGGCGGTCAACATCCAAGGTTTCGCAACGGCAGATCACTCCAAGAACGTTCTTGCCTCGATCAACGTAACCGCGTTTGGCAACAATTTCAGCGGCACATATGTCCTGGCGGCTCAAGGAGCTGAGACCGGAGCGCCTTACCAGTTTGCCGGCGTGATCGTTCTCGACGGCAACGGAAACATCACAAAGGGCGAGCAGACGGTCAACTTCACCGACCCTTCGACGAGTTCCTTCGTGTCCATGTCCGGGCCGATTATTCCGACGGGAAGCAGTTACTTCCTTGGGCCGGATGGACGCGGAACAATCACCATCAACCCCAGTAACCCCAGCAACGATCAGTCAATTGTTCCGCAGACTTTCAGTCTTGTGTTCCTTTCCAATTCCCATGCGCTGATTACCGCGACGCCTACTTCTGCACAAACGATCTCAGCCTCCGGCACCATGGATCTGCAGGCCGCTTCGATCACGCAGCCTTCGGCCGGCTACGCGTTCGTGGTGCAGGGCACTGACTCTTCCGGCAATGGGCCTACCGCAATTGGCGGCGTTCTAAACATTGATTTTCAAACCGGTAACTCCAACAACATTTCAGGGACAGGCAGTGTTGCCGACCAGAGCCAGGGATTCCAGAGTGGAATTCTAGTTTCTCAACCGAAACCTTTCGGGAGCGTCGGGCAACCCGACCAATTCGGTGCGGTGATCTTGACTCTGAACTTTCCGCTGTTCTCAACCCCCTTGATTCAATTCACCGGCTATATCGTGGACGGTACGCATATACAACTAATTGAGAGCGACAATGGTGGAATTGGCGCGGTTGCAGGACTCGCCATCGGCCAGGGTTCCGCCACCGGCACTTTCGTGGACGACACGTCGTTCTCCGGGCCGTATGTATATGGTGTTCTGGGCGTGGACCTCGCGAGCGGCGCACCCGACACCTTCACGTCGGCAGGGGTGATCAGCGCAAACGGCGCCGGTCTTCTGATGAATGGTTACACGGATACGGCTTTTCAGTCGCTGTTCTCGCCGACCACTGGCTTGCCGGCGCAAATCAGTGGGGCTTGCAATGGAAATTACTCCGACGGAGGGGGAACCGGTCGCGTCCATGCGGGGATATATGGCTTCGCCAGCCCCAATGGTCCCTTCCGTCCCATATACATTTTCTATCTTACCGGGAATGGAAACCCTGCTCTGGTTCTCGCCGCCACCGATACCAACCTCGACTTTCCATTTCTGGGTACCGGAATAGCTTATCCACAATCGAGCACTTTGACCTTTAGCGGCAACTACGGCCTCAACTTCACGCAGCAGAATGGTACTGAATACGACGGCACTGGCGTCATGAACGTGACGCTCCCGACCTTTTCGGGACTTGCCGATGTAGGCGCAAACGCTCCGGGCCAAGGCTTCACTGGGACGGTCAGCTCCCAGCCTTGTTCCGGTGTGGCTGTTGGATGTTTCCCCGGCGCGTTCGTGAACAGCCCGGGCCCGTTGCCGCCGTTCCAAGGAACCAATATCAGCAATCCGAACGCCCCTGTGGCCTTTACGGCCGATTTTTACATGATCGATCAGAACCACGGCTTCTTTATTGAGAACGACTTGCAAGCGCAGTCCGCGCCGCAAGTGTCGTTGGGATTCTTCGAAACTGCAGTTGCACCACAAACACCCCCAACGGCAGCCGTCGGAAAACTCTCGAAACGAGGCCTGCGGTGACCGGTAGGAAGCTTTACCGGTCGAAGGCCTTGAGAATGGTGCTAACCCGTGGGCTGCGCAGAAAAATGCAACTAAGGCGCTGGTGAAAACTGGTTCGATCGGAGCGCAAAGAATTAATCAATCATTCATAGGACGTTAACAGTCCGTTTGCACATGGGATGGTAGCGTTGTTCGCTCGCCCTGCCTTACTCCGAGGGCCGCTGAAGTAGGTTTGTGCCCGCGGATTAGAAAATTGGATTGCTAACCAGCAATGGCGAAGCTGTGTCCGCTGTCAGCGCAGCGACGCAGTCCGTCGGTTAGCGGACCATCAACCAGCTTGGAGGAACAGCGGTATGGCTCTCGATAATGCCGGTATCGTCGCGATGCGCACAGGAGCTGAGACGAACTCCGCGCGGTCGGAGCCCGTCGTCGAATTTGCCAGAAAGCGAACTCCCGCTCCCAGTGCGGACCCTCTCAGCGGACACCAACCAATGAGCGGTCACGCACCAACAGCGCGCGAATTCCCTCTGCCACAGCCCAGAACCCTCCCTCAAGTCTCGCTTCCCCGCGACAACCGCAAACCGCTTGTGACCTCGAACGACCGTCATGCGAAGGTCGCAATCGAAGCCTACCGGAGTCTGCGCACGCGGTTGCTGAAATCCCAGGCCGCACAAGGTTTTCGCTCCGTTATCGTTACGAGCGTGGGAAAGTCCGACGGCAAGACCCTTACCGCATTCAACCTCGCATGCTCTTGCGCACAGGTGGAGGATCTCTCGGTTCTCCTGATAGACGGCGACTTGCACAACCGCAGTTTGACCAAACTCATCGCAGGGCTGCCTCCGATTGGGCTGGCAGATGTTATGAGTGCCACGGCTTCGTGCGAGGATGCGGTCGTCCACACCGATGTGCGGAATCTATACGTCATGGGGGCGGGGAACAGCGACGTGCCTGCCGCCGAACTGTTCTCGACCGAAAGGTGGGGTCAAGTGATTCGCTGGAGTAGTCAGCATTTCAAGATCGTGCTGGTGGACGCAATGTCGATCGGCTCTTGTGCAGACTACGAGCTGATAGCGCCGGAATGCGACGGCGTGCTCCTTGTCGTCCGCGCTCAGAGTACGCCTCGGGAAGCGCTCACGGCGGCAATCGCACAACTCGACGCAGCCAAGTTGATCGGAGTCGTCTGGAACGGCTTTAATTCGTAAAAGCAAGCAGAGCTCCTCTTCGGAAGTCCCCCTTTTGCGCGAGGATCCCAAAATGATGCGTTTCCATGTCTCGGTTCTGAAATCTAGTCAGCATGCCTTTCTTCTGTGTGTTTTAGTCTTGCCGGCAATCACTGTCAGGGCACAACAAATTGCAGAACCCGCGAATTCATCGGCCAACGAAACTCCGACTCAGATTGCGAGCACCTACATTGTGGGTGAGGCGGACGTATTGCGTATCAACGTTTGGAAGCAGCCCGAACTGTCGCAGCCGAGCGTGGTGGTGCGGCCGGACGGAATGGTATCGGTACCACTGGTTGGCGAGGTTAGAGTCAGCGGCATGACTCCTGTCCAGATCGAAGCGGCCCTGGTCTCCGACTTGAAGCAGTATGTAAACGAGCCACGAGTGACCGTAACGGTTGCCGAGATCGGTAGCAAGTTGGTTTACGTCACTGGCGAGATCCAGCATCCCGGCGCATATCCTCTGGTTGGACCTGTCGATGTTCTGCAAATTATTGCTAAAGCTGGCGGCGTTACTCCCTACGCGCATCGCAGGTCTGTCTTCGTGCTGCGGCAAGTCAACGGCAGGAAGGAGAAGTTGCCGGTTAACTACAGTCAAATTTTCCATGGCAAGAACCCGGAGAAGAACATCAATCTCCAGCCGGGAGACACGGTCGTGGTTCCGTGATGGTGGTCCGTAGCCGGGTCTTCCATCTGTTGCTGACGATGGGGGCGCTCTTGAGTCAAATGCCGGCGCAGGTCGGAGGACTTGCCGAACCCGCCTGGGGGCAATCTGTTTCGTCGAGCCCTCAGGCGAACGCGAGCGGTGACAGTCCGAATGGCGATGCGCCTCCTGCGGACGAAATGAGCGGTAGCGGCGAAATGGTGTTCGTCATCCCTGGGGTTATCAATCTGGAAGAACTCAGTGGATCTGGAGTGTTGTTTGGCGGCGGTATCTCGGAAGGATACGGTTGGGAACACGGCAGTCAGTCGGGCGATCCGCAGGGATCGATTTCGGTAGTGCAGCCTTATGTAGGGCTTTTTGAATCCGGGCATCGGCACAAGATTCTATTGGACTACTCGCCCACACTAGACTTGTTCAACCAGAATCGGTGGGATGGAAGCGTGCTCCATCGCGTTGCGATCGGAGGCTATGCCATGCTCTCGGAACGGTGGAGTTGGATGTTTTCAAGCTACGGAACGGATGGTCTGGAGTATTTACGGGAGCTTGATGGCCTTGCGATTGGCGCGTACCCGGGCTGGATGACGTTCTCGGTACCGACCGACACCGTACTTTTGGCTTCCGCTACGACGGGCTTACGATTCCGGCGCACACTGCGGCAGGAGTTTTCGCTCACGGTCAATGACACGTACAGCTCGATCCAGCACGGCCCGCACTATGACGCCGGGACGTCACGTTTGCAAATGACCAACTACCTCTCGCAAAACTCGAATTGGCACATCTACGCTCAAGCCAATCGTTATTCGAGTCAACCGGGCTGTACGCGAGTAGGTACAGGTGCTGGATTCGTTTGGCGTGCCAACGCGTCGACAACTCTCTCTTTGGAGGGCGGTCCGGAGTATGGGAGCGGGCCGTGCTTTAATCACCTCACCGCGAACTTCGGCGGCTCCCTCGGCCAGCGTTTCACGCCCTGGACCATGCTTTACTTAAGCGCGGCCCGGGATCTGGTTGAGCCCTACCTCTTACAGAGTCGATGGACCGATATTTATTCAGCGAAACTGTGGTTTAAAACGAGCCAGAACACGAATGCTGCGATAGGCGCCGCATATGCGCTTAGCAGCGACCTTCCTGGCGAGGTTGTGTCACGCTATCGCGGGATGCTTCTATTCTCCGAGTTTCACTGGCGCCTCTCTGACAGCCTGAGCCTGGTCGGCTCCTACCGATATTTCAAGCGAGATATTGGCAGCTTTGGTTTCGAAGACCGGCACTCCTGGATCTTTGGTTCGATCGTATGGCATCCGGTGAGCCGGGCTCGGGGCCGTTCTTAATTATGATATTGTGACGAATTTGTCGCGGCCTCAAGTTTGCGTGCCTGGCGGCGCTTCCCCGCAAGTCCTGGCCCATGGAGAACTTCTCGATGATTAACCATCAGCGTCCGGATACGCGCAACCAACTAAGAGAATTTTGGGGGACGGTTGTTCTGCATCGATGGGGCATTCTGCTTACGACCGTTCTGCTGGCGGCGGCTTCTGTTGTGGTGATCGCACTGTTGCCTGATTCCTATGTTGCCAGTACGTCGGTGTTATTCGATCCACAAAAACTCCCCGAGAAATATGTCGCGCCAACCGTCACCGCCGATCCGGCGCAGCGGCTGAACACTCTGACCCAGGAAGTTTTGAGCGCGGGACGGCTGCAGCTGATCACGCAGGACTTTCACCTCTATTCGGACCCGCGCAAGCAATCTCAGCAAGAGATCGTGGACCAAATGCGCAAAAGCATCACCATCGAGATGAAGCCAAATTCCGAAAAGGAGATGAGTGCGTTCGTAATCAGTTACACCGGTCAGGACCCGCAACTCGTGGCGGCGATTGCGAATCGGCTGGCGCAGAGTTTCATCGACTGGGACCTGGCAAACCGCGAGCAGGTGGCGGCGAGCACCAACTCGTTCATGACGGCGCAACTGCAGGATGCAAAACAAAAGCTGGACAACGAAGAAGCCAAAATTGACGACTACAAGCGGAAGTATTCCGGAGCATTGCCCGAACAGTTGCAATCGAACATGCAGGAGTTATCCACGCTTCATGTAGCCCTGCAGGCTAATCGCGAATCTCTGGACCGGCTGGAACAGGAAAGAACAATGCTGGCGGCGTTGCCGGAAACCGGCCGTCCGGCGGCGGGTCCTCCATCCGAAAGAGATCGCCTGGAAACTGAGCGACGGTCTCTGCAAACAGAACTAACGCAGCTGCGCGCTCAGTACACCGAACAGTATCCCGATGTGATCGCGACTAAGGACCGCCTCGATGCTGTGACGAAACAACTAAGCCGTACTGGGTCAGCGGCGTCAACTACAGGAGTTTCCTCATCCCAGGTTCGGCTGCAGATTATCAAACACGAGACCGAGCGCTTGCAGGACGAACAAAAGAGCCTGACTGAGCGGATCGATCGATATCAGGCACAGGTGAATGCCACGGCCTTGCGCGGGCAGGAGATCGAGTACCTGAGCCGCAATTACAGCAGCGCGCGGGACCAGTACGAGGGCATGGTTGACAAGACATTTCAAGCGGAGATGGCCGTACAGCTGGAACGCGAACAAAAGACGAGCCGCTTCATCGTGGATCCGGCGCAGGTACCCGACAAGCCCATCAAACCCAACCGCATGCTGTTGCTCCTCCTGGCCCTTCCTTTCTGCGGTCTCATTCCGGCAGGAATTGCGGTCGCTGGGGCCGAACTGCGGGGAACGGTGAACAGCGAGCGAGCTTTGAGGTCCTTGCTGCCCAGCACGGCGCGTGTTGTGGCGAACATTCCCATGATACAAACCCTTCCCGGGTTGCGTAAACAGCGTCGAATGGCGTTGCTGAGCATCTTAGGCTCCCTCACTTGTTGCGTGGCAGTTGCCGCTTTCTTGTGGGGAGGAACTGCAGCCCGGGTGCGACGAAACCACGTCCATCGATTCGTCCCAAGTAATCCAACCGCCCAGCTTTCTTCCCAGCCGTAGGAAACATCGCTCTCTTCCTCCTCACACCACTTACCTGACCGGACAACGCCCAGTAGGGTGGGCGCAGGAGCTCCCCCCATGATGGTCTCGCTCTTTTGGATCGCCGCCGCGGTCGTTGTCTATGCCTACATCGGGTACCCGGTTTGGATCTACCTTCAGAGCCGCCTCCGGCCATGCAAGTGGAGGCAACAAGAGATATATCCCTCGGTCAGTATCATCTTGGCCGTACACAACGGAGCCAAGCTGCTGCCGGATAAGATCACGCACCTGCTGAACCTCGACTATCCGCAAGAATTGGTGCAATTGCTGGTCGTCTCCGATGGATCGGACGATGGCACTAACGAAATCTTGGGCTGCACGAATGATCCTCGCCTGATCTCGACAATTTGTCCGGAGCATCGGGGGAAGGCCAACGCCCTGAACCATGGCATTAGCCGCGCCACAGGCGAGATCCTCTTGTTCGTGGACATTCGCCCTAAGCTAGAGCTACCGGCCCTGCGGCAAATCGTCAGTAACTTCGCGGACCCGGCAGTTGGTTGTGTCGCGGGCGAACTTTGCCTGCGAATTGAGGACCACGACGCCGGCACCAAGGCAGTGAGCAGCCTGTACTGGCGCTACGAACAAGGGATCCGCAAATGCGAAGCCCTGGTTGACTCTCCGGTTGGAGTGTATGGAGGGTTTTATGCGGTGCGGCGAGCGCTGGCGACGGCGATCCCAGCCGGGCTGATTCTCGACGATATGTATCAACCGTTGTCGATCGTCCGCGGAGGCTACCGATCGGTGATTGACGATCGCGCTCGAGTCTGGGATATCTGGCCGAAGACTTCCAACGCCGAGTTCCAGCGAAAGGTGAGAACCCTGGCGGGAAATTACCAGCTCCTGCAGAAAGCACCGTGGTTACTGCGACGTGGAAACCGGCTGCGCTTTCAGCTGCTATCGCATAAGATCGCGCGCCTGGCTGTTCCGTTCTTTCTTTTGTTTCTGCTGCTAGCCAGTTGTGCCCTTCGCGGTACTCAACCATACACCGCGATTCTGCTTGGACAAGCTGTGTTTTATGGCTTGGCCGTCCTGGGGTTGGTCTGGGACACGTCTCTCTTGCGTCGAGTTGCTGCGCCCGCAAGCGCGGTCGTCCTGATGAATGCGGCGGCAGTCGTGGCGTTGTTTATGTTCCTGTTCAGGTCCGACTCGCTTCTCGGTCTTTGGGTCAATCCGGAAGCAACTCCGGCGGAAGAGCAGCCGGTTCGGGCGGCTTAACTTTCAGCGTCGTCAGCCAACCTGGAAAGCGCCAAAACAAAACTCTACCTGATCCGATACTTCGATATGGGTTTCGCCCTAACTCTGATCTACGTTTCTTTGGCGCTACTCTCTCCCGCCGATCTGGCGCCTTCATTGGCCCCCTACAGGATCGAGGTCGTGGTGGTCGCCTTGGCCTTGCTCTTTTCGTTACCCGGTCTTATGGACAGCCGTTTCTTTCGCATTCCGCAGAACTACCTGCTTGCTGGAATGTTCGCGGCTGTAGCGTTATCGGTCGCGTTAGGAGAACATTGGCTCGGTGGAGGATTGCTCGCGCTCCAACAATTCCTGCCTGCCGCCGTAGTGTTTTATCTAGTCGTACTAAATTGCCAGAATCTTAGAAGACTGCGAATACTCACATGGCTGCTCATGGCTATTGCCGTTTTCTATGTGGTGCAGGGAGCCCGAGCCTATCTCGCCGGCAACATTAACAGTCCGCTGCTCGAGGTGATTCCCATCAGCGACGGAACCGTGAGTTTCCGAATGCAGGGACTGGGTTTCCTTAAGGATCCGAATGAGCTGGCGCAGCTCTTGGTAATGATCCTGCCCTTCGTATGGTTACAGTGGCGACCGAGCGCCCATTTGCAGAATGTCTCTTTCGTAATGGTTCCGACATTACTCTTTGTTTGGGGAATCTATTTGACGCATTCGCGCGGCGCTATGCTGGCGCTGGTTGTGATACTGATGCTCTCGCTTAAGGATCGGGTAAACCTGGTAACGACGATTTTGGGCGGGGGAGCGGCACTTGCCATTCTTTTCGGCATGAACTTCTCAGGGGGCCGCGATATTTCCCTGCAGAGTGGCGCTGACCGGCTGGAATTGTGGGGCGATGGCCTCAGCTTGTTTATGCAGTCGCCTTTATTTGGCATCGGGTTTGAGAGCTTCGCCGGTCAGAACCACGGCCATACCGCGCATAACTCATTTGTGGTTTGTCTCGCGGAGCTGGGGATTGTGGGATATGCGTTATGGGTTGGGCTGCTTGCTTTCACCATCGCGGGGCTGAATTCCCTGATTACTTCACTCAGCTCAGGAAGGCCAGACGCAGCTTTGGGGAGCGGCGAAGACGAAGAAAGCAACGAAGGGCAGAACCAGGAAAATGTTGACCTCGAGAAGTGGGCCCGGGCGCTGCGGATTTCGCTTGCGGGTTTTCTGGCCGCTGCGTTTTTCTTGTCGCGTGCCTATGTGATGCCACTCTACTTGATCCTAGGCATGGCGGTGGTACTGGTTAACCTTGCAACCGAAAGCGAGGAACCCGTCGCTTGGCGGCAGCCCATGTCGAAGTTGGTTGGCCTGAGCGCGGGATTGGGATTTGCGGCCATTGCACTGGTGTATCTGAGCTTGCGTATCCGATCGTTTCTTTCCTAGCCATCATGACGAGTGCAGAAATAGTCGGCACAGTGAATTTGGGAGCCGCGACGACGGCGTCCGTTTTGCCGGATCCGTCGAGCTTCGTTGAAACGCTGCAGTCGTGTCCGGTCTGTGCCGCAACCTCATTCCGGAGACTGCCGACTCCGGGGCACTGGATCGGGGAAGATATCTTCTCGCCAGGCGCGGGCACTTTTGGCCTGCGCCGCTGTCAGAGTTGCTCGCTCGCTTTTGTAAACCCGCGACCTTCGCGGGCGTTGCTGAACGCTTTCTATAACTGCGATAACTATGTCTGCCACAGTCCAGAAGCGGGTAGCACAAGAACCGCGCAGTTTCTTCTGAAGTGTGTAGAGCGTCATGGTCCGTACCAGGGCAAGCGCTTTCTTGATTTCGGCTGCGGCGCTGGTTTTCTGCTTCGTGCGGCGCTGGATGATAAATGGGACTCTTGTGGGTATGACGTTGGTCAGCGCGCCCTCGCTTCTTGTGCCGCTCAAGGCTTGGCGGCAACTGGAAATCTAAAGGAATTCGCCCCGGGAAGCTTTGATGTGGTGTTTCTAAATCATGTGTTCGAGCACATTGCGGAGCAGGAGAACGTGTTGTCCGAATGCAGGCGTCTGCTGGGCAAACAGGGCAAGCTTTTTGTAGCCGTGCCGAATCTGGCGGGGATGCGAGCCAGATTGTCTTTCCGCTTCCTCTCGCGGCATTGCAATGTTGACGAACGCCATCGCGCTTTCCCAATACATCTCTTCTACTTTACGCCGCGAACCCTGTCGCAGACTCTCGAAAAGAGCGGCTTCGGAGTGGCAGCGCTGGAGACCTTCGGGCTGGGTATGGACGAGTTCATTAACCGCCCCGAGACCGGATGCAATGACGGAATGAAGAAGGCGACCGGTCGAAAAAACCGCGCATTGCGGGAAATCGTCAAACGGTGGTTCTTTGGCAGCGGTCTTGGGGAAAACCTGCTGGCCGTTTCCCAACCTGTCTAGCGATCCAGTCAGCAAATGCGACCAAACCGAGTGAATTACAGCGGCATTCTCGAGTCCTTACTGATCCCGGCCTACTACAACGTGCGGCGACGAGCGTACCCGAGATATCGGGAGTTTATGGAGCGCAGTCAATGGTGGTCGCCTGAGCAGGTTGCCGAGTTCCAGTGGCGCGAACTGCAACTCTTGTTGCAGCACGCGTTCCGTTCGGTTCCCTACTATCAAAAGAAATACGCTTCGGCTGGGATTGAACTCGGAGATATTCGGACCAGAGATGATTTCGCGAAGCTTCCATCCTTGAGCCGAGAGGAGGTCAATTCTTACCGGCACGATCTTTGTTCGCAGCCCCACGAGACTCGCTTGATTCCACATGCCACCGGTGGCTCATCGGGAGTACCGACGCGGTTCTTCATCACCCATGACAGTTATGACTGGCGGTCTGCCGCTTCGGCCCGGGCGTACTCGTGGACCGGCAACCGCATCGGCGAACGCGCCCTCTACTTGTGGGGAGCTCCTGTCGGCCAGGTTTCGGCTCTCAAGAGAGCCAAACTGAACAGCTATCGCTTCGTTCGCCGCGAGCTTGTTGTTCCCACGTTTGTACAAACTCCAGAACTGTGGCAAAGCATCTTCAAAGCCGCCCTTCGTTTTCGTCCGCGGTTCGTAGTTGGTTACGTCTCAAGTCTCCAGCAGTTTGCTCGGTTCCTCCTGGACCGAGATCTCGTAATTCCGGGAGTGGAGGCGGTGCTCGCCGCGGCTGAACCTGTCTTCAAGGCAACCCGCGATCTCGTGATGCAGGCCTTCCGCGCCCCGCTGTTTGACACCTATGGCTCTCGCGAGTTCATGTCGATTGCGGCCGAGTGTGAAAATCATAACGGGTTGCACATTCACTCTGAGAATCTGCTGGTTGAAACTGCGGATACGGAAAATAATCCGTCCGAACTTCTAATCACTGATCTGCACAACTACGGAATGCCTTTTATTCGATACTGCATCGGCGACCTTGGCTCACTCAGCGACGCTGCTTGCCCCTGCGGGCGAGGATTGCCGCTGATCCAACGAATCGAGGGCCGGCTACTCGAAGTGCTGCGCACCCCAGACGGCAGAACCGTCCCAGGTGAATTCTTCCCCCACTTGCTCAAGGAGATCGGCGAGGTAAGGGAATACCAGGTGCGGCAGAGCAGCCCGGAAGAAATCGTGATTTCCCTCGTATTGGCGCGCCCTTTGTCGGAACCCAGCGAGGCACTGCTTCGGCACGAAATGGCGAAGGTGTTCACTCCGGCAACTCGGGTGGCAATACAGCCGGTAGAAGCTATTCCGCGACTCGCTTCAGGCAAGCGCAGGCTCACCGTGGGACTTGAAACAGTCTGATTAGCAACCGACCGGCTTAATTATGCGAACCAAGGGAATTCGGAAAATTATCAAAGCTGTAATTCCTTCGGCATTGATCCGATATCGAGGGTTATCAGCTGCGAACCGCGTGGCGCTCACTTTCGACGACGGCCCGGTACCGGGCGTCACCGATGAGTTGCTTCGCAGCCTCGTCGCGCGGGGACATCGCGCAACCTTTTTCGTGGTGGGTCAAAGAGCCGAGTCGGTTCCCGGCCTGATTCACTCGATTGTGGAGAGCGGTTGTGAAGTAGGGAATCACGGATACTCTCACCGATCCCTCAGGCGAATCTCGTACACGGAAGTCGCCGAGGAGGTGGAACGCACGGATCGGATTCTGCAAAGAAGCGTAAGCATTCCGAGTTGGTTTCGCCCACCCGGAGGGGCACTGTCGTGGCCGCTGTTTCTGTATCTCTGGCGGCGGAGAGTCAAAGCGTGTCCCGTGCTGTGGTCGGTCTGCGTTCCACACGAGCATCGGAAGTCCGGGCGCGAGATCGCGGAAATCCTGGGGACTGCTGCGCCTTCCGCAGGGGACATTGTCTTGCTGCACGACGATCACCCGAGCATCGTGGAGGCGTTGCCGGTAATCCTGGACTTGCTGGATGAGAGAGGTCTTCGATCGGTTTCGTTAAGCGAGCTTCTTCAATATCCCTCGCATTCGTTTCAAAATCCCGTAGAAGCCGGAAAAAGCCAACCAGCATGAGTATACCAGCCATTTCAACTGCGGACCATTCAGGAGAGGACACTCGGGACGTGAATCGCTGGTCTGTGCGCTCTTCAATCCTGACGGAAGTCAAGTGCAGAACTGAGCAACTCATGCACGCAGAGCGATGGATTTTCCTTGCACTGGTTTTTATAGTCGCCTTGATTATCCGCATGGCTGCTCTGGTTTCGTTACGACAGGTCGGCCAGCTTCCGGGAAGGCAGGCAGGGGCAGATGGGATTGAATTCGAGCAACTCGCCCGAGCTCTAGCCGAGGGTCGAGGCTATGTTCGCCCCAATGGGATACCCACTGCCTTTCGAGCTCCGGGCTTCCCCATGTTTGTGAGTGTCATTTATCGCCTCACGCATATCAGCGTGAGCGCGGCAACACTGTCTTTCCCAGTCCTCGGCGGCGCGATTTGCGTGGTCACGTACTTGCTGGCGCGGGAAGTGGTCTCAGAGCGAAGCGCCAGACTATCCGCGCTCCTATCGGTGGTGTATTTTCCGGCCATCTATCTCAGCACAGTTTGGTTTTCCGAACCGCTCTTCATGTTTTCTTTTGGGATCTGTCTTTGGCTGTTCCTGATTTACCTGCGGAACGGTTCTTATGTTGTGCTGGCAGCGGCCGGACTGCTGTTTTCCTGGTCGGTTTTAGTGCGGCCCTTTGCCATCCTGATGCTGCCGGCATTACTGCTCCTCGATCTCATGTATTCGCGAAGGAAGCTGATCACAGTTTCAATTCTGCTGGTCTGTTCCCTCGGCCCAACCCTCGTCTGGGCTGGAAGAAACTATCAGCTCTATCACGCATTCGTGTTGGGAACGAACGGAGGGTCCACGTTCTACGGCGGGAACAATGACACCGTGCTCCGGGTTCCGCAACACATGGGAGGGTGGGTCTCTACCGTCCGTCTGCCCGGCAGGGCTCAAGTCGTAGCGACGCCAAACGAGTACGCCCACGACCAAGTCGAATGGAAGTTGGGAAAGCAGTGGGTTCGCACTCATCTTACGGCGATGCCTCTTCTGATCGCGATGAAACTGGTGAGGTTCGTCCTTCCGGATTTTGATTCCGAAAATAAGAAATTCGCACTTCTGTCGGTCATTACGACGCTGCCATTCCTTCCCCTGTGGTTTCTTGGGATCCGTTCAGCAGCCGGGCGAAGAAATCGCAGCCTACCCTGGCTGGTTGTACATTGCGGCGTCGCGATGGCGGTTGCCACCGGAATCATTTTCTGGGGAAGTCCGCGATTTCGCGACGCGGTCGCGCCCTTGTTGTTTATTTACGCAGGCTGCGGCCTGGAGTGTCTGATTTTCTATCGCTTCCATACTCCTGCTGCTGCAGACGACCCCATGATCCGCGACGAAGCAATGTTGGCGCATTCCGAAACTGCGATGGCAGGCTGAACTAGTTCTATCCCGACGAGAAGTAGGCAAGCGAAACTGTTCGAACGCTGAGGGTTGATTGAAAGCAGAAGTATTCGCGCCGTACCGTTTTTCTGGAAGCAATCTTAAGACGTACTGCACCCAAGGTACTCAATGTCAAATGTCCTTTTACTGACCTACATGTTTCCTCCTGCCGGTGGAATCGGCACGCCGCGTGCGCTGGCCTACACTCGCTATCTTCCTCGCCAGGGGTGTCGCTTATCGGTGCTTGCCCCGACGAAGCCAGCCCTGCGTGACCGCGATCCGGGCCTGAATCAGTTGATTCCGTCCGACGTTGTCGTACATCGCGCGTGGACGCCTGAGCTCCCCATGTCTTTCCGCGACTGCCTTTGGAAGAATCACGCTCTTTCCGGCAGTCTGGCAGCGGACGCGCGTCCCGGAGTCACGAAATGGATGGCCAAGCGATTCCGTTGGCTGGCTCATCACATGCTGTTTCCCGACCCACAAGTTCTCTGGGTCCCCTTGGCATTTCGCAAGGCGTGCCGCGTCATCGAACGGGACGCTATTGATACCATTATCGTCAATATGCCGCCTTATTCCCTGCTGAAACTTGGCTTGGCGCTGAAGCGGCAATTCCCTCACTTGAAACTCATTACCGACTTCAGAGACGAATGGCTTGGCTACTATCTGAACCAGATTGACCGCCCTACAGAAGACAAGGTGCGGCGCGCTTGGGAGCTGGAGGCAGAGGCAGTGCACGCATCAACTTATGTTTCCACCGTGACAGAGACGTGGGTCGAGCGTCTGCGCAAACGCTATCCCAACGAGCCGGCTGGCAAGTTTGTTTGTACGCCGAATGGCTACGACCCGGAAATGTTTGAGAATTTCTGGCCTCGGAGGCGAAAAGACAACAAGATCGTCGTGACCTACTTCGGGACGGTGCACGACAACCGGGTTTATTCGCCGGACAATTATCTGGCCGCGATCGAAGGTCTACCTCGTTCCATTCGCAACCAGTTCGAGACGCGCTTCATAGGGCGCGTCGTCGGCCGCGCTGAATCCTCTTTGAGGCGAACGAAGGCAACGGTTCGATTGCAGGGATTCATGCCGAAACTGCAGGGAATCAGACAACTGCAGGAAACCGATTTTCTGTTGTTAATCGCGACCGACCCGAGCTCTCACGCGGGCAAGCTGTTCGATTATTTCGGCTGCGGTAAACCGATTCTGGCTTTGTCGCCACTGGGAGGCGAAATCGATCGGCTTCTGCGCCTGACGCGGACCGGCTGGTGCGCCGATCCCTGGGACCAGAACGCCATTCAGCAGATGATACTTTCGGCATGCCGGCAACTGAAACAGTCTTCACCAACGATCAATCCAGACATGGATGCGATCCGAACCTATTCCTGGCCGCAGATCCTCGCGCGTTTCGCGACTGACGTCGAGCTAAACCCGATCGGGCGCGTAAGCTTGCAAGTTGGGACAGTACCGGTTATCCCGATCAGTGTCGGCGCGTAAGTCCGCCCATATTTTGCTTCGTTGCGCAACCACCCATGGGTCCTCTTAGAATCGCAGTCGTAACGCCGGAATTGCCGAATCGCGAGTATCCCCATCGCGGCCATTCCGTTTACCAAACGCTGCGCCATCTTTCTGGCTATGCCAACCTGCAGGCGCTCTGCCCACTGCCCCGGTATCCGGCCCACCTGCGTCCCCGCAGCTTTGATTACCGCGAGTCCGATCTGTCCTATTCCCTTCCAGAAGTGCCGGCGAACTATTTCGAGTATCCTGCGCTTCCGATTGTGAGCCGGCCGGTCAACGGACTTAGCTGCGCGCACTATCTCGAGCCTCATCTGCGAGCCTTCCGAGCCGACGTAATTCTGAATTTCCTTTTGTACCCGGCGGGCTTCGCCGCGCTTATGGTTGGAAGAAAACTACATTTGCCGGTCGTGGTCGGCTCAATCGGTTCGGACATGAATGCCATTCCTGATCCCGTATCGCGCTGGCTTACACGTAAGACGTTGAGCGGTGCGTCGAGAGTTATCGCCAAGAGCGAACAATTGCGCCTCCGGATTGTCGCCATGGGCATAGCCCCTGAGAAAACGCACGTGGTTCCAAATGGCTGTGATGGCAGCCTTTTCTTTATACGGGACCGCGATTGTGCGCGCCGTGAACTGCGCGTTCCTCTGGAGGCGGAAGTGATCGTTTTCGTGGGGCGTCTGCATCGTGGCAAAGGAGTGTTCGAATTGCTGGAAGCCGTCGCGATGCTTTCTCGCAAGCGTCGCAATGTCCGTCTGATCTACGTCGGCGATGGCCCCGAGCTAGCGGAGATACGTCAGAGAGCCTTTGCCGCCAACATCTCCCATCTTGTGACCTTTCCTGGCGCTTGTTCTCCGGCGGAGGTTGCCCAGTGGCTCGCGGCGGCGAATCTACTTGCTCTGCCCAGCTATGCGGAAGGATGCCCGAATGCCATGATTGAAGCTCTGAGTTGCGGCCGCCCGGTGGTCGCAACCGGCGTTGGAGCCGTGCCGGAACTTCTAGACCGTTCTTGCGGGCTGATGATTCCGGTTGGAAGAGTCGATGCGCTCATCGATGCCCTCGACGTCGTCTTAAATTCAAAGTGGGACGAACAATCCATAGCGAAGCGGTTCCGCAGAAGCTGGCGGCAGGTTGCCCGGGAGGTGCTCGCAATCTGCGAAGCTTCTCGGAGCGACGCTCAAGCGCAATTTGCGCGCAATTAGTGCGGATGACCCTCCTGACCTTCGCCACCCTGCTATTGCTGGCGGACACGAGTCTCGCAGCGCACCCGCAACTCTTGCTGGACGCCGATCAGTTGACCTTTATTCGCGCCAAGGTGGCCAAGCACACAGAGGATTGGCGAAGATTGCGAGATGCTTGCGACGATTTGACGACTTATGCCGTGCAGTGGCCCGATGCAATGACTGGAGGCAGCAGTTTGGTCCGAGGCTATGTCGCGGGCTCGCACCGTTACCCGGGACTCATTTCCACCGGCTTCAACGGAGGCGGTTTTGACAAGGCAATCACCAGATTGGGAGTGTGCTATCAAGCATTGAAGCCTGCGGATCCTGCGACCGCAACAAAGTATCTCGCACAAGCGCACAACATTATTACCGCCATCGCTCAACCGCCACTTATGCTTAAGCGGCAAAGCGATGGAGCCACACGTTATGGTGCTTCCATCGATGCTCACGGAAAGGACCTGACTGCCGGCGCCGCCGTTAGCGTCTTCCTGCCCAACAGCACCGTCACTGCACTGGGGGACGCGAGCAACAACGTGAACGTTGGAGAGATCTGGAGCATCAGCCGCGCGTTGGGCTGCACCAGCATGAACGGAACCTGGCGGGTCTCGGCAAAGAGCGGGCACATCGTTTCTTTCACGAATACGGATGGCAGTACCGCTCCTGTTCTCAATGCCTCCTGCACCGGCTTCACCTTCGACCCGATGCGCGATGGCTATCCTCTGCGTTTTTGGATACCCGCTCTCGCGAAGGCTTACGATTGGTTCAACGACGGCTTGAGTCAGAAAGAAAAGGACAACCTGGTTGATTGCATGAACGCATGGATGTATGAATTGGTTGTCACCGGCTTACATTATCGTCATCCCGAAAACAATTACGCATTTGGCAACTTCTGGGCTCTCGTGGCTGCTTATGTTGCCACGGACGGAGACAACAACGCCTGGACGTCGTTTTATACAAACCATATTGCCGAACGGGTGACCGGAGCTCACCAGATTGGCGACTATCGGCGGCATTGGATGAAGGGCGGCGGATTCGGCGAGGGCTGGCAAGCATACGGCTTTAATGCCACTCGCTGGATGATGGATTCCTTTCTTGCCATGAAGCTGCATGGCACCGACTGGACTCAACCTCCTTACGACTTTAACTACGTGGACGACACTCTTCACTACTGGATGGAGTTCACCACTCCCTCGAAGCTCGCGCTGGATGACAACGAATACGTTTATCCCATACGCGCCGCAGACAAGGGAGTCACGGAACCAGTGTGGATTCCTCTCGGCCATGCCGCGATGTTTACCGCGGCGGCGCGACGTTTTCACAATCCGGCGGCGGCGCAGTTTCAAAGCTGGTATCGGGAAGTGGAGAGCAAGGAGCGAATGGCGGCAGGAAAAAGCATACCCGGGTGGAGTAGCGGACGATATACTTCTGAGCCCGATCTCGTGGATGAATTCCTTTACTATGATCCGCAAGCGGACTCTGCCGACTGGAAGACGCTTCCATTGATGTACCGGGCCTGGAGCGGGGACTACGCCGTCAGTCGCAGCGATTGGAGCGACAATGCTGTGGAAGTCACTCTGCTGGGCGGCCCTTCGGTGGGAAGCGCCGGCAATGGCAAAACTCAGTTCAATTCGGGTAGTGTCACAGTGCAACGTGGCAGCAACCACCTCGCCGTCTACGGAATGGGGGAGGCTGCCCGTTCCGGAGACATCGTTGACGGCGATCAGGCGAACCAGTTGCATCAGGAGCGAGGCACGTACGGAAACAAGAAGAATTCGGTCTTTTGGGCCGGGGCCAACCTTGAGGAAACTCGCAATCAGGGCTTGACCTCTCGCACTCCGCCGCCGGGCCAGCGCAGCGACGTGACCTCCTGGGCATCGTCGATTGATCGTGCTGAAGATGCCCCTGCCTACACTTACTGGCGGGCCAGCTGCTTGGAGGCTAACAACGCCAGATCCGCCGTAGATGGTAAGTATCACCAGACTGCGTGGACGCGCGAAGTCTTTTTTCTGCGCCCCGGGTTGGTGCTTGTGCACGATCGCACCACTGTTCTCAATAACGGGGATGACCGCGCGATGTTCTGGACCTTCGGGCGGAATATCCAGCGCATGAACTTGGCCTCTGGCTCAGCTTCTGGTATGACCCGCTACGACGCAGGTTTCAAGGGTGTCTATCGCGGAGCATTCACGTCGGTTCTGCCCTCATCTCCCACAACGGTCTCAGCGGTTGATCATGACAACATGCATTTTCTGTACCGGGTGGAGGTGCGGCCCGCGGCCATGGACCACAAGGAAGATGACTGGTTGGCTCTGCTCGATGCAGCCGACTCGCCGAAGAATGTGACTCCGATAGCTGCGGTCACGGCGACGAACGCCGATGCCGTGCGGCTTAACGACGCTAGCCCAAAGGTGATCGCATTCTCGCAATCCAATCCGGCATCGCTCCCCATCAGCATCTCGCTGGGCGAACCCGCTGTAGCCTACATTTCGGGTCTCAGCCCAAGCACCAATTACACAGTCACGCTCAGTGGAACTCTTCTCACGATTGCGGGTGACGACGGCACTCATCGCTTGATGTCGAGTGGGGCCGGCGTGCTCCGAGTTTCAAATCCCTAGTTCGTTATCCTTAGTTCTCATCCCTGGTTCGTTCATGAGCATCACCATTCGAAAGCTCGGCAGCAAACTGACGGCGGTTGTGCTGCATCCGGCTTACCACACGACGGGAACGTGCAACGTGTGCCGTCGGTCGACTCTGTTCGTCTGCGATGCGGCTGCGGACCGTTGGATTCGGCGATGCTGCTGGTGCCGCAGCACTCCGAAATATCGGGCAATCGTGCAGGTGATCGAATCAGAAGCCGGCGAAAAAATTGCCCATATCGTCCAGCAGCGCAAGATTTATGAGCTCAGCACCACCAGCCCGATCTTCCGGAAATTGCGCGGGCATCGCAATTATGAAGCGAGCGGCTATTTTTCCGATCTGCCATTCGGGGAGAAGATCACACCTTTTTATTGGAACCAAGACCTCCAGCGCTTAACCTTTCCCTCGGAATCGTTCGACATCGTTATCTCTTCGGAGACGATGGAGCACGTTCGCCGCCCCTGGCTGGGGTTTTCTGAAATATACCGGATACTGAGAGAGGGCGGCTTCTACGTTTTCACCATTCCATTCCGTGGCGACCGCTTAACCCGATCCCGGATAGACACCACTGGCGCGGATGACGTTATTTTGTTGAAAAAGATCTACCACAACGACCCGTATCGTCCGCAAGACAGCCTGGTGTACACGGACTTTGGTTCGGACCTGCCAGATCTATTACGGCCGATCGGATTCGACACTCAACTGGTTTTCGTCCAAGACACGCAGTGCGACATTCAGGACGATCTCCGGCCAGTAAAGGTGTTCGTAGCTCGGAAAGCGGCGTTGTCTTCGTTAGTCACTCAGGTGACTCAAAAGGTCTCATGATTGTCGGCAGCATTCTTCACGGCGCTTACGGCGACTACTACGAACAAGCCGTTTGCCTGAAACACTTTCAGTTAAGCCATCCGGGTGCGCGGCTGAAACTATTTGCCGCGTCGCCTCATCGTTTGGCCGAACTGCGCGCTCTCGACTTCTCTTGGGCCGACTGCTTCGAACTGTACACAGAGATACCAGAGCGCGGCATTGATCGCTTCTTTCAGTTTCAGGCACAGGATCGCGATCTTCGCAGCGAAGTTTTTCCCGACCTTCCCGCGAACGTGCTCTCCATGGTGGGATCAGAGCCGAACCGCCTGCCCTGGCACTATCTGCGGTCGGTTCTGCCGCTCTCCCCAGCGCAGCAAATTGGATTGAGCGAAGCCGGTCGAAAAGCGCTGCCACAAGTGATGCAAGAAAACGCGATCGACCCCCGCGTTTTTCAAAGCCCGACGATAGGGTTTCTGTGGCGGCATCGTGCCTCAGGTGGCGCCGTAAAGACGGCGCTTCAGGCCGATCCCGGACACCTGGTGGCGAAATACTCACGTCTGTTTCAGCGCCTGATTGACAGTCATGGCTGTCACATTCTGATCTGTGGGATGAAGGTACCCAGAACTTCGGAAAATATGTACCGTATCGATGCCAAGTATCCTCTTTATGGGTTGGACCTCTCTGACAAGTCGGCCACTCACCTCAAAGGGTTGAATTGGGCGTTGGAGCTTGAAATCCTCAGCCGTTGCACTGTGTGCGTAGGCAATCCCTCCGGCTTCTCGGAGGCCCTCTGGATCAAGCGAGGAAAAAGTGTGCTGCTTGTCGACCCGCCGCCGCACTATCTCGCCAAAGCGCTGTGGCATCGAATGCCGCTGTTCAACCTGCGGCGGCCGACTGGCGTCCTGTCTTCGGTGACATCGCGACTGGAAGGCGCGGCCTTTGCCGCTATTGCAGCCGAATTAGATCGGTCATTACGCCACGATGGCGATCCCGTTGTCACCGATGTGCAGGACCTTGTCCAGTGAAGATTGCCCAATGAAGATTGTCCACCTGGCCGACAGTATGGAGATAGGAGGCGCTGAGAAGTTGATCAGCCTGTTATGCCGTTGGCAGCGTCAACAAGGACACGATGCGTCCGTACACTGCCTCTACGACATAGGTCCGCTGGGCGAAGAACTTCGCCGCGATGGGTTTGAAGTGGTTTTGCATCGTTCGTCGGGGGTCGGGGGATGCGTCGCGAGCATTCATCGCGGCTTCAAGCGGTGCAAGCCCGAGGTTGTCCATTGCCACAACGCGGCCGCCGCGATTCTGGGCGCGATTCCAGCCCGTATGGCTGGAGCCCGGACGGTAGTCGTTACTCGGCACGGCGGTGTCGCGCCTCCTTATGCTTTGAAACGCGAGCTGAAATTTGCTTTTGCTTCTCGCTGGTGCGACTGGATCGTTGCCGTCTGCGAACAAGCGCGGCTCAACCTTGTGGCTGCGCCATTTGCGTCACATCCACAAATTGTGCGCATATACAGCGCAGCTCTTCCGCCCCACCGCAATGGCGCGGGATCACTTTCGAAATCTGGATTTACCTTGCTGCACGTAGCTCGGCTGTCTCCAGTTAAGGATCAACAGACGCTACTGAAGGCCTTCGCTATAGCCAAGGCTCATATTCCGGATTTGCATCTCTGGATCGTCGGTGGAGGGAGCTTACGCTGCAAGCTCGATGAATCTGGCTTCACAGATCGGGCTCGATGGCAGCGTAACATTTTTCGGCGAGCAGGCTGATGTTTCGCCATTTCTCATGGCCGCGGATGTATTTGTACTCTCGTCAGTGACAGAAGGGATTCCTGTATCGCTGCTGGAGGCCTTAGCGGCCGGTGTTCCAGCAGTGGTCACAGACGTCGGCGGAATGAGCGAAGTTGCTAATCTCTCCGAGGCAACCATTACTGCTCCTTCTTTAAGTCCGGCGGCCCTGGCGGTTGCGATTGAGAAAATGGCGCGGGCGCGCGACCAGCTTCCCCAATTGGCCAAAATCGCAAAACAATGCTACGCGGAACATTTCACGCTCGATAGAATGGCGAGCGAATACATGGCGCTTTACAATACTGCCCGGTCTTAGTCTACAAGTGATCGTAACAGGGGGCGTCCCAGTTGCCCCCTCGTCCGGAACTAGCAGGAAATCGCTCAAATGTTAAAAGAAGCTTTATATGTTGCGGAGTACGTCATGGGAGTAGACACGGCGGGGAATGAGTTGACCGTGTTTCCTGACGATACTTTCCTCGTTTCTTATCCGAAATCCGGCAATACCTGGATACGATTCCTGATTGGCAATCTGGCCTATGAAGACGGAGTCGATTTCACGAACATCAATCATCGAGTTCCCGATCCCAATGCTCTTTCGAAACGATCCCTGAAACGCCTGCCCCGGCCTCGCATTCTCAAGAGCCACGTAACGTTCGATCCTCGATATCCCCGCGTGATATGCGTCGTCCGAGACCCGCGAGACGTCGCCCTTTCCAAATACCACTTCGATATAAAAACCGGCGCCATCGCCGAAGACTTCCCAATCGAGAGCTACGTAAGCCGGTATGTGTCAGGCGTGGCGAGTCCAGAGTACGGGTCCTGGGGAGAGAACGTGGGGAGCTGGCTAGCCGCAAAGCGCAATAGCAAGAAATTCCAAGGCGAGAATTTTCTCCTCCTGCGCTATGAAGACATGATCGACGATCCCGCAGTCGAACTCTCTCGCGTCGCGCGGTTCCTTGGGATTAATGCTTCCTCAGAGCGAATTGCAAAGGCCATCGAACGCAGTTCCGCCGATCGCATGAGAAAGTTGGAGAGGGCGCAAGCTCATCTTTGGTCTTCGACCAGGAAAACTCGTCAAGACAAAGCTTTTGTCCGATCTGCAAAAGCCGGCAGCTGGACCACTGAACTGCCAGACGCCGGTGTCCGCGAAATAGAATCAACCTGGGGAGCGCTGATGAAAGAACTTGGTTACGAGTTGCGATTTGAGAATGCAAAACAGGTCGAACCTGGTTTCCGGTACGGACTGGAAGCTCAGACGCGGCCGTGATCGACCGGCGTCTTCTGTGATCCAACCCGCACATCTTTGTCGAATAATATATGTCTCGCAAGAAGATAGTCATCATCGGAGCCGGACCCACCGGACTTGGCGCTGCTTATCGTCTTCACGAGTTGGGCTATGAAAACTGGGCCCTCCACGAAAAATCAGACCACGTGGGAGGACACTCTGCGTCTCATGTGGATGCTTCCGGTTTTGTTTGGGACGAGGGTGGGCACGTCATTTTCTCGCACTATCCATACTTTGATGCTCTCGTGGATCGCATGTTGGGCAACGAGGTGCACGAACGCATTCGCGAGAGCTGGATTGTTACCCCTGACGCGTGGGTCCCGTATCCCTTCCAGAACAATCTTCGATATCTGCCTCAATCGCTTCAGTTGAGTTGCCTGCTTGGGGCAGCCAAGGCTTCGTCGAACGGGCACGGTCGCAACGCCGCCAATTTTCGCGAATGGATTCTTGAAACTTTCGGAGAAGGCATTGCCGAAGCATTCATGTTCCCTTACAACGCAAAGGTTTGGACGACGCCCTTGGAACTGATGTCCAAATCATGGATTGGCGAAAGAGTTGCGGTGGTCGATTTCGAGCGACTGCTGAAGAATGTTCTATACCGGCAGGATGATGTCGGGTGGGGGCCGAATAGCAAATTCCGGTTTCCACTCCGCGGGGGGACAGGCGAAATCTACCGCCGCATGGCAGAATGTTTTCCCGAGAAGGTGCATCACGGCAAGGTCCTGGCAGAGGTCGATCCCATAAACCAGACTGTATCGTTCACCGACGGAACGGGCGACACCTACGACGCGCTGATTTCCACCATGCCCTTGGATTTGCTCGTAAAGGGAATGAAAGCGGTTAACGGTGAGATGCTGGAAGCCACAGGAGATCTCCACCATAACAATCTTCTAGTTTTGGGCGTGGGATTAAGAAAGAAAATCGAGACCGGCCGGTGCTGGATTTACTTTACGGAAAACGAAATGCCTTGCTATCGCGCGACGTACTTCTCTCACTATTCGCCCAACAATGTTCCCCACGGCGACACCGAGAACTACAGTTCGCTGATGTGCGAAGTCTCATTGCGAACTGGCGAAACTCCAGATCCGAAGTCGATTCTAGATCAAACGATCGCCGGTCTGATTCGGGCGAAAATTCTCGAGGAATCGGACCGCGAGCGCATCGTGTCGCGCTATCACCGCGTAGTTCCTTATTCCTACCCAATTCCTACGCTGAACCGCAATCGGGCACTCGGAGTCTTGCAGCCCGCCCTGATGAAGCAGGGAATTTACTCGCGCGGCCGCTTCGGTGCCTGGCGCTATGAAGTCGGCAACATGGATCATTCCGTGATGATGGGAGTTGAAGCGGTAAACCACATCCTGGCGGAGGAACCCGAGAACGTCTTCCACTCCTCGTAAATATGACCACCCCTAGACCAACTACGCCGGAAGTCAGCATTATCATTCCGGTTTACAACACGGCATCACTGATCACGGAGTGCTTGAAGTCGGTTTTCGCGCAGACGTATTCAGACTTCGAAGCCATTGTGGTGAATGACGGTTCACCCGATACGCGGGAGCTGGAGATGGCGTTAGATCCCTACCTCGATCGAATTGTTTACCTTAGACAGGAAAACAAGGGAGCCGCGGGCGCGAGAAACACGGCGATTCGGCGCGCGAGTGGCGCCTTTCTCGCTTTCCTCGATAGCGACGACGCTTGGCTGCCCCATCACCTGGCTGCGCAGATGACCATGTTTCATCAGAATCCTGCACTGGACTTGGTCTATGCGAATAGCCTGGTCGTTGGCGATCCGAAGCGCACATGGCGATTCATGGAAAGGTGTCCGTCCGAAGGCGAAGCGACTTTTGCGGCATTGGTGGTGGAGCGCTGCCAGATTCCGGTCTCTACGGTCGTAGCGCGCAAGAGCGTGATCGAGAGGGCCGGTCTGCTGGACGAGAATCTGCGCTGCTTCGACGATTACGATATGTGGCTCCGCGCCGCTTTTCATGGCGCCAGGATCGGCTACACGCGCCAGGTACAAGCTCGACTGAGCGGAAAGCGGCCTGGTTCGCTGAGTCAGTCTGCCTCGAAAATGGCGGAAGCATATGACTCGATTCTGACGAAGGCGGTTCAAACTCTGCCCTTGTCCCAGGCGCACCGCGATTTGATCGGCAACCGTTTGATGGAATCGAAAGCAATCTACACGATGGAGGAGGCCAGGCGGCAACTCCGAGTGCGGCATTTCCAAGAGGCGAAGAAGTTGCTCTGTGAGGCTAACCGACATTTCCATCGGCCGGAGGTGAACTTAGCGGTGTTTGCGCTTGGAATTGCACCGAGCACAGCCGGCAAGCTCATTGAAGCTTGGAGCCGCATTCGAGGCGGAGATTCGGCGTAGCGGTTCTTGGTGAAGGGTCGACTCGACGACACGGCAATACTAGGCATTATCGGAGACGTATGAATCATAAGTCAAAGAGCCCGACGCTATTGTCCGAGATTCAAGCGCGTCTGCGGTCCAGGAACCGCGAGCGATGGTTCCGGCATATGGTGCGTGGCAAAGGGCGCTCCGCTCCTCAAGGTTTCTTTGACGCTTATCCACTCTTCCTGAGTTCCAGCGCAACCAGGCCAGAGCGGGAGCGCCTCAACCAGCGGCATCGGGCGCTGATTGAATCGAACGCCGAGGTCATCGCCGAACGGCGAATCCTGGACATCGCTTCGCACGACGGCCGCTGGTCGTTCGCGGCGTATCGAGCAGGCGCTCAATCGGTATTTGGCATCGAAGCACGCCGTCACCTGATTGACGCCGCGCGCAATATTATGCGCGAGTACGGCGTGCCCGACAAACGGGTTGAGTCCCTGCAAGGCGATGTATTGACCGAATTGGATCGCCTTCAGGCCGGACGGTTCGATACGGTCTTCTGCTTTGGATTCCTCTACCACACCATCGACCACATGCCATTGTTGCGGAAGATTGCTCTCCTAAAACCGAAGCATCTGATCATAGACACTCAGATCTCCATTCGTCCCGCTAACATCATCGAGATCTACGAGGAAGAAATCGAGGCGGAGAGCAACGGAGCAGTGGGCGAACCCGGAACCCCCAACCATATTGTTACGGGAAGGCCCACCAAGTCAGCGCTGGAGTTGATGTTGCGCGCGGTCGGCTTCCGACCTTTACGCTATTACGATTGGCGCAATGCGGGCATCACAAGCTGGGACGATCTTGAGGCGTATTACCTGGGCATGCGTATCTCGCTCACGTGCGAGGCCATCTAGACGGGACTTGGCACCCATCCTTATTATGATTTACGGTATTAAAACGGTGCTGAAATATCTGCTCGCAATGGACCACGCAGACAGAAATTTTGCCGTCTTTCCGGATGACACCATGATTGTCTCCTACCCGCGATCCGGCAACACCTGGACGCGGTTTCTGGTTGCGAACCTTCTGCATCCCGACGAGGAAGTTAGCTTTGCGAATATCGAAAACTTGGTTCCCGATATTTCGGGTGTTTCCAGCCGGGCTCTCAAACGCATTCCTCGCCCGCGAATGATCAAGAGTCACGAATATTTCGATCATCGCTATCCCCGGGTCATCTATATTGTCCGCGATCCCCGCGACGTCGCACTGTCTCTTTACAACTTTCAAAGAAAATACACTCAGATTGACGATGCCTATCCGCTGGAGCTTTACGTGCATGATTTCGTGAAAGGAAAACTAAATTCGGCAAGCTGGGGAACGTGGGCTGAAAATGTTGCGAGCTGGGTCTCGACGCGCGGCCGAAGCGACCGCTTTCTCCTGTTGCGTTATGAAGACATGTTGCAGGATACGAGATGCGAATTGGCACGAGTTGCATCCTTCCTGGAGTTAGCGCCAACAGCTGAACAATTAGAGCGCACGATTGCAAGCAGTTCTGCCGAACGCCTGCGTCAAATGGAAAAACAGCAGGAACATCAGTGGGCGGCCACGAAACAACACCGGAAGGACATTCCTTTCGTGGGGGCGGCCAAGTCAGGCGGATGGCGCGCCAATCTGCCGGCAGCTTCGATATTAGAAATCGAAGCCGCATGGCGAGAACTCATGAGCTCTCTTGGGTATTTCCCCGGTTCAGCTCGCGCTTCAGAAAGCGAGCTGGGAATCAGTTCAGGAGCATCACGGTAGCAACCTTCAGCGCGTTTGGCGATTCCACTTTTCTAAGGGTCATCAACGACCACGATTCGATCACAAAATGAAACTGCCCCGCCATGCCGAGATTTGGCTACGGCCATACCTGGCTGATCGCGTCCGCCGTGCTCTGAATGGAAATTCCCCACGCCTCCGCCATGTATGGATCGCCGTCGCAGATCATTTCGAGCCTTTCTGGAACCACGCCGATCTGGAAACTGCGCGCCGGCGAGTGGATGCGTGGCGAAAGCGTTGGCCGGCAATCGCCGCGGGCGTGAGCCGGGATTATGCAAACTCGCCCCCGCGATATACGTTTTTTTATCCGGTAGAGCAATATCAACCGAATCTGCTCGATGCGCTCGCGGCGATGACGCACGATGGAATCGCGGATGTCGAAGTACATATCCACCATAACGGGGAAGGGCGTGAGGATTTTATCCATCGAATCGGCATGTTTTGCGAGACCCTGACGAAACGTCATGGTCTTCTGCGGAAAGTCGATGGCCGGATTAAGTTCGGCTTTATTCACGGCAACTGGGCGCTCGACAACTCTCTCGAAGGCCGCTGGTGTGGGCTGAACGACGAGATTACGATCCTGCGCGAACTCGGCTGCTACGCCGACTTCACCATGCCCTCAGGAGCATCTCCCAGCCAGGCGCGTTTGGTTAACTCGGTCTATTGGTGTACGGACGATCCCACCGCGCCGAAATCCTACGACTGGGGCACTCCGGTGTGCGCGGGAGAAGGCACATCCGGCGACTTGCTGATGATTCCCGGTCCCTTCGGCCTCCGCTGGAGAGAACGCTTTATACCCCGCTTAGAGACAGGGGAAGTCGCGGCCTACGATCCTCCAACTGCCTATCGCGCGTGTCGCTGGTTCGATCTGGCCCCGCGCATCGGCGAGCATGCCTTTCTAAAGCTCTACACCCACGGGTGCACGCCAAGAAACTCAGAAGCGTTACTCAGCACAGATTTGATCAAGTTGTTTGCTTTAGCAGGCGCAGAGGCAGAAAGACGCGAAGCACAAATTCACTTCGTGTCAGCGTGGCAGATGTACCTGGCGGTGTCGGACATCAGCAACGGGCAGGATCCGCTGCGTGAGGTTTGCGACGGCGCCGAAGGGCTTGAAACTCAGCCGTTGCGGCAATGACCCCGAGCTGCTCTCTTGATCCTGGCTCGGACAACGTCCCAGTTATGTGCCCGTAGCCAACGGCTGGGACAATCCGTGCCTTTCAAGCCGAGTTGAGTAAAGGGTACGCGAGCCAACATAGGAAATTTCCTCCGCGCCTACCTCAACGGCCACGCTCCTGCCAATCATGTCCAATCTGAGCACGACGCGAAGTTCGTTTTTCTGGCGGTACAGGACACCCTCCATCCCAGCCATCGGGCCGGTTGTGATGCAGACCCGGTCTCCCACTTCCACATTGGGATGAGGCTCGATTCTGTGCGCCAGCAAACCCTCTCGCAGAGATGTGATGTACTCGTCCGAAACGGGCACCATTTCGTGTCCAGAAGAAACGATGGATAAGACGCCGGGAAGGTTTAAGACTTGAATACGTTGCTGACGTTCAATTCGCACGAAAAGATAGTTGGGGAAGAGTGGTAGATCGACTGTAGCCGTGCACCGGTTCTTCCAGCGATGCTTTACCCGGTAAAGGGGCAGAAAGGCCTCAATCTGCCGTTCTGAGCAATGGCCGACCAGTCGCTTCTCGTGGCGCGACATCACAAAGATTGCATACCATCGCGGAGGATAGTTGAGGAATTTCTGCGATTCCAGATCGCTCCCGGTGGCGCTCAATGGTTGCGAATGTCCTACTGGCATGTATGACAAGTTAGCGGCCCCCCATTGCAACTGTATTTACCAGCACTCAGCGCCGCGCGCTCTCCGGCGATTTGATTCGTATGAAACGATGACGCAAGAAAGCCGCCATCAATAGCAGGCCACAGCCCACGAGAAACAGAGAAGACGATTCCGGCACCTGTACTGCCACCGTGCGCCCGGGCTTATCCCCACACCCCGTTTGATCCCCAAGCCTCGACCCGCCCTTCGAACAGTCACCTGCAGAATCTCGCGACTTCGACGGATTGCCAGGGGCCGACGCAACCGCGGCCGGCCCAACGTTGCGGTTTGACGCTTTCGCTTCAGCACCCACTGCTGCCAAAACATTGGCCTGGACGAGTACGCAAATCACAAGCAGCAGTCGTAACCAGGATGACAACAATCTGTCGTATGATGGAGTCCTTGCTTCCCCGACAATCCCTTGTTCTCGGCCCATGTTTCGCGGCTTTCTCCCCCTCCGGCTGACGGTTTACTCCGTGGCTAACGATACGTTCATGGCTGGGGGATGGCCTCGACTTCCACACTGTCGCCTTCTCGGCCTTCCTCCGACTTCTTTTGACATCGCGACAAATTGACGAATTGACTGGGAACTTACTGGGAAGTAGACAATCGCAGAACACTGTTACGCGGAAATAACGGCAAGATTAACGGGAGATGAATTAATGACGTAGCGAAGGCCACGTTGCGGAAATCTCCGCCAGATCACCCTCGCTCAAGGCTGGTTAGCGGCCAATGCTCGCTTATGCTCCGAAAAATCATTTCACGTATGTGAGCACTCCGGCCGCACCCGCAGCATAAGTACCCTTGGACGATATTGTAAGAATCCCACCTGCCGTCGAGATGCCATAAGTCGCTGCTGGAGTTAATCCTGCAATATAGTGCGCCGAGGAGCCGTTGATCGGCCAAGCCAGAGTCGCTGTCGTGGTCACATGCGGATCGACATTGGCGAAGGCCACTATGCTGGCGTTGGCGTCATTGAATTGCACGGCGTCAGCGTTCATCGCAGAGACTTCGCTCACAGTGTTCACTTCGGCCGGATTCGCCGCGTCATCGAACACGGCCAGCCAGTTGTCGGCAAGGTGATTCATAGCGCCAGGCCGCACTTCGGCGCGATAGAGGAAGTGAAGATTGTCATGGTCCACCAAACTCACCGCGGCCGATGCAGGCAGTACCGACCAGAATGCCCCGCGATAAACGCCGTCGATGCCGACGTCGTAACGAGTAATCCCGGAAGGCACGCCCGCCGTGACTTTTGCAAGGTCACGTCCGAACGTCCAGAACATCGCTCTGTCGTCCGTGTTGTTTAGGACCGTGGTGCGATCGTGGACAACAACCAGGTTTGGACGCAGGAAAATAACTTCACGTATCCAGCTGACCTGATGATATTTCCGGTCAATACAGCTTTTCGCATTATTAGCTTCCAGGTGATTGGCGCGGAAATATACGTATTCACCCGCATCCTCAGTCCGGTCAATTGAGGAGGGAAAGGTCATCACAGTATTGACCTGGCCTGGAGGCGCCGACTTTGACGTCAACCCCTGATTGCACGTTTCGGAAGCGCTTGCGCCAGCCCAGAAGATCGAGTTCTTCTTGTTTCCGTAGCTTCCGCGTTCGTTGTGCAGAACGTCGTGCTCGTTCCCTGAAACAAGCTCGGCCGCCCGCGAGGATTCTTCCAGGCCGTACACCACCAGCCGGTTATTTCCCCTCTGGATCGTTACCGCGCCGGAATCGAACTGCGTTTTGCCATTCCCTGCCGAGCCCACACTTGGGCCCCCCAGAATCCCGACCTCGGTCGCTGCGCTATTGTTCCAAGCCGAGCGGGTCACACAGTAATTACCACTCCATCCGCAATAGGTCAGAGGAATCGTAGTCCAATCACTATTCGCGGAACTGGAGTCGTACCAGAGAAATGCCGCTTGAACAGTGGGCGCCGACGAATATGGAACCCCGTTCCATGCCGGAACACTTGTGCCAGCCGCCATGTGTTCCGCGGAATAGACCGCTTCGTACCAGCTGAAAAACTGAGCCGCGTAAGCGCTCGACATCCGCTCTGCAACTCTCGCGTAGAACACGGACTGACTCAAGTCGATGTAACTTGACTCGCTGGGAAACCACTGTCCGCCGCCGCATGGCTCGCTCTGATTGGGACAGTAGCCCGACCCAACGGGGTAGTTGTATTCGTTCCCTTCAAGGGCCAGCAGCGTCGGCGTCGTAAATTCCATAAAGTATTGCAGATTGTCATCCAGAAAAGGGAAATTGTAGGGAGGGATCCTCCAATCCGTGCCATACAGATACATGGCGTACTCGGCTTGAATGATGCGGAGAATCGAGTCGTAGCCGTAAGCTTCCAATCCCTCGCCATTGCCACCACCGCTCAGCCACAAATTGTTGTAGTCTCGAAATTGATTCGTAGCCGTAAACTTGCCAGCGAGAAGGTTCTTGAGCGCGATTCCAAGGGCCGGATTGTCGCTGTTAAATGCCACATATCCCGCCGCCGCTCCCCAAATGTGGCCGATATGGTAGTTGTCCTCCGGATGCGGATGCCCTGTGCAGTAGGTCATTTCTGTGGCCCAGGCGGTCATCGCCGAGGTCAATTTCGCAAGGTCGCCCGGATACGAGATGGCCAATCCGTCATAGAACCAGTCATAAGCCTTGGCGATAGCTGGCATGTAAAGACGCGCCGGAAAAGAATCTCCGATGCTGACGGAATAGAGCGTGCAGTTGGCATTGAGCAGTGGCGCCGCCGTGCCGTCGCCTTTGCTGAAAAAAATCGACCATGCCCCACTCTTGGATGAAACTTTCCAGGTGCCGTTCATGGTTGTGCAGCCAGTTGCTCCGCTGATCGTCCAGGTGTCGCCGATCGCCACTCCGGTGTTAAAAGGCATGACCACCTGAAGCGCCGCGCCGGCCAGTAAATCGTTGCCATTGCCGTCCGTGGAAACCGCGTAGCGCGTCATGCCATCGCTCCGTCGCACGAGTCGCAGCGACGGCTGACTCATCGCAGTAATGATGTTGTGCACCTGCGCCAGATATTTATTAGCCGTGACTGGGTCGCTCCCTTTGATCGCCTGATAGCAGGCTCCAAGTTGATCCATCGACGTATCCCAAAGCGAGCCGTTGAATCCAGTCGTGATCGCCCCCGCTGCTTTCGGAGGATCGTAGGTAGAACCGCGTGTCAGGCTGGTGCCACCGTTCGTGGCGTGCGGATAGCGCACCGCGTACTGCACAAGAAGATCGCATTGAGCTTTAAGCGCAAGCCAGTCCACGGAGTTCGACGCGACTTTGCCGCGCATAAATGCCCGCTCAGTGGAGTCGAACCAAAGGTAAGGATGCTGTGCCGCAGCTGGAATGGCAATCCCAACGGCAAAGATCAGGATGACGATTTTTCTGAGTAGGAGACCGGCGACATGGCATGAGCGGAGCGCGCGCCCCGAATCCGACCTCAAAAGATTACTCTCAACGCCAGGAAACACGCTGTTTGACACATTCCCTCCGAAACGCGCGATCACTCTGCTTTGCAGGTGGCTCTCTTGCCCAGCTGTAAATTCTCGATCGCCGTCCGGTAACTAATCGGCACTTCGCGCTGAAAGCATTAGTCCCGACGGAGGCTTACCTGTAGGAAGACACGCGACGTTCAAAGAAATGTGTGGTCAAACTGGTGAGGAAGGAGCGGTTCCGGAGATCAAACGGGCCTGGGTGATCAAATGTTGGGCAGCCCCACTCGTGGCGCCGCGTTTGCGCTGGTGTTGCCAGGATTTTCCACTGGTGTCGGTAGGTTTAATCACGTAACGCATAGGGTTCCGTTCTTTACCCCCTCCCCTTATGTATTGCAGCCTCCCGGACAGGCGAACTCAACATTTGGGCCGTTTGCTCGCCCATTGGTCGGAACTTTTGGCAACATCGGTCGCGATTCGTTCCTTGGCCCAGCCTATATCGATACGGACTTGTCGATATCAAAGTCCGTTCCCTTAAGAGAACAGCTTAACTTGCTGTTCCGCGCCGACTTCTTTAACCTGTTCAACCACGTCAACCTAGGTCAGCCAGACTCGTGTGTCGACTGCCAGGATGGCAATGCTGGAACAATCTCCAGTATTGTCTCCTCGCAAAATGGAAGCTCCATGCGGCGCATCCAGCTTTCGGCGCGCATTCAATTCTGACGTGGACCAGACTGTGTTAAGAAGCTCAGATCGTCGAGGGAATACACTGAGAGGCCATGTTCTGGCTCGGCCAAAATTCTTGCTGTCGTAGATTGCTTATGAGCGACAGGATGCTAGGATCTTGGCTTGCTCCTTCTGGGCCACGCAGTCGTTTTCGGATTCCATTCCTCGGCGCCTCCCTGATTGCGATACTCTCGGTCGCTGCTCTGGGGCAATCAGAGCCAGATCATCTCAGCGGCGAATCCGCTCTCCGGGATATTCTCGCGTACATCCATACGGGGTGGGACTCCCTTACTCGCTCAACCAGTTCTTGCGGCGCGGTTTCGGACCCCAAACTGTTGGCCGCACCCGTGGTTTATCTTCCCGCCGATTTTCCTCCTCCTCGGGAGCTCGACGAACTGCAGCGCAACTGCAAGGTGACGCTCGCGCATCTGCCGCAGGTCATTCATCAACTTGGCTCGGCAAACGTTGTCACGATCCAGCCCCCCGGATTGCTTTATCTTAAGAACAAGTACGTTGTGCCGGGCGGGCGTTTCAACGAAATGTATGGATGGGACAGCTACTTCATTGTTCGCGGCTTGTTGCGAGATGGCCGGTTGGATCTTGCGCGCGGAATGGTGGAGAATTTTTTCTTTGAGATTGAACATTACGGCGCTGTCCTGAATGCGAATCGCACTTATTATCTGACTCGCTCGCAGCCTCCTTTCCTGAGCTCGATGGTGATGGCAGTCCACGAAGCGCAAACAGCGGCGGGACGAGACGATCGCGATTGGCTGGAAACCGCATATTCCTACACCAAGCGGGACTATGCCATGTGGACGCGCGAGCCACATCTGGCGGGCAACACCGGTCTGGCTCGTTATTATGATTTTGGCGAAGGCCCTGCGCCCGAGGCCTTGCAAGATGAAAACGATATCTACCGGCAAGTGGCTGCGTATTTTCTTTTTCACTGGGGAATTCCCTCCTACGAGGGCGAGGAAGCCGATGTTCCAGCCGATGCGGCCTCAGGCTCGGCGTACTCCGTGCTGGTCTGCGGCGTGGGGCAATCCCAGTCTTCGTGCGAGCCCGCGCGCCGCATAAGACTCAAACCGGATTACTACAAGGGTGACCGGTCCATGCGCGAATCGGGATTCGATGTTTCTTTTCGCTTCGGGCCTTACGGCGCCGCTACTCACCACTACGCTCCCGTATGCCTGAACAGTCTTCTTTATAAGACCGAGCGGGACCTGGAAGAGATGAGCCACCATTTGGGAAAGGCTGCTGACGCGGAGCATTGGAAAAAACTGGCGGAGACGCGCCGGGTAGCGATACAAAAATACTTGTGGGATGAAAGGCAAGGACTTTTTTTTGATTACGACTTCGAAAAAAACCGGAGGTCAACTTATCGATATGCTACGACGTTTTATCCGTTGTGGGCTGGATTGGCCACCGCCGCGCAAGCTCGCGCCGTGGTGAAGAATTTGAGTTTATTTGAGAAAGCGGGGGGCATCGCGATGAGCATGCAGGAAACGCAGGCACAGTGGGATTATCCTTTTGGATGGGCACCCATCCAGTTGCTGGCCGTGGAGGGCATGCGGCGCTACGGACACAACGCTGAAGCAGACCGGGTTTCAACGGAGTTTCTATCAACCGTCCTCGACAACTTTATGCGGGATGGGACGATTCGCGAGAAGTACAACGTCGTCACTCGATCTTCCGAGACAAACGTGAAGGCGGGATACGCCGCAAACGTAATGGGATTTGGCTGGACCAATGCTGCTTTTGTTGAGTTGCTGCATTCGCTGCCACAGGAGAAGATCGCCCGGCTCTCGAATGCAAATCCGCCAGCGGCCAACCCGCATTAGAGATGCGTTTACCAATGAGCTTTTTTTCGTAAGGAGAGTCAATGGTTCTTCCCTTCCGGTGTGGCTTTGTTGTTCAGCCTCACCTCCTCTCCACAGCTAGTTAGTCAAGCCAGTGACCAACCGACGCTGTTGGCTAAGTTCCCATATGAAATTAGCGTGCCACTCAAGATTATGCGAGAAGCCATACCCTCGAAGCCCTTTACCGTTGCCGGCCCACGGGGGCAATTCTGGGCCAGCAGGATGGTTCTTTCGAGGCGTGGATTTTCCCTGGAAGATTTTTTCCAGCCTGCGGATCACCCGGCATGGGCAATTCTCTTGAAGGAACATCAGTCTTTGGAAGGCGTAGACCTGGTGAGGTTCATCTTCGAACTGGATGAAGCGGTCGAGGAGATTCATGCTCTAGTATCCGCAGTGTTTGGCTCGAAAGCGGCGCAGGGCTGAACGGGACCGGCAATTGGAAGGCCTTGACAGGTTACAGAAGAAAAATTGTTAACTGTGGATCTGGAGAGAGATGACGAGGGGCATCTTCTCAAACAGCATGCGGATCTCAACCGCCGGAGAATCGGCCATGGAGTGCAGATTGTAATCGCTGCCGGTGATGACGGTCGGCGGAGAAAGCATGCAGCCTTCCCCGAGGCCGGAAATTTTGTTCTTAAAGTTCCCGGCAACCATATTGCAGACCTCGCCCATGGCGTCCGAGACCTCCGAGCCGACTTTGCCTAGAGGCACTCCCAGCATTTTCGAGGTCATCAGGGCGGCCGCGTTGCCGTCACAGCGAACACTAAGTACGCCGCACAGCCGGCCCACCAATCCCACCATGGCAGTGACGTCCAGGGTTGAGTCATCCACAGTTGGCGATTCGCTCAGTGGGCAACTCAGCATCAGCTCGAAGACTTCTCGCGCCGCCATCTCCAGTAAGGGAATCCAGTCCTGATGGCCGCCGTCAGTGGCCAGCAATTCGGTCACGGATTTCATGATTTACCTGCCAGGACGGGAATGACATGTTCCTTCACCTGCTCCGGCGTGAACGGCTTGCGGATATAACCACGGGCGCCGGCGGAGAGCGCCTGCACCACGTGAGCCTCGCTGCCCTCAGTCGTGATCATGACCACCGGAACGCCTTTCGCGTTCTCAATCCCAGGAAGCTGCTTGATGAACTCCAGTCCGTCCATCACCGGCATATTGATGTCGCAAAGAATAAGGTCGACTGCACTGTCTTTTAGCACCCCCAGCGCTTCGGCTCCATTTCCGGCCTGAAAGACGTCGCTCAGGTCAATGCCCGCTTGGCGCAGCGATCGCTCCACGATCTTTCGCATAACCGAGGAGTCGTCAATAATGAGAGCGCGTATGGACATAAAGCTATATTGATTCTCCTCAGCGAAGGGGTGTCCCTCTCCTTGAGATTCGCTTTCTTTCATTATCGGCGGTTCGTGACGGGACTTTAGCTAAGGTTACCGAGAGCTCGCGGCCGACGGAGGACGCCTGAAGTGGCGTAACTCATTAATTCCGCGCAATAGGTAGGGGACCGGGTTGAATTTGCTAAACCGTTGTACGGGCTAACACCTCTACCGAGGGTTCGGAATCCTCCCTCTCCGCCAGCAAGTCTGACTGCGGAGAAATTCTGCTCTCTCGTTATTCCGAAATACGCGAACATGCCTAAGTCTGAGTTTGCAAATCCGGATTGGTGACGAGTAGGAAGGTTTGGATCCTCCCGTAACTTACATGATCCTTGCGCGTCCACTAGAAAGAACCAGAAAAACCGCTTAAGATGTCCACTCCCTGTCTTCCCGTCGCAAACTGGCACGGCACCCATTGGATACGAGGTCACGATGATGACGAACGCAAGCCCAATGCAGAATTTGGACAGTCACTCGCCCGCCGCAAATGGATTGGCAATAGTTCGGGTGACGATCGGCGCGATGCTCGTATGGGTCTTCTTCGAAAATCTGGGGAAGGGTTTGTACACTCCAGCGGGCTATGCAGGCCTAATCAACTACTACATCAAGAACAGTCACTCGCCGGCCATATGGAAGTCGGTCATGGCACTGGCGGCGAGTCACGCCGCGATGGCGGCTCCCATGCAGGCGCTGACCGAGATCTCTCTCGGAATCCTGCTCGTTGTCGGTCTCCTCACGCGCCCGATTGCCTTTGTGGCGTTTCTGTACCTGAGCAGCCTTTGGGTGTCTGAGTGGGGCACGGCTTGGATCTGGGAGCTGCTGGTCCCGGTGCTCGCGTCACTTGCTCTCGCGGTGGGGAGGGCCGGTCGAGCATGGGGAGTCGACCTCTTCTTGGCGCGGCGCTGGCCGTCCTCCCCATGGTGGTGACTTGAGCCAGGATCAGGTTCGAGTGTCGATCGTCATTCCTACGCACAACGAAGCGCAGTCCATCGGCCGCGTCTTGGCTGATCTCCCGGCCGACATTGTCACCGAGGTTTTGGTTGTAGATAGCAATTCAACCGACGGGACGCCCGAGATCGCCTCACGAATGGGAGCCCGCGTGGTTCACGAACCGCGCCGCGGCTATGGGCGCGCGTGCCTCACGGGTCTGGCCGCGGCAAATTCCCCTGACGTGGTTGTGTTCCTCGATGGCGACTATAGCGACCGGCCCGCCGAACTGCCGATTCTTTTAGCGCCAATCATTCACGGACCTCGGGAGGGGCGCGCCGACATCACGCTCGGTTCCCGGTTGCGTTCGCAGAGTTCTGCTGGGTCGTTGCCCTGGCATCAGGCGTTCGGTAATCGTCTTGCAGCGAGTCTGATCAGGCTTCTCTATAAAGTAGACATCAGCGATCTCGGCCCGTTTCGCGCTGGCCGCGCAGATGTGCTACGCGCGCTCGCGCTCGAAGAGACTACCTATGGCTGGGCGGTTGAGATGATCCTCAAAGGCGCCCTGGCCGGATTCCGCGTGGTTGAAGTTCCGGTAAGCTACCACCCACGTATCGGAAAATCGAAGATCAGCGGTACGTTGAAGGGCACAGTCGGAGCGGCGTGGTTCATTCTCAGCTTGATAGTGCGTTATTATTTCCGGCGGCGCAGAGCCGGGACGACGCGTCCAGCATAGATCCGCGTCAAAATTGGTTTATGAAATCCGCAAGCGAGATAGTGGTGCGTTCGTTAGGCAGTGACCGCACGCTCGTCATCATGGCGAAAGCGCCAAGGTCAGGCTCGGTTAAGACTCGCCTGACTCCCAGCCTTTCTCCCGAAGCTGTCACTGCTTTCTATTGCTGTCTCTTGGACGACACAATGGCGCTGGTGCGGTCATTGGGCGATGTGGAAGTTGCAATCATGTGCCCGGAGTCGGATGTAAACGAGCTGGCGAGGTTGGTAGGCAAAGAAGTGAGCGTCGTTGCCCAGAAAGGTGAGGGTCTTGCCTCGGGCCTCGCTTCGGTGTTTGCGCACTTCGCCCCCGATCATAAAAAGGAAGATCATCAGAGAGACGCACACCAACGACGGGTTATTGCCTTCAACAGCGACAGCCCACACCTGCCGCGCTCCGTTCTCGAAGACGCGTTCGAAGCGCTCACTTCACATGACGTAGTCGTCGGACCAACGCACGACGGAGGCTACTATCTTGTCGGGGCAAAGGCTTCTCATCCTACGCTTTTCGCAGGCGACGGAATGGGCACCAGCAGCGCGCTAGAGAGACTCCTGTCGCGCGCACAAGCGCTTGGGCTATCCGTAGGTTTCGCAGAATCTTTCTACGACATTGATGTAGCTGACGACCTGACTCGGTTGGCAGCGGAGTTGCGTCTGGCTCCGGCAAGGGCGCCTCGCACGGCGGCGTGGCTTAAAGAATGGGAGCTTGCGGCCGGACATTCTCGGACAAACTCTCAGACGGGCAATCGAACCGGCACAGGAGAACTGTGAAGGTCACTCCCGAGTGGCGAGTGTACGTACTCGGCGCCACGTTGTGCGTGACGCTAACCATCTGCTCGTGCAACTTCGGCGATCGGGGTGGACCGTACTTCATGGCCTCGTTGACGCTTGCGGGAGCCGCGTACCTGTTAGCGATCCGTGAGTTTCTCGCAACGCCAAAATTTTCTCGGCGCGTTGTCGTTATCGGGCTCGTCCTGGCTGCGGTGTGGCATATTGAATTTCTTCGTGTGCTCCCGGGTGCCGACGATGATATCCATCGGTATGTTTGGGACGGCCGCGTGCAGAGACTCGGCTACAACCCCTATCTTGTCGTGCCCAGCGATCCTGCGCTCGCCGCGTTGCACACACCCGAGACCCGCACGCTAAACCACCCGGATCTGCCGAGCCCATATCCACCGGGCGCCGAGCTTTTTTTCCGCGCAGTAACCGCGATTCACGAGTCCACCTTCGCGCTGAAAGTCGCATTTGTGGTTTGCGAGCTCACAGTTGTTGCGGTGTTACTGGATGTCTTACGTGCTTGCCGCCAACCATCGCACCTGCTTCTAGCGTTCGCCTGGAATCCATTGTTGGCCATTGAGGTGGCGGGAAGCGGTCACATCGACATTGTTGGCGCGCTATTGTTGCTGGTGTCCGCCGCTGCGCTGGTGCGCCGATGGCGGGCGACTGCGGCCGTCGCATTTGGGATAGCCGTAGCAGTGAAATTCCTGCCCGTCGTACTCCTGCCCCTCTACTGGAAGCGGGTTCGCATTCGCGACGCAGCGCTGGCAGCAGCTGTGGTCGGACTCCTGTATGTGCCATTTCTTAATCGTTCATTTTTTAACCATGGCCGCATTCCGATCGGCTCGCTGGACGCGTATGTGCATAGCTTCCGCTTTAATGGTCCCGTGTTTGCGGCTCTCGATCAGGTGGCGCCTCCGCAGTTGCTGGCTGGGCTGGCAGTCCTCGTCGGCTTTCTTACCGCAATCTGGATGAGGCGCAAGGCCGCGGCATTCTCGCCCGACGCATTTGCCTGGCCCATGGCAGCATCGCTTCTATGCGCACCAGTCGTATATCCGTGGTATCTTCTCTGGCTGGTGCCGTTCTTGTGGTCGGCTTCGACCGTGCCGATAATCATCTGGACGGTGAGCATTATTCCTACTTACTACGTTTGGCATTTACGTGCGCTTGGTCGTCCGTGGGTGCTCCCAGGCTGGATCATGCTGGCAGAATACGGGTCGGTTGCAACGGCCGCTGCCATTGTCGCGTTTCGCCGGTACAAACGGCCGCCGGCAACCGCACGCTCGATTGACTAAAGGCATTTGTATCCGAAATCTTGTGCCCAACATCCAAGAGAAATCTGTTCAATTCACTGAGGAGCAAACTCCATGACAAGTCCGAGCCGTGCAACCATGATCCGTCTTCTGACTTTCGGGGTGTTGGCCGTTGCTTCAACCGCCTGGACGCAGACGCGCCCGCCCATTCTCGAACAGATCGCCAAGACCTATGGCCTCGATTCGTTCGGGCAAATCGATGCCATCCGCTACACCTGGAACGGGGAAATTACCGGACTTTTCAAAGCTGCTCGCGTGTGGGAGTGGGAACCCAAAACCGGCAGGGTCTCCTATGAGGGGAAGGATAAAGACGGTAAGGCAGTCAAAGTTACCTACATGCGCTCCGAGATCAACGACGACACGAAGAAGCAAACTGATGCCGGTTTCACCAACGATAATTATTGGCTCCTGTTCCCCTTACACGCTTACTGGGACACCAGCGCCACTGTGACCGATGAAGGTATGAAGAAACTGCCGGCGGGGGCCGGGTCAGCGACGCTGGTCTCGGTGAAGTATGGATCAGAACTCGGCGGTTACACGCCCGGCGACACTTGGGACCTTTACGTCGGCAAAGACAACCGCGTCGAGTACCTTGTGTTCCATCACGGCGGGGACAAAAAGCCAAGCCTCGTCAAAGCAACCTGGACAGGCTACAAAAAGGCAGGTCCTCTGCTGATCTCAACCGAGCACCGCGGCAACGCCGATGGCAAGCCCCTGCACATCTTTATTTCTGACGTTTCAGTTAAGCTGGCAGGGTCAGACACCTGGGTGGACGCGAAATAAAATACTGACTGGCTGGCTCGGACAATTGATGCCGTTGTTCACGAAGCGGCGTCCCGGGCGATCACTACAGTAGTGCAAGAACTCCTCAGCTTGGGCAGATCGCGGCTCGCGGCCATGCGGACCCGAAGGCGCGGCCGTTCGCCGCGAACGATTGGACAGTAGTAGTCAGGTTCCAGCAGCGCGCCCTGGAGTCGTCGACGTCCGGCACAGCCACCATGGCATGAGTCCCGGAACTCGCAGGGCAGGCACGCCTCGGGAAGCGTTCGGGCTTGGTCGAAGGGTGCGGAGTCTAGAATGTCGAGCCCCTTCGAGATCAAATTCGACAACGGCTCGCCCGCTCCTGGCCAATAAACGCAGGGCTGTGTCGTGGCACGCGGCGTAACTCTCACTGTGCTTACGCCACATCCTCCTCTCAGCGGCGGGAGTCCCGCCATCGCCCGAACCAACAGCTCGCCTATAGCGATTACATCGGTCTCTGCAAAGAGGCGCCGGAACCCTTCCCAATACTCTTCGTAGGACAATGCATAAATGTCGGATCGCACGGCCTGGTACACGTTCACACGGAGCGGAGCCTCAAACTGTTTGGCTACTCGCGCCACATCCGCTAAACGCAGATAGTTAGATTTCATCATCACTGCGATGATGGTTACAGGCACGCCGAGCCTTACGCAACGTTCTGCCTGCTCATGTATCAGCTCCCAATTACCTGGTCCTCGCTGCGCATCCTGTTCCGCTTGCGTTGGATAATCGAGAGAAAACTCAATGTCGTGAAAGGCGCGCAACTCGTTGTCTTCCAACACAGCAACGCTGTGGCCGTTGGAAGTGATGGTGAGCTTGATGGGCCGCGTTCGCAGGTAGGCCAGGATCCCCTTAAATTCTGGATGCATGCCGTTCTCACCCGTCCCCAGATTCACCGAATGGATGGGCAGGCGTTCCATCACGGACTTCACTTGATCTAAGGAGAGACGATCAGTGCGAGCTGGATCGCGGTAGCAGAAGGAACAAGAGAGATTACACTCGTTGGTGAGTCCGAGCCCAAGCGAAATTGTGGCATCAGTCGCCCTCGCCCCAGATGCGATGGATGACGCTTTCCCGGCGACGTTATTCATGGACCATTTCTCGCTCAAACCATCAACTCAGACGCGCAAAGCATTGTGCGTAGCGCGCGACTGCGGCATACTCTGGCCGGCTGCTCAATTTGCGCTCCAAATCAAGAATCCGCTCATATTCGGCGCTGCGAGAAACCTGTGGCGGCAGGTAATCCGCAAGCACGCGCACACCCCGCTCGGCAATCACTCCCGCCGACGCCTCGTTCAGCATGGTTCGCAAGCTCCCTGGAGTAAACAATCGTACCCGGCCCCTGTACAAAGACTCTTCTCCCCACTCCGCGGTGAGGTTATTTTCCGCCGCCGCCAAATCACCGGCTTGGATAGCGGCCTTGAATACTTCTCCGGCCCGGTTCCGCACAAGGACTGACAGTATCGCTGATGAATCCCGCAAGGCGCGAGCCGCGCCGCACAGCACAGCCAACCGGGTCGTCGAGATATTCCAGGACGTTGTGGCACAGAATTACATCGAACGATGCAGCGTCAAACAAGTTCGTCAACTGCGCAGCATCCCCGCGTCTTAATACGACCTTGTCCGAAACTCCGGCTTCCTGTGCCGCATGCTTCGCTATATCCAGCATCGCCGGAGACGAATCCAGCAGCGTAACGTGCATCCCAAGAAGCGCCAAGCGAACCGCCGTCGCTCCAGTGCCACTCCCGACATCCAGAGCACGCAATGACTTCCCGGCTTGCGACCGGGGAAGAAAATCCTCCAGGTTCCCGAATGCCAAGTCGGAGCGCAAGCGGCCCTCCGGCGTCTCAAGGTACGCGACATAATCCTGCGCACCATTCTGGAATCGTTCGTTGACCTTCATGGTAGTCATCGTTATGCGACGCTATGCTACATGCAAGCGAAGCCGCTCCCCGATCCAATCACTGGCAAGTACCAATGCGTAGATCAACAGGATTAGAGTGGTCAAGCGAGGGTAGAAACCGAGTTGGACGTTATTGTAGATTGCCTGCCCCAGTCCGCCCCCGCCAACCAGGCCTAAAATGGTTGAGGCCCGTAGATTGGTCTCCCAACGCAGAACAGTGTAGCTGCTCAGCAGAGGACGGGCCTGCGGCCAGATAGCCCAGAGCAATACTTGGATGGGACTTGCCCCGAGGGAACGCAGTGCTTCTACCGGTCTAAGAGGCACCTCCTCCATCGTTTCTGCGTACAGTTTGCCCAACACTCCAGCCGTGTGGAGTCCAAGAGCAATCGTACCCGCAAAAGGTCCGATGCCCACAGCAAGGATGCAGATGAGAACCCAAACCAATTCAGGAATGGAACGCAGGATATTAAGCACTAACCGCGCACTCCAAAACAGAAGCCCCCGCAGCACTCGATCAGTAAACCCATGCCTCCCAGGAGAATCACTGCGCATAAAAGTAAGGGTCGACGTTGCCGGCACCGCCAATACGACTGCGAGCGCCATACCGGTCAGGGTACCCATCAACGAGATGGCGATCGTTTGCAGCAGGGCCGTTCCCAGACTGCTTACGAAGGCCCAGCTCAAATCCAGGGGCAACATGCGGCGAACAAAGCCGGTCAGGCGGCCGGCAACCCCCGCTTGAATCAGTGTTTCAGGTGCAAAGCCGGCGAGCGCAAAACTGGCCACTATCAAAGACAGAGCTGCCATCCAGGCGACGAGCCTGCGGGATTTGCTCGTCAACAACGTGAGAGACGATCTACCTTCTGCTCTCAGTTTCCTCGCACTCGTTGCCCGGTTGACGGAGCGAGCTCGCAGATAGCGGCTGGCCGCATCCGTAACAGTCAGCAGCATAATGAAAACCAGCAGAAGGGTCAGCACCTGGCCGTACTCGAACAATCTCATGGAGACGCTGATTTCATAGCCGATGCCGCCCGCGCCCACAAACCCAAGCACTGCCGCCGCCCGAACGCAGCATTCAAACGAATAAAGCGTGTAGGCCACCAAATGAGGCACGGCCTGCGGCCACACACCGCGCAGGAATATCTGCATGCGTGTGGCACCGGTAGACTGTAGCGCCTCGAGCGGTTGGGGATCCACGTGTTCGAAGACGTCGGCATAGACACGCCCGAGTACGCCACTGTAGGACACAGCAAGAGCGAGCGTTCCGGCCAGCGACCCGAGTCCAACCGCTGCCACAAACAGCAAGGCCCAGAGCAGATCGGGCACGGCTCGCAGAAAACCTAATATTGTCCGTGCCAGCCGGCTTGCCATCCAACCGGCTCCGTACGCGATGCGATCGTCGGCAGCCACCAACACTCCGCGGTTCCACAAGGTGCCGGTGGCCAGAACTCCCAGCGGCAGAGCGACGGTAAGGGAGAGCAGGGTGCCCGCAACCGCAGTAGCCATCGTTTGGGCCAGTGCGCGAAACACCGTACGGAGAAATTCGGGCGACAGATCGGGCGGGAAGAGCCGGCGCACAAAATTCCAGATTGCGGCCGCGGTGGCAGGTCGAAGAAAGACCCCCGGATGTACTTCGGCAAACCGCCAGGAAAAAGCCAACAATGCAAGCGCCGCAAGAACGTACAGTGATCCGCGAGACGAGAACAGTGGATACCGGCGCGCCAGAACATTATCGAGCGCAACGGAATTTGTACTGGAGGTAGTCTCCATCGCGATCGCCAGTTGATTTGCCCTCTCGAGCGTACAGGTTATTCAGGAGGTCACCTTGCACCTCGGATTGAGGCACATCGAAGGAAAGGCCGCCCGCACGCAGACCAACCACGCGCGGAAAGTGTCGCGTTGCCAGATCCACCTTGTGGACTGCCATGATCAAAGTCTTCCGCCCGTCTCGCGCCAGTCCAGCAAGTAGCGAAGTCATCGTTTCTGCCAACTCTGGATCGAGCGATGCCGTAGGCTCGTCTGCCAGGATAACGTCTGGGGATTGCATGAGCACACGCGCGGCAGCCAGGCGCTGTTGCTGCCCACCCGAAAGTTCATCGGCGCGCGCTGCACGCTTGTCTGCCAGACCAACCAGTTCCAGGGCATGCAGCGCGAGTTCCAAGTCAGCCTTCGTGGGCTGAAGGATGCCGCGGAGGGTGGTCAAAAGAGACATTCGTCCCAGCGCGCCGCAGAGCGTGTTCTCCAGCGCGGTCAGTGAAGGAACGAGGTTGTGCTGTTGATAAATCGTACCCACTCGCCGGCGCATCGCTCTTAGCCCGCTTCCGGTCAGGGAAGCGGTATCGTGCCCGTCAAAAAACACCGATCCAGCAGTCGGCCGCAACGTCCCATTCAGCAGTCGAAATAGCGTCGTCTTACCGGCGCCGGACTGACCTAGAAGGGCGATCTGCTCGCCCGGACGCACTTGTAGCGTGACGCCGTTAAGCGCCGGCACCTGCTCGCGGCGTTGCAGGAAAAATTTGCTCACGCTATTGAGCGAATAGATCATTTAGAAGCCCTTCGTCGCGAGCCGCCTGTCGCAATTTGTCGTAGCTGGAGTCGTCCGCGCGCAAGTATTTGGTTGCGTTAAGCAGGTCAAGCAGGACCTTACTGCTCCGGGATTGGATGCATCGAGCTTCAGCAAAGCGTCGGCAAAACTGGCGCTCAGCTTCGGATCAAGGCCTTTGCGTGCGGCCCAAACATAATCGAAGAAGGCGGGCGTGGTGTAAAAGACCCTCACTTGCTCCGGCGTGATTTTTCCCGACTTCATCATGTTGCCGAATACCAATTCATCCATAGCACCCGCATCGACCTTGCCGTTGGCGACCGCCAGCGCAGTTGCGTCATGCCCGCCGGTGTAGAGGGCCTTCGCGATTAGACCTTGATCGACATTGGCTGCGCGCATGTAGTACGCGGGCATGAGATGTCCGGAGGTCGAGTTCACGTCGCCGAACGCGAAGGAGTGTCCCTTCAAATCAGTCAGCGTGTTGATGCCTGACTTGGGTTGAGTGATGAACACGCTGTGAAAGTTCTGGTCGCGCTCCCGCTGTACCAGGGGAAGCACACCGGCGCGCCGGGAAGCTTGTACAAAGGTAAAGCCACCGAGATACGCGATATCCACCCTGTCATTGGCGATAGCCTCCACCACCGCCGCATAATTTGTGGGGACCACTAGTTCGATGCGAGAACTGGTCTCTTTCTCGAGATATTTCACGAGAGGCTGGCTGTCACGCACGATCTTTCCAGGATCGGTGGAAGGGATCATGGCTAGCCGGAGGGTTTGTTCTGGCCCACCACCACGGCCGCCTGTGCAGCCGACCGTGGTAAGCAACAGAACTACGACTACCCCGAACGCCTTCTTCTGCATCGTTAGCCTCCAAAGTTCCGAGTGCGAAGCTACAGCTTTGGCCCGGAGGATGAATCGTTACGAAAAATTTTTCAGTTCATCCTCCCTGGAGAGAAGAGACTGGCCTAGTTCCCGCCTGCCATTTGCTGTGCGCTGCCCGGCGTCAAACGCATGTGAACGACCAGGTTCAGACGTTCTCCAACCTGAGAGTTGAAATTCTGCGAGCCAGGGTAGTCCTCTCCGATATGCATGCCGGGATCTTCGGGAAGACTCGGGCCTTGCAGAAATGTCCCCGTGCACTTGGCGCCGCTATAAGCTTCACTTGGTGCGGGAACTCGACAGTTTTCATCTTGCACGACTGGTGGCCAGTTGGTGCTGAGTACAGCTTTCAATAACTGGGGAAAATCTTCGCGAAACACCTTGGTAGATGCCGAAGCCTCAATGCCTCCGTCTTTCTGGCGGCCCGCGTCAGCCGGGAGCTCAAAAACCAGAGTGGCTTGGTGTGAAACGCGGTTGGTAATTGGAGGCCCGTAGATCGGACCGCTATATGCTTCACTGGGGGCGGGCACCTCCACGTTGCGGTCCACGCGAACCAGGATCAGATCGCCCGTAGTTTGCAGCCGACCGCCAGACGTTCGGACGACTTCCTTCGAGTGGAAGCACAGCATCGTCTGGTTCGCCCGGTTTGCCATCCAACGGCTCTTGAACTTGCCATCCTCTTCGATGGGCTCCCCCATGGAGGTAGCGGGATAGATGTGCAAATCGACACTGGACTTTGCAGGATTTACGTCGTCGATTCTCAATGCTCCCATGACCCTGGCGAAGCCCAGGGTGATGTCGATTCTTGTCTTGCCATAATCCGTCGTCCCGTCGGTGATAAGTTGCGCATCGGAATGGTGTGCGTCGACCAGCCAGGATCCAGCCAGGGAAGCAGGTTCCTTGGCGTCAAGGGCGAGAATACCCAGGGCGATAACTACAGCTACTGCGAATGCAGCCATGTACTTGGACATTTCGTTCTCCTTTCTTACAAATCTGCTCGCGTGACAAAACCCGGCGTTTCAGAAATAGACGTCACGAAGCCCGGCAAACGTGCGAGCACTGGATCCGATGGCCAGTACGAAGGCATAGCTCTTAGTTCATGCCCAGCTCGTCGAAGCAGTTCTGCACAGTCTCCGTTCTTTGCCAACGTCACATCGTGAGAACGACCCGAAATTCTGCCTTGCCGCTCAGCATACGCGCATAAGCCTCGGCCGCTTTTTCGAGCGGATAGGTTTCAATCATGGGGCGCACTCCGGTTTGCTCGGCGAAGCTTAGCGTGTCCTCGGAATCCGCTGGTGTTCCCGCGGCCCAGCCCTGAATCGTTTTACTTCCACTGATGAGCTGTACCGGCGTGACCTCAATGGGATCGAATGTCGCGCCGATCACCATAAGCTTGCCGTTCGGTCCCAGCCCGTCAATCAGTTCGGACATCGCTTTCGAGCTTGGCGCTGTCGCTAAAATCACCCGTGCACCACCCAGTTTTTGCAATGCCTCGGCTGCGTTGGTCGATTGACTGTCGATGTATACTCTTGCTCCAAGTTTCTTTGCAAGTGACGCGTTTTCCGAGCCGCGTCCAATAGCCGCAACCTTATATCCAAACTTGTTCGCGAATTGAATTCCGAGGTGGCCCAGACCGCCGATCCCCAGCACTGCAACCAGATCGCCGGGAAGCGCCCCACTGTGCCGCAGTGCGTTGTATGTGGTGATGCCGGCGCAGAGCAGCGGTGCCGCCTCGGTGTCATTTAGACCGTCCGGTATGGCTGCCAGTGCCTCCACGGGAGCCACCATGTATTGCTGGTATCCACCGTCATAGCTGATGCCACAGATTTTCAGGTTACGGCAATTGCGGAAATCTCCGCGCCGACACTCGCGGCACGTGCCGTCCTGGCCGCCATGCCAGCCAACGCCGACACGCTGTCCTTTCTTCCACGCAGAAACACCGGCACCCACTTCATCGACGACGCCGGCGACTTCGTGGCCGGGAACGCGGGGATACTCAATGCCGGGCCACAAGCCATCTTTCGTAAGGACATCACTGTGGCAAACGCCGCAGGCCTGCACTTTGATGCGTACCTGTCCTGCGCTCGGCTCAGGAATCCCGCGCTCGACAATCTGGAAATCTGCTCCCGGGCGGGGAACTTGCGCGGCCTTCATCTGCGTCATCCTCATTGGCACCACCGTAGCTTTACTCGTTGCCATAACTCCTCCTATGAATTGTCGATTCTTGTTCGAAAAGTAACTTACTGCTAACGGCGAGGCGACCGAGGTGTATCTTCTCCGAAGACGTCTCGCAATTGCTCCGAAGCGGCGTCAGCGTCTCCCGGCTGATCGCGGACATCTTCGGAAGTCGCCACCGCCGTTCGGTGTTGGCCGCCCGAGAGTCAACGTGCGCAACGTCCACGTGCTGTACCTCTCCGTCACATGACCTGCTTAGAACCGTTGATACGGGACTTCTAATTCCGACGGATTTCTACTGTGTGAGGCACGCTTTCTTCTGAGAGCCTGGGTGGGTTGCGGCCGCGCATCGCGGACAGGAACCACGCTGGCGACGAGGAAAAAGATCCGCACCAGTCTAAAGGCGTCGGTGGCGACAATTCAATAGAAACTGTATGAGACATCAAGGCGAGCCCGCCGCAGGCGACGGAGTACCGAGGAAGCTGCGGCCGGTCTCTGCCGTTCCGCAAAGATCAAGGGTGCGCTAACCACGGCTTTCCATGGAGAGCATGCGCACTCCGTTGCCACGTCCCCCTGTGTCCGTTTTTTCCGTAAGTCCGCATTGTAGACTTACGATCGCCTCAAGCGGACGGATGCTTCAGAATATCTGCCAGCGCGTGCATTCGCATGGCGTCGGCTGCAGTCTTCGCGTTTGCTGCGCTCTTTTCTAGCGAAGGCCCCATTCCCTTCAATTTCGTCACGTTGCTCTTGCTCATGTGCGACAGCTCTGCGCTCGTAATCGCGTTCCGTAGCTCTGCGATTCGGCTTGCAGGCAGAGCCTGCGACCTCGACAACTGATCCACGTACGCTTTCGCCACGACCAACTTTGCAGGCCATTCGATCTTTTGCTGGTTCTGTACGTTCAGGTCGGCCACCATAACCGACTTGGCCGCGTCGATTTCGTTGTGCGTCAGAAACTTTGTCGGTGTCAGTTGAAACACGTCCAGGCCGCGCGCAATCTCTGAACCATAAATGTAGCCGTTATACCAATATGCGGACCAATCGCCTCCGAGCACCAACACCTTCGGATCGATTGGCCCACGATCGAAGTAGGCGATCTCGAAAGGGTTCGCCGGATCGGTGAAGTCCATCACGGAAATCCCGCCCTGGTACCACGCCTGCACCTCAATATCTCGCCCGGGAACCGGAATCAGAGAACCATTGTGCGCCACGCAGTTCTCCGTGTCGCCCTGCGCCGCCGGCAGTTTGTAGTAGTTCGCGAAACTCAGCTTGTCATCCTTCAGACGGAAGATTGCATCCGCGCCCCACTTGTTCGGGTCGTTCGGACGGCAACGCGCCCCCAGGCCACCGCCCCACTCATCGGTAAACACGACTTTGCTGCCATCATTCGAAAACGAAGCCGAATGCCAGTAGGAATAATTCGGATCATTCACCGCATCCACTCGCTTCGGATGAACCGGGTCCTTGATGTCAAGCACAATTCCGTTCCCGGAGCACGCGCCTGCTGCCAACCCGATCGCCGAGTACACAGTGATGTCGTGGCACTGGTCGGTGTCCGCCGGTTTTTCCGCGCCCTTCTTGCCATGCGTGCCACCGTTATTCAAGCCGTTGATCGCGCCCGTGCGCGCATCGATAAATACGCCGCGGACTCGACACGATCTTCGCGTCCTGCGGCGCAGCCACCGGAACTTTGATCACATCGATGCGAAACAGCGCCGTATTCGGATCCTTGTCCGGTTTTTCTCCGGAGCACCCAGCTAGTTCTTCTGGTTGACGCACAAACGAAGTCCCCGACACGTAGATGTAGACATTCTCTTTGTCGTTCGGATCGGTTACCAGGGTATGCGTGTGCGATCCGCGGCACGTCTGCACGGCTGCAACCTGCTTTGGATTCTTGATGTCGGAAATATCGAAGATTCTTACACCGCGAAAACGGTCTTTTTGCGCTGCCGGGATGTGGCGCTTCTTTTCTCTTTCTCGTCTTTATTTGTCTTTGTCTTTATTTTGTCTTTAGCGTTGTCTTTGTCCGATCTTTTTCTCTTATCTTCTCGTCTGCGGGCGGAGGAGGTTCCGGCGGAAATCCCTCAATGCCGCAATCCAGACGTCCATTCGGCATCTCTACCGACATGAACAATAGATTTTTGTATACCGACACATCACCCTGTCCCCCCGGGCAGACCATCGACGTCAGCAACTTCGTCTTCGCCGGATTGGCGATGTCGTAGATACTTACGCCATAAAAATTTCCCTGGAACAGGTGGTTGCCTTGGAAGGCAAGGTCCGAGTTGGCAAAAGCAAGTTGCGCGATCAGCAAGTGCGCTGACTTCGGAATCTTTTTGTTATTCCCCATGCCAAGCCGCCCAACCATCTTCTCCACCTTCGGATCATCGGGATCCGTGACCCCGAGTTGAAACGCGTCCGGCTTCTTGAGCAGCAGGAGGTGCTCGATGCCCATCGAAGTTTCGCCCGCGTCGTAAAGTCCCGGCGCAAGCTTGGCGCGCGGATCATTCGTATCCGATCCTGTCATCCCCGGCGGCAGCGTCGGGGCAGGCTCTGGAGCGAATGAAATTCTCCTCTTCGTCCTCAGCATCCTTCTTTTGCGTCCTTCTCGGACGGCGGGTTCGCGGGCTTCTGCGCCTGTTCCTGTGGCGGAACCGGGGCGGAGTCTGCTTGCGCCTGCGTTCGGTTTACAGCGAAACAAGAAATAAGCGCGACCCACACCACACACAAAGCAAGACTGGGCAATCGGTTCATCGTTTCTCCTCGGGTGTCTTCTTCAACATGGTTTCCATGATCCGTATCTCGGCCCGTTGCGTATTGTCCGCATCGGTTGCGAAGTTGAACAGCTCGGCGTCCTGTCCAGCGCCTGCAGTATCGAATAGATCCTTCACCATGGTCAGGGCGCCGTTGTGATGTTGAATCATTCCCAGCAAAAATAAGCGGTCAAACTCGGCGCCCTTCGCTGTCTGCAGCGCTTCCATCTGCTGCGGCGTAAGCATTCCGGGCATCAGTGCCATGGTTTCGTGTGAAGTCTCGTGCGCCATATCCATGCCTGGCATTTTCGGCATCGCCTTCGGAACTGATTCGCCCCGAGCCGCCAGCCAGCGCTTCATGAACTTGATTTCGTCCGATTGCGAGCTACTGATACGCGCCCCCAGTGAACGCAGGTCTTTGTTCTGCGTATGCGACTGAATCATCGCCGTCATCTCTACCGCTTGCGCATGATGCAGGATCATGCCCTGCATGAACTCTACGTCCGCTGGCGACCGTGGAGGCAGGGTTGCTCTCGTCGACGATGGCAGCGTTTTGCTCGGCGCGCCCGGCGCACCCGGTTGCACCACCACAGGCTTCGCCGGATCATTTTGCTGTGCGCGCGCGGCGCGGAAAACGAGGAATAAACAAATTCCGAAAACACTTACGGCCGAGCCATGCACCCATCCCAACTCTTCTCATAGAACGCGTTTTAGCCTTGCGCTCGCGGCGAAAATGAACCTGCTTCCAGTCAGTTGTGAGAGGAAAGGTCTTCATTTGGACGAGAACTAAATCTTGTCACGAAATAGAAGATATTCATAGAGGGAAAGAAGGGCGGGTAGCGTCCTAACACTGCGTTGCCAACTTGGTGGCGGCCTCGAAAGGGAAAGGCCCGCCAGCCCGTCACGGCTTCTGCTCCACTGCATCAAACAGAGGCATGGGCTTGTAACGCGGCAAGGCACGTCAATCATCTTAATTGGCAGAACCTCACGATGAGAATGGCGGTCCGCCGATTCACGCGCCTGACAAACGCCTTCGGCAAGAGACTACTGAATCTCAAAATGGCTGTGGCGTTGCACTTCGCCTATCACAATTTCTGCCGCGTGCATTCCAGCCTTAGAGTCGCACCCGCCATGCAAACCGGGATCGCAGATCATGTCTGGCACGTGGGGGAATTGCTAGAATCGGCATAGCGGAGTAGGATTCCGCAGACAAGAAAACCCGCTCGCGGCGGGTTACTCGTCTTTCCGATTTGTCGCGTCGGGCGACGCTAGAAAAGCGTATCACGGTGACTACGCCCGATGCAAATTCCGTTTTCCTATGCCGCTTACCCCGACTTTTTGAGAAGGACGATGCCATTGTCCGACGACGGAGATTCATCTGCGGGTCGAGGGTTCTGGGGAACGCTATGGTGGTCAGATCTCCGGCAATTCCTCCGCCATTTTGTAGCCGATATTGTGTACACGGTTTGCATTTTGATTCTTCTCGAAATTTTTTGGGAGGGAATTCAGTGGTTCAAATTCCGTGGTTATCCAGCCGACAGGCTGGAAAAGCTGGATGAAGCTCACTTCGTATTTGTATATTTGGCACTTGTAGCTGTTGGCGCGGCATTTATTTTCAAGCTGGTCGTATTGCTATGGAAAAATCATTGAAGTCGCCAGGCTTCATCGATCACTTCTATACATTCTTCGTTACGGACGATAGCGTTCGTTGGAAAACTATTGGTTTCATTATCGTAATAGGCGGAGTATTCGGGAGCATGGATGCCGTGTTCTCCAATCCCTCGTTGGATGAACTCGTTTTCTCCCTTTCCGCATGGGTTGTCCTGTGCTACGTGGCGGCCATAGCGTGGTACTGCTGGTTAAAGCCTCGTCGGGGGATAGAGGTGTCCCCCTCCCGAAGGGGTTTATTGCTCCGCGCTGTCGCAAGCGTGGTCGGCCTGTTCGTTACCATGTTTTCATGGAAGTTTCAGGCTCTGGCACTGGATTCTGATCTTGTCCGAGCGGTACAAACGAATGATTACGATGAGGCAGCGCACGTCTTTGAACGCGCTAGAACCGCGGGTGTTCGTCTCAATAAAACAGTGGTCAGAAGGGCCAGTCAGAAATTTATTGGCGCCATAGATCAACAACCCGAAGCATGGACGGCAGTTACGCAGTGTTTGAACTATCAGTCGTCCCCAATCTCAGGGACCGTCCAAATCGCCGTCCCCACTAAAAGGGTTCCGGAACCGACACATTACAATGTGCCGAATGCGAACCTCTTGGCGAAGCCAACTCCATCAATATTTGGAACCTCCGTTGCCCCTGACATTCCAGAAATCCGAGCACTAGACGCCGAGAGCCTGAATGCCGGCGTTAAGATCGGACCCGCCTATTTGGTTATGGACGGCGGATGGCTAAGGCTTGATGGTTTATACGTGAAGCGTATTATTTTCCGTAACGTGCGGATTACGTATGCGGGCCAGCGACCGATTGAACTGGACCAGATTAACTTTATCAACTGCACCTTTGACATCGGCCAGACCGCAAGAGGCCGAAAATTTGCTCAAGCTGTTCTCACTTTCGCTCCGTCCGTAACCATAAAGATCGACTGAATCAACTCACTATTAGGACACTACCGAAGGGCGAGCTGAATTGGCGCGAGTCGGCTTGCTCAGTAGAGGCATTTTCCTTGTGTTTCAGGGAGTTGGCAACGTTATTTTGCCGGTGAGATCAATCTGCGCGGAGGAACTTCCGACGAACACGCCAAACTCTCCAGGGTCCACCGTCCAGTCGTGACGCTTAATATCGTAGTAAGCGAATGCCCTGCGATCAAGGGAAACCGAAACGCGCCGGGTTTCTCCCGCACTTAGCTGAATCCTGGTAAAGCCCTTCAATTCCTTTACGGGCCGCGGAACGCTGGCGTGCGGCTCTCCGACGTAAACTTCCGCAACCTCAGCGCCAGCACGATGGCCGGTATTAGTCACGTCGAAGCTGACGTCGACCTTCTCTCCGCCCGAGCCGGGCGCAGCAGTGATGGAAAGATTCTTGTAGGCAAAAGTCGTATAGGAAAGTCCGTAGCCGAAGGGGAACTGGGGCTTGACTGCTGCTTTATCGAAGTAGCGGTATCCCAGAAACACGCCCTCTTTGTATTCAACTTTCTTCTCGCCGGGCTTCGGATAGTAGTTGTCGTGTGCGGGATTGTCCTCCCAGCTGCGCTCAAAGGTGACAGGCAGCTTGCCCGACGGGCTGTACTCGCCAAAGAGCAACTGTGCCAGCGCCGTGCCTTGCTCCTGCCCACCATACCAGGATTCGAAAAGCGCGGGTACATGACCAAGCCATCGATTCATGCCGACTGCACCACCGGAGGTTACGACGACAATAGTGTTTTTGTTTGCGGCGGCAACTTCATTGATGAGTTCGTCCTGTGCCGGCGGCAGTTGAAACGTGCGGTCGGCTCCCTCGCTCTCGCTTTCAGGGTCAAAACCAACTGCCAGCACCACTGCATCCACTTTTGACGCCAGCGCTTTCGCGGCAGAGCTCACAACCTCTTCGGGACGCACAATGCCGAGCCTGACGCTCGAGCCTCCCCAATGAAAGTGTACGGAATATTCGAAACGAATCTTGTGCGCACCAGCCGCTAGCGGCAGTCGCACCTGGCTGAGTCGGGCGCGGGCAACCTCCCAGTCGTCGATTAACAGCTTGTCGTCAACATAAACACGATAGCCAAATCCTTCACCGGCTTGCTGTAGAAAGAGAATGTGTTCACCGGGATTTCTGGGAGAGAAATATCCCGACCACCGCGCCGATACCTGGTTTTCGTTAACTCCATCGCCCAGCCCGCGCTCAGCATTAATATGTTGATCGACGCGATGGATCGCAGGTGCGCCGCTCAGATTCGGGTTGTTAAATGCCTCCAGGTTGATGCCAGGCTCCTTGCCCGCTGCATCGACCGAGAAGGAAGTGGCTGCCGCCAGTTCCTTCAGAGATGGGAGTCCGCGATCGTAATACACGGTGGCACCGCCGCGGAGGTAGCTGGCGAGGCCTTCCAGATAGCTCACCGCAGTGAATGGACGCACCCCTGCGCTTCCTCCGCCCACCACCGGGGCGGGATAGGCATCCGGTCCGATTACGGCAATCGTCTTGATTCTCGCTTTATCGAGCGGAAGAAAGTTGCCATCATTCTTGAGTAGGACCATGCCGGAACGAGCCGCTTCAAGCGCCACCTCATCCCCTTCGACGTCGAACATCGGCACTGACAAATCCGTCTGCTCGCGATCGAGCCAGCCGAAGCGAATGGCGGTGCGCAAGATGCGGCGGACTTTGTCGTCAATCGTAGACTCGCTGACCTTGCCTTCTTTCACGGCGGGAAGCAGGGTGGAGCGATTCATGAATTTTCCCGACGGCATTTCGAGATCGAGCCCGCCGTTGGCCGCGGCCACTCCATCGTAAGTCGCATCCCAATCGGACATGATCAAGCCATCGAATCTCCAGTCCTTCTTGGCAATGACGTCATTAATAATGTCGTTCTGCGTGGCGTGCTGGCCATTGATCAAATTATAGGAATCCATGATCGCTCCGACGTGCGCTTCCTTCACGGCCGCTTCGAAGGTCGGCAAATAGATCTCGCGCATGGTGCGTTCGTCGATGATGGAATCGGCGTCATGGCGCAGGAATTCCTGGTTGTTGCCCATGAAGTGCTTGATGGTTGCGCTTACACCCTGGCTTTGCATCCCGTTGATGTAGGCAACCGCGGTGCGCGAGGCGAGAAAAGGATCCTCGCCGAAGTATTCGAAATTTCGCCCGCACAAAGGGGATCGCGAAATGTTTACGCCGGGACCAAGCATGAAATGAACACCGCGCGCGCGCGCGTCCCGGCCAACTACGGCGCCCATGCGGCGAGCGAGGTCCGGGTCCCAGGTAGCGGCGAGGCCCATGCCGCCGAAGGTCGTCGAAGGCCCGTAATTGCGGACGCCAAAGGGCCCGTCGGCCATCTTCAGCGCAGGCAGGCCAATGTGCTTGATTTCTCGAATGTAGAAACTGTTGACGCCGCCGATGAGGTCGATTTTCTCTTCCAGCGAAAGTTGTTTGAGGAGCGCGTCCACACGCGCTTCGACGGCAGGACTGGAGGCAGAAGGCGCTTGGGCATAAATCGGGCGCCAGGCAATCAGAAGAAGAATGGCAAGAAACTTCGCGTTGCGCGTCATGACAGACCTCGGCAGAAATTTCAAATCACGCTGGAATAAAACTCGCGGCCAAAGTTGGGTGTCCTTGCGAATTGCATGCCGCCCCGGTCGAGCGGCGCACCACCAACTCGGGTTCGATCGCAATCTCCGCAATATATTTCATTCGTCCCTCGATTCGATCGAGCAGCGCACGCGCTGCGATCTCGCCCATTTTTTGCAGCGGTTGTCTTACGGTGGTGAGGGGCGGATTGATGTAGGCAGCGCTCTGAATGTCATCGAAACCCACCACCGACAAATCGTCAGGCACGCGGAGGCCTGCTTCCTGAAAAGCCGAGATCGAACCAATCGCCGAAATATCGTTGTAGGCAAACAGCGCGGTAAAAGGCTGCTTGCGCGCCAGCAGTTTCTTGGCGAACGGGTAGCCTAAATTGGGCGTAGGATCGTCGCCTTCCAGTTGCACGATTAGCTCCGGACGCATGCGAACGCCCAATTTTGCCGCGACCTCGCAGATCGCGTTCCAGCGGTCGTCAGAATCGGCGCTGGCCGGCGAACCTCTCATGAAGGCAATTCTTTCGTGTCCCAAATCAACTAAATGCTTGAGGGCTAGCGAGGCCGCGCTGCGGTGGTCTAACACAATGTTCGTCACCTTCTTGATGCGACGGTGGCCCGCGACCGCAACTGTGGGTAGAGTCGGTTCTTCCGTCAGAAAAGTGTCCACCGTGATAAAGCCTTCGACCCCTCGTTCCTGAAGCATCGCCGAGTAAGTTGCCAGCAGTTTTTTGTCGTGGCGGTGAGCGACGGTGAGAAAGAAGAAGTTCTTCTCTCGCAGATAACGTTCTATGCCGCTGATCACGAGAGAACCGTAGGCGTCGCCAATTTCTTCCACAATCACTCCAATGGTGAAGGTGCGCTGCACGCGCAGCGAACGGGCAAAGAAATTCGGACGATAATTGAGTTCACGGGCCGCCGCAAGAATCCGCTTCTTGGTGTGCTCGGGAACGGAACGCGCGGCGGATGAATTGTTCAGAACCGCCGAAACCGTGCTGGCGGTAAGCCCGACATGTTCGGCGACGGACCTGAGCGTCACGGCGGGCTGATTGCGTCCGTTCGCGCTTGCCTTCATGCCATGAATCTCCTCGCCAAGCCCAGCTCAGGCGGCCGCGGCTTGTGATCTTCGCGTATTCCGAGCAAGTTCGTCGCTTAATTCCCAGCGAGCGGGGGCGAAGCGGAATATACAAGTTTGCAGCAAGAATATCGATATTTTTCTCTTGACAACCTAAGGTCTTTGGAGATAAACCTTCGTGCAGCATGGAATAGTATAGAAGTACTAGCCAGAAAGCCAGTAAAACAACGTTATTCTTATTGCTTCCTGAATCTGGGGTGTTACTGAACAAACTGGAATGCCGCTGGCGGCGCCAGAAACCTAATCTGTCCAACTCGACACAGTCCGTCTCCGAGGACGGACCTGACTTCTAGCGTGGGAGGAACTCCATGACGAGCTTCAATCGCTGGGCATTTGCATCCTGGTTTCTGCTGTTCACCGCCGGTCTGGCATTTTCACAGAGTCGAAATACGGGTGAGATTCGCGGCACCGTGGCGGATCCGTCGGGAGCTCCTGTTGTGGGCGCAACCGTTAGGCTCACCAATATCGACACGGGTGAAACAAAGGATTTCGTCACCAACCAGGACGGCATCTACGACACCGTCTCCACCCCCGCCGGCAATTACACCATCTCTTTCACGGCGACAGGCTTCAAGAAACTAGTGCGTGGCCCCGTCACTTTGCAAGTAGACGTGATCACCGAGAATGGCAGCCTGCAAGTTGGCGCAGCCACGGAAACGGTGACGGTGGAAGGCGGAGGCGCTCCGCTCGTGGAGACCGAAACCGGCCAGCAGGGTGCCATTATGGATTTCAAGACCATTTCAGAGCTGCCCCAGTCGGGGGGCGGCATCACCGGCGCAGACTGGGCTGCTTTCAACATCTATCTGGCGGGCGCCTCAGGCGCTACACAGGGGCGGACCTCGCAGGCCGGGGGTGCCTGGAATGCCGGCGACGCGGTTTCCATCAACGGCAACCTGCCGAACTTCGGCAACTTCCTTCAGGACGGGGCCAGCACCACACTGCCGGCCAGCTACAACAACGACGATGCGGTCTTCGAGACCGTTCAAGAGGTTCAGATCAACACCAATTCCTTCTCGGCGCAATACGGCATGGGCGGGGTCATGTTCAACCAGATCACCAAGAGTGGAACCAACGGTTGGCATGGGTCCGGTTATGAATTTTTCTCGCAGAACTTTCTAAACGCCAACAACTATTTCAATGAGCAGGCGCCTAAGTTAATCCAAAACCCCCTGAATCCCACGGGCCCGGAAATTCCCAACATAGCGGCTCAAGTGCCGTATTTGCGGTACGACCAGTTTGGCGCATCCGTCGGCGGGCCCATTATCAAGAACAAGTTCTTTTTCTTCTTCGACATAGACAGGATCGTCAATAACAGCGCGGCAAACGGCTACGTTACCGTTCCTACGGCCGCCATGCTGCAGGGTGATTTCACCGGCATGCAGCCCATTTATGACCCGCTCACCACAACATGTCCTCAAGGCCCACCGACATGTGCAGCCACAGGTCCCCTTAGCCGCACCCCTTTCTCCGCCGAATGCGGCGGTCTCAACATGATTCCGAATGGGACCAACTGCGGCGGCATACCCAGCCGGATGGACCCTGTGGCGTTGGCCATTATTCGTTCTAAGTATGGCTGGCCCACCGCACCGCAGGGGGTAGGAAAGTGCGATACCGCGGACGGGTTCCCGAATCAGTGTTCACAGAACCTCTATCTCGCGCATATCAATCCCGCCCCGGTTCACAGGTATTTTGGGCGGCTGGACTACAATCTGAGCCAGAACAACCGCATCAACTTCTCGATTACCCAGAAGGATAACCCCGGGGTCGACAATGGCCTATTCGCCTGCCCGTTGAATTGCGGTAGTGGGGACGTGGACGGTTGGAACACGCAGGTCACCGATACGTGGACGATCACTCCGACGATCGTCAACGAAATCCGGATGGGTTATACGAAGCAAGGCAACTGGTTCCAATCCCAGTCCATCGGGTTGAATCCCGCAACGGCATTTGGCCTGCAAGGTACCCATTTTAACCAATTCCCCTTCATCGGCAGCTCAAGCTTTTATGGTGGATTCGGCGGCCCGGCCCCGGTAAACGTCTTGTCACCCGCCACGGACGCCATTTACATCGAGAACCAGTATGATCCCTCCGATGTGGTGACGCTGGTCAAGGGCAGGCACATTCTGCATTTCGGGATTGAAGTGTTGATGGCCCAGGGCAACACCACGGCTTGGGGCTCCAACAGCGCCGGCAACTACGATTTTAGCGGACAATACACCGCAGGCGTACTCGCCGGAACGCTGAATACCGCCAAATCGGGCTCAGGCTTCGCGGATTACCTGCTCGGCAACATCGATGCCTGGGCCGCGTCGAATCAGGGCCTGACGGGCATGCGGCTGAAGAGCCCGCAGGCCTTCGTTCAAGACGACTGGAAAATCAAGCCCAATTTCACCCTCAACCTCGGCTTGCGCTGGACGGGGAACACGGGCATGAGCGAGGTACAGAATAAGCTTGGCGATTTCGACCAGAACCTCGTCAATACCACCGGCCCCTTCGCGGGCACCCTGGGCTCGATATGGATTGCCCCTCAGGACAACCGGACGACCTTGCAGAAGCCGGTTTGGAACATCTTCCTCCCCCGGTTAGGCTTTGCCTGGTCGGTCAAGGACAACACCGTCGTGCGAGGCGGTGTAGGGTTCTTCGCCTATAACTACAGCATGGACCTCTATGGTGGTGAGGGCGGTGCGCAAATGGGCTTCGGCGCAACCTCTCAGGGCAACATCAGCGACCCTGACAGGGGCTCCGGGGACATCGGCTGGATTTCCGGCACCGGCAACGCTACCCCGCTCTATTTGAGCTCGAGCGCTGCGATGATGGCCAATGCCCTGCCGTACATTCAGGGCTCGAAGAACCCGGCGTCCTACACCACCAATCCCGTATTTAGTCCACCTTACGAACCCTATAACATCAAGCCGGGAGAGATTTGGGAATGGAACCTCTCCGTCGAGCACCAGTTCGCAAGGAATTTTGCGGCGTCGGCTACTTACGTCGGCAGTCACGGGATGAATCTGCAATACCTCACCGACTTGAACCAAATCACCAACCCGGCCCTGCTGAACAAGAACGACGTATCGGCCTGTAACGGGGCAACACCCGCATCGATTGCAGCGAGCCCCAGCACTTGCGCGCGTCCATATCCGGCGTTTGGAAGCCTTTCCGGCTCAAACTTCAACGGCATCTCCAACTATGATTCGTTGCAGCTCGATGTGCGGAAGCGTTATACGTACGGGCTGACCTTCGATGTCAACTATGCCTGGTCGCATATGCTGGATGACCAAGACTCGGCCGGATGGGGTAGCACCGCCGGGCAACAGGTTTGGCAACTCGGAAACAATCCCTCCTCTAACTACGGCAACTCGAACTTCGACGTCCCGCAGGCGCTCAAAGGGACTGCGGTATACGAACTGCCGTTTGGCATGGGCAAGCCTTATATGAACCAGAATGCTATCCTCGACGGTGTGCTTGGCGGGTGGCGCTTGTCAGGAACGTTGATCTACCAGAGCGGCACTCCATTCACGGTGTTGGACGGCGGTGTTAGCAGCTATGCGCAGGCCGGCAATGTGTTTGCCAACCCCATCGCAGGCATGAACCCCGAGTCAGGCACCTGCCCCAATGGCTTTAAGGCACACACTGTGAACTGCTGGTTCAACCCTGCAGCCTTTGAGACCCCAACCGAGCAGGGCAACGGATCGTTCGGGTATGGACGCAGAAATACGCTCTTGGGGCCAAAACTGTCTGATGTTAATCTATCTCTGGCGAAGACCTGGCATTACAAGGAACGAGCTGGGTTCACACTTCGCGCAGACTTCGTCAACGCCCTGAACCATCCGAGCTTCTCAATTCCGAACCCGAACAATGATGTGAATGCCTCGCAGCCGGGCGTTATCACGCAGCTCGCAAATGGGCCACGTACGATCCAACTGGGTGCGCGGATAACCTTCTAACGGCGAATCGCGTAACAGATAAGGACGGCGGCAGGCCGCCGTCCTTCTTCTTTTCGGCCCAACGGAATACTGAAACGCTCCCCGTTCGCCGTATGATCATCGGATTATGAGGACAAGACAATGTGATATTTTGCTGTGCGGTACGATCTTCTTTGCGCTCGCTCCCTACTTCGCGCAATCCGCTCCCACTCTGCAGCAGCAAATCGAATCACACAACCGTAAAGCTGCGGAATATCTGAAAGAGAACAGACCTGATCTTGCGATACCCGAATTTAGAGCTATTATTGCCCTCGATCCCAACAACGTCGATGCACGCGGCAACCTCGGTGTGTTGCTGTTCTTCCAGGGAGATTATACGAGCGCCATTCCCGAACTTCGCGCCACACTGAAGTTGCGGCCTAACTTGCCGAAGATTCAGGCTCTTTTGGGCATTGGCGAAAAACGGACGGGCGAGATAACAGCGGGCCGCCACGATCTGGAACAAGCATTCCCCAAAGTGAAAGAAGAGAAAATTAGGATTGAGACTGGAATGGAGTTGATCGAAATTTACTCCGCGACGGGCGACCTGGATAAGGCTGCCGCGATCGTGAGCGATCTGCGCAAGCTGGAGCCAACGAATGAGGCGATTCTTTATTCCGCCTACCGAATTTATTCCGATCTTGCCGACGAGTCCCTGCTTAGCTTATCGGTGGTGAATCCGAAATCAGCGCGCATGCAGCAGGCCCTGGCACACGAATTGGCAAAACGCGGGAGCGCGCCGGAAGCGATCGAGCACTACAGAGCCGCGCTCAAGCTCGATCCGCAGCTTCCTGGAATCCATTTTGAGCTGGCCGAGATGCTTAGAACTTCGTCCACCGCGGAGGGACGGGAAGAAGCGGAAAAAGAATATAAAGCAGCTCTGCAGGCGAATCCGTTGGACGAGCAGTCGGAACGCCGGCTGGGCGACATCGCACTGCAGAGAGACGATCTGAAGGAAGCGAGCGAGCGCTACACGCGCGCCTTGCAACTGCAGCCAAACGATTCGGAGGCAAGCATCGGTCTGGCGAAAGTCTTTATGACCATGGATCAGCCGCAAAAGGCCGAGCCGCTGTTGCTGCATGCGTTGCAGATTGATCCCACCAGTTCGCTGGCTCATTTCCGCCTAAGCACGCTTTACCGGCAGATGGGGCGCTCCGAGGACGCCAAACGCGAACTGGAGGAATATCAAAAGTATAAGGAGATGAAAGACAAACTGAGAGCGGTGTATCACGATCTGCATCAGGATCAGCCAGTGGATGAAAACGTCGACGCGCAGCCGAAGAGATAGGCTGGGCTCGGTTCGGCGGCGAGCTCGAAGATTATTCTTGGACTCACCAGAGAGTGGAGATGAGGAAGAAGTTTTTTCTAGCTGCGCTGTTGTCGCTGGCGACTCCGCTGTTCGCCAGTTCGTACTACTCAGCTCGTCTGGAGGATCCCAGAGCAATCTATCTGACGGCCGATAACTTTTCGGTCAAAGCAGACGGCATTGCGGACGATTCTACGGCCCTGCAGCAAGCTATCAATACGGTTCAGGAAAAGACTAACCAGGGAATTTTGTTCATTCCAGCCGGCCGCTATCGTCTGACCAGAACGATCTACATCTGGCCCGGAATTCGGTTGATTGGATTCGGGGCAGTCCGGCCCAGCTTCGTCCTCGCGGCCCACACCCCGGGATTTCAGCGGGGACCCGCCTATATGTTGTTTTTCGCCGGCGCGCGCCCGAAAGAAAATGTCACGCCGCCGGATGCGAGTCCGGGAACCTTCTATTCCGCGATCAGCAACATCGACATTGAAGTTCAAGATGGAAATCCGGGGGCCGTGGGCGTTCGCGCGCACTATGCCCAGCATTGCTTTCTGGCTCACATGGACTTCCACATAGGGTCCGGGCTGGCGGGAATTCACGATGGCGGCAACGTCGCTCAAGATGTGCATTTTTATGGTGGCCAGTACGGCATCTGGACTCGCAAACCTTCGCCGGGATGGCAATTTACGATCATCGATGCGACGTTCGAAGGCCAGCGCGAAGCGGCGATCCGGGAGCATGAAGCTGGGCTGACACTGATCCGTCCGCAGTTCAAAGATGTTCCGACGGCAATTTCCATCGATCCTCAATACTCTGACGAACTGTGGCTGAAAGACGGGCGCATGGAAAACATTAGCGGCCCTGCTGTAATCATCAGCAATGAGAAGAGCGCCCGGACTGAGATCAACATGGAGAATGTCGTTTGCCGGAAGGTTTCTGTTTTCGCGGCGTACCGCGAAAGCGGGAAGCAGGTCGCAGGCCCGGCGGAAAGTTATGAGGTAAAGACTTTTTCTCATGGCCTTCAATATGAGGACATGGGCGCCACAGGCGCGATTCGCGACGTTTATGAAACCGCGGAATTGAGCACTTTACCCGAACCCACCGGGTCCGACATCTTGGATCTTCCGCCGATGAACACCTGGGCAAATATTCGTTCGCTGGGCGCTAAGGGAGATGGCATTGCGGACGATACCGAGGTGTTGCGCAAAGCCATCGCTGAGCATCGGACGATTTATTTTCCATCCGGGCAATATCGCGTAACCGATACCATCGCTCTGAAGCCCGATACGGTTCTGATCGGCCTGCATCCGAGCGTCACACGAATCCTGATTGCCGATTCAACGCCAGCTTTTCAGGGTGTCGGCAGTCCAAAGCCACTTCTTGAAACTCCGGGAGATGGCACGAACATTGTCAGCGGCATCGGTCTTTATACCAACGGCATTAATCCGCGAGCGGTGGCCGCGAAGTGGATGGCGGGTACGAATTCAATGATGAACGATGTTCGCTTTCTTGGCGGTCACGGGACAATCGATCCGAACGCCAGCGCGGAAGACGCGCACAAAGTATGGAAGCAAATCTACAACGACACGCACAGCGCGGACTCCAATCCAAATCGCCGCTGGGACGGACAATATCCCAGCCTATGGATTACCGGAGGCGGCACTTTTGTAGATATTTGGACTCCCAGCACGTTCGCGCAAGCCGGCTTGTATATCTCGAACACGTCCACCGCCGGGCGGATTTATGAACTGTCCAGCGAGCATCACGTGCGCAACGAAGTAGTTCTCGACCACGCCTCCAACTGGCAAATCTATGCCTTGCAGACCGAGGAAGAGCGCGGAGAGGGCGGCTTCGCTTTGCCTCTCGACATTCGAGATTCCAGCAATATTACTTTCGCAAACCTGCACATGTATCGAGTTGTAAGCAGCTATCAGCCATTCAAATTTGCGGCGACCGTTACGAACTCAAAGAACATTCGTTTTCGCAATGTTCACTGCTACAGCGACAGCAAGGTCTCCTTCGACACCACAATTTATGATCGAACCCACAATGCCGAGCTACGGCAACGCGAATTTTCCTGGCTGACAGTTTCTGGAGATGCGCCTCAATTGCATCCGGCGCATGCCTCTCCCATCCTCGCGGAGGGCGCAAAGCTGGAAAAGGTTGCGGATGGCTTCTTCAATATTTCCGGCGGCGCGGTTGACCTAGAAGGAAATATTTATTTCGTGGATGCACGATGGCAAACCATCTACCGTTGGTCCGCCGCGACCCGGCAACTCTCGATAGTTCGGGATAATCCACTGGATCCAGTTCAATTGTTCTTCGACAAATCAGGCGACCTGATGGTGGTTTCCTATGCGGGCAATGGAACCGTATACACTTTCAGGCCCGGCGAACTGGATGACAACATTACCTTACTGAAAGCCATACCGACCGCGCCGCGTCCGGGGATGATCGCAGTTCTTCCGGTCGACTATTGGCGTAATGAAGACGACTTTCTCCAAACCATTCCCGTCAAGCAGCCGTATCAGTTTGTCTCTCCGGATGGCACAACCTTTCTTCCCACGGACGAGAACTTTGTGACCGGCGAACTTTATTACGGGTCGAAATTGAATAACACGTTACGCGCGTTTGGCTTCGCGCCCGCGCTCGCAGGCCAGCCCTTTTATGTCACTGATGCCAACGGTGAAAAAACGTACACGAGCACTGTCGGCGCCGACGGAACAATTTCAGAGTTGAAGCTCTTTGCCGAACAAGGCGGAGAAAGCGTCACCGCAGACGACAAGGGCAACGTCTACATCGCAGCCGGGCAGATCTTCGTATATAACTCAGGCGGCGAACTCATCGATACCATCGACGTTCACGAACGGCCTTCGCAATTGTTGTTCGGTGGCAGCGATGGCAGCACTCTGTTCATTCTGGCGCGCAGCTCGTTGTATGCCGTTCAAACCCGGTATAAAAGACGCTGACGGATTGGCGATTTCTTTAAGTTTCTTGGAGGCTGGTATGACACGCAAGACGTCTCGACGAAATTTTCTTGGACTCTCAGCTATGGGGCTTGCCGCGGCGGTTGCTCCCGGCAAGTTAGTTCGATCAGCATCTGGAGCCAGCGAACCCTCGAACGTAATCCCCAATATGAAGCCAGAGATTTCGGTCTGGGTAACAGCTGGCGACCAGCGTTTTGCCGCTGAACCGCAGATCACATGGCGCCCAGCTTCCGCCATGCCTGGCGCCGACCAGATCCGACTCAATCCTGAAACGAAATTCCAACAGATTCTTGGATTCGGTGGCGCCTTTACCGACGCTACCTGCTACACCTTCAATCGACTCACACCGCCCGCGCGAGAAAAACTATTCCATGAGATGTTCCATCCCTCGGAAATGGGACTCAGCACGGGAAGGGTCTGCGTTGGATCGAGCGACTACTCAACCAAACTCTACAGCTATGACGACGGCGACGCCGATCCTGATCTCACGCGATTCTCAATCGATCATGATCGCGAATACATTCTTCCGATTCTGCGCCAGGCGAGACAGGCTAATCCAGACCTGTTTCTTTTTTCCTCCCCTTGGAGCCCACCCGGCTGGATGAAGTTCAACGGCTCTATGCTGGGCGGCTCCATGCGCAATCACTATTTTCCGGTTTATGCGAAATATTATCTGAAGTTTCTGCAAGGCTATGCGTCCGAAGGCGTGCCGATACAAGCGCTCACCACGCAGAATGAAGTCGATACCGACCAGGATGGCAGAATGCCCGCCTGCATCTGGGCGCAGGAATACGAGATTCAATTCGTCCGCGACCACCTTGGCCCTCTCCTGGAAAGCAGCGGCGTGCCCACAAAAGTCTGGATTCTGGATCACAACTACAATTTGTGGGGTCGTGTCGTCGACTGCCTGGAGGATCAAAAACTTCGCAAGTATGTGAACGCCGTCGCCTGGCACGGTTACTATGGCTCCCCAGAGGTGATGAGCAAGGTCCACGGTACCTTTCCGGAAGTAGAGATGCATTGGACCGAGGGCGGACCGGACTACACTGACCCTGGCTACCTGACTGACTGGTGCAAGTGGGGCAAGACTTTCAGCGACGTGCTGAACAACTGGTGCCGCTCGATTACGGCATGGAACCTCGCTCTAGACGAGCATGGCCGCCCCAACATCGGACCGTTCCCCTGCGGGGGTGTGGTAACCATCAACTCTCAGACCAGGGAAATCACTCGGAGCGGGCAATACTGGGCCTTCGCCCAGTACTCGCGTGTGATTCGTCGCGGCGCTCGCCGTTTTGAGTCGCAGAGCGAGGCTGCGGACCTTCGGCACGTTGCCGCGGAAAATCCCGATGGCCAGCAAGTGCTCGTCGTAACCAACACGGGTCCGGGGAAAACGATCGAACTGCGGCTCGCGAATATGGCCGCTCCAGTTTCGTTGAAGGCGAATTCCGTAACCACTCTCGCTTGGAGGTAGTTTGGGGCTATTCCTCTGCGACTACCTCCCGAAATGCGGGCTCGATCAGCATCGCTGTCAACGAAAGCATTGCGATGCATCCCGCGAGCGGTATCAGCAAGCCGGCGCGCAAGCTGCCCGTTTCCGTCGACATTAGCCCCACCAACCAGGGCATGGTGGCGCCGCCCATGCCTGCCAGCGCGAACATGATTGCCCCGATTCGCCTCGACCGCTCACCGAACGCCTTCACCAGCCACGCGATCAGGATCGGATAAATCCCAGCCAGCCCCAGTCCCGCTGCGGTCACACAAATTGCGATGCTGGCAAAGGTCTCTGCCCGCAGCAGAAAGAAGACGCTGGCGGCAGCGAGGGTCAAGCCGCTCGCTAGAAGGGTACGTTCGCTCCGCCTCTGTGGAATCAGTGGTACCAGAGCGCGGCCGGCGAGCAGTCCGGCCCAAAAAAACATGGGCGCCAGCGCCCAAAGGTCGCCGGAATCAGAGTTCATTCGTTTCGTTAGCGAGGCAACCCATCCCGCAACCGAATTCTCGGATCCGATATATAAGAAGAAGAGTGCACCCAGACCTACTGCACTTCTGGCGCTAATCCTCTCCGGGAGCGCTGAGTGCCGGGCCATCTCTTCGTCCGTCCGCCGCTCTTCCGGCTCTAGATTCATTGCAGCCATGATCACAGCCGTGAGCACCGAGCACGCCGCGACCGCGGAGAGAAGCCATGGAGTGAGGTCGTGCCGTTGAGCCAGCATCACCAGAGGAGCAGACGCAACCGCACCGATTCCCCACATCAGGTTTAGAATGCTGAGCGCGGCTACTCGTCGGGCTTTCGCGATTTCCGCTACCCACAGATTCGTGGAAGAAAGAATCTGCCCGAGTCCGCAACCGAACGCCGCAGTCGATCCCAGGGCCGCAAGACTGCTCCCAAGGTTCAGTCCAGCCACTCCGGCCGCGATCAGGACGAAACCGCAAACAAAAGTTCCCCGGTACCCTCGCTTGATCAGTTTGCCGATCGAAGCGACGCCCACCATTGATCCGCAAAACTGCGCTGTAAAAAACAAGCCGGCCCGTTGATCGCTCAAAGACCAGCGGCCAATGAGTATGGGTAGTAGAGGACCGATCAATGTCGTCACAATACCTGTGACAACGAACCCGGCGTGCAGCACAACGAACACAGCCAAAGAAGGCGGAATCGAAACCGGCCGGGTTGGAAGCGATTTCATGCTGCAGGCATTCTGCCGGAATGCCTGCCTCTCGACAACTTTCATCGGCGTCCGTCGTGCAACAAGGTATTAACAGCTTTCGCGACCCGTTTCTTTCAACTTCTGCCCATATAATAACCGCGAGGCTGGTGACGTCAGGCCAACCTTAATTCATCTCTCGCATGTTTAATTCAGACTTCAAGGAGTTCTCCCGCCAGGCAGATTCGGCGACGCTGGTACCGTTGGTGAAATCGGTCAGTGCCGATCTGCTCACGCCAGTCTCCGCGTTCCTCGCCATTGCGCGAAAAGAGCCGCACGCGTTTCTGTTGGAATCTGCCGAGCGTGGCGAGCAGGTTGGCCGCTACACATTTCTGGGCGCGCGTCCTTACATGCGCTTGCGAGCTCGTGGGAATGTGCTCGAGATTGAACGCGGACGGCGCCGCGAACGGCACGAAGGCAGCGTTTTTGAGTTCGTCAAGCTCCTGCTGAGCGAGCACCAACTGGCGATAATGCCCGGCTTGCCGCCCTTCACCGCCGGAGCTGTCGGCTACTTTTCTTACGACGCAGTGCGGCAACTGGAAAAGATTGGCGATCATGCCAAGGATGACCTCTCTCTGCCGGATTGCGAGTTGATGTTCTTCGACCGCCTGCTGGCCTTTGACCACCTGCGCCACCAGATTCACATCGTAGCCGCGGCCGATGTTTCGCGGGAGAGCCCTCGGCGCGCTTATGACCGCGCAGTGCGCGATATCGCCACGCTCGAACGAAAGCTGGCTGCGGGATTGCGCCCGGCAATGTGGCGCAAATCCGCGAAAGCGAATCCAGGAAAACTGAAGATTCACTCCGGAACTACGCGCGCGACTTTCCTGCGCAGCGTGGAGCGCTGCAAGCAATACATTGCCGCGGGCGACATTTTTCAGGTGGTGCTTTCTCAGCGGCTCGACTTCATTCCTGGGATCGACCCGTTCGACCTTTACCGCGCCCTGCGGCAAGTAAATCCCTCACCCTATCTCTACTTTCTGCGTATAGGAGAAACGCAGATTCTCGGTTCTTCGCCCGAGATGCTGATACGCGTAACCGGACGCAAGTTGGAGTACCGGCCCATAGCAGGCACTCATCCGCGCGGGCGCGATGAAGCCGAAGACCTGCGTCTCGAGCAACAGATGCGCCACGATGAAAAGGAACGCGCCGAGCACGTGATGCTGGTCGACCTCGGCCGAAACGATTTAGGCCGAGTCAGCGAATACGGTTCAATCAAGGTGAAAGACTTGATGTATGTGGAACGCTATTCTCATGTGATGCACCTGGTATCGGCCCTGGAAGGCACGCTGCGCAAGGATCTCGGCGCGCTCGACGCGTTCGCCGCCTGTTTTCCCGCGGGCACGCTGAGCGGCGCGCCCAAAGTTCGCGCCATGCAGATCATCGAAGAACTGGAACCGGTGCGCCGCGGCATTTATGGCGGATCAGTGCTGTACGCCGATTTTGCCGGCAACCTCGATTCCTGCATCGGCATTCGCACCATGCTCATGCAAGGCAAACACGCCTACCTGCAGGCGGGAGCGGGCATCGTGGCCGATTCCGATCCCGCCCGTGAATTCGAGGAATCGATGAACAAGGCGCAGGCATTGCTGCGCGCCGTCGAGATGGCGAGAAGAAGCATTTAGACTTCTACAACTGCAGCAGACATTTTGGCCCGTGCGATTTGGTATGCTCGTCGATCAGTTCGGCATACCCTGGATTAACTGCGCGAAAGCCGGCTGACACAATCAACATGCGGAGGCAAACTTGGAATCCACACAACGCGTTCCCGTCTCGAAGGCAAGTCTTTGGACATCGCGAATTATCATTGCTCTGATCGCACTGTTTCTTATATTCGATGGCGTCACCAAAGTGATGAAGGTTGCGCCGGTCATGGAAGCCTTCGCCCGGCTCGGATATCCCGCGTACCTCGCTCCGGTTATCGGGATCATCTTGCTGGTCTGCCTCGCCTTCTACCTGATCCCACGCACTTCAATTCTCGGGGCGATTTTACTTACTGCCTATCTCGGTGGCGCCACGGAGGTGAATCTGCGCGCGGGCAATCCCTTGTTTGAGACGCTCTTTCCGATTATTTTCGGTGTGCTGGTTTGGGCCGGGCTTTATTTACGGGATGAGAGCTTGCGTGCTCTGATCCCGCTCCGCCGGTAGCGTCGGCTCGCTAACAGTAAGGCGGGGCCTTGACCCGCTTTCAATCGTAAATAAGAATGGGGCATCTGCGAACTATTAGAAAGGATCGAGCAATGAGCAAGGTACGGGTCCTGGTGGGTACAAAGAAAGGCGCGTTTGTTCTGACCGCCGACGCCAAGCGCGACAAATGGGAGGTCAGCGGCCCCCACTTCGCGGGCTGGGAAATGTATCACCTCAAAGGATCGCCTGCTGATCCAAACCGGCTGTACGCATCGCAAACCAGCGGCTGGTTCGGACAGATCATTCAGCGCTCCGACGACGGCGGCAAGACCTGGCATCAGCCCGGAACGCCGCCCGGACAGGCGCCCGCCCCCGGCCCCCCGAAGGCCGTGAGCAATAAGTTCGTCTATGACACGTCTGACGAAAGCGGCAAACCGCTCACCACCCATCAGTTTTACGACGGCACGCAGCATCCGTGGGAGTTCAAGCGGGTGTGGCATCTGGAGCCGTCGCTGAAAGATCCTGATACGGTTTACGCCGGCGTGGAAGACGCCGCCCTTTTTCGCTCGACCGACGGCGGCGAGAACTGGAAGGAACTTTCCGGCCTGCGCGGCCATGGCACCGGTCCCAAGTGGCAGCCGGGCGCCGGCGGTATGTGCCTGCACACGATTATTCTCGATCCCAGCAATCCGCAGCGCATGTACATCGCAATTTCTGCCGCGGGAGCGTTCCGCACCGACGATGGCGGCAAGTCGTGGAAGCCGATCAATCGCGGATTGCGCTCGCAGTACATTCCCGATCCCACCGCCGAGATAGGCCACTGCGTGCATCACATCGCCATGAACCCCATGCGTCCTGGCGTGCTCTTTATGCAGAAACATTGGGACGTGATGCGCAGCGACGATGCCGGAGAGCAATGGAAAGAGATCAGCGGAAATTTGCCCACTGATTTCGGATTCGCCATCGATGTCCACGCGCACGAGCCGGAAACGATTTACGTCGTGCCCATCAAGAGTGATGGGGAGCACTTTCCTCCCGAAGGCAAGCTGCGCGTCTACCGCAGCCGTACCGGCGGCAACGAGTGGGAACCGCTAACCAAAGGCCTGCCGCAAAAAGATTGTTACGTAAACGTGCTGCGCGACGCCATGGCTGTCGATTCACTGGATAAGTGCGGCGTGTATTTCGGCACTACGGGCGGTCAGGTTTACGCGTCAGCCGATGCTGGTGATAGTTGGAACCCGATCGTGCGCGACTTACCGGCGGTGCTTTCGGTGGAGGTGCAGACCCTCGCGTAAGCAAGGGTCGGAGGCTGTCGATCTTGCAACAGCAGGCCAGGCTATCTTCATGCCAACGGACGCAACGAGCCGAATTCAAATCCTCTTCACGTTCCTGATCACCTTGCAGTTTGCAGTGATCGTGTTGCATGATCTGGTCGACATTCCGGGCTGGACGCACGGCAGCCAGGTTCAGGCGATTATTGGGCGCCGCAAATTGTGGACAGCCACATTGGTCAATGCCATCTTTCCAGGCATCGCAGTCGCCCTGGCAATCGCCTTCTGGTACAGACCCAAGTCAAAACTCGTTTCCGATTATTGGGTCCTCTACTGCGCTGTAACTGTGCTATCTGCGATTGCCATGTGGTATATCCCGTATCTCTTTGGCGCGAGTCAGAAACAGAAGCGCAAGTTCTCACAGATGTACGCTGGCACCTGGCAAGTGCTTCCGCCGCGCGGTGACAATCCTCGTCCCAACCTGCTCCATCTCTGCTTTCATGTTTTATTCGTAATAAACTTGTTCCTCGCGCTCGTCGTACGGTTCGGAACTACCTGAAGGTGGGAAGTCAGCGCGAGCGCACATGACCTCACGCTCTTGAGATTCGACCTACGTTCGTCGCCGAACCGTTGCGCGGCTTCCCGGAAACTGGAACATCCTTAACATCGGCCGCGGCCCCACTCTGTGGCTGTTCCGCTTTCGCCAGCGGCACCTGTGATCGCAGCGTGGTTCCCGTGCTGCTGGAGTTAATTGTAAAATCGCCACCGAGTTCCTTTATCCGTTCGCGGATGCCCGCAAGCCCAACGCCCGAGCCGGTTCCGGTGCGCTGGAAGCGGTCCATCACCGCTTGAGGCAAGCCCCGGCCAAAATCCTGTATTTCGAGAACAGCACATTCGGGAAGCCGCTCAAATTTCACCTCGACATTCGGACTCGCTGAATGGCGATGCGCATTGGTAAGGCCTTCCTGCAGCGCACGGAACAGAGCAAGCTCAACAACCTCCGGCATGCGAACAACTTTCGACATCTCCGCGGGGCGCGCATCCGGATGAGAGAAATTCGTCTTGATCGGCAAGGCGCAACGTTTGGCAAACCCGTCAATAAACCAGTGCGCCGCGGCTTCAAAGCCGGCCTCATCCAGCAGAGGCGGGTGCAGCAGATAAGACATTGTGCGGATGCTCGAAACCGCATGCTCGACGAGGTTCCGCGTTTCCTGCAGCATCGGAACCGGATTTCCTCCGTTGTGGATCAACGCCATGTCTAGGTTGATCTGAGCCGCCGCCAGCCACTGGCCCAAGCCATCGTGCAGTTCGCGTGCAATGCGGCGGCGTTCTTCATCCTGCACCCGCATCAGTCTCGCCGAGAGTTTTCGCAGCGCCAGAGTTCGTCTTTCCACCAACGATTCCAACTCGTCATGCGCCCGGCGTAATTCGTCCTCAGCTTGTTCGCGCTCCTCGAGGTGGTCGCGGATCTCATACTGCCGCAGCCGGGAGCGGATCGCAGTGCGCACGCTGCTGATGAGCGTGGCAGGCCGCAGCGGCCGCTCAATCAAATTGAGGTTGCCCATGGGGGTTCGCGAACGGACCATCTGTTCCGTGTAAGGCGTGGTAGCGCCGCCTCCGGTGAGAACTATAATCGGGAAATCGGACCAGGCGGGCTGCGCGGTAACGCTGCGGCCTAGCAGTTCAATTCCTTCCTCATCCAGCGCCTCCTCGGCAACCACTGCAGCTCCGGCGCCGCCGCTCACACAGCGGGCAATCGCGTCTACGCCCACCACCACGCTGACCGGGATTCCCGAACGCTCCAGCACCTCCCGCACCAGCGCGGCGTCCTTGCCAAAAGGAGCCAGCACCAGCACGCAGTAATCTGCATGGAGCGAGGTCGCCATCAGTCTCCACTCTCCTTCGATCCTCCCAGAAATGTCGGCGTTCCGGTGAGAACCCCCTGAAAATCGTGGAGCGGGCGTCCAATGCGAATGCGGTCGGGTCCCAGTTTGAGTTCCCGGATGGTGTGCTCATGACTGCCGCTTCGCCGCTTGATCGTCGATATGGCCTGCCGAACTTCCCCCTGGCTTTCGAAATAGCGGAGCAGCAGAATATTGTCGGCGAGATAGCTCACATCGACCGCACTCGAAAGCGGGGAGCCGATCGTGCCAGCCTGCGCCAGAATCATCAGGGTAAGCACACCGCGGTTGCTCAGGTAAGCCAGCAGCTCGTGCAGATGGACGGCCAGGAACTGCTCTCCCGGCATCGACTGCAGATACCCGTTCAAACTATCCAGCACCACGATCTGACGTTCTTCTCATCCACGTGGCTTTGAACGATCGCGACCAGTTCGCCAGGCGACATTTCGGCCGGGTCGACACGCTGGATTACGATTTTGCCGCTCGCTATGTGCGGCCGAACGTCGATGCCCAGGCCGGCAGCGCGCATCATCAAGGTGTGCGGGGCCTCTTCGAAACTGAACATAGCGCAGGCTTCTCCGCGCTTGGCAGCAGTCGCGGCCCATTGCACCGCAATGCTCGTCTTGCCGCACCCCGCAGGACCAATCAAAAGCGTGCTGGTGCCCCGATCAAGCCCACCCCCGGTCAGGGCATCGAGCTCGGGAATGCCGCTGGAAACAGGTTCAGGCGGCTGCTGCGAGCGCGAATCCGCCGCAACCAGGCGAGGAAATACCACAACGCCGCCAGTCACGATCGCATAATCGTGAAATCCTTCGCGATAAGCCGTGCCCCGCAGCTTCACAATCTCTATCTGGCGGCGCGTTTTTCCGTATTCTCGCGGCACTCTGTCCATGCTGATGACGCCGTGCACAACGCTATGCAGCTGCAGATCGGGATCGCGGGAACTGCGGTCATCGAGCAGCAAAACCGTGCATTCCTGATCGGCCATGAAGTCCTTCAGCGACAAAATTTGCCGCCGGTAACGCAACGGGTCCTTCGCCAACATGCGCAGTTCGCTCAGCGCGTCAATTACCAGCCGGTCGGGCCGCACTCGTTGAATCTCTTTCACAATGCGCTGCATGCGATCGTTAAGTTCGACCTCGGCGGGATGAAACACAGTGTATTGCTGCTCCGGCAGCAGGTCGTTTTCATTGGGCAGTAATTCGACGACCTCGATATTATCGAGCGTAAGGCCATGGGACTGTGCGGCATGGTTCAAGTCGGCGCGCGATTCCGAGAGCGTGATATAAAGCGCCCGCTCGCCTTTGCTCACACCCTCGCGGGTGAATTGCAGCGCCAACGTGGTTTTTCCAGCGCCTGGATCGCCTTCGATAAGATAAATGCGGCCGCGGGGAAAGCCGCCACTCAGGATGTTGTCCAATCCCGCGCACCCGGTGTTCACGCGGTCATCGGCCTTGACTTCGTGTTCTTTGGGGTTCACTTCATAATTGGGAGCGGCCAATTTGCCTCCGAAAGGGCTGGGATTCGGCGCACGGGAAATCGGATCTGGACGCCTCGCCAGGACGCGAAACAAAGATCGTCCTTGTTCCCACACACTCTAAGCCTGCTGATTTAATCCACACCTATACCCTCAATGGTTAAAATGACGAAGACGAGGTCGATTGTGTATCCGGAGCATCTCCGAGAGACGTAGGGAGAATGCTGTAGAACGACCTGAGGCCTAAACGGGCGGCAGAAATGGGCTCGAACAAAATCCGTGTCGCACTTCCGCAACATCTCCGTACCCTCGCCCACGTGGGCAACGAGGTCGAGATCGAGGTCGAGACTCCGGTTACCCAGAGTTCGGTACTCGAAGCCCTTGAGGGGCGCTATCCCATGCTACGCGGCACCATCCGGGACCATGTCACCCTGCAGCGCCGTCCGTTTCTCCGCTTCTTCGCCTGCGAGGAGGATCTCTCCCACGAGCCACCGGATGCCCCCCTGCCCGATGCCGTCGCGTCGGGCAAAGAGCCCTTTCTCATTATCGGGGCTATAGCCGGCGGCTGAGTTGCTCACTCCAGGCCCCGTCCACTATAGTTTTTCTAGCCATGTTCGAGGATTTCACCGCCACCGACCGCTGGACCAGGAAGCCAGTTCACTGCGTCTATCAAGCCCTGATCGTCGCCATCGCCACCCGCCACGCCGATGCCGTCGATATTAAGTTCCTGGTTGACGGAAGAACCGTCTGGGTGGCTCTCCCGCACCCGGCCTGGGTCGAGTACAAGAAGCGCACGGGCCGCCTCATCACTGACTCCCTCGCGGTCGAGATTGCTGGACACTACCTGAAAGCCGCGCTGGAGGCAGGCGAGGGTCTCGGCCGTGAAATGTATTCTCTCACCGTCGAGCAAACGCTCGCTCACCTGGAAGCAGCCGTCACAGAGATGCAGGCGCCCGCTACCGCATAAAGGCTTTTGCCCTAGGCCTTCTTGAGCAAGCGGCTCAGCCAGATCAGAAAGATGGCGCCCACGATAGCCACGATGATCGTCCCGATAAGGCCGCCAGCGTAGATTCCCAGCGCACCCAGAAGCCATCCGCCCACCACCGCGCCGACAATGCCAAGGACGATATCCATGGCCACGCCATAGCCCCCGCCTTTCATGATCTTGCCGGCAGCCCAGCCCGCGATCAGCCCGACTATGATCCACCAAATCAATCCACTGATCATGCCATCCTCCTAAGTGGTCGCAGACTAGTGACCTCGAATCGATCTGTCAAGCGCGGCCTGTTGTTTCTTGCCTGCCGCATCATCTGTGTTTAAATCAACCCATGTTCGCCCGCAAGATCCGCGTTCAGTATGAAGACCACGGCCAGTCCCTCCCCTGTCCTCTGAAGTGGCTGGACAGCTTTTCCATGCGAAACTTCACCAACGCCAGCGTTTTTGACGACACCCTCCCAGTGTCCGACGGGCTCGTGGAAATCGGCGCCAACGTCCCCTTGGACCAGCTCCGCCAAGCCATGGAGGATTGGTTCCGGCGTAAGAGCTACCTTCCCAAGGACTCGAAGTTATCACTGGAAGAGATCTGACGCCTGGCGGAAACTCGGGTAATGACTTACGCGCCCATCCATCCTATTCCGGAATCCGGTCACCGCCCGTCACATTTTGGACCTTTTGACACAGCCGCAAAGTTGTCGGAAACCATCGGCAAGGTGAAGGCATCCTATTTTCAGATGGTTAGACGGACGTTAGGAAGTGGCGGTTGATTTGCAACAAGGTATGTGAGGCACGGATGAACTACCGATTGCAGCTCTCCCCAATATCCAGCCCTCACGATTCGCTGTCTTCAGGCGAAGAGTGGGATTCGACACCAGCGAACTTGCAGGACGTGAAGCTCTTCCGCTCCTGGCTGGTCTATGATTCCGAGTTCGAATTCAATCACCCCCGTCCTATCGACTGGAACGTGGTTCTGGGATTCGCCGGAGCACTAGGGATCAGCGCAACTTTCTGGGTCGGCGTGGGACTAGCGATCTCCCACCTCTGGCCATGACAGCCACTTATTTTCCGTAGTGCAGCAGCGACATTACGTTGTAGCCTTTGAGCTTCTCCCGCCCGTGCAGGAAATCCAATTCCACCACAAAGCCAAGCCCAGCGATCTCCGCCCCGAGCATGCTCGCCAGCTTTGCCGTCGCTTCCGCCGTCCCTCCGGTAGCCAGCAGGTCGTCTACGATCAACACACGCTGACCCTTTTCAATGGCGTCCTTGTGCATCTCGAGCGAGTTCGTACCGTATTCCAGAGCGTAGTCGAACTTCACCGTTTCGGCGGGAAGCTTCCCAACCTTGCGCACCGGGACAAATCCCGCATTCAATCGGTAGGCAAGCGCGGGCGCGAAGATGAAACCCCGCGCCTCCATCCCCAGAACCAGGTCAATCTTCTGACTCAAGTAATGTTCGGAAAGCCTGTCCACCAGCGTGGCAAAGCCAACCTTGTCCTTCAACAGAGTTGTGATGTCATAGAACAGAATGCCTTTCTTTGGAAAGTCCGGCACCTCGCGGATCAACCCCTTAAGCTGTTCCTCGTTTAGACTTGATTTGGACGACAATCACCACGCTCCTTCAATGCGAAATGAACTGAGTCCGGCAGTTGGACGGGCCTCGGATTCTTCCACCGCATCCACACGCGCCGCCCGCGGCCCTTCCCGCAGGCGTGAACGCAATCCAGAAAGTTGATCGCGAGTCCCTTGCGCCAGTACTTCGACGCTACCGTCGACATTATTACGAACCCAACCACTAATCCCGAGAATGTGCGCCTCGCGTTCCACAAACCAGCGGAACCCAACCCCCTGCACGCGTCCGCGCACCACAAAGCGGCGCGCCTCAACTGCCTTTTCAGTGGAAGTCATGCGATGAAATGAATGTAGAAATAAGAAGTTAGAATGCAGAAATAAAAACCTGGAAAGTTCTTACCTCTGCTCTCGCCCTACGCTCGCGACAAATACACACCCTCAGCCGTATCCACCTTGATCTTCTCGCCCTCGTTGATGAAAGGCGGCACCTGCACCACCAGCCCGGTCTCAGTCTTCGCGGCCTTGGTCACACTCGATGCGGTCGCGCTCTTCAGCCCCGGTTCCGTCTGGACCACAGTGAGCTCCACCGTCTGCGGCAGCTCGATGCCCACAGCCTTGCCGTCGAAGAATTCCACTTTGATCTCAAGATTGGCTATCAGATAATCCACCGCGTCGCCCAGAACCTCTCTGGTCAGGTGAGTCTGTTCGTAGTTCGACGTATCCATGAAGTAGTAGCTGTCGCCGTCGGCGTAGAGGAACTGCATCTCAACTTCATCCACGTTGACCTTCTCGATCGGATCGGGCGAGCGGAAGCGGTGCTCGAACATGGCCCCCGTTCGCAGGTTGCGCAGTTTCGCCTGAATAAAGGCGCGCAAGTTGCCGGGCGTGCGGTGTTCCACGCTGAACACAGAGTGCAGATCATTATTGTGCTTGATGATCATGCCAGGACGAAGTTGAGTGGCAGGGATCGACATTGCTTGGAACAATCTCCTATCGAATAAGCGCGGTTTGCTGATGCGGAAGGCGGGCACGCCACATTTTCCGCCGCACTAGGGCTAAAAAGTTATTTTACACTTAGCCCCCATGAAAGGAAACCTTCCCAAACCTGACCTCATCGTAACTGCACCACATGCGTCGCCTTAGCGTAAATTCGCACCTTCCCTTGCCAAGGACTAGAATTGCAATTGGCATGGGCTATCCCATCATTTGAAATGAGGTCAAAATCATGAGCTTTGGACGTTATGAATCTTCCGAGAACAGTACCGTAGGAACCGCCGTCACTTTCTTTTTGATTGGTCTGGGCGCGGGAGCGCTTACCGCGCTCGCACTCGCTCCGAAGACCGGCAAACAATTCCGTCGCGACCTGAAGCGCGGTTACAACGACGCACGCGATACCCTGCAGGATTGGACCGAAGAAGCCAAGGATCGCGTTCGCGACGTGAAGGAACGCGCTCGCGACGTTGCCGAACGTGGCGCTAACCTTGCCGATGATCTCCGCGAGCGGGTCGAACCCTTGCGCAAAGTCGTCAGTCGCGGCTAGAGCAGCTCATAGGCCCATCAGATCGTCGCGCCAGATCCCAAGCGCAGCAAAGCATAAGACCAGCACTGACTCTCGGCGCTGACCAGCACTGCCGACGGTCAGCGCTAGCCGTCAGCTCTGGTTGTCAATGCTGGTTGTCAAATGCTGATTGTCAATGCTGGTTGTCAGTGCTGGTTTGTCAGCGAAAGATTGCGGCGAAAAACCGCCCGATTCGTCGCAGCACGCCATGGTGCTCGCGCGCGGTTTCATCTTGCACAACCGGCGGCGGTTGCACTTGTGTCTCAAAACGCGCCGCCCGCGTCGACGACTCCATCACCGGAAGCGCTGCAGCCTCGTCCACGGGCGGCGCTGCTCTGTCCTTAGCGTTGAACACGAACGGCGCATCCACCTGAATTTGCACTTCGCCCGCCTGCGTCGGCGGCAGGGGCTGGGTCTCCGGCCCATTGGAAAGTGCCTGGTGGGAGTCTCCCGGCTCATTCCCTTGAGCCAGCGTAATGTTCGCAGCTGTCTCAGCATCCGGAACAGCTTTCGTCGGAGCGGCGTCAGCCCGCAGCACCGGAACCGGCGGTGGACACCCGCACTCGAGCGGGACATCCGTATCGACCTTATCGATCCGTCCCGAGTGAAACACCGCCTGCTCGGTGGGTTTCACCTGATAGATGCGGTTCCCCATCAGTTCCGAAACGATGGCCGAAGATGTGTTTCCCCTAAGCGTCCTCACGCAGGTATTCCCGTGCGGATCGGTGCTGACAGCGTAGTGAAATTCTCCCGGACCGGCGAACAGGATGCGGAAATCCGGAGTCATCACGGTATCGGCCGAGGCCCCGAGGACGTAATCCGTCTCAATCGCACCCGCGCTCATGCCTAGCATCAAATCCTTCGTGCTCGTCGAAGGCGTCACCGACACCGTAGTCCCAGGACAAACCCGCACCTCGCCGCCCCTCGACAAACGCAATACCGCCGTATCGCTCCCCGCTGTCAACGATGATCCCGCCGCAAACCGCTTGTCGGCCATTACAACCTCGCCAACTCCGCTCGTAACTGGTACAAAGGCCGGCCGGTCCGCGGACGACGCCGAGAGCACTTTCGGCTCATTGGAGAGAGACTTCTTATTGGCTGCGTTCGCATCTCCCGGCGGCTTCAGCCGCACCATTAATCGGTTGCCCGCCGCGTCCCAGCTCGAGCCATACGGAACCAGCAGGTCGAGCACAATCCTCATCACCGGAGGATTCTTCTGGTACTGCTCCGCCCGGATGGTCAGAATATCTTCCTGCAGCACCGGAATTCGCTTACGCTGTAGTCCCATGCGAGCGTTGGGCAAATCGATAACCAGCCGGGGAGGCGAATCCAGTGACATTACAGTCGGTATTACGGGTCGAGTAGCAACCACTTCCAGCACCGGCACGCCCCGCTCGTGCACCACCCGCACACTGGTTACAACCGCAGGCTCCTGCGTCGAGGAGCTGGAAGGTTGAGATTCGGCATTCTGCGCCCGGGCATGCGAAGCCAGCCCCAGTAGCAGCATTACGCCAACAGATTGAAGGCCATATCGCGACAAGAAAATCCCCAGGGACGGTAAGTCTCTGAAAGGAACCTTATCACTTGTCAGGAAGGGAAAAAAGTGTCAGGTGAGCGGTGTCACATGAGCATGGAACCATGCCGGAACGCCGGCCACTGCCACTACTCACTGATCTCCGTCAACTCTCGGGAAGAAATTCGTACTCTTCAATCACCGCCGCCACGGCCAATTTGCCCGGAGCGGCATAGTTCTCCACACGTACCACGCGCCCCTTGCACTGCACACGAATACTCTCTGTCAGTGTAATTTCAGGCGGAAGCGTGAGCGTGAAACCAATCGGCGACCCTTGCGCGATTGGTGAGTCCAGATAAAAACAAATGCCGCGCGCGCTAACGTCGCGGATTTGCGCCGACTCCTTGTGACTTGCGTTTTCACCCCGTGCGACGGAAACCGGGATCCGCAGCGCGAAGCGCCGTGCAGCCCTCTTCTCCTGGGCTTCACCCATGCCTTACTCCAAAGCTAATGAAGTAGCAGCTAACACCTAAGAATGCCGTTCTCTGCATAGATCGTCAATACCACCATCAGGCAGCGGGGATGGCACGTTCCGGCGGGTCGGGCTTGCGATAGACTGAAGATGGAAGGGTCCAGTGGTCTTCGTCCTCGACAATTACGATTCCTTCACCTACAACCTGGTTCAATACCTCGGAGAACTCGGTGCGCAGGTCGAAGTGCGCCGCAACGATCAGGTCTCCGTAGCTGACATCGAAGCCATGCAACCGCAGCACATCGTGATCTCCCCAGGCCCATGTACCCCGCAAGACGCAGGCATCAGCATCGATCTCATCCGCCACTTCGCCGGCAAAGTTCCTGTCCTCGGCGTCTGCCTGGGACATCAGGCCATCGGCGCGGCCTTCGGCGGCCGCGTAATCCGCGCTCCTCACCTCATGCACGGCAAGACCAGCGCCGTCACTCACGACAACAAAAGCATCTTCCGTGGCCTGCCCACTCCCATGACCGCCACTCGCTACCATTCGCTCATCGTCGAAGAAAAAGATCTGCCGGCACAGCTGGAGGTCAGCGCCTGGACCACCGAGAAAGACGGAACTCGCACCATCATGGGCCTCCGCCATAAAGAATTTGCAGTCGAAGGCGTGCAGTTCCACCCGGAGAGCGTGCTCACGGATGCCGGCAAGAAGCTCGTAGAAAACTTCTTAGTCGGCACTGAGTAGTCCTCATTCGAACAAGAATGGTCTTTGGAACAAGAATGGTCTTTGGAGGCCGAAGGCTTCAGCTGTGTCGCCCCATTCCGTTTTGAAAGGGCGCGGCTTCCATCCGCGCCGCCCAGAGCTGCTAACCACGCAGGCTTTAGCCCCCGAGGGCTGCTCACTCCGCCCCAAGGGCCGATTGCTTCAGCTAACATAGTCCAGTGCCGACTCGGAAAACTAAGCCAAGCAAACCGAATATCCTGCACGCCGCCCACCTAAGCAAACTTCCCTGGCTCATCCACGGATTTTCCACGCGCCAGGGCGGATTCTCCCGCATATACGGAAACCACGCACTCAACCTCGGCTTCACCCAGGACGACTCCAAACCCTCAGTCGACCGCAATCGAGCCGCGTTTCTCGCCGAACTAATCGCCGACGGCCAAAAAAGCTCCCGACGAAATGCCCAACCTCTGATTACGCTGCGCCAGGTTCATTCCGATATCATCCACGACGTCGACGCGCCGCCCCAATCGCAACTAGTCGGCGATGGCCTGATCACCGCGACTCCCGGCTTGCTGCTGGGCATTCAGGCCGCCGATTGCTTGCCCGTCATTCTGGTCGATCCCAAGCGCCGCGCCGTGGGAGTGTTTCACGCCGGCTGGCGTGGCACAGTCAAACACATCGTTGAGAAGGGAGTCGGCGAAATGCGCCGCTGCTTCGGCACCAGTCCCCGCGATCTAAAGGCCGCCATAGGCCCAGGCATTCACGGCTGCTGCTACGAAGTAGGTGCAGAAGTTCGCGAGCAGTTCGAGTCGCAGTTCGCTTACGCGGCAAAGTTGTTTCGCGAGATCGAGGAGCCCGATCCCGTTCGCGAGAAATATCCCATGTTGTTCCTGACCGCCCGCCCTCCCGGCCACCGCGGTTTGCCAAAGAAGATTTTTCTCGACCTCGTGGAAGCCAATCGCCAACAGTTGCTAGCCGCGGGCGTGCCCGCGAAAAGCGTAGAAGCTTCGCCGCTCTGCACCAACTGCCGCACCGACTTGTTGTTCTCCTATCGCGCAGAGAAGGGCAGAACGGGACGAATGATGGCCGTGGCGGGTATTCGAGGCTGATGAAGTCGCTGGCGCCTCACCGAGCAATGCAATCTGAACGATAGCAGCCAACTACTGCAGCCGGAATCGTTCCAGCATCAGCCGCTGCAACCGCGGTTTGTAAAGAAGGTCGTAGGCCAACTCTTTATCCGGGAACATTGCCAGCGCGGCCCGCTTGGCGCCGGCCGCCAGCTCCGAAGCTTCTTCAACGGTAAGGCTGGGATCCTGGCTGATCACCGACGTGACCATGCTCATCATCACCTGCAAGCGCCTGATCCTTCGAGCTTCGTCCTCGCTCTCCGCCTGCTCTCCCGCCAGAAGTGGATCTTTCTCGTGATTCGCCGGTTCCCCAATATTCATGCTGGTCCTTTTTCCCCCACAACTCACCCTGCCTGCAACTTTGGATGTCGCGCCGGGGCCCCGTGTTGCGCCCGTTTTCAAGCATTCTCCTCCAATCCCAGCAGAAAACAAACAGCCCGAAAGTGCCGGGTCGGTTGCCGCATCTTCGTTTCGAATAACTGCAGGAAATGTTCTTGGTGTATGCTCCAGATGGCTTGGATAGCGTCATCCACTCGACGGGCGCCAGGAGCTAACATGCGGCTGCTATTGAACTGGGTTCTCAGTGCATTGGCGGTATGGATTGTCTCGCGCGTGGTGCCGGGGATTTACGTCAGCGGTCCAGTCGCTGCCTTGATCGCCGCCCTCGTGATCGGCTTCATTAACGCAACTATCGGATTGCTCTTGAAAATTCTCACTTTCCCCCTCACTCTGGCCACGTTAGGATTATTCTGGTTTGTGATCAACGCGCTCATGCTGAAGTTTGCCTCCGCGCTTGTCCCGGGATTCGTGGTTCGCGGCTTCGGAGCCGCATTCATCGGAGCAATCGTCCTCAGCCTGGTGAACATGCTGCTGAAGTCGCTGGTCCGCCCTGCGGGAGACCGCGAGTAAAGTAAACAAGGAGACCTGTCGAGAATTATGGCGACGGGGCATTCGCATTTCGATCCCAGATCCATCGAGCCACTTCTGGCTTCTGTTCCCGCCGCGTGGTTTCTCATGGGCTCGGTCTCCGGCCAGGAATGCGAACGTCCAGTGCATCGCGTTTGGATCGACGCTTTTTTGCTGGCTGCAACCCAAGTGACCAACGCCGACTATCGGCAATTCCTGAGCGCCACCGGATGCGACCCGCCGCCCTTCTGGAACGATCCAAACTTCAATCATCCCCGGCAACCGGTCACCGGCGTCTCCTGGTTGGACGCCGAGCGTTACTGCCAGTGGCTCGCCTTCCACTCCGGTCGCCGCTACCGCCTTCCCACCGAGGCCGAGTGGGAGCGCGCCGCCCGCGCCGATTTCGAACAAAAAGACTTTCCCTGGGGCAACGACCCGCCCCAATCTCTGCCCGACTATTCCACCCGCTGGCAAACCGGTCCCGAGCCTGTCGCCCAGTACGAGGCCAATGTTTTCGGCATATATAACCTTTGCGACAACGTGCATGAGTGGTGCAGCGATTGGTACGATGCCAACTACTACGCGGGCTCGCCCAAGCGCAATCCGCCCGGCCCCGCGCTCGGCGAGCGCAAAAGCTCCCGTGGCGGCTCTTGGCGTCATCACGTGAAAGTCGCGCGCTGCTCCGCCCGTTCCAGCATCCCTCCCGACTTCCACTACGCCGACTACGGCCTTCGCGTAGCCTGCACTATTTGATCGCATTACGAAACCTCGTCCGCCCCATATAATCTTGTCATTCCGAATCGGGCGAAGCCCGGTCAGGAACCTGCTGTTTGCCGTAATCTGCACTGAAACCCGAGGGCCAGGCACCTATGTTTCGCGACGATCTTCTCAGCGCCAAGCGCATCCTCATCACCGGCGGCGGCACCGGACTCGGCAAAGCCATGGCCAGCCGCTTCCTCCAACTCGGCGCCACAGTCTACATCTGCGGCCGCCGCGAAGACGTGCTCCACAAAACCGCCGCCGAACTTTCTGCCGCCGCCAAAGGCCGCATCCACGCCCTCCCTTGCGACGTTCGCAATCTCGACGCCGTCGAGTCCATGATCGACACTATCTGGCAATCCGGCCCGCTCGATATTCTCGTCAACAACGCCGCCGGAAATTTCATCGCCCGTACCGAAGAACTTTCCCCGCGCGCCTTCGAATCCGTCATCGGCATCGTCCTGCTCGGCACGCTGCACGCCACCATGGCCTGCGGACGCCGCTGGCTCAAAGCCAAACATCCCGGAACGGTTCTCAGCATTTCAGCCACTTACGCCCCCGTCGGCTCCGCCTATGTCGTCCCCTCCGCCATCTCAAAAGCCGGTGTCGAAGCCCTCACCCGCAGTCTCGCTGTCGAATGGGGCAACCGCGGAATCCGCATGAACGCCATTGCTCCCGGTCCCATCCCCACGCAAGGCGCATTCTCGCGCCTCATGCCGCGCCCCGAACTCGAAGCCCTGGCCCTCGACCGCAATCCCATGCACCGCTTCGGCACCAGGGAAGAGCTGGCAAACCTCGCCGCATTCTTAGTCAGCGACGGCTCCGTCTTACATCAATGGAGAAGTCATCCGCATGGACGGCGGCGAATTCCTCCAAGGAGCCGGCGAATTCAGCAACCTGGGCCGCGCCCTGACCGAGAAGGATTGGGAATCCCTGAAGCCTCGCAAGAAGTAGGTGGGTTAGCTGCCCTTCTTCCTGGAACCAATCCCACCCTGCCGCATCCAAATTACAAATGGAGGTTCCCCCAATGTACGTTGTACTCGGAGCAAGCGGTAACACTGGACACGTAGTAGCGCAGGAGCTTCTTGGCAGCGGGAAGAAAGTTCGCGTCCTCGGCAGAGACGCAGCTCATCTGCAATTTCTCGCGACTGCGGGTGCGGAAATATTCGTCGGCGATGTTACCGACGTTTCTTCCCTCACCAAAGCTTTCCACGAAGCTGACTCCGCCTACGTCATGATTCCACCCAATCCCACCAGCAACGATCCTCTGGCTTATGAGGACCGCGTCGCCGACACCATCGCGAAGGCAATACAAAACGCCGGAGTCAAGAATGTTGTCTCCCTCAGCAGCATCGGAGCCGACAAAGACAGCGGCACCGGCCCCGTGCTCGGCCTTCACCACCTCGAACAAAACCTCAACCACATCAGCGGCGCGAACGTCCTCAGTCTGCGGGCCGGCTACTTCATGGAAAACACTCTTCCTCAAGCTGCCGCGATTCGCAGGATGGGCTCCACGGTCGGCGCGCTGCGCCCCGACCTGAAACTTCCCTTGATCGCCACCTGCGACATTGGAAAAGCGGCCGCCGCGGCTCTGTTGCGCCTCGACTTCCGCGGCAAGCAGCTTCAAGAGCTCCACGGACAACGCGATCTCAACTTCACCGAAATCACAACCATCATCGGCAAGGCCATCGGCAAGCCCGACTTGAAATACGTTCAGGCGCCCGACGACCAGGTCCGCGCCGCCATGGTGCAGATGGGAATGTCTGACAGCTTCGCCCGTCTGCTTCTCGAACTTACGGCCGCACTCAACACCGGGCACATGCGGTTCCTCGAGCCTCGCAGCGCCCGCAACACCACCCCGACAACCTACGAAAACTTCGTCGCCGAGTTTTTCGTCCCGGCTTATCAACAGCAAGCCGCAGCGTAATCGCAGCGGCCAACGTAGCGGCGGCGGATATTTTTTCGTCCGCCGCCTTTCATTTCTCGGCCTGATTCCGTACCGACAACCCACGGCGCCCTCCTGCTATACTTTCCGTCCTAAACCACCACCCAGGAGAGATTCGCCACATGCCTCCTCCGCCCGAGCGTCGTGATCACGCACGCATTAAGGTGAAGGTCCCCCTCGAACTCCATTTCGAAGGCAGCGACACTCCCTTTCGCTGCGCCACCTCCGACCTCAGCTTGATCGGCTGTTATATCGAAACCATGTTTCCGTTTCCCGTCGGCACGCCCCTCGAGCTGAAACTTCAGGCCAATGCCACGCTGCTGATACTCGGCAAAGTCGTCACCAGCGACCCCCAAGTCGGCAATGGCATCCAGTTCACCAGGATGCTTCCCGAAGATGTCGAAGAATTGCGCGCCTTCCTCGAAAAAACCCAGAAAGAAGCCGCCGAGAAGGAAGCGGCTGAGAGGGAAGCCGCTGAAAAGAAGAAGTAGATTTAGCAATTAGCCATTGGCGATTGGCAATTGGCTGGTCCGGCTAACTGCTAGTTGCTAACTGCTTAAATGCTGACTGCTAATTGCAAACTGCTAGCTCGCATCCGCCTGTCTAATGCTCCGAATCACCGTATGAGCCAGGCTCTCCACCACCGCCACATCGCCCTCATCGAAATTAAACGGATCCCTCGCAAACACCATCAGCAACCCCACCGTATCGCGCTCATAGCGCACCGGCGCCGCCAGTATCGATCGCACTCCCAGCCTCCTGCAGCTCTCCAAATCCACTCGCGGATCGTTCTCCGCATCGTCGCAGCGCATGGTTTTTCCTGCGCGAAAACACTCGCCTGAAAGTCCAGAGTTCACATCCAGCCGCGTCCCCAGCGCTGGCGCGCTTTCGCCAATGCTCGCCCGGCACATCACCCCGCCTTTATGCACCAGCGCAATCGCCGCGCTCGTGCCCCGCGTCAAGGTCCGCGCCCGTTCTCCAATCAGCCGCAAGGACGCCGTCAGGTCCGTGCCCAGCGAATTGAATTCATACTGCACCGTACCCGAAGCCGCATGCCCATTCCCATTTCCCGGCGCTCCGCTTCCCAGCGCTCCATTTCGCGGGACGCCGTTTCCCGGCATTTCATTCTCCGGTTCCAAACTGATCGCCATGGGCCTCCGTCCCGCGCGCTCGGCAGCTTCCGCTCCCGCCGGCCAAGCCCGGCTCAGTTCAACTTTCGGCGCCATATGGCTGGGCGCTCCCGCATTCAATGCCAGCCACTCATTCAAGCGCCGCCGCGCGTCCTCCGGCAAGTCTGAGAAGCGCACCCCCGCGCGTCCTAGCGCGTCCGCCCAGGCAATGTATCCCGTCGTCTCCAGATGCGCCGCCGGTTCGGTCAAATCGATCTCAAGCCGCACCCTCCGGTCTTTTTCCAGTCGATCTTTCTCCAGCCGCGGGTCAATTTGCATCGACAACCCTTCTTCGCTCAAATCCAGAATCATCCCGCCGCTTACCCCATCAAAGCTGGCAAACGCCGGCGCATGCATACTCTTCCGCAAAAATCGCCGCCTCTCCGAACCGAATTCCTGGTTAGCTTCCATGCATCCTCGCCGCTGAAGCCTGTGCGGAAATGATGGATTTGTTGGCCTGCAGAAAAAAGTGGCAGAGCGGATACCCCCACTCGGCAGGCCCTCGTCGTATTCACCAGCCTTGCCAGCCCCAAGGCCGCGGATCTATGGTCGTCGCCTCCGCAGGAGGCCGCTTGAAAAAATATCTGCTTCTGCTATGCCTATTGTGTTCCGTGTTCCCCGCCTTCGCCGCCAAACAATATTCGTTGCCCCCTTAATTAGTCAGCGGCACGTCGCAGTGCCAAGGCAGCTTCCGGGCCTTGACAAAACTCCCCGCCGCCGACAGAATTTACGCGCGCACTCCCCGAATCGCACCTCCAGGAATTCAACCCAGGCTTCAAAAGAAGGAGAAACTCGATGCCCTATATTCCAACCCGCCGCGTCTTGGCAGCAATAATTCTGCTCGCCTTCGCTGCCGTCGCTCCCTTGCACGCGCAACAGCCAGCCACCCTGTCCGCCGCACCCGATTCCACTCTCTACACCACTTACACCGCGTTTTCCAGCAGCGGCCAGACGACCTTAAATTGGGTTGTCTGCGGATCCACGGAAGAGAGCGAGGGCTGTTACGATTCCGGCGATATTGGGCCCTTCGTCGGTGTCGGGGCCATGATGGAAGGCCTACCCTCGGTCAATGGCCACGTTGTCACTCGTGCCATTTATGTGGTGGACTCTGGCAGAGCAAGCGTGAGGCTCTACGTTTACAAGAAAGTGGACACCCTCACCCCCAGCTACGACACCACTACCGTTACCCTGGCGCGTTTCGTAACCCTGCCGCTAACTGGCGGCAGCACCGCCCTGTGTTCCATGGCAGCTAACAATGGCTTCCTCTTCATCGGAACGGATCAGAGCCCACAAGCGGTCGAAGTCCGCAAGAGTGACCTGAACATCACTCAAGTCGGCGGATTCTTCCCACCCATCAACGTCACTGCCATCACGGCCGACCAGTATGGCTACGTCACGGTTACGCAGGGAGATTCCAACAGCGGTAGCGGCTTTTACGTATTTGGCCCGAACGGTGCGGGTTTGGGAGATGGCGGGGGAGCCGACTTCATGCTCGGTACGATGCAGGCAGTCTCGCCCGTTGTCCTGTCCAACGCCAACGCCCAGCCCGCTTCGCGGTCGGGGTACCGGCCAAAATCATCGCAAGCGCAAACTGGCGTGGAGCCTCAATAGTATCCCCAGAAAGAGAAAGGGGATCGGGTCCGCCGTTGCTGAAACGGAAAGGCCAAGCTGATCCCTCACACCTGGTTCGGCTGGGATTCTTCGCGCAGCACAGGAAAGGCCGATCATGGCAGCATGACCGGCCTTAACCCAACCTCTAGCTTTCAGCTTTTCCGCGCCGACCTGCGCCGCTAACCCGAATTAGCAATCCCTAAATAACTATTCACCGCCGTCACCGACAAGCTAAGGTTCGCAGCGATCTGCGACACTCTCTGCCCTTGGTTGTAGAGCTGATACACCTGCTGCGATTGCGACAGCTTCACCGTGACCGCCGGCTGCACCGTCGCCCGAGCCGGTTGCGCACTCTGAGCAGCCGCATTCGGCGCAGCACTCGCACTGGTGAAAGCAGCATTCGTCAATGCATTGGAGATGGAAATACTACTCATAAAATCTCCTTTTCCTCTTACAAAGACCAGATCGGCATTCGGGAACGATCGCATGATGCCGATCGCGTAGAATCCCGCCCAAATTGAGACCAAGATTCCCAAATTGGAAGGCATTCATTACAGCGCATTCATTACAGCGCATTAATGCACCGGCGCCCAAGCCACCCCGCCATCCTGAACGAAATGAAAGCCTGCCCTGAGCGAAGCCGAGGCGCACCCATCGTTGTTGGTGGGGTTACCGGCCAACCTTCGCCGGCCCACTGTCATCTGAAATGCGATGGTTGGGAGGGTGCTTTATGAGGATCCTCATCGCCGACGACAAGCCGCATATCCGCCAAGAGCTTCGCAATTTGATCGAGGGGCACCAGGGATGGAAAGTTTGCACGGAAGCGGAAGACGGTGTTCAAGCCGTAAACCGAGCAAAGCAATTCAAGCCCGACCTGGTCATCCTCGACCTTGCGATGCCTGAGCTCAACGGTTTCCAAGCCGCCAACCAGATTTCCGAGGCGCTTCCCGGCGTTCCCATCCTCATGCTCACGCTCTACGCGTCTCCCCAGGTCGAAAAGGAAGCCGAAAGAATCGGCGTGAAACGGGTCATATCAAAGTCAACCGCGTACATGCTTGTTCCGTCCATTGAGCAGGCATTGGCTCAGGTTCACCACGAAAAAACGGCATGATCGGGCCGCCCGATCGCGCGCAACATAACAGTGGTAGGGCGGCACTCTGTCGCTCCTTTGCACATTCACTCCGAACTGTCCCCGTTAAGGATGTCATTCCGACGCGCGAGCGAAGCGAGACAGGAGGAATCCGCTTTTCCCTAAACCCTACCGCCGCACCGCCTTCCGCAAAACCTCCCAAGCCTCTCTCCACCTCTCAAACTTCGACCTCAACTTCTTACTCTCCGGATACAGCATCAGCGACTTCAACTCCTTCACCACCCGCACCGGCATCACATACCACGCATTCATCGGACGCGCATACGCCACCAGCGCATCAATATCCTCCGCCGTGTACGACCGCTGCTCATGATCATGCGCCCGAAAACTGCACCCGCCATCCGCCCCAATCACATGCGCCGACTTCACCTGCACTCTCCAAAAAATAAAGCTCTTCTTCGGATTCACAATAAAATCATAAGGCTCGCTGTCTCCCCAGGGCTTAGCCACCACAAACCCCAACCCGACAGCTTTGGCAATAAACTCCGCCTCCGCAATCTCCCCAAGTTGCTTCGGAGTAAGTTTCTCCGGCCTCTCTTCCGCCATTGCCCAAATCGTGATCCCACCCGACTCGCCCGACTCACCCTCGACCTGATCGCCATTCATGTCCACGCGCTCCTGATTCATAAAATTTGTCATCCTGAAGCGACGGCTTTATCGTCGCCGAAGGACGTGATGTTTTAAAGCTTTGTCATCCAGAAGCGACGGCCTTATCGTCGCTGAAGGATCCCTACCGCCAGCAAACATTGTCATCCTGAGCGAAGTTGGCGTTCGCGAAGCGAAGGCCAACGCAGTCGAAGGACCCCTCGCTCGCATCTGCCACCAGCAGCTCCGCAAGGAGTTTCTACCACCGCATGAGCCTTCCACCACACCCCCAAAACGCAAAAACCCCTCCGACCATCCGGTCGGAAGGGGCTTCCTCAGCCACTTCGGCTATATCAAAATGATTTCACCCACGAAGATCGAAGTCAACCAAATAAGCCACCACCAATACCCACGAAAGTAGACCCCTCGAAAGTAGCTACGGCCATCCTCACAAGCCTCGTCATTCCGACGCCCAACCTCATCCCTTGTCATTCCGACGCGCGAGCGAAGCGAGACAGGAGGAACCCGCTGTCCTTGGAGACCGCACAACTCATGTGGGGACAGCCGCCCTTGGCTGTCCAGCGGCCCGCGTTGAAAACCTTTTCTTGCAGGGCGGGCTGACAAAAGGAAAAGGCCGGGAGCGACCGGAGTTTATCCTGAGCTTGCCGAAGGACTCCCACACACTTGGCCCGTGCGGTAGCATCGGCCCTGCGTGTTCGGGATGGAAGCTTTGCGCGGATGTGGTTCCCGGCGAACAGCAGGTTCCTCCTGCCTCGCTTCGCTCGCGCGTCGGAATGACAAAGAACACAAAAGGAAAAGGCCAATCTGATTTCTCAGACTGGCCTTTTTTTATGCCGGCAACGACCTACGCTGCGCAGGTGTGGCGCGGGCGCCCCCGCCCGCGAACGCCAACCCGCACCGATCCTCAATGTTCATCAGTCACAGACTACACGCAGACAATTCCGCCATGCTTAGAGCTGGATGTCAGACACATCGGAAGTACTCGCGAAATATCGTTACCGCCGGCGCCTTCCGCATTTGCAGAAGGCCGACGCAGATCTCTTCGTGACATTTTGCGCAGGCGGGCCTTTAATCCTGCCTTCTGCCGCACGCGATCTCGTTTTTGAACACTGCTTGCGCGAGGGTGGTTTATGGCCGTTCGCGGGCGAGGGCGCCCGCGCCACACCACGCATTCGGTTGCATGCTGTTGTGATCATGCCCGATCACGTGCACCTGCTATTGCAACCCTTGCGCGATACAAGCGGTTGGCCGCATCCGCTCGTGGACATTCTGCAATGCATGAAAAGCGCGACGGCGCACCGCATCAATAAGCTGCTCCATCATTCCGGACCAGTATGGGAGGAGGAATCCTTCGACCATGTACTTCGGTCCGATGAGAGTCTGAAACAAAAAGCTGAGTATATCCGGCAGAATCCGGTCAGACGAGGGCTGGTCGAAAGACCAGAAGATTACAAGTGGCTATGGATAGATCCGGAATTGCTGAATGTGGCGCGGGCGCCCTCGCCCGCGTAAGCCAGTAGCACACAATCTCGGTCCGATAATCGCGCAAGCAACTCATCCCAAAAAAGCCAATCACCTCAAGCAGTCGCGGGCGAGGGCGCCCGCGCCACATTCAAGCAAGAGGAAAAGGCCAATCTGATATCTCAGACTGGCCTTTATTTATGCCGGCAACGACCGCAGTTTATCCTGAGCTTGCCGAAGGACTCCCACACACTTGGCGCGTGCAGTACCATAATATCCATCGAGGTTTCGGGTGCTCAATCGTTCTAACATTCCGATTCATTGGTCGAAGGATTTTGTGGAGCACCTTCGGACAATCCACTTCGCCTTGATTGCGGTTTCAGCCGGGCTGATCATACTCGTTGCCTCGTCCAAGGAATACAACGCGGTCGCGGCACAAAAACAGATCGAGTGGATCATCGAGCTCAAACACCAATGGTCGCCCGCATGGATCGAGGAGTTCGGCGAGAAGGAGACAGACGTAAATTCCGATTTTTCTGGGGAACTGGACCTCTTCGACGACCCTAACATCCTTGAAAGCGATCAAACCGTTAACTGGCGTGATAAGGGGATATTGGGATTTATTGAGTGGGGAAGTGAATCAAACACAACGGGTATCTGGACTTCTACAGGCAAGCGAACAGATGTCATGCTCTTTACATTTCCGAGGAGAAACTGGCTGCAAGCATCGACCACAAGCCCTGACTGGAGCCCAGAAAAGTTCCCGCGAACTTTGCAAGAATTCGAAGGATGGTGGGAAAGGCTAAGTACGCCTTATGAAATCCTTATACCACGCAAGATTCAAGACCCCTCTGTCGTTACCAAATCACTGTATCGTATGCCGATCGGCATCGTCGGAGTATATGGGTCAGACACTCCTACCGAATCCTTAGGCCACTCCATTCAATTGCACTGGGCAAATTGCTTGACGTGTGCGGATCCGCCGAACACATATTACGGCAGCCTAGCCCAGAACAAGTTGTGGAGGTTGTCGATCCGTGTTTCTACTTTCGGCAAGTATCGCGTAACACAGAAGCTACTAGCTGCGAACGTTGGTTACGTTAAATCGGATAGTAAAATGACGTTTAGTGAGGTTTTTCCCGATCTGAAACAAGCTAGCGAACAGCTAGCCACTCTGGAAATCGAGGACATCAAGGATTTTATTCATGATGAAGCGGCGAAGGGACCGGAGGTCTTCGAAGCTTTTGGTATAAGTTTCCCCCAAGGGCAGGTAACATTTTGGGGCATCACCGTGTTGCTCTGTGTGCAGTTTTATCTCTTAACGTACCTCCTTCAGCTAAAACATAAATTGAGCATAGATGATCCGGGCTGGGATGTCCCATGGATGGGGATGAACCTGAGTGGAATTGCGCAGTTGGCATTTTTTGCGAGCCTGGTGCTTTTGCCCTCGTTCGCAGTCATATCCCTTGCGGTACGCCGCTTTATGTTGGTAACGTCGCCGAATCGAAGCACCGGAAATTGGGTTGAGAAGGTTGAACTCGGTCTTCTGTTTATCTCATGCGCGTGCGGATTATTTTTGGCGCTGCTGAGCTGGAGGAATCGACCGCGAGTGGCTGCAGGGTCTACTTCTGCTCAGCAGGAACTCTTCAAATAAGGAAAAGGCCAATCTGATTTCTCAGACTGG
>CAVXIO010000017.1:0-121595 GCA_963761915.1 uncultured Acidobacteriota bacterium
ACTAGGAGCTTGCGTCAGTTTCTAAGTGGGGCATGCCTCTGGCTTGCCCAGTTTACAAGCCAGAGGCTGTCCCACGCGAGAAGCTTCTTGGTGAGGCGGAACTCCTGCGCGAAAATAGGAGCCGCGTGGAGATCGTTCGGCGCCGATTTCCCGGTGACAAAACTGCCCCAAATGAAGACCCGGCGCAGCTTTCCGTCCGCGACGGCGAGTTCCAGGAGCGCCCGAAGGCGACCTGAAAGCCACATGCGCCGAGGTGATGAATCGCAGAACCGAGCCTGAAATTCCTGCCAATCTGACGGATGGACTCCGGAAGGTAAATCTCCATGGGCAGTTAAATCCGGCAGCACAAGCCGACGGTAGCAGCTGGCCGCTACCGCGCGCCCCTTCCCTCAACTTGTGGTGAGATGATAGCACCACGTCCGAATGCCGCGGCCCTCACCGATCCGAACTCATTTGTTCAGCTTCGTAAATCTGCAAAGCGGGTTGGGCCTTCTGATCATCGTTTTGTTAGCCGTGCTCACTAGTCCCCGCTCCGCCGGCGGCGACCGCATTTTCCTCGAAGTCGGAAACCTCACCGACATTCTGCGGCAGGTCTCAGAAATAGGAATCATGGCCGTCGGGATGACTCTCGTCATTCTCACCGCTGGCATCGACCTTAGCGTGGGCAGCATTCTCGCGCTCGCCACTTCCGTGACCGGCCTGTGCCTCACCACCTGGGCGCCAGCTATCGGCACATCCGGAAAAACCCTGTTCGCTATCTCCTGCGCGCTGGCCGCCTCCGCCCTGGTCGGCGCATTGAACGGATTCGTGGTCGCGAATCTGCGCATCCAGCCTTTCATCGTGACGCTAGCTTCCATGATCGGCATTCGCGGATTGGCCCGCCGGCTCACCAACAACACCAACATCGATTTTGGTTTTGGCTCAGACGCAGGCTCGGTGTTCGCGCGCCTTGGATCCGAAAAATCCACGGTGGTCACGATATTTGTGATCGTGTTCGCTGTTTTCTCCATACTCCTTTCGCGAACCGTATTCGGGCGGCGCGTGAGAGCGATCGGCGACAACCATACCGCCGCCGTCTACGCCGGATTGCCGATCAAGCGAACCAAGATCTATGTCTACACCTGGTGCGGACTGCTGGCCGGGCTTGCCGGAGTGATTTACGCCGCGCAGAACCATCAGGGCAACCCGAACGCCGGGATATCATATGAACTCGAAGCCATCGCCGCGGTCGTGATCGGAGGAACCAGCCTGGCTGGCGGCAAAGGCTCCATGGCCGGCACTCTAATCGGGACTTTGATCATGGGGATTCTTACCAACATGCTGCGGCTGAACAATGTGGACAGCAACACCGAGATGATGTTGAAAGCGGTCATCATTATCGCCGCGGTCTGGATTCAACAGTTCGACACGGCGCGATTTGGGAAAAGGAGAATGGAGATAATGCGAAACTACCTGGCCATCGCCGGTCTCGCGAGCCTTCTCGCCGGTTGTTCGAAGCCGTCCGCGCCCGCTGCGAAGACCTACTTCGTCGCCTTCAGCCAATGCAACAATGCCGAGCCGTACCGCTCCGCGCAGAACGAACTGCTCTCGCGGATCTGTTCCAAGAAACCTGATATCAAGCTGACTATCACGGACGCCCAGCAGGACAACAGCAAGCAAATCGCGCAGATCGAGACGCTGATCCTGCAGAAGCCGGACCTTCTGATCGTCGCTCCGAATGAGCGCGCGCCGCTCACAGCGGTGATGGGCAAGGCGCTAGCCGCTGGAATTCCCACCATCTGTCTGGAACGCGATATCGCCGAGCCGAATTACACCACCTACATCGCTTGCGACAACCGCGCCATCGGCAAGATGGCCGGCCAGTTCATCGTGGACAAACTCACGGCGAAGTATGGGAAGCCCAAAGGAAAGATTGTGGAAATCCGCGGACTGCTGGGCGTGGAAGGCGAGATCAATCGCTATGGCGGCGCGCACGAAGTGTTCGAGCAGCATCCGGACATCAAAGTAGTGCATGAGGCCGTGGCGGATTGGCTACAAGCCAAGGGCCGGGAACGCATGCTGGAAATACTTCGCGCGCAGCCGGAGATCGATGCGGTGTATGGCCACAACGATCCGATGGCGGTGGGCGCCTACCTGGCCGCGCAGGAGCTGGGGCGCGAGAAATCGATGTTCTTCGTAGGCGTCGACGGACTAGGCGGGCCGGCGGGCGGAATCAAGAAAGTGATGGATGGCGTGCTGGCCGCAACGTTTTATTATCCGTTGGCCGTTGACAAAGCCATGGAAATTGGCGACCGAATTCTGCGCGATCCGTCCTTCAAGCCGGAGAAGAAGTACATGCTCTCGACGGAAATCATCACTCCCGAGAACGCCAAACAGATGTACGACAAACTGACCTTTTAATGACTGAACTGCTGCGGGTGGAGCGCATCAGCAAACATTACGACGGCACGCAGGCGCTGGCGGGTGTCAGCCTGCGGGTGCTGGCCGGGGAAGTCCACGCACTGGTTGGCGAAAATGGAGCGGGCAAGAGCACGCTGGCCAAGATAATTGCGGGCGTGGTTCGTCCCGATTCCGGCGAAATCTTTCTGGATGGCGCGCGCGCCAATCTGAGAAATCCGTTGGACGCTCAGCGGAACGGCATCGGTATTATATTTCAGGAGCTGGATCTTTTCCCGCATCTCAGCATCTCCGAAAACATCGTGGCCGGCAACGTCCAGGCCGAGCGCGGCATGTTTGTCCAGGGTGATTCGATGGATCGGTTCTGCGCTCCATTATTGGAGCAGGTGGGGCTGAATTGCTCCCCACGCCGCCTGGTTCGCGATCTTTCTTTGGCGCAGATGCAACTGGTGGCCATCGCACGCGCGCTCGGCATGGACGCACGCATCCTCATCATGGATGAACCTACCAGTTCACTGTCCGAAGATGGCGCGAGTAACTTGTTCGAATTGATTCGCGCACTCAAGCAAAAAGGCGTGTCGATAATCTACGTCTCTCACAAGATGGACGAGATCTTTCGCATCGCGGACCGGATTTCGGTGCTGCGCGACGGCCGTCTCATCAACACGCGGACAGCGGCCGCATCCAGCGTGGGCGAGATCATCCGCGATATGGTGGGGCGCGAGTTACAGGAATTCGCGCGCCCTGCGGCATCCAAAGGCTCCGCCGTCCTGCTTCAGGTCCGCTCGCTCTCGACTATGAAACTGAGTCATGTCAGTTTTGATTTGTACGAGGGCGAGATATTAGGCGTCGCGGGCCTGGTGGGCTCCGGCCGTAGCTCGCTAGGCGCGGCACTTTTCGGATTGGATCCGATACTGGACGGCACGATTGAACTTCGCGGGCGACCCTTCACGCCGCGCTCCCCGGCGGACGCGTTGAAACAGGGATTCGGATTGGTGCCCGAGGATCGCAAGGTCGAAGGCCTTATGCCGCAGATGAGCGTGATTGAGAATTCGACCCTCGCTGTTCTGGATCGGATGCAGTTTCTTAGCTTCATCCGTCGAGATACTGAACGCCGCGAAACGGCCGGCGTCCATGCCAGGCTCCGGCTGAAAGCTGCATTCGGCAATGCGCCGGTAAGCATCCTGAGTGGGGGCAGCCAGCAGAAGGTCCTGCTGTCGCGCTGGCTGCTGGCCGATCCGGACCGTGCTGTTCCTGGATGACCCAGCGCGTGGTATAGATATCGGCGCGAAACAAGACATCTACGAAGTTCTCGACCAACTCTCGGCCGCGGGAAAAGGAATCATCCTGGTGAGTTCGGAACTCCCCGAACTGTTGCGCTGCTCGGACCGGATTATAGTGCTGCGCGATGGACAGATCACCGGCACTCTCAGCCGCGAAGAAGCCACGCAAGAACGCATCATGGCGCTAGCGACCTCGTAAAGTGTTACCGGGCCGCGACCCTAAGGAAGCCGGTGCAGTGTGGCCATATAATCGGATGAATGACTAACCAGCAGTCCGAAAACATCCGCAAGGCTCTGGACTCATTCCGCATTGAACTACCCTCCTGGGGATTTGCAAACACGGGAACGCGCTTCGGCAAGTTTCTTCAGCCCGCGGCCGCCACCAATATCGAAGAGAAGTTCAGCGACGCGGCCGAGGTACATCGCTGGACGGGAGTCTGCCCCACGGTCGCGCTCCATGTGCTGTGGGATCTGCCGCAGGGCGCAGCCAGCGCCAGTGAAGTGGAGCGTCTCGCTGCGAAGTACGGCCTGCGCCCAGGCTCCATCAATCCCAACCTCTTTGAAGATCAGATCTACAAATTCGGATCGCTCGGCAATCCGGATGTCGCAGTGCGTCACAAAGCCCTGAATCATCTCCTCGATAGCATCGAGATCATGAACGTGTTGGGGAGCCGTGATCTTTCTCTGTGGCTGGCCGACGGATCGAATTACCCCGGCACCCAAAACATCCGCCACCGCAAAAAGTGGATTGAAGAACGATTGGCGGCTGCGCACGCGCGCCTGGCGGACGGCCAACGCATGCTGGTGGAGTACAAACCATTCGAGCCCGCGTTCTATCACACCGACGTCGCCGATTGGGGCATGGCGTCGCTGCTGGCCGAAGCCGCCGGCTCGAAAGCCAAGGTGCTGGTGGACACGGGGCATCATTATCAGGGGCAGAACATCGAACAGATTGTGGCTTGGCTGCTGGATTCCGGAATGCTCGGCGGATTCCACTTCAACGATCGCCGCTACGCTGACGACGATCTCACTCTAGGTTCCATCGATCCCTACCAGGTCTTTCGCATCTTCCACGAGATTCGTTTCTTCGAATGGGAAACCGGCCAGCCGGCCGACATCGCATACATGGTGGATCAAAGCCACAACCTCAAAGGCAAAATCGAAGCCATGATTCAAACCGTGACCAGCGCGCTCGAGCTGTATGCCAAAGCCGCTATCGTGGATCACGAACGGCTCGCGATATGCCAGACCAAGTGCGCGCTAGTAGATGCGGAAACATGCCTTAAGGATGCCTATTCCACCGATGTACGCCCAGCCATTATCGAATGGGCGAAATCGAAAGGCCTGCCCGAAAATCCGATGGACGCGTTCCGCGAAAGCGGCTATCTGGAACGCATCACCGCGGAGCGTTCCGAGAAAAACGCATCCTCAGTCTCAAGCTACGCCTAAGACGTGGCGCGGCTCGTTCGGTTACCATGCACTCAGCCACTTCCGGAAGAATGCCTACTACCCCGGTCACTCCTCGCGCAGCAGTGCCAAAGGATCCAGCGAGAGCGCCCGTTGCGCTGGAATCCACGTCGCCAATAGCCCCAGCAACAACATAGCTAGAACAACGCCGCTCAATACCAGCGGATCGCGGGGAGTTGCCTGATACACGATCGAAGCGAGCACCCGGCTCGCCAAAACGCCAAGAATCAATCCGGTTGCCGAGCCCAACGCCAGCAATTTGACTGCCCGTCCCAATGCTGCCTGTAACACTTCCTTGGGCTGCGCGCCGAGGGCCAGACGGATTCCTAATTCCTTCAGACGCTTGCTGACCGAGTACGCAGCCATTCCAAAGATGCCGGTGATCGACAGCATCGCGCCCATCACGCCCAGCACACCCAGCGAAACCGTAGCCACACGCGAGCCGAAAAGAGCTCCGTCCATTCCTTGGATCCACGTTTGGATGTAAACCGGCAGCCCCGAGTCCAGGTCCCGCAGCGTACTCCTGAGGGCTGCCCCCAGTTGCCGCGGATCGCGGTTCGAGCGCACCACCAGCCAGGTCCCAATCGATGGCGATTGCAGGATAGGGAGAAACATCGCCGGCTGCGGATCTTCGGCGATGTTCGTCGTATATTTTCCGTCTTCTACAATGCCCACCACTTGGATGCGCGTTCCATCCTTCATCTTGTAATGTCCGCCGATTGCGTTTGTCGCGGAGCCGAAGATTTTGCTTGCAAACAGCCGATTCACTATGGCTACGCGGGGCGCGTTCTTATCGTCATGCTGTGAGAGAGCCCGGCCCACCAGCAAGGGTGTGCCCGCGGCGTCGAAGTATTCAGGAGAGATGGTGTAGCGGACGGCGGTAGCAGCGGCATTCGCCGGCCTCATGTCGGTGGTTTTGTCGGTAAATACAAGCGCGATGTTCCAGCCCTCAATCAAGGGCGGGTTATCGACCAATCCCACAGACTTTACACCAGGAATTCTTCCCACGGCATCCAGCATGCGTTTTTGCATGGCGGGCACTCCGTCGCCGCTGTACCCTGCCATACTCAGGTTGGTTTCTACCAGCATCGCGTTCCGCGGCTCAAAACCGAAATTGCCGTGCAGCGAGCGCACGAGTCCGCGCACGGCAACCATCGAAGAAGTGACCAGCACCGCACAAATCGCAATCTGCACCACCAGCAACACGTCGCGGACGGTAACCCGCCGCCCAACCGTTGCGGTTGATCCCGCTTTGACGATCTGGTAGGGATCCACCCTAAGCACCTGGCGCACCGGAACCATGCCGAAGAGAATTCCGCTGATCAACGCCAAAACCAAAGCTATTCCATAAACACTTGCGTCTGGGGTCACAGGCACATGGATAGGAAATCTGGGCATTGGCTGCCACATGCTCAGCCCGCGCAACAGCATTACGCTGCCCCAGAGTCCGACCGCGCCTCCCATCAATGAAATCAGCGCGGCTTCGGTAAATAGTGTCCGGAGAATGCGATTTCGGCTCGCTCCCAGCGCCAGTCGCAGAGCAACTTCCCGGCCGCGGTCGGCGGCGCGCGCGGCAAAAAGGCTGCCCAGGTTGGCGCAGGCGGCCAGCAGAATCAAGCCCGCCAGCAGCATCAATCCCGTAACGAAGGCTCGCGCCGGACGGGCGAAAATATCGCCGGGAAGACCTGGACGACCCAATAAAAAGGTCCTTTGGCCAACTTCTTTGGGATAGGTCTTTTCCAGCCACGCGCCAATGGAGTTCAGATCGGCAATTGCTTGTGCCGGTGTCACACCCGCCTTCAAATGCCCCATCACCTGAAAAACCTGACGCTTCGCGCGGTCGTTCAGATAGCTATAGCCCTCCAACTGCTCCTGGTTCACAAGAGGCACAAAGAAATCGGGAGAGAAGAACAATAAGGTCCCGTGGAACTCAGGCGGGGCTACACCGACGATGGTGAAAGGATGTTTGTTGAGCCTAACAACACGGCCAACCACGCCACGATCATCCTGAAAATGGGTGTGCCAATACGCCTAGGTGAGCACGATATACGGTGCGCTGTTCGGGCCATGCTCATCGGACGCGTGGAGGAACCGGCCCAGATACGGCTGAATGCCCAATACGTCAAAATAGTTTCCGCTCACTTCATAGAGCCAGGCGCGGGAGGGATCTTTGCCCGTGTCGAGCCCGGCAGCTGTGATGTTGTACGCTGCCAGGCCATCAAAGCTGCGGTTCCGATCGCGCAGGTCAAGATAATCCGGATACGACTGGTACGGCCAACCGCTCGTCTGCTGGACTCCGTAGAAGCTCTCCGCCTGAGGCACATTCAATGGCCGCAGGATCAGCGCGTTCAAAATACCAAAAACTACGGCGTTTGCCCCTATCGCAAGCGCCAGCGTCAGCACTGCGACTGCCGTAAAACCCGGAGACTTCCGAAGAATCCGCAAGCTGTAACGGATATCCCGAATGGTATTCTCGATGCCGTTTACCCCGCGCGCGTCACGGCATTCCTCTTTGCGTTGCGCGAGCCCATCCATCGCGCGCAAGGCGGCGTAGCGCGATTCCTCGGGTGTCAGACCCTGCGCGATGTTTTCCTCAATCTTTCTTTCCAAGTGATACTGCAGCTCTTCATTAAGATCCTGCTCGACCCGCTGACGGCGGAAAAGCGATCGTAGGCGTAGCGGAACGGTGTAGAACCAGTGTTTCAATGCGCATGGCTCATGCCTCCTCGAGTTGCACAACTTGCGTGATGGCATCCGAGAGCCGCGCCCAGTTCGCCGCCTCTTTTTGAAGCTGACCCGCGGCCCAATCGAGTGAGCGAGTAGAATTTCGCTCGCCGGTTGTTCTCGCTCGCCTTCCACTCGGCAGTGATCCAGCCTTCTTGTTCCAGCTTGTGCAATGCGGGATAGAGCGATCCATCGCTCACTTGCAGCACGTCGCCCGAGACCTGTTTGAGGCGCTGGCTAATCGCCCAGCCATTCAGCGGTTCGAGAGCCAAAATCTTCAGCAGAAGCAGGTCCAGGGTTCCCTGGACCAAGTCAGATGGTCTGCTCATGATCTCTCCTATCGGTTACCGAGCTTAGAATATCACCACTCCTCTCGGTAAGCAAGGGGAAATTGCAGGAACGAACCCAACCCGCGGCCAGCCACCAGCAACCAGTCACCGAGCCCTAGGTAAAGCTTTATCGGCGCATGCCGATGAAAGAAGATACGGAGGATTATTTGCGCCCGGCTCGCATTTGGCATCTAGCATCGATCACCGCCATCCTGTTGCTGGCATTGCCTTTTGGCCTCCTCGCCCAGCGCTATAGTTTCAAACTGTATTCTGGCTCACAAGGTCTCGGTAACCTCGCCACCTTATGTATGCTCCAGGATTCCACAGGCTATCTCTGGATCGGAACGCAGCACGGACTCTATCGCTATGACGGCGCGCATTTCCTGACTTTCGAAATGCGCGACGGTTTGCCGAGCGAGCGAATCGAATCGCTACACGAAACGGCCGACCACGCGTTATGGGTTGGAACATCCGCCGGATTGGCCCGGCGAACGGGTTCCAGGTTCCAGTCTGTCGATGTGGGCCGTCCGATCGAGATTGTTGGCCGCTCGGCCATCGCCTCCGACCAAGCCGGACGTATCCTGGTGAGCAGTTCAGCCGGGCTATTGATTGGGAGCCCTTCTGGAAGCGGTTACCGCTTTGTCCTGTCCCCCAAAATCCCGGGTGACGATCAGGCTGTTCATGGTATCCACGTGAGTCCGGATGGAGTTGTCTGGTTCGGGTGCGGCCGCCAGATTTGCCGGCTGGACTCAACCAGAGTGACCGCGCTCGGTGAAGAGCACGGCATCCCGCCGGACCGTTGGGACGCGATCATCACGGATAAAGAAGGAAACTTGTGGATTCGCAGCTCTACCCGGTTGCTTCACCGCACGCCTTTGGCTGCACGCTTCGAGCCGGCCGATGTGCCGATTCCCGAAAACAGCGACTTCGCGGCGCTATCCCTGGGACGCAACGGCGAGCTGTTTGTCCCCACCGACTTTGGCGTTACCATGCGAGCCGGCGGCCAATGGCGCTTCGTCGGAAAAGCGCAGGGCCTTCCCGCGGATCCCACCAGCAGCGTTCTGGTTGACCACGAAGGCTCCATCTGGATCGGTCTGCTGGGATTCGGTATCGCGCGCTGGCTCGGTTATCAACAATGGGAAAGCTGGACCACGGCGGAAGGGCTTTCGAACGATACTATCTGGGCTATGCGGCGGGACGCCAAAGGGGACCTCTGGGTTGGCACGGACCTCGGTCTGAATCGGCTGCATATTGGCGCCGTGCATGTGCCGCAGAAAATTTATCAGCTTTTTCCGGCGCTGGTGGAGTGGGCGATGGGACGGATGGCGGGGTGATTGTTATTTCATGGATAGGTAAAATCTTTAACACAGAGGACACAGGGGTTCACGGGGAACTTCTGAAGCTATTCCAGCTCGGCCAGCATGGCTTCCATTTCGGATTGGGCGTGGAGGTTGCCGGTGCGGCGGGCGGAGGCGATGCCATCGGTCAGCATGGTTTTCGCGTCGGAAATTCGGTCGGCCTTGGCTAGGGTTTGCGCCGCCATGAAATAGCCAGGCGTGTAATCGGGACTGGTCTTGAGCAGGATGGAGAATTCAGCGAGCGAGCGGTCAAAATCTCCCTGCTTGGAGTATTCCATCGCGAGTCCGTAGCGCGCGAAGGTGTCGGTCGGATTCTGAGTGAGTATGTCGTTGAGGGCGGCGATGCGGTCCATAAATCAGCTTCTCAGCTTTCTGTTCTCAGTCTCTCTAGCTCTCAGCAGTTCTAAGATAGTTGCCATAAGGGAGTATACAGGCTTCGCGGTATTCGGGCGAGGATTCGGCGTTGGCTTGCGTTCGCGCGCTGCGTAGAATGAGCAGTCCTTAATAAATTTTTGAACGGTACGGGAGGTGCGGCGTGGCGTGTCCATTTTTCATGCCGATGGAGAAGTTAGAGAATGGAGCGTGGCTGCATGCAGGGCGGCTGCCGTTGGGATGCGGGTGGAAAGGGCAGTGCACGGCGCCGGGACATGAAGGTGTGATTCCCTCGTCAGAGGAATTGCGGGAATTCTGCAACCTCGGTTACGCGGAAAAATGCAGACGATTGCCGCAGGAGCGGTCTGGGATTCGGTGCGGTTTGGGGCTCGAACCATATTCAATGACGGTAAAGGGACCGTGGACGCATTCATGTTCGTATGTGTGCGAACGCGGGCATTTTCCCGTGGAGCACGGATTGCTGGAATTTGATGTGGTGGAAGAGCGATGGGAACGGTAGCATGGCGACGGACGGGTGCAGCGGATGGCGGAATGTTTTTTGCAGACGTACGTCGAGAAGCGGAAGAGGCAGGAAGTGGTGCGAGCCGCAAGCTAGCGAAGACGACCGCAGTTGCCGGGCTTAGTCCGGCTGGACAGCCGAGGGCGGCTGTCCCCTGCTTTTACAGAGGTAGGTTCAAACGAACTGAAAGAGAAATATGAATCAAGAGATGCTGATGCCGCGTGCGGTGAGGGATTCGCAGTCGGAGATGGCAGAGATTGTTCTGCCGAACGATGCCAATCCGCTGGGCGCGCTGCTGGGCGGCCGTTTGATGCACTGGATAGACCTGGCAGGTGCGATGGCGGCTCATCGTCATTCTCGTAGTCATGTGGTGACGGCTTCGGTGGATCACATTGATTTTCTGGTGCCGGTTCGGGTGGGTGATCTGGTGATTTTGCGATCGTCGGTGAATCGGGTATTTCATACGTCGATGGAAATTGGAGTGAAAGTATTTGTGGAGAACTATCATTGCGGACACGGCGCAACATGTGGCGTCGGCTTACCTGACGTTTGTGGCGATGGATGCTCAGGGAAATCATCTGAAGGTTGCTCCGGTGATTCCTGAAAGCGAAGAGCAGCAGCGGCGATATGAGGATGCGGGGCGACGGCGCGAGATGCGACGAGGGGAAATTGAACGGCGGCGGAAGGCGAAACGATAGGCGTTAGGAAGGACTGCGGTTCCATCCTTGTATAATTTAATGTTATGGCCATCCTGAATTTTTCTTGGAGTGTGATCCATTGAACGCACATATGCCGTCTCATCCCGGGCAAGCCGCGCCGGGGCCGCAACCGTTGCCGGGAGTTGATGCCATCATTGCCGTGGGTTCGGGCAAGGGAGGCGTGGGCAAGACTACGCTGTCGGTGAACCTGGCGGTGGCGCTGGCCAAGATGGGCCACAAGGTCGGTCTGCTTGACGCCGATGTGTATGGGCCGAACGTCCCGCTGATGCTGGGGATGAAGGGGCAGCCGAAGATGGTTGGGGAAAACCGCATCGAGCCGCTGGAGGCGTTTGGGGTGAAGGTGATTTCCGTGGGATTTTTCAATCCTGGAGACAAGCCGATCATCTGGCGCGGTCCCATGCTGCACCAGATTGTGAAGCAATTTCTGGGGAAGGTGGAGTGGGGACAGCTGGATTATATGGTCGTGGATCTGCCGCCGGGGACGGGGGATATTGCGTTGTCGCTGGTGCAGTCGGTGCCGCTGACGGGCGCGGTGGTGGTTTCAACACCGTCCGATGTTTCGTTGCAGGATGCGCGCAAGGCCATCGAAATGTTTCGCCAGATGAAAGTGGATATGGTTGGCGTGGTCGAGAACATGAGCTATTTCGTTTGTCCGCACTGCAACCATGAGATCGATATTTTTTCGCGCGGTGGCGCGGAGAGCATGGCGAAGCAGTTTAGCGTGCCGTTTCTGGGAAGCATTGAACTTGATCCTGAGGTGCGGAAGTCGGGGGACGGCGGAAAGCCGGTCGTGCTGGAGGGCGAGAATTCGCCGCACGCCAAGTCGATCTTCGAGTTTGCGCGGAAGAGTGGCGGCGCGCGTAGGAGAGATCAAGGCGGGCGAGTCGGCTAGCGTGATTCAGATTCAGTAGGGAGAGGCTTTACCACAGAGGGCAAGGGGAACACAGGGTAGTACCCTGGCGTAGGTGCTCTGTGGCTTAGCTTCTTCCTTGCGTCGAGAACCGCGCCAACCGCCAAACGGCGTGTGGGTTTCCCATCCTTCAGAATCAAATCAGCCATCTTTTCTCCGAGCGCGGGCCCGTGTTTGAAGCCGTGGCCTGATCCTCCTCCCAGCAGCCAGACGTTATCCATTCTCGGATGGCGATCCACGACGAAGTTGCTGTCGGGAGTCTGTTCGTATTGGCACACACGCGCCTCGATCAGCGGCGCGTCTTTCATTGCCGGAAAGCGGAAGGCGAGATATTCACGAACGCGCTTCAGCGTGGCTGGGCTGATGACTCTCTCGCCGTCAGTGGGATCGAAAGCAGAGCCGCGAGTGTCATCAGCCACTTTGAAGCCGCGGCCATCGCCGTCGGGGATGCCGTAGAAGAAACGCTCGCCGTGATCGCCCCACACGGGAAGTTGGGCGTCGGTGAAACGTGAATCACCGGGCGGCGCCCCGAAGAAAAAAATGTCCTGCTTGGTCGGCCGGATGATGCTGCCGAGAGTCTCGGGGAACAGTTTGCCAAGCCAGGAGCCACACGCGAAGACATATTCATCGGCTTTGAGATGCGAGCCGTCGGAGAGAAGCAATTTCCTTAAAGGAGCACTCTCCAACCCAATGGGCAAAACCGCGCGCTGCCGGTACGCGCCGCCGTCAGCGACGAATGCATCGACCACCGCCTGGCAACTGGCACGGGCATCGAGGTATCCGGACTCAGGCTCGAAGATTCCCCAATACACGTCGGCGAAGTTGATCTGCGGCCACCGCTTCTTCATCTGTGCCGTCGATAACTCCTGAAACTTGATCTTGGCTTGGCGAAGTGGATCGAGCGATCCGCGCTCAAAGGAGTCGTCGCGGCTGCTTGCCATCCACAGAACGCCGGTGCGGTGGAGAAGTTGGCGTTTCCAGCGCCGTTCGTATGTCTGCCACAAGCCAAGCGCGCGGGCAGCGGTTTCGGTATAGGGCTGGTCGGGTCCGTAGGTGCCGCGCATGATGCGGGTCTCGCCGCCCGAGGAGGCGCGCGAGTTGCCTGGACCCCAGGCGTCGAGCAAGGTGACGCGGACTCCGCATTCGAGAAGGTGCAGGGCGGTCCAGCCGCCGAAGGCACCCGCGCCGATTACCGCTACGTGGAGTTTCGATTTCACAGGAAAGGTTTTCGCACCACGGCAGATGAGGATACGCGGAGATAGCCAGACAGGGGAAGTTCGGGCGAAGATTCCTAAGCGTTAGCCAGCGTCTTCCTGCGAATACTTGCGGTCCTTGACAGGAAGGGGGAGCGTTCCTAGAATCCAAGCAGGAAGCGGGTCTTGCGTCTTAACCTATGTTTTTGCATCTAAAATAGTTAGCTGGAAATTGAGGAACCGGCAGCAAGCCTGTTCAACCCCTGATTCATATGCCATCCGACCCCAATATCGGCAAGCGGGAACGCGAAGTACTGACGGCGATCGTGGAAACATTTATCTCCACGGGCGAGCCGGTGGGTTCGCGCACCCTGTCGCGATCGAACCGCGAAGGCTTGAGTGCGGCCACGATTCGCAACGTGATGGCCGACCTGTCGGACGCGGGCTTTCTCGAGCAGCGGCATACTTCGTCCGGGCGCGTGCCGACCACAGATGCATACCGCTACTATGTGGAGCAGATCAGCGGCACGGCGCAATTGGCGCCGCAGGAAGAGAGCATTATTTCCGATTCGCTGGCAGGCATTACCGACGTGCAGGAATTCATGGAGCGAACGTCGCACGTACTGTCGCTGATTTCGAAGAATGTGGGTGTAACCGTGGCCACCAGCGGGGCCAAGAATGCGCTCGAGCATGTCTACTTCTCGCGGTTGGGCGATCAGAAGGTGCTGGCCGTCTTGGTGACGCGTTCGGGGCTGGTGCGCGACCGCGTGTTGAGGCTCGATCTGCCGCAGGCGGAGCTTGACCTCGCTGCGCGATACATCAACGAGAATTTCCGCGGCTGGACAATGGAGTCGATGCGCTCCGAACTGGGCCGAAGAATTGAGCACGAACGCAGCGAATATGACCGGCTGATGCACTCCATCGAACAGCTCTATAAGCAGGGGGCACTCGCTGGAGAGACTGGAGGGCAGGTGGTGTTTGTGGATGGCGCGGCCAACCTGCTGTCGGGTGAGGAGGACCGCAAACGCCTGCACGAGATAATGAAGACGCTAGAGGAGAAAGAGAAGGTCGCGAAACTTCTCGGCGCCTATCTCGACGTAAAACAGGAGGCGGTGCGGGTGGTGATCGGGCTGGATGATGCATTGCCCTCCATGCAGAACTTCGTGCTGATCGGGGCGCCGGCACGCTCGGGCAGCGATATGTTTGGGTCTCTGGCCGTGATCGGGCCGACCCGGATGGATTATCAGCACACGATGACCGCGGTTTCCTACATTGCGCGCCTCTTCGACAAAATCCTGAATGAATCGGAGTAATCAAGGTTTTATATGCGTAAAGGGAACGGTAGATCAGAGGTAGAAAAGTCTGCGCTGGATTTGGAGCATGAGTTGCCTTCCGGCGACGCTGATGAGAGGGTCGCAGGCATCACGGCGAGTGCGGAATTGTCTGGGCCCGAAACGGAGTTGCAGAAGCTGAAGGCGGAGCGGGACTCATTGCTTGACCGCTTGAGCCGCGCGCAGGCGGAGTTCGAAAATGCACGCCGCCGCGCGAGCAAGGAGCAGCAGGAATTTCGCGATTACGCCACCAGCGATGCCATCAAGTCTTTGTTGCCCGTGGTGGACAGCCTGGAGCGCGCGCTGCAGGCGAAGTCGGATGCGGCCGAGCTTCGCGGCGGCTTAGAACTGATTTACAAGCAGCTGCTGGCTGCGCTCGCCAAGCTTTCGGTGCATCCCATCGCGTCCAAGGGAGAGGCTTTTGATCCGCATTACCACGAGGCCATCGAAATGGTTGAAACCAGCGACGTTCCCGATCATCACGTGATCGAGGAATTGCAGCGCGGCTACAAATTCAAAGATCGATTACTCCGGCCTGCGATGGTGAAGGTCGCGAAGAATCCTGGGAAGTAACGAGAGTCCTCTCGCAGTTTTTTCTAATCAGGAAAGGCATTTATTCTGGCCACCAACGCAAAACGCGATTATTACGAAGTATTGGCTGTGAGCCGCGATGTTAGCGATCAGGAACTGAAGAGCGCGTATCGCAAGCTCGCCATGCAGTACCATCCCGATCGAAACCCGAACAATCCGGATGCGGAAGAACGCTTCAAGGAAGTCACCGAGGCTTACGCGGTGCTGGCCGACTCGGAGAAGCGGTCGCTTTATGATCGCTTCGGCCATGCCGGAGTCGGCAATACGGCCGGGGGAGGCGTTGGGTTTGACGCTTCGGCTTTTCAAGATCTGGGCGACATTTTCGGCGAGTTCTTCGGTTTTGGCGATGCCTTCGGAGCCGGCGGGCGGCGCCGCAGCCGGGTTCAGCGCGGCGCTGATTTGCGCGAGGACTTAAGCATCGAGTTCGAAGAAGCTGCATTCGGCACCGAGACGCGCGTGATGGTGCGCCGTCACGAAGCGTGCGAGGAGTGCCACGGCTCGGGAGCCGCGCCAGGCAAAGGACCCACAACTTGCCGTTCCTGCGCCGGCCGCGGCCAGGTGCGGTACCAGCAGGGCTTCTTCAGCATCGCGCGAACTTGTCCTGCATGCCAGGGAAGCGGCAGCGTGATTACCGACCCTTGCCTGAAGTGCAAGGGCGAAGGGCGGATTTTGCGGCAGCGCTCGGTGGACGCGAAAATCCCCGCGGGAGTGGAAGACGGCACGCGGATCAGGTTTACCGGAGGTGGCGAGGCTGGACCTTTTGGTGGGCCGGCCGGCGATCTCTACGTCGTGCTGCATGTGAAGGAGCATCCGTTTTTTGTGCGCGAAGGAAATGATCTGCACTGCGTCGTCCCGCTCTCGGTGGCGCAAGCGGCCATGGGCGCGGAGATTCGGGTGCCTACGCTGGAAGGTGAGCACACGCTCAAGATTCCCGACGGAACCCAGCCCGGCACTACGTTTCGCATCCGCAACAAAGGAGTGCCTGTGCTGAACGGGCACGGCAAGGGCGATCTCTACGTGGAAGTGCGAGTTCAGATTCCCACCAAGCTGAACAAGCGCCAGAAAGAACTGTTGCAGGAACTGGAGACCACTGCGAAGGTGGACAACCAGCCGATGATGCGGACGCTGCTTGGCAAAGTAAAGGATATTTTCGGGTGAAGAGAGTTCTCAGTAGTCGCCTTCAGTTCTATCTGTCGGTTCATTTTCCCTTCTGAGTGATTGTCATGAAGCATTCAGGATAGATCATAGTTTCTGCGGTTGATTAACTGATAACTTACTGATAACTGATAACTGTAACTGAGAGCCGAGAAATGACACGCCGCCGTTGGATTGCCGACGAAGTCTCGGGCAATCGCGCAGCCTTGGTTGGTGAGCATGCCGATCACCTGGTGCGTGTGCTCCGCGCACGCGTCGGCCAGGATTATGACATTGCTACCGGAAACTCCGTCCGTCGCGGGCGAATCTCTTCCGTTAGTGACGACCGCGTTGAGTTTGATTTGGGCGAGCCAATTTTACGCGCGGTCATAACAGAGATCACGCTTCTTCTTGCTGTCTTCAAGTTCGACCGCATGGAGTGGGCGATTGAGAAGTGTACTGAGCTTGGTGTCACGCGTATTGTTCCCGTGATCGCGAGGCGCACGGATTTGCATTTGGCTGCGGCCGCATCGAAACGGCACGAGCGCTGGGAGCGCATTGCGCTTCAGGCCTCGGAGCAATCGCGCCGCTCGGCACCTCCGGAGATTGCGTTTCCGATCAAGATTGCTGAAGCACTGAGTTTCCCAGAGGTGCTGCGGATTGTTCTGGCGGAATCGGAGCAGCGAACCTTGATTCGCGATGTCATCAATCCCGAAGCGGCAGACAAGGGAGTGGTTCTGGCGGTTGGCCCAGAAGGCGGCTGGACCGACGAAGAATTGCAGTCGTTTCAAAAAGCCGGATGGATTTCCGCATCGCTCGGCAACACAATTCTCCGCGCCGAGACCGCTGCAATAGCGGCTACAGCCGTTGTCGTCTCCGCACTCAACTCGCTTTGAGTCTCGTCGCATTTCGCTGCCTGCATGCCTGAACGAGGTGGTATTCTGAGCCGCAATGGTTGTAACCAAATTGCGATCTCGTCCCGCTCTTTTTGCTCCCGACGCACGCCAGCGCGAAGCGATCGAGCATGTTCACGGCCCAATGCTGGTAGTCGCCGGCGCGGGCACGGGGAAGACCTCGGTGCTCATTCACCGGATCGCCCGTTTAGTCGAACAAGGACACGCGAAGCCGGAGCAAGTGCTCGCTCTTACCTATACCGTGGCCGCTGCGGGAGAGATGCACGATCGCGTAGGTGCCCTCCTCGGCAAGAAAATTCATTCCGCCACCTTTCACGATTACTGCAATGGCCTGCTGATCCGCGCCGGGAAAAACTTCGGAGTGCTTGACGAAAAGGATCTCTGGATTTATCTGCGCAAGCGAATCCACGAGCTTCACCTGGAGCACTACGTCCGGGCGGCAAATGTAGGGCAGTTTCTAAACGACCTGCTGAGCTTTCTCAGCCGCTGCCACGACGATCTGGTCACGCCAGAAAGGTACGCGGAGTATGTAGAGCGCCTCGAGCGCGGCGAGTTGACGGTTCCACGGGTTGCGAAGTCCAAAGACCAGTTGAGCGACGCCGAGGCGATCGGACGCTGCCAGGAAATTGCGCGAGTGTTTGCCACAACCGAACGTTGGCTGCGCGAAGAAAATCTGGGCACTTTCGCTCACATGATCACGCGCGCGCATGAACTGCTCACTCATGACGAAAGTGTGCTGGCGGCAGAGCGCGACCGGGCGCGCTTCATCGTGGTGGATGAATTTCAGGACGCCAACTTTGCGCAGATCAAGATTCTGGCGCGGCTGGCAGGAGCCGAGGCAAATATCTTCGGCGTGGGCGATCCCGATCAGGCCATCTACCGTTTTCGCGGAGCCTCCAGCGCTGCGTTCCATTTGTTCCGCCGTGATTTTCCCCAAACGAAGCTGGTTGTGCTAGGCAAGAACAGGCGCTCCACTACGCCGATTCTCCGGTGCGCCTTTGCCGCGGTCGACAAGAACCCTCCGGTGTTTGGAGCGAGTGAGCGCGGTCGATTTGACTACCGGCGCACTCCATTGCAGTCGGCGCGTGAAGAAGAAGCGACAAAAGAAGGGAAGACGCTGCCCACCTTCCCCGTGGAAGCCATTTCTTTTACGGGCAAAAATGCGGAAGCGCCCGACGTGGTCGGCATCATCGAAGAGACAAAGCGGCATTCGCGATGCAAGTGGAAAGATTTCGGCATTCTCTATCGTTCGCATCTTCACCGCGATGAGGTTGTGCAGGAACTCATTGAGCACGAAATTCCTTTCTCCATTGAGAACATGGACGTCAGCGATACGCCCGAGGTGCGCGACCTGTTTGCATGTGTCGCGGTTGTGGTGGACCTCGGCTCCGATGCCAGCCTTTTTCGTGTGGCGGCATTGCCGCAGTTCGATGTGGATCCGGCGCAGCTTCGGGCGGCGCTGCGTGCCATTGCCAAGGATTCGAAGGATGGAGTGGCAGTTCCGCTGGCTTCAGTGCTCGGCACAGTCGCTGGGGGGCGGGCGGTGGTGGAGTCCGTGCTCCAGGCGCGCGAAGAGGTGAGCCAGAAAAAGGCCAAGGTGCGCGCAGCTTTTCAGTTGATCGGAAAGCAGTTTGGGCTCGACCTCAACTCCGCAGTCCTGCGGGCTGTCCTCAAGTTCGCGGCAGATTGGGAGGAAAAGGCTACCACCAAAACGAAAGAACTGGGCGAGTGGATCGAGTATCTCAATTATTTTCGTGAGGCAGGCGGTGTGATTCCGATGGCGCCGGAGGAGAACGAGGACGCAGTTCGCCTAATGACTGCGCACGGAGCTAAAGGCCTCGAATTTTCTCATGTCTTCATCCTGCGCGCGAGCAGCGGCTCATTCCCCACCGGTTATCGGGAAAAGCTGGTGGAGTTCCCGATAGATCTGCGGGATCCGGATTCAGCCCTGGACAGCGACGACAAGTCGCTGCACGATCAGGAGGAGCGTCGCCTTTTCTACGTGGCGATGACCCGGGCCAAAGATTCACTGCACATTTATGGAAAGCAGGGATTAGGCCGTGACAAAACTCCAGCGGGCATGATGCGCGAATTACTCGGTAACGCCGGACTGCAGCCATGGCTGAGATCGCGTCCGGCACTTGCCTCGCAGCCGGAGTTGATTGAGATCGCCGCGGCGGCCGACCAGGCCCATGCCGAAAGCTCCCGGTTGCCGGCATGGCTTCAGCTGCCTCCAATAGAGGGTCTCGGAGCAAAATTGAGCGCGAGCGCCGTCGAAACCTACGAGACTTGTCACTTGCAGTTCAAGTTCGAACGGGAATGGAAGTTATCGCGGCAGCTTCACGCGGCTGTCCAGTACGGGGCTTCCATGCATCGCATTCTCCGCACCTATTTCGACTCCGCGCGCTTAGGCAGGACGAAAACCGACGACGAGCTGATCCAGTTATTTCGTGATGATTTGGCAACGGCTGGAATTCAGGACGAATATCAACGCGACTTGTACTTGAAACAGGGATTACAGCAGTTGCAGGATTTTCTTGGGGCGGCGCGTTCCATTTCCGCTCCCGAAGTTCTGCATACCGAAGAATGGTTTGACGCCGAGATCGGTGGAACGAAAATCGCCGGACGAATCGACCGCGTGGATCGGGCCCCCGACGGAAGCGTAACCATCGTCGATTATAAAACCGGCAAGGCCCGTTCGCAGGAGGACGCTGACGAGAGCCTGCAGCTTTCGATCTACGCGATTGCAGCGCGCGAGAAGTGGGGCTACCGCGTCGGTCAATTGGTATTTCACAATCTTGAGGGCAATGTTGCCGTTGTCTCGAAGCGCTCGGAGTTTCAATTGGAAGAGGCGCGAGACCGGGTGCGGGAAGCGGCACGTGGCATTGCCGAAGGCGACTTCGAGCCCAACGTCAAATACCATTGCAACTTCTGCGCGTTTCGTGGCTTATGTCCGGCCCGCGAAAAGCGGCTTCCGAATGTTTCTGCGAGACTCTCGAAAAATAAAGGAACGGTGCTGGATTGATCGCAGCAAGACTTTCGCGCAAAAACTTAGGGGACGCTTTCGGCGTCCCCCTTTTTAACTTTGTACTCACTTCTTAATGCTTCTTTTTCTTCTTTGCCTTTTTCTTGGTTGCCATTGTTTCTATTCTCCCTTCCATTGTTCATGGAAAAATCTGCAACGAATGTTTTGTTGCAACTTATTGATTGTATAGAGTTACTCAAAACCGAAGTCAAGAAAAAAATGAACACGATGTAGCGTGCGACGCTGAACCAAAGTCACACCGGGATCAATAGTCAAGAAGAAAATTTCAATCTCATCTCGCTCAAGCCGGTTCGAACATGAAATTGTAAGCAACCCAAACGGCAACGCCAATCAACAACGCGTTGAGAATCTCCTCTCTGAATACAATTGAAGCGCGCCGTCCACCTCCGGCAGCGCGCCATCTTTTTGGCCCGCCGCGCATCTATAATAAAAGTTGCGAAACTTCGCGGGAGCATGATCAATGGCGGCTTTCGATGATGTTGTCATTATTTCCGGTTGTCGTACGGCGGTAGGAAAATTCCAGGGCAGTCTCGCTGAGTTGAGCGCGGTGCAGTTGGGCGCGGTGGTCGTGCGCGAGGCGGTGAAGCGCGCGGGATTGAATTCCGATCAGGTCGATGAATGCATCATGGGCAACGTCCTTCCCGCGGGACTGGGACAAAATCCGGCGCGGCAAGCGGCAATCTTTGCGGGATTGTCAGCGGCAACAGGTGCCATGACAATCAACAAGGTTTGTGGCTCCGGATTGAAAGCGGTGGCTCTCGCGGCGCAAGCGGTGCAGACCGAAAACAGTTCCATCGTGGTCGCGGGCGGGATGGAATCGATGACCAACGCTCCCTATCTGTTGCCGCAAGCACGCAAGGGATATCGTCTGGGCAACGGCAAGGTGATTGACTCCATGGTGCACGATGGCCTGTGGGATGTTTACAACGACTACCACATGGGCGTCACCGGTGAAAACGTCGCGGAGAAGTACGGCATCACGCGCGAAGAGCAGGATGAGTTCGCGGTGAACTCGCACCGCAAGGCAGTGGCAGCGTGGAAAGAGTGCCGGTTCAAATCGCAGATCGTGCCTGTAGAAATTCCCGCGAAGAAAAAGGGAGAAGCTCTCGTCTTGTTCGAGAAGGACGAATCCCCGCGCGAAGATACAACCATCGAAACGCTGCGTTCGTTGAAGCCGGCATTCAAGAAAGATGGAACCGTCACCGCCGGCAACGCTCCCGGAGTGAATGACGGAGCTGCGGCGGTTGTCGTCACGAGCTCGAGGCGTGCGAAAGAACTTGGAGCGCAGCCCATGGTGCGCATCGTGGCACAAGCGACCAGCGGCGTGGAACCGAAGTGGGTGATGATGGCTCCCGTGGACGCTGTGCGAAAAATCTGGGAGAAGACGGGTTGGAAGAAAGACGACGTCGATCTCTATGAACTGAACGAAGCTTTCTCGGTGCAGGCGCTCGGCGTAATGCGCGAGCTGGGGCTTGATCAAAACAAAGTTAACGTGAATGGCGGCGCGGTCGCAATCGGGCATCCCATTGGAGCAAGCGGCGCGCGTGTGCTTGTGACCCTGATTTACGAGATGACCCGCCGCAACGTGAGGCGTGGCATTGCTGCGCTGTGCCTCGGCGGCGGCAATGCGGTGGCAATGGCTGTGGAAAGGGATTAGGAGATCGGTGTCCGCCTTCGGGCGTCCGGGGGGCGGTGCGAGCTAATTCACTTGAGATTTTTCCGGAAGCCGGTAGCTGGATGCCGCGCTAATTGGAATTTCCAGCCGTTGGCAGCGTAACCGTAAATACTGCCCCTCCGCCCGGCGCGTTGGCAGCTTCGATAGTTCCGCTGTGTTCCTTCATTACCGATTTGCAGATGCTTAGGCCGAGGCCGGTTCCGCGCCCCGGCCGCTTGGTGGTGTAGAAGGGATCGAAGATGTTCGGCAGCACTTCTGCCGGGATTCCCGGGCCATCATCCTGAAAACTCGCCCAAGCTGCCCCGCCGCTGTTTCCCAGACGAATCCGTAAAGTTCCGCGGTCGCGAGTTTCGCGAATCGCCTGTTCTGCGTTCAGAATGAGGTTCAGAAAAACTTGCATCAGCTGGTGCGCGTCGGCTTTCACCAGCGGTTGACCTGGCTCGCGCAAGAAGTCCACAGTGATGCTGTTCTTGCGCAGCGAGTAGGCGTGCAGATTGAGCGTGCGTTCCACGATGTCCGCAATATTCACGGGAGTTTTCCCCGGCACCGGCGGAGTCGCAAAGTAGGTGAGGTTGTGCACAATTTCAGCAGCCCGTCGGGCTTGCTGCTGCAGGATGCCGATCTGCTTGCGTGCTGCGTCGGTAGTCTGGCTGTCCTGCAGAAGCTCGCTGACTCCCAGAATGCTCGTGAGAGGGTTATTCAGCTCGTGGGCAACGCCGCCAATCATTGCGCCCATCGCCGCCAGGCGCTCGCTCTGCACAATCTGCTGCTCCAGTTTCCTTTCCGTCGTTATGTCGCGAACTGAAACGATCACGCCTCCAAGCTTGGAATCTGCATCGAAAAACTGGCTCGCGGAAGCGCGCATAGTGCGCCAGCTTCCGTCGCGGTGACGCGCGCTGTATTCCGCCGACCCAAAAACCTTGGCGTTCGAAGCGACATCGCGATAGAGCGATACCAGCTCTGGCGAGTGATCTACTGCCTCGGTGATTTTCTTGCCCAAGAAATCCTCGGATTGATATCCCAGCAGGTCGCGCACGCGTGAGCTCACGAAGCTGTAGCGCTCCTGCAAATCGACCACGAGAATGAGGTCGGGAAAGCTCTCCAACAGCCGCCGCCGGAATTCTTCCTGCCGCAGCACCTGGCGTTCGAGCTGGCGCCTCGCGGTGACGTCAACCAGAGTGCCCTGATAACGAATCAGCTTGCCCGCACTGTCCCAGACAGCGCGTGAGGACTCCATGAAAGTCGCGGGAGTTCCATCTTTCTTCCGCAGCGTGATTTCTCTCGCTCGCACTCCGCCGCGATCGTCCGGCGCCCGGCCCAGCACAGGCGGTTCCGCGGGATCGACGTTTAGCCTGCTGGCCTCGAGGCCAAGTAATTCTTCTTTCGTCGCATAACCCAGGATGTTCACCAGCGCGGGATTGGCATCCAGGAGCCTGCCCTCCGGCGTGCTGAAATACGCGCCCTCCTGCAGGGTCTCGAAGAGTTCGGTGAAGCGAAGTTCTTTCTCGTGCTGCCCGGTCACATCTCGTCCCAGCACGCTGGCCCCAACCACTTCGCCACTCTTGACGATCGCATTGAGAACACAATCGAAGTAGAGCGGACGGGAATCGTTCTTTAGACGCAGGCGCACCGTCCCAGCCCAGTGTCTCTTCTCCAGGAAACGGGGAAGTCCCGCTTCTACTCTGTCGCGGGTCGGTTCCTCAAGGAAGTCGAAAAACTTGTGCCCCACGATTGCGGTGTAAGGAAGTCCCAGAAGTTCGCTGACGCTTTTATTAACCGTGCGCAGAGTGCCGTCAAGAGACACCGCACAAGCGGCGTCCTCGAAAGAATCGATAAGCTCCTTGAAGCTGCGCTGCGAGCGCGCGATCACTTCGTTGAGTTGGTCGAGTTGCTCCTCTGAGGGAGCCGCGCCCACGTGTTCCTGCAAATCCTGCAGCAAAGTCTTCAGCTGGACGACTTCCCGGCGCCGGCCATAGGCGTAGACTGCCAGGAGTACAGATAAGACCAGAACTCCCAGCGCGATCGGTCCCAAACGATAAGGCAGGCTTTCCAGCCGTTCCCATGCCAGCGCGGCAAAGCCCGCTGCCAACAGGACCATGAACAGAAGAATCCATCGCCAAAGCTGAGATTCTTCGCGCTCAAGATTATGCGGAGCACGAGGCGGAGGAGTGCCGGGATCCTGAATCATAAAGTCATTAGGTTCGCCTTCTTGGAAGACAAACTAGTTAACATGGAAACCATAATTATACTGACCGCTGGCGAACAATCTCCTGCTGCTGTTGAAGAAGTCGGTTACTTCCGATTTGACTTGGCGGTTCTTCACCGGCGAACTGAACCTGCAGCCTGCCTTCTTTAAGGAAATCGGCTGGTTTTCCTCACCCTTCTTCGAGAAACCTGTGACATCCATCACATCCTCGACTCCGTCCGACGGCATAACCTAGCTAGATTCCGGAATCAGGCCTTGGTGCGCCACTGGGCACGAAGGATGTCCGCCCGGAGCACACATGCTCTACAAGACCCTCAGCGCCGCCGTCTACGGCATCGACGCCAATATTATTCAGGTGGAAGTGGATTGCTCCGGCATCAAGACCGATCAGGATCACTTCCACACCGTGGGCCTGCCCGACGCCGCCGTGCGCGAGAGCCGCGACCGCGTGCGCGCCGCGTTAAAGAACTGCGGCTACGATATTCCGCCCACACACATCACCATCAACCTCGCACCCGCCGACATTAAGAAGGAAGGCTCCGGATTCGATCTGCCCATGGCGCTCGGCATCGTCGGAGCTTACGGCGGCCTCACTCAGAAGGTGATCGAAGATTGCCTGTTCGTCGGCGAGCTGTCGCTGGATGGCGGAGTTCGCGGCATTCGCGGCACGCTCCCCATCGCCCTCGAAGCGCGCTGCCGGAAGATTTCGCGACTGGTTGTTCCGGAGGCTAACGCTCGCGAAGCCGCGATGGTCGGCGGAGTCGATGTCTACCCCGTACGTTCGCTGCTCGACGTAATCCACTTCGTGAACTCGGGCAACGGCATCGTCCCGCTGAAAGCCGATGGCGACGCACTGCTGCGCGAGTCGCAAGACTTCCTGGTCGACTTCAAAGATGTTCGCGGCCAGCAGACGGCGAAGCGCGCCATCGAGATCTCCTGCGCCGGGGGTCATAATATCCTCATGATCGGCCCGCCGGGCTCAGGCAAAACCATGCTGGCCAAACGCATGCCAACCATCCTGCCGCCTCTCACTTTCGAAGAAGCGCTCGAGACAACCAAGATTCATAGCGTCGCTGGAGTGCTAGATCCCGGCAGCGGACTTGTCGGAAAACGTCCGTACCGCTCGCCACATCACACCATCTCCGATGCCGGACTGATTGGCGGAGGCGTGATCCCGCGACCGGGCGAAGTCTCACTCTCCCACAACGGCTTGCTGTTTCTCGACGAACTACCCGAATTTCCCCGCAACGTGCTAGAAGTCTTGCGCCAGCCACTCGAGGATGGCTCAGTCACCATTGCCCGCGCGGCCATGGCTCTCACCTTTCCCGCCCGCTTTATGCTGGCTGCGGCGATGAATCCCTGTCCCTGCGGCTTTCGCAACGACCGCACCCGCGAGTGCCAGTGCACTACGCCAATGATCCAGCGCTACATTTCGAAAATCTCCGGCCCTCTCATGGATCGCATCGACATCCACATCGACGTGCCTGCGGTGAACTATAAAGAGATGCGCTCGACCAACGAACCTGAGAGTTCGGCGAAGATTCGCGAGCGCGTCATGCGCACCCGCCAAAAACAGCTCGCCCGCTTTGCCTCGTCCCGCGAAAAGCTTTATTGCAACGCCCAAATGTCATCCCGCCATATCCGCACCTTCTGCGAACTCTCCGCCGATTGCGAACGCCTGCTGGAGCGCGCCATGACCCAGCAAGGACTCAGCGCCCGAGCCCACGATCGCATCCTGAAAGTCGCCCGCACTATCGCCGATATCGAAGACACCCCAGCGATCGAACCCAAACACATCGCCGAAGCCATCCAATACCGCTCCCTCGACCGCACTTACTGGACCTAGCACTTCAAGCCTCGCCCATCCACGCAAGCCCAGAGACGATTCACCCGCACTCTCAACGTGGCCGACCGAAACAGCCTCTCCTGGTCTCAGACTAATCGGCAACATTCTGATCAATGTCTTGTTCGTCTCTCTCTGAATTTGAATGTGAGCGATTTGGCACGGACGGTGGAGTTCTCCCCGAATAAAGTTATGGCTCTTGGTTGCGTTTGGCATTCTGATACTCGTCCTCGGCACCATGTTCCCTTTTCTCAACCGATGGAGAAAACGGAAGAATTTGGAGCGGACGGATGCCCCAAATCTTTCTCTTACCCGTGCATCGACTCCCGACCAACGCAAGAGCGAACCGCACCAGCCCGACCAGGACAAGTCCGATCAGGACAAGTCCGACCAAGCCAACCAGCCCGCACCACGCAAAGCTGCTTAGGTGAAGTGCGGAGTAATGATTCCGAAACCTTGTCGCCGGTGGCAACCGCCGCCGGCGATTTTTATGTGCGTATAGGGTGCGGTAACGCCCCACCTTGAAATAGACTATCCCCGCAGCATCGTATAAGCTGTTGCCGCCGGCTTTCATACGCTCTTCACGCCCTGTGAATTGAAGGAGGCGCCATGTCAGCTCCTTTGCCCCTCCCGGAATACCGGGCCTGTCCGCATTGCGCCGAACCGATACTTGTGGAGGCCCGCCGGTGTAAGCACCGTCGCAAGTCCGTGCCTCCGTTTTCTCGCCCAGAGGCGCAGGTTCCACAGCGAAAAGGTTGGAAGGCGATGGGCGGATTCGTCCTCGCCGTGGTCGCATGGGCAATCTACTACCACTTCACTTGGACTCCACCTCCTCTTACCACTCAGGCCCAGCTCAGGAGGCCAGCCGCAACTATACTCGGCATCAAGCCCCAAGAGCCCGGCTCCCAGCCTGAGTCCATCGCAAAGACGTTTGTCGAAAATATAGGAAACGCGACCATCGCCGCCAACGAATCGTCGATGGTGTCTAGCCTGCGAACCGTCAACATTGCTCAACTCATGTACGGCGAGACCTACAATCGTGGATTTGCGCCCTCTTTGGCAGCCCTCAATCAAGCGGGCTTGATCAACTCCCAGCTGGCAAGCGGCAGGGCTCACGAATACATCTTCTATTACAAACCGGTGACCTTTGCCGGTCAGATTAGGAGCTATTGGCTGTGGGCTAGACCATCAGCCTACAACCGGACCGCCGTTGCAAGCTGTATCACAAACGAGACGGCCGATATCCACTGCACCAACGAAGACCGTTACGCTACTTTCTCTGATGCTCCGCATTGAACCATGGGTAGACCAATCCCTGTTCCAGCGGGCTGCTACCTGCTCAGATGTAGTCCAAAGGAATGTCAAAGAGCGCTGGCTCCCCTGGTAGTTGTCCGGACACCACCCTTTGCTCGGTAGTGTCCTAATTAGGACACTACCCTTTGCTCGGTATCATTGACCCTTTCCCTGCCAAAATGTTATAAATGCCCGTTTTGCACTCGGGTTCGGAGCAGAGTCTTAATTCCTCCGCATCGGTCCCGGGTGCAAAATCCGACGCGGCCAAGCTCCAACACTCCGTCATAGGTTTTGCGGTGGAAGCGTGTTCGGAATTCCAGCGGCTGAATCTCTCGCGTAGCTGCACTGGCGTGCTCGGACGCGGGATGCTTCGCTGGAAGGCAGTGCCTAAACACGTTTGTATATTCCTGAACCCGACTTATTTGGAGGACTCATTATGCGCACCTGGCTCGCCACTGCTGCGTTCCAAGGACGCCGCGTGGTATCTGCTTTCCTGAAAAAGACCTGCTGAGAAGATTCCCGCCGTGGCCACGCTGCTTACCGTCGGCGCCGCCGCCGCCTTCGCTCAACCCGCTCCCGAAGCCGGCGGCGAAGCCTCGCTCAAACTTCCTGACCTTTCCTCACGTCAGCTTCCTCAACGGCGCCATCGACGGCCATCGCTTACTTGATGATCGGCATTCTATTCTGCATCTTCGGGCTCGGCTTTGGCATGGTCATCTACATGCGCCTTAAGAACCTGCCGGTGCATCGCTCCATGCGCGAAATCTCGGAACTGATCTACGAGACTTGCAAAACCTATCTCGTCACCCAGGGCCGCTTCATTTTGTTCCTGTGGGCCTTCATCGCCGTCATCATCCTGCTTTACTTTGGCGTCGCTCGAGCACATGGAAGCCGCTGCGCGTCGCCATCATCCTCGGCTTCAGCCTGGTCGGAATCGCCGGCAGCTACGGCGTCGCCTGGTTCGGCATTCGCGTCAACACCTTCGCCAACTCGCGCACCGCGTTCGCGTCCCTGCCCGGCAAGCCGTTCCCGGTTTACCAGATTCCGCTCGAAGCCGGCATGAGCATCGGCATGATGCTGATCAGCGTCGAGCTCCTGATCATGCTGATCATCCTTCTCTTCATCCCCGGCGACTACGCCGGCCCCTGCTTCATCGGATTCGCCATCGGCGAATCTCTCGGCGCGGCCGCTCTCCGTATCGCCGGCGGCATCTTCACCAAGATCGCCGACATCGGCTCCGACCTGATGAAGATCGTCTTCAAGATTAAAGAAGATGATGCCCGCAACCCCGGCGTCATCGCCGATTGCACCGGCGACAATGCCGGCGACTCCGTCGGACCCTCCGCCGACGGCTTCGAAACCTACGGCGTCACCGGCGTCGCTCTCATCACCTTCATCCTTCTCGGCGTGAAGCGTGCCGACGTGCAAGTGCAGTTGCTGGTCTGGATCTTCGTCATGCGCGTCATGATGCTGGTCGCCAGCTCCGTCTCCTACTTCCTCAACGCCGCCATCGCCAAAGGCCGCTTCGGCAACGCCGACGAAATGAATTTCGAAACCCCGCTCACCACGCTGGTCTGGCTGACCTCCATCGTCTCCATCGCCCTCACCTTCCTGGTTTCCTACTTCATCATTCCCGACCTCGGCGGCGACCCCACTCAATGGTGGAAGCTCGCCGTAATCATCTCCTGCGGAACTCTGGCCGGTGCGCTCATTCCGGAGTTGGTGAAATCGTTCACCTCCACCGAATCGCGCCACGTAAAAGAAGTCGTCACTTCCGCCGAAGAAGGCGGAGCTTCGCTCGGAATCCTCTCCGGCTTCGTCGCCGGCAATTTCTCCGGATACTACCTCGGCCTGTCGATGGTCCTGCTGATGTCGATCGCCTACTACTTCAGCACCATGGGATTGGCCGCTGCCGCAACCATGCTCGCTCCCGCTGTATTCGCCTTCGGCCTCGTCGCCTTCGGATTCCTCGGCATGGGCCCCGTGACCATCGCCGTCGATTCCTACGGCCCGGTCACCGACAACGCTCAATCGGTCTACGAACTTTCGCTGATCGAGCAGGTTCCAAACGTCGAAGCGGAAATCAAGAAAGATTTCAACCTCCCGGTCAACTTCGAGCGCGCCAAACATCTGCTCGAAGCCAATGACGGCGCGGGCAACACCTTCAAAGCCACTGCGAAACCAGTGCTCATCGGCACGGCCGTAGTCGGCGCCACCACCATGATCTTCTCCATCATCATGGCGCTCACCAGCGGCCTCACCGAAAATGTGGACAAGCTCTCGTTGCTGCACGCGCCATTCTTCCTCGGCCTGATCACCGGCGGCGCCATGATTTACTGGTTCACCGGCGCATCCACGCAGGCCGTCACCACCGGCGCTTACCGCGCCGTCGAGTTCATCAAAGCCAACATCAAGCTGGATGGTGTAGTGAAGGCCTCCGTCGCCGACAGCAAGAAGGTCGTCGAGATCTGCACCAAATATGCGCAGAAGGGAATGCTGAACATCTTCATCGCCGTATTCTTCGGCACCCTCGCCTTCGCCTTCGTCGAGCCATTCTTCTTCGTCGGCTACTTGATCTCGATTGCGATCTTCGGCCTCTACCAGGCCATCTTCATGGCTAATGCCGGCGCAGCCTGGGACAACGCCAAGAAAATCGTCGAAGTCGAAATGAAGCAGAAGGGAACTCCCTTGCACGACGCCACCGTCATCGGCGACACGGTCGGCGACCCATTCAAAGACACTTCCTCCGTCGCGTTGAATCCGGTAATCAAGTTCACCACGCTGTTCGGTCTGCTTGCGGTCGAGCTGGCCGTCACTCTCACCCGCGACCAGGGCGCAACCATCACGAACGTCCTGGCACTGGCCTTCTTCCTCGTCTCTTTCTTCTTCGTCTACCGTTCCTTCTACGGCATGCGAATCCGAAGCGACAAAGCCGAATAGCGAGTTATGTAAAGATGAGACGCTCATGCGGGGAAAGCCCATAAAAAATAAAACAGCGGCTTTAGCCGCCGCTGTTTATAAATTGCCCAATCACCCGATCACTAAATCACCCAATCCGCTTAATTCGTCCCTTCATCTTCTCCTTCACGCTGCGCGCCAGTTTCTCGATCTCTTCCGCCTTTTTCAGCACCTCAAGCGACAGTACATTCTCATTCGATTTATCTACGTACTCTTTCAGTTCCTGCGACAGCTTGAGCAATTTCTCCGTGTCGGATTTAAGCGCAGCCTCTCGCTCCAGATTGGCTTTCTTCGCCATGTCGCGAGCCATGCGCGTCTGGGTTTCGTCCGCATCCGGAGGCGGCGCGCCGGGACCGGTTCCCACAGGCGGCGCACCTGGCCTCATTTGGCTTTGAACGCTGACCAGAAAACACAACCAGCAAACAGATAAAGAGTGTGCAACTAAATCGTAAGGATCGCACGTCAACCTCGAAAACGGACGCGAACCTGCCTGCCCGTTCTCGAAATTATGACACTTTGCGGAGATCCAGATGAGGAAAAAGATTGGGAAGGGCACGACTTCTAGCCTGCCCTGAGGGCCGTCAGGGCAACGAAATCAAGCGCGGCTTTAGCCGCTGAGGGCTCTCTCTACCGGACCCCCGGAAGCCGGACTCCGGAAGCCGATTTCTTACAACGCGCTCATGTTCGACAAGAACTCGCCATTAGTCTTGGTCTTGCTCAGCTTGTCGATCAGCAACTCCATCGCTTCCACCGGCGAGAGCGGGTTAAGCACCTTGCGCAGCACCCAGATGCGCGACAAATCCTCGCGAGGAATCAGCAACTCTTCCTTACGCGTGCCCGAGCGTTGAATATCGATCGCCGGGAACACGCGCTTATCCACCAGCTTACGCTCCAGAATAATTTCCGAGTTGCCCGTGCCTTTGAACTCTTCAAAGATCACATCGTCCATGCGAGACCCGGTATCGATCAGCGCCGTAGCAATAATCGTCAGCGACCCGCCTTCTTCAATATTTCGCGCCGACCCAAAGAACCGCTTCGGCCTCTGCAACGCATTCGAATCCACGCCGCCCGATAGCACTTTGCCCGAGGGCGGAACGATCGTGTTGTAAGCGCGCGCCAGCCGCGTAATCGAATCCAGCAGGATCACCACATCGCGCTTGTGCTCGACCAGCCGCTTCGCCTTCTCGATCACCATCTCCGCAACCTGCACGTGTCGCGCCGCAGGCTCGTCAAAGGTCGAAGAAATCACTTCGCCCTTCACCGACCGCTGCATGTCCGTAACTTCTTCCGGACGCTCATCGATCAGCAGCACCATCAGCACCACTTCCGGATGGTTCGTCGTAATCGAGTTCGCCACATTCTGCAGCAGCATGGTCTTGCCGGCGCGCGGCGGAGAAACAATCAGCCCACGTTGTCCCTTACCCAGCGGCGTCAGCAAATCCATTACCCGCGCGCTCGCGTTCTCGCGCGTCGTCTCCAGCTTCAGCCGCTCCTGCGGATAAAGCGGCGTCAAATTGTCGAACAGAATCTTGTTGCGCGCCTCGTCGGGCGATTCAAAGTTCACCGCCTCAATCTTCACCAGCGCAAAATATTTCTCGCCCTCATGCGGCGGCCGCACCTGCCCGCTGATCGTATCGCCCGTTTTCAAATCGAATTTGCGGATCTGCGACGGCGACACATAAATATCGTCCGGCCCCGGCAGGTAGTTGTAATCCGGCGACCGCAGAAAGCCGTAGCCGTCAGGCAGAATTTCCAGCACGCCTTCGGCAAAAATGTGGCCTTCTTTTTCGCTCTGCGCCTGCAGGATTTTGAAGATCAGATCCTGCTTGCGCAGTCCGCTGGCACCGGGCAGCTCCAGGGTCCTTGCGATCTTGGTCAGCTCGGTTATGTTCTTTTCTTTTAATTCAGCAATGGTCATGATTCACCTAAACCCGTGCACTAAAACGTACTCGTTAGTGTCTGCGGGAGATTTTCAAAGGAGGGTATTCAGTATTCAGGGAAGACAAAACACACCAGGCAGGCGGACAGGGCTGCTTTAAGCAGCCCGCCGTTGTGCCTCAGCAAAATTTTCCGGCTCCGACAGTACATCCTGCCGCTCCGCGCCTGCGATCCGGTCAAGCACACCGTTCATCGTTTCCTGGATTCTGGTGCTGGGCCGGTGGAACTTCCGCGTGGCTTTGGAGGCGAGCTGGCAAAGCATATAACGATTGCGTAATGTCTGTAAAGCGTCAAACACACGATCAGAGCGCATGTCTGTCTTGCTCCTTCCTTATAATAGGTATGGGCATTTCGCTCGCCCTTGTTCCCGAGGAAATCGGCTAGGAACCCCACAAGTAGTCCTAAGCCATTGATTCCACTAAGGTTTTAAAGGATTTAGCGCAATTCCTACCCAGAATAGATGCGCAACCGGACCCCGAAGATGCTCGTTTTTCCTGGTTTGGGCTCAAAGACCGAAGTGTTGCGAAGCGGGTCTAGAGACTCCGGATGTCCGTGGAACAACCCACTGTATCCGGAAACTGGAAATCGGTCAATATATTTCTTCTGGCAGGATGCCTTTCTATAAACCTTATGCCCTAGAGGGGAATCCCGAATGAGGTGATCGGGGATAATGCTCTAGACCTTGATTCGCAAGGTCGGGTACATTTTTATGCGACATCCAGACGGAGGCATGCCGTGCAGGCATCTAACGAGGAACATTGGCAACAACTCTGCGCACAGGCTGCAATCGAGCAAGACCCTGAAAAACTTCACGAACTAGTGATGGAGATAGATCGACTTCTGCAAGAAAAGGAAAATCAGCTGAGGACCCACAACCCCGCTGAAACTGATCACAAGCCTGCCGCTTAGTTCCTGGCTTTTCGCGTTCTCCGGAGGCTTCACGTTGAGCAGATCCGCTATCACGTTCATGACCGGCAAAGACCGTCAGTCCATTCGCACCAAAACCGCAACGTCGAACTTCGAATAATACTTTTTCACATCTTCCGCCCCATACTTCTCCCGAAATTTCCCCACCACAGCCTTGACCGCCTTCGCCTCGGTCACGGCCTTGGCCCGAAACTCCGCCGCTGCATCTCTCGCATCAATCCCAATCGTCGGATTCTCGAGCACGTTCTTATACCACTGTGTCTCCGAGCCCGTAACCGGCAGCAGACAAAGCGTGTCGCCTTCCAGTACAAACCACACCGGAATCGAGATTCTCCTCCCCGACTTCCTTCCAATCACGCTGATCTTTATCTGCCGGTATCGTTCAAGTCGTTCCTTGAGGGCGCTCTTCGACGTTGGCACGCAATGCCTCCTCCGCGGTCACTTCACCGCACCACAATTCTATCTCCTGGGCCAAGTCTGCCCGATAGCCGCCTCCGCATCATCAACGTTCAGACGAGAGTCGAATTGTTCCCCTAATCATTTTTATCTAGGATTCGCTAAACTATAACTGCCGACAAACCAGGAGAACCTATGCAGAAAATCACCCCATTCCTGTGGTTCAACGACCAAGCCGAAGAGGCGATGAACTTCTACATCTCGATTTTCAAGAACTCAAAGGTCATCAACGTTTCCCGCTGCGGAGACGCCGGTCCCGGTCCCAAAGGTTCGGTCCTGACCGCAACCTTCGAACTCAACGGACAAAAATTCATCGCCCTCAACGGCGGCCCGCAATTCAATTTCTCCGAAGCCATCTCCTTCCTCATCAACTGCAAGACCCAAAAAGAAATCGACGACCTCTGGGAAAAACTCTCTGCCGGTGGAACAAAATCCCGCTGCGGCTGGCTCAAAGACAAATTCGGCCTCTCCTGGCAAGTCATCCCCACCGCCCTGGGCGAGATGCTCCAAGATAAAGACCCCGCCAGGTCTAAACGCGTCATGCAAGCCATGCTCCAGATGGACAAAATCGACATAGCCCAACTAAAGCAAGCCTACGAAGGCAAATAACCTTCCCCAGTAGAAACCCGGCAACACCCCCACCCTCCCCGGAATCTCATATCCAGCAACCTGCTCTAAGGACAAATTCATGAAAGCTCCATTCCTCATCGGTCGTATCCTCTTCGGCGGCTTCTTCCTCTACAACGGAATCAATCATCTGCAAAAAGCCAAGGACATGGCGCCCTACGCCGAATCCAAAGGCGTGCCCGCCGCCGAACTCGCCGTAAAATTGTCAGCCGTCCCGCTCATCGTTGGCGGCGCCAGTCTCCTGCTCGGCGTCAAGCCCAAAATCGGAGCCCTAGCCATCCTCGGCTTCCTCGCCGGCGTCTCCCCCGTCATGCACGACTTCTGGCGCAACGAAGATCCCAACGAGCGCATGAAGAACATGGTCGACTTCATGAAGAACACCGCCCTCGCCGGTGGCGCACTCGCCCTCATGGGAGTCGACGAGCCTTGGGAGGCCAGCGTCCCCACCGACCGCCCCAAGCTGGCCCGCAAAGTTCGCAAGCTCGGCCGCAAATTCGCCGCCTAGCGGAAAGAATATTGGACGGGCTTAGGCACACAAGCATCGACGCACAGAGTCGACAAACAAAGATCGACGCGGAAGGATCGACCATGGACGAACAAATCCTGCAGCAGATTTTCGACGAGCTACTTTCCTCCCTCGAGCCCCTCGACACCCAAACCGCTGCGCTCCTCCAGTTCCTGAAAGCCAAAGGCACCGTCACCGACGAAGATCTCGCCCCTTACGTCGAACAGGCCGGCAACGCCAGCAATGTCCGCTGGCTGGCCGCCCGGGTGCGCATCCACAGCCTAATCTCCTCCGCCCTGAAGTCCGCCGAGCAACCGAAGCCCCTGCCCGCCGAAACCCAGTCGTCGCAGCCCAGAGAAAAAGAGAAGGCAACCGAACCATCCACCGAAACCAGCAAAGCTGAAACCAGCAAAGCTGAAACCAACAAGGCTGAAACCAGCAAGGCTGAAACCAGCAAGGCTGAAACCAGCAACCAGGAAGCTCAAGACAAACACTCCGACGAAAAGCCGCAGCCCACTGATCAACGCCCGTCGGCCGCCGATAACGACGAGAACAAAGATAACAACCAGAACAAAAAAGAAAGCCAGCCTGCCAAATCCAACGCGCCCCCGCAACAAGAGACAAAAGAAAAAGACGGAAAGGAGAAAGACAAAGACGAAGATGCAAAACGAGTAGCCTAAGAAACGACCGCGGGCGGGCCTCTGTATCCCCGTAGTGAATGATTTCCGGTAATCCCCCCCCAGCAACAACCCCCAATCTTCCGATACCCCTCATCGGCGATACGCCGTCCCGCAGCCTGGGGGAACTCGCCGGAGGTTAACCACGCTGCCCGCCTTGGCATACGCGAATGTCATGTGTAAGACTCTAGATGCGACTTCCTATGATTCAAACTCTGGAATGGACCGAGCAAGGCGTGCGCTTCATAGACCAGACGAAGCTGCCGACGGAAGAAACCTACGTAATCTGCAGGACGTATGAGCAGGTGGCGGAGGCGATCCGGACTATGGTGGTGCGTGGAGCTCCCGCGATCGGGGTGGCGGCGGCGATGGGGATTGCGTTGGGGACAAAGGACTCCAAGGCGGAGAGCGTTGGAGAGCTGAAGCGGGACCTTGACCGGATATGCGATTTGATGGGCAAAACGCGACCGACGGCGGTGAATTTGTTTTGGGCCATTGGGAGAATGCAGGAGAAGTTCGAGCGGGTAAGGGTGCATCCCATTGCCCAGATTAAGCGGGAGATGGTGGATGAAGCGGGGCGCATGCATGCGGAAGATATAGCCGCGAACCAGGCTATGGGACGCCACGGCGCCACGCTGATGCCGAGCGAAGGCGGAGTGCTGACGCACTGCAACGCGGGGGCGCTGGCCACGGCGGGCTATGGGACGGCGCTGGGCGTGATCCGCGCGGCGGTGGAGCAAGGGAAGAAGATTCATGTCTACGCGGATGAGACGCGACCGTTTCTGCAAGGGTCGCGGCTGACGGCGTGGGAGCTGATGAAAGATGGCATCCCGACCACGGTGATTTCCGACAACATGGCCGGGGCTATGATGAAGCAGGGCAAGATTGGGGCGATTGTGGTGGGTGCGGACCGAATCGCCGCTAATGGCGACGTGGCCAATAAGATTGGAACATACACGGTTGCAGTGTTGGCCAAAGAGAATGGCATTCCTTTCTATGTGGCAGCCCCGATTTCGACGGTCGATATGGCGTGCGCGGACGGAAGCGCAATTCCTATTGAGCAGCGGAATGCGAGAGAAGTCACGCACATCGCGGGGAAACAGATGGTGCCCGATGGTGTGTCGATCGAGAATCCTGCGTTTGACGTGACTCCGGCGAAATATGTGACTGCGATCATTACCGAGCGCGGTATAGCGCGCGCGCCTTATGGCGAATCACTCAGCAAACTAGCCGAGACTGAGGCCAGGGTTGAGGCTTAAACCCGGTTGCGTCCTCTTCTTCTAGCGCAGTACGAGAAATCTCCATTCTGAAATTGTGCATCCAATGGTTTTGCGATCACCGAAACTCAGCGCGCGCCTTGCGTTCAGGTCCCTGGGACGCCGATATTCCGAAATCAGGATAGAACTTGCCCATATGGGTCGAGTGTGCCATATGGAGCCGGGGCACCGGTGTGAGAAGATGGCCGCGTCTACTGTTTCAGCGAGCAGCGACTAGGGGCCGGACAGGATGGACCGCGGCGGAGGCAGCGTGCATCTAACTGAACTGAGAGCAGGAGAAGTGGAGGTACTGCTCCGGGTTCAGGGATTGAAAAAGGTTTTCCGGTCCGGCGAATCGGACCTGGTGCTCTTTGAGAATCTATCGTTTGAGGTGAGGCGAGGCGAGATGCTGGCGATTGTGGGTGAGTCAGGAGCGGGGAAGAGTACCTTGTTGCACATCCTCAGCGCTCTTGATCGCGCTTCCGCGGGTGACGTATACTGCGCGCAATTGAAGCTGAATTCGTTATTGCCGGACGAGGCAGCGCAGTTTCGCAATCGTGATGCCGGCTTCGTGTGGCAGTTTCACTATCTGCTGCCGGAATTTACGGCGGCGGAAAACGTGGCGATGCCACTGCTGCAGCGCGGGCGAAGCTGGGCAGAGGCGGTGCCGGAAGCTTCACGCTGGCTGCGTGAGGTCGGGTTGGAGCAACGCGCGCATCACCGTTCGGGAGAGCTTTCGGGCGGGGAGCAGCAGCGGGTAGCTCTGGCACGGGCGCTCATTACCGGCCCAAAGTTGTTGCTGGCCGATGAGCCTACCGGGGACCTTGACGGACACACGGCAGAAGCGGTTTTCGAATTGATCGCGCGCTTACATCGCGAGCACCAGCTCACCTCCCTCATAGCAACGCACAACGTGTCGTTCGCGCGGCGCTGCCACCGGGTGCTGCGGCTGGAGCGTGGGCGGGTGGAAGAAATCAGGCCGGAGTCGTTGCCGGCGTAGAATGGAAGTTGAGACAAGAGGTTTGGTAAGACGGCGTGCAAGGAATTGAAATGACCGCGCGAGGAGGCGATTTCAACAGGTTCCTTCGGTAACATGACTGAAACGTTTGAGTGCTTGGGTTTGGGCCCGTTTAACTGCATAATAACGAGGTGAGATGGGACCAGATGCGAGCCAGCAATATTAACGGGCGAGGGTTTCGGTAGGTCGAGTAGGCCAACGCCTTTTCGGCCGGAAGCATCAGGGGGAAGGGCATTATGTTTGAACGTTACACGGAGAAAGCCAGGCGCGTAATCTTTTTTGCGCGCTATGAAGCAAGCCAGTTCGGTTCTCCTTATATAGAGACTGAGCACCTGCTGCTGGGGCTCCTGCGCGAAGATAAGGCCCTGACCAATCGATTCCTGCGCTCGCACGCCTCAGTAGAATCGATTCGCAAACAGATTGAAGGCCACACCACGATCCGGGAAAAGGTTTCAACTTCCGTAGATCTTCCGCTAAGCAATGAGTGTAAGCGCGTTTTGGCCTATGCCGCGGAAGAGGCGGAGCGGCTGTCGCACCGGCATATTGGAACCGAACACCTGCTGTTGGGATTGCTGCGGGAAGAGAAATGCTTCGCCGCGGAGATTTTGCATGAGCGCGGTCTGCGGCTGGCGACAATCCGCGAAGAGTTGGCGCGCACCACTCAGGAAAAGGCGCAGCCACAGCGGCAGCGGGAGTCTTCGCTCCTGAGCGAGTTTTCCCGCGATCTTACCCAGGCGGCAATGGACAGCCAGCTCGATCCGCTAGTTGGCCGCGACAGCGAACTGGAACGCGTTGTGCAGATTCTGTGCCGGCGCACCAAGAATAATCCCGTGCTGATCGGCGAGCCTGGCGTTGGCAAGACTGCGATCGTCGAAGGTCTGGCACAGCGCATTGCCGACGGCGAAGTTCCTTCATTCCTGGCCGATAAGAGAATTCTGGCGCTCGATCTTTCTTTGATCGTCGCGGGCACGAAATATCGCGGACAGTTCGAAGAGCGGCTGAAGACCATCATGAAAGAGCTGATGGAGTCGCAGAATTCGATCATCTTTATCGACGAGCTTCATACGCTGGTGGGCGCGGGCTCGGCGGAAGGCTCGCTCGACGCCGCCAACATTCTGAAGCCGGCATTGTCGCGCGGCGAGATTCAGTGCATCGGCGCGACCACTCCGGGCGAATATCGGAAGTCGATTGAAAAAGACCGGTCTCTTGAGCGCCGTTTCCAGGCAGTCAAGGTTCCGCCACCGAACGAGGCCGATGCGATCAAGGTGCTGTTCGGCATCAAGGACCGCTACGAGAAATTCCACGCCGTCACTTACACGGACGATGCCATCAACTTCGCGGTTTCGCACTCGAACCGCTACATTCCCGACCGCTTCCTGCCGGATAAGGCGATCGACCTGGTCGACGAAGCCGGAGCTCGCGTAAAACTGCGCCAGACTTCGCAGCCGGAAGAGATCTCCGAAGTGCAGAAGCGGATCAAGTTCATCGTGCACCGCATGGAGAACGCCATCGCGAACCATGAGTTCGAGAAGGCGCGTTTCTACTCCGACGAAGAACGCAAGGAGCGCGAGAACCTGCGCGCTCTGCGCGAGAAATATCATCTGGATGAGTCTTCGACCGGCGTTGTCGGCCGCGAGGACATTGAAGACGTAGTTTCGCGTTGGACTGGCGTTCCCATCACCTCGATCAAGGAAGAAGAAACGCAGAAGCTGCTGCGCATCGAGGAAGAGCTCCACAAGCGGATCATTTCGCAGGATAAATCGATCAGCGCGCTCGCCCGGGCGATACGGCGCTCGCGTGCTGGGTTGAAGAGTCCGAATCGCCCGATCGGTTCGTTCCTATTCCTGGGACCGACCGGAGTCGGCAAAACCGAAGTGGCGCGCACGCTGGCGCAATTCATGTTCGGCACGGAAAAAGCTTTGGTCCGCTTCGATATGTCCGAATTCATGGAGAAGCACTCGGTCTCGAAGCTCATCGGCTCGCCTCCGGGATACGTCGGCTACGAAGAGGGCGGCCAGCTTACTGAGCGCGTGAAGCGAGCTCCGTATTCGGTGGTGCTGCTGGACGAAATCGAGAAGGCGCACCCGGACGTTTTCAACATTCTGCTGCAGGTTTTTGAAGACGGCCAACTTACCGATGGACTGGGCAACACGGTCGACTTCAAGAACACGATCCTGATCATGACGTCGAATATCGGAGCGCGGCACCTTCAGAAGCGCGAAGGCTTCGGCTTCCAATCGACCAAGGACGAGATGGTTTCGAGCAAGGTGGAGGAACTGGTGAAGGGCGAGGTCAAGCGCACCTTCAATCCGGAATTCCTCAACCGGTTGGACGAAATCATTCTGTTCCTGGCTTTGAGCGAGGCCGACCTGATCCAGATTCTGGAACTCATGGTCACGCAACTCAACCAGAATCTGGCACAGAAGGCGATCACGGTGTCGGTTGCGGATGAGGCCAAGAAGTGGATCCTTAACCAAACTCTGACCGACCGCAACTACGGAGCGCGGCCGCTGCGCCGGGCATTGCAGAAATATATTGAAGACCCGTTGTCGGAGGCGTTGATCCAGGGAACGATCACAACGCGTCCGGCGTTTATTGAGGTCTTCCTCGAGGACAACAAGCTCTTCTACCGTCCCGTGGACGCGGAGAAGAGCACCGAGGGCGTGTTGTTGTACGAGAACAGCTAGCCTTGAGCTATCGGCCTTAAACCGTCAGCGGGGGCTGGCGGCTTTTGTTTTGCCCGTACGCTTTTTGTTACCGGCCATCTTGCCCAGAGCCCGGCCATATTCCCAGATTGTTTCCGGCCGCGACCGCATGTAGATGAACTGGCCCTCGCGGCGTGTCTCGATCAAGTTCGCATCCGCCAAAATCTTGAGATGATGCGAAATCGTGCCTGGGGTCAGCCCGCACTTCTCGACTACCTGGCCGCAGAACATCTCCCTGCGCGACGAGATTCCCTCGAGAATCCGTAGGCGCGTGGGATCGCTCAGAGCCTTCGAAATCCTGGCCAATTCCTTTTGATCCATACGCAAACCTCCTGGCTATCGAGCCCCCTTAAAGAAACTGAACCTCTAATACTTTGATAATCATCAAACCATCGAAATAAGTCAAGCACTGCGCTGCCGGAAGGTTGGCCGCAAATTATTGTTGGAGGAATTCCATGAAGAAAAGGTTTGAAGGTAAAACAGTATTGATCACCGGCGGCAACAGCGGCATTGGGCTGGCTACCGCCAAGCTGTTTAAAGAAGAAGGAGCGAACGTTGCCATCTCGGGGCGGGATCAGAAGACCCTGGACGAGGCTGTCCGAACCATTGGGAAAGACACGCTGGCAGTGAAAGCGGATGTCTCCAAATTAGCCGATCTTGACCGGTTGTTCACTCAGGTCTCCACGAAGTTCGGCAAGATTGACGCGCTGTTTGCCAATGCAGGCATCGCGAAGTTCGCGCCAGCCAGTGACAGCACCGAGCAAATGTTCGATGAGACTTTCGACATCAATGTGAAGGGTCTGTATTTCACGCTGCAGAAGGCGATTCCGTATCTCAACGACAACGCCGGGATTGTTTTGAATTCGTCCGTGGTGAACTCGCGGGGTACCCCTGGGGCGAGTGTTTATGCTGCTACCAAGGCGGCAGTACGTTCTCTGGCACGCACGTTCGCGGCGGAACTGGTCGGCCGCGGAATTCGCGTGAACGTGGTCAGCCCGGGTCCGATCAATACGCCTATTTTCGGAAAAACCGGTTTGCCGCAAGCTGCCCTTGATGAGTTTGCAACTCAGATTAAGGCGGACGTTCCCATGAAGCGCTTCGGTACCCCGGAAGAAGTGGCAGAAGCGACGCTGTTTCTGGCAAGCAGCCAGGCCTCTTACATTACCGGAGTCGACCTCAATGTAGATGGCGGGTTAGGTCAGATCTAATCTGACAAAATCTGCACTTCATTACAGGTAAGGTCTGAATTGGGATGGAGCCGCCAGCGAGTGCTGGCGGCTTTTTCATGTGAACTCAAAGATTCTCGCAATGCCCGGTTTCCCCAATCGGCGCAGGTGAAAAATTCTGTTCGATTACCCGATTGACCCCAGGAAAAAAATGTGATTAGATGCCCAACACCACGCGGGTTTGTCGCCAGGGCCCGCCTACCAAGGGGCATGCGAACCGAGGAGGATGTATGAAGTGCAGTTGTGTCTACGCTACTCTCGCCCTAACCATACTAGCTCTCACCTCCGGGGCCAGCGCTCGGGAAACCGTCCTGCCCGCCGGCACTCTGTTGCAATGCACCCTGAATGAACCCAACTTCTCTTCTTCAACGGTGGACGTTGGGGATCCTGTACTTTGTCACCTGCGCGGAGTCACCGAGTTTGGCCAGCAGGCATTTCCGCGCGGCAGCTATCTGGTCGGACACCTGGAAAGCGCGAAAGATCCGGGCCATTTTTGGGGCAAAGGCTATCTGAAGCTGCAGTTTGACCGCATCGGATTGCCCACCGGCGACTTGCCGCTCGAAGCGAAGGTGATCGCGACTCGCGGATACAAGGTCGACAAGCAAGGCAAGATCGACGGCAAAGGGCACGCCAAGCGCGATGTCGTCGAATGGATGCTGCCGCCGCTGTGGCCGTGGAAGGTGATCATGCTGCCGGCTCGGGGACCGCGTCCCAAGCTCAAAGGGGAGACGGTTCTCAGCCTGCGCCTGATGGATGACGTCCAACTCCCGCAGGTGGCGTCGGCGTCGACTTTGGCGCCAGGGTGGCATTTCTTCAGCAGCCGGCCGCAGAACCAGTCCTACCGCGAATCGTCGAACCTGGATATCCACGCCGAGGCTCGCCATCCGCGGCAACGTGACTACGGCGCGCGCGGACGTTTCGGCTTCGGTTGAAATTCCGCAAGCCTCCTACGCCAGCCTGGTTTCGCGGAACGTCAGTTCCGGTACAGCGGCGACCGGCGGACCCGTGTTCATCCTGAAGACCGGCACGGTACTCGCGGTCGGAAACTATCAATACCAGGACGGACGCATCACTTATACGCTGGCTGGCGGTGGCGGCGGGGTGGTGAATACGGACGATGTGGATTGGACGACGACCACTCGCGTGAACAACCAGCGCGGCGTGCGCATGACCCTGCACGGCGGCCACGTGAACCCGGAGGCGGCTGGTTCAGCTGGTTCCTAAGCCCGTCTAATCAGGATCGATCCGTTTCGAGCCGCCGGCGAAAGCCGGCGGCTTTTTCCTTCAAAGAGCCGCGGCACTACGCCTTGGTCCAGTCTTCGACCTTCAGACCCTTCACCCGGTGAAAGACGCGGTCGTTGGTGACCAGAATGGTTTCTGCGGCGAGGGCTTGGGCGGCGATCATGAGATCCAGATTGCCCATGGGTTCGCCCTCTTCCTCGAGGGCAGTGCGCAAACGCGCATAGTGCCGCGCCGCCATCGAATTCCAGGCGAGCGATTCGACGCGCAGCAGGAATTCCTCCACCGCAGCCGCCAGCCTTGCCGCGTTCGGGACTCTTGCGACGCCGAAGCGCAGTTCCGCCTCCGTGATAACCGAAATTCCAACTTCAGAGATAGGAACTTTCACTAAACGTTCTCGAACGTGGGGGAAGCTTCCTTTGATGATGTAGCTGGCGATGTTGGTATCTAGAAGAAAGTGAGCTGGCATTCAAAACAATCGGCGCTTCTGCGGCGGAGTATCTTTGCGCTCGGCAAGAAAGTCTTTAGGGACCTCGACCGTCTTCATAAAATCGAAGAAATCTTTCCATGATTCCGGCCGGCGGGAAAGGATAACATCGCCGGTTGCCGGATCGCGACGAACATAAACCTCCGACCCTTCAAAACGGTATTCGGAAGGCAAACGCACGGCCTGGCTGCGGCCATTGCGGAAGAGTTTCGCAGTCTTAGTCATGGTATATACCATGATATAGTCCAATAGGGAGTTTGTCAATCCACCTTGCGGGCCGGCGAAAGTCTACTTCGGCGGTCCGCTTTTTCGCCTGATCCCGGTTTCAGATAGTCTGGACATGCGACACTAATTCTAGAAGGGACTCACTATGGACAAGGTCAATATCGCTAATAAGTTCGCGAAGATTTCCGAATACTGGAAGCCCCGCGTCGCCGCCGAGCTGAACGGCCAGCAGGTGAAGCTGGTCAAGTTCAATAGCGAGTTTGTCTTCCATCATCACCAGAACGAAGACGAAATGTTCCTGGTGGTGAAAGGCCGGTTCCGCATGGAGTTCCGCGACCGCCACGAGTGGATCGAACAAGGCGAATTCATCGTGGTGCCGCGCGGAGTGGAGCACAAGCCCGTGGCGGTGGAAGAATGCTGGATTATTCTGTTTGAGCCGGCTTCCACAGTGAACACCGGGAACATCGTCAACGAGCGCACCTTGGCTGAACTGGAGCGAGTGTAGAAGAAATGCGGGCAGAGACGTAGCCTGCTACGTCTCCATCGCGCTCATTCAAAACATATGGAACTCATCGTTTACTCTGCCGCTTGGTGCCCAGATTGCCGCGAAGCCAAGCGCTTTCTCGCGAAGCACAATATTCCCTACACAGAGATCGACATTGAGACCACGCCGGGCGCGGTTGAAGAAGTGGTAAAGCGCACCGGCAAGCAAGCCATCCCGCAGTTTGTAATCGACGGTCAATGGGTGCAGCCCTACCTGCCCGGCCGCGGATTTCTCTACGACGAGATGGCCAAACGCCTGGGCGTTGCCAAACTCTGAGTTGTTGAGAACTTCGAAGGCTGGTCCTTCTGAAAACGCGTTTTCCGTCGTGCCGCAAATGCCGCAAAATCAATAGCATCTGTTGAACGGGCGGCGCGGCGAACGGCCACTCTCCCGTCATCTTCAACACCTCCTGTACATCATCTTCCGTACCGTGGAAAAGCCTTGGCAGACAAGGGAAGATGACCCCTCATGCCCGACCCAGAGATTCCGCAGGAATCATCCGAAGTTGGCGACAGCTGGCAGCAGTTGGTGCAAGCCGTGCTGGGAGCGGTATTGCTGGCCGGCGCGCTGGCCATGTTCCACTACTACGCGCCGATTACGGCGCAGAATCCGCAACCGGATGAACTGCATAAGCAGGTGGCGCAACTCTCGCAGCAGGTGGCGCAACTCGAACAACAGCAGGCCATGCCTGCGCTCGTGCTAAACCGCTATCGCGGTTCGATTGGTTACATTTACGGCATCTATCAAGTGGGATTCGCCAATAAGCCGGCGGCAATTCGAGCCCGCGTTTCCGGCACCGGATTTCTCGTAGGCGATGGGCTGCTGGCAACCAACCGGCACGTCGCCGAACCATGGTATGGCGATAGCGAGGCGGAAGCGCTGATGCATCGTGGCGCGACCGCCATGCTCGAGACTTTAGTTGTGTTCTTCCCCGGCTCGCCAACTGCAGTAAGTTTGACGCCCGGCTCGGTTTCTCCCACCGGTGATCTCGCCGTGCTGAAGATCGAAGATAAAGACGCCGTGCGCGGGCTGGCCGTTCTGCCGCTGGCAAAAGGGATCGCATTGCCGGGAGAGTCAGTAACCGTGATCGGCTATCCCATGGGAATTGCAGGCATGGTGGCCAAGTCGCCGAGCGGCATTTACCAACGACTGGCGTACCGGCATAACGACATTACGGCGGCGAGCGAACTGGCAGCGTTGTCGCTGATTCGTCCCTCAACTACGTGTGGGCATCTGGGCGATGTCGTCGGCGACAAGCTCATCTACGACGCGCCTACGGCCCATGGCGGCAGCGGCGGCCCGGTCTTCAACTCCAATGCGGAAGTGATCGGAGTGAACTCCGCCTACATCGACGGATTCTCCGGCGGAACGCTGGGCGTATCTGTGGAAGCGTTGCGGCCGCTGATCGGCGCAGCCCAGAAGAAGCCGTAGACCCTTAACAACGACCCGCTATTTCCCTGAATCATTGACGCCAGCTTTCCTCGGAAACCATCCGGGCTCGCGCACGTGTTCATCCTGGAAGCGACGAAGGCGGGCCGCCATCACGCCACTCCTTCCGAGATAGCCGACGGCTTTCCGAAGGTCAGTGCGATCCACCACAGGCAAGCGTCCAATGTCATAGCGCAGCATCTTTGCGGCAGCTTCGGAGACAAGTTCGTCGGGATGAGTGACCACCAGCTGCGTAGTGCCCGCCTGCTGAACAGTCATTGCTCCGGATGAATCCTGCTCGAGCGCGCGCAGCAGGTCGCCGCGGGTGACGATACCGAAGAGCTTTCCTGCGTCATCGACGATCAGCAGCGCCTCGTGACGCGCGACCGCTGGATCATGCCGCGCGATGCGCTCGGTAAGCGCCCCTACCGTGGTATTCGCGGAGATTAAAGGCAACTGCTTCTCCATCGTATCGGCAACGCGGGCTTGGGAGAGCACGTCCGTTTCGTAATCCTGATGGACGCGCAGGCCGCGCCGCGCCAGTTTCTCTGTCATGATCGAACTGTGCGGCATCAGCAGCATCGCAATTCCGTCGGCAATGACGCTGACCAGCATCAGTGGCAGGACGGAGTTGTAATCGCGGGTGATTTCGAAAGCGAAAATGATAAACGTAAACGTGGCTCGCGAGGCTGCGGCAAATACCGCGCCCATGGCCACCAGTGCGAAGGCTGCCGGCGAAAGATGAGCCCCGGGAACGAAGTGATTGCAAACCATGGCAAAGATGCCGCCCATCGCGGCGCTCCACATGAAGCAGGGCGCCAGCAATCCCCCGGATGTGCCGGAGCCGAGCGAGACCGCCAGGGCAACGGCTTTGGCCAGCATGACGACCAGCAGAAGTTTCCATGCGAGCCGGCCGTTGAGAATGTCGCCGATGGTGTCGTACCCAACGCCGAGTACGCGCGGTACAAAGAAGCCAATGATGCCCAATCCGAGCGCGCCGATGGCAGGCCACCAAACCTCACCGACCGGAAGTTTCTCGAACTGATCTTCCACCCAATAAAGGAGCTTGCTGAAGCCGACGGCGGCCAGGCCACAGATCAGTCCAAGCACAAGATAGAAGGGCAACCCGCGTGGAATGGAGAAATCCATCGGGCTGACCTGGAACATCGGCCCCAACCCTAGAAGCTGCATGTGAACTGCCGTCGCCAGCGTGCTCGCAATCACGAGCGGGATGAACGAGCGCGACTTGAACTCAAACAGCAACAACTCGATGGCCAGAATTACTCCGGCGATCGGCGTATTGAAGGTTGCCGACATGCCGGCGGCGGCGCCGCAGGCCAGTAGCACTTTGCGCTCGACAGCCGTGGTGTGGAAGGCCTGGCCGACGAGCGATCCTATCGCTCCGCCCGTTTGAATGATGGGGCCTTCAGCACCAAAAGGGCCGCCGGTGCCGATTGCAATGGCTGCCGAAATTGGTTTGAGGATGGCAACTCGCGGGGCGATACGGCTGCGATTGAACAGCACCGCTTCCATCGCTTCAGGAATGCCGTGGCCTTTAATCTTCGACGTGCCGTACTTCGCCATCACGCCCACGATCAAGCCGCCGATCACCGGAACCACAATCACAAGCCAACCGAGATGGTTGTGCTGTGCGCTTGCGAAATCGGCTGACCAACGATGGAAGAAGAAAAGGTTCGTAAACAGGCCGATCAGTTTGTAGAGAGCAAAGGCCACGACTCCCGCCACCAGGCCGATCGCGGCCGCCAGCAACGAAACCAGCAGCATGCGGAAGTTCGCAGGCGGCAGCCCGTCTGTAGTCCTACGATTTCTGTTCTCGTATGAAGAGGTGTCCGTTGAGTTTGCAGAAGGGAATGTTTGCTTCGCAGTTGTGTCGCCAGTGCTCATGGATGTTTCGGTGTTTTTCCTTTTTTGCGGATGGCAGAAGAGGAGGGAACCGCATCGTCGCCCTCGCGCATGATGCGCCGCAGAGCGGACACCAACTCGGGTCCGGAAGAACGCAGCTCGTCGTGGTGATGCAGGGCAAGTTCGCCGAGCACGCGTTCGCCTTTTGGCGTGAGGGCGAGAAGCACTTCGCGGCGATCTTTTTCAGCGCGCGAGCGATGGACGAATCCGCCTGCTTCAAGGCGGTTCACCAGTTCGACCGCGCTGTGATGGCGAATCTGCAGGCGGTTCGCCAGATCGCCGATGCGCGGCCGCACGCCGGCTGGCATGCCTTTAATGGCCAGCATGAGTTGATATTGCCCGCGCTCCAGGCCCGCCTTCTTTACTACCTGCTCGCTGAAGTGGAGGAAACGGCGGATCTGGTAACGGAACTCCGCCAATGCCTGGTAGTCCGACAAAGTGAGCTTCTTCATGCTGCCGATTGTGTTGCGCCGCGATCGAGCGATGCTCAACAGTATATCGTAAGGCGATATACATCGGAAACCCTGCCGACGGAGGCACTTTACTTTGAAGTCACGTATTGCGCCTCGCCATTGCCGAATGACCAGTTCTCCTTCGCCACTTCCACCAGATTGATGAACACATCCTCTCGCCGAATCTTAAGGCTTTGGTGCACTCCGTCGGCAACAGCCTTGTAGAAGCGCTGCTTCATCTCGACCGTGCGGCCGCCGCTCAACGTAATCTGCACAAAGATGCAGTCCTCCGACCGCTTGATGCCGAGATAATTCCGGTCAAACTGCAACTCCGCTTTTGGATGCTCGGTGATGATCTGAAAGAGATCGTCTTTCGGGACGGTGAAGGCATCGAGCATCGCCTGGTAAACGACCTGACCAACCTGTTTGCGATATTCCGGCGACTTGCCTTCCAGAAGATCGATTCGAACCAGCGGCATAATTTCTCCTTAACCAAAAAAGGGAAAGCGTGTGACTGTCTATATCGATGCTCATGGTGTTGGATACGGTGCTCCGCTCCTTGTCCGATTATCTTTGTGTTACACTTTTGAATTCGCAGACAAGTTCCCGCTGACACAGGACGTCCGATCCGCACATGCTTCTTTCCAAGGAATATGTGGGCTACCTGGCCCGCGAAGTTACCAAGAAACTGATTGCCGCAAAGGCCATCGAAACCTCGGCTGTGCCCAAGGTCACCGAGCGCGTCCATGCCGCCCTGCTCGAAGAACTCACGCTCGAAGACCGCATCAACGACGAAGTGCGCGTCATCCTCGAAGCCTATTCCGAAGAGATGAACAAGACCGGCGCCAACTACCAGGAGATGTTTCGCAAGGTGAAAAGCGAACTGGTGCGCAAGTACAAGGCGGTGCTGTGAGACTGAGCCGTGACAAAGTGAACGTGCTGGCCCGAGCCGTCGCCGACGCGCTCAAACAGATGGACGAAGTCGATTTCATCGAAGACCCCAACACCATCCGCCAGGAAACTCGCAAAATCCTCGAAGAGCTTCTCAACCAGGAAGCCAGAATCGACCAGGCCGCCCGCCAGAAGATCGAGAGCCAGAAGCGTACGATTCTCGAAGGCTCGCAGGAGTGGGACATCCTCTATCGCAAGTATTACAACGAGGAAGTGAAGAAGCTGGGCGTCTGATCGCCGGCGCAGGCGCTCGACTGCCGCGGTATTCATTGACGAACGCCTGCCTCGTCCGTAATATGGGGCGGCCCGAAAGCTAACTTTCTTCGAATGATCGGCCAAACCATCTCGCACTACCGCATCGTCGAGAAGCTAGGCGGCGGCGGGATGGGAGTCGTCTACAAAGCCGAAGATACGCGCCTGCGCCGTTTCGTTGCGCTCAAGTTCCTGCCTGAAGAAGTTGCCCGCGATCCCCAAGCCCTGGCTCGTTTTCAGCGCGAGGCCCAGGCGGCCTCCGCGCTCAATCATCCCAACATCTGCACCATCTATGACATCGGCGAGCAGGATGGCCGAGCTTTCATTGCCATGGAGTTTCTGGATGGCATGACGCTGAAGCATCGCATCATCGGGCGGCCCCTCGACAACGAAACGCTCATTTCGTTAGCCATCGAAATCGCAGATGGGCTCGACGCGGCTCACTGCAAAGGGATCGTTCATCGCGATATGAAACCCGCGAACCTGTTCGTCACGGAGCGCGGCCATGCCAAGATTTTGGACTTCGGTCTCGCCAAACTGGCAACCGGGCCCAGTTCTTCCAGCCTGCTCGCTGGCGCGGCAACCCAGGCCGCCAGCATCGACGAGCAGCATCTCACCAGCCCCGGCGCCGCTCTGGGCACGGTCGCCTACATGTCGCCGGAACAGGCAATGGGGAAAGAACTGGATCCCCGCACCGATCTGTTTTCATTCGGCGCCGTGCTCTACGAAATGGCCACCGGCACCATGCCTTTTCGTGGGGACACTTCCGCCGCCATTTCTAACGCCATTTTGGAGCGTGCCCCGATTTCTCCGGTTCGTCTTAACCCGGATGTTCCGGCAAAGCTGGAAGACATCATCAACAAGGCTCTTGAGAAGGATCGCAATCTGCGCTACCAGCACGCCGCCGATTTGCGGGCTGATTTGCAACGCTTGAAACGCGATTCGGAATCAGGACGAAGCGCAGCCGCCATGGCCGCGCCACTGCCCGATTCATCGGCCCAGGAAATATCGCGACCTGCCATACCCGTAGCAAGCGCCAGCGGTTCTGCCTCCAAAGTATTTCCGGCACAAACCTCTTCCCCTGCGTATACCGCACAGAGTCTCGGCAAAGCCCGGGGAATACTGTTTGCCGCGGCCGCAATCGTTCTGGTCGCAATTGCAGCTTTCTTCTTTCTGCGAGGCAGAAACCCGCGCTCTGCAGGCAGCTCCGCCCACAAAACCATCGCCGTGCTTTACTTCAACAACCTGTCACAGGATCAATCTCTCAACTGGCTCGACACGGGCCTCACTGACATGCTCACCACGAATCTGGCGCAGGTGAAGGGCCTCGATGTGCTCTCCACCGAGCGCGTGATGGGCGCAGTTCAGCGTGCCAGCAAGGACGGCAAATCGCTCGATCCTGCCCAGGCCCAGGGCGTGGCGCGCGATGCCGGCGCCGACGCCTACATCACCGGCGCGTTGTTGAAGATCGGGCCCACGCAACTTCGCCTCGACGTTCGCGCACAGGACACCAGCACTGGACAGATCCTGTTCTCTGACAAGTTGGAAGGCCAGGATCTGCAGAGCATCTTCGGCATGGTCGACCGGCTCACCGCCACCATTGCCGGCAGCTTCCTGCCGGCATCCGAGCAGCCGCAGAAAGCGCCAGAGATCGAACAAGCTTCCACCTCCAACGTGGAGGCCTACCGCCATTACCAGTTGGGTGTTGACTACGGCCGCCGCCTGCTCACTGCCGAAGCTATCCGCGAGTTGGAAGAGGCTGTCCGGTTGGACCCGCAGTTTGCCCTCGCCTACATGCGCCTGGCCAACCAGTATTATCTTCAGGGCGATCTGCGCCGCGCCCGCGAGGTTGCGGCCAAAGTCGATCAATTGCGGTCGCGCCTGCCTCGCTATGAGCAATTGTCCCTGCAGGTGCTAAAAGCGGAACGTTCCCGCGACCTTGAGGCCACGATCGCCGCGCGTCAGCAATTGGTCTCCGAGTTCCCTCGCCAAACCATGGATCGCGGCATACTGGCTGCCGACCTGTCCGGCATAGGAAAACAAGATCAAGCTCTGGAGCTCTTCCAACAGGGGCTGGCGCTCGATCCGAAGGACGAAGTACTGCTCAACTTTCAGTGCTACACGCTTGCGGGAGCACGAGATTTCAATGGCGCGCTGGCGGCCAATGATGCCTACCTCGCCGTTCGTCCCGGCGATCCCAATCCCTTCGATACTCGCGGCGACGTGCTCTTCATTGCCGGCCGCGATGACGAAGCCGTCGCCGCCTACCGCAAAGCGCTCGAACTCAAACCGGACTTCAGCGATTACGGCGAGTATCTGAAGCTGGCCATCGTTTATACCGACCAGAAGAAACCTGACATGGCCCACGCGGCCTTCGAGCAGTTTGCCCATCGCGCCTCGCCCCTCTCACGGCTCTATGTTGCTGACTTCGAGGCACAGTTCAAGCAGACGGAGGGTGATTTCGAAGGCGCGCTCGCCAGTTACCGCCAGGCCATACAACAACTCGGGCGCGCAAAACAGAACGAGGCGGCTGAAAGTCTCCTGCGGCCATTCGCGGCCTTATCTATTTTGCTGGGGGAAGGCCCGTCGGCTCTTGCTTTTGCGCAGCAACAGAAGCTCGATGACGAGCAACTTTCAACCGTCGCATTCCTCGAGACCCAGGCGGGAAACTCCGCCGCCGCGCACCAAAGTCTGCAACGTTTCTCCTCCAGCCATCCCTCGGTTGCGCCGCGTGAAATCGAGATTCAACAGGCTTACGCTGATATCAGCGCGGCAGTGCAGCGCGGAGACGGGCACGCCGCTTTGAGCCGCGCCACCAGCATTCCCGATTTCCAGGACTCCTATTCGCTCTTCCTCAAAGCCCGCGCTCATCTACTCACCAATGACTATGCATCGGCCGAAACGGAGTTTCGCGCAGGTTTGTTGCGCGGCCGCTCGCTGGCAAACTCTCCCACCATGAACCAGCGATTCCCCGCTCTTGAAGTCCTCTCCCATTATTATCTCGGCCAACTTTACGAGCGCACGAACAAGCGCGATCAGGCTATTAACGAGTACCAGGAATTCCTTTCCCATTTCGCGAGTTCGCAAACTCCGCTGGCCCAGGTAGGCGACGCTCGAGGCGCCCTAAAGCGCCTGATGCAGTGACGACTCGAGGACTGGCCGCTCAAAAAAGCCCCGCGCTTTCGCGCGGGGCGTCAGGGTGAGAGAGGACCCAAGGAAAAACGCGTTCAGGCTGCTTCGCGCCGCTGCTGGATGGTTTGCAGCGTCTGGCGGTATTTCTGCGCATTACCAACGATCTTGCGCTGCGGCAGGCTGTTGATCCATTGATCGTGAGGAATGGTGCGGCGTTCGCGCCGAGTGCCAACAGATCCCCGATGCAGAGCGCTCGTTGGACGCTTCTCCGCGCTCTGTTGCTGCCAGCCACTCCCGGCGGTTACGTTGAAAATCCCGATGTAGCCATTCACCAAAAGCTGGAAGGGAGTTTGGATCTTGTTCATGCGATCAAACTGAGTGGAGCCCTCGGTGCGGAAACTTTCAAACCACGCGGGATAGACAAAGTCTGAAAGCATGACGTTGTCGATCTGGTAGCCGAGGCTATCGTCTTCGCAGGCATCGCAGACTTCGTAGGCGTAGAGAACTCCGGCCGTGTTGTTGTTCTGCACGAAGACAGTCAGGTTGATGTTGGGGTCGCCGAGCATCTCGAGCAATTCATGGCTGGCGGTAACCGTCCAGGACGTGCCTGCTTTCAAGTCGCTCGCGGCGAAAACCTTGCCGATGGGCAACCCCTCAGTTGTGAGGTCGTGGTAGCCGAGAGCGTTGGCCTGGTCGGAGTCGTCGAGCATCACCAGCCACCAGCTTCCGGTCGGAGGCTGAGTGCCCTTGGGAACAATGGTAAGTTGGGCATTGATGCCCCAGATCGGGCAGAAGTCGTTGCTCACTTGCTTCTGAAGCGCGGCGACGACGGGCACGACATCCGTATCGGCCAGCACGGTGCTTTCGTTGATCACAGAGACTTGGATGGTGGGAGTTTGTGCGTGGGTGGGTTGCGGCATATGGCTTCTCTCCTTTGGAAAAAATTCGGAGAACGCGCAGCGTGAGATGCGTGACTCTGTGATGAAAAGCTTATACGCTGGTCTTGTGGAGAAAGTGTTCCTGCCGCCAAAAAAAGTGATGCCAAGTTCCAAATTGGAACCGATGCCTTTGCTCCGAGTGAGTGCGCATTCTGATTTGTCTTTCGATCTGCCATGCGTCAATTTGTTGAAATCACGAGCGCTGTGACGCAAGCCGCGAGGGACGCGGGGTTTGAGCTTGTCGGTATTGCTCCGGTCAATGATTCGCCGGAACTGGAATACTTTCCCCAGTGGATTGCCGATGGACATGCGGGTGAGATGAAGTACCTGGAAGCGCGCGATGAGCAGGGGCGATTGAAGCGTGCGTCACTGGCACATGCTGCGCCCTGGGCGCGCAGCGTTGTGGTGTGCGCTCTCAATTACAATACGGACCAACCGTACTCAACTCAGGTGGCGGATTCAGGCCGCGGGTGGATCTCGCGCTACGCCTGGGGTCAGCAGGACTATCACGAATCGGTGATGCCTCGGCTGCGGCAAGTGGAAGCGGCGCTGAAAACGGCTGCCGGGAGGACGGACCTCATCACCCGCTGCTACGTGGACACCGGGCCGATCGTTGAGCGCGTGGTCGCGAAGTATGCCGGGATCGGATGGATTGGGAAGAACACTTGCCTGATCAATCAGAAGCTGGGGTCGTGGTTCTTTCTGGGCGTGATCCTCACATCGCTCGAACTTGAGCCCGGGCGGCCTGCGCCCGATCGTTGCGGCAGTTGCACGCGTTGCATTGAGGCCTGCCCAACTGATGCGCTGGTCGCGCCCTATCAACTCGATTCGAACAAGTGCATCGCGTATCTCACGATCGAGAAGCGTGGGGCGATTCCCGAGGAGCTGCGCGACGGGATTGGACGCCATGTGTTTGGCTGCGACATCTGCCAGGATGTTTGTCCGTGGAACCGCAAAGCTCCGGCGAGCAATGCGGATGAGATGCAGCCGCGAGCGGAGTTGGTGAATCCAGCTCTGGAATGGTTGGCGGAGATGAGCGCGGAGGAGTTTGGTCGTGACCTTCCGCGGTTCGCCGGTGCGCAGAGCCAAACGGGCGGCTTGCGCCGCAATGCGGTCATCGCCATGGGCAACAGCGGGGAGCGGAAGTTCCTTCCGCTGCTTGAAAAGCTGGCGGAGGATGAGGACCAAGTGGTCGCGGAGAGTGCTGCCTGGGCGGTCCGAAAGTTGACCTAGATCCAGATCAAAAAAAATCACGGATCAATCCGGTAAAATATCTGGAATCAGGGAGTTACGGCCCTACGATCTGTTTGAATCCGGGTAAAATATTGAAAACAGGTAACTTACCAGTAAAATATTACATTCAAAGGACTTAGGCGGGCTATACTTGGCTAAGTGCTTTGGAATTGGCGTGTCCGTCCGCAAAATATTGATTCCGTGGAGTTATCTCGTTGCTATTATTTTGTCAAAGAGCTAATGCGTAGGGAATATGGTTTCAGGGTTGGGAATCGAAGTCAAGGGAATTCGAGAGCACTGGTGCCGGAGGACTTCCACCAGCGGGCGAGGAACAGCAGGTTCCTACACTGCCGCCGTCGCTGTCGCTCCGGTTCCGGTAGGAATGACAAAAATTCAACTTGGCACGGAGTACACCGGTTATTGCAACTTTGCGTATTCGGCTTTGGCTTGCTTCAGGATGGGGATGTCGGGGTCGGCGTCTTTCCAGAGCGTGAGGAAATCTTTGTAGGCGGCAAGGGCTCGGACGCGAGCGGCATCGGCATCCGCGCCCTGCGAGGTTCTAGACTGCAAAGCATTCGCCCGTGCCACTCCCAGATGCGCCAACGCTCCTGTCCAGCAGTTCTAGACGATGCCGCTGTGGTCGAGAATCTTCTGAAACTGGGCGGCGGAAGCGTTGCCCTGTCTGGCTGCCAAATGCGCCTCTCCGCGAACGTAAACGTGATAGAGACAGGGAAATATTAGTTGCGAAAAGAATTTGCCCCAACTCAGAGGTCGAGTAGCGATTTGCAGAACATTCAGGGCGAGAGCTGGATTTTTCTGATTAAGCGCCAATTGCGCCTGAATCGCAGGCAGCCAAAGAGAGTGCATCTGCGTATCCAGCGGGAAACGTTTGCTGAAGTTTTGCGCCAACGATTCGGCTCGTGCCGTATCGCCTGCCATGGCAAACACAAGCGCGGCTTCCGCCTGAACTTCGCGACTCTTCGGATACAGCTTCAGCTCATACTCCGCTTGCTCTTTCGCATCCTGCCGATCACCGAAAGCAGCTTCTCGCAGGGCCGCATTCTCCAGCCATAACGCGCCGCTCTCCCCGCTATCAGCGCGAACGGCGACTTCTAGCGCTTGCTTGGTTAGTTTGTAGTGCATTGCGCAGGTGACCTGCATATGCCTCCGTGTCGGATGCAAGCGAAAATCTAAAGTTCTCTTCGCGCCTACCTGTAAAACAATTTACGAGGTGGCGCATTCTTCGTCCGCGCGGAGCCCTAGTGTCAGCCGCGCCTCGTCTATCTTGAAAGATAGGACCCCTCATCTGCCCCCTCTTGATTCTGCGGTATACTTCGCTGGCGAAGTCTCCAAGGCACCTTATGAAAGCGACGGTAGCGAGACCCACGAATGTCGCGAAGTTGCCAAAGGGCTCGCTAAAGAAGCTGACCCTAGGCCAGTCGTTTGCAGAGTACGACAAGGTGCTCGAAAAGACCAACGTCTTTGTCGAAACGCCCGCTATTCGTGCTGCGCTCGACCTAGGGAGGTCCAAATGCTTCTTTGTGGGTCGGCGAGGCACCGGAAAGACGGCGATCACGTTTTACCTTCAAAACAAGCAACCCAACAGCACGGTCCTTGTGCTCCCAGAGTTGCTCACGCCAATTCAAGACTACTTCACGGCTGAATTGATGTCGGATACGCATCAGAGGCCGTTCAAGTCCCTTGTAGCAAGTTTCAAGCGAGCGATGCTGGACGAAGTGATTTCGGGATGGATAAAGCGCGGCCTGTTCTCGTTCAACCGCGGGCAAAGCGGAGTTCTGACCCGTGAACGGAATTACATTGACGACTACGATTTCGACACCCGCCTGCTTGCGTTTACGGGGCAGGCATTTGATTCACTCAATAAGCGGCAGGATCGGGACTGGCTCAAAGAAATCAATCGATGGAAGGAAATCGCTGATGAGATGGCGGCGGTTCGCATCGACGGCCGCTGCGACTTCACGTTGCTCTTTGACCGAATCGATGAGGCGTGGGACGGTTCGGACAAGGCAGTAATTCTGGTCATGGCGCTAATGCACGCATGCATCGAAATGGTGGGCGTCCAGGTTGCGCGTCCCCTTGTGTTCCTGCGTGATAATGTGTTCGAGAAAGTCCGGGTTTTGGACAAGGAATTTTCGCGGCTGGAAACCTTCGTGGCCTCGCTGGAGTGGACCCAGGAATTGCTCCTGGAACTAATCGAGAGGCGTCTGAATGCCCCACTTATTTCCAAGTTCCCGCTTCGACGGGCCGACCTGGGACGCCTACTTCGAGCAGCCCGCGTCTGGCTCGTCCAGGAAAATGGTGTTCTCATTCTGTCAATATCGCCCCCGCGATGTCTTGACATATTGCTCGTATGCGATTCAGGCCGCGCAGTCGAAGCTCCACGAACGCATACTGATCGAGGACCTGCTCGCGGCGCGAAGGGTGTTCTCCGATAACCGGCTGAAGGATCTTGGGGATGAATATGCCGACAATTACCCGCAACTGCAGCTGGTGATAAGCCGATTCTACGGGCTGGGCAGGGAGTTTACGATCAACGGGCTCGCGGATTTCATAAAAAAACTGCTCGTGGATGAGGAGGTAAAGCGTTACTGTAAAACGTGGATTTACAACTTCGTCCAGCCAGATCTTTTCGTGAAGCTGATGTACGACATTGGCTTCTTCGGCATAAAGGACGATGAGCGCTCGGTGTTCCGCACAGTGGGACCGCAGTCCGCCATCCTGCCACCTATTACGAATAAAACGGTCGTGATGGTGCACCCTACCTACGCCGATGCGCTCAACTTGCAGAACATAACCGTGAACAGCCTTAGTGAGAATGTTGACTTGAAACAGGCAGGGCTCATAGGCGACCTCCCTGGGTCAAGTCTCGACGACTACCAGAACACGCTGGCGCAGCTTCGTGAGGGACTGGCCTGTCTTCCGATGGGACCATCGCATGCAGCCGAATTCGAGGACCTGATCGGCGAGGTCTTGCGTCTGTGCTTCTTCCGCGCCTTGACTAACGTCGAGCCCAAGGTCCGGTCAGTGGACAACCGGATCGTCCGCGACTGGGTGGCAGCAAACCACGCTGGCGAGGGTTTTTGGGAGCTAGTACGTCACAAATACGGCGCAGTGCAGATTGTCTGGGAGTGTAAGAATTATGCGGACCTAGCGGCGGACGATTTTCACCAAGCGGCGTACTACATGACGGCCGCTGGCGGTAAATTTGTGGTGATTGCATACCGGGGACAGGAAAAAAAGAAAAGTTACTACGAGCACATTAGGAGAATTGCGACCGAACACGGCGGTTTCATTCTGCTGGTCGATGGCAGGGACCTGGACATTATCTTGCGGCGGACTATGAACGGGAAGAGCATCCAACCTCACTTGCAAGAGCTCTTTGATCGCACTGTTCGTGAGATTTCCTAGGCCACCGGCGACGCTCCAGGCACGTCCGCGTGCGGGACAGGAATTCAAAATCCCAAGCCTGCCGCAAAGAACGCGGCAAGGACAGACATCGCCCCCCAGGCCTCGAAAACACAGCAGGTTCCTCCGCTACGCCGTAGCTGACGCTCCGGCTCCGGTCGGAATGACAAAATCTTTTGTTCAGACCTTCCTGAGGTCTTAGTACTTCTTCGCGCTCCGCATCTACTGCTGTTTCAACCGAGTAGGGCAAATCCCCGTTAATACTGACTTCGGTAACTCGCTTGCATGACTAACGGCAACTAATCTAGGGAGAAGGGGTTAGTACAAGGGGATAGCTATGCCTTGTCTGTCGAAATTTCGACGCGCTGTGTCAGCGGTGTTCGTGCTGGCGCTGGCGTGTGCCGGGTCGGCGAGGGCGTCGGCTACTCTTTTGCTGGAAGAGCCTTACGGTCGGCTTGGATTTTTCACTGCTACCGGACACGCGGCGGTGTATTTGTCGGGAGTCTGCGCGGAGACGCCGGTGCGGCTGCGGCCCTGTGCCGCGGGGGAACTGGGCGCCGTTATCAGCCGATATGACGGAGTTCGAGGCTATGACTGGCTTGCGGTTCCGCTGATCCCGTATCTCTACGCGGTCGACAGGCCGGAAGACATTCCGCTGTTTGCGGATCCGAAGATGGTGCTTTTTCTGCGGGACCAGTATCGCCGCCAGCATTTGGAGGCGGTTGCTCCGGACCGGAGCAACGGAGAAACTCCAGGCGGGAACTGGTATGAGCTGGTTGGCTCGGCTTACGACCGCGCGGCATACGGGTTTGAAATCGAAACTACCGCGGAGCAGGACGAGGCTTTCATCGAGAAGTACAATTCGTCGCCCAACCGTTCTCACTTTCATCTGACGTACCGCAACTGCGCTGATTTCGCCAAGGATGTCATCAACTTCTACTATCCACGGAGCCTGCATCGCAGCGTGGTCGCCGACGTGGGAATCACCACTCCAAAGCAGACGGCGAAATTGCTGATCCGGTACAGCTCGCGTCATCCGGAGTTGGAGTTCTCGCGCTTTGTGATTCCGCAGGTTCCGGGCAGCGCCGCGCGCAGCACGCCCGTACATGGCGTGGTCGAGTCATTCCTGAAGTCGAAGAAATATATTGTTCCGACTGCGGTGGTGAATCCGATTCTTGCGGGATGCGTGGTGGCAGTGTATGAGGGCACGGGAGCGGGGCGTTTTGATCCGGCGCGGCAGGCGATGGTTTTCAATCCGGAGCGGAGGGTTGGAACGGCCGCTTGGCGCGGAGGATCGCCGGTCTTACGAGAGCGAATTGAACCATCTGCAACTGGCGGCGGACGTTGCGGCGGAAACCGGCAACGTCAAAGTCGAGAAATTGGGACGCATCTTACACAACGCGTCGCCGGATTTCGATGCTGAAGGACGGCCAGTGCTGCGAATTCGCCGGGGAGAAGAAGTGGTTAGCGTGGGCGTTTCCAACAGCAACATCCTCGGGAACGATGAAGGCGACCGAGTCACTGAGCAACTGCTGGAAGCGCGGCTGCATGAGGAACTGCGAAAGGGATCGACGCCCAAGGCTTCGGAAAGCGATGTTGCGCGTGACTGGGATCTGCTGCAGAAAGTCCGCGGCACGCCTGAGCCGGAAGTGGCCGTGCGCTCGAACAGAACGCTACAGAACGGTTCGGCGGCGCGGCAGGAACGCGTGGGGAACGGTCCCTGATCTGATCAATAGATCGAGTCCTGATCAAGTCAACTGACAAAGCACAATGGAAGAGGCCGTGCAGTGTTTTGCGCGGCGCTGAGTGTAACTCGTCTTTATTGCTGCTGATATCTGTTGCTGACGTTATTGCTATTATTGCTGGTCTTGCGGCGGCTGCGGTGGCCGCTGCGGCGGCACTACACCGGGCGGCGGGTAAGTTGGCTGTTGTCCGGATTGCTGTTGCTGCTGCTGTTGCATTTGTATCTGCCGCTGCTGCATTTCCTGCAACATTTGCTGCGGAGTTTTCACTCCGGGCTGGTCCGGAGGCGTGGCTGGCGCTGGTTCCACATCCGCGGTGCCTTGATCCGCACTTTCATCGGGGGTGTCATCTCCCGCGTCTGCATCGGCGGCATCGGCGGGAGGATTGGCTCCTGGCATAGGCGGGGCAGGGGCGCCGTTAGCCTGCTGAGCAGGATTTGGCGTATCCGGTCCAGTCTTGGCCACGAGCACCACTCGCACCAGGAGATTGGCATCCTCGGGAGAGCCAAGCAAGATGTAATTAAAGTGGGAACCATTCAGCAACTCGGCCATGACTTCGCGGGCTGGCCCCGGACCCAGGCGAGTGACAACGCGCTCAGTGGCGTTGCTGGGGATTTCGATATCAGCTGCGGTGCGCTTGCGCACGTTGCGCAAAATGTCGCCCAGCGTGGAGTTCGGGGCGACGATGGTTAACAAGCCGTCCTGGTAGGTCACTTGCGGGGCTACGGCGGGAATGGCATCCAACGGAATGGCGGGGACAGGGCCTTGAGTTCCTGAGGGCAGCGGGGCTGGCAAGGGCTGCTGCTTCTTGGCTTTGTGAACGCGATGCGGCGTCGGCGTGGTCTGCGTATCGGCCTTGGTATCGGCTTTCCCGGCAATTGGCAGGCATAAGAGGCCCGCAGCCAGAAAAGCGGTAAACTTCAATCCCGCGCTCATAAACGAACCTCCACTGCAAACTTTACGGATCAGGGGAAACGGCAGATGTGATGAGAGCAATTCTAGCACCGCTTTGTGGCCAGCGTCGCCATTGGACCGATCCTTGAGAGGAAACTGTACTCTATAGAACGTATTGACTTTACTCTCTTGCAGGCCGAATTTGGATAAAGCTTTCGGATCGGAATGCGCAAATCGTTGCACTCGCGAAGATTTCGGCTGGCGTACAATCTTTCTCCTGAGGACGACGAGAAAATGTTTGATGAAGGGTGTTTTCTGCAAAGCTGCCTGATGAAGGGCGGGAACTCGGTGAAGAGTTGGGGGAGGCGACCGGTCATCCTAATGGCAGTAGTTGTGGTGTTCTCCGCCTCCTGTGTGCTGGCTGAGAATTGCCTCACGTCCAGCGATATGGACGCGGCTACGCGCACGGCCCTTACCAATGCGGCTCAGCATGACTTCGACCTGATCGCGAAAGGCGATACCGCCTCGCTGCGGCAGAGTGCGATACCCAGCCTGGCTGTCGGATTTTTCTGGTATTGAAGGCACGGTGAAGGAGAATCAGGCTGTGCTGGCGGGGTCGAAGGCGACGGCTCGTCCGCCGTTTCTGTTGGAAGCGGAAGGCACGGCACCCATTCCGCGGGCAGAGTTTTTTTGCGGGGTTTTCGGCAAGAGCGGGCAGACGCGCGAGAGCGCCGCTTTCTCCATCAACGGCCTTGCGCCCGGCAAGTATGGCGTGGTTATTTTGGACGTGGCTTCGTCCAAGGGCGCATACATGGTGTCGCTGATCCTGCAGCAGCTTGGTTCGGACTGGAAGCTGGGCGGTCTCTATATCAAAGCGGCGCAACTCGGAGGGCACGACAGCGACTGGTTTATTGCGCGGGCTCAGCAGTATCAGGCGAAAGGCCAGGTGCACAGTGCGTGGCTTTACTATGTGGTGGCGCGCTCGCTGATTTCTCCGCTGTCGTTCATGAGCACGGCGGCTACCGACAAGCTTTACGACGACTCGGCGAAGCTGCAGCCAGCCGATTTTCCGGCCGACGGCAAGACGGCGGATCTTTCCGCCGGTGCTGCAACCTACAAGCTTACTGCGCTTTTTCCGGAAGTCGTAGGCAATGATTTGGATTTGATCGTTAGATACCAGGCGGCAGATGTTTCGAATACGAACGTGACTTATCAGAGTAATGTGGCCGTGATGAAGGCGTTGCTGGCAAAGTATCCGGAGCTGCGGGAGGCGTTTGCCTCCGTTGTCGCCCGGGCGGTCGACCCCAGCGGGCACGATTACGGAACGATGCTGGCGATGAAGGATATTAAGTAGGCAGTTCTCGGTTCTCAGTCTCGTTTGCGCGGGCTTCTTCCAGTTGGCATTCTTTTGGGTTCTTTGTCGTCGCGCAGGCCCAGGAAGACTGGGGCGCGTAATTTCGGGCCGCTGCCGCCGCTGGCGCCTTCGGTCCATTCGGCGTATTCGATTTCGGCCACTAGTTCCGGCTTGACCCAGTAGACTTTTCTCAGAGCCTCGACTTCGCCGTAGAAGGGTTTTTGTTTCGTCTCGCGTTGCTTTAGCAGCTTCCAGATTTCGGCTAGCGATTTTTGATTGAATCCGCTGCCGGCTTGCCCTACGTGGATCAGCCGGCCTTGCTTGTCGCAGAGGCCGAGCACGATCGAGCCGAAATGCGCGCGGCTGCCTTCCGGTTGGGTGTATCCGCCGATCACGCATTCCAGGCGGTGACGAATTTTGATCTTCAGCCAATCGCTGCTGCGGCGCTCCTGGTAAGTGCTGTCGCGCTTCTTGGCGAGGATGCCTTCGAGGTCTTTCTGCGCGGGCCATTTCGAACAGGGCTTTTCCTTGCCGCTCGTAGTGGTCGGAATAGCGCAGCGAATCTCCGGTGATGAGGATGAAGCTAATTTCTTTTTGCGTTCTTCGAGCGGAACTTGCGCCAATCGTAGCCATCGAGATAGAGCAGATCGAAGGCGTAGTAGAGAACGGGCACGTCGCATTGGTGGGCGCCGCGGCGGCCACCGGGACGAAAGCCGGTGCGCTGCTGCATCAGGCTGAAGGAAGGGCGTCCTTGGTCGTCGAGGGCGACAACTTCGCCGTCGAGAATTGCGGTTTTCGATTTGACTGATTTTGCCAGGTCTTTGAGTTCGGGATAGCGGGCGGTCAGCTCATTCTGGTTGCGCGAGACCAGCCTTGACTTTGCCGTTCTCGAGGAAGGCTACGGCGCGGTAGCCGTCCCATTTGATTTCGAATAGCCAGTCGGGTCCGTCGAAGGGCTCATTGATGGATGTGGCGAGCATGGGATAGATTCCGTGGGCATCGGGCGCTTGACTGGGGCGAGGAGGCGGACGAAAGCGCTTTTACCACAGGGGGCACAGAGGACACAGGGTAGGGCCTGGGTTTTGCTTCAGCTGTGATTTACTCCGTGTTCCCTGTGAGCTTGCCCTGAGTGAAGTCGTAGGGGCTGTCGTGGTTACTTCTTTTGTTTTTTTTTAGCTGTTGTCTTGTCGGCTAGCTTTTTCTTGTCGAGTCTGGCGACGGCGTCGGCGAGCCATGCGGCCTTTAATTTGCCGCGTCCGGACGACGGGACGGCTTCTCCATTCTCTCGATCCTGCGTCTCCTGCGATTTCGGCCAGGCTGCGCTTGCTCAGCACGGACTCGTCGTACTCATCGATGTCGTAGCCTTCGACTGCATAGTCGTCGTGCTTCTTGATCAGCAGCCATTCGTTGCCTTTACTTCCGGGACGGCGGCCTTTCATCTTTACCAGCGCGAAGTCGCCTTTCAGTTTTTTGCCGTCGAGGCGGAATTTCAGATCGCCCTTGGCCAGCATCGCTGCGGCTTCGGCTTCGGTGCCCGGCACATATTTACCTTCTACCGGCACGGGAGAGAGCGGCTGCCATGTGCCTACGTCCCACACCATCACCGTGCCTGCGCCGTAGTTGTTTTCCGGGATGATGCCTTCGAAATCGAAATACGAAACCGGATGATCCTCGACCTGCATGGCCAGGCGCTTGTCGGCGGGATCGAGCGACGGGCCTTTGGGCACCGCCCACGATTTCAGCACGCCCTCCATCTCCAGGCGAAAGTCGTAGTGCAGGCGTGTGGCGTCATGCTTTTGCACGACGAAGCGGTGGCCGGCTTTGCTTTCGACTTTCGGTGGAGGCTCGGGTGTTTGCTCGAATTTGCGTTTCCGTTTGTATTCTTCGAGGGCCATAGAAAGGACTATTTAACCACAGAGTCACCCTACGGCTCCGCTCAGGGCAGGCTCCGACGCAGAGAAAGTCAAAATCTTTAACACAGAGGACACAGGGAACACAGGGTAAATCTTTCTTGCTTTAGAATCCTTCCACCATGCAACGCGAATTTCCTGAAGTGCCGCTGGTGGGCGTGGGCGCCATCATCATTGAAGACGGCCGCGTGGTGCTGGTGAAGCGGGCGCATCCGCCGCTGCAGGCCGAGTGGTCCATTCCCGGAGGCGTGCTCGAAGTCGGCGAACTGGTGCGTGAGGCCGCCATCCGCGAGGCGCGCGAGGAAACTGGACTCACCGTCGAACCCGGCGAACTGCTCGGGGTCTACGACCGCATTCTGCGCAATCCCGAGAAGCGCGTGCAATATCACTACGTTTTGATTGATTTTCTGTGCCGCCGGGTTGCGGGAGATATTGGCTGCCGCCAGCGACGCGGCTGAGGTGCGGTGGTTTACGCGGGAAGAGCTGCCAGGGCTCAGGCTGGCAGAGGATACGCTGGAGGTGATCCGGAAGGGCTTCGCGAAGCTGGGGGTCAACTTGTAATTCCGGCCCACTCCACACTTCACGGTTTGGGGTGCGACACGCTCAGGGGGTAGGACGCGATCAAATATTGGGCCTGGTCACTGTCGACCGCATCAAGATCGAAAAGCACCTGGTTTGTGCCTCCAAAGGCTCGCGTGCGGAAGTAATAAACCTTTCCCGCTTCGGCTGTGAAATGCGTGAGTGCAACCAGTCGACTCAAGTACGAGATGTGCGACTGCTGGTTCGCACACACATGATGTTCACCCGGCTCCACGGATACGGAGAAATAAGAGTTGTGCTGGTTGGCGCCTACCCAAGCCCCATCCAACGCGATTTTTGTCGTCACGCAGCCTCCGAGGCAGTTCACTTGCCCGATGTCCTGGACGAAGTAAACGCGCGCCTTGCCGGACTCGGGCTGCGCGAGGGTGTGCTGGGATTCATCTCGCTTCACGTCGAAGTTGGTATTTCTGGGACCACAAGCCGCCCCAGGAACGAACGGCGACTGGTCTTGGGCAAAGGCGGATGCTGCCAAAAGGATCAAGATGAGAGCGCTTTTCATGATTTTCCTCCAACCGCAGGCGATCGATTTATCCCGGTTGACTCATGTCTGCACTCTACGCCTTTCTACCATCGTTAGATACCTTCTATGAGTGCGACCCGGTCCTCCCGCCCTCGCTCCCATCGTCTTCCCACTCCGCATCGCACGCATGGCAGCGCCAGGCCGGGCGCTGCACGGGCATGGGCACGTGAAGGAATGCGCTCATGTAGGCGATGGCATGGTCGAGTTCCTGGAAGTTGACATCGAGCGACTGGCAGTTGGGACAGCGCGGCTGCTCGTAGAGGCCGACGCCCTGCACGTAGAGGCCTTCGAGAATCGGCTCGTCGAGAAGTTTCTGGGCGTTCGGGGCGTCGGCCGTGCGTACATTGAGTTTGATGCCGCCAATGAAGTTGGAAATGAACCAATCCATGCGGACCAGATTGTCGTCCGCAAGAAAACATTCGATGCCCGCCGACTCCAGACTGCCCTTGGCCAGCAGCGCCTCTGGAAGATCGCGAAACTGGCGGATGGTTACGAGTTCGCACATTTCCATTTGCTGCCGCGGTTCAGAGGAGTCGCTGGAGAATTCGTCATCAGGAAAGTCGAGATGGCGCACATCTAACTCGTCTTCGAGCGCGTCCCATGCGAGTTCAGTCAGCGAGTCCGCATTGCGCGCCAGCCGCTGCAGCTCGCCATCGGTCATGGCGGCGTAGTTGGCCGCCAGACGGCGCTTTTCGAGAGAGGACCCTTCCAGGTAGGACATTGGGAAAGAATACTGCGTGGGGGTGTGATCGGCCAACTGGAAACCGGAGAATGCCGACCTCATGGGCTAAAGCCCCACTTCTTTAAGGTCGTAACGGCACCCTTCGGTCGCTTCGCTCGCTCGGGGCAGGCTCAGAAACTGAAGCCGTGCCCTTCCCAAACCAGAGTGGAAGAGTTACCGTGTGCTCGAAAACAAAGCGGCCCGCAGGCGATTAACCTGCGGGCCGTCCGGTGGACTGTTTGGGATTGACCAAGAGGTGGTCACTCTGCGTGGCCTCTCGCGGCAACTCCCGGGTCAGGGATTGAGTACCAAGAACCAAAGCCCTTGGCCGAAGTCTCTGCGCGACTGAGGCAGAAACTTCATCCAGACTAACGTGCGAGGGCTTCCGTCCCGTTCCTTTTAGCGTCCGTGATCGTGATCCTTACCCAATTCACGGACTTTGTAGTGCTGTTTAAAGTGGCCATTGTCGCCGTATTCCCAAACGTCGCCACTGCGGGTATCGAAGAACGCGTGGTTACCGCCGCTATACGAGAATTGGATACTGCTGTAGGGTCCATCCGCCAGGGCGGCCTGGGGTTGAAGGATTGGTTTCAGTACGCTCACCGCAAGCAGCAAAGCGACGAGTGTGAGGATTGTCTTCGTATAAAGGTCAATGCGCATGTGAGGCCTCCAATTTGTTGTTTCTGTGTGGATCTCCTGAGCGCAAATTATATTTGCCAACTGAGCACCATCGCACACTTTTTGTGCCCGCAGTAAAAGCGATTTTTCCGAATTGGGCCTTATGAAAGGAGCCCATCGTTGGCGTGACATCGCCATCGCACCCATTGAGTTGCCCTGCGTCTCGCAGAAACTCTGCGTCCCGCTGCACCATGTATTGACACGAAAGGCGTGAGCGGATAATCTGCGTTTAACACCGGAAAGGAGGTGGTCGGATGACAAGTTCAGAAGGCAGTAGTAGAAACACGAAAAGACCAGGTGAGGTGGCTGAGACTTAGAGCAGGTCGCTCTAAGCGGGGCTTCGGGCGTTTTCGCGTTCGAGGCTACAGCCCGCATACTATCGGTGAATAAGGATTGATTCCGCCTGACGCAGGTCGGTCAGGAGCCCGGAGTAGCCAGTAGAGGCCACGTAGAGTGACCACCTCTTGGTCAATCCCAAACAGTCCACCGGACGGCCCGCAGGTTTAATAACCTGCGGGTCGTTTGTCTTTACGGCAATCGCGCTCGGGTCCAACTTGGTTCACCATGCCCCAAGCCGCGCCCATGTGATCCGGCCACTTTCCGGTTGTCCGCGCCCACTGAGTGCGTGCAGTGGGCCAGGGTTAGGGGAGAGCCTGGAGCATGCCCAAGCCTCTCCTGTCGAACCGTCATGGGCGTATCAATCTGTCCATGAAGGAAGCACTTTTGTGGCGGAGAGCATTCAAAGTACAGTTTATCCACTAGTCACAAGCGTATTTATTGCGCGAAATCCACCACTGCCTGGCCGAAATCAACCAGTGTAAGTCGATCAAAAGAACGGAACTTCCCCGCATTCCCCGTGTTCAATCTAGTAACAGGAGTTCTGAGGGACACTATGAAAACCAAATTATCTACAACGATTCTTGCCGCAATGTTGACAGGCGCAATGGCGCTCGGTACTGGCACTTCCTTGGGGGCGCAGGACCAGTCGATGGACAAGCCCTCAGCGGGAGTGAGCATTCAGGTGGATCAGGGCCCACCGCCAGAGCAGACCGCGCCACAGTACAGCGCGCCACAATACAGCGCGCCGCAATATAATGCGCCGGACCAGAGCGCGCCTCAGGATGTCGCACCTCCATCGCCGCAAGATCAAGATGCATACCAAGACCGTGCATATCAAGACCAGGGGCAGGCGCCTCCGCCTCCAACGGGCCCGGATCAACGGCGGTACACATCGTTGCCTCCGGAGCAGTTGAATAAGCTCGTAGCTCCCATTGCGTTGTATCCCGATGCGCTCGTGGCGCAGATACTGGCCGCATCGGAATATCCCACGCAGATTGTAGAGGCGGACCGGATGGCACGGGAGAACCCGGGGCTGAAGGGACGGGATCTGGCCGAGGAAGTGGACCGGCAGGATTGGGATCCGAGCGTGAAGTCTCTAGTGGAGTTTCCCACCGTGCTGGCGAACTTGGACAGGGATTTGTCGTGGACCTCTGAGCTGGGCGAAGCCTATCAGAACCAGCCGGATGACGTGATGCAAGCGATCCAGTACATGCGTCACAAGGCTTACAACGCGGGCAATCTGCGGAGTACGCCTCAAGAGCGCGTGTACGAGCAGGGGCCGAATGTAGACATTCAGCCGGCTGATCCGAATGTGGTGTATGTGCCCGTTTACAACCCGGCGTATGTGTACGGATATCCCGTAGGCTTGTGGCCTGGGTTCTATCCGTGGTGGGGAGTTGGCGGCCCGTACATTTCGTTCGGCCTTGGCTTCCCGATCTGGCCGTTCTTAGGTTTCGGCTGGGGATGGCATGGATGGGGCATTGGCTGGGGCTTCCACGGTGGAATCTTTTTCGGTGGCCACCCTTGGGCCTACCGCGGCGGAGCATTTTATAACCACGCCGCCTTTGCGCACGGAAATTATCGGGGATTCTCATCCGCGCGTGGCGGATTCGGAGGACGGGGGTTCGCGGGTCGCGATGGGCGCGGGTATGGCTCAGCCGCAGGTCACGGATATGCGGGCGCATCTCGAGGCTACGCGGGGGCGTCTCGCGGCTTCGCCGGCAGCAATCGCGGGGCAGCCGCCAACCGGGGCGCCGAAGGTAACCGAGCCTACGCAGGTAACCGGGGATTCTCCGGCGGCGGACGAGCTTTCGCTGGACGCGGATCAAGCGCGCCGCGCGCTGGCGGTTTCAGCGGGAGCCGCGGCGGTCAGTCGCGCGGATCCTCTTCTCGTGGAAGCTTCGGAGGTTCGCACGGTGGCGGATACTCTAGCGGCGGGCATGCCAGCGGTGGACACAGCGGCGGCGGAGGTCACAGCGGCGGCGGACACGGCGGCAAGCGCTAAGCGTCCCGTACAGTCGTCATCGTTAAATCGAAGGCCCCGCTCTCACGAGCGGGGCTTTCTTCTTGGACAATCTGGGTGGCGGGCCCTTCTATTCGTTCTGTCATCACTAGCCGTTTGCAGCCGCAACGCGGCGAGTACGTATCGAGGCACCAAATGTCATCCGGGACGGAAAGGTTCACCGGAACAGCGGCCATGACCTGTTTCCCGTTGTTCGATCTCCATTTCACTCATTAACGGGTTCTCAGTGTAACGGCCGACTCGCGTCGGGCTGTCCTCGGCCGTGGTAGTCTTCGTAAGAAAAGGAGACTCGAATATGAGAGACCCTCGCGATTCATCGTTCGCGCTTTACGTGGGATCGGCATTAATGCTCGCATTTGTCATTGTGCCCCGTCTCGCGGCGCAAGACGCAGCGCCGGTCGTTGGAGAATGGACAGGAACGCTGAATCCGGGGGGGCAACCTAAGAAGCGTGTCGTGGTGCACATTTCCGCTGAGCAGGACGGCAGCTTGAGAGGCACCATCGACTACCCGGATCAAGATGTCTCTGGGGTCCAGATCACCGCCATCACGTATAGGAAGTCAACTTTGCATTTCGAAAGCACGCCCGGTCTGTGTGCCTTTGACGGCACCATGGACAACGACAGCTCAAATATTATGGGTGTTTGGAAGCAAGGCGGAACCAATCTGAATCTGGCACTCAACCGCACACCGTAGCCGATCTCGAATGATTTTTTTCCGCCAATGGCCCCAGATGATTCTTGGCGAAACATCGCGGTTTTACTCATTGACTTTAAGGGGCCCAAGAAAAGTCGCAGTACGCCGGCTGTCTGTCGCGTCGGGACGCCGCTTCCGCCTTGTACGACCTCCAGGATTTTTCCGTGACCGCTTTGTGAGCGGTTCTGCGGGTGAATCGCAGATTAATTACGAAGGCCGCGCCCTCGTCAACTGGGTTGCAGGTGGACGTGCCTTAAATAACGCATTGCGGGATGGGAATAACGATCCCGGTGATTGGACCGGGCAAGAGTCGAACTTGCACCTGCGAGCGAGACATGCGGAAGCAGAGTCTCGCCGCCGTGCTGCATTTACACCACCGGCCCCAAGTGCGGCAATCTTAATCCGGCAACGAATGGTTCGACAAGGGGCAGAACCTGATTGGCCAATCACCGTTCCGTGGCGGAAGATGCTGCGAGACGGCGTTGGGGAGAGTGCACTGCCTTCATCTGTTAGCTTGGAATGGACCGCATGAAGTGAAAACGGGAAATGCCATGAAGGTCTCGACTCTGGGAGACATTCTTCGCCAGCGCTGTCCGCGCTGCCGCATGGGAAGCATTTTTCGTTACTCCGTATTCCGTGGATTTCCCAAGATGCACGAGCGCTGTCCTGTTTGCGATCTAAAGTTTGAGCGCGAGCCGGGATATTTTCTTGGAGCAATGTACGTCAGCTACGCCCTGGGGTTGGTGATCATCGCAATTGTCGCGGCGTTCCTCTGGGTCGTCACCGGCTGGTGGATCACGAAAGATACAGTCTGGGCAGTGGTGCTGTTTCTGCCGCTCGCGCCCACGACCACGCTTTTTGCCCGCGTGCTTTGGATTTATCTGGACCAAACCATCGATCCCGACCGGCGGCCCTGACGAACATTCAAACCTGTGCACCGTCGTGGGGCAGACTCTTGCGAAGCTTTACGTATCTTTACTTGCCGCTTACAACCCCGGTGCATGCGCCCGCGTTCTTAGTTTTGATTCATCGATACAATCGGTGGGAAGCTTCTGTGGAACGTATGTAAGTTGTCATTGCGAATGTGAAGCTGCCGAATGCGCTATTCTCAAAAGGGAGAACGTGCCAATGATTCGCTTTTCCAGTGCGGCAATTATTTTATGCGCCGCGATCAGTTCGTTAGCGTTTGCTCAAGACTCAACTCCGAAAGTGCAGGTATTTGGCGGGTATTCCTTGCTGCATGTCCGTTCTGGTGGGCTGAATGGTCCGCTCTTGGATCTGGCTCTGCACCAGTTCCCCGGCACGTTCGGAGTGGGATCCAGCCTTCAAGGCTGGAATGCGGAAGCGCAGTACAACATCGACTCCTGGATCGGAATCGCGCGGATGTTGGCGGCCGCATATGGCAACGCCGTTCACGGCGAGGGACGCAAGGCGTGTCGCGACTGCCCACGATGACTGAGTATTCGTCTGCTGGCGGGGCCGGTGGTTTCCTACCGCACGAAAGCCAGAATCACTCCCTATCGTGCATGCTCTGGTTGGTTGGGATCGAGCCAGCCTGGCTGCGAGCTACCATCACCGGCCGTCTTCTCCGGTGTCCTCTACGCCAGACTATACCGATTTTGCAGTGGCTTTGGGGGGCGGGGTCGATTACAAATTGACCGCGGCATTTCGCTCTGCGGCTGGCGACAGGTGGACTACTTCCGTACCACCTCGATTTGAGCAAGTTGTACACAGCTGCCTTTGGGCCCGGCCGGTTCGGGGGGCTGGCGACTCACGAAGACAACCTGCGATTCTCCACGGGGATCGTCGTATCTGGTTCTAAATTCGTTTCTAGGGCAGTCCGAACGCATAGATGCGCGCTGCCGGCGGCGATCGCCACGTATTCTTTGCCGTCGACGGCAAAGGCCATGGGCGCGGCGTAGACTGCGCCGCCCATCTGGAAGTGCCAGAGCGGCTTGCCGGAGGCAGCGTCGAGAGCAATGAAGTTGCCTTCGGCGTCGCCGGTGAATACCAGGCCTCCGGCAGGTTGAGAGCACGCCCGACCATGTCGGCGAGGTGTGTTCAAACTTCCATTTGATCTCTCCGGTCGCGGGATCGATCGCCTTCAGAAATCCGCGATAAGGCTCGGCCTCTTCCGAAGGAAAATACGCGCTGCCGTAATACGCATGGCCGGCTTCATAAGGCTGCGGCGCCGTACTGAAAATGTCGCACTGATCGCGCGCCGTCACATAGAACAGCGCGGTTTGCGGATTGTAAGGCCGGCGCCATAAAGTTCGTGGTTCCAAGCGCGCCGGGGCAAACCGTGTGGCCTTCGAGCGTGGGCGAAGCTTCTTTCTTCGCGACTGGACGCCCTTCGGCATCTTTCGTATCGCTCCACGTGAGCTTTGCCGTAGGCGTTCGCCGAAATCAGTTTGCCAGTCGTGACGATCGAGAACGTAGAAAAATCCGTTGCGGTTGGCTTGCGCGATCAGATGCTTGCCGCCGGAATCGATTATCACCGGAACCTGGGTCGCGTCCCAGTCATGCTCGTCGTGCTTGGTGAACTGGAAATGCCAGTTCATCTTTCCGGTGTCGGCATTTAGCGCGAGCAGAGAATTGCTGTAAAGATTGTCTCCGGCGCGACCTTCGCCGCGATTCGAGGGCGAAGGATTTCCCGTCGGCCAGAAAATCTGGTTGGTGGCCGGGTCGTAGGTTCCGGTGTTCCAGGCCGGAGCGCCGCCTACCTTCCACGAATCGCCCTCCCACGTTTCATGTCCCGCTTCGCCCGGCCCGGGCACTGTGTAGAAGCGCCATTTGCGCTCGCCGGTTGCGGCGTCGTAGGCGTCGATGAAGCCGCGCACGCCGTACTCGCCTCCGGAGACGCCAATCACCACTAGATTTTTTATGGCCAGCGGCGCTACGGTAAAACTGTATCCCGTGCGATAGTCGGCGGCGGTTACATCCCAAATTACGTTTCCAGTTTTTGTGTCGAGCGCGATGATGTGCGCGTCGAGCGTTCCGAAGAAAACTTTGTCGCCCAGGATGGCGAGCCCCCGGTTCACCCGCCCGCAGCAGGGGCGAATGTCGGCCGGCAGTTGATGCTGATACATCCAGATGGGCCGCCCGGTGCGGGCATCCAGAGCGAAGGCGCGGTTGTCTTGCGCCGTGGCGTAGAGAATTCCGTCGACGACCAAGGGAGTGGTTTCGAGCTTGCCGGTCGCCGCAGTCTGGTAGACCCACTTCGCGACCAGCGAACGCGCATTTGTGGTGTTGACTTGATCGAGTGGACTGAAGCGGCGTCCCGCATAATCGCCGGAATAGGTCAGCCAGTTCTGCGGTTCTTTCGCGGAGCTTACCAGGCGCTCCGGAGTGACCTGGGCGCTGGCTGGCGACGCCAGGAGCGCGCAAGCCAAGGAGCTCACCAGAAGATTGCTGATCAGGGTTCGCGCGGTCATTTGGCCCCCACGCTGATTAAATAAGCCACAATGTCGTCGAGATCTTTGTCGGGCAAAACATCCGGCTTGTAGACCGGCATCATCGATTCGCGGCTCTTCTGGAAGGAGCGCAGCTTGTCTTTTTCCAGCAAGTAAATTTGCTCGCTGGTGTCCATCATCTGCACCGTGAAGGTATCTTCGTTCAAAGCTACGCCCTTGATTTCTTTCCCGTCGGCGGTGACCACGGTGACGGTTTCGTATTCTTGCGGGAATTCTTTGGTGGACTCGATTAATCCCCAAGCCAGCCGACGGCTTGGATTGCGCACCGAATCGATGATTGCCTCCCTGGTTCGCGATCCTCCCACCGACGTGAGTTCTGGCCCCACTCGTCCTCCCTTGCCTTCGACCATGTGACAGAGCGAGCAATTCGCGTCGCCGTAAGAAAAGCTCTTTGCCGTGCGCAGCATTGCCCAGCAGCTTGGTTGGCGCCTTCACTTCTACACTGCGGATGTAAGTGATGATCTGCCAGATTTCTTCGTCGGTCATGCCGACGCCCTGACCGTTGGTTCCGTTCGCCGGCATGACTGTGCCGGGAATGCCATTGCTGATCACCTGAAACAACTCCGCGTCATTGTGCGCGTGCTTTTTCCGTGCCCGCGTCAGGTCAGGACCGCGGCCGCCGCCATGCGCCCCGAGTCCGTGGCAGAGCGCGCAGTTGATACGGAACTCATACTCGCCCGCCTTCGCGGCTTTTGCGTCGCCCGCGAAGGGATTGCGATCGTCGGCAGCATAAGTAGCAGTTGAGGCCAAGAGCAGTCCACAGCAGACGGCTGCCACAAGAAATCCCTGAGCTAGAGGACGACGAGGTGCGAATCTTCCCGTGACTCGCCCTACGTGCTGAATGGTGAAGAACATGGATCACCTGATCGGGGAATTTGCCGCATTTTACGCCTTGAGGCCGTAAACGTGGCTCTGGAAATCTGAAAAACGCTTACAGAAAATCAGCGGATCCCACCTTCGTACATGACCCGCAGGTATCTGTGCCCTGCATTTTGGGGTCTCTACACTGGAGTTATCCCCTCCTCTGGCCGATTCTTCCCCTAGGTCGCAGTCTTTTTAAGTGTAGGCGAGTAACTCACTGATATCTCAGCCTTTCCAGCGGAAGGCGCGGGCTTGAGGAAGGCCCACATGAGCCAGCACGCGATAGGCGAACTCGCGGGCCAGGTCATCTAAGCTTGCCGGCCGGTAATAGTAAGCCGGAATGAGGGGAAACACGGTCGCACCGGCATCGGCAGCGCGGTACAGGTTGCGGAGGTGAATTTTGTTGAGGGGCGTTTCGCGCACGCAGAGCACCAGCGGACGCTTCTCTTTGAGGCAGACATCGGCTGCACGCTCGATAAGGTGAGAGGCGATGCCGTTGGAGATGCGGGCCAAAGTGCCCATGCTGCAGGGGAGCACGACCATAGCGTCAGTGGGATAAGAACCGCTGGCCACGTTGGCTCCGATATCGGCGTTGGATTGCTCTTTGATTTTTGAGGCGGAGTTCGAGCCGCGACCGGCTGAGGTCTTCGAAGTTGCCGCGCGCTTGTGGGCCAGGATCTGATTCACAAGATTCGAACGGCCATGGATGCCGAGTTCTTCGGCCATCACGCGAAGGCTGGAGTCCGAAACGATGAAGTTCACGGTCTGCACGCGAGCGTCGCGCTCCACCGCGATGAGCAGGTGCCGCAGAAAGATCGAACCGCTCGCGCCTGTGGTCGCGATGGTCAGATTTTGCGGCGGGTGATTTGGCAAAGCGCCTCCGGCGAGGTGACACGAAAGTCACCCAAGGTTTGGAGGATAGGGAGTCAGAGAACAGGAGTCAAGGCGAAGGGCGGGAGGAGTTAAGAGCTAGAGGCTAGAAGCTGATTATGGCATCTACGGCAAATTTGCGATTGCGGCGCAGCGCGGCACAACTCCACGCCTTGGCGGGAGTGGAGCGCGAAATCCGCGCGCAGGATTCGCACGGCCGCCGCAAATACCTTCGGGAGTTCAGCCACGCCTTCCGCAACTACGATTCTCTGCTCGACTCGCGACAGCTTCAGAATGCTATGCAGGCGGCCGATGTAGTGCTGGTCGGCGACTACCATGCCTTGCCGGGCGCCCAGCGTTATGCGGCATCGTTGCTGGAGCAGCGCGCGCTGGCCGGCGATCGTCCGGTCGTGCTGGGAGTCGAAACCATTTTCGCCCGCGATCAGCACATTCTTGAGGAATGGTGGTGCCGCGAGATTGACGAGAGCGAACTGCGCCAGCGCGTCCGCTTCGATCTGGATTGGGGTTATGAGTGGGCTCCGTTTTACGAATTGCTCACTGCGGCTCGCGATCATGCTGATGCCGTCTATGGGCTCGATTGCATGCCGCGGGAGAACCTGCGAAAAATTGGAGCTCGCGATCGTCATGCCGCGGCGAAGCTTGCCGAGATACGCCAGCGTCATCCTGAAGCGGCGATCTTCGTGTTGTTTGGCGAGTCGCACCTCGCACCAGGACATCTGCCGCGTGCTCTGCAAACGGAAATGCCAGGCGCAAGAATTCTGACCGTGTTGCAGAACGTGGATGCGCTTTACTGGCGCGCCGCCGGCGAGCGCGTCGATAAGGTGGATGCAGTGCGGGTGAGCGATGACGTGCTGTGCGTCTTCAATGCCACCCCGCTGGAGAAATATGAAAGCTACCGGCTGTGTCTGGATCAGTGGAGCCGCTGCGATACCGGACCGGACTTCGCACCCACCATTTACAACCTGATCGACAGCCTGGCGAGTTTCCTTGAGATCAACCGCTATTCGCCGCACAATGGCACGCAGCCGAAATTTCTGGTGGACATGTTGCCTGAGGTGTATGGCAACTTGTCGCATGCCGTGCTACGCCGACTGCTTTCGCGCAAAGTCGTGACCGAACAGCACTTGCTAAGCATGTTAACCAGCGTGGAAGAGCGCGGCAGCGCCTACCTTCCCCAGACCAATGCGTTCTACATTCGCGAGTTTCAAATGGTGCATGCGGCCGAAGACGCTGCGCGCTTTCTGCATCATGCCTGCCGCGGTTTGCCGCAGCGGTTGAACGCACATGCCACAAACGGTGACGGTGGGAGCGCATCGCTGACCGCCGATAGTTTCTATACGCGAGTCGTTGAACACGCCGTGGCCTACTTCGGATCGCGCGTGTTGTATCCATCAAGGCCTGAACCCGCCACGGAAAATTTGCCCGCATTATCGCGTGCGGCCATTGAGAAAGCGGCTCAATCAGCTCTTCGGGCTGATGAGGGAAAGTTCGAATCCCTCGCTCAGAATTGGGGATACCGCATGGGGAGCCTGATATACGCGGCTTATCTGGCGGGGAAGGCACGGCCATACAACTTGCGCCGTTTGTTTCTCGCTCATCTCGATGAGCCTGGACTGGCCCGCAAAGTCTGCGCCGCCGTGATTGCCAAACTGCGCGCGGTCGCGCGCGGCTAGCGCAGCAAAACTCACGCCCGCTACAAATGCTAAGCTAGACTGCGCTTGGCCGAATGCTGACCGCCAAGTGCTGACTGCTCCCCTTGAACGCCGAATCCATACGCAAACTCTTCGAGCAAGTGCGCCAAGGCAAACTCGCGCCCGACGACGCCGTCGATCGCCTGCGCCATATGCCGTTCGAAGATCTCGGATTCGCCAAGGTTGACCATCACCGCAGCCTGCGCGTGGGCATGCCCGAGGTGATTTTCGGAGAGCGAAAGACTCCCGCACAAACCGCGGAAATCTTCGCACGGTTGGCAAAGCATGGCGGCAACGTTTTGGCCACGCATGCCGATGAAAAACAGTTCGCCGCCGTAAAGAAGAAGGTGCGTGCCGCTGAATATCGGGAATTGGCGCGGGCCATCATATTGCAGCGCGACCCGCGCACTTACGGCAAGGGAATAGTCGCAGTGGTTTCGGCGGGAACCAGCGATATATCTGTGGCCGAAGAAGCGGTCGTGACCGCCGAACTGATGGGCAACAAAGTCGAGCACTTCTATGATGTGGGCGTGGCTGGCATCCACCGCCTGCTGGCCAATCGCGAGGCTCTGACGAAAGCTCGCGTTGTTATCGTTTGCGCCGGCATGGAAGGCGCGCTGCCCAGCGTCGTTGGAGGGCTGGTCGGCGTTCCCGTGATTGCCGTGCCGACGAGCGTTGGCTACGGCGCATCGTTTAAAGGCCTGACCGCGTTGCTTGGGATGCTGAATTCCTGCGCGTCGAACGTGAGCGTGGTTAACATTGACAATGGATTCGGTGCAGGATACGTGGCGTCACTGATCAATCGGGTGTAAGAAAAAAAGGCGCGGCTTGCGCCGCGCCCCTGTCACCGCCAACCACTTTTACAATCCCGGTTGCCCAGAATCTTTCTCCACCACCAGCTTGTTTTCCACGCTGAATGCGCCGAAGAGCTGATTGGCTCGAATTCCGGCGATGTTTTTGTCCATGGTGCTATCCACCGCACCATAGAGCGTCACGTGGCCGTTCTCGACGATGATGCGAATCGGGTGCGCCGGATCGATCGCGTACTTGCTGAGCACGGGATCGCGATAGATGGCTCGGGCCGCGCGCAGGCGCAGGCCGTCATCGAAAAAAGAGACCGGCTCGATCGAAATATTCTCGATCACGTCCTTTACGCCGGGCTGGTTATAGATGTCGGCCAGGGCCTCATCGCGGCCAACGCCGGTTCGATCTGCTCCCTCCACTGTGACCACTCCACCTTTCACTCCCAGCGCGAAGTAGTCGAACGTGTTGTCGTAGCCGACGCGCACGTAGGTGAGCTTCTTCGCCAGTTTCTGCTCGAGTTGCGCATCGGGAACGTTCGGTGCGGAGACCGCAATCAGATTGCGGACGCCTTGCACCTTTTCCGTTTTGCGAGCGAGCTTGGATGCGTCCAGCTTGCGCTGGTAGAGATCGACCGTACCGGTTAGGGTTACGATGCCGTCTTCTACCGCGAAATTCACGTCACGAAACTGACTCTTTGCCGCCAGCTTCTGCGTGATCGTGGTTTGAATTTGATTGTCGAAGCGGGATGCCGCTGCAGTCTCAGCGACAAGCGTCGCGCTCAACAGTCCAAACGCAAGCATCGCGCCCAAAATTTTCAGCAAAACTTTCCTGCCACTTGCTATTGTCACAGGTCACCTCCGACCCAATTGACGAAACTTTACGAACTAACTACCTGGTTAATTCCTTCGATGCGAGAGCTGGGATAGAAGATGCACAAGCGGGGGGCGAGCAGAGCAGAATCGCGACCGCAACTTCCTCAGATAACCGGGGTTACAGTTTGTACGATTGCTCTGCTTAGCGACGGCGGTTTCTTGCCCGCGCAGACTTCGTGCGCCCGCCGGATTTCGCGCCATTCTCGCTTTTGTTTCCGAACACGCGGGCGAAAATCTTATCTACGTTTTTCAACTGGCGCGGCAGATCAAACGCGTGTTCGATCTGTTTTCGCGATACCTTACTCGTGATTTCCTTGTCGGAGAGCACTAGCTGGTGGAAGTCCAATCCTTCTCTCCAGGCGCGCATAGCATGCGTTTGGACGGTGCGATAGGCGTCTTCGCGCGAAACTCCGTTCTCCACCAAATCAAGCAGCAGTTGCCCGCTGAAGATTAATCCGTGCGTGCTTTCGAGGTTGGCTCGCATGCGCTCGGGATAGACGAACATGGTCTCGATCAAGTTGCTGGTCTTGTTCAGCAGATAGTCCACCAGCGTAGTCGAATCGGGCAGGACGACGCGCTCGGCGGAAGAGTGCGAGATGTCGCGCTCGTGCCAGAGCGCCACGTTTTCGAATCCAGCTTGCGCATTGCCTCGCACCACCCGCGCCAGGCCACTGATCTGCTCGCTGGTCACCGGATTCCGCTTGTGCGGCATCGCGGACGAGCCTTTTTGCTTTTCGCTGAAGAATTCCTCGGCCTCGCGCACCTCGGTGCGCTGCAAGTGCCGGATCTCGGTCGCAATCTTATCGAGGGTGGAAGCGATCACCGCCAGCGTCGCGAGATATTGCGCGTGACGATCGCGCTGGATCACTTGCGATGAAACCGCCGCCGCTTTCAGCCCTAGCCGCGCGCAAATCTTCTCTTCAATCTCAGGCGTGAGATGAGCAAAGATTCCGACCGCGCCAGAAAACTTGCCTACGCGCATGTCTTCCGCGGCAGCCGCGAATCGCGCGATGTTTCGTTGCGTCTCGGAATACCAGTTCGCGAGCTTGAAGCCGAAGGTGATGGGCTCGGCATGAATGCCATGTGTGCGCCCCACCATAGGCGTGTCTTTGAATTCCCAGGCGCGGCGTTCCAGCACATCCGCTAGTCTTTCGAGATCCTGCGCAATCAACGTCGACGCCTGCTTGATGAGCAGCGCCTGCGCCGTGTCCACCACGTCGTTGGAAGTGAGCCCGTAGTGAAACCAGCGAGCGTGCGGGCCGACAATTTCGGCGACCGCAGTAGTAAAGGCAATCACATCGTGGCGCACCTCGGCTTCGATCTCGTGAATGCGGGCCACGCTGAAATCCGCGCGCTCGCGAATCGCACGAGCCGCCTCTTTCGGCACCATGCCAGCCTCCGCCAAAGTTTCGGTAGCCGCAACTTCCACGGCCAGCCAGGTGCGGAAGCGATTTTCGTCGCTCCAGATGCGGCCCATCTCCGGGCGTGTATAACGCGGAATCAAAGCGGATGTCCCTCCTATGAGTGCTGTGAATAGTGGACAGAGGATTCTAAATGGAGTGCGGAAAAGAGGCTAGCGCAAGGGATTTGGTGCCCAGACAAAAGGCATGAATCATCCGAGCGTCCCCGAGCGTTCCCCAATGCCGATTATGGGGCTCTCGCCGAAAGTGGCAGGTTCCTGGGCAAACGGCATACAATACTCTACTTAGCTGAGACCCGTTATGTCGCCCACGCCAGAAGACCTGACCATCATTAAAGATGACATGATCGCCTTCATCGAAGGCCATGGCATGAGCCGGTTCCACGGCTACGTGGATTACGACGAGGTGCAGTGCGTCATGTGGGAGACGGGCACTAATCCCGACGGCTGGAAGGATTTCGTCGAACTCGCCAAGAGCGCGGGCGCACCTTTTCTGACGATGCATTCCTGGAAGCTGGAACGCGAGGAACTTGACGAACTGGTGCAGCGCCTTACGCACTCCGAGTTCTCCGACGGCGATGATGTCGAGGATGCGCGCTGGCTGCGCGCTCACGTAGGCAAGGTCGGCTTTTTGCAGTTGGGTTGGGCCTATCAAGGCTCGATGTTTCTGTGCGAAGTCAGCACCGATTGGTACGACCGCTACCAGCACCTGCTGGAGGTGTCGGAAGATTTCGGCGGTATCCCCATCGACGAACCGGATCAGGACGACGAGAACTAGCCGTGCGCTGGGAACTGGCGGAGGATGATCCAGTTCGAGTGCAGGCTTTGGCCGCGGCTCTTCGCGACTTGCCCGCTCTGCCGATTTCGAATCGAGCGCGCGACAACACGGGGCGTGGAAGCCCGCTACACACGCTGGCGCGTCTGCTCATCCGCCGCGGTTTGGTCGAAGCCGACTCCGCCGCTCGTTTCCTAGTCCCCTCCATCGATCACCTGCACGCGCCCGAGCATATGACTGGCCTGGGTGCCGCCGTAGATCGCATCGATGCGGCCATCGAGCGTAAAGATCCAATCCTTATTTATGGCGACTACGACGTGGATGGCACGATGGCGGTCATCATTCTGAAGACTGCCATCGAACTCTGCGGCGGCACGGCGGACTTTCATGTTCCGCACCGCATTCGCGAAGGCTATGATCTGCGCGACGACGTGATCGAGCGCGCGGCGGCCGCGGGCATTCGCCTCATCATCAGCGTCGACATGGGCATTCGCGCCTTCACGCCTGCCGAAACCGCGCAGCGCTTGGGTGTCGACCTGATCGTCACCGACCACCACTTGCCGGGCCCCGACGGTGTTCCGAAGGCGCTCACGGTGGTCAATCCGAATCAGGTGGGATGTGAGTATCCCTACAAGCAGCTTTGCGGCGCAGGGGTCGCGTTCAAGGTCGCCCAGGGATTAATGCAGCGCCGCCTCGACGCCAAAGACCAAACACGGATGTTGCACTCGTTCATGAAGGTGGTAGCGATCGCGACCATTGCCGACGCTGTTCCATTGACCGGCGAGAATCGAGTGTTTGCCAGGCTGGGGCTCGACGCTCTGCGCCGCGCAGTAAATCCTGGACTGAAGGCGCTGCTGGAAGTAGCGCAAATTTCTACCAAGCGTCCACCGAACTCTACCGAAGTTGCGTTCCGCATCGCTCCGCGCATCAATGCCGCTGGGCGCATGGACGTGGCCCGCGACGTGATCGAACTATTCAGCGTGAAAGACCCGGTCCGTGCCCGCGAATTGGCCGCGAAACTCGAGCGACTGAATGCCGACCGCCAGGAGGAAGAGCGGCGCATTCTGCGAGCGGTCGAAGAGCGCATCAGCGGCGATACCGCATTGTGCGAGGCCTATTGCATCGTGGTGGATGGCGAGGGCTGGCATCGCGGCGTCATCGGCATCGCGGCCACGCGCGTGGTCGAGCGTTACCACCGGCCTGCCATCGTCATCTCGCGCGATGGCGAGGAGGCGTTCGGCTCGGGCCGTTCGATTCGTCCCTTTCACCTGCTCGAGGCGGTCGAATCATCGCATGCTCTTTTCACGCGCTACGGCGGGCACTCTCACGCCTGCGGATTCGCCATGCCGTCGGCGAACGTCCCGCAACTGCGAGCGGAACTCGATGCTTTCGCGCGGACAAGGCTGACTATGGCGGATTTCGATCCCGTGCTCGACGTGGAAGCCGAACTCGACCTCGATGAAATCACTCCCGCGCTCTATCAAGTGTTGCGACTGCTGGAACCCTATGGAGCCGGCAACCACGAGCCCGCATTCACCGCCCGCGGCGTGCGTTTAATCGCCCCACCGAAAATTCTTAAAGACAAACACATCAAGCTGAAACTGAAGGCGGGTGAGGAAGTCGGAGGTCACGAATTCTCTCCCGATCTTGCCAAAGAACAGACCGGAGAAGAGGAATTGTCAGCCGCCGCAATCCTGGCTACCCCGCGTTGCCATCCCGACGGCGCAGCCATAAGCCGCGCGAAAAAAGCCGAAGCCCGCGGTTTTCAACTGAGAACTGAGAACCGGGAACTGAGAACTGCGGGAAAACTGAGAACTGTTTTCGACGCCCTGGGCTGGCACATGGCCGAGCGCCTGCAGCAATCGCCGCTACTGGCCGGAGACGCCATCGACATCGCCTTCACCATCGGCCACAATGATCATCCCGACTTCGGCGGGTTGGAGCTTTCGCTGCGGGATTTCAGGGTCCCGCCCGCCTGAAGCTGCGCGGCGCGGCGGGAACGCAATATTTGCGGACCAGCGGCTCTCCAGAATGCTAATATCGACGGAGAGAAGTAAGAACATGGCAACTCTCGATTGGTCCCAATGTCCCGCCGTGGAGAGCGTCCCCGGCAAGCGCAGTGGCGCATGGGTGTTTAAGGACACTCGCATGCCGGTTGCCACCGTCTTCGAGAACCTCGAATCCGGCGCTAGTATCGAGGAAATCATGGAGTGGTTCGGCGTGACGCGGGAACAAATTGTTGCCGTGCTCGATTTTGCGGCCCGCAGTCTTGAAGCCCCGCCGCCCGCCAGTCCCCAATCGCTGCCTTCCGCCGATGCGCGTTCTCTTTGATCAGGGCACGCCCGCGCCGCTTATTCCGTTCCTCGAAGGCCACATCGTTGCTCAGGCGAAGGACCTCGGATGGGACAAGCTGATTAACGGCGAGCTGCTGAAAGCCGCCGAGGAAGCCGGGTTCGAGGTGCTCCTGACGACTGACAAGAATATAACGGCGCAGCAGAATTTGAAGACTCGTGCGATTGCGATTGTAGTGCTTGGAAATTCGCAATGGCGTATCGTACAACGCTATGTTCGGAAGATAGCCGCCACCGTGAACGCCGCGACACCCGGCAGTTATTCCGAAGTGGACATACCGTTCAAGTAAGCTCTGGGATCACAGTTTGCTATGGTCAGCATGCTTCAACAACTCACGCGTCCTTCCCGGTTGTGGTGGCGTGCCGAAGTTCTCGCCCGACCGTCCCCCGCACCGGCCGAACCTGGGATCTATGCGTGGTATTTTCGTGAGCTGCCCGGCTGCGTGGACGCTGCAGACTGCGTGCGCAATGGCGACTCGACTTTGCTGTATATCGGGATATCGCCTGCGGCACCGCCCAAGAACGGCAAGCCTCCAAGCCGACGGACGATTCGTTCAAGAATCCGGTCCCATTTCAAAGCGGATGCTTCGCGATCAACCCTTCGGCTCACGCTGGGTTGCCTGTTGGCCAGGCAGCTAGGGATCGAGCTACGTGTAGGCTGCGGCGACCGCATTAACTTCGGGGCCGGGGAGCGAGCGATTGATGAATGGATGGACCGATGCGCTTTACTCTGCTGGGTAAAGTGCGCGGAGCCATGGAAAGTCGAAGAAGAAGCGATCAGTTCGATATCCTTACCTCTTAACCTAGATCAAAATAGCCACCATCGCTTCTGTGCGAAGCTAAGCCAGATCCGCTCGGAGGCAAGGCAAAGAGCGAAGAACCTCCCCCAACGCATGGATTAGATCGGTAGAGCCGCGTGAGGGCTACGGCTCCCTAATCGATTAGACTGAACCCAGCATGCCGCTCCCCATGTATCGCCTTCGCCGCCTGCTTGCTGTCATCGCTGTGCTCTTCTCCGCGGTGATCGCGGGAATGTATTTCTATGCGCGCATGCGGCAGCGTGATGTGCTGAAGGAAATTCCCAACAAGCTCGGGTTCAACATCAAGCAGACCGCGGCTGGCTTTCAGTTCTCCAAATCCGACGGCAAGCGAACGCAATTCACCGTCCAGGCCAGCGATCTCAAGCAATTCAAGCTGAATGGCAGCGCCGAACTGCACAACGTGACCATCGTTCTTTACGGGCGCGATTCCTCCCGCTTCGATCAGATCTACGGCGACAACTTTACCTACGACAAGCAGTCGGGAAACATTACGGCTCGGGGCGATGTGCAAATCGATCTCGAGGCCAATCCCTCTGGTCTGACCGGGCCGGACCAGGGAACTCCGAAGGAACTCAAGAATCCCATCCACCTCAAGACGAAAGAACTGGCGTTCAACCAGAACAGCGGGGATGCTTCTACTGACGCCCGAGTCGACTTCCAAACCCCGCAGGCCGTCGGTTGGGCTATCGGAATGCAGTACGCCGGCAAGAGCAATACGCTCACGCTCGGGTCACAGATTCATGTCACGTTAGGCGGGCAAAACCTTTTCGCCACTCATGGCCGAATCACGCGCGATCCGCATGTAGTCGTGCTGGATCATCCTCGGCTGGTTCGTGCGAGCGGAACTGTGCAGGCGGAGCAGGCCACGTTTTTCCTTGGGCCAGAAAACGAAGTGCAACGGCTGCTGGCCACAGGGAATGTGCACGCCGAGGCAGCCGGATTGAACGGCGACCAGATGCATGCTCGGGCGGATGAAGCCGATCTTCTGCTTACGGGCAAGAAAAACCTGCTGCGCACCGCTACGCTGACCGGCCACGTCCATGTTGAGCGCGTCGGATCCCAAGCCATGCAAGGCGATGCCGGGCGGGCGCTGCTGTATTTCGCTGAACTAGTCAAAGGACAAAACCAGCTCCAGAAGATACACGCTGAGGAAGGAGTGCGGCTGTCACAACATGCCGCGACTAATGAAGGCGCTACAACCACCGCCGCCAACGCCCCGCAGAATTTCGACATCACCGCGCCCATCATTGACTTCTTTGTCGCCGAAGGCCGCCGCCTTGATCACGCTGATACTTCGGGTGCGGCGCAGATCGCCATTTCCCCGGCGCAAAACCCTCTCTCCGCGCCAGCTTCCGCCCAGCGCACCGTTGTGACTGCCGGCCGATTCAATGCGAAGTTTGCCGCCACTCCCGACGGCGCAACCCGTTTAACCTCGATTCACGGAGCGCCGGATGCAAAGATTGTGAACTCCGCGCCAGGATTACCCGACCGCGTCAGCACCAGTCGCGCGCTTGATACCACGTTTCTTCCCGAGGGGGGGATTGCATCCATTGTGCAGCAGGGAAGCGTTGCCTACAGTGACGGCCAGACCCCTGACAAGCGGACTCAAGCCTGGGCGGACAGAGCCGTCTACACTCCTGCTGACGAAGTTCTCGTTCTCAACGGAAGCCCGCGCGTTTCGGAAGGCTCCATGGTTACCACGGCGACGACAATTCGCGTCAATCGCGCGAGCGACGACGCTTTTGCAAACGGAAACGTGAAGAGCACTTACAGCGAACTGAAAGAACAACCGAACGGTGCTTTGCTGGCATCTTCTTCGCCGATTCATGTGACTGCTGCTTCCATGACGGCGCACAACTCTCCTGCAATTGCCCTTTACCAGGGCAGTGCACGCCTTTGGCAGGATGCGAACATCGTCGAGGCTCCGTCGATCCGGTTCGACCGTGATCATCGTTCCTTGGTCGCGCAAGGTACAGCGGCGAAGCGGGTTTCCACAGTTCTGGTGGAGCAATCTCAACCGGAGAAGGCTGATCCACAGAAAGAGCCGGGGAAGGTTCCGCATAAAGGAGACGACAAAACCAAGGCGAAAGCTCGGCCAAGCGAAACCGTAGCCATAAGTGCGGACCGGTTGACTTATGCCGATGCCGAGCGCCGCGCACACTACGAGGGAGGAGTGGTCGCGAAAGGTAATGCCTTCACCGAATCCTCCGACACGATGGACGCCTACCTCGTGCCGCGGGCCGAAACCGAAGAAAATAAATCACTTGCGGGTCAAGGCCAACTCGATCACATGGTCGCCCAAGGCAATGTGGTCATCCTGCAACCAAGCCGCCGAGCTGAGGGTCACACGTTGGTTTACACCGCCGCAGACGACAAATTCGTCCTCACCGGGGGACCGCCTAGCATTTTTGATGCCGAACGTGGCAAGATTACCGGGGTTTCGTTGACTTTCTTTAGGGGCGATGATAGGGTGCTCGTAGAAGGCGAAGCAAGTACTCCTGTGGTAACTCAAACGCGAGTGGCCCGATAATAAAGACAAATGGCAAGTTAAATGCGTACCCTAGCCACGGATGAGATTGGCAAGTCGTACCGCGGCCGCCGTGTTGTGAATGGTGTCAGTCTGCGGGTTGAGCAGGGCGAAGTAGTGGGCCTACTTGGCCCGAACGGCGCAGGCAAGACCACAACCTTTTACGCAATTGTGGGTCTCATTCCCCCCGATACCGGCCGCGTGCTGTATGACGGTCAGGACATCACTGACGTCCCCATGTACCTGCGGGCGCGGCAGTATGGCATTAGTTATCTCCCTCAAGAAGCTTCTGTCTTTCGCAAACTCACCGTTGAAGAGAACATCCTCGCGGTGCTGGAGGCGCAGCCCATGTCCTGGCACGAGCGCCGCGAGAAGATGGAAAAATTTATCGATGAACTTGGTTTGGAGCACATTCGGCAGAATCGCGGCTACGCCTTATCCGGCGGCGAACGCCGGCGCGTGGAGATTGCCCGCTGCCTGTGCATCAATCCCACTTTCATTTTGCTCGACGAACCGTTTTCCGGCATCGATCCCATCGCCGTTCTCGACTTGCAGAAAATCATCAGCGGCCTGCGAGCCGGCGGCATCGGAGTGCTGATCACAGATCACAACGTGCGCGAAACGCTTTCCGTGACCGATCGCGCTTACATAATCGACGACGGACGAATCTTCCGCCAAGGTCAGCCCGAGCAGTTGGCCGGCGATCCGGAAGTAAGGCGCGTGTATCTGGGGGAAAGCTTCTCGCTGGTGTGAGAAGAGCGTCGTTGGTCGTTTGTCGCTGGTCGTTGGCAAAATAAAAGCCAGCACGACGACGAATGGCGAACGACTATAACGACTAACGACATGGTCCTACTGCAGCACAAACTGAGCGTCAAACTATCCCAGCGCCAGATCCTCACTCCTGGCCTGGTGCAGATGGTCTCCGTCCTCGCGCTCAACAAACTCGAACTCAAGGACATGATCAACGCCGAGATGGTCGAGAACCCCGTTCTCGAAGAGCTCGAAGAATCCGTCCCGCTGATCGATGAAGTCGGTCGCAAAGAGGAAGACCGCGACCGTCCCACTAAGACTTCCACCGAAGAAACTCCAATTACCGCAGAAAAGAAAGATCCATTCGAAGAAATCGACTTCGGATCGTTCTTCCAGGACTATCTCGATCCCGGCTACCGCACGCGTGGCGAGATGGAAGATATTGAGCGCCCATCCTTCGAGAATTTTCTCTCGAAGCCGACCACGCTCACCGACCACCTTGCCTGGCAACTGGGCGCGCTCAGCCTGCGCCGCGAAGTGCGCGAGGCCGCCGAACAAATCATCGGCAACCTCAACGAAGACGGCTACCTGATCGCCAGCGACGAAGAGATGCTGGGCGTTGCTCCGCCCGCGCCTCCCGAGGCCGACGCCGCTGCCGCAAGAAATATTGTGAGCGAAGCTGCCGCGCTGGGATTGGGCGAAACGTCGACCGACGAAACAACCGTCGAAGCAGCTACCCAAGATCTCGCTGCCAGCGATTCGGGCGAGTTGATCGGCGCGCAGTCGAATCCGTCCGAATTTCCAGCATCCAGCGATGTTGCTGCAACTTCTTTCAATGCGATTGATTCTGTGCCGTCCGCCGCCACGCCGGCTGAGATTTCTTATGGCTCACGCAACGGAAATTCCGCCGCAGCCGCCGCTCCCGCATCCGCATCTTCGCGTCCCGTCTACAAACCCAACTTCACCTCCACGGATTTAGCCGAAGCACTCGAAGTAATTCGCCAGCTCGATCCTCCCGGCGTTGGTTGCCGCACTCTCCGCGAGTGCCTGCTCCGCCAGTTGAATTATCACCAGCAGCAGCTCGCGAACGGCAGGAACGGAGATAGGCACGGGGACAAGCCTGGCAACGGAACCGCTCAAGTTCTGCAGGATGCCATCGCCATCGTCGACCAGCATCTGCGCGCCGTGCAAAGCAAACAGGTCAAAGAAATTGCCAAAGCCATCGGCCGTCCGCCCGATGCCGTGCAGCAGGCGCTCGACTACATTCGCACCCTCGATCCTCGTCCCGGCCTGCAGTACAACAAAGTCCAGGCCCGCCTGATCGAGCCCGACGTTGCCTTCATCAAGCACGGCGACGAGTGGCTGGTCCTGATGAACGACGATGACCTGCCGCAGCTCCGCCTCAATCCCGCTTACAAGAAGCTGATAACCCGCGATACCAACGACAAGAATACTCGCGACTACGTGAAAGAGCGCTACAAGAGCGCTATTCAGCTGATAAAAAATATCGAGCAGCGTAAACAGACCATCACCAAAGTTTGCTACTGCATCGTCGCTCGCCAGCAGGATTTTCTGGAAAAAGGCATTGACCAGCTCAAGCCGATGATGATCAAAGAGGTCGCGGAAGAAATTGGCGTGCACCCTTCCACCGTCAGCCGCGCCGTGGCCAGCAAGTACGCCCACACGCCACAGGGCGTATTCGAGCTACGCTACTTCTTCAGTGAGAGCGTGCAGGGTCCCGAGGGCGGCAACACGTCATTGCTCATCTTGAAACGCCGCGTCAAGAAGCTAATTGAAGAAGAAGACCCCAGCCGCCCCCTCACCGACGAGCAACTCACCCGCATCCTGCAGTCGCAAGGCATTCAGGTCACTCGCCGCACCGTAGCCAAGTATCGCGAAGACATGCGCATCCCCAGCACCCATCAGCGCAGAGTAAAAGAATGAACAAGTCAGAAGTTAGAAGTAAGAGTGCAGAAGTAAATGCAATGGCCTTACCTTGTGGACCTCTGTGTCCCCTGTGGTGAAGATTTTGACTTTGCTTCTGCATTCTGACTTCTAACTTCTGCCTTTAAGGAGGGCCGCCAATGAACGTGGATTACACCGGCAGGCACTACAACGTAACCCCCGCCATCCGCAAAGAAGTAGAAACCGGCCTCACAAAAATCCGCAAAATCCTCGGCGATCGCTTCGAAACCAAGGTCATCCTCACCGTCGAAAAACACCGCCACAAAGCCGAAATCACCATCAACCCGCGCAATGGCCCGCTGGTCGGCCTCGCCCAAGCCAAGGACATGACCATCGCCGTCAACGAGGCCCTCGACCACCTCGAAAAACAGGCTGTGAAATACAAAACCCGCTGGCAATCCAAGAAGCGCTCAGCCCGCAAGAGCGAAGAAGTAAAGAAGTGGAACGGCCACTCCGTGCCGGAAGACTCCCTAACCGATGTCCCGAGCGGTGTGCAGACGAAAGTCGGCCTCACCGAAAAAACCGCTGTGCCTGTCGCGGTGCACCGCTATCCAGCCGTCGCCAGAACCACCGAAGTCCACCTGGTTCGCTCCGACGAAGCCGTCTCCATGCGCCCGCTCACCCTCGAAGAGGCCATCAAAGAAGCCCACTTCCGCGACCGCGACGTCTTTGTCTTCCGCGATCCCAAAGGTAAAGTAATGATCCTGCATCGCACTCGCGACGGCAAAATGGAACTGATCGAAGCCCCGTAGTCTGGAACGTTGTCATCCTGAGCGAAGCATGTGATTCTCGAAGAGAATCACATGTGCAGTCGAAGGACCCCTTTCCTTTCGCGCCATCTCAGGCACAAAGAGGAGTTCCTATCAAACACCCGACTCCTCACGAATCGCCCGCTCAAAAGTGAAAAATCAAATCGCTCGCCACGGTGAGTTGATTCTGCCGCCGACCGTCATCATAAGCTTTCCTATCCCAAGCGCGCTCAAAACGCAATTCCGGACGCAATTGCACCGTAGTTCCAATCCAGTGGCACCACATGATCGTGTTCTCTGAATACTTGGTCGCATAACCCGTTCGCTGCCCGTTTTTGTCGTCGAGAAAGTCGCTGCGAAACGAAAGAAAGTTGTGCGGCGACAATTCCTTCTGCAGAAAATTCACCACCGCATATTCCGGTGCTGTGCAACGTTGCTCCCCCGGCAAGCAATAAGCCCCATTCGCGCCCGTCTCCGGACGAATATTCCTACCCACTGCAGGCACGTCGCGCTCATACATATACCAGGACTCCGTCGCCATGTGCACCGTTTTTGAAAACTTGTGGTACCAGGTCGCGTCATATTGCTGCAGATTGTTGTACGCATACTTCCCGTCATTGATCCCGTTCGCGCACAAGTAAATATTGTCATTCACCGAGCGGGTCGTATAGCTCACGCAAGCCGTGCCGGAAGGCTTCGCATCCGAAGTCCACAAGGCGACATCGTGGCCGCCTGTAATTCCCAGTTGCACCAGCCACTGGTCGTTCAGCTTAACGGTGGCAATCATCCCGGTGTCGGTAAACGGATCAATCGCATACAGCAGCGAGTGACTGAAGATGTAATTATTCGGCGCCAGTTGCGCCTCGATCCCCGGCACCGAGATATAGCGGCCAACTCTCACATTCATCCCTTGCGCGACCTGCGGAATATAGACGTCAACATATTCCAGCGTGGGATCAAATCCATATTCCCGATGATCGTTCAGCAGTTGCCCGCTCAAGTAACCCTTCGCCATAGTGAAGCGATAGTCCGTCCCGTACAAAGCCGTAAGGTGGTAGCCCCAGTCGATGTGATCGCGCTGCACCGAATCCGGCAGCCGCTCGGCGTAGAGAACAATCTGGTTCATCTCCAGACGATTCGAGTAATTGTCGTTTGCCTCGGGCGCGTTGCTATGCGAGGAAGTGCTGAGGTTCAGCGTGGGATCGGCCCATCCATAGAGTTTCGTGCGGCTCCTCGCGCCATTGATCGCGGTCATCAGCGGATAGCTGTTCGTATCCGGCTCGCCAATCACCGGCGAACCGCCATACGACCAATCCGAATTCGGAAACGGGGGCGAATCCAGCGGCGACGGCAGCCCTCTTCGTTGCGGCGCCGGCGACGAAACAGCCGTCCCCCACCAATCCTGCCGGTAAAAATCCGCCCACCGCGCAAAGAAGCTCTTCGACGGTGTGGCTGATGTTTGCGGAGCATTGGGCAACTCCGTCCCGGTCTGCTGCCCGAAAGCGGCCGCTGAATACAAAAAGACGATGCAAACCAGCACTAACAAGCGTCGATGGCCGCCCAAAAGAGGTCCTGAAATCATGAGAGCTGATATGAAGTCTACAGCTTCGCCCATCCCGGCAATCCGGAACCCCTGAGCCTTCAGAAAACAAGAATAGAAATTCTGGGACGAACGAACGCGCAAAGTTGGGGCAAGCAGAGGTTGAAAAGGAGGAGAGTTGAAAAAACAAAGAGGAGAGTTGAAAGCATACAGAGAGCTAGTAAACACAAATGTGGGGACAGCCGCCCGCCCTAGCCATCCTTCCGGTATAGCAAATCCCGCATCACCCGGCGCCGCTCTTCATTCGCCTCACTCAAGCTCTTGCGCTCGTCGGCATCCATGCGTGTCTTGCCCTGTGGTCCGGCAGTCTCTTCCACGCTGCACTCCGGGCACCGGTTGGCGAAGCCAGGTTTGCCCGGCTTCAACTCAAACTCCTCCCCGCAAACGCTGCAAGTTTTAATCGGAAATCCCATAGCGGTTTATTTTACGACGGAGGTCGACACGCCGGTAAGTGTTAGCCGCCAGGCATGGCGACGAGAAACTTGTCAGCTATTGCAGCTTCGCGTACTCGGCCTTGGCTCTGACGGGAATACAATGAAGGTTTTGGCGCCGGCTCAAGAGGGGCAACGGGCCAGTGAAGCATTTGTCTGGAGCAACCATGTCTGAAGATAACTTTATTCCGGTGGCAACCAATGCCAGGTTGCGAAACGACCTCGTCGAGCGCGGGTTTACTCGTCAGCCGCTCAGAGTCGATGTAGACATAGCGCGCACGCTGGAAGCGTTATCCCACGCGGCGTGGTCCATTCCAAGGGACAAGTACTACGACGGCGGCGACAGGTATCGTTCCTTAAATCGTCTCCGGGCCGAGATTGTTGAGGGCGGTGTAAAGGTTTGGTTGAGCGAAGAAAGCACGCCCTACGTGCAGCTGAAAAAATACAACACGACACTGGGCGACCAGCCGCGAGAGTACGCTCCGCTGCCCCCGGCCATCGCGGGTTCTATCGGCGTTCGCAAGATGATTGCTCACCACCTTCATCACCTGCCGCTCTCCGCGGTGGGTACAAGGTACTTAGTCAACTGCCATCTAATAAGGTTCACGGCCACGCCGGGCAGGCCGTGTGACACCAGCCCACCGGGCCTACATAAAGACGGGGAAAAATACATCGCCACGCATTTGCTGGGCCGCTGCGGCGCTCACGGTGGCGAAGTCATCATAACCGACAACGGCAAACAAGAAATGGACCGCTTCACGATGCGCGAATCAGGTGAGTGTTATGTCTTCGACGACGATCGCGTCTGGCATATGTTGACGCCAGTCGCAGTACTGGAAGGCAATCAGTACGCCTACCGTGACACGCTGGCATTCGACATGCTGCCCGAGGGCTGGGAACCCGTGAAGTGATTCCTCATTGACCGGCCTCGCGGAGTGCAATCAGGACGCGCTGGGGTTAGCTCTTTCCTTGGGAGATGAATATGAAGGGAACGGTTGAGTGCACGAGGTGTCACGGGCACATGGAGTCCGGCTGGGTGCCGGATAACACGCACGCTGGATTCCAGCAAGAAAACCCGCCACAACGACGCGCCAAACTTTATTTTGGGCCGGAGAAGCAGCTGTTGCCGAGGATCAGTGAAAGCGGGACACAAAACAAAATGCAGGGCGGCGCAGTGCACCGCCCCGCAAGCGTGAGACTCAGAGAGTTCCAACTGTTAATGCATCGTAACTCTCAGATTTCTTCGTACCGCTTCCGCCGGCGATATCGAGAACGATCCGGCCATTAACTTTGCCCTTCTTGAGGCGATCGAAAATATTGTTGATCGACCCAAGCGATTGCTTTTCGATTGTCGCCTTCACTTTGCCTTCGGCGGCAAACTGAAGTGCTTCCTCAAGATCCTTGCGTGTTCCCACAATCGAGCCGCGCACGGTTTGGCCATTGAGCACGAGATCGAAAATGGAGACTGGAAATTCCCCGGGAGGCAGCCCGTTTAGAACACAGGTCCCGCCGCGGCGGAGCATTCCAATCGCTTGTTTGAACGCCGGAAGTGACACGGCTGTCACCAATACGCCATGTGCGCCTCCGATGGTTTTCTGGATCATCTGGACTGGATCTTCCAGCTTAGCGTCCACGGTGATTTCGGCGCCAAGCTTGCGAGCCAACTCCAGTTTCTCTGGTCCAATGTCAATCGCTGCCACATGCAGGCCCATTGCCTTCGCATACTGGACTGCCACGTGACCGAGCCCGCCTACTCCCGAGATCACAACCCACTCGCCAGGTCGCGCCTGCGTTTGTTTCAAACCCTTGTAAGTGGTGACGCCGGCGCAGAGAATCGGTGCAGCATCAATGAAAGACAGTTTCTCGGGAATTCGGCCCAGGTAATCTGCCTGACCCAAAGCATATTCCGCGAAACTCCCATTCACCGTATAACCTGACATCTGCTGCTCCGGACAAAGTGTTTCCCACCCCGTGAGGCAGAATTCACAATGGCCACAAGCGCTGTGCAGCCACGCGACCCCGACGCGGTCGCCTTCCTTCAAATGCTTTACGCCCGCTCCCACCTTGGCCACAAATCCTGCGCCTTCATGCCCGGGTATAAAGGGCAGCGTGGGTTTAACCGGCCAATCGCCGTCGGCCGCATGCAGGTCCGTGTGGCAAACACCGCTCGCGACCACTTCCACCAGAGCCTCTCCCGGCCCTGGATCTGGAACTGGAACTTCCCGAATCTTCAACGGTTCGCCGAATTTCTCGACGAAAGCTGCTTGCATCATCTTTGCCATTGTGTGTCTCCTGGGAGTCGGAGTTAGTTGGACCGGTTGCGGCCCTTGGACTCCGAATCAATTTGGATTAAACTGCCGATTAAATTGCTAACGTCCGCCGAACTCGCGATGGGCGTACCGCTTCATCTCTCTACTTCTTTTTGGTTCTTCGATTGTTGCCGGTGGAGCTGAAACAAGCCTCCCTTAGATACCCAGGGTTATGATCTGCGTTTGGAGCTGCGCTGTATGTGACCTTGCTCACAGGCTTGTGTGCGCCTAGGCACTCTTTGGTTAATGATGGAGCAGGTCAGACAATCTTTTAAGATTGGAAACAAGGCTGCCTGATCTCGTTCGTCTTGCAATCACCCTGACACGCTTCCCCTTCCCATCGCACCCCCAGCGAGCGAAGGATCAAAGCGTCTCCTACTGTCAGTTTGCTCGGGTCCGCAACGATGTCATAGGCGAATAAACCAGCGGATCAATTGTGATGCACCAGGGCTCATGTCGGACGATACCGGCGCAGTGCTCATTACGCCGCCTGCGCATTATATTAGTTGCTGTGATACACCGTCATTGTATTCTGCTCGGACATTGAGCCCCCTCTCGGTTTCAAGAAACCGCCAAGCTTCCGGACTACCCTTTGGCGTGTTGCTTGGCCCTCGCGATATATTCTTCGACTTCCTGTTTCTGTGGATAGTTCGGATTCCGCTTCAACAGTTCCTGCCAGGCCTCTACCGCGCCTTTGGGATCCAGCTTGCCTTGCCAGCGAACCACACCCAGATTGAACAGAGTTCCCGGATGGTCCGGCCGATACTTCAATGCCGTTTGGAATTCGGCGATCGCGCCATCAGCATCTCCCGTCGTACCAAAGGGCTGTGCCGAGATCAGTTAACAGATCGGCATTCGTAGGCTGGCTCTTCAACGCCAGTTGGTAGTACTTGATCGCATCAGCATATTGCCGCCCGTCGTAATAAAGATTCCCCACTTGCACCAGCGTATTGAAATCATCTGGATTGTTTTTCAAGGTCGCGAGCAAAGGCGCGACGGCCTGATCCAACATCGCCTTCTGCTGTTCCGGAGTGATCTGCGCTTGCGATTCACCTTGACCTAGGTTGCCCGCAGCAGCCGCTGTCGCCGTGACCGGCGAAGCCGAGCCGCGAAACAGGTAACCCAGCGCAACTCCCAGCACCAGACAAAAGACCGCCAGTATGTACGCCTGAGTGCCAGTCCACGCGGCTCTTGGAACCGATGCGTTTCGCTCTGCATTAGCCATAATCTTCGCTGCTCCTTAGTGATGTGTGGTGCCGGCAAGCGCCGCTTCAGGCGTTTGCAGGTGGAACAGCCGCTGCAATGCGGTCGTCATCTGTTCCTGTTCCACCTTCTCTGGAAGTTCCTTGAGTTCACGGGCCAGGGACCCTGCTATCCGTTGCGTTATACGGGACATGACTGCGCTTAACATTTCGTCCTGGTCCCTGGAAAAAGGTCCGTTCTCTTGTGTGAAGGAATCCAGTTCTTGCCGGCAAATTTCGTCGAGCCGTTGGCGAAGTGCCACGATAGTCGGCACCACGCGCTCGGCCATCAACCTGCGGCGGAAGCCTTGTGCCTCAGCCAGCAGAATCTTTTGTGCTTCAGCGGCGGCAACCTCGCGCTCACCCGCATTGTGGTCTACAACGTTTTCAAGATCGTCAAGGTCATAGAGGAAAATGCCTTTGACCTCCCGCACCGCGGAATCAATGTCACGCGGCATCGCAATATCAACAATCACCAGCGGCCTGTCCTTGCGTCCGCGCAGCATGATCGCAGCTTCGTCGCGGCTGAGAATCGTGTGCGGACACGAAGTCGAACTGATGATGATGTCTGCCTCCGCCATGTGCTGCCAGCGCTCCTCAAACGGAATCGCAAGTCCATTCAGTTTCGCGGCCAGCTCAGCCGCGTGCTCCAGCGTCCGGTTGATCACGCACACCGAACTGGCGCCGTGGTTCAGCAACCCTCGCGCCGAAAGCTCGCTCATCTTGCCCGCGCCCAGCAGCAACACCTTCTTGTTTTCCAGCGTGCCGAAAATCTGCCGCGCCAGTTCCACCGCCGCATAAGGGATGGAAACCGCCGCATTCCCAATCGCCGTCTCACCGCGCACGCGCTTCGAAACCGTGAGTGCCTTCTGCATCACCGCATCAAGGAACCGTCCCGTGGTTCCAATCTTCTGCGCCTGCTGCCAGGCTTGCTTCACCTGCGACACCACTTGCGGTTCGCCCACCACCATCGAGTCAAGACTCGACGCGACCCGGAAAATGTGGAGCAGCGCCGCTTCATCCAACAGCCGATAGAAGTATTTCCACTCACACAGCATGAGTCCATATTCGGCGCCGAGCAGCCGCATCACCGAGTTGGCCGCGAGAGTGACATCGTTCACCCACATCAGGAATTCAGTGCGGTTGCAGGTCGCCAGCACGATCACTTCGTCGATGCCTTCCGCCCGCGACAACTCCACCAGCGCCTGGTAGCGCCGGTCCTCACTGATCCAGAAGCGCTCGCGCACTGCCACCGGGGCCGTTCGATAGTTCAGGCCAACGACCATTAAAGTGGGTTCCAAGGTGCTCTTCTCCCGCCTACTGCCCTATTCAAAAGCATCCGCCGTGCCAAAAGAGGGGTATGTGCGGGAACAACGACTCTATTTAGTTTCATGTAGTTAGGATGGTCAAACGGTGAGGAAGCGGGATCTATGAGGCTGCATTGCGGGATATCGCGCTGAACTGGTGTCTTTTGGCCCGCCGCTGAGCAACTGGAATGAGAAAAGACACCCTAACGCGCAACTTCTACCGGGGCGATCTCCATCACACTTTTTGCACGGGGTTGGTAAACGCAGAACGGTTCTTCATCAAGATAATTGCCGGTAGCGGCATATGCTCGCGCGCGGCAGCCCATGCAAACATTGCGAAACTCGCAACAGCCACACTTGCCTTTCAGATTGTTTACATCGCGGAGTTCATTAAACACGAGCGAGTTCGCCCAGATGTCAGCAAACGACTGCTGCTTCAGATCCCCCGCCAGCGCCGGCAAGTATCCACACGGATAAACTTCGCCCTGATTAGAAATGAAACAGACCGCAGTCCCTGCCAGGCATCCCTTGGTCATGGCGTTCATGTCGGAAGGATGTGTTCCCGGATGCCCCACGGCCTTTCCGATGCCCTGCGGCTTGAACTCGATGCCGGTGGATCCGGGCATTGTCATCTCAGTGGCGCCGATGCCGAGCGGGCCTCTGCTTGGCGAACTCGAAGCTGGTGGAAGCACACTCTGTGCTGCCTGCGCGGCCGCCGTCGCGGAGCGATGCTCTGCCGCGCGCCGCTGCCGAACCACGCGGAAGTAGTGTGGCGCGCACGTTGCTTTCAGTTCAATCCCACCCTCCAAAGATTGATCGTAAAACCAGTTCAGCATCTTTTCGTATTCTTCCGGCGGAACCATCTGCTCGGCCGCGATATCCACGCCGCAACCTACAGGCACAAGCAAGAAAGTATGCAGCGCATCCGCTCCAATCGACTTCGCCAGTTCGAGCACCTGTGGAAGCTGATGCGCGTTGTGGCGCGCGATCGTGGTATTGATCTGCACCGACATGCCGAGATCCTTCAGATTGCGAAAACCGTTAATGGCCGCGTCGAAGGCTCCAGGAATGCCGCGGAACGTGTCGTGCGTCAGCGCATCAGCGCCGTCCAGGCTGATGGCAACGCGCTTGACGCCGCTGTCGAGGATTTTGCGCGCCACTTGCTTAGTAACCAATGTGCCATTTGTGGCCAGTGCGACGCGCAGACCCTTGTCTGTTCCATAACGTGCCAACTGGAAAATATCCGAGCGGAAAAGCGGCTCGCCGCCGCTAAGCACGAGAATAGGAGAAGAGACCTCGGCGATCTGGTCGATGATATCGCGCGCTGCTTGAGTAGATAGATCCGAAGGAGAACTCAGCTCGGTAGCGCTGGCGCGGCAGTGGATGCACCGAAGATTGCACCCTTTCGTCAATTCCCAGAAAATCAGCCGGGGCTTATTTTGGCTTCCATGATTCGCATGCCCGTCGCCGCCTACCGTAGTCATGTTCTTGCCTCCCAAAGCGCTACATTCCACCTGCCGCAAAGATTAAGAGAGAACCTATCATGCGGCGGTAACCATCATCACCAGAAATTGTGATCCTGATCACGCAGGCTTAAGACCTATCGAAGGGGAAGGAGTCGGTGCGCCGGAAGACTTCCTCCGGGATGTTTCGATCGCCCGCTTCGAGCCTCACGCAATCTGCCGGGCGGCCGCGTCAGTTATGTTCCGCAATATTGCGCAGCGCTGAAGGGTCCAGAATCAGAAGAGTTGAGCCCTTCGACTGTAAGATCTGACGCTTCTTCAGCTCCGCGAGCAGCCGGGTTACGGTCTCTCGGGTGGTTCCGATCATCTGTGCAATTTCCTCGTGCGTGAGTCTGAGCTTCAACCGCGGTTCGGGCTTGGCGGATTCTCCGTTCTTCAGGCTCCATTCCAGAAGCAGGCTAGCCAGTTTCTCAGCGGCGGAGTGGGATAGTCCAAGGGACCGAACCTCCTTGCAGGCATTGTGATATTTTTCGCCTAACTGTTCCGCTACCTTGAAGCAAACGTCAACGTCGTCCTTCAGAAATAGAAGAAAGTCATCGCGCTTCACAAAATTAATCTGGCAGGGATCAATCGTCTCCGCCGTGACTTCATAGGGCTTGCCGGAGATGCAGGCGCTCATTCCCAGCACTTCCCCTGGCTCAGCCAGCTTCACAATCATTGTCCGGCCGCTGGGAGAATTTATGGAGAGCTTCACGCTCCCTTTGCAGATCACAAAAATGCCGCGTGGCAACTGGCCTTCCACGAACAGCACCGCGCCCTGGGGATACGGCGCCGCAAACTTGATCTTTTCAAATGCCTGCAGGCTGGAATCCGGCAGATTGCAGAAGATGCGATCCGTCCGCAACTTGCACGCAAGGCAACTTTCTACTATTTCCATTCCATAGGGCGAGAGCATGATCGACCTCCTATAACAGCCTCGTAGGGCAACTTCGACCGGATCCCCCTGCAGGGCCGCATCTTGCGCGGTGCACAAGCCAATTGAGCCGGTCTCCTCGTACTCCAGTCTCCATCTGTATGAATCGCTTGGCTGTGCTGCCAGGCACATGGCATTGTGACCTCGCGCACACTCACGTTCTGTGATGCAAATCACATGCATCTGTGACTTGCCTTGCTGCGCTCATCTCTGGCTGCGGTCCATCCTTTATGCAGTGCAAGTGGGAAGGAAATCACAGAACACCTGTTTGCAGTAAAGGCGGGCGATTGATGATGAAGCGCAAGTTTAAGACCATGGATGCAAACGAAGCGGTGGCCTATGTCGCCTACCGCGTGAATGAAGTCATTGCAATCTATCCCATTACCCCTTCGTCGAATATGGGGGAATGGGCAGATGAGTGGTCGGCTCAGGGAGTTCAAAACATCTGGGGAACAGTGCCTCACGTAATGGAAATGCAAAGCGAAGGCGGCGCGGCTGGGGCCGTTCATGGTGCGCTGCAGACTGGTTCGCTTGCCACCACATTCACCGCCTCTCAGGGACTGCTGCTCATGATTCCGAACATGAATAAAATTGCGGGAGAACTTACGCCCACAGCCTTCCATGTTTCGGCGCGCACCTTAGCAACTCATGCATTGTCAATTTTCGGAGACCATTCCGATGTTATGTCTTGCCGTATGACCGGCTTCGCCATGCTGTGTTCGAACTCGGTGCAAGAGGCAATGGACATGGCACTCATCGCGCACGCGGCCGCGCTCGAGTCACGCATTCCTTTCCTGCACTTCTTCGACGGTTTCCGCACCTCCCATGAAGTAAACAAAATCGAAATGCTCACCGAAGACGACATGCGCGCGCTCATTAATATGGACCGCATCCTCGAGCATCGCCACCGCGCTCTTTCGCCCGATCATCCGGTTTTGCGCGGAACCGCACAGAATCCCGATGTCTTCTTCCAGATGCGCGAACGCGCGAACTCTTACTACGACGCCTGTCCGCAAATCGTTCAATCGATAATGAACAAGTTCGCGGAAGTAGTCGGCCGCTCCTATCACCTTGCTGACTACGTGGGGGCGCACGATGCTGATCGCGTCATCGTGCTGATGGGTTCTGGGGCGGAAGTCGCTCACGAGACTATCGAGCATCTCAACACGCATGGCGAAAAGGTAGGATTGCTGAAAGTCCGCTTGTACCGCCCGTTTCCAGTACAGGCATTCTTGGAAGCCCTCCCGGCCAGCGTACGCAAGATCGCCGTCCTCGACCGCACCAAGGAGTCGGGAGCGATTGGCGAGCCGCTCTACCTCGACGTAGTGAATGCACTTCACGAAGGAGTGAAATCGGATTTGAGCCCTCGCAGAATTCCGCCCGCAGTAGCCGGTGGCCGCTACGGACTCTCTTCCAAGGAATTCACCCCGGCAATGGTCAAGGCGGTCTATGACAATCTGAATGCAGAACAGCCCAAAGATCACTTCACCATCGGCATCCAGGACGATGTCAGCGACACTAGCCTGTGCTATGACGCCGGTTTCTCCACCGAGCCTGACGACGTTGTCCGCGCCATGTTTTACGGGTTAGGTGCCGACGGCACTGTGGGCGCCAACAAGAATTCAATCAAAATCATCGGGGAGAACACCGACAACTACGCCCAGGGCTACTTCGTTTACGACTCGAAGAAGTCAGGCGCCGTCACTATTTCACATCTCCGCTTCGGGCCCGAGCCGATTCGCTCCAGTTATCTGGTCTCAAGCGCCAACTTCGTCGCCTGTCATCAGTGGATTTTCCTCGAGCGCTACGACATGCTCAGCTCTCTTACTCCCGGTGGAACGTTTCTGTTGAACAGCCCTTTCGGCGCAGATGAAGTCTGGGATCGCCTCCCCCGTACGGTTCAGCAGCAGCTGATTTCGAAACGCGCGAAGTTTTATGTCATCGATGCCTATCAGGTCGCGCGCGACACCGGCATGGGCAGCCGCATGAATACTATTTTGCAGGTCTGCTTTTTCGCCATCTCCAAAGTGTTGCCGGCCGAGCAGGCCATCGAAGCGATCCGCAAATCGATTCGTGACACCTACAGCCGCAAGGGCGACGAGATCGTGCAGAAAAACATGAAAGCGGTGGACGAGACTCTGGCCCACTTGTTCGAACTGAAGGTTCCGGCTGAAGTCACGAGTACGATCGAGGTGCCGCCTCCGTTCTCTCCGTCGGCCCCGGAATTCGAACGCGATGTCCTGGGCATGATGTATGCCGGACGCGGCGACGAATTGCCTGTCAGTGCATTTCCAGTCGACGGCACTTTCCCGACCGGAACCGCAAAATGGGAGAAGCGCAACCTGGCGCTCGAAATCCCTTCATGGGATTCGAATATCTGCATCCAGTGCGGCAAGTGTGCGATGGTCTGTCCTCACTCCGTCATCCGGATCAAGGTATACGACGCGAAGGAATTGCAACGCGCTCCCGCAACTTTCAAATCCACTGAAACGCGCGATCGAGAGTGGCAAGGACTCAAATACACAATTCAAGTAGCACCGGAAGACTGCACCGGCTGCGGCATCTGCGTGGAAGTTTGTCCTGTCAAGAACAAAGCCGAGACGCGTCTCAAAGCCATCAACATGGTGCCGCAACCTCCGCTGCGCGCACCTGAGCGCGAAAACTGGGACTTCTTTCTGAACATTCCAGAACTGGACCGCCGCAACATCAAAGTTAGCAACATTCGCCAGCAGCAGGTTCAGGAACCGTTGTTCGAATTCTCGGGCGCTTGCGCGGGCTGCGGTGAAACTCCGTATCTCAAGCTGATGTCGCAATTGTTTGGCGACCGTGCAATCATCGCCAACGCCACCGGATGTTCTTCGATTTACGGCGGTAATCTGCCCACGACGCCATGGACGAAAAACGCAGCTGGCCGCGGCCCCGCCTGGTCCAACTCGCTTTTCGAAGACAATGCGGAGTTCGGTCTCGGCTTCCGCCTTTCCATCGACAAGCAAACGGAGTTCGCGCAGGAACTGGTGCGCCGCGTGGCCGGAACGATCGGGGAAGAACTCGCGACCGCAATCCTCGCCTCTCCACAAAAAGACGAGGCCGATATTTATGAACAGCGTCAGCGCGTAGACCTGCTGAAAGAGAAACTGCACGGCCTGAACTCCAGCGATGCGAAGCAACTTCTCGCCGTCGCCGACCTGCTGGTCAAGAAGAGCATCTGGATCGTCGGCGGAGACGGTTGGGCTTACGACATAGGCTATGGCGGCCTCGATCACGTGTTGGCCAGCGGGCGCAATGTCAACGTGCTGGTACTCGATACTGAGGTCTACTCCAACACCGGAGGTCAGGCGTCCAAAGCCACGCCCCGCGCGGCAGTAGCTAAGTTTGCCGCCGGAGGCAAGCCCGGACCCAAGAAAGATCTCGGACTCATCGCCATGAGCTACGGCAATATTTACGTTGCCAGCGTGGCCATGGGCGCCAAAGACGAGCACACCCTGAAAGCTTTTTTGGAAGCCGAGGCATACAACGGTCCCAGTCTCATCATTGCCTATTCGCACTGCATCGCCCATGGCATCAACATGACCTCCGCGATGTCGAATCAGAAAGCAGCGGTCGACTCCGGACAATGGCTGCTCTATCGCTACAATCCAGAGCGCGCCACAAAGGGCGAAAATCCGCTGATCCTCGATTCGCGCACCCCAACGCGCAAGGTCGCGGACTTCATGCAGATGGAAACTCGCTTCAAGATGCTCACTAAAAGCAATCCGGAAGACGCTAAACAGCTTTGGCAAGACGCGCAACACGATGCAACCACCCGCTTTCAACTCTATGAATATCTGGCGAACCGCGGGAAAGAACCGGCTAAGGCTGAGACGGGAAGGGAAAAATCATGATCGACCTCAGCACCACCTATCTAGGGTTGCAGCTTCGCACACCTTTGGTGGCTTCGGCGTCACCGCTGTCGCAAGAGATCGACGGCATTCGCCGGCTCGAAGACGCCGGCGCATCCGCTGTCGTGCTGTATTCCTTATTCGAGGAACAGTTGCGGCAGGAAAGCTTCGAGCTTGAAAATCACCTCTGCGAAGGGACCAACAGTTTTGCGGAAGCCGCAAGTTTCTTCCCCCAGCCGCATGAATTTCGGCTTGGACCAGAGGGATATTTAAATCACATTCATCGGGCCAAGCAAGAAGTATCGATTCCGGTTATCGCCAGCCTCAACTGTACGACCGTAGGTGGCTGGATCGACTATGCAAAACTCATTCAGGACGCCGGAGCGGACGCGCTCGAATGCAACATCTATTCCATCCCCACGGATCCGGATCTCGACTCCGCCACAGTGGAGCAGCAATACCTCGACATTGTTAAAGCGGTTAAGGCGGCAGTAACAATTCCCGTCGCCGTAAAGATCAGCCCTTTCTTCAGCAATATGGCGAACATGGCGAAGCGCTTCGACGAAGCCGGCGCGAATGGCCTCGTGCTGTTCAATCGCTTCTATCAACCTGACGTCAACTTGGATGAGTTGGAAATCCAGCCCAACGTTTTGCTCAGTGCCCCGCAAGCGCTACGGCTTCCACTGACCTGGATCGGAATCCTATACGGTCGTATTCGCCCTAGCCTGGCCGCGACTAGCGGCGTGCATGGCCCTGAGGATGTCGTAAAACTGCTGATGGTCGGCGCCGACGTCACCATGCTCTGCTCCACGCTGTTGCGGAACGGTGTTGGTTACATTCAGCGCATTGAAGAGGGCCTGCTGGAGTGGATGGAAAAGCACGAATATGAATCGGTTCAGCTAATGAAGGGCAGCATGAGCCAGATCCACTGTCCTAATCCCTCAGCCTTTGAGCGCGCGCAGTATATGAAAGCGGTAAAGAGCATACGTCACGTCGTTTTCACGAGCCGCGAAGCGTGGAGAATTCTCAGCGGAGACTAGAACCTGGCTTCCGCAAATGCCCGCTCGATGCGTCCCGCGATCTCCGAAGCTCACGGCAGGCACGTCGTCGAGAAACCGGCCAGGGCACGAGATCGCGCTCGCGCCGCCTTGGCTAGCCCAGCCTTCGGTCTACGGCTGTTCGTGAGACTGACTACTTCGCCTGCAAAGATTCAACATACTGGGTTAGGTTCGTAACACGTTGCTGCACCTCACCCTCGTGTCCGCCGTCCATACTCCGAAACAACGGGCCCCATACCGGCATCTCTTTGGCTCCGTGCGCTGTAAGATCGGATGTTCCGCGGAGGATGGACGTAACTTTCATAGCGGGAAACTTTCCTCCGTTGTTCTTGCTCAGCATGGTGAGGTCGGCGGGAGGAGTTTTCAGTGCGCTGGCCGCCGGGCCTCCGCCTTTGCCGTCCGTTCCATGGCAAACGGCGCAGTATGACGTGAACATTTCCTTCCCGGATGTGGGCGATGTGGGCTTGACGGTGACATGCTTGATGGTCGTCGTCGTTTGGTCCTGCGTCTGATCCTGCGCGACGGCCATGCAGCTAAAAGCAATCAGGGCAGGCACTATCAAAATCAGCTTCTTTATCGACATTGCATTTTCTCCTTAGTGTAAACCAATCTTCTTCTCAGAACTCTAAACGCGATTGGAACCCAAGAACCGGCTTCGTTGTTGCCAGCAGTAACGGCGACAAGAAAGATGATGAGCATCTTTTCATTTTCAACGTATTATTGGTCACCCGCTCCACGATGGCTGTGACCAAGGGCACAGTCGATTGTGCCCGCCCGAAACGCAAACCTCCTCGACCCCTTCGTCGCTCTGGTGCGTGGCACACAAGGTGTGCCCCCTCACATACATCGGTGATATTCGTCACATCCAACCGAACCCGGCCCAAGCATAATCACTTACAGTTCTGTAAGGGGGTTTCGACCGCTTCGAGTGGGGAGTTCTAATGGCAAAAGGACGCGTTTCCATCGTTGTCGAGCACTGCAAATCCTGTGGCTTCTGCGTGGAGTTTTGTCCTACGCATGTGCTAGCGCTCTCTTCCGCCTTCAACGCCAAGGGCTACCATCCCCCGCACCTGGTCCGTCCGGAAAAATGCAGCGGCTGTGATTTGTGCGGAATGTACTGTCCCGACTTCGCCATCTTCGCTACCAAAGTAACTACCGCTGGAGGTGACAAATGAAAGCGGATCCTCGCGGAGTGCTCACCGGTACTCACTTCATCGATGGCGACCATGCCTGCTGCGAAGGCGCGCTGGCCGCAGGCGCTCGATTCGCCGCTGGTTATCCCATTACTCCTTCCACCGAGATCGTTGAGCGCTTCGCTTCTCGAGTGCCTACCGTGGGCGGAACGTTCATCCAGATGGAAGACGAACTCGCGGCATCGATAACGTTACAGGGCGCCGTATGGGGCGGGGCGAAAGCGTTCACCGTCACCTCCGGTCCGGGCTTCTCTTTGATGATGGAGCACATTGGCTACGCGGCAATGACTGAAACGCCGTGCGTGTTCGTCGATGTGCAGCGCGGAGGCCCGTCCACCGGCCTGCCCACGCTTCCCGCGCAAGCCGATATGATGCAGGCGCGCTGGGGATCGCATGGCGACTACGAAATCATCGCCCTCTGTCCCAACTCGCCGCAAGAGTGTTTCGATCTCACGATCACTGCCTTCAACCTCGCCGAAGAATTTCGTGTCCCCGTCATGTTCATGATGGACGAAGTCGTCGGCCACATGACCGAGAAGGTTGTGATTCCGCGCCCCGACCAAATCGAAATCACGCCGCGTCGCCACACTCGCAAGTCCGTCGAAGACTATTTGCCCTACGGCACGAACGGTGACGGCGTACCCGAGATGGCGCATGCTGGCGAAGGCTACAACTTTCACGTCACCGGCCTCACTCACGACGAGCGCGGTTATCCCAATATGACCCCGCCTGTGCAAGACACGCTGGTGCGCCGCTTGCAAAGCAAGATTCGCAACGCCGCCGACCGCATCTCCTTGTGTGAAGAAGACCAACTCGAGGGCGCGGATGTCGTTGTCGTCTCCTATGGAATCACTTCCCGCGTCGCTCAACGCGCCATCGAGGCTGCTCGCAAACAAGGTCTTCGGGTCGGCAAGTTGCGTTTGATCACCGCCTGGCCCTTTCCCGAAAAGAAGATTCGCGAGCTTGCGGCGAAGGTGAAAGCATTCGTCGTCCCCGAACTCAATCTTGGCCAGATGGTGCGCGAAGTCGAGCGCGCCGCCGCAGGCCACGCTAAAACGTTCGCTGTCTCGCACGCCGGCGGCGGAGTTCACAATCCCGAAGACATCCTCAAGGTAATCGTGGAGGCCAGCAGATGTCAGACAGTTTGATCAGCGAGATCGGCAGCTCAGCCCTCAATCCAGTCGATCCCATCTTGCGCACCGATCGCATGCCTCACATCTGGTGCCCGGGATGCGGCATCGGCACCACGGTAAATTCTTTTGCCCGCGCTCTCATCGATTCGAAAATCGACTTGAAATCGCTGGCCCTGGTTTCCGGCATCGGCTGCACCGGGCGCGTGGCAGGTTACGTCAAATTGGATTCTTTCCATACAACTCACGGCCGCGCCATTCCCTTCGCCACCGGCCTCAAGCTGGCGAATCCCAAGCTGAACGTAGTTGTCTATTCTGGTGACGGAGATCTCTCAGCTATCGGCGGCAATCATCTGATTCACGCCGCGCGCCGCAACATTGATCTGAAAGTGATCTGCGTCAACAATCTCATTTACGCCATGACCGGCGGCCAGAGCGCGCCTACCACTCCGTATCACTCCACAACTTCCACCAACCCCTACGGCACGTTCGAGCCGTCATTCAACCTGCCTCATCTGGTTGAAGCGGCAGGCGCGGTTTACGTCGCGCGCTGGACCACCTTCCACGTGCGCCAACTGGCGCGCTCCATCAGCGAGGCGTTTCAGAAAAAAGGTTTCTCGTTTATCGAAGTTATCTCACCCTGCCCTACGCTTTACCAGCGCCGCAATAAGCTGGGCGATGGCCTCGACACCATGAAGTACTACAAAGAGAAAAGCAAAGTCCGGCATGGCGCGCCCACCAACGAAGTCGGCCTCACTATGACCGGAGAAATCATTGTCGGCAAATTTGTCGACCGTGATCGCCCCGACTACCAAACCATGATGCGCGCGCAATACCGCGAATCGCTGGGCGAAAGATTCGTCGAACAAGAGGAGATGGTATGCAGCTGACGGAAATTCGTGTTGCCGGTTTCGGCGGCCAGGGTGTAATTCTCTCGGCCATTCTGCTGGGCAAGGCGGCCTCAATCTATCAAGGCGCTTTCGCCACCATGACGCAAAACTTCGGTCCGGAAGCCCGCGGCGGCGCCTGCAGCGCTCAGCTTGTCCTCTCCGATACGCCCGTGTTATATCCCTACGTCACCAAGCCCGACATTCTCGTCGTTATGTCGCAGGAAGCGTATGTGCGCTTCGCTCCCGAATTGAAAGATGGCGGTATCTTGATCGTCGAGCAGGATATGGTTCGAGTCTCAGATCTGAATAAAGAGGTCCAGGTCTACAGCGTTCCGGCGACCCGCATCGCCGAAGAACTCGGTAAGCGCATGGTCCTCAATTCCGTGATGGTGGGATTCTTTACCGCAGTCACACGCCTGCTCGATGCCGACGCCGTCCGCAAAGCCGTCGCTGATTCCGTTCCGAAGAGTTTTCTTGACCTGAACCTGAAGGCCTTCGAAAAAGGATTAGAGTACGGAGCAATCGCTGTCACCGCTCCAGCCAGTTCCGCCGACGCCGAACTCCAAATGGAGTACGCGCCCGAGTAAGCTCGTCAGCGTTGCATTCTTCAACCGTTGGTGTTGCGTAATTCACCTGCACTTCGCCTACGCCTAAGCTGCTGATAGCAAACCCTCATTCTCTGCGTGACGCTAAACCCGCTACCAACAAACAGCGGCCCGGCCGCAAGTCTTGTGTTCTCTAGATTTTGACCTCTAAGCTCTTTGACCTCAAGATTTTTCAGACATTTTTTGCGAACCCGCGCCCAGCAAGGCATTCGGGGTGGGGGGAGGGGCGATATCCCGACTTTTCGCGATCGCTTTCAACCTGACGAACAAGGCCGCCCAACTTTATTTCAGCGAAAAATTCACAGCATCGGTGCTTTCCGATCTCAATCAGGTTAGCGTTTCCAAGCAATGTGCCAAGCTGCCGCATCTCTCGGCGTGAAAACACATTATCCTGTGATTTACGTCACTGCCGCCGCATAATACCCAAGGCAGAATCGTCGCCACCTTGTCCGCAGTTCTGCTCTCGGAGGTCCCCATGAGCCCTGTCACCGTCGAAAAGCTAGAAAACATTTCCAACCTGCTGGCGATGGATGAAGAGTACGCTGCGCCAGAAATTGTGGCCCGCAATGTCATCCAGAAAGATTGGTTAGGCGAGTGTGCGAGCTCGCGCAAAGATCCCGAAGCATTCTGGGGAAACTATGCCTCCCGTTTCTCCTGGTCGTGTCCGTGGAGCAAAGTGATGGAATGGGACGGTGTCCATCACAAGTGGTTCACTGGCGCCAAAACCAACATCACCATTAATGCACTCGACCGTCATGCAAATTCGGACCACTGCAATCGTGCCGCCTTCATCTGGCTCGGTGAAGATGGCAGCGAGCGCATCGTCACCTACGGCCAGCTCTACCGCATGGTCTGCCGCTTCGCCAATGGGTTGAAGTCGCTGGGCGTGGTGAAGGGCGATCGTGTTGTCATCTACATGCCACTGACGATCGAAGGCGCGGTCGCCATGCTGGCTTGCGCTCGTCTCGGCGCGATCCATTCCGTCGTCTATGCCGGTCTGGGTCACACCGCTCTGCGCGATCGCATTGTCGATGCAGAAGCCAAAGTAGTGATTGTGGGAGACGTTGGCTTCCGCCGCGGCAAGACTGTAGCCCTCAAAGCCATCGTCGATGAAGCTGTCGATAAATTGGAGTTCGTCGAAAAGGTTGTCGTGTATTCGCGGGGTGGCGCCGAACTGACCGCTCCTCGCGAGATCGACTTCAATGACCTGCTGAAGTTTTCTCCGAATTGTCCCGCGGAAGAAATGGACGCCGAAGATCCTCTCTTCCTTCTCTACACTTCCGGTTCCACCGGCAAGCCCAAAGGCGTGGTCCACGTTCACGGCGGTTACATGGTGGGAACGACCTACCATTTGGAGAACTTCTACGACGTTGGCGACCGCGATATTTTTTGGTGCACTTCGGATATCGGCTGGGTCGTTGGACATTCTTACATCGTCTATGCGCCGTTATGCGCGGGCGTGACCACGCTGTTCCGCGAAGGTGCAATCGACTACCCGAATCCCGGAGTGGCGTGGGAAATCGTCGAGCACTACGGCGTGACCAAGATGTTCACCGCGCCCACCGCGCTCAGAATGTTTATGCGCTACGGCGAGAGCTATCCCGCCGCGCATGACCTGACAACTTTGCGTGTGATCGCGTGCGCCGGCGAGCCGCTGAACCCTGAAGCTTGGCGCTGGGCGCAAACTCATCTCGCCGGCGACGGCAAATGGGGCTACGTCACGGATAATTGGTGGCAAACGGAGTTGGGTGGGCCGGCGCTCGGAACACCGCCCTCGATGGCGATGCGACCGGGAAAGGTTGGAGTCGCGGTGCCTGGAGCCGAGGCCGATGTGCTGGATGAGAACGGCAAGTCCGCGCCCGCGGGAGTTGGAGGACGACTAGTGCTGAAGCGGCCGTTTCCTCATATGCTGCGCACGGTGTGGCGCGATCCCGCGCGTTATGAACGAGACTGGCAAGTGATTCCCGGTTGCTACGTGACCGGCGACGTCGCCATGAAGGACAAAGATGGATACATCGCGGTGCTCGGCCGCTACGATGATGTGCTCAACGTGGCCGGACATCGCATCGGCACAGCAGAAGTGGAGAGCGCACTGGTCTCGCATCCCGCGGTTGCCGAAGCTGCAGCCATTGGCGTGCCCGATGCCATGAAGGGCGAGACCATAAAAGTGTTCGTGCAAGTTCGTTCCGATCATGTGGCTTCCGATGCTTTGGGTGCGGCGCTGATCGAACATGTACGCAGGGAACTAGGACCGATCGCCACTCCATCTTCGCTGGAGTTCGTGGCATCTTTGCCCAAGACGAGATCTGGAAAAATTCTGCGGCGCTTTCTCAAGGCGAAAGAAGCAGGCGTTGACGCGGGCGATGTCTCCACCATGGAGGGCTGAAGGTACCGAAATCACGACGCAAGGGTGAGCATGAAATCGAAAAGAAAGACTGAGAGAGAAATCAGGGTCCCTTAAGCCGCTAGCTTTAACAAGATCACCCAATCCTTCCGCGTCAAGGCTGGTCCTGAACACATCAAAGACAATGACGATGCCAGCGTCGGAAAAGCAGATGACTGTTAGCATTTGCTTGCTGTCCTGCGTAACGCCCAAGGTTGATCCTTGGCATTCCTTGTCTATCATGTCGGCAGATTTCGACAGTGTTCGCGTGATTTGGATTGTTTCACGCGGTCAAGACACTCCTACATAGAGCCTCCATTCATTGACGGAGCTCCAAAGCGCAGCCTAGCATGAGGCAGGGAAGGAAGTGTCCTGTGATCGGTCAAGTTCTCGGCCATTGCCGCGTGGTGGCGAAAATTGGGGAAGGAGGAATGGGAGTTGTCTATCGTGCTTACGATGAAGTGCTGCACCGCGACGTGGCCCTAAAAGTCGTCAAGAAGGATGCTCGTCTGGATACATCGTCCAGCCAGCGTCTGCTCCACGAGGCACGCGCGTCTTCTTCTCTGGCTCATCCCAACATCTGCACCATTCACGAAGTTGGCGAGAATGAAGGCGAGCTCTACATCGTAATGGAACTGGTCGAGGGCAAGTCCTTGGCTGCCATGAGCGCAGATGGGGGACTGGCTCCAGAGTCGGTGCTGCGATATGGCGTTCAGATCGCGAGCGCACTCGCCCGCGCTCATGATCGCGGTATTGTTCATCGAGACCTGAAAACGGCGAATATCGTCATTACCGCCGACGGTCTGGTCAAAGTTCTCGATTTCGGTTTAGCCAAACAGATAGGGAGCAGCATACTCGAGGGACCTACCAGGTCTCTCGCAAGCATTGAGACCGCGTCCAGCGTGAGTGGCACTTTGCCTTACGTGGCGCCCGAAATCCTGCGCGGCGAGGAGGCCGACCATCGCTGTGATCTTTGGGCGCTTGGAGTTGTCCTCTATGAAGCGGCTTCCGGACGCCTTCCATTTGAGGGACGCACCGGCTTTGAGATCAGCTCGGCGATTCTCCGCGAAATACCGAACCCACTCGGCCCTCCCGTTCCGCCCGGCCTCTGGGCCATTATTCAGCGCTGCCTGACCAAGGAACCGATACAGCGTTATCAACGCGCAGGCGAGGTTCAGGCAGCTCTGGAGGCCGTTCAGTCTGCCGCAATCGTTTCCGCCGGTCCCAGCCCCGATCTAAATGCACCCAGAACTACGATCTTGCACAGTGTGCGACACCCACACGTCAGGAAGGGAGACTTTCTTTTGCTGGTGGGAACGACGAAAGGAGCGTTTATCCTTCGCTCGAATGCCCAGCGCAGACGTTGGGAGGTCGGTGGTCCTTATTTCCACGGACACAATGTTTACGCGATGGCGTTTGACGGCCGCAATGGCCAACACCGCATATGGGTTTCGACGCAGAGCTATTGGGGCACCCTGTTGCGATCCAGCGACGATTTCGGAAAAAGCTGGACCAATCCGCAGCAGGCGCCCATTCGATTTCCCTCCGACACCGGCGTTTCTTTGAAGAACATCTGGCAGATAACCCTCGGCCGAGCCGAGGAACCTGAAGTGCTGTATTGCGGCGTAGAGCCGGCCGCGCTCTTCGAAACCCGCGACGACGGCGAAACCTGGTCGCTTGTGCGCGGGCTGTTCGATCACCCGCATCGTCCCCGCTGGATGCCGGGAAACGGTGGACTGGCTTTGCACACCATTTTGCTCGATCCCGCCGACAACCAGCGGATGTATGTGGCCATCTCCGCCGGCGGTGTTTACCGGACCAACGATGGTGGACGCACCTGGACCGCGCAGAACCAAGGCATCCGCGCTATGACCATGCCCGACAGGTATCCCGAGTTCGGACAATGTGTGCATAAGATTGTTATGCATCCGGCTCGTCCGGAGCGCCTCTTTCTGCAAAGTCATTGGGGGCTATATCGCTCTGATAACTGTGCCGAAAACTGGCTCGACATTGCCAATGGAGTGCCGTCGGATTTTGGTTTTGCCATGCTCACGCACCCCAGAAACCCGGAGTGTGTATATATCGTTCCGGTTGAATCTGACGAGTTTCGCTGCGCGTGCGACGGCCGGCTGCGCGTCTATCGAACCCGCAACAGTGGCACCTCGTGGGAGCCTTTGTCGCGCGGCCTTCCACAGAAGCGTGCTTACGAAACAGTCCTGCGCGATGCCGTAACCGCGGACTCGTTCGACCCTGCCGGAATTTACTTCGGCACACGGAGCGGGCAGCTCTTTGGGTCACGCGATGAAGGCAAGACATGGGTGAAGATACTCGAAGGGCTGCCGTCAGTGGTCTGCGTCAGGAATGCAATGGTGGAGGGCGCCTCCGGCGGTTTAGGGCCAACGTTGCCTAAGGCTACGGCTTCGCATCGAACGAAATCTACGTCGAAAAGCAAGACGCGTCGACCGAAGGGGTGATTGAGTGCCAGTCGCTTTTTACATTCCGGAGGCCTTGAGGGAATTCACGGCCGGACAGAGTAGAGTCGAGATTAAAGGTTCACCTACAACGTTGGCCGACGCGTTGTCGGAGCTCTGGACACTATACCCGGCCGTTCGCGATCGGATCGCAACGGAGCAAGGACAAGTGCGAGAGCATATCAATATTTTCATCGGAGCCGAAAACGTCCGATACACAGGTGGACTGGCCAGCTCCATCTCTGCCGGATCTGAGATTTCGATCGTCCCCGCCGTTAGCGGGGGCCAAGGCGTGTGTCACTCGGCCGTGTAGTTGATTTCCATGCGGCGGACTTGAAAGCTGGAAACATACAAGACAAGCAGCGCCAGAATCACGATGCCCAGAATGGCGACCGGAGTGGACACCGGATCAGGATTGGATATCAGCAGCGACAGTAGTGGCGGCATACCGGGAGGGCTGGGGATGTCGATAGGGCATAACGATTTCAGATAGTAGATGACACTGAACTTCTTGAGCAGCGCGGGCAAGAAAGGATTCACTGCTTCCCAGACCAGGATAGCCCCCGCCGGCAGAATCGGATTCCGAAACAGCATTCCAGCCGCCAGAAAGAAAGCTCCATAGCCCAGGCAGGCCAGAGCAGTAATTCCCAAGTAAGCTGCCGAATGCGCCAGACCGTGGTTTTGATAAAGGTAAAGGTCCCGAACATTCGGCGTGAAGGCCAAAGTGAAGACAATGATCTGGAGCAACTCGCTGGTAACGAAAATGATGCAGGTGGCAAGCAGTCCGGCGAGGAACTTTCCCACCATCAACACTTCGCGGCGAATTGGCGCGAGAAAATAAAAGTGGAGGCTTTTGTCGAGGATTTCGCCGCGGAACAAATTCATGAAGATTCCCAAACAGCCGAAGAAGACCGCAAGGCGTAGATAGAAGAACTGAAACACTCCGGCAAACACTACGGAATCCTCGGGCAGGTTGTAACCGTTACGGATATTAATGCTGACCACTTTTCCATCCACGAACTGGAGCAGCAGATCATTGGCACCGTCGGAGTAACGGTAGCTCTCGTGGGAAACGGTTGCGACTCCGCCTGACTCGATCGGTCTTTGTTCGTTCCACTGAAAATGTACTGGCGGCTTTCCCAGATGCGAGGTGACCTCCTGGCTCGTCATTTCCGGTTTGACGAAGAGAAGATCCTGGTAGGTCAATCGTTTCTCACTGCGGAGGGCGATGCGACTCCTTTGGTCCCGGTTGTGCGAGACTTCCACGGCATAGCCGATGAAGAGCAAGAGCGGCAACAGCGCAAGAATATAGATCCAAAGGCCGCGCCGCGCAAAGAAGGTCTTCTTCATTTCCAGGCGGATGACAGACTGGATCTGTACCCACCAGCGCTTGGTCATCGCGTCACCTCGTCGTTGCCGATCAGATATTCGTAAACGGAATTCACATCATCGTCGGCGGGGGCGACAGATTCGATCTCAACCCCGTCCAATGCAATGTGATTGAGCATGAGATAAAAGTGGTCGGTATCGCGGGTCTTGATCAATAAACCACGCTCATCGCTGTGGATGCTAACTTCAATGGTGTGCTCGGACTCCATCATTTTCGAGGCAACGTCTCGCGGGCGGTCGCAGCGAATAAGAATCTGCGCGGGATGCTCCCGGATTTCGTTGCGCACGCTTTGGATTGCACCCTCTGCCACCACATATCCATTGCTCAGCAGGATGACTTGATCGGAGATGGCATCGACTTCGTGAAGAATATGGCTGGAAAGAATCACGTAGCAGCCGTCTGCCGCCGCCGAGCGAAACAGCGCGATCATTTTGGCACGAGCGAGTGGATCGAGGCCGTTGAGAGGCTCGTCAAGGACCAGCACTCGGGGGTTGTGACACAAAGCTTGCGCAAGCCTGATGCGTTGGCGCATTCCCTTGCTATAACCTGCAACGTTGCGGATTGCGGCATCGGTAAGGCTCACCCGCTCAATCGCGCGCCAGGCCAGTTGGTCAGCAGTTTGTGGGTCGATGCCTGCAAGCCGAAGATAGGAAAAAACAAACTGAAATCCGGTCAGGCCCTTGGGAAAGGAATCGAACTGGGTGCTGTAGCCAAGGATTTTGAAGAGCTTCTCGGGTTCGGTGGGGTCGAGGCCAAGAACTTGGATTCGCCCTCTTGTGGGGCGCACCAGCCCGGTCATCAAGTTCATTAAGGTAGTCTTCCCCGACCCGTTTGGACCTACCAGGCTAGTCACGCCCGGAGGGATGGAAAGATTGACCCGGTTCACTCCGAGAATCTCGCCGTAGAACTTCGAGACGTCTTCGAACACGATGCGATCGTTGTTAGTGACAACGTTAGTCACAACGTTCACTCGATCACCTCGAAGGCTCGGACTTTTCTCACAAGAAGCCCGAGGCAGATTGCGCAATAGGCGAGCAAAGCAACCCAGGCTTCTGCGGACGACATGGAGCGTGCGTCATCAATTCGGAAGAGCGAGGTCCAAACGGTTGCCATCAGATAGACGATATCGAGGAAATGACCCGACTCGGTGCGCATTACGCCATTGATGGCCTGCGCGAAGCCGGCTCCGAAGAATAAAACGGCAAGCAACAGGGCGCCAGCGACGATTCTCCACTTCACCCAAGCGGAAAGGGCCATGGCAAGAAGGGATAGGATTGCGATCCATATCAAAGAGGAAAGGATGAGGCTGCTGGCGATCCAAAGATGCTGCCAAGCCCACCCAGGTCCGGCGAGACTCGACTGCACGGTGAACAGAACAAGCCCGGGAATCCAGGTAATTTGCGATAGCAAGATGGCCAACACTGAGGCCTTGCCCAGCACATATTCCGCGCGAGAGAACGGTCGGCAGAAATACAAAGGCAGCGCGCCATTGGCGATGTCAGGCGAAATCAGGCCCGGTCCGGTGAAGGCGGTGAGCATGAACGCCAGTACACCCTGCACTCTGATGAAATAGAAGAAAAACTTGTTGTCGATTCTAATCAACTGACTGCCGGCGCCCAATCTTTCAAGAAAGCTCAAGTTATGGGCGGCATAGATTGTGATCAGGCAAAGCAACGGATAGAAAAAGCAGAGCACGAAGAGTCCGGTCTGCAGTTTCGAGCGGAAGAGGTTTCTCCGGGAATAGCGAAAGAGAACCAGGCAACGCGACCACGCCGGAGTAACCGGACCGAGATACGACGTGTATGTGCGTCTATAGACGGCCATGATTGCCCTCCCGACGGCTCGACACCCGCAGATCAAGTTGCAGCTCAACTTGCATTTCAGGTTTCCATCGCTTTCAGGAAAATGTCCTCGAGGGTATCGCGGCGGAAATTAAGCCGGCGAATTCGCACGTCGCGTTCCGCGGCGATACGATAAATGTCACGAACCTCGACGCCGTCGGCGAGGATCATCTTAACCCGGTTCAAGTTCGTGGCACACTCGCAGCCCAGACTTTCGATTGCTGCCGTGAAATCACCATTGGCACCGTAGGTTTCCAGCTCGAGAAATCTCTTGTTGGCCTTGCGCTCTTCGTCCAAATTCGAGTAGTGCGCGATCCGGCCCTGGTTCAGGATCAACACCTCCTCACAGGTGTCTTCCACGTCGCGCAAAAGATGCGAGCACAGCACGATCTGCAATTGCTTACTGTCGCGGATGTCGCGGATCATGCGGATCATGCGTTGCCGTGCAGAAGGATCCAGACCGTTGGTGGGTTCGTCGAGAATCAACAGCTTGGGCCCGTGAGCGATTGCCTGGGCAAGCTTGGCGAGTTGTTTCATGCCGAGCGAATAGGTTCCCAGTTCGCGATAGCGCGCCTCCGCCAGTCCAACGCAGAACAAGGCCTCGTGCGCCCGTTCCAGGGCCGCCGCCGGAGGCACGCCGGAAAGTTCCGCCATCATTTGAACAAAAGAAACTGCGCTCATTTTCGAGATGAACGCATCATTCTCAGGCATGTAGCCGACCAGACTGCGGATTGTCCGGGTTGCCGTTCGGATGTCGTATCCCAGGACGGATGCCGAGCCGGAAGAAGGCTTGTAGAAGCCCAGGAGCGTATTGATCAGCGTGGACTTGCCAGCGCCGTTTGGACCGAGCAACCCGATCGCGCGTCCGCGCAGGGAACAGACAAGGCTCTTCAGAATTTCGCGCTTGCCGAACCGGACAGATAAATCCTGCAGCTCAATGACTGGCGTTTGCGGAGCAGCAGCCGCCTGACTCGTAGCGTGTGCTGCTCCGGGTTGGACGGCTATGCTCATGTGTTGACAGATCTACTGGGTGGAGCCCGGAGGGGCCATGGTTCTTCCCAGAAACAGTTGCGATGGGAACGGGCTGCCCTGGCCCATCGTCATAAGAGTACCTAGGTCGAAGCCCATGAAGCCAGTATCACTTGCGACCACGATCCGGTCGGGCTCGCCATAGGCATAGATCAAGCCCGGCGCGGTGTTCGCCTGAAGCGTAGCGACGGACTTTTGCTGCTGCGCTGTAAGAGTTCCGACTGCCTTGATCTGGTCCACCAACGGACCCACGACAGGACCCAGGTTGTGATAAAAGATCGCCGAGAAATTCGTGTATCGGTCGCTCGGAAGCAGCGCCTGAAAAGTCGGCGAATGGGTCAGAGTATTTCCGGCCTGGCGGTCTCGAATGGCCTGCGAAAGGGTGCCGATGTCCGGCCCGGCGATCAGGTAACTGTCAACATAGGTGTAGTCAATTTCGAAGTTCGGCTGTCTCGCATTTCGGAGCATGTAATACGTCTGCGAACCAACCTGCTGCTGGGCGAGTTGGAGCGAACCATCGGACGAAGTTGCCTGTCGATTGAAACTGTCGACCAGTTTGCCGATGGTCGACTGCAAGGTCGCTGGATCGTACACTTCGAAAATAACTTTCCATCTCGGCGTAGGCAGCACTGGGCCATCGAAGGCGAAGGTAACCTCGCCACCAAGCGGTGCGGTGATGTCATCCAGAACGCTTACCCCGGTCTTGGCTTCGAACTTGGAGAGTTCCTGAGAAAAGTTGGAGTCGCTGCTGCCAATAATCTGGAACAGCTCCTCCACGATGCTTCTGGGGTTCTTGATTACCATCGAATTCACCATGCTTGCATTCGGCGAAATGAAGTCCAACCCACCCATGGAAGCGGGTGCAGCCAGCCATGAAGCGACACCGCGCCGCTCGGAAGCGAAGGTTAGCGCAGCGCGATTTTCCGTCTTGCCTCCAACCTCACGGCGTTCCATCATCAGGTAGCGAACATCTCCTATTCCTGGGGGTAGCTGATGGCTACTGTCATCATGTACGTTCTGCGCGACGATTTGTTCCATGTCCGCACAGAACAACCAGCCCGCACCCTGCTGGTAGGAATGGACCACCTGTTGATAGAGAGGTGTTTCGGCGAAATGACTGGTAGTGGAGTGTTGAATGCGGGTTACCGCACGCTGCAGTTCGGCGACGTCCGGACTCGCAACGAACATATCGCCGTTCACGTAAACCAGGAACGGCCGAGCGGGCAAGGAGGATGACGATGCGGTCGACGGATCCTGCACGATCTGAAGCGCAGCTCGCGTACCACCTGAGTTGAGCCGCTTCATCTCGGTTTGCAGAAAAGCTTCCAGTCCGGGCTGCCGGACCCTGGCGAGCACAACTGGCGCACTATACGTCGGACCCTCTTTTGCCACCGCGAATACGATCTCGTCTCCCAGATAACTGCTGAACGTCTTCAACTGGTTAATCACGTCGCCGAGTTTCGGTCCGTTTGCTTTCTGTTGTTCGCTCCACCAACTTCGCAAAGCCGGGCTTTGCTGCAACCGTTCCTGGAAAATCTGGGTGGCTTCGCCTAACGTGGCTGCCAGGTTCGGAATCGCGGCATAGACGACCGTATCATCCGGAACATAGGGCAGAAGCTCGGAGCTATAGCGCAATCCAGGCCCTGGAATTGCCTCAAAATGCTTTTGGAGCAGTACAAAGTCGCCCAGCAGAGCGAGGTATTTAGCCGAATTGCGGCTCCAGGCGATCTCGGTTTCGATGGGCACCTTGGAGACGCTGGGGGTGGAGGTCTCTTCGTCGCCAGCGTTCAGCTCGGTGGTCCGTTCGCCGGAGGCCACTCGAACCACCCCTTCGATCACCGCGACGCGAGAACCCTTGGTCCCGTGATTGACAGAGAAGATTGTCCCTTTTACCGATACCAGACAATCGTCAGTGGCGACATAGAGGCGGCCCGTCCGCTGCCTCGCGGCCTGAACGATAATGCGGCCGCCGTCGAGGTGGATGGTGGTTCCCCTCCATTCGCGGGATACCGAAAGGTCGGAGCGCTCACCCATCTCAACCAACGACCCATCGAGCAGCCGAACAACTGCATTCGAACCCTTTGCCGTGCGGATCTCATCTCCATTTCGGATCTGGTAGCCCGCCGGAATCATACGCATTTGATCGTCAGAAACCGCATAGAGCAAGCCATCTACATTCTGGACGGCGCCCCGAATGCCGTGCTGCCCAGGGAAAAGACCGTTGACAGACGCGAACGTCGCAAAAGCGACAACGATAATCGCAGCGGCAGCCATGGCCCACTGCCACACAGGAAGAGCACGAGAAGTTGACTTCCGGCGTACGTCAGGTCGCAGCATGGGCTGCAATTCGCCGTTGCGGACTTCTTCGACGGCATGCCGGCACTCGACACATTGGTGCACATGGTCTTCAAACAGCAGCCGGCGAGCCTCCTGCAGATTCTTGCCCAGATAGGCTGGGATGAGTGATCGAAAATCTTCACAGCTGCGCAGCTTGTGGAGGCTGAGTTCGGCCGTTGAAGACCCGGTGATCGAACTCCAGACGCGCTTACCAGCCTGGGAAACCATCTGGTCCTCCACATGTTCGTTTCGAATTTCAGAGAGTAACTGGTCGAACTTGCGGTCGCTCATGATCTGTCTCCTAGGTACGGACGAAGCTGCTTGCTGAGCTGTTGACGGGTCCGATGCACGATAACCGCCACCAACACTTGTGAAATGTTGAGTGTTTGGGCAATCTGACGATTGCTGAGTCCCTCGAGGAAGCGCAAAGCAAAGATCTCTGCTGGCCGCGGCTTTAACTGAGCCAGGGCGCGGGTTAAAGCCTGGCGAAGGCCAGAGACATCGGCTCGCACCGCGGCCGCTGGCATCAGGGACTCTTCAGGAAGCGGAACAGTGTGGTCGGCGCGGCGTGATCGGATTACATCCAGAGCGGCATTAATTGCCGCTCGGCGCAGATAACTTTCTGTGTTTTCGAGCACATCGGCATTCCGGCCCCGGCGAAGCAGCCGCAGGAAGACGGTTTGTAGCGCATCTTCCGCGTCCCCGGTATTGCCGGTGATGCGGTAAGCCGTTCGGAACACAAGCCCGTGGTGCGCCCGAAACGTTTGCTCGATTTCGTCGGGAATTGCGATCGCCGGTTCCTCTAGTACGCTCAGCAGGGTACGCCTCCTGTGCTTCTCTTTCATAGGTAAAGACGCCGAGCAAAGGCGAATTATTACAGTCAGGCAGAATAAAGATTCCGACGCGCGCTTGAACTGACGGAAGATTTCTGATAAGAAGATGAGAGGAACAGCCTCACTTCGTCCGTAGGGGATTTAGAAAGACGCAGGCAAATGCCTGGTGGCTTTCTGCACCCAAACGCGATCATCTGCAAATCCGGCGCCTCCGGAACTCCCTCGACGTAGTTCCGCCGGTGTAAGACTTCGAACCTCCTAGCCACTTTTTGGAGTTCGGATGTTGTTCAGTAGAAAGTCCGAAGCGACAGAGACGTTGTCTCATCCCGGGTTCCGCGGTGTCCTGCCTCTCCTGAGCAGCGCTCGACTATCGCAGGAGTGGCATTTCTTTCTCCATCTCACGATCGAGCTTAGAGCCGTCCCTAAAATTCCAAACACAGCCGGAGGATTCTATGGCGACGAATTTCGTCCAGATTGAAAACGATTCTGAAATTAAGGAGCGATTGGAAGCAGAGCGCATGCGCTTGCGGAAGATAGCGGGCCTGGACCAGCCGACCCACTTCCACCGGCCGGTAGAGCGTGCGTTTACGGCGGAAGAACGCAGCAAGGTAACGATCCTTTTCGGTGGTTTCACCTGGAAGCATGAAGATTTAATTCGTGCGGTGTTCCAGGGCTGCGGATATCGCTGCGAGAAGCTGCCTGTTCCCGATGTGCCTGCATTCCAGATCGGTAAAGAATTCGGCAATAACGGGCAGTGCAATCCGACGTATTTCACGGTCGGCAATCTCGTGCAGTATCTGCAGTTCCTGGAAAAGGAAGGCATTCCCCGCAAGGACATTCTGGACAACTATGTATTCTTTACGGCGGGCTCATGCGGACCGTGCCGCTTCGGCATGTACGAGGCCGAGTATCGCTTCGCGCTGAAGAATGCCGGCTTCGATGGTTTTCGTGTGCTGCTGTTCAAGGACAGCGATGGGATCAAGGCGGCCTCGGGCGAGCCCGGATTGAAGTTCACCATCGACTTCGGATTCGGCATGTTGAACGCCATGCACCTGGGCGATGTGTTCAACGACATGATCCATCAGATTCGTCCGTTCGAAGTGAATAAGGGCGAAACGGAGCGCGTGTTCCGCGAGACCGTGGATGGGCTTTGCGACGACCTTAGAAATCGAGATTCGTTTGAGATCGAGGAGCGGGCTCCGAACTGGGCCAAGCCAAAATTTAAGAGCAACAAGATCCTGCGGAACACTTTCAACGTGTTTGGCAAGATGAACGAGCATTTGCGCGGGAAGGATTATCTCAATGCTCTGGCCGCAGCTCGCGAAAAGATGGACAACATTGAGGTGGACCGCACCAAGGTGAAGCCGGTGGTGAAGATCACGGGCGAGTTCTGGGCGCAGATCACGGAGGGTGACGGCAACTTCCACATGTTCGATTTCCTCGAGCGGGAAGGCGCGCAGGTGCTGGTCGAACCGATCGCGACGTGGGTGGCGTACCTGATGTATCAGGCGAAGGCCCACGCCAAGGCGAAGTGGCCGGCGAATCGTCCGTACCGGAACCCGCAATGGTGGGAATTGAAAAAGCACCTGGCAAATGATTTGGGCTTGCGCAAGAAACTGATGGGGCTGGGAGTCGGCGAGTGGATGTGGAACGGCCTCTATCACCGGACGATCAAGAATCTTGGCGGAATTACGCATCATCTCGTTCCGCAGAAAGAATTGGCCGAGATGGCGCATCCTTTCTACAACCAGTTCGCCCGCGGTGGAGAAGGACATCTTGAGGTCGGGAAGAATGTGTATTACACGGTCCATCATCTCTGCCACATGGTGCTGGCTCTGAAACCGTTTGGCTGCATGCCGTCATCGCAGTCCGATGGAGTTCAATCGGCTGTGATCAATAAGTTCAAGGACATGATCTTCCTTCCGATCGAAACCTCAGGCGAAGGCGAGGTTAACGCCCACAGCCGGGTGCAGATGGCAG
>CAVXIO010000018.1:0-202389 GCA_963761915.1 uncultured Acidobacteriota bacterium
CGTCGCTGAATTCGGCACATCACCGCAGACCAAAGAGTCGCCCCCTGGTACACCCTTTATTCCTGCCCACGGGAAGCGCAGGATCGTCTTTACTGAGCCTGATTTCGAGCGTATGAACCGAGCAGGCTGAGACTCAATCAGACATTCCGGCCGTCGCGAAAGTGACGAAATTGTTGCCCTTTCGCAGTCAATCCGAGCTCGCGAGGGTTCCAGTATAGGCTTTTCGCCATTCAAGAGCTCGTGCCGTCCAAACACACCTTAACTTGCATCTCCTGCGAAACCTCCGACAGACTGTTAGACTGCCTCTAGACTGCCTCAAAGAAACCCATGTCTTCCGCAACTCGAAAACATGCCTCCGGCGCGCCAAGCGACCAGCCTCCGATTCCCGAGCCATCCTTCTCCGAGCGCGCCCGCACTCTGGTTTACCTGGGACGTATCGGCAGCCTTTCAACCATCTCGCGCAAACAGCCGGGCTTTCCTTTCGGGTCAGTAATGCCCTACGGTCTCGATTCGCGCGGACGTCCCATCTTTCTCATCAGCACGATGGCCATGCACACCCAGAATCTGCAAAGCTGACCCACGCGCCAGTTTGCTCGTAACTCAGCCTGACGGCAGCGGCGATCCGCTCGGCGCATCGCGAGTCACGCTGGTAGGAAATGTTTCAACCATCCCCCAGCCGGAAGTCGCCGGAGGCGCGCCGCCTCTACCTGGAGCGTTACGCCAACAGCAAGTACTGGGTGGACTTTGAAGACTTCTCTTTTTACCGCATGGAAGTGATGGACGTTTACTACGTTGGAGGATTCGGAGTGATGGGCTGGGTACCAGCGTCAGACTACGACCAGGCGCAGCCCGACCCACTGGCCGATGCCGCAGCTGGAATTCATCGAACACATGAACGCCGATCATAAAGATGCACTGATCCTGCTGGCTCGCTCATTCGCCGGCATCGAGTCGCAGGAAGCGGCCATGACTTCGGTGGACCGCCTGGGCTTTCACGTGCGATTAAAGACTCAGGATGGGATGAAAGGCGCTCGCATTGCATTCCTGCGAGAAGTGAGCAATGCGGCGGAAACTAGAAAAGTTCTAGTAGAGATGGTGCAGCAGGCGCGGCAGGCAACCTGAAGGCCTAACTCCCAGCTCACCAAAAAAAAATGCCCGGGATTCTCTCGAATCCCGGGCATTTTGTTACTCAGAAAGCGGTCGCTTAGACAGCCTGAACGTTCTCTGCTTGCCAGCCCTTGGGGCCCTTGGTCACGTCGAACTGCACGGTTTGGCCTTCTTGCAGGCTGCGGAAGCCGCCCGCCTGAATCGCGGAGAAATGCACGAAAACATCTTCGCCATTCTGACGGCTGATAAAGCCATAGCCCTTGGCGTCGTTAAACCACTTCACTGTTCCTTGTTCTGCCATTGTTGGTAGTCCTATTCTTGTTTCTTTGGATTGTGCTGAGAAGATTCGCTGCTAGTGAGGGGGTGACGCTGGTTGGCGATACCGACCTTCAATTGCTTGTGAGTCAAACTTAGCTGGATTTAATTCTACACCAGAAGTCAAGCTTTCGCAGAAAATGTTTGCGCAGGGCAGTATTGGCGCCTGGCAGGGCTGCCAGGGTGGCCGATTCACTCCGAGTATCCGTCCTGGTCGCCATCGTCGTCGTCGTCTTCTTTCTCTTTGTCTTCATCGTCCTCTTCATCGTCGTCTTCTTCGTCGTCCGGCACATCTCGAACGATGAACTGGACCGCTGCCGGACGTTCCCGACTGTCGGATTCGATGAAATCTGAAATCATGTTTCTCATCGCTTAATGGTACACCCGCGGGGCAGCCATCGTAGCTTCCGCACTTCCCCGCCTCGCACCTCTCGACCTATATTCTGCAGGGCACTCACCGCATGCATTACTATGTTGCGTTGCGATTTCATAAATATTTGCAGACCGCAAAGGATCCATCGAAGATGCTGAGAAAAGACACGAAGCTCGCCCGTCGCCGTTCGTTTATCAAGACCGCTCTTTTTGGCGGCGCAGCCGCGACCCTCACTCCGCTTTATCCGGCGTTCGGCGCCGCGCGCGAAATCTCTGCCCCGCCGCCCGGTCCCGAGGTCAAGCCCTTCGAGCTCGATGAAATTACCATCTCCGACCTGCAGGATGGAATGAAGTCCGGCAAGTTCACGGCCCGTTCTCTGGTTGAGAAATACTCACGCACGCATCGATGAGATCGACAGGCACGGTCCATCGATCAACAGCATCATCGAGATGAATCCCGACGCTGCCTCCATCGCCGATGCCCTGGATTACGAGCGCAAGGCCAAAGGTCCGCGCGGCCCCATGCACGGCATCCCCGTCTTGATCAAAGACAACATCGATACTGCTGACAAAATGATGACCACCGCTGGCTCGCTCGCCCTTGTGGGCTCGAAGCCGCCGCAAGATTCTTATCGTCGCGCAAAAGTTGCGTGCCGCCGGTGCCGTCATCCTGGGCAAAACAAATCTCAGCGAGTGGGCGAATATTCGCTCCAACCACTCCACCAGCGGATGGAGCGGCCGCGGCGGTCTCACGAAAAACCCCTACGTGCTCGATCGCAATCCCTGCGGATCGAGTTCCGGCACAGGCGCCGGCATTTCCGCCAACCTGTGCGCCGTGGGAATCGGCACTGAGACTGACGGCTCCATCGTTTGCCCCTCGTCCTCGAACGGACTCGCCGGCATCAAGCCCACCGTCGGCCTGGTAAGCCGCAGCGGAATCATTCCCATCTCTCACACTCAAGACGGCGCTGGACCAATGTGCCGCACGATGCGCGATGCCGCCATTCTGCTGGGCGCGCTGACCGGCGTTGACCCGGGAGATGCCGCGACGGCTGCAAGCGTAGGCAAGTCTTATACCGACTACACCCAGTTCTGCGACCCTAACGGCCTTAAAGGCGCGCGCATCGGCGTAGCCAGAAAGTATTTCGGTTTCAGCGATGCCGTCGACGCTCTTATGGAGCAATCGCTCGACGCCTATGAAGAAACAAGGAGCCACATTGGTCGATCCGGCCGAGATCGTAACCCTGGGTAAGTTCGACGAAAGCGAGCTATTGCTCTTCATGTACGAACTTAAGGCTGATCTGAATGCCTATCTCGCTCGCCTCGGCCCCAACGCTCCCGTCCGCACACTCAAGGATATCATCGACTTCAACGACCGCAATCGCCAGAAAGAGATGCCCTACTTTGGCCAGGACTTATTTATTAAAGCCGAAGCTAAAGGCCCTCTAACCGAGAAGGCCTACACTGACGCCCTCGAGAAGAACCACCAACTCGCTCGCACCGACGGCATTGATGCCACTATGGATAAGTTTCACCTTGACGCTATTGTCGCTCCCACCGGCGGTCCCGCTTGGCTTACCGATCTGTTGAACGGCGACCACGTTGCCGGTGGTAGTTCCAATGCCGCCGCTGTCGCAGGTTATCCCAACATTAATGTAACTGCCGGATTTATCTCCGGACTGCCCGTCGGCATTTCTTTCTTCGGCCGGGCATGGAGCGAGCCCACTCTCATCCGGCTCGCGTTCGCTTTCGAACAAGCTACGAAGGCTCGTCAGGCTCCGCGCTTCTTATCTACGATTGGCGCGGGCTAATGTACCGTGTCTCGGCTTCCTCTCCCACTCGTACCGCCTTCCCAGATTAACCCTCGGTTGCCATTGATCTGACTTAGAGCCGATAAGAAATTCCAACTATTTGTCTTTCGTGTTAGCCTTACCTGCATAGGGGGTATTAATGATGATGAACAAAGTGGTTGCTTCCCTGCGGAAAGAGTACTCCCGTCTCGAAAAAGAGATGGGACAAGTAGGGAGGGCGCTCGATGCTCTCGGCCATGCTGGCGCGAAGAAGCTCAAGAAGACGGGCCGTACCTTGAGCAAAGATGCCCGCCGGCGAATTGCCGAAGCTCAAAGACTACGCTGGGCCAAGGTCCGAAAGGCTGCCGCCAAGCTAGGAAAGTAGTAAGTAGAAGAGTGCTTTCGCAGGCACCGCAGCCGGCCTCGTTCGTAACTTCTCCCAAGACTTACGGACGAGGCCTAAGCTTCGGGGCGCAAGCTCTTACTTCGGTCGTCTCTCAGATTAAGTCCACCGAAACCACCTTAACGCCAGCGCGAACGAGACACCGCCCCACACGCCCATCACTAATAGCCGAGGCCACTGATGAATGAGTGGCGTGCCTTCCAGAATGCTTGCCCGCAGCGCGTCGTTCAATGCTGTTAGCGGCAGAGCTTTGATAAGCGGTTGAATCACGGCGGGAAAGCGTTCGTAGGAAAAGAACACACCAGAAAAGATCCACATGGGCATCATTACAAGATTCATGAGCCCACTTACGCTTTCGATCTTCTGCGCCCGGCTCGCGGTCAGCAGTCCGAGTCCACCAAAGCAAATCGCCCCTGCCGCGCCCAGTAACACAATCGTGAGGATCGATCCCAGCACTCGCATGTGGAACACAAGTACGCCAAGCGTAAGCAGCAATCCGATTTCAATGATCATCAGCACCAGACGGCTCGAGAGCAGCGCCAGCAGAAAATCTCCGCGCCGCATGGGCGTACCCATGAAGCGCTTAAGCAGCTTGCGTTGTCGCATTTCGACCAGCGCAAATCCAATGCCCCACATGCCGGAGTTCATCAAGTTCATTCCGAGTAGCCCAGGAATCAGAAAATCGATGTAGCGGGAGCCCGGCTCGGAATAAGTCACTACGCTTGTCGTCACCACATCCTTGCGGCCGGCTGCCAACTGCAGCGCGTCGTCCACTTCGGCCTTTGCCAGCACGCTCTGCGGTCGTGCTGGATCGTAGAGGTAGCGAACTCCCGCGCCTTCCGGTTCGATGACGAGATCGTATTTCCCCAGACGGAAGCCCTTGCGCGCCGCATCACCCTCCTGCACGTCGACTTTGAAGGATGCATGCTGTGGGGAACGTTGCAGCAGAGCCTCCGCTTGTTGCGCGCCCGGTCCCGCCACGATCGCAACCAACGACGCATCGCCCGGCTTGTTGCGGAAGGCAATCCCCAGCCCCGTCGCCAGCAGCAGCGGAAAGACAAATACCCAGAACACAACTTCTGGTTCGCGCTTCAACTCCAACATGCGGGCTATGAGCAGATGAATGTACCCGGCCCAGCGCCCGTTTCGTCGCGGCGGGCGTCTTCCGGAATCAATCTTTTCCGTAACCGGCGTCTGCTCTGCAATGCTCATGGGTGCTAAATAGGATCGCTCAGAATTGGGGACTGGAACATGGGAACCTCTACGGCTTCCATTTATTCAGGAACTCCAGCAACGCCTGCGGAGTGAGCGAGCGTGCATCCTCGAACTCTCCGTTTTTCTGACTGACAACCAACTTGCCACTGCTCTCCAGCACCGCGAGCGCGGGAATGCCCTTGTCCAATGGCACCTGAAATTCTTCGGCTAGGTCCGCATTCTTCTTCCCGTCCGGCCCAATATCCACGTGCACGACGTCATAGCCAGCCATAACCGGCGCGAAATCGGGCCGATGAAAAGCCAGATCCAACACGTGGCAGTCGTAGCACCAGTTCGCGCCAAAGACTAGCAATACACGCTTGCGCTCGGCTGCGGCTTTCTGCTCGGCCTCTTTGATTTCCGTATGCGCGTCGGCACCATCGGGATAGAGATTTTTCTTCATGTCCGAGGGCTGGGTCAGATGCGGTGCATCCGTTCTTTCGGCGCCCACCAGCCGCCACTGTTCTCCCTGCTTTTGCCAGCCTTGGGCGTCCGTCACGTTTACGGTTAGGCCGTTTGAAGTCTGAACCTCCGCTTTGAAAATGACGCTCTCGGCCTTGAACCGCTCGGTCATTCGGACAATCTCCAGTTTCACGCTTCGCGCTTTCAGTCCAATCCAGAAGTTCACGTCGGCTTCGGCTCCGGTCGTCGCGCCATTTGCCTCCACTTGCGCCGCTGGGTTCGTGCTGTACAAAGCCTTCAAACCCACCACGTCTCCCGCGATGATTGCAATCTTCCATTGATCCAGGGGCGGAAAGCCAGTCGGCGAGTCAGCGCCCCCCGCCTGCGCAATAGCATCCGGTCCGATGAGCATCCCAGCCGCGATAGCTGCTACCAGATAGAAGTTTTCTCGTACGTTCGTCTTCATTGTTTATTACCCTCGAGTCACTCCTCCCGCAAATGCCGCCCGGTCAGCCGAACAAACACATCTTCCAGACTTGCCTGTCGCGTGGTCAGATGCTGCAGTTCGCATCCCCGCTTGGCGACCTCATTCAACAGCGCGGGAATCGTTAAATGCGGCTCTCTCGCCGTCAGCGCCACCATTCCGTCATCTTCGCGAACCGACTCAACGCTGGGTAGGGAGCGCCAGGCCTCAAGCATCGCGCCGTCGGAGCCCCCGGTCAGGTCTGTACCCACCGCAAACTCCACCACGTGATGTCCGCCTAGACGCTCAATCAAATCAGGCGGCGAACCCTCGGCAATGATCTGCCCGTGATCCACAATCGCCAGCCGGTCGCATAGCCGCTCGGCTTCGTCCATGTAATGCGTGGTCAGCAACACCGTCCCGCCGGCGCGTTGAAAGTCTCGAACAATATCCCACAACTGCCGCCGGCTTTGCGGATCGAGCCCGGTGGTCGGCTCATCCAGAAAAAGAATCTTCGGATTGCACACCAGCGCCGTCGCCACCGCCAGCCGCTGCTTCTGCCCGCCAGATAGCTTTCCCACCCACGCGTCCGCTTTCTCCGTGAGCTGCAGCTGCTCCAGCACTTCATCGGACGAACGCGGCTCGCGATAGAAGCTGGCAAATAGTTCGACGGTCTCCCGCACCGAGAGTTTTTCGGAAAGCCGCGTCTCTTGCAGAGAGATGCCCAGCCACTCGCGCATCTCGCGCGCATTCTCGCGCCAGGAATGCCCCAGGATCGACACTTCGCCCGACGTCGGCTCCAGCAACCCCTCAAGGATTTCGATGGTCGTCGTCTTCCCTGCTCCGTTCGGCCCTAGCAGACCGAAACACTCGCCCGTCTGAATCTCCAGATTCAGCCCGCGCACGGCTTCGACTTTGCCGTCGTAAGTCTTGCGTAAGTCGCGGCACTGGATGGCTACAGCCACGCAAGCATTCTAGCGTAGCCGCACGCGCGGCAGTTCTGCGCTATAGATAGATATGAGGATTCCGTTATCCCGTTGTTACGAGATCCCCCGGCCCGCCCGAAGGTTGCGGCAAGTCTGGCGGTGGCATAGGCGGCAGTGGCGAAGCGCCGTTCGACGGCTTGGGCACCTCATCTGAATCTTCTCCGGGACGCCGCAGCGTCGGCGCAGTCGCGGGACGCTCCTGCGGTTCTTTCTTAGCTTCTCTCTGCGGCTGCTCCAACACAATTTCTTTTTCCGTGCGCACGATCTTGTCGCCGCCTACCTTCATGGTCTCTACCCTTACCACTTCATCCCCCACAAGGCGCACGAAATCGACATCGGCCGGAGGTTCCCCGTAAATCCATTCTTCGAATTCCGTCTCTCCATCTCGCTCCCGCACTTTCTTCGGCGGCTTGCCTTTGGCATGCAGCACCATTTCCTGATTCATTCCCACCAGCACATGATGCGCCTGGATCGCCTCTTTCACCTTGGGAGGCACGGTGTCCAGATAAGCTTGCTCCTTATTCCGGGCGCTGAAGTCGAGCACCGGATACAGCAAATCGCGCATCTGCTGCGCCGTCATTTCAGGAACATACTTACTGAAGTAAACGTCCACGAACGAACCATGCGGGTTCTCCACCTCATCTGGCCCACCCGTCACTGGCGGACCATATGCCCCCGAAACTTGCACGCGCTGGTACCATTTCTTGCGATGCATCGGGCCACCGTTGATCTCAAAGTGAATGTGATCATCTTTGATTTGAACCAATGAAATATGCGCTGGATCGCCGGGCTTCACCGCCGGACCATAAATCGCGAGCGCCTCCCGCAACTCCTCGCCGTTTGGTGTAATCACACCTCCCTTCAACGCAAGTCCTTTTCTGCCCATCGGAAACACCGCTCGTGCATAAACCAGCTGGGTTTCAAAATCACGGATGATTTCGTACCGGCTCTGCTTGCAGATGCGCGGCGCATTGGCCGCAATAGGTCCTGCGGCTGGCAAGGGCGATTGACTGTTTGGTGAAGTTGAAGACGAACTCGGCGCCCTATTGTTCGCCTGACCGTAAGCCAGGAACGAAACGAGCCACAGAGGAGAAACTAGAAGGGTCGTACTCCGAAAACGCAGCATGCAACACCCCGGGGCGCGGACTCCATTATATGCGATGGGGGGAAGCTGTGCAGGGTTGTCGGCAATCTATTTATTGCAGAAAACTACACGCCCTCGGGACCGCGCTTCTTATACTGCTGGCACTTGGTCATGATTGCGGAACGGAGACGCCCGCGGAGGTCCTCGGGCAATTCATAGAGCTGGGAGTCGCGATAGATCTCAATGGTCTTCTTCGTGGTGTCACAGACCACATAGCAGTTGTGGCACCAGGAAAGATGATTCTCCAATTCGACTTTCGTATGTTCGTCGAGGACCCCGTCCAAATAGTTGGTCAGCTCGTGCAAAAACTCAGAGCATTTCACTGGTCGCCATCTCCACGTCCATTCTCGCGTTTCTGGAAGAACCTTCCCAGGCGCTCGCGCAGTTGCAGGCGGGCCCGCAACAGCCGCGACTTCACCGCAGGCACGCTCAATTCCAATGCCGCCGCGGTTTCCTCGGTCGAAAGTCCTTCCACGTCTCTCAGTACAAACACGGTCCGGAAGCCCGGGGGAAGGCCCTGGATCGTCTTACTTAAAATCTCCCGCAACTCCGCCTGCGTGTACTGCTGTTCGGGATTGGGACTCCAATCGGCGATCTCACGCGGCAGTGAATCATCTTCGGTCTTTATATCCTCATCGAGCGAAACGGTACGCTCGGGCTTTTTCCGGCGCAGCTTCATCAACGCTTCGTTGACGGCGATGCGCACCAGCCAGGTATAAAACTTCGACTGCTCCTGAAACTTCGCCAGGTTGCTGTACGCCTTCAGGAACGCTTCCTGCACCACGTCTTCCGCATCCTCGCGGTTTTGCGTGATGTGTTGCGCGATCCTAAAGACATTGCGGTCATAGCGGCGAACCAACTCTTCAAAGGCTGAGTCGTCGCCCTTCTTGGCCGCCTGTACCAGGGTCAGTTCATCAGTAACAGGCCCCTCTAGTTTGTTTTGGATGGCTCCCATTCTCTCGGCGATGCAGTATTTTGCGGGTCATTTTGCGGGTCTCAAACCGCTCACGAACCGCTGTGTTGAAAATGTAAACTGTTATTCTACTTGGTAACCTGTTGGTTTGCCCAATCGCTTTAACATTTCGGGCGGCATGAGTTTTGCGATACAGTCGAGGAGGAAGCCGGTACGCGGTCGAACACGTCCTTGCGTCACTCTGCGACCGCTCCACAAGTGCCGTATAATCAGCAGTTAGGGTCGGCTTTCGACGAAGTGGGACCGTACCGTTGATTCGAGGGGACATGGTTCTCTAAGCATGGCGCGAGCGAGCGAGAAACAGAATGAGGGGCGGCAAGTCCAGATCCAACAGATCGTGGAAAGCGCCGTGGCGCAAGCCTTTCAGGCGCAAGCGCCGCAACTGCAAGCGCAGATCGTGCGGCAGGTGCTGGAGGCGTTGCCGGCTCAGGTGAGCGAGCCGCCCGCTGCCGCGCGCGAATGCTCCAGCAATCTGGTTCATGCAGTTTCCAGTATTCATGCAGGCACCACGCAGAAAGAAATCTTGCGGGGATTGCTGGATGCGGGCAGCGCCTACGGCTCGCGCATCGCGCTGTTCGTGGTAAAGGCGGGAGTCGCTTCTGGATGGCAATCCCGCGGTTTCGGCAACGATGAAGCCGTGAAGGACTTTCCGCTCGACCTGAACGCCGGCCCGGTCGCGCACACCTATCGAAATCGAGTAGCTACTCCGGGCAACATCGCGGAGATGGGCGGCCGCTTCGCACAGCAGTTCGGCAGCCCCGCCAACGAGCAGATCTTGATGTTGCCTCTAACTCTTAAGGAAAAAGTCGCCGCGCTGGTTTATGCCGACGGAGGCGACGTCGGCAAGCTGGATGCCGATGCCCTGGAATTGCTGGTGATCGCAACCAGCGCGTGGCTCGAAGTAACATCGCTTCGCAAGCAGGCGGCCGCCAAAGACGACATTCCCGTGGCGACCAGGCCTGCGGTCGAGGCGCCGCCGGTGCAGACAGTTTCTTCGTTTTCCGATCCCTTTGCGTCTCACGCCCCCATGCATGTGCCCCCGCATGCCCCGGAGCCCGAACCTGCTGCCGAAGTGGTAGAAGTGGCGGCGCACGCCAGCGCAGCGGCCGCGCCCGCCGCAGCCCCCGACCCCTGGGCTGGTCTTTCGCCGGAAGATGCCGATATACATCGCAAGGCGCAACGATTCGCGCGCCTGCTCGTGGATGAAATCAAGCTCTACAACCAGGCGAAAGTCGCCGAAGGCCGCCGTCACAAAGATTTGTACGATCGCTTGAAAGAAGATATCGACAAGAGCCGTGGCACGTTTCAAAAGCGGTATGGAAACACCGCGGCCGCCAGCGGTGATTATTTTTACAATGAGTTATTGCGCAGTCTGGCTGAAGATGACGCTTCGATCATGGGTTCGAATTTCCGCCGCTAGCTTTTGCGGTACTTTCTAGCAGTAGCGTGTCTGAGCGAATAACAAACGTAGTGCGATCAAGTTTGAAGTTGCTTTGGGTGCTCGCAGTTGCTTCTCTTTACCTCTTTGGCGTTCTGATTTCGCCAGCCGGGGCGCTGCCGCAATCTGCGTCAAATCCTCCTCAAAACCAATCGGACCAGTCTTCTGCCAAGCCTGCGGCTCCAGCCGCCGCGAGCGACCGCAAAACCGGCAACACGCCCAAGGCCCCCGCAAAAAAAGCGCCCGCCAGCTCCAAGCCCGCGGTCAGCCCAGCCAGGCATCACTACGCCAATGCCCGAAAGCCCCGCCCGCTCTCCCCGCGAGTCCGGCGCATGCGGCAGGCCTTTGTGGCTTCGACCGCATTGCGTCCCATGGCCCAGCAACTTTTGCAGGATCGATCACTCCCGGCTTACGCCGGGGTCGAAGCCTACGCGCGAGCCCATGCCAAAGACGATGTGGGAGCGCTGGCCTGGCTGGTCATCGGCTATGCGCACGTGCTCGACAAGGATTACGCCAAAGCCATCGATCCCCTGAACCGTGCCAAAGTTCATGCTGGAGACCTGGGCGATTACGTCGCCTACTACCTCGGCACCTCTTACCTGCAAACCGGACGCACTGCCGAAGCTCTGGCAAACCTTGCGGATTTCTCCAAAGCGCATCCCGATTCGCTGTTGGTGCGCGATGCCGCAGTCAGTTATGCCGACGCTCTCCTGCTCGAAGGCCAGGCAACCGAGGCGGCCATTTTGCTGGAACAGACCCGAACACCCACGCGCTCCGACGTGGAGTTCGCTCTTGGACGCGCCTATGCGGCCTCAGGTCAAACCGCGAAAGCGGCCGACGTGTTCGAGAATATTTACTACACCATGCCCGCCGCTACAGAGGCGGATGCGGCTTTCGCCGAATTGAAGAAGCTGCCCTCCATACCTCCTCCCACGGTGGCGCAACGAAAAACCAGAGCTGATGCGCTGATGGCCAAGCGCCGTTATGCAGACGCGGCCGATGAGTACGGCAGCCTGGTTAACGAAAGCACTCCCGAGGATCGTCCCGTAGTGCAACTCGCCCTCGCCGACGCGCTTCGGCGTGGCGGCAAGAACCGCGACGCCAAGCAAGTCCTCACTTCGGTCGGCCCAGTGAGCGGCGAGCAAAATGCCCAGCGCCTGTACTTGCTGGGCCAGGTGGCATGGGCCGCCAATGATAACGATGCTTTCTACAGCACGGTCAGCGAGCTGCGCCAGGCGGCGCCAGCGAGTCCTTGGCTCGAGCAGGCGCTGCTCTCCGCTGCCAATCTGCATCTGGTTCATCATGAATATGATCAGGCGCTCGACGCTTTTCGCGAGTCGCAAGAGCGCTTTCCTAACGGCCCGCGCGCTTCCTACGTGCACTGGAAGGCCGCCTGGCTCACCTTGCGCCAGGGACGCAACGACGACGCCAAGAAAGCCTTCGAGGAGCAAATCGCGCTCTACCCTTCGGGCGGAGAAACTCCCGCGGCCCTGTACTGGCGCGCCCGTCTGGCCGAGGAGGACAACCAGTTCGCCATGGCCCGGGCGTTTTATCAGAAACTTTCCGATCGCTATCGCAACTTTTACTACGCGGAGTTGGCCAGAGACAGAATGAAGCATCTTCCCGCGGCAGCGGATGAGACGGAACACTATGCGCTGCTAGACCGCGTGCCTCCACTCGACAGCAGCGGCAAAGTTACAGAGTCAGAACCTCCCACGGACGAGTTGCACGTTCAGAAAGCCGAATTGCTGGGAAATGGTGGTTTAGTTGACTTCGCGGTGCGAGAACTGCAAGCCGCAGCGACAGCCGAAGGCGCAAGCAGCTGGGCTCCGGCTGAAACCGCACAACTCTATGTGGAGACCGGCCACTACAACCAGGCGATCGAGATCATGAAGCATTCGGCGCCGAATTATTTCGCCCTCGATATTCCTGATCTTCCTCGAAAATATTGGGAAGCGCTCTTTCCCAAAGCTTACTGGAGCGACCTCAAACGTTCTTCGGCGGCCAATGGGCTCGATCCTTATCTGGTTGCATCCCTGATTCGCCAGGAATCTGAGTTCAATCCCGGCGCGGTCTCGCGCGCCAATGCGGTCGGCCTGATGCAGTTGTTGCCAAAAACCGGAAAGGCCGTCGCCCGGCAAGTGAAGATGAAGCGCTACAACGCCAGCCAGTTGTACACCCCCGCCGTGAATATGCAATTAGGCACGCATTATTTCCGCGGCATGGTCGACAAGTTTGGGGGATCGTTCGAATATGCTCTCGCCGCCTACAACGCGGGCTCCGATCGCGTAGAGGACTGGCTGAGTCAAGGCAAATATCGCGACCCACAGGAGTTCGTCGAATCGATTCCCTTCACCGAAACTCGCGAATACGTGCAGGCCATTCTGCGCAACGCCAGCGTGTACAAGCAGATTTACGGCACGCCGTAGGCGATTAGTTCTTGAACAGTCCGCAATACAAGCAGACTCAGGGACGTTCGCCAGAAGCAAATTATTCTTGAGTTATTTGCACTGTTTTCCACGAGCACAAACATATCAGGTTAGCGCAGGAATCAGAGTAAGAATCGGCCACTTATCGGAACGGATTAAGGATCCGGACACCGTCAATCTCCCGGCGATCTTGCATGTCCTCCGAGAGGATCACGGCGCAACCGGACTGCTTGGCGGCACGAATAACCAGAGCATCCCAGAAGGAAAAGCCGTGAAGCCGATGCAGATCGATCGCACCCAGAATATCCGCCAGCTCCGGTGTGGCAACGTCAAACTCTGCCAGCAGTTCAACCTTGCGACGGGCAATGGCCGCATCCACTCCCAATTTCCGCGTGACTGACACGTAGTATTCCTGCAGAACTTGCATCGAGAGCACACCTGTCCCCGCGCGGCGATGCTCCGCCACCAGGGCAAGGGCACGGTTCTGCTTTGCGGGCGCAGCTTTGTCGTCGGCGTAGAGAAGAACGTTGGTGTCGAAGAAACTACGGACGGGCATCGTCTTTTCGGGAGTGAATTTCGTCGCGATTGAAGCGCCAGCCGCGAGAGTTGCCCTTGCCCGAGAGCCGCCTGAACTCATCGAGGCTTCGTTCAGGATCGTCCACGCCTGCCAGCGTCTGCAGGTAATCGCGAATCATTTGATTCAGGCTCTTGCCTAAAGCGTTCGCTTTCTTGCGGGCGCGAGCCAGTAGCTGCTCGTCGACGGAAAGGGTTACATTCATTGACACAGTATACGTGCACACATAAACTGTGTCAACCCGGCGCTTGCTTGAACGGCGCCTTCAGTTCGGCTGAGATTCTTCCCGTCCGCTCGACTTATGAAACAAAATCTCCAGCACCAGCAGGCCCGCGCCCACCACAATCGCGCTATCGGCCAGATTGAATACCGGCCACTGATACCGCTTCACGTAGAACAGCAGAAAGTCGACTACGCGTCCACGCGCCAGCCGATCCCACAGATTCCCCACCGCTCCTCCCATAATCAGCGCCAGGCCGATCCCCGTGACAAGGTGAGCGTGGTTGTTTTTCCAGAGCAGCACCGAGACCACCAGCAACGCAATCGCTGAAAATGCGATCAGCAAGCCCGTTTTCCAGGGCGCAGTCGAGTCCGCAAACAGACTGAATGCGGCGCCGGTGTTCTCGGTGTGAGTGAGTCGAAAGAATCCGGGAATGACCTGGATGTGGGAATAAAGCGAGATGCGCTGCGCCACAATGTGTTTGGTCCAGCGGTCGAGCAGGACAACGATCAGAGCGATCAGTAGATACGTTGCGCGCGCGCGGTTCTTGGTCATCCGTAATTTAGGCCTGGAAACATCTTAAACTGCCTGGGGCTTCCGAACGCCGCCAGTCCGTGTAAAAGAAGCTTCCCCATTCGATCCCGCCATGCGGCGATGAATTATTTCCTCTTAAATTCATTTTCATCTATACCACGCCCACGCTGTCCATGTATCCTGATGCGGCCTTGAGCAGAAATGCGCGCCGCAAACGCCCGCGCGATCCGTTCCAGGTTTGCTTTAATCCTATGTCGGCGATATGCGCGCATGAAGCTTCTGAAACGTTGGAAAGGCCGGACCCTGCTGTTCCTCGCAGTTGTAGGGCCCGGAATCATTACAGCGAACGTCGACAACGATGCCGGCGGCATCCTCACGTATTCCCAAGCCGGCGCGCAATACGGTTTTCTTTTGTTGTGGACCATGATCCCCATCACGCTGGCCCTGATCGTAGTGCAGGAAATGAGCGCTCGCATGGGTGCCGTAACCGGCAAGGGACTAAGCGATCTGATCCGCGAGGAGTTCGGGCTGCGCATCACATTTCTGATGATGCTGGGAATTCTGATCACCAACTTCGGTAACGTAGTCACTGAATTTATCGGCATCGCCACCAGCCTGGAACTGTTCGGCCTTTCGCGCTACGTAACGGTTCCAGTCTGCGCCGTGATCGTCTGGCTGATCGTGGTGAAAGGCCAATACAAGAGTGTCGAGAAGGTTTTTCTCGCAGCGTCGTTTTTCTACATCACTTACATCTTCGCCGGGGCGCTGGCGCATCCCGCGTGGAAGGCGGCAACGGTCGCGACCTTTAAGCCCCCGGACTGGACTAAGTTTCGCGAGCAGGCTTACTTATACATGGTGATTGGAGTGGTAGGGACAACAATCGCCCCCTGGATGCAGTTCTATCTTCAGTCCTCAATCGTGGAAAAGGGCGTGACACGGCGGGGATTGCTAGCTTCACGCTGGGACGTAATCGCGGGCTGCATTTTTACCGATGTGGTGGCCTGGTTCATCATCGTAGCCTGCGCCGCGACGCTCTATATCCACGGCTTCCGCGACATCAAGTACGCAGCCGATGCCGCCCAGGCGCTGAAGCCGCTGGCTGGTCAATACGCTTACATTCTGTTCGCCGTAGGCTTGTTCAACGCTTCGCTCTTTGCCGCGTCAATTCTGCCGCTCTCCACCGCTTACACCGTCTGCGAAGGCTTGGGCTTCGAATCCGGCGTCGATAAGAAATTCGGCGAGGCTCCCTTCTTCTACTGGCTCTACACTCTGCTGATCGCGGCTGGCGGCGCCGTTCTTCTCATCCCCGGCCTGCCGCTGGTCAAGATCGCCGTACTATCCCAGGTGGTGAACGGCGTAGTGCTCCCCTTTGTGTTGATTTTCATGCTGCTGCTAATCAACAAGAAAGAACTCATGGGGGAATACGTGAATACGCGTTTGTTCAACGCTGTGGCCTGGCTGACCACGGTCGTAATGATCGGATTGACCATTGCGTGGTTCTGGACGTTGAGAACTGGCGGCGCTTAGTTTCACGAATTCTTCTCCGTATCTCTGCTCCTCATCTCGGCGCCTCTGGGGTTAAAGCAGTTTTCCACAACGAAATCTTCCAACTTGTGACATCTAACCTTCCTTCCACAGCCATATTTCGCCTAATCTGAAACTGAAGGTACCGGATGTTAAAGCCGCGCGGTCCTAGGAAAACGCCCGGCCCCCGCATCCTCCCCATGCGAGCGAGGACAAGGGGACATCTGATCAGGGCGCTCAGATAGGCTACCCTGGATAGCCCAGGGCTCAGTGCCCGGTGTTGGTGGTGATCACTACCATTAAATTTGCACAGCGAAGGAAATCAAGGCACGGGATTCAAATAAGAGAGATAAATAAAAGACAAACAATCTGATCGACCGCGGTGGAGCGGACCCCGAGACGGAGCTCACAAGAGCTTGCCTTAAGCAGTCACACAGGCTCGCCACGCGCCCGTGTCTACTCCTGTCTCCTGATCAGATCAGCCTTCCCGCCGCCAAATCCTTCACCAGCGAAGCGTCCGCTTCCAGAAAATCGTACGAAGCCAGGTCCTTAGGCACGGACCACTGCACATCGCGGAAAATCCGATTCTCGATCTCTCCCTTGTATTCTCGAACGATAAAAAACCGCAGCTCCACCATCGCGCCATTCGGATAGGTATGCTTCAGCCGGGCGATCTCATCGCCAACTTTGGCATGAATTCCTAATTCTTCTTCCAACTCGCGCCGCAGCGCGTCGCGAGGCTGCTCGCCGTCTTCGATTTTTCCGCCAGGGAATTCCCATTTGAGCGGCATCGTCTGATACCGCGTGCGCTGGCACACCAGCAGCTTGCCATCCTTTTCGATCACCGCTGCGACGACCCGTTTCATAATCTGGATTGTAGGGGGTAGGTGCCGAAGTTCGCAGCTTGCCCTTCTATGCCTTCACTTCGACGTCTCCAACTTCTTCCCCACAAGTTCAGCACAGTACTGAACCAGCTCTTGGTCCTCGATTCCGAATGCGGCCGGAAAATGGCTGTCGATATCGAGTTCGCCAACTACTTGCTGGTTGACAAAAATAGGCACCACGATTTCCGACTTGGTTTCGAGCGAACAAGCGAGGTAGCGAGGATCTTTGCTGACGTCGTCGACAACAATCGTCTTCCCGCTAGAGGCTGCCGCTCCACAAATGCCCTGGTTCAGCGGAATGCGGGTGTGCGGGGTCATGGCGCCCACGAAAGCTTCCAGCACCAGCGCCGGCGGTTGAGCGCCGGGTTCCAGCATGTAAAAACCAACCCAGTTGTACTTCAGCATGCGCTCGTGCAAAACCTGGCTCACTCCCTGCATAAAAACCTTGCCCGCCGTTGTTGCTTCGGCGAGCGCAGTGATTTCGTTCCGCACTTCTTCTATTCTGCTGGCGACAGGCATGAGAAGAATCTTAACTCAGACTGCACGATCTGCGATTGCAGAAGATGACACGCTGGTAATCTGCCGGATTCCTTCCGTGCGGGCGAAGATTTCAGGATGAATCGCAGATGCCAGCGCGTCGAGGCCGCGGAGCAGCGTGGGAGCAGGCGTATTAAGGAACTCGTCCCGAACGCAATAGACCCGGGAAGTGCGAGCGGCGCGAGTCTCCTGCCACACACGGTCCGCAAGAATCTTTTCCAATGGGACGCGGTCGCCCGCTCCACACCAGGCGGCAATCAAGATATCAGGATCCTTGCGAGCAACTTCTTCAGCGGAAATCTGTTGCCCGGGAATCCCCAGAAACTCGCCCCCTGCAGCCTCAACTAATTCCGCAACCCAGCGTTGCGACGCGATCAGCGGCTTGCCCCACTCTTCGCTGAACACCGTCGGTCGTGCCAATCCCGACGTCCGTTCGCGGACTTCTTCGATCCGCCGCTGCATTCCTTCGATCACTTCTTCGCCGCGATCACTCGCGCCGACCAGCCCCGCAATAATGGCAATGTCGCGGTAAATATCGGCGAGAGTCTTAGGCGCAAAGCCTAAAAAGCTGGTTCCAGCCTTCAGGATTTCGATGACCGCTTTCTCTTGATAAGGCACGGAAGCAATGACCAGATCGGGCTGCGCGGAAACAATCTGCTCGGCGTTGGCGGTCCACGAGTCGGCGAGAATGACGGGCGATTGCAATGTGACCTCGGGAACCACGTCCGCGCAATATTTGGTGCAGGCGACTACCCGATCGAGCTCACCAATCGCGGCGAGGATCACGGTTGCGCTGGGCTGCAGACTGGCGATGCGGCGCGGCGTGTGAGTCGAGGACATCAGTTTGCAAATATCGGACGATTCAAGGAATGCGATGCAGTGCGGCCGTAAGCGCATCTAGCGCGAGTTGAGCGGCGTGTGTTGAGCCTTGCGGCAAGCCGCCAACCGCTGCAACGATCTGTTCACGGAGCAGATTCTGAGCCTCACTCGCCGTCTTCCCCACAACCAGCTCAGTCAACGCCGAGCCACAGGCGATCGCCGCGACGCATCCTTTGGCCTTGAATCGTGCTTCCGTGATCCGGCCCGCGCTGGCTTTCAACGTCAGACGCAACACGTCTCCACACGCAGGATTTTCAATTTCCGCCACGGCATCGGCGTCGGCAACTTCGCCGGCATTGCGCGGATTCTGAAAATGATCGAGTAACTGCGCGGAATACATTTGCAGCTCAATTGTAACTGGCAGACCGTGGCCCGCAAATTCAACTCCGAGAACGAGTGCCTTCAGGAAAATAGATTCGCCAGCCGTTCTTCCGCGCAACCGCCTCCAGGTCAGGATTCGGATTGACGGCAAAAGCGTCCGTGGCCATCGCCAGCATTTCCGTATCCCAGCGAGCGTTGCCAAAAGCCGCGTCAATGGCCTTCCTGACGGCTTCGCGAAGCGCCTTCGGCTTGCCGGCGCCTGAGGGCACACGAATCAGGCGATCGGTGGCGATTCCATCATCGATTTCCACCTTTGCAGCCAGGATGCGGCTATCAGGTATGCCGAAATGTTTCATCGCGGCGCGAATTACCCATTCGTTCGAAGAAGAGACAACCCAAACCTCGCAACCGCTTGCCTGCAGACGGCGCACCAGTTCACGCATCTCTGGGAAGATTTGTTCGACGAAAAACTGATCGAAGAAGCGGCTGGCCGCCTCCATCATCTTCTGCTCGGAAATTCCAAGATGCATGGTCACCATTTCGCCGCACATGGTTGTTTCCTCGACCTCGCCGCGCCGATAGGCCTCGTAACGCTCACGCCATCGAACAACAAGGGCTTCGGGAATCATCTCGCGTTCTCTTAACTCCCAATCGAAGAATCGCTCCCCGGCATCGCCCGACCACAGCGTGCCGTCGCAATCAAAGGCTGCTACGCGCGGCTTTAGCCTAAGGACCGAATCGAGGAATTCGTTGGTGACTGGAAGAAACGCTTCTGTCTCGGCAGCATTCATCTATCGACGATAACCTGCTTCAGGGGAGGCACGCAATTGCTGAACTCGGATTCCGGTTTCCGGATTCCTTCACCGATTCGATTTACCGGACGCCGGAAGCCGGAAGCCGCTCTACCCGCTGCGCCCCACCAGAGCCGCGTACTCCTCCGGAGTATTGATATTCAAGACGACCAGAGGATCGTCGACCTGAAGATATTGAATGTGCGCCTGATGCTGGTGTTCAATGTCGCGGGCGATCGATGTGGGCGGAACGCGAAGAAATTTCTCAATCATTTCGCGGCCTGCCAAATAAGGATGCCCGTGTTTGCCGGAGAAGTCAGGAACCACCGCCCAAATATTCTGATCGGCAACCTCGAAAGCATCGTGCAAAGTTTTGATGGTCGCGGGGTTCACCGGAGGCCGGTCGACCAAGGTGACCATCGCAGCATCGCGACCGTGGTTGAGCACTTCGCGCAGTCCAACTTGCAGCGAGCTGAACTGACCGCGACTCGGGTCCGGGTTCGCCACCAGAGACGCTCCGTGAGCATAAATAATCGGAGCCAGCGCCGCCTCATTCTTTCCCACAACCACCACCACAAATTCAGTGCCCCGTGCCAGGGAACGAATTGCCGCCGAAAGAAATGTTTCTTGCGAAGTAGCTTGTCCGGCAGCAGGGGGCGGCCAGGGCAGCAAGGCTTTATCCCGGCCCATGCGCGAGGAATCGCCAGCGGCGAGGATCACGCCGGCGAAGCTGGAAGCGCGGGTCATGCAGCGAAGATAGCAGGAACGGCCGAGGATTGTTAATCTTTGATTTTGCCGGGGATTTGGTCGGGGATCTTGTCCGGCGCGCCGTTTACGTCAGCATCTTGCTCAGCCTCTTGCCCGCGGAACCAACTCATGTGTGGCAGGCCGACAGTCGAGTGGCGGCGAATGGCAATCAACTCGGCCGTGATAGCCACCGCAATCTCCTCGGGCGTAACGGCGCCAATGTCGAGTCCGATGGGCGCGTGGACACGGTCGAACAGATGCGCGGGCAAGCCCTCTTCCCGAAGTGTCTTAAAGATTCCAATCACCTTGCGCTTTGACCCGATCATGCCAATGTACCGGGCGCGGGTCTGCACTGCCCAGCGCAGCAGCCGCATATCATCTCGATGGCCGCGCGTGACAATAACGATGTAGGAAGTCTCGTTGGGATCGAGCTTCTTCGTCGCCTCGTCGAAATCAAGCGCGTGGACTTCGTTGGCGGCCGGAAAACGCTCCTTCGTGGCGTAGGCAGTGCGATCGTCGGTAACGATCAAGTCGAAACCGGATGCAGCCGCGACCTTGCAAAGATTTACAGCAACGTGACCTGCGCCAAATACATAAAGTAACGCTGGAGGCAAGACAGGCTCGACAAAAATCTCCAGGGTCCCGCCGCAGACCAGCCCCGTATCGTACTTAGGATCCTGATTAAGGTCGAAGCTGAGGGTCCGAGGCTTTTCCGACTCCATGACCTCGCGAGCCGCCTGCCACACATCGGCCTCAACGCAGCCCCCGCCAATCGTGCCCACGATCGAACCATCGTCCCGCACCAGCATCTTCGCGGTCTTAAAAGAAGGAATCGAGCCGCGGACGTTAACGATTGTAGCAACAGCTCCGCGGCGTCCTTCGCGGCGGAGCTGAACGATTTGTTCGTAGATATCCATGCGGCGACAACTCTTTGCAATCTGATTATCAGGCGGTTAACAGGAGGGAGTCAAACGGCAAAGCAAAAGCCCCGGGTCATCACTCCGGGGCTCTGCACTAAACCAGTTAAGTAGGACGGTCCGTCAAACCAAGTTTATGGTTACGCGATTCGAACCTGATGTCAATCTTTTATTTGATGAGTGGCCGTGCAGAAGGCGGCAGAGTCGAACTGCAATGGCTGATGAGCCACTCATTGGTTTGACGGACCAAGTCCAGTACCCACTGGCAACGCCTTCTAAACCAGCCCGCCCCGAGAAATCCTACTCTGAAAATCTAATGACGACGATGAATCGGAGTAAGAAATCTCATTCCAGATTCCAGATTGGGAATTCCCAACGCGGAGACGTATGCTTGTCCAGCATCAAATTTCCTTCGGAGAACGTGTTATGAAAGCCGTCCGCATACATCAATTTGGTGGGCCGGAAGTTTTGACCTATGAGGACATCCCCGACCCGCAGCCGCGCAAGGATCAAGTGCTGGTGCGCGTGCGTGCGTGCTCGCTGAATCACCTGGACGTTTGGGTGCGCAAGGGCCTACCCGGTGTGAAGCTGCCGCACATTCTCGGCAGCGACGTTGCGGGCGAAGTGGTCGAAGTCGGCGAGTACGTCGGCGGATTCAAAGCGGGGCAGCGCGTTTGCTGGCGCCCATGCATTTCTGCGGACACTGTGCCAAATGCGTCTCGGGAGTGCAAAACCAGTGCCGCGAATTCACCGTGCTGGGCAATGCCGTGGACGGAGGAAACTGCGAGCTGATCGCCGCGCCGGCAGCGAACGTGATTCCAATCCCCGACTCACTCGACTTCAACCAGGCAGCCAGCGTGCCGCTGGTCTTTGTGACCGCGTGGCACATGCTGGTCGGACGAGCCGGCGTCCGTCCGGGACAAACCGTGCTGGTGCTGGGTGCCAGTTCCGGCGTCGGCATCGCGGCCATTCAGATCGCCAAACTGTTTCACTGCCGCGTGATCACTACCGCAGGCGACGAAGCCAAGTTAGAGAAAGGGCGTGCGCTAGGAGCTGACCACGGCATCAACCACTACAAGCAGAAAATCTCTGAGGAAGTTCGGAAGATCACGAACAAAGAAGGCGTCGACATCGTGGTCGAGCACGTGGGCGCGGCCACTTGGGACGAGAGCGTGAAGTCTCTCAAAAGCGGCGGCACGCTGGTGACCTGCGGCGCGACCACCGGTCCGAACGTCGGCATCGACCTGCGGCACCTGTTCGCGCGCCAGTTGTCGCTGCTGGGCTCCTACATGGGAACCATGGGCGAGTTGCACGAAGTGCTGAAACACGTATTCGCCGGACGACTGAAACCAGTGGTGGACCGCTTGTTCCCGCTTAGCGAATTACGCGCCGCCCACGAGTACTTGGAGAAGAGCCAGATGTTCGGCAAGATTGTGGTGAACCCATAGGGGGTTTTTCAGCGCCGAGGCCGCCGAGGAACAGCGGCTGGCAGGAGTAGAATCAGTTCTGTGTTTTTCAAGATCATCGGGCAAATTCTTCATATTGAGAAGATCGCCTCGGGCAAAGGAACCCGCGAGAGGCGTAGATTACGGAAGCTGTACGGCGGCCGCATCTGGAAAAAGCTGAAAGGAACGGCGACGGTCGAACTCGACGATGGTACGATGTGTCATGCCGAAGTACACTGGTACGAGCGCACGGCGTCGGGAGAAAAGAGCTGAAGATCAAGCGAATTTTGGGAATCCAATGAAAAGCGAATTGCGGTTTGTCGCCTGCGTCAAGAACAAGGACTACCAAGCAGCGCTCGAATTACGGAAACTCTACCAGGTCGTCGAGGATGAAACTGCCACGAAGATGCACCAGATTCGGGTGATTGACGAGTCGGGCGAAGACTACCTCTATCCTGAGGAGTATTTCGTCCATGTGCAGCTACCACACTCTGCGGAAAAAGCAGTCCTCCAAGCGGAGCCGCCAGCCTAAGCTGGCGACGGGAGCCAATCTGGTGAGCCAAGTGACTGATGGCTGAACCGCATCGCGGGCCAGTCCCCTATCCCACCGCCTTGAACAAGCCTGGCTGGCCCGAGGACTATCAGGTATTCGGTGTCCTCGCTTTCGGCAAGCCCCCGCTGTCGAAAATGGTCGAAAACGTCGCGGACCCTTCGCTCATAACCCCGCTTGTCAGGCCCTTCACAATAGAAGATCGCCAGCTTTTGTCGGGCCTGACATCTCAACAGGTCGGAGAGAGTTCCCTCAAATTCGGCGATGTTATTCTCAACTTCCGCTGCCACTAGCGCAATGCACTCACCCGACCACCAGTTCCCCTCAAACGCAACAACATCTGAATACCTCTCGTAGGAGAAGCTGGGTCCGTCCCCCAAAAAGGATCGAAGTGCCCTTGGCACGACGCCTTTCTCTTCCCGAGCTTGCTCCGTAGTCCCCAGCATCAGATCGGTGCGCGGCGTGCAGTTCCTCGCCCGTCGGTACGCTGGGTCATTCCCAAAACGACCGTAGAATCTTTCCGGCTCCGCCTGTGCAAATGTTTCCATGACGCCAAGCAGTTCTTTGTGGAGTTCGCTAAGGTTAAGCATATGCTCCCCGTATCACCTTCACATGTGTGCAATAGTTTAGAATAACTCCAATGGCCCCCGAACTGAATTTCGGCCCCTACGTCGACACTCGAAAACGGCAAGAAGGTCGTCAAGGATCTGACCTTCGGCAATCCCACGCCCGAGGGCGTGGTGCTGACCACGCTCGATTCGGCCGTGAACTGGATGCGCAAAGGCTCCATCTGGCCGATGACGTTTGGTCTGGCTTGTTGCGCCATCGAGATGATGTCGATGGGGGCGGCGCGGTTTGATATTGCGCGCTTCGGCGCGGAAGTGTTTCGCCCATCGCCGCGGCAAAGCGATCTCATGATCATTGCCGGGCGCGTTTCGAATAAGATGGCGCCGGTGATCCGGCAATTATGGGAGCAGATGCCCGAGCCGAAGTGGGTGATTTCGATGGGAGCTTGCGCCACCTCCGGCGGCGTCTTCAATAACTACGCGCTGGTGCAGAGCGTCAACCAGGTGATTCCCGTCGATATCTATGTTCCCGGATGTCCGCCGCGGCCCGAGCAACTCATCTACAGCATTACCCTGCTTCAGGAAAAAATTCAGAAAGAGCGCGGGACCATCCGGAAGGCGCTGAATCTGGCGTAGTCCTTAACCAAACCGTGCTGAATTTTGCACAGTGGCGGGTCTTCTGAAGCGGCTCGGCCTGGATTCCTACCTGCAAGCCGATGCTGTCCGCAATGAGTGTGCAAACTCTTGCTCAATTTCTGCTAACTGCTTCTCAAAGAAATACTTGCCTCACTCGTTCCACACTGGGCAGGCACTCCTGCAACAATCACGAAACCATTCTTTACCGGGATGAATCTAAGGTGGTAGAGTGGCCGATTAGTTGCAGTTACCCAGGTGGCACACTCGGAACGACCCAGGATTACGATCGAGAGAAGGGCTCAGGTAGAGAACGACCCGGTTGTGGAAGGTGTTCCAATGCTCTCAAAGTTGATTGACTTCTTTTTTGGTTGCCATCACTCCCGCTACAGCTTCCCCGTGACGATTCGAGGATCCGCCCGCCGACCTCAGGCCGGCGCCTTGACGGGCACCTACGTAGCCTGCCTGGATTGTGGAAGAGAATTTCCCTACGACTGGCAGGAGATGAAGGTCATCACCTCGCAGGCGGAGAGGCGCGAATACGCTGCCGCACTCGCGACCAAGCACGCCTCGTAACCTTCATAGGCAACGAATCGCTCTGGTTTGAGTTTCTAGCCTGCGGTAACAGCTGCTGAGGTCCGTTTTTCCATGGCCACGAATGGCCGCTCTTCGTATCCAGTGTAGACTTGCCGCGGCCGCGCGATCTTCTGCTCCGGATCGGTGATCAGTTCCTGCCACTGCGCCAGCCATCCCGCAGTGCGTGGGATCGCGAACAGCACGGTGAACATCTCCGGCGGGAAGCCCATTGCCTGATACATGATGCCGGAATAGAAATCGACGTTGGGATAGAGCTTGCGCTTCACGAAATATTCATCTTCCAGAGCGATGCGCTCGAGTTCGAGAGCAATGTCGAGCTTCGCGTTCCGGCCGGTAACTTGAAAAACCTGTTCCGCAGTCCACTTGATAATCTTCGCCCGCGGATCGTAGTTCTTGTAAACCCGGTGGCCGAATCCCATCAGCTTTCCGTGGCCTTCCTTTACCCGCTTGATGTATGCCGGCACGTTATCCTTCGAGCCAATCTCATCGAGCATCTTCAGCACTTCTTCGTTGGCGCCGCCGTGAAGGGGACCGGCCAGTGCGGCCGCAGCCGACGCCGTCGCCAGGTAAGGATCGGTTTGTGAGCTGCCCACGGCGCGCATGGCGTTGGTGCCGCAGTTCTGCTCGTGATCGGCATGCAGAATAAACAGAATATCGAGCGCGCGGGCGAGCACCGGATTCGCCACATACTTCGGCTCGACCATCTTCCATAACATATTCATGAAATTCTCGGTGTAACTCAAATCATTGTCTGGATAGACATAAGGGAAGCCCACGTTATGCCGGTACGACAGGGCAGCAATGGAAGGAACCTTTCCAATCAGACGGACAATCTGGTGCATACGGTTTTTTGGATCGTGGACTTCGCGCGCTTCCGGATACACGCTGGAGAGCGCGGCCACCGTGCTCACGAACATACCCATGGGATGGGAATCGTAACGGAAACCCTCCATGAACTTCTTGATACTCTCGTGCAACATGGTGTGGTGCGTGATGTCATGAACCCAGGTCTGAAGCTCGGTCTTAGTGGGCAATTCCCCGAAGAGCAGCAGATAAGCGACTTCCAGAAAGGTGCAGCGCTCGGCCAGCACTTCGATGGGATATCCGCGATAACGCAGAATGCCGCGATCGCCATCAATGTAGGTGATGCTGCTGCGGCACGACGCCGTGTTCATGAACGCCGGGTCGTAGGTCATGAGGCCGAAGTCGTCCGGGCCAGTCTTGATCTGCCGCAGGTTCATGGCGCGGATGGTGCCATTCTCAACCGGAACGGTATAAGTTTGCCCGGTGCGATTATCCGTGATAGTGAGTGTGTTCTCTGGCATGGGTAAAGCTGCTCCTTGACTTCCCACAGTGAAAAGCTAGCGTAGCTTAACTTAGTTCGCTCGACAACGGCCCGCTGTGACGCGAATCACAAATTCTTATGACGATAGTGCATGCCCCCATGCGCTGCGATGCAAACACAAAACCGGCGGCCACAGCCGCCGGTTCGATAATGCCTGACGTGCTCCACCGTTAGTTCGACGAATCATCCCGCCGCTTTAACGTCGGACGATCGTCATCGCTCTTGTCGCCATTCTTATCGTCGCTGCTGGTGTTCGAGGTGCGCCGCAAACTGGGCTTGTTGGCGTCCTTCTGATCGAGTACCTTGTGGCGGTTCTCAAGCGCCGCCAATCGCGCCTTGACCTCATCGAACTCCGAGGTGGTCACAATATATTGCGGCTTCGAGGGCAGAATCTTGCGAATCTCCTCCTGCGACTTCTCGATGCGATCCGCAGTTGGTGGGTGGGTTTCAAACGCCTTGGAGATCGTCCCTGGCTTTTTCTTCTCCATCGCCTGAATCTTTTCGAAGAAGGAAACGAAGGCTGAAGGATCGTAGCCGGCGCGGTACATGTATTCCACGCCCAGATAGTCTGCCTCGGCTTCGAAGCCTCGGGAGAACTTCAAGAACGTCATGGGGATGGCGAGCCCGGCCGCTTCGTATCCTGCATAGCCAATCGCGCCGCCCATAAAGATGAAGGGGATCGAGGCCATCTGCAACAGGTTCGCCCGGGTCATTTCCCGCCCGTAGTGGCACGCCGCCACGTGGGCGGTCTCGTGCGCCATCACGGCCGCCATTTCGGCTTCTTCGTCGGCTGCCAGGATCAACCCTGAGTTCACATAAAAGAATCCGCCGGGAAGCGCCATGGCATTGACCACGTCGGAGTCGATCACTTTGATGGTGAATGGAACCTGCGCATCGGAGTTTCGCACGATGTTCTGGCCGATACGGTTCACGTACTCGGTGATCACAGGATCGTTGATCAGCTTGACCTGCGCCTCGATCTGTTGCGCATACACCCGCCCGCGGGCCACCTGGCCTTCCACCGTGTACCAGTTGCCCATGCCACGAGTGCAACCTACGTTGCGGTTCCCTACCGCGTCGATATCGGCTTTAGTGCCGTCGTGCTTGATCTGGCTGTCATCCTGCGTGGGCAGCGCGGCGGGGGCCTGCGCTGGTGCGTTTTGAACATCACCCGATTTGGGCTGGTCTTTGTCCTGATCCGAAACCTGCGCCAACGTCCAGGATCCTGCGCTGAACGCCGCTAACGCCACAGCGATTGCCAACCATCGCAATTTCATAAATACCCCTTTGGCGACCCAACCTACTCTTAACGGGAATTATACGCCCGATCCGAGCACACGAAGCCCAAACTTCTGCTGCTAACTTTAGACGCTCGGACCCCGGGCCGGGTTACCTGGGGATACGGTCCCGGAAAGGATCTTTTAGCCGGACCGCGCAATTTTGGCCCGCAGAGCCGCCAGAGCCGTGGTAAAACTAACCATCGTAGAGGTTTGCCGTCTCTCCCGTAGACAGGAGGCGTTATGTCTGCGATTCGACCACGCACTCGGAACAGCAGTGCGTTCTGGTTCGTGCTTCCTCTGCTGATCGTCTCCGCTTTTGCGACGCAGCCGCGTCCGAAAGACGTGGCAACCGCAGGCCTTTCGCGCGATTCCATCCTCCGCATTGTGGTCCAGATCCAAAAGGCGGACTACGAGGGCGACCGCGCCGCCCTGAAGCGCCTCCACGACGCGCTCACGCCCATTCCAGATGACAACAAGCTGGCATCGCGAGTGCTCTACTGGCGTGGATTTGCGTTGTGGAGGAGGGCGATCAACGGCTTCAACGAAACCCCAACTCCAACTGATCTGGAAGAGGATCTCACGCAGGCGGTCACCGATTTCAAAGCCGCCATTGCCCGGGACCCGGCGTTCGTGGAACCGAAGATTGGAGCAGGCTCCAGTCTGGGCTACCTGATGTATCTGAACAAGAAAGACCCCACCCGACTTCAGGAACTGTTCCAACAGTCGAGTCCGCTTTTGAAAGAAGCCATGGCGACGGCCCCGGACAACCCTCGACTGCTCTGGGTGCTCGGCCCCATTCGCTGGTCGTCGCCTCCGGAGCGGGGCGGGGGTCAGGACAAGGCGTTTGAAGTTTACGACAAAGGATTGGAAGCAATCCGCAACCAGAAGCGCGACGCGGTTGATCCGCTCGAGCCTACGTGGGGAGAGCCCGAGTTGCTGATGAGTCTCGCGTGGTCGAATCTGAACCGAACCACACCGGATCTTAAGGCCGCCGAGCAAGATGCCCAAGCTGCCCTCAAAATGGTCCCTTACTGGCACTACGTTCGCGACATTCTCATGCCTCAAATTCGCGCCGCTCAGGCCAAAGCGCGTTGATCTTTTCAATCCAGACATTGAGGGGAGTCCGTCATCCTGCTTGAGGATTCTCCCGCCCAGTCGTAACATAGCGCCTTCCGTCATTCATCGTTTGCGCAGACCGGAGGCCTAATGCTGGATCGCCGTCGCTTTCTCACAAGTGCCGCCACTGGATTGGCAGCTTCTCTCGCTCTCCGAGGAAACCTGCTCGCTCAACTCGAGACGATTCCGCCGCTGCCCGATCACTCGTTGCTCGACAAGAACGAAGACGCCTACTGGGCTGAAATGCGCAAGCAATTTCTAATCCCGGCGGACGAGATCTATCTGAATAACGGCACCGTAGGCTCCAGCCCCGCGCCCGTGCTGCGCGCCATCTTCGACGGCTACGCCAGCACCGAGAAAATGGACCAGCAGGATCCGGAAGACTATCCCATCTGGGGATACGCCGCATGGAACGAGTTTCGCGATCCTCTCGCCGCCTTTGTCGGCTGCCATCGCGACGAGATCGCCTTGCTGCGCAATGCTACGGAGGCGAACAGCTACATCGCCAATGGCATCGACATGAAACCGGGCGACGAGGTTCTGATGACGGACCAGGAGCATCCCGGCGGCGAGCATCCCTGGAATTTGAAGGCCAAGCGCTATGGAGTCGTGGTGAAGAGAGTTACGCTGCCGCGCCCGGTGAAAGACGCGGCGCAGGTTCTCAATCTATTTAATGATGCGATCACTCCGCGCACGCGCATTATTTTCTTCAGCCACATCACCACGTTCTCCGGCGTGGTGCTGCCGGCGAAGGAGATCTGTGCGCTGGCGCGCTCGAAGGGCATTCTCTCTGCGGTTGACGGCGCTCACGTTACCGGCATGATGCGGCTCGACGTGCGCGATGTAGGCTGCGACATGTATTCTTCCAGCCCGCACAAGTGGCTGCAAGCGCCTAAGGGATCGGGATTTCTTTATGTGCGCGATGAAGTCATTGACCGCTTGTGGAATACCATCGTCACCGAAGGCTGGGACGACGCCAAGCTTCGCGCCGAACGTTTCCAGCGCATCGGCAGCTCGAATGTGCCCGCGCTGTGGGGATTGCGCGCGTCGATCAAACTCGCCAACGACATCGGCCTTGAGCGCATCGAGCGCCGCCATCGCAAGCTCGCCGACTACATGCTTGATGAGATGAAAAAGCGCGGCGCGGAATCCTGGACCTCGCCCGATCCCTCGCTGCGCTGCGCTATCGTCACGGTCAACGTGCCGCCGGTTCCGCGCATGGATTTGGAAAACTGGATGTGGAAGACACATAAAATTCGCATTCGCGGAGGCGACCCGAACAAACTGCGCTTGTCGACGCCGTATTATTTGCAGAAGAAGGATATTGACCGGTTTCTGGAGAAGTTTGACGAATACAAAAGGGTGAAGAAGCTGGCGTGATGCGGCCTATCAACTCTTGGATCAAGGGCAGCCGATGTGCCGCTATGCCTTAGAATGACGTTTGTGAGCCCAATGCCTAAGAAGAAAGGAGTTCCTCTCCAGCGCAAGAGTCGCCGGAACGATGCCCGCGACCTGCGGCGGATCAATCACGCTGCCAAGCGATTGAACTCCGAGGCGACTGACGTGCTCAATTATCAAGCAGCTGACAACCGACCGAAAGACGCGGGCGAGGGCGCCCGCGCCACCCTAGCTAGTCGTAATATTCCAACCCCAGGTGCGTGATCAGTTCCTCGCCCTTCAAATACCGCAGCGTGTTCTTCAGCTTCATCAACTGAATGAACAAATCGTGCTCGGGATAAAGGCCCGGCGCGGTCATGGGAGACTTAAAGTAAAAGCTTAACCATTCCTGAATGCCAAGACCGCGGAGTTCCGAACAGCGCTTGGCGAGATCCATCAGCAGCACCAGGTCGAGAACGATCGGCGCTGCCAGAATCGAATCGCGGCACAGGAAATCGACCTTGATCTGCATCGGGTAGCCCAGCCATCCGAAGATATCAATGTTGTCCCAACCCTCTTTGTTATCACCGCGTGGCGGGTAGTAGTTGATGCGAACCTTATGGAAGATATTTCCGTATAGATCGGGATAGAGTGCAGGCTGCAAAATGTGTTCCAGCACCCCCAGCTTCGATTCCTCCTTGGTCTTAAATGACCCCGGATCGTCGAGCACTTCACCGTCGCGATTGCCCAGAATGTTGGTGGAATACCATCCGCTGAGGCCAAGCAGGCGAGCCTTGAACGCCGGAGCCAGCACAGTCTTCATTAAAGTCTGGCCGGTCTTGAAATCTTTTCCGCAGATCGGCGCTTCGTTTTGCCGGGAGAGTTCAAGCATCACAGGAAGATCGACCGTCAAGTTTGGGGCGCCGTTGGCGAACGGTACACCTTCCATCAGTGATGCGTAGGCATAGACCATCGAGGGCGCGATCATTTCGTCGTTGTCGCGCAGAGCTTTCTCAAACGATTTGACGCGACTGGTGCGCCGCCGTCGCCTCGATGTAGGACTCCGTCGAACCGCACCACATGGTGATCAGCCGGCTGGCTCCGCTGGTCTTTTTGAAATCCCGAATGTCGTCGCGCAGTTGCTCGGCAAGATCCATCTTGGTCTTGCCCTTTTTCACGTTCGGCCCGTCTATCTTCTTCACATAGTTGTGGTCGAACACGGCGGCGCGCGGCGTGACCGTGGAAAGAAACGGCTTCAATTGATCGAGCAATCGCTGGTCGAGCACACCGGCATTCGACGCCGCTTCGTACATGTTGTCTTCGAAAATGTCCCAGCCGGTGAAGACCAGGTCGTCGAGTCCGGCCAAGGGAACGAATTCTTTAATCTTTGGCGAGCGGCCATCCGTGCGCTTGCCCAATCGCACCGTACCCATTTGCGTGAGCGACCCGATCGGCTTCGCCAAGCCTTTGCGAATCGCCTCGACGCCGGCGACGAACGTGGTCGCCACCGCGCCCATGCCGGGGATCATCACGCCCAGCTTCCCTTTCGCGGGCGCGATGGTGCCGTTGGCTTTAGAGCTGTGGCGCTTCTCGGACTTCACTTCATTATTTACTTCAACCCGCGCTGTCTTCGCTGCCTTCTTTGCAGACTTGTTCCGTGTCGCCATATGTTGGCCGCTTCCTCAGTAAGAATCTGTATGGATGTGCAAACCTTGTATGTTCTCGTATCCGGCAGGAGTTTTGCAAATGAGAGCGGCCAAACGCGCAGAAAATCACTTCAACCGCGCAGCTGCATCATCAAGCGGGGAGCCGCGCATTTGATTCGTGCGATAGATTTTTTGCGTTGGACTCCAGGGCGAACTTCCTCCATAGTGAAATCACTTCGCAAACCAGCTCTGCAGCCGGTCTCGCGAAGCTGAAGTTTGCTTGCCAGCCTTGATGCGGCGTAGCAATTCTCCTGACCCCGTTGTTCTCCACTCAATCTGAAGCATGCTACTCGGCGCAGGCGCCTGGCGTGTGCTCTTCAGACATTTCACAAAAGAACAGGAGATACCATGAACTCAATTCGCAAATTCGCCTACGCCGCTGTATTAACGTTGAGCGCTCTGAACTTCGCGCCCAGCCTGGCTTCCGCCCAGGACGCAGCCGGGACCTTTACTCTGGCGCACGAAGTCCACTGGCAGAACGCGATCGTGCCCGCGGGAAAGTACAGGTTCACGCTTGCAACCGATGGCCCCGCAGATAGGCTCATGCTGCAAAACCTTGGCGGCAGTGGAGGCTTCCTGATGTTGGTCACTGACACTGAGGACTCCAAACCTTCGGACGTCAGCCAGCTTGTTCTGGTCTCGCGATCTCGGGAAAGCTTTGTCAGCGCGATGCAGCTTCCGGAGTTCGGCGTGTCGCTGCATTTCACAGTGCCGGCAGAAACTCGCGAAGTGGCGCAGGCGGCCGCAACCTCGGCCGCCTCCGCCACCCGCTAGTTCTCCGCTGCAAAAACCCGGGGGCAGATAACCCCTATCTGCTCCCGGGCCTTCCTCTCGCTTCTTTCTCTTTATGCTTAGTTGTTCTTGGGCTGAAAGCTTCTCTCAGGCGGGCTTTGGCGAGGCTGCGTTCCCTTTCACTTCATCACTCAACACAATAGCTTCGGCAATCTCCTTCATCGCCTTTCGCTTTTGCCGGCTCTGCCTCTGCAATGTAAGGTAAGCCTGTTCTTCGCTCAATCCCAGATCGCGCTGCAGAATTCCTTTGGCGCGCTCCACCACTTTGCGGGTCTGCAATTGTTCGGACAAGTTGGAGTTCGCATCTTCCAGCCGCGCCATTTCGATCTCAGCGCCCACCAGAAATCCGACCGTCGAGATCAGGCGGATTTCGCGGCGCCGGTATACATGATGCTGGCGATGCTGCAGATTGATCACCCCGACGACGCGCCCACGGCACATCAATGGCACTGACAAGAACGCCTCGTAGCTGTCCTCGGGCAGTTCGTGGAAGAACTGAAAGCGCGGATCCAGCGCTGCCTTTTCCGCAACCGCGACCGGCTCCTGATGTTCCGCGACCCATCCCGTAATGCCCTGCCCCACACGCAGTTTCAGGCGATCGACCACTTCCGGATGCGGGTTCTTCGAGGCGCGCAAAACCAGTTCATCGCCATCGAGCACATAAATCAGGCAGGAGTCGCACTTGACCAGCGCGGAAGCAAACTCAACCACGCGAGTAAGAACTTCGTGAAAGCCGTCCGCCGTGGCCAGACGATTGCCAATCTCGTGCAGCAAATCAACATGGGATTCTTCAGCCGCTAAGGATAATAAGGTGTCCATGCTTAAGAGTATGGACCGCAGCAAGCCTCTGTCTAATTCCAAATTTCAATGACTGCGATAAAGGATTTGCCGGAAGATTGTTACGATCTTTTAACATCTTTCGAGAACCTATAGCATCGACTGGGACGATAACTTCGACGGCTCGGCTGCCGCCAAAATCCTTTTCGCTGCACTTTACCTATTTATGTTACAAACCTAGCGGACTCATTCTCATGCGGGAAAAACTTGCTCTCATCACGGGTTGCTCCAGCGGCTTCGGATTGCTGACGTCGATCGAACTGGCGAAGGCCGGGTTCCGTGTGGTCGCGACTATGCGCGACCTTGGCCGCCGCGAGCGCCTGGATGCGGCTGCAGGCGCGGCCGGCGTCTCCGCGCAACTCGATGTTTGCGCGCTCGATGTCACCAACTTTGACGCGCATTCCCGGTTTCGTCGATGGCGTCGTGCAGGAGCATGGCCGGCTGGACGTGCTCGTCAACAACGCCGGATTCCCGCTCGCCGGCTTCGCCGAAGATGTCAGTCTGGAAGAACTTCGGCGCCAGTTCGAGACCAATTTCTTCGGCGCCGTGGCGATGACCAAAGCTGTGCTTCCCACCATGCGCCGGCAGGGATCCGGGCACATCATCATGATCTCGTCGATCGGCGGACTGAACGGGGCGGTCACGGTGAGTAGCTATAGCGCGTCCAAATTCGCGCTCGAAGGCTGGAGCGAATCGCTGCGGCTGGAGCTGAATGCGCTGGGAATCAAGGTTGTATTGGTCGAGCCCGGAGCTTTCAAGACTGACATATGGACGCGCGGCGCAGTTATGGGTGAGAAAGCAACGCAGGAGAGTTCGCCGAACATCCAACGCAGTCTCCGCATGCGCGACCGCGTCAAGGCCATGCCCAAACGGGATCCCATGGAAGTGGCGCGCCTGATTGCGTCCATCGCGCAAGATCCTAACCCGAAGCTGCGTTACCTGGTGGGCCGCGACGCCAAAATACAGCTCGCTCTCAAACGTATTCTTCCCTGGAAGTGGAATGAGAAGCTGGTGGCGAACTTCCTGAAGATTGATTGAGTCTACTGAGTATCTAGTACCCAGTACCTAGTATTCGGGAAGCATCTCAAACCAAGGCATGGTCACGATGTTTGAACTCGCAACTCGGTATCGGGCACTCGCTATTATTTTTCCAGATCGACCGTCTTCACCGGCAAATCCCAATGTCCATCGAGGATCTCAAAGCGCCGCTGTTCTTCGCGTTGAAACGTTTCCTGATCGGGATACATCTGTTTTTGCAGCGCCGCCTCATCAAAAGCCTCGTTGGCTACGGTCGCGTTCTTGAAGACGATAGTCACGCGAAAGTCCCAGCGTCCATCTTCGGTCGTGTGATAGCGCGGCTGGTCCATCCAAACCTTTGCTATCCGTCCCATCTCCATTTCTTTCTTCAGCACCGGATAGTGATTCTTCTTGAACAGCTTCAGAAACTCGTCCGCATGCCCCCACTTGGCTTTGTAATAATACTCAACCACGAAGGGACGGTCGGAGGTTGGGAGTGCAGCCTGGGCGTGAGAAACAACGGGCAGCGTGACCGTAGCGAGAATCAGCGCGGCCAGAGTTCGAGACAGTCGAATCACGGAATCCTCCTCTTAACTCTTCAGCTTGTACACTAACAGGAAAGCGCCAACGGCAACGCAGGCGGGCATGAGTGCAAACCGACGAACAGCAGATCGAGAAGCTCTTTGAAGATGGCGACCGCGCGCTGGTCGCCGCCGATGTTGCCGAACTTTCGCGCATCTTCGCAGACGACTATGTGCAATACGACGACTCCGGAAAATCTTTCACCAAGCAGGATGTGATCAACAATCTCAAAACTGGCGCGATCCGCTACGTCTCGATGATCTCCATCGGCCGACGCATACGGTTGCTGAACGAAAATGTGGGCATCGTCCAGGGATCGGAGTCAGATGAGGTCGAGCAGAGTGGACGGCGTTTTCGTGTTCGCTACGTCTACATGGATGTGGTGGTGAAGCGCAATGGAAGCTGGCAGATCGTGGCGTCACAGTTGGCAAAGGGCGTCTGAAATTTTCCTTCTAGGTTTCGGTTCTCAGGCGATTCTGCCAGTGACTCCAAACAAACCACGCCAAGGCCGCCACCAGCATCACACCAATCACAGCATCGAACTTGTGAAAGTATTTCCCTAACTCGCGCCAGTTCTCGCCCAGCTTCATGCCGAGATACGCCAGTCCCAGGCACCACGGCCACGATCCGAGAAACGTGTAGAGATGAAACCTTGCGCGCGGCATGCGCGCTACGCCTGCGGGCAGTGCGATGAAAGTGCGAATCACCGGGAGCAGCCTGCCGAAGAACACGGCCAAGTATCCCCAGCGCGCGAAGAAGCGGTCGGCCCAGTCAAGTTCGCGCTTGCCCATGAGAATCCAGCGTCCGTAGCGCTCCACCAGGGGTCGCCCGCCATAGCATCCAATTTCATACGCTACCAGCGAACCCAGGTTGCAACCGATCGCGCCCGCCGTCGCCACCCACAGCAGCTTGAACGTGCCTTGGAACACGAGATAGCCGGCAAAGGGCATGATCAGTTCCGAAGGCAGAGGGATGCACGCTGATTCAATCGCCATCAGCAGCGTGATGCCGGCATAGCCGGTGGTGCTGATCACGGAGTTGATGAATACGAAGATGACCGCTAGAAGTTTTTCAGTCATTTAAAAACAGTTCTCGGTTCTCAGTTCTCAGTCTGTGAGCCAAATGGGTTTTTCTGAGAACTGAGAACTGATTTAGTGTAACGGAAATTTACAGATGGAAAGTCTGCCCTAGAAAGTCCGCCCTAGAACGAGCCGTCTTGAGTAAACGTATAGCCGGGCAGCGAGGCGCCTTGTGGACTCTTCGCGACTTTGATGCGGACGGTGGGAGCGTCTGGAGCCGTAATCCCGGCGGGCCGCAGCATGGCATATTGGGTGAACACTTCGCTGTACACCTTGGTGACCAGATAATCCTGGCCATCGGCATCGTTGCGCCAGACCTGCCCGAGTTGAATGGAATTTACGGCCACGGTTAACTTTCCTGAATGTTGTGAGGTTCGTTCAAGAGTACCGGGGCATGGGATGCGAGTCAATTGGCCGCATGGTTACCGAGGTCTCTGCTAAGATGTTGCCCTCATGCCCCGCGGACGCACGCCCCGCCAGCCCGCCCGCACCGGCCGCCAAGACCGAGTGGCGCGGGCGGCCTCGCCCGCAAGACCAGTGCCCAAAACGTTACACGGGAGCAGAGCCGGTGCGATCAAGAATGCTAATGTGGGGGCGGCCGCTCCCGCCCATCCAGTCAGCGCCAATGCTCCCTCCATTTCAAAGTCGAAAGGCAAATACAATCCACTCGCCCCCGAGCGCATTTCTGAAATTCTCAAGCGACTCGATCAGCTCTATCCCGACGTGACCTGCGCTCTCACTCACACCAGCGCGTGGGAACTTCTGGTTGCGACTATTCTCTCCGCCCAATCGACTGACGTGAACGTCAACCGCGTCACGCCTGAACTCTTCAAGAAATATCCTACGGTCGAAGCTTTCGCCGCGCTCACGCCCGAGCAGCTTGAGCCTGATGTACGTTCGACTGGCTTCTTCCGCAACAAGTCGAAGTCCGTGGTCGGGGCGGCCAAGAAAATAGTCGCCGACTTCGGCGGCCAGGTGCCGCTGAATATGAATGATCTGCTGACCTTGCCCGGCGTCGCCCGCAAAACCGCGAACGTGGTGCTGGGCACGTGGTTCAAGATAGCCGAAGGCGTGGTCGTCGACACGCATGTGCACCGCATCTCACGCCGTCTTGAACTGACCACGAACAATGATCCTCAGAAAATCGAGCAAGACCTGATGCGCGTCATCCCTCGCGAGAAGTGGATTCTCTTCGCTCACCAGATTATCTGGCACGGACGGAAGCTCTGCATCGCCCGCAAACCCAAGTGCGTCGACTGCCCGCTGGAAAATATTTGCCACGCCGCCGACAAAACCTGGAGCACAGTGGAGATGCACAAGAACGCGAAAGCATAAAGGCTTTGCTACACTTTCTTATTTGATCCGAGTCTCGAGGCTCTAACCCATGCGCACTGTCGCACTCTTTGCTATTGTCATACTCATGAGCACAGTTGTCACAGAAACTCTGGCCGCCCAGACTCTTCCTGCGCCGCAAGCCATTACCGATCCCAAGCAGATCGCGTCCAAACCCAACGCGCAAGTCGAGCCGCGCGCCCTGACCATTGAAAAGCTCTACATGACACGCCAGGTCGGCCGGCCCACGTGGTCGCCGGACGGAAAGAGCATTGCGTTCATCTCGAACATGAGCGGACGCAATAACCTGTGGCTCGTCCCCGCCGAGGGCGGATGGCCGATGCAGCTCACGGTCAGCGACCAGAGGCAGACCGCGCCTGCGTGGTCGCCCGATGGCAAGTGGATCGCTTATCAATCCGATTACGACGGCGACGAGCAGTGGGATATTTTTCTGGTCTCGCCCAAGACCGGCAAAGTCGTCAACCTCACCAGCACGCGTGAGATTGCGGAAAGTGATCCAACATGGTCGCCCGACGGGCGCTATCTGGCCTATTTAGTAAAACCAAAAACATCGGCAGCTCATGAGATCGATGTGTACGACATGCTCATGCGCGAGGTGAAGCACGTAACGACGGGAACGCCGCAGGACAAGGGCAACTACAATCCAATTTGGTCGAAAGATGGCAAGTACATCGTTTACACGCAAGAGCAGGCTAAGGGCACGGATTCGAATATCTTAATGGCTGAGGTTGCGACGGGAAAGAGCACACTGCTGACGCCGCACGAGGGCGAGCAGCGCTACTCTAACAATGACATCGCGCCCGACGGCAAGCACATTCTCTTCACCTCGAACGCCTCTAACGGATATGAGAATGTTGGGCTGATGGAGATTTCGACCAAGAAGATCTCATGGCTGACCAAAGACAAATGGGAAATCCGCGGCGGCGAAATCTCTCCCGATGGCAAGCGCATCACGTTCAGCGCCAACGTCGATGGCAACGAAGATATTTACCTGCACGATATTGCGAGCGGCAAGTCGAACCTGCTGCCTATCCCGAAAGGTGTGAACGAGCCTGCGGGCGGCCACTCCGCGTTCACCAAAGACGGAGCGCGTCTCCTTTATTATCACAACGGCCCCACCGCTCCCGGCGATCTCTGGGTATATACGCTGGCAACCGGCAAGTCGCATCAGGTTACGCATTCGCTGGTCGCTGGTGTGCGGTCCGAAGACATGGTCGAGCCTTATCTCGTCCACTACCCCAGCCGCGACGGCAAGTGGACCATCTCCGCGTTTCTCTACGTGCCTTTCAACATGGCGCGCAACGGGCAGAACGCCGCCATCGTCTACATCCACGGCGGGCCTACGTCGCAAACCATGAATTCGTTCAACCGCTTTGTACAGTACGCTGCCAATCAAGGCTACATGGTGCTCGCGCCCAACTATCGCGGCTCGACGGGTTACGGAAAAGAATTTCAGCAGGCAAATTTATTCGACATGGGCGGCGGCGATTTGCAGGACGTGCTGGCCGGCGTCGATTGGATCAAGCAGACCGGACATCTCGATCCCAAGAAGATTGCCGTCATGGGCGGCAGTTATGGCGGTTATCTCAGCATGATGTCGGTCACGAAAGCGCCCGAGGTCTGGGCTGCGGGCGTGCCCATCGTGCCTTTTGTGAACTGGTTCACCGAGATCGAGAATGAAGATCCGGTGCTGCAACAATCCGATCTGGCGACCATGGGCGATGTGGTAAAGAACAAAGCGCTGTACGAGGATCGTTCGCCGGTTAACTTCATCGACCAGATCAAAGCTCCGCTGCTGCTGCTGGCCGGAGGCCACGATCCGCGCTGCCCAAAATCGGAGACGCAGCAGGTGGTTGATGCCATCAAAAAGCGCGGTGGCACGGTCGATTACAAGATTTACGAAAACGAAGGTCACGGCTTCGCGCGCGTGGAGAACCAGATCGACGCTTACAAGCGGGTTGCCGACTTCTTGCTGGCACACGTTCCTCCAGCTGACTGCAGCTGCTCGCTGACTGAATAGCTAGCTCCTATCCGAAGACTCGGCCACGACTCGGACGATGGCTTCCACCAGCCCCGGTATGGTGAACTCTTTAGCTTTGATGTCAGCTCGCAGGCCAAGCTCGCGCAATGTGGAGGAAGTCACCGGGCCAATCGACGCCAGTCGTATCCCCTCGAGGCTTAGCGGGACGCGAGCCGAGCAACGTAACAAAGTTGCGCACGGTGGAAGAACTGGTAAATGTAACCACATGCGGACGCCGGCGCGGATTCGCGAGCGCGCGGCGCAAGCGCGTGCGCGAAGATTGCGGAACCACTGTTTCGTAAGCCTCCACTACATCGACCTGCGCACCGGCTTTACGCAACTCGCGCGGAATCACATCACGAGCAACTTTGGCGCGTACCAGCAGCACTCGTTTTCCTTTTACTCGCCTGCGCAAACTGCTCACCACGGATTCGGCGACGTATTCTTTAGGAACCACATCCACTTTGCAACCGCGCCGCTCGATCGCTTTCCTGGTTGCTGGGCCGATGGCCGCGATGCGCAAGCGGCTGAGACTTGTATTCTTCAGCCGCAACTTCTTTAACCGCTCCCACATGGCCTCGACACCGTTCACACTGGTTAGGATGAGCCAATCATAGTGGCCGAGATTCTTTAGTGCCGAATCCAGCGGCTTGAAGCTACGCGGCTGGCGAATTTCGATGAACGGAATTTCAAGCACCGTCGCGCCTAACTTCCGCAGCTCGCCAGAGAGCGCGCCGGCTTGATGACGCGCACGGCCGATCAGCACACGAATGCCGGCCAGGGGTCGGCGTGGGCGAGATTTTTGCTGTCGGTTCATGCTCTGCCATCCGCCCCCAGTCCCTGCTTCTGCATCAGCGCAGCGATTCCAGCGGCGGCTGAATCTGAACTTCTTGCCAAAGACTCGATTACTGCCGCCCGGTCGGCCTTGCTTCGGTTTTGACTGATCTTAAACTTGGCTTCGATGCGGGTAACGGCAATCTCGAAGCCGACAATGTGCTTCAGCATTCCATTGCGAAACTTGTCGCTGAGGCTGCCCCATTGAGCAAAGTAGCCGGGATCAAATGCGTTGATAATTTCGCGCACCTCTTCCAGCAAGTGTTCGGGTTCGGCGCTGACGCGCGCGTTGCCGTACACATGCACAGCGGCGTAGTTCCAGGTGGGAACGCTCTCTCGGCTCTCATAGAGGCGTGGCGAAATATAAGCGTGGGGGCCGTGAAAGATGGTCAACGATTCCTGGTTATCTTGCAGGAGGCCCCAGTGCGGATTCGCCTTGGCCATGTGCCCGTGCAAGACCATGTGATCGTTTGCCTGCCGCGCGAGGATAGGCAGATGGGTCGCGAAGGGACCGTTGTCCGATGACGTAATCAGAATAGCGAACGGATTTGCCTGGACGAAAGAGATTATCTCGGCGCGGTCGTCGACGCGATTAAATTCCGGAATATACATGCTGGGAGTCTCCTACGATCTTACAAGCGAGCTAAAGCCGCGCCCGCAGCGGCTTCTATCAACTTCTTTCGCACGTGCAGAACTTTCTCGACTTCGGCAATCACAACTCCGGCTTCGTCTTTCACTTCCACAGAGAACACCGGCTCGTATTTCGGAAGCGTCTTCAGTTTCTCGCGAATGTCGTCGATCTGGCTATCGGTCAAACGAAATTCCGCGCGCACGGTTCCCTTCCCCGGCTTTCGGTAGCGGATGGTCGCAGCTTTATCCCACACAATATAGTCGCTGCCCAGATTGGCCATGAGCATGAGCATATAGAAGGCGTCGGTCATGGCAAACAGCGATCCGCCGAAGTGCGTGCCAACGTAGTTTGCATTCCAGAAGCGAAGCTTCATCTCGACGTCGACCGATTTCATGTCAGGGGCAATGTGCTTGACGCGAATGCCCGCGCCCAGAAACGGCGGCCACAGGTTGATCCAGCGGCGCAGGGCACGGGAGCTTTTCGTGCCGCCGAGAAGTTGCAGGAGGACGCTGCCGCTTTTCATTGCAGCTCTTTTTTCTCAATCATGGTTGGGGCGGGACGGCCAGGCCGCGGCCGTAGACGGCGTCAAGGATCTCATCACCGCCGCGGCCGAGCAGGGTCTTCCCGACGGCGTTGCCGAGCGCTTCGGGATCATTGATGTCACCGTCGCGCGATTCTCGCAGGAGTTTCGAACCGTCGGGATCGGCGACGATGGCTTCGAGATGCAGTTTGCCGTTGCGTATTTCTGCAAATGCGCCGATGGGGACCTGGCAGCCTCCGCCGAGGCGATTGAGCAGCGCGCGTTCGCAAGTGGTGGTGGCGCGGGCGGCTGCGTCGTTCAGAAATTCAAGGTGCTGCCGAATTGCGGAGTCGCCTTCGCGGATTTCGATGCCCAGCGCTCCTTGTCCGGCGGCCGGGCACATGATTTCGGCAGGGATGATCTGCTTGATCAGCTCCGTTTTGCCGAGACGCTTCAGTCCAGACGCAGCCAGGATAATGGCGTCGTATTCGCCCTGTTCGAGTTTGCGCAGGCGCGTATCGACATTGCCGCGCAGGGGATGAATGTCGAGATCGGGTCGGATTGCCTTAAGCTGAGCCTGACGGCGCAAGCTGGACGTGCCCACGTGCGCGCCTCGCGGCAAGTCTTCGATGTTCGCATAAAGCCGTGAGCAGAAGGCATCGCGCGGGTCCTGCCGTTCCGTGATGGCGGCGATTTCAAATCCTGGAGGAAGTTCGGTGGGCAGATCTTTCAACGAGTGCACGGCAAGGTCGACGCGTCCGTCGGCGAGAGCCTCTTCGATTTCCTTCGTGAACATGCCCTTGGTGCCGACCATAGCCAAAGCGACATCGGTGATCTTGTCGCCGGTGGTGTGGATGATTTCGATCTCGACTTCGTGGCCGCGCGCGCGCAGGAGCGCGGAGATGTGGTTGGCCTGCCAGAGGGCGAGTTGCGAGCCGCGGGAGCCGATGCGGAGTTTAGGCATCAGTGGCGCGACTCCACTTCTTTCTTGGTCAATACTTCCTTGTTCGCTTCTACTCTGTTTCCAGCCTGCGAAGCCGGACCCGTTTCTTTGTCGTGCAGATTAAACAATCTCCGCACCACGTCAATCACTGTGGTTGCTTCTGACTCGCGAGCCGCCGTCTTAAGCGTGGTGATCGGTGTATGCATGACTTTATTGATGATTCCGCGCGTGAGGGCTTCGACCGCCATTTCCTGGTCTGGAGTCAACGCGCCCATGCGGCCGCGGACGCGGTCGATTTCCGCCTGACGGATGGTTTCCAGATGATCCTGCAACGACACGATCGTGGGCACTACATCGAGGGTGTGCAGCTTGGCTTCGAAGCGCTCGACTTCGGTCGTGATGATGGCTTCGGCGAGTTCAGCTTCTTTGCGGCGGTCGGCGACGTGGCTGCTGACGGCCTGCTGCAGGTCGTCGATATCGTAGGCGAAGATGCCGTCGAGCTTGGCCATCTCCGGCGAAACATCACGAGGAACGGCAATGTCGATGAAAAACATCGGCTTGTTCTTCCGGCGGGCAAGGAACTGCTCGCCGTGCTCGCGGCGGAAAATGGCGTGGGGCGCGCCGGTCGACGTGATGACGATATCGGCACGGTCGCAGGAGGCGTAGAGATCTTCGAACTTGATGGCTTGGCCGTTGAACTTCTGCGCCAGGCCGATGGCGCGGTCATAAGTGCGGTTGGCGACAAAGATTGAGGCGCAACCGTGGGCCATCAAGTGGCGAGCGGCGAGTTCGCTCATCTTGCCGGCGCCGACGACAAAGACGTTCTTGCCCTGCAAGGTCCCGAAAATCTTTTTCGCCAGCTCTACTGCAACCGAAGCGATCGAAACTGAGGACGATCCCACAGCTGTTTCGCTGCGCACGCGCTTCGCGACCGCGAAGGCTCGGGTAAAGAGCTGGTCGAGTTGTCCGCGAACCGAGCCCACGGCGCGCGCGGTTGCGTAAGCTTCTTTCACTTGCCCGAGGATTTGCGCTTCGCCGACGACCATTGAATCCAAACTCGAGGCCACGCGGAAAATGTGACGCACGGCATCTTTCTCGCGAAACTCGTACAGGTGAGCGTCCAGTTCGTCGGCGGTCAAATGAAAATGATCGTGCAGAAAGCCGCGCAGGTCGGCCGAGCCGTTGGTAGTGTGCGTAATCATCTCCACTCGATTGCAGGTGGAAATGATCATGCCTTCCTCGACTCCGGGATGCGCGGTGAGATCGCGGCAGCAGTCGGGCAGGCGCGACTCGGGAATCGCCAGGCGCTCACGCACCTCGAGCGGCGCGCTCTTGTGATTCACGCCAATGAGTTGGTATCTCATGAGGCGGCAAACCTGTGGATGGTGGAGAAGTAGTTCGCGGCCCAGGCCACCACCGCGGCTGCAAAGGCGAATGTGGCGAGCACCGCCGCACGGCGGCCGCGCCATCCCGAATTCCAGCGGGTGAAGACCATGACCATGTACACGGCCCACATCAGAATCGATAACAGGATTTTAGGATCGGCAAAATCCACGTGCCCGTAAGTTGACATGGCCACGATCGAGCCAGTAATCAACCCCAGCGTCATGAACGGAAAGCCTAGCAGCAACGAGCGATAACCGATCTGGTCAATGACTTCGAGCGCGGGCAAAAACGAAATGAGGCTGCTGGGCTTCTTTGCTTTCAGGCGGCGCTCCTGCAGCAGGTAGAGCAGGCTGGCGCCAAAGCTGAGGACCAGCGCGGCGTATCCGGTGAAGATCAAAATGATGTGCGCGATCAGCCATCCCTTGTGCTGGACGAAAGCTGTCAATAGAACCGGCTGCTCATCGATAGCGGCGACGAACGTCAGAAAAAACACTATCGGAAAGACGACCACGCCCGGCGAAGTGGTTTTGTAGACGGCATAGACGATCATGAAAAACGTCATGGAAAAGAAGGCCAGCAGCGACTCGCCGTTATGCACCGATGCCCAAACCACGTGGCCGGAAAGGAATAACTCGACTAGCGAGACGAAGTGGAAGACCATGCCAAGGCTAGCGGCGTGCAGCGCGATGCGGCTGAAAAGGTCGCTGGTACGCGTAAGCGCGAAGAAGGCGTAGATCAGCCCGATGAAATAGCAACATAACGCGAAGCGCAACCAAAGTAATGCCATAGGCCAGGTAAGTATCAGAGTCCGCTGAGTTTAATGCAAGCCGCTAGCTGCCACGGCTGGTTCGTCAGTTCTTGTCCGTTGACGCCAGGAACCCCATTCCTTTCCAAACATTATATTCTGCACAGAGAAAGGAGCGGCTGGAAACGGCTAAGGTCACGGGAAAGTGTGACCTGGATCACACGTTCTTATTCGACACCTAGGCTTGCCAGCACCTCCTCCAGTAAACCCGCATCAATCGTCAAGCGGCGGCCATGCATCTTCATATCTTCAAGCTCGTCGAAGGCGCGAAACAAGCGAAGTTTGGCGGCTGCGTACTGTTCGGCTTCCGTAAGCGAACGGCCGTGAGCTCTCACCCACGTGGAAACCGCCTTTTCCGGCAGGAAGACACTAACGGCGTAAGTCAGCTTGCGATCCGAGGTGACATCGAAAACGAATTCCGTGGCGGGCGCTTCCGGATCATCGGCCAAAGCGGCTCGCTGTCCGACGAAGTAGTACTGATAGACATATCCCTGAGTGCCAGCGTAGGTCTTCAGGCGGCGGACAGTCTTGTCCGGAGGCATGCCGATATTATGAACGGTCGGGGATAGTTTGTCGTCAGAGGTTGGGTCGATTTTCGCTGGTCGCTCCCCAACTTACTGTATCGAAAGTGGATGCAACGCAACCTGGCTTACGAAGGTACAGGTACATGCCATCAGAGCTAAGTTATCTGCCGAGATCTGCCGATATCTTCCTTGAAAGTCCTCTCGGTACAAATGATGCTGCTATGGATTTCGATCGCGCTCGGCGCGCTGGTCGCCCTTGTGGGCTATCAGCAGTTTCGCATTTACTGGATTCACCAGAATTCGAAAAAGCGCGAAGAGTTATTCCAGATCGTCACCGAAAATGCGGCTGACATGATTGCGCTGGTCGACGTGAAGGGCCATCGTCTTTACAACAGTCCCGCCTACAAACGAATTCTGGGTTACACCGCGGCGGAACTGGGCGAAACATCCTCGTTTGAGCAGATTCATCCTGACGATCGCTTCAAAGTGCTGGAAGCGGCGCGAGAGGCGCGCGCCAGCGGCGTCGGCAGAAAGATGGACTACCGCATCCGCCACAAAGACGGCACGTGGCGGGTCTTGGAATCGATTGCCAGCACGGTTCGGGACGAGAAGGGAGAAGTCGCAAAGATTGTGATCGTGAATCGCGACATCACCGAGCGCAAACGGGCGGAAGAACAACTGGAGCATAACTCTTTTCATGACGCTCTTACCGGTCTGCCCAATCGCCGCCTTTTCCTCGACCGCCTGCGCAATCTGTTTGCTCGGGCGCAGCGCAGTCCGGACCGCCAGTATGCCGTGTTGTTCGTCGATCTGGACGGTTTCAAAGCGTTCAATGACTCCATCAGTCCGGCGGTTGGCGATCAAGTAATTAAGGAGATCGGGCAGCGCCTGGCAGCTTGTCTGAGGAACCAGGACACGATTTCCCGGCCACAAGAAACCGTACCCATGAAAAATACGGTTCTGTCGCGCCTGGGCGGAGATGAATTCACAATCCTGCTGGAAGCAGTGGGTGACCCAAGCGACGCCATGCGCGCGGGCCAACGAATTCTCGCGGCTGTGGCTGAACCCTTCATGATAGAAGGACACGAACTGCGTACTTCGGCAAGTGTAGGCATCGCTCTGAGCAGCGCCGCACATGAGCGTGCCGAAGACCTGCTGCACGACGCCGAAGTTGCCATGCGCCGAGCAAGAGCCATGGGAGGCTCGCGCTGCGAGGTGTTTGACGAAGCCATGCACACCCGGGCGGTGAACCGGCTTAAGCTGGAAGCCGAATTGCGAGAGGCGATTGGAAAGCGCCAGTTCCGCGTCTACTACCAGCCCATCGTGCAACTGGAAACGAGGCAGATCACGGGATTTGAGGCGTTGTTGCGCTGGCAGCATCCGGAGCAGGGATTAATTTCGCCCGACAAATTCATTGCCGCAGCGGAAGACACTGGCCTGCTCGTGGCCACTGGTCAGTGGCTGATTCGGGAAGCATGCAAACAATTACGGAGTTGGAGCAATGAGATTCCAGGCCGGAACGCCATCAGCGTAAGCGTAAACATCTCGTCCAAGCAGTTGGCCGATGCGCGCTTCGTTACCGACCTTGAAACGACTCTTCGCGAAACTGGAATCGACCCACCACGGCTGCATGTTGAGCTAACTGAGAGCGTGGCGGCAGCCGATCCGAAACTGACTGCAACCGTGCTCTCGCAACTTAAGCAATTGCGTGTGCGCGTGATCCTCGACGATTTTGGATCGGGCAGCGCATCGTTGAGCGGGCTGCGGCACTTTCCGGTTGAAGCCTTAAAAATTGACCGTTCCCTGGTCACCGAAATGCTGCTCGACCGCGGCGCTTGCGACACCGTCGAGGTGATCATCCTGCTGGCCCACAAGTTGAAATTGAAAGTGATTGCGGAGGGCATTGAATCCGCCAAGCAGTTTGAACTTGTCCGCGGGCTCGGATGTGAACTGGGGCAAGGCCACTTCTTCTCCCAGGCGGTGGAAGCGAAGGCGGCAGAAGCGCTGTTGCGCCAGCACAGTGCAATCCCGCACGCCAGAGTAGTGGGTGCAACGTAGTTTCTTGTCGAACATGCGCCACGCGGCGAATGGCATTCAGACCGCCAACTTCACGCTTTCAGTTTGCGTCGCAGCAAACCGACGATGGCGATGAGCCCAGTTCCCATCAAAGCCAGGGTAGCCGGTTCGGCAACCGCCGAATAAGTCGCCTGGTTGGGATAGTAGACTCCGTAGTAAGGTGAATAAGAAAAACTCAGCGTCAGTTTAAAGGGCTTGACGTTCAGTGAGAACTGTTCCGTTTGACCCGAGGCCAAAGTTATCGTCCCGGTAATACCCGACAAGGAGGCCGGAACGGTTACAGAGAAATTGCTTTGCCCGTTAGTTGGGAACGTGAACGCCCCCACGAATAGCACCGCGGTACAGCAGTCATTCAATTCGATGGAGCCATAGCCGTACCCGCCAATGTTTCCATTTGCAATGTAATCGGGGAAAAAACTCGTGGATCCTCCTCCCGTCGATCCGGGAGCGAATCCGAAAAAGTCGCTAAAGTAAGAAGCGGGAACCCCGCCAATCAGAATTGCGTTTGTTCCCAGTCCAGAGAATGCAAAGCCGACATTGTCGCCGCTTCCGTCATTTGGCACCATTGTGAAATTTGCTATCGTGGCGGAGTAGGTTACGCTGTTCGCAATTGCGCCGACGCAACTTGTCATCACCATTAGAAGAATCATCCAGAGCGTTCGCTTCATAAGCATCTCCTTCAGGGCTAACGTCGCCAGTCGCACTGGGGCGCAGAATGTTACTTCCCTTACGCGGCGAAGTCAACCTAATTGTGGAGGGGGGTAGAGGAGGGAAGATGGCGAGGTGCACTGCAGGAGACTTGAGCCGGAAGGGGTCTCTGCAGACCCACTTGGGCCAGCGGCTTTCATCCATCAATCTTGGCCTCGCGCAGCTGCTTCACGGCGGTCTCAGAACTCACCGGCGAATAGTAAACTTCCTTGAAAGTATAGGATTTTGCCTTGGTGGCGAGAACCGGCATGATCTCGATGTGCCAGTGGTAATCGTCGTCAATGGTCTTCCAAAAACCAAGACTCTTCGAGGGATGCAGGCTGTTGGGCGAGGTGTGCAGCACCAGATGGAAATCTTCCGTCACCGAGCGCACGCGCTGCAGCGTGCGGCGCAGCAGTGCCGCGAGATTGGTGCGCAGCCCCGGCTTTGACAATCCCGTGCGCTCGAACGAGGCTTCGTGGTTGCGGGGCAGAATCCAAGTTTCATAAGGGACGCGGGGAGCGTACGGCCCCAGAGCTACATAGTCTCCGCGTGCTTCAATCACGCGCGAGGCCTGGCGCTCCTCCTGCGCGAGAATGTCGCAGAAGACGCAGCGCTCTTTCTGGGAGAAATATTCGCGTCCTGCCCGCAATTCGTAAAGCACGCGCCGCGGCACAAACGTGGTCGCAGTGAGCTGCGAGCTGGGATGACTGAATTCCTGGCCAGCGTTCGGACCGTAATCCTTGTAGATGCTGACATACTTTACGCGCGGGTCGCGCTTGAGGTCCATGATGCGCTCGGCCGCCAGGCGCAGGAACTGGCCGATCTCATCGTCGCTGGCGTTCCACAGCTGGCGGTCATGCCTGGGATTTTCCACCAACACTTCGTGAGCGCCGACTGAACTCATGCGGTCGTAAATGCCATCGCCGCGGCGGCCGGGCTCGCCTTCAATGTGGTAGAGCGGAGCGGGATGCACCATGGAGCGCGCTGACCAGCCCGCCGCGCTCGGCGTCGAAGAGATAACTTGCGTGGCGTCGGGAGAATCCGGACAGAAACGGCAGGCGCCTTCCAGGCGCGGTCCGCTTACAGTCGGCTCGTCTCCCGTCATCACCCAGGAGCGCGTGATCGGATCTTTGCGGAGTTCCATGTGTTAGGAGAACACTGAGACGAAATTGCGTCAACTGCAATTTCCGCATCTGCCTGTGATCGAAGGCACAAAAGGAACGGCTGTCGCTTTGTTATAATCCGCGCCAAGCCCACTGCATTGACTGAAGCAATGACTGAGCCGTCCACTCCGCTGATGCGGCAATATGCCGCCGTCAAGAAAGAACATCCGACTGCGCTATTGTTTTTTCGGCTGGGCGATTTCTACGAGTTGTTTTTTGATGACGCCATTGTCGCTTCGAAAGAGCTGCAGATCACGTTAACTTCCCGCAACAAAGAGAAAGGCATCGCGGTGCCGATGTGCGGCGTGCCGCACCACGCGGCGGAAGGCTACATTGGCAAACTGATCCGCAAGGGCTTCAAAGTGGCCATCTGCGAGCAAATGGAAGATGCGCGCCTGGCCAAGAAACAGATCGGCACGAAGCTAGTTCGGCGTGAAGTCACGCGTGTGGTCACGCCCGGCACGGCGGCCGATTCGTCGCTGGGCTCGGACGAAAATAATTTCCTCGCTGCTCTGGCGCAGGTGGGGGAGTTGGTAGGATTCGCGGCTCTCGACCTTTCTACAGGAGAGTTTCGCGCAACGGAATTCTCCGGAGAAGGCGCGCTGCGCCGGGTGCAGGAAGAACTGGACCAACTCCGGCCGAAGGAAGTGTTGTACGGTTCGGCGGCGCCGCTGTTTGATGCCAAGACCAATCGAAGTCACTCGCCTCAGCCTCGATCGTCTGGCGCCGCGTGTACCGAGACTCCTCTTGACGACTGGATCTTCGCTCCAGATCATGCGATTCCGCTGCTGGAGAACCATTTCGGAGTTTTATCGCTTGAAGGATTTAGTCTGGCCGGACGAACAGCCGCTGCCGCCGCTGCAGGTGCGATTCTGTACTACGTGCGCTCGACCCAGCGCGGGTCGCTCGATCACGTCGACCGCATTGGCTGGTACGAGCGGCAGAACTGTCTGGTGCTGGACGCGGTCACGGTTAGAAATCTCGAGCTGATTGAACCGCTGTTCGCCGGCACGGATGCGGGCGTTACCCTGTTTCGCTCGATCGACGCCGCAGTTACTCCCATGGGCAAGCGGCTGCTACGGGCGTGGCTCCTGCGGCCATCGCTCGATCTCGCGGAAATCAACGCACGCCTGGATGCCGTGGAAGCGGGCGTTAAAGACACGATCGCCCGCGAGGAGTTGCGCCGCGCCTTCGACGGCGTGCTCGACCTGGAGCGGCTCTTGAGCCGCGTGACCCTCGAAACGGCGAATCCACGCGACGTGCTCGCTCTAGCCGCATCGCTCGCGAAGATTCCTGCAATCAAAACTGCAGTGGGAAAACTGACAGCCGAGCGGCTGAAGACCTTGCACGCATCGCTTGACGAACTCGGCGATCTCCGCGGCCGCATCGACAAAACAGTTGTGCCGGAGCCCCCGCTCAGCTTCGCCGATGGCGGTGTGATTGCCGCCGGAGTGGATCGTGATCTCGACGAATTGCGCGAACTCTCGCGCAACAGCAAGCAGGTGCTGGCGCAGATCGAGCAGCGCGAGCGCGGACGAACCGGCATCGCCTCGCTCAAGGTAAAGTTCAATTCCATTTTCGGTTATTACATCGAGGTCTCCAAGTCCAACCTGCACCTGGTTCCGCAGGATTACGAACGGAAGCAAACTCTGGTAGGCGCGGAGCGCTTCACAACGCCTGAGTTGAAGGAGTACGAGGCCAAGATTCTCGACGCGCAGGAAAAGATCGTCGAGATCGAGCGGCGGCTTTTCACGGAGTTGCGCACCGCAATCGCCGCCGAGGCCAAGCGTATTCGTCAAACCGCTCTCGCGCTGGCTGAAGTAGATGTGCTGGCTTCGTTGGCCAACGTCGCGGCGTTGCGGAATTATTGCCGACCGGTTTTCATTGCCTCAGAAGAAAACACCGGTGGCGACCTCGAAATCGTCGGGGGACGGCATCCTGTGATCGAGCAGCAGGAAATGGCCGGCGGCAGCGAGCGCTTCGTCCCCAATGATCTTTATCTGAACGCCACTACGCATTCTATTCTGCTGCTCACTGGACCGAACATGGGCGGCAAATCCACTTACTTGCGGCAGACGGCGCTCATCGTGATTCTGGCGCAGATGGGCTCATTCGTTCCGGCGCGCTCCGCGCGTCTTAGCGTGGTGGATCGCGTCTTCACTCGCATCGGCGCCAGCGACAACCTCGCCCGCGGGCGCTCGACGTTTATGGTCGAGATGACGGAAACGGCGGCGATCCTCCACACGGCGACAGCGCGGTCTTTGATCCTGCTGGATGAAGTCGGTCGCGGCACTTCCACCTACGACGGCCTCGCCATTGCCTGGGCGGCCATCGAATATCTGCACGCGCGCGTGCGAGCCAAAACTCTATTCGCTACCCACTATTTCGAGCTGACAGAATTGGCGGAGCAGCTTGCGGGAGTGAAGAACTATCACGTCTCGGTAAAGGAGACTGGAGGCGGTATCGTCTTCCTGCGCAAGGTCGAACCTGGCGCGGCCGATCGCAGCTATGGCATCGAAGTCGCCAAACTGGCAGGCTTGCCGAATGAAGTCATTGCGCGCGCGCGCGAAGTGCTGGCAGAACATGAGTCCGCTGAGCGCGAATTGACGGAGCATCTCTCGCCCGGCGCCGCGCCACCGGCAACGCAGTTGACGATCTTCACGCCACTGTCACAGCCCGTGCTGGAAAAGCTGCGCGAAGTAGACTTGAATCGGCTAACGCCACTGGAGGCGCTGAATCTGCTGGCGGAGTTGAAGAAGGAAATCTAACCTCAAAAACAAAGGGGAATCGCGTCAACGAATTGTAACGGATGACAGCTCAACGAAAGACGCGCCAAGCGCTCGATGTCGGCCAACTTCTCATCGTCGGCTTCGACGGCACGAAGATGACGCCACGCCTCACTTCCCTGCTCACGCGCCTGCAGCCGGCAGGAGTGATCCTCTTCGCGCGGAACATAAAAACTCCGGAGCAGACATGGCAACTGCTTCGCGATTGCCAGAGAGTGCGTTTCCACTCCGCTGTTCACCTGCGTCGATCTCGAAGGCGGGCAGGTCGACCGCTTTCGCGACGTCCTCGGGCCAACGCCTTCTGCGGCAGATGTATTTGCCACCGCCGATCGCAAACTCTTCCGCAAGCACGGAGAAATAATCGGGCACAACTGCCGCTCTTTAGGCTTCAACGTTGACTTCGCCCCCGTGCTCGATTTGGCGTTCGAAGTCTCGCAGAGCGTGATGAGCTCGCGAGTCGTTTCCATGAATTCGCGCAAAACAGTTGCCTATGCGCGAGAGTTCCTCGCGGGCCTGCGCTCCGCAGGCATACTGGGATGCGGCAAGCACTTCCCCGGCCTGGGCGAGGGTACTCTCGACAGCCACCACAAACTGCCGGTAATCAAGAAGACGCTGAAAAGGATGTGGTCCGAAGATCTGCTTCCCTACCATGCACTCCGCACGCAGTTGCCGCTGGTGATGATTTCGCACGCCGCATATCCACTCGTTACCGAAGATCGAATTCCCGCCTCGCTGTCGAAGGTGTGGATCACAGACATCCTGCGCAAGCGCATCGGCTACCGCAACCTGATCGTGTCCGATGATCTGGAGATGGGCGGCGTTTTGTCCGCCGCTCCGGTCGGTAAAGCTGCAGTTCGGTTCATTCAGGCGGGGGGAGATTTGTGCCTCGTGTGCCATCGCGAGGACTATATCGCGGAAGCTTACGACGAATTAGTAGGAACCGCAGAGCGCGACCCGAAGTTCGCGCGGCGCGTCTCAGAATCCGTGCGACGAGTGCTTGCCTTGAAGAAAAAGTCGGCAAAGATGTTGCGCCGAACCAAAGATCCGTCCGCCGCGACGGTTGAGAAATTGACGCGCAACTTGTGGGAATTCGAAGAGCAAGTGCGGCTGGAAGCTCTGGTGCGCGCGGATAAAGGTCGAGCGACAAATTCGCGGCGCCTGCGTTGATAATGAAAAAAGACATGATCGTGGCTGGCGTTATGAGTGGCACCTCGGCGGACGGTATCAACGTAGCCCTGCTGCGAATCGGCGGACGCCACCCCCTAAACTTCGAACTGCTAGGCCACTCGGAATACGCTTACCCGAAGAAAGTTCGAGCGGCTGTGCTCGCGGCGATGGATGCTTCGCGAGCCAGTGTGGCGGATTTGGCACGGTTAAGTTTTCTGTTGGGCGAGCTCTATGCCGATGCCGTGCTCGCCTGTCAGCGCCAGTTCCGCGCGAAAGCAAATCTGGTCGGCTGCCACGGACAAACTCTTTATCATCAAGGCGAACCGCAACTCTTTCTCGGGCGCAACATCGCGACCACCTGGCAGGCAGGCGAAGCGGCAGTCGTCGCGGCAAGAGTAGGTGTGCCCGTTGTCTCGGATTTTCGCCCAGCCGACATTGCACGCGGCGGCAAGGGCGCGCCGCTGGTTCCTTTTCTCGACTACATGCTGTTCCGCGATGCGCGCGTCGGAAGAATCGTGCAAAACATCGGCGGCATCGCGAACCTTACCGCGATCCCCGCGGGCGCCTCCGCAAGCGATGTGATCGCCTTCGATACCGGGCCAGGCAACATGGTGATCGACGACGTCACCGAGAAGCTTTTCGGCAAGCCCTTCGATCGCAACGGAAAGATCGCCGCTTCAGGAAAAGTGCTGGATAAAGTCGTGCCGAAAATAATGCGGCGTGCCTTCTTCCGCAAACGCCCTCCCAAGACGGCAGGACGAGAAGAATTCGGGCGCGAGTATGTGCTCGATTTTCTGCGAGTTTGCGGACGTTCCAAGAGGCAGGACGCGGTCGCAACCGCTACGGCACTCACAGCCAAATCGATCGCAGCCGCAGTACGCCAGATTTCCGCACAAAAAGTGAGCTCTTCCCGCAAGCAAAAGTTTCACGAGATGATTCTCTCCGGCGGCGGCGCGAAGAACTCGACGCTCGTCGCCATGCTGCGCAGCGAACTTGCTCCGCTCGAAATACGGCTGCGTCTCTCCGACGAGTTCGGTCTGCCTTCAGCGGCAAAGGAAGCCGTCGCCTTCGCGGTTCTGGCGCATGAAACCTGGCATCGGCGGCCGTCGAACGTTCCTTCAGCCACAGGAGCAAAACGCGCAGCAGTGCTCGGCAAAATCTCGTATCCTTAGACTCGCAGGTCAGCCACACGGAAATCTATGCCGATCTACATCTCCATGCTGCGCGGAATTAACGTAGGCGCTCACAAGCGCATTAAGATGGAGCCGCTTCGAGCATCGTTCGAAGCGCTGGGATTCGAGCAGGTGAGAACCTACATCCAGAGCGGAAACGCGGTCTTCAAAGCTCCGAAGCTCTCTCCGTCCGCGCTGTCTAAACGAATCGAGGAGCGAATACTCAAAGACTTTGGCTTCCAGGTTTCCGTTGTTTCACGAACGGTCGAAGAAATCGCGCGAATGATTGCGAACAATCCTTTTCTGAAAGACCGCACCATCGATCAGGAAAAGCTCCACGTAACTTTTCTTTCCGAGGCTCCCGCGCCCGCCGCCCTATCAAAGCTGGCTGCCCTCACCGCCGCACCCGATCAGTCCTGTTGCGTCGGCAAAGAAGTCTATCTCTATTTACCGAACGGAACTTCAGAAAGCAGTTTGATGAAAGCTTCCCTGGATCGAGTGCTCTCGGTTGTCACCACCACGCGCAACTGGAGAACGGTAAACACCATTCACCAGATGTGCCAGGAATGCCGCTGATGCCGCGAAAGGTTCTGGCGGCTCTCAGTGCGCTCGCGTTAGCTTTCCTGCTCTCCTGCTCCAACAAACCCGATCCCGACACGCTGGTCATGCTGATCGAATCAAGTCCCACAAATCTGGATCCGCGCGTAGGGGTCGATGCGCAGTCCGAGCGCATTGACGATCTCATCTTCGACGATCTGCTCTCACGCGGCGACAACCTCGATGTGGCGCCGGGACTGGCCGAGCGCTGGGAAATTCCCGATCCGCTCACCTACATCTTTCACCTGCATCACGGCGTAAAGTTTCATGACGGCCGCCCGCTCACTTCGCGCGACGTGAAGTGGACTCTCGATTCCCTGCTTACCGGGCAGATTCGCAGCGCTAAAACCGCGACGTATCGCTTTGTCGATCGCATCGAGGCGCCAGACGACTTCACGGTTATTTTCCATTTGAAGGAACCCGATGCCGCCCTGCTCTGGAATCTCTCGGACGGCGCCATCGGGATTGTGCCGTTCGGCAGCGGAAATGAGATGACAACCCACCCCGTCGGCTCTGGACCATTCAGGTTCGTTAGTTCCGAAACCGACAAGGAAATGATCATCGAACGCAATCCCGAGTACTGGGGTGAGAAGGCCAAACTCTCCCGCGTGCGCTTTGCGGTTGTGCCTGATGCGACCACGGAAGCCCTCGAACTGCGCAAAGGCACCGGCGATTTAACCATCAACTCGCTCACGCCAGACACCGTGCTAACTCTTGGGCGCGAACCATTCCTCGCCGTCGAACATACGCCCGGAACCGAAATTCAGTATCTCGGCTTCAACTTGCGCGATCCGATTTTGAAAGATGTGCGCGTGCGGCAAGCCATTGCCTATGCCCTGGATCGCCGACCGATGATCCAATATCTCTGGGCCGGATGGGCGCAGCCCGCGCGCAGCGTTCTTCCCCCGCAGAGCTGGGCCTACAACGGCAACGTCCCAGCCTACGATCACGATCCCGAGAAGGCTCGCGCGCTGCTCGATGCGGCTGGCTATCCGCTGCCCAACAGCGTGCGCTTCCATATCACGATGAAGACTTCGACGATCGAGAGTACACGCTTGATGGTCGCTGTCATGCAACAGCAGTTGCGCGACGTGGGAATCATTCTGGACATTCGCAGTTTCGAGCCGGCCACTTTTCTCGCCGACGTAATTCACGGTGCATTTCAAATGTATGGATTGCGCTGGGTGGGGGGCAATCAGGATCCAGACATCTTTTACGTATTCCATTCATCCAGGTTTCCGCCGAATGGAGCGAACCGTGGTCATTATTCAAATCCGAAAGTTGATGCGCTGATCGATAAGGCCCGGCGCGAAGTTGATCCTGGCGTTCGTAAGCGAATCTATGCCGAACTACAGCTAATCCTCGCCGACGAACTGCCTTACATCGATCTGTGGTATCTCGATAACGTCCTCGTGCACAACAAGCGCGTCCGCAATCTGCAATTGAATCCGGCGGGCAACTACGATTTTCTGAGGACGGCGGAGTTGGCGCCCGACAATAGTTGCCGGAGCATCTCTACGATGAAGCGGCCATTGCTCCACAAAATAAGCCGCAAACCTGCGTGTTACCATCAACTTTTTTATGCGGATTCTCTTCATCGGCGACATCTTCGGACGGCCAGGACGCACCATCGTCAAAGAGCGTCTGCCTGGAATCGTCCGCGACCAGGCAATCGATCTGGTTATCGCCAACGGCGAGAACTCTGCCGCCGGTTTCGGAATCACTCCCGCGCTGGCCGAGGAATTGTTTGAGCTGAACATCGATGTCATCACCACCGGCAACCATGTCTGGGACAAGCGCGAAATTCTCGACTACTTCCAGATGGTCGAAGGCAACGGCCACGGGCCGCAGCGCCGCCTGCTTCGTCCAGCGAACTATCCCGCGGATATGCCCGGCTGGGGCGTGTATCAGGGTCACAAGGCAAAGATCCCTTACGCCGTAATTAACTTGCAGGGGCGCGTATTCATGGCATCGAACGACGATCCGTTTCGCATCGCCGATCAGCTGCTTCAGAAGATCGAGGCCAAGATCATATTTGTGGACTTCCACGCCGAAGCCACGTCGGAAAAGATTTCCCTCGGCTGGTATCTCGATGGACGCGTCACTGCGGTCGTGGGAACGCATACGCACGTGCCCACTGCGGACGAGCGAATTCTGCCCAAAGGCACGGCCTACGTCACCGATGTGGGCATGACCGGCCCCTACGATGGCGTGATCGGAGTGAAGAAAGAATTAGTGGTCGGCAAGTTTCTCAATGGCATGCCAGTGCGCTTTGAGCCAGCCACGGGCGACGTCCGCCTGTGTGCGGTGGTGATTGATTGCGACGAGAAAACCGGCAAGGCGCGCGATATCGAGCGGTTGATGCTGAGCTAAGTTGGACAGCGGAATCTTTGGCTGTCGAACGCCGAGTCATCCCATTCGCTCGCTTGTACTTGGGTCAATGGGTGCCATGGGCGATTTTGCAACAGTTTCACGAGCAGAGCTACAATTGCCCGCATGAGGTCACACCCTAGGTGGCGAATCTGCTTGTCCATATGGGCTTCGCTCCACGTCGTTCCCCTCCTACCAGCACAGATCTTTGAAACGCGTCAGTACGACGGTCATAACGTCACCTGTGTCCATAGCGGCGTCGTTCAAACAAACGGCACAGACTGCGGGACGCAGGATTATGCGCGAGTCTTCAAGGGAACTGTCAAATCAGCATTTGACATCGGAGAAACGGACGAGCTACTGCAATTGATCCCTGAAGAAGTTTTTGTCGGTGATCCTGTCAGTGAAGTGCTGGCCGTCACGAATCAAGCTTGTCTTCATCGAGAAATTCGTGTCGGTGAAAAGTGGCTTTTCTATCTTTACCGTAATACGAAAACGAACGGGCTGATGTTGCCGTACGACAGCCCAAGCAAACCAATTGCAGATGCGCAAGATGATATAGCAAGGCTGCGGCACCTACAGAAACTCAGCGATACTGGCCTTCTCACCGGAAGTCTGACACGGATCGTCAGTAAGAATCCGTGGAAGTTCTCTGGGTCCCAAACCGCAAGGTTGTGGTAAAGCAAGCATCTACCGGGAGCGAATTCATCGCCGAGACGGATAGTAACGGGCACTACGAAATAGAAGTGCCTTCGAACTCCTACATATTAAGCGCCAACACTGAAGATGGCCTTTGGGCACCAGAAACAAACACCTCCGTTAAAGAGCGTGCCTGTGTTGGCGTAGGCTTTCTGCTGCACACCGATGGCAGGATCTCGGGAACGGTAACGACGGCGGTTGGCAAGCCAGCACGTTACGCGCAAATACAGATTGTGCGAGTCTCTAACGAGGACCAAACGTTCACCGTTCTCTTCAGATGCAGACGGGCATTTCGAAGTGGGAGGTCAGGAAGCGGGCGGATACCTTGTTGGTGCAGGATTTGCAAAAGGCGGCAGCGCACTATGGCAACCGAGTGTTTATTACCCCGGCGTGCCCAATAGAGATCGAGCGCAAGTCGTTGAGCTTCGCGAGGGTCAGTGGCATGCTGACCTCACAATCAAACTCCCACCCAGTTCCTCGGGTCCGTGATTGTTGTCACAGCGAATGCGTAAACTGAGAATCGGCCGACCGGCGTAAGTGTAAAGTTGAGATCGCCAAAACCCCCTAATCGCTGGGCGACGGGACATCGAGCGGCTTATGTTGAGTTGAATCCGGAATCTTGCAAGAAAGCATCGCCGTCTCGTTCTCACGAGGCTGTCTGGCCGACTTTTGACCCAGTAGAACCGAAGGTACCCGGCACTAATAGCACGCTGCGGAGAAGCCGGCAGCGGGTTAAAATCAAAGTCCAATGCGTCGTTTGATGTTCATTACGCTTTGCCTTTTAACCGCGCTGGCTGGTGCCCCGGCCTTTGCCGGTAACGATGCCGCCCTCGAGCCACCCATAATTTCCTGCGGCAACGGAGTGCCGGGCGGCGTTAACTGCATTGCCTCCAAGAAAGATCTCAAGGAAGCGCGCAGCATTTATGCTCACGGCCTGAAATTACGCGATCACAAACATTTGGACGATGCTTTGGCTCAATTCGATGAAGCCTCGCGACTGGCTCCGCAAGATCTCCGTTTCTTATCGGCCCTGGAGGTCACGAAGGCGCAGTTGGTGTTTCAGCACATCGAGCGTGGCGATGCGCTTCTGGCTGATGCCCAGCCGGAGCAGGCCGCGGCGGAGTATCGCGCCGCGCTCAAGCTTGACCCGGAAGATGATTACATCCTGCAGCGGCTCGCGGAAGCGATGCGCGATCCCGCCGATCACAGTCCCGGCAGCATAACGGCGACTCTGGCCGACTCCAGTGAAATCTATCTTCAACCGAAGAACCAGCGGGCAACGTTTCATTACGACGGAGATGCTCGCGGGCTGTTTATCGCGCTCACCTCCGCTTACGGTATAAGCGCGGAATTTGACGATTCATTCGAGGCTAAGTCAGTTCGTTTCTACGTGGACGATGTTGACTTCTTCACCGCAGTCAGCCTGGCATGCCGAGTCAGCAAAACCATGTGGACGCCCATGGATGCGCACCAGGTGCTGATCGCGAAAGATAACGTCGAGAACCACAAACAGTTTGACCGCATGTCGCTCGGAACCTTTGCCGTGCCCGCCAACACGCCGCAGGAGGCCACCGAGATGGTCACCTCGCTGCGCAACGTCTGCGATTTCCAGAAGATCAATTCCGGGCAGGGTGGAACGGTGGAAGTCCGCGCCCCACGGGCGATTCTGCAGGCATGCGCGACCTTGTTGCATCAGTTGACGAACGATCGTCCGCAGGTGGCGATCGACGTTCGCATCTTCCAGATCAGCCACAACCTGGCGCGGAACATCGGCGTGCACATTCCCAATACTTTTAACCTGTACAACATTCCGGCCGTGGCATTGGCGGGGTTGGGAGGGCAAAGCATAACGTCGCTCATCAATCAGCTGATCTCCTCCGGCGGCATCAATCAGGCTGGGAGTTCGGCGTTGTCTGGGCTTTTGGCGCAATTGCAGGGCCAGCCGAATTCAATCTTCAGCCAGCCGCTGGCCACCTTCGGTGGCGGCCTCACGTTCATGGGCCTCAGTCTCGATCAGTTCGCGGCTAATCTTTCGTTGAATGAATCCTGGTCGCGCAGTCTGAGCCACGTCACCATGCATGCCGCACAGGGCAACGATGTCACGTTCCATTTAGGCGAACGCTATCCCATTCTCAACGCTTCCTACGCTCCCGTCTTTAACTCTCCGGCGATTTCTGCAGTGCTGGGGAACCAGAGCTATGTCCCACCTTTTCCCTCGGTCAGTTACGAGGACCTGGGACTGAGCCTGAAGGCCAAGCCCACCATTCATGGCGACGGCGAAGTGAGCATGACGCTTGACCTGCAAGTGCGCTCCTTGACGGGGCAGAGTGCGAATGGCGTGCCCGTGATTTCCAATCAGGAATATAAAGGCAGCATCCGCCTGCGCGATGGCGAACCAGCCGTGGTTGCGGGAGAAGTCTCGACCAGCGATATACGCTCGATGAGCGGCATTCCCGGCTTAGGATACATTCCGCTAATCAATCAAGCCATGGTCGATAACACCGTCACCCGAGAAGAAGACGAACTCCTGATCATGATCACGCCGCATGTGCTGGCCAACCACGACAGGACGAGTAACGAGATCTGGGTGAGCGAGAAGTAAAGGAAGAGCTGACTTCAGCTACTTCCCTTGCTTCGCGGCGAAATCAACCAGACCCTTCAGCGTGTCGGCGGGGACGCCACTGACGTTCCCAATGCTGCGGCCGTTGATAAAAAGAGTCGGCGTGCCGGTAACGTTGACTGCTTTTCCCAAAGCAAGAGAAGCGTCGACATGCGCTTTCGCTACTGGAGTGCTGGCGCAGCCGGCAATGTCCGCGCCTTTTACGCCGGCGCCATCGGCCAGTGCGGTCAGCTTCTCATCGGCATTCTCGGCTGTAATGTCAGCTTGGGTTTCATACGTCTTGGCGATGAACTTCCAGAATGCGTCGTTCGAGGCTTGAGCAACGCAGTCCGCATAAGCGGCTCCTTTAGCTGCCCAGTTGTGCATCTCCAGGGGAAAATTTTGAAAGATGAAGCGCGCGTTGGGTTCGGCAGCGATCAGTCCCTCGATCGCCGGTTGCGCCGCCTTGCAGGCGGGACACTGCAGATCGCCGAACTCGACAATCATCACGGGGGCATCTTTCGGTCCGCGCGATGGACCGGTTACGTCTTTCTCCAATGTCTTCCTTACCGAATCGAAAGGCTTGGCGCCAAATGGAATAATGTCGCCTACCACGGCGTGTTCTCCGTCCTGGGTTACATAGAAGCGGGTGAATTGCTGACCTTGAGGGGTTGCGAGAACGACGTCCACTTCGGCCAGGCCCGGCGCGGGCGCGGGCTTGATGCTTGAGATCTTCCAACTCACCTGTGATTCGTATCCGAAGGTCTGTTGCATAAACGAATCCACAGTGGCTTCGGAAGGAAGATTGGCGGACGATGCAGAGACCACTTTATCCGCGGGCTTTGCCGCGCGAGAAGTTTGGGCCGCAGCCAGACTGCACGTGATCACAGGAATGAGAATCAGATTGAAATAACTGCGCATGCTTTCCTTTCGATTTCAATTGTTGTGAAACGGGGACGGATTTCGTGACTGAAGGACTAATCTTAATTCAAACCTCGCTCTTCGCGGCGATGGGAAAACGGCGACCGTAGCCGAAGGCTTTGGGAGAAATCTTAATGCCGGGCGCGGCCTGCTGGCGCTTGTATTCGGCGCGGTCCACCATTCGCACGACGCGCTTCACAACTTCGATGTCGAAGCCGTGATCGGCGGCAATTTGCGCGGCGGAATGCGCATCCTCTACGTAATCTTCGAGAACCGCGTCGAGAATCTCGTAGGGAGGCAACGAGTCGCTGTCTTTCTGATCGGGGCGCAACTCGGCGGATGGCGGCTTCTCCAGCGTGGCTTGCGGAATTACCGGGCGGCGCGAATTCGCGTAATGACTCAGCTTATAGACCAGAGTTTTCGGAACATCCGAGATTACCGCGAGGCCTCCGACCATATCACCGTAGAGTGTACAGTAGCCTACGCCGAGTTCGCTCTTGTTGCCGGTGGAGAGCACGATCGCGCCGAACTTGTTAGACAGCGCCATCAGCAGCGTTCCGCGGGCGCGCGACTGAATGTTCTCTTCGGTGACATCTTCTTTCCGCCCCGCGAAAACATCTTTCAAGGTTTGCCGATACGCTTCTACCGCGCAGTTGATCGAGAGTAACTCGAAGCGGATGCCGAGGTTCTTGGCGAGGGCGCGGGCGTCGTCGATCGATCCCTGAGAAGAGTAGGGGCCGGGCATGCCTACGCCGATCACGTTCTCTGGGCCGATCGCGTCGACGGCGATGACGGCGGTGAGAGCGGAATCGATGCCGCCGCTCAGGCCGATGATGGCTTTTTGAAATCCGCACTTGCGCATGTAATCGCGCGTGCCCAGCACTAGCGCGGAATATACGCTGGCTTCATCGCCAGCGATCTGTTCGTGCATGTCCCCGGTCAGGACTTTCGAATCGAAGTAGATCAGGTCCTCTTCAAACGATCGTCCCTGGGCGACGATGTTGCCTTCCGGGTTGAGCACGATGCTGGAGCCGTCGAAGATCAGGCTGTCATTGCCTCCAACCTGATTGACCATAGCGACGGGAACTTTGTGGTGGCGTGCGATCGAGGCGAGCATGTCACGGCGCAGTTCACGCTTGCCAATCCAGAAGGGCGAAGCGGAAATGTTGAGAACGAAATTGCCTCCGGAGCGAATCAACGCCTCGATGGGATCGACCGTGTAGAGGCGCTTGGGCCAGAAGAGCTTGTCGTTCCAGGCGTCTTCGCAGATGGTGAGCGCGACTTGATTGCCGCAGAAGGGGAACACGGACTTGACTCTTGGCGGGTGCGAAGTTGCGCATCTCGTCGAAGACGTCGTAGGTGGGCAAGAGCATCTTCGATTGCAGGAAGGCGATCCTGCCATCCTGCAAGAGAGCGGCGGAGTTCATTACGGACTTGCCGGTCTCGGAGTGGGCGGGCGTGACCAAGCCGCATATGACGGCGATGCCATGCGTGACGGCGGCGATCTGCTCGGCTGTCTCGCGATTGCGCGTCACGAACGATGGGCGCTCGACTAAATCGCGTGGCGGGTAACCGCAGACTGATAACTCGGGGAACAAAATCAGTCCGGCGCCGCTTGCTTGCGCGCGCCTGGCAAACTCGATGATCCTGGCGGCGTTGCCGGAGAAGTCTCCGACTGTTGGGTTGATTTGGCCGAGCGCGATCTTCACATCTTTAGTGTAAAGCTAAATCGGCTTCCGGCGTCCGGCTCGCGGTGGCCGGGTTTAGTATGGGCTGCGATCTGGATTAAAAAAATACGGATCGATCCGCCTAAAATATCTGGAATCAGCAAGTTGCGGTTGGGTGGCCTGCTTGAATCCGGCTAAAATCTTGTAAACAAATAACTTACCTGTAAAATATTACATTCAAAGGACTTAGTATGCTCAGCCACCACTAAGTGCCTTGGAATCAGCAGCCGGAGGGCAAAATATTGAATTCGCGGGAGTTATCTCATTGCTATTTGGATTTCAAAGAGCGATGCGTATAGAGATAGGGTCTCAGGTTTGAGAATGAGAGTCAAGGGAATTGTGGAGACTCAAACGCTTCCCGTTCCATCTCTTCTCCATTTCGCAGTCTGTTAAGGCCCCTCAGCCGATGGCACGAAAGTGGCGTCGGGGGCGACCGTTTTCGAGGTAAAATTCCGCGTCCTCGATCGGCGCCGGAAATGATTGACGTTACTTGTCCGATGTGTTGCGCGGTTTACCACAGTGAGCCGATTCATCTTGGGAAGCACATCAACTGCCCCCGGTGTGGTTCCCTTGTGCCAATACTCGCCACGACGCCGGGGGCGGTGATGGAGCGAGGATCACCGATTCCCAATTCTCCAACCTACCAAACCAGGCCAAAGGACTTCTCGATCCGCCCTAGGAGGCACCGTCGAATCTACTATTCTGCTGCATTAGGGCTTACTCTCGCCGTGATTTTGGTTGTCTATTTTCGACAGGCAGCGATCCCAGAACGTCAAGCTTCTGCAGGGGACTCGATTCCCGCTGGCCAGTCCTCGTCCTCTGCGAAGCCGACGGTCTCGGAGACGGAGGCTGGCTCCTATAGATTAGAAGACGTTGAGGAGGCGCCCGTGAAGACGCCCCACGCCGGTGCGTCAAAGGGGTCGAGTCGTCTCCATATGCTGGCGCCGAGTGCTGGCGAACATCCGACAGAATATCGGTCCCTGCCTAACGGCACCCGAATCTCACCGGATGTGGGCAGCGACGGTCACGGGCTGTTGCGGTCGACAATGGGACGAGCGAAGATGCGAAAGTTGTGCTGTACGATACCGCTAGGGACGAGAAAATCAGGGAAATCTACGTACAGGCGGGGAATTCCGTACGCATGACAGGAATCCCTACCGGAACGTATCAACTGAAGTACACGACTGGGCTCGACTGGTTCGACCAAGGCGAGGTCTTTCGCGTCAATCCTTCCTATAGCGCATTCGAAAAAGAGTTTCGATACACGGAACAGGAGGATGGCAGTAAGATTCTCTACCATGACATCAGAGTGACGCTACACCCTGTTGTTGGGGGCAACGCCCATACGCGAAAAATCACGCGTGAGGAATTTCTGAGGGGTGGCACCGGAAACGACCCCAATAAGTGATCTGGCGCTGGATGGTGGAGGTCAGATTAGGGATAGGGACGCAGGCGCTAGCCACCCGCAATCGCGGCGCGTTTGCGTTTTGCGCGCGCCCGATAGTGGAGTTCGACGCCGACCGCCTCAAGAATGCTTTCGAGAGTCGTGAATGTCGGATTACCGCGCGCGGAAAGCGTACGGTAAAGGGTTTCGCGGTTTACACCCGCCGCAACCGCCACTTTGCTGATTTTGTGGGCCTCCGCCACGTCGCGCAGGGCCAACATGAACACGTCCTGCGACTCCTTTGCCGCGGCATTCAGATAAGCGGCTACGTGGTCTGGATCTCTCAACCGTTCATTGAGTCCGATTTTGTATGGCCGTGATCGCGGCATAGATTATCCCCTCGCCTTGTAGTCGGCCCAGTATCTCTTAGCCGCCTTGATGTCCTGCTTCTGCGTGTTCTTTCTTCCGGCGAGCAAAATGACCGAGTTCCTTCCGTCGTCGGCGATGTATACCCCGGTAGCCCGGTCCCACGTTTACCTTTAGCTCGATCAAGCCATCTCCCACATCGCGATAGTTCCCCAGAGATCCTCGGCGCAGTAGAGCGACTTTGGCGTCAACGGCTGCCCTCCCGACTGGATCCTTGAGATCCCGCATCCAGGTATCGAAAGGGGTTGAGCCGGACGCCGACTCATAAACCTCCACATTTCTGGGGCGCGCCTGCACAAGGCTTTCTCCTCATCAGTCCTGCGCGTAGCTTAAAAGCTACTTCAGTCTAGCAGGTTGCGAGGTGCGGTTCAAGACTTCTAGCGACGTCTCTAGTCGCCTCCCACCGGAAAAACTGTGTGCTTGGGTGTTGGTGCGGGCATGTTGCCTTTCTGGTCGCTGCCAGAGAACTTTGTTTAGTTTTGCGGCGCCGGCGGCGTCGGGGCGGGAGAAATCCATTTTGGTGGATTCGGTTGCGCCGGGGGCATCGCGCTTGTTGGTGTCGTAAACGAGGCTGTTGGTGAGGTTGTGATAGTCGGCGTGGAATGGGGGCTGCGTGCCTGCGCCGGAAAACATTGGTCCCATGGCGGGGGCGTAGGCGTCGTTCTGATTCATGGGAGGCAGGCCTAGCAGCATTTCCATGGTGTGAATCAGGTTGACGGTGGTGTAGAAGCGGTGTTCGACGTAGGGTTCGGCGGCGGTGCCGGGAGAATATTTGCTGACGACGAAGGCGGTGGAACGATGGGCATCGACGTGGTCGGCGCCGTTTTGCGCGTCGTCTTCGAGAATGAAGATGGCAGTGTCATCCCAGTAGGGACTGTGCGAGACGGCGTCGACTACGCGGCCGAGCGCGAGGTCGTTGTCGGCCACCGAGGCGTCGGGACGCGGGCGGTCGGGGCGCGTGCCTCCGGTGTGATCGTCGGGAAGATAGAGCAGGACGAAGGCGGGCAATTGGAACTCCGCTGCTTCGTTGGTTACGCGGGCGCGCGCGAAGGCGGCGAACTCGTTGAGAAATTCATCGGCGCGGAGCTGGTCGGGATAGTCGGTGTTGAAATCGGGATAGAGCGGGTCGAAGTGATTGCGCAGCACGGCCTTTGTTGGTTTGACTAGCTTGAACACGGGCACGGGCCACGTCCAGGGGCTGGGCGAGGCGTGCGGGTTGCCGACGTTCGGCTCCAGAGGATCTCCTTTCTGGATATCAGTGCGCGGACATGCGGCTTCTTGCGCGGAAGGAGTTCCCTGCCTGGGCGACTCGGCTTTGGGGATTTTGTTGCACCACACGGCAGTCACGAACTCGCCGTAATCGCGATAACTCAGGCCGTGGTGGGCAAGGTTATCCCAGAGAAAACCGGTGGAGGGATCGTCGATATCGGGCTGGTTGTGTTCGAGGGGAAATTCATCGGCGACGTTGCCTTGGAAGTCATACGTTCGCTCTTTGCCGCGATAGGCGATCTGCCAGTTCTTCTCGTTGTAGTCACTGGTGATGGCGGCGGTTGACCAGAGATGGCCGTCGCCGGAAACTTCTCCGCTGTCGTAGAAGTTGTCGAGCACTCCGAATTGCAATGCCAGCTTGTGTTCGTTGGGCGTGATATCGGCGCCATACATGGTGAGTGAAGGATCGCCGTCGCCGACTTTCAGATCGCCGAGAATCTGGTCATACGTGCGGTTTTCTTTGATGACGTAGATGACGTGCTTGATGGGATTCTTGCCAGCGGCGAACTGAATCGTGCCGGGATCGTTGTGCAGAAGATTATCTTGCTCGACGGTGCGAGTGAGTTCTTCGAGCTTGCCGAGCGTGGAGGGAATGTTCAGGCGCGCGATTGAGCCGCGCAGCAGCGTGGCAATGTAAGGATGTCCGTGGTGTTTTAGTTCGTGCGCGGTCTTGCCCAGGCCTTTGTTTGGGCCAGTGCTTTGGCCTTTTGCGGTTGCGATCAGGAGGTCGTTGCCTTGAACTGCGAGAGCGCTGGGATACCAGTCGGTGGGGATGAAACCGAGGGCGGCGGGTGCGGCCGCAGAGTCGGCGGAGCTTGCGTTCAGGTGCGAGGTGTCGAATACGGCGACGGCATTGGCGGAGGCATCGGCGACGAACAGTTGCTTGCCGTCGGCGGACTGGGCTAGAGCGCTCGGATAAGTTCCGGGAGCCTTTTGATTCCGCATTGTGGTGTTCAGGAAGGCAGCGATGCTGCCGCTGTCGGTTGAAACTGCCGCGACCGCGTCGGCATTCGACAGGGCAACGTAGAGAAGCTTTTCGTCGGGACTCAGCAGGAGCGCGGTGGGGTGGGAGCCGGGGGCAAGGGGATCGAGAGGGTCTTTCAGCTTGGTCCATCGGACGAGCTGGCCGGTGGTGAGATCGAGTTCGGCGATGCTCGATGCATTCCACAGGCTGCACCAGGCGCGGCGGCCATCGCGCGTGGCTACGCACGTATAGGGAAACGAAGAGGGGATTAGGTCGTTGGTGCTGAGATCGAAGCGCTGGAGAATCTTGCCGCTGGCGATGTCGAGGAGAACTACATTGTCGGAAAGATTGTTGGCGATGAGGAGCCGGTCATGGCCTGCGGAAGAGACGAGCGCGAGGCCTTCCGGATATGGGATCGCGGTTGCGGTCGGAGTTTTCTGCAGACCGACTGCGACTTTCTTCCCGGGGGCTAGCGGCTGGGGTTCGATGGGGATGAAGCGCTCGGGGGCGACTTTGCCATCCGTAAAGGTGTAGACGGCGATGCCGTTGCCGGTGTCTGGGGGCTTTTGGCCGGTGGGATCGGTGACTGAGCCAACTGAGGCGTAGAGGTGCTTGCCGTCGGAAGAGAAAACGAGGCCTAGAAAATAACTCTGGTGGACGTCCTCGCCGAAGCGCTTGTCGGGAAAATCAGCGAGTTGATTGGTTTTCAGATCGAGCACTGCGATCGATTGCGTAGCGAGAGTTTCCTGCGTGCCGTAGCCGTCGTTCAGGAGCGCGGCATAGCGACCGTCCGGGCTGATGGCGATGGTGGCGGGGAAACTGTTGGTGCTGGCGAGGCGGCCTGGGGCAGGGATGGTTAATGTCTTGCTGGTGGGAAGAGGGATGGAGGAGCTGTGGGGACTGCTGCGCGGCTAGCGCGGCGTGAAGAGTGAGAAAGGCGATCGCGAAAATAATGCGGGAAAATCGGGTCACGGGGCCTCCGCACAGAAGAATGATGAGAGTAATTCAGGTGGGAACCTGCGGTCAAAGGAGATGCGAGAAAGAAGCACGGTGCTGTGGTGGAAACGCCTTGTGGGGCTCATGCCAGTGGGATTGGGCAAGGGGTCCCCTTCGGCAAGCTCAGGGCAGGCTTTCGACTCCGCGGAATGATTCGCTTCGCGAATCATTCCGCTGCGCTCAGGATGACAGAGCAATTTAGACGCCTGATGACAGCGCAATTCTTAAGCGCCGGAAGCGCGCGTGGGAGCCTGTTGGCTTGACGCGGCTTCGTGATGCTCTTCGGTGGCGGCGTTGTGGCGGACGTCGGCGCCTTGGACCCAGAAGATTACGTCCTCGGCGATGTTGGTGGCGTGGTCGGCTACGCGCTCGAGATTGCGGGCTACCAGTAATGCGTCGAGCGCCTGGCGAACTACTTCGGGGCGCTGGTTCATGGTTTTCACAAGTTGGATGAAAGCGTCGTCCTTCATGCGGTCGACGACGTTATCCATTTCCAGGACGGCTTGGGCGAGTTCGGCTTTGCCTTCGATGAAGGCTTCGAGAGAGCGGCGGACCATGGCGCTAACGGCGGCGCCCATGCGGGCGATATCGACAGGCAAGTCTGCAGCGGGAAGGTCGACCATATCCATTACGCGCTCGGCGATGTTTACGGCCTGATCGCCTACGCGCTCGAGATCAGAATTAATCTTGGTAACGGCCAGGATGAAGCGCAGATCGACGGCCATGGGCTGCTGCATAGCGAGCAGGTCGAAGGCTGCCTCGTCGATCTCGCGTTCCGCCGTGTTGATCAGGCTCTCGCCTTCGAGAACCATGTGGCAACGGGCCAGATCGCGATCGACGTAGGCCTGACGGGCGCGATCGACCGCCTGCTCCGCCATTCCACCCATGTGGAGAAGTTTCTGGCGAAGATCGTCGAGGCCTTGCTGAAATCGGGTGCGCATTATCCGAACCTTTCTTAGTTAAATCTGCCTTACTTAAATCTGCTTTATCCGAATCTGCCGGTGATGTAGTCTTCGGTCTTTTTGTCGGACGGTTTGGTGAAGATTTTTTCCGTCTTGTCGAATTCGATCATCTTGCCAAGCAGGAAGAATCCGGTGAACTCGGCGACCCGCGCGGCCTGCTGCATGTTATGGGTCACAATTACTATCGTATACCGTTCTTTGAGTTGAAAGATCAACTCTTCGATCTTTCCGGTAGAGATGGGATCGAGCGCGGAGCAAGGCTCATCCATGAGGAGGACCTCGGGCTCGACGGCGAGAGCGCGGGCAATGCACAGACGTTGCTGCTGGCCGCCGGAAAGGCTGGCGCCAGATTTCTTGTGGATTTGATCTTTTACTTCGTCCCAGAGGGCGGCCGAGTCCAGGGATTGGTGGACGATGTCATCGAGCTTGCGGTGATCGCGAAAACCGTTGAGCTTCAGGCCGGAGGCGACATTGTCGTAGATCGACATGGTGGGGAATGGGTTGGCTTTTTGAAACACCATTCCTACGCGGCGGCGAAGCTGGGTGGGGGACGTGCCATTGTAAGCGTCGATGTCGCCGATGAGCACGCTTCCCGTCACGCGCGCCTCGGGAATGGTTTCGTGCATACGGTTGAGGCAGCGGATGAAGGTAGATTTGCCGCAGCCGGAGGGACCGATGAGGGCGGTGGCGTGGTTGGCCGCGACGGTTAAACGGACGTCGTGCAGCGCCTGGGTCTTGCCGTACCAGGCGTTCAAGTTTTCGACTTGGATTCCGACGCCCATAGGTTATGCCGCTCCGAAGGTACCACGGCGCACGGCGAGGCGCACGGCCGCAACTGCAGTGACGATGAGAACAATGAGAACGAGCGCGCCCGCCCAGGCCTGGCGGTGCCACTCATCATAGGGAGAAATAGCATAGTTGAAAATCTGCAGCGGGAGCGCGGCGGTCGGCTGGTTGGTACGCAGATTCCAGAATTGATTGCCGAATGCGGTGAAGAGCAACGGCGCGGTTTCGCCGGCAACGCGGGCGAAGGCGAGCATGATTCCGGTAATCACGCCGGAGGTTGCAGTGCGAAGCGTGATGGAGAGTGTGGTCCGCCAGCGCGGAATGCCTAATCCGTAAGCGGCTTCGCGCAGAGCCTGCGGCACCAGCAGAAGCATTTCCTCGGTGGTGCGGGTGATGGTGGGAATCATCATGATGGCGAGAGCTACGCCTCCGGCCAATGCCGAGAAGTGCCGCTGATAGAGAACGACAATGGAGTAGGCGACGATGCCGATTACGATCGAAGGCACTCCGTTCAAGACGTCGGCGGTGAATCGAATGACATCGCCGAAGCGGTTGCGGCCGAACTCGGCGAGATAGATGCCTGCGCCGATGCCGATGGGGACTCCGAGAATGCTGGCGAGGCCGAGGATTAAAGCGGAGCCGACGATGGCATTGGCCATTCCGCCTCCGGGTTCGCCCACCGGCTTGGGGGTTTGGGTGAGAAAGGCCCAGTTAATCGAACCAACGCCGCGGTACACGAGATAAGCAAAAATGGCGAACAGCGGCACCAGAACCAGGATCACGGTAAGGACCGCGACGGCGGTCATGACGTGGTCGGTAATGCGGCGCCGCAAGGCGATAGGCGGGACGGGTGGATGCACGGAGGTGGAGGCGGCTTCAGGCATTTGTCCTCGCAGGCTGACCGCGCGTGACTGTCCAAACCAAGAATCGAGCTAAAGCATTGACCACAATCGTAACTAAAAAGAGGGCGAGGCCGATCTCGATAAGGGCGGAGAGATAGACATCGCCGGTGGCCTCGCTGAATTCATTTGCCAGCACGCTAGCCATGGTGTAGCCGGGAGCAAACAGGGACTTGGCGATCTCCGGGCGATTTCCGATGACCATGGTGACCGCCATGGTTTCTCCCAAGGCGCGGCCCAGACCGAGGATAATGCCACCCATAATTCCCGCGCGCGCGTTGCGCAGCACACCGACACGAATCATTTCCCAGCGGGTAGCGCCGAGCGCGAGCGCAGCCTCGCGCTGGTGCTGAGGCACGACCATCAAGACTTCGCGCGTAATCGAAGAAATGATGGGAATGATCATGATGGCGAGGATGAGTGCCGCAGCGAGCATGCTGATGCCGTAGGGCGGACCTTCAAAGAGTCCGGTCCAGCCCAAAGTTCTGGCCAAGAAAGGCTCGACGTAGTTGCTGAGGATGGGGACCAGAACGAAGATCGCCCACAGTCCGTAGACGACGCTTGGAATGGCGGCGAGTAATTCTACAAAGAATGAAAGCGGGCCGCGCAACTTCACCGGACACATCTCGGTGGTGAAGACGGCGACTCCGATGGAGAGCGGCACCGCGATGAGCAGAGCCAGAAACGAGGAGACCAAGGTTCCGTAGATGAAGGGCAGAGCGCCGAACTTTTCATTCACCGGATCCCAATCGCGGCCGGCGAAGAACTTGAATCCAAAGGTGTGCCACGAGAGTCCAGAGCGCAGCACCAGTTGGTAGACGATGAGACCGAGCGTTGCCAGCACGGCCAAGCCGCACAACAGCATAACGAACTTAAAAACGCGGTCGCCGGTTTCGCGGACGGTTCCGCGGAAACGAGGCGTGGCACGACCTCCCGAGGGAGGAATGTTACTAACCTTCGTCGCTTCAACGGGTTGCGGACCGCTCATGTTAGGCCGTAAGGAAGGGATGGCCATGCCATGGTAACCGTAGCAGAGCTCTGTTAACAGCGTGTTAAAATGACGGAGCTTTTCGGGGTTGCCTTTTGTCGCGGAAGCTTGTATTTTTCTCTCCCGGTTCGATTCTATTTATGTCGGTCACAAGCAAGCGCAGCCGCGCGGTTTTCCAGAAGCTTGATGAGGATCTGGTCAAGCTCTCGTCCAAACCGCGAGCGGAAAACGTACACCGGCTCCGCACGGGGACGCGGCGGCTGGAAATCCTGCTGGGGGAGCTTTCTTCGGGACCAGACCGCAATCAGAAAAAGCTCTTGAAGTTGCTGGGGCGGCTGCGCAAGCGTGCGGGGAAAGTGCGCGATCTGGACGTGCAATCGGCAGCGTTGCGCAGCTTGAAGATCCCGCGAGAGCCACGGCGGAAAACCCAGCTGATGAATGAGTTGATCGAACTGCGCGGTCAACAGGAAAAGAAGCTGGGGAAGGTTGCCGACAGAAAGACAGTCGATGAAGTTCGCAAGCGCCTGAAGCGCGCCTCCAAGGATTTCAAGCCGCAAGCAAGCCGCGATCCGCTGGCAGTCGCGAAGGCCATGCTGGAACGCATGCATCGCGACGATGGTCCCGTGACGGAAGCGTTGCTGCACCGATACCGAATATTGAGCAAACGAGCGCGCTACGCGGCCGAATTCGCCGACCATTCCCCCGAAGCTGTGCAATTCATCGCCGGGCTCAAACGAATTCAGGATGCACTGGGCGATTGGCATGATTGGCTAACATTGACGAATACGGCCAGCGGGCATCTCGGCGAGGTTCGGGAGTCACCTTTAGTGGCAGAACTGCATAATGTGACGGGAGCGAAGTTTCGTCATGCGGTGGCTGTGCTTGCGCATATGCGGGCTAAATTGGTTCCCGCTGTTGCGCCTCGTGGACAAGCTCCTGAGCGGGCACCGGCGAAAGTGTTGCGTCCCGCGGCTTCGGCAGCCTGATCGAGAAAAATCCTTTCAGTCTTCAGAAATGCGACCCCTTCTTAAGTCTTAAGTGATTGTGGTCACCATTTCGCGTGCGCGCGGTCACGGCGGCGGCTTCCGATTGTTTGCTAAGAAGGTCGGAAACAGGCAGCGCCGTGACCGACTCCATGACATTTCGAGCGGTGAGCGGAAAGGAACACTGCCGGTTGTGCTCGGCGAATCCTGCCGTATTGGAATTTGAGATTCGATGCGAGCGGGAAAACTCGCGGCAGCAAGGATCTTGTTGTGCCTACTGCGCGCATCACCTTCTGGATGCGCTCGCCCAGATGTCCTCCCCAAGCTCTGAGTCAAAGTCGGCGCGAAGCGATGACCCCGCGCGTCCTTCGAACACCTGATGACCGAGCGGCGGTTGGCATGTAAACTGTTGGCCTTGCCCCATGCCAACCTTCGCCGCGGTTGATATCGGATCCAACTCTTGCCGCCTCAAGATTGCGCGTCTCACACGCGGCCGGTTGCGCGCGATCCACGAAGACCGCGAAGTCACACGCCTTGGCGAAGGTGTGTTCCGCTCCGGCTTTCTCACTCCTGAGTCTATGGCTGAGACGGTGAAGGTGCTGCGGCGCTTTCACCGGGCCACGCAACAAGTCGTCACAGATCCAGTGCGGGTGGTCGCCACCAGCGCTCTGCGGGATGCGCGCAACTCGCAAGCGTTTCTGGAGTGGGTGCGGTCGGCTACGGGCTGGCAGGTCGAAATTATTTCCGGATTAGAAGAGGCTCGGCTGATTCATCTGGGGTTGGTTTCCAATCTTCGCGTCGATAGTGCGCCCACGCTAATGATGGATCTGGGAGGTGGAAGCTGCGAACTGACAATTTCCGCGCGTGGCCATATTCGCGACACGGTGAGTTTGCCGCTGGGGGCGGTTCGTCTGACCGATGAATTTCTGCGTCATGATCCGCCGCGCAAGGGCGAACTAAAACGGCTGCAAGGCTTCGTGGCACGGGAGGTGAACCGTGTGGCATCGCGTGTCGTGGCGGCACGGGTCAAGAATGTGATTGCCACGTCTGGAACAGCCGCCGCCCTGGCAGCGACAGCGAGCCATCTGAGGAAGAATGGGAGCCGGCAGCGCCTGGTCGTCTCCGAGGCGGAGATGGCGCGAATCGCGAAGCGATTGGCGCGCCTGCCGGTAGCGGAACGGCGACAGATTCAAGGCATCGGATTGCGGCGGGCGGAAATTATTGTCGCCGGGGCGATGGTTTATCACGAACTGTTGGAGCGCTGCCATCTCAAAGGCTTTCGCTATTCTCCACTCGGCTTGCGCGATGGCCTGCTGGCGCAGATGGCGGCAGAACATGACCGCAGCACGCGTTCGGGCAAGCAGATTGAATCGGAACGCTGGGAGTCGATTACGAGAGCTGTCGCTCACTATCGGGTGGACATGAAGCATGCGCTGGATGTGCGCGAGTCGGCGATGTTCCTGTTCTCGGCGTTGCGTTCGGTGCACGGGCTGCAGCCGGAATTTCGCGAGTGGCTGTCGGCGGCGGCGATGCTGTACGAGGTGGGAGATTATGTGAACCGGAACGCTCATCACCGGCACACCTATTACATCATTTCCAACTCGGAGATTCTTGGGTATACGCCGCAACAGAGGCGAATCATCGCGGCCATTGCGCGGTATCTGGGGAAGTCGCGGCCGGTCGTAGAAGAGGCGCCGATGAAAGCCATCGATCCGGCGGACCGGGCGGGAGTGCAGAAAGCGATTCTGCTGCTGCGGCTGGCGCGCGCTTTGAACCTGGGGCGGAGCCGCGCCGTGGAAAAAGTGCGAGTGAGCCAGAAGCCGGGCGAAGTGAAGCTGACGCTGGTGCCGCGGCGTCGCATGGGAGTTGATTTGGAACTGTGGGCGATTGAGAAAGACGCGGCTTACTTCCGGGAGGTCTTTGGGCGCGAACTTTCCACGGCGGCGGTGTAGAGAGTGCGAAGCGCTTTCGGCGTCAGGCACCAGAGGAGTGTGCCGGAGCTGCGGCGCATATCGACACGGGCGACGGCTCCTTTTTTGAGATCGACCGAGGCTTCGCAGCCGGATTCGCTGATCACGGTACCGAGGAATTGGCTGAGATTGGGATTGTGTCCGACGACCATGATCGATTCCTGGCTGGCATACTTTTCGAGCATGCGGCGGAAATCGGCGAAAGTAGCCTCGGGACGTAATGCGGTCTCGATTTGCAGCTTGCCTTCGTAACCCATCTCGTTTCCGACCAGGGAAGCGGTCTGGGTAGCGCGTTTCAGTGGACTGGAAATTATAACGTCGACCTGCGTCTCGATTGCCGCCAAGGCCCGGCCGACGTAGCCGCACTGTTCAATGCCATCCTTGTCGAGAGCGCGCTTCTCGTCTTTCTTGGGATTCACGAGATGTTCACCGGCGCTGGCGTGACGCAGAAAATAAATGATCATGGGGAATTATTTTTCCCTTCCGGCGGGAGTCTTGCGCTTTCTTGCGTGGAGTTGCGGGGGAACAAAATCAACAGCCAGCCTGCCTTCGGCCACGCTGATTAGGAAATCCTGCGCACTGAAGGAGGCAGCGCCCGTTGGCGGCTTGCGATTGCGTTTGCCGTGCAAGGGCTGCCAGGCACGAATGTAAGTTGCATCACGCAGCAGTATGCGGGCTTTGCGATTGTCGGCGAGGTAAGCATCGAGGATCTCGCGGCGGACGCGCTCGCGAAGGAATTCATCCCGCAGAGGAACGAGGACCTCAACGCGCTCGTAGAGGTTGCGGGGCATCCAGTCGGCGCTGCCGATGTAAATTTCTTCTTCGCCACCGTTGCCAAAATAGTAGATGCGGCTGTGCTCCAGGAAGCGACCGACGATGCTGCGCACGCGAATCCGATCACTTACACCCCGAACGCCGGGACGCAACGAGCAAATGCCGCGCACGATGAGATCTATCTCGACACCGGCCTGAGAGGCGCGATATAAAGCCTGCACTATGTTTTTGTCGAGCAGGGCATTCATCTTGGCGATGATGCGAGCGGGGCGGCCCTGGCGCGCGTGGTCGGCCTCGCGATCGATCAGGGAAATAGTCTTTTCGGCAAGATCGAGGGGAGCCACTAACAGCGGATCGTATGTGGGATTCTCGGCATAGGCTGTAAGAAAACTGAAGACGTCGTGCACAGCGCGGGTAATTTCCGGATTCGCGGTAAACAAACTGAGATCGGTGTAGATGCGCGCGGTGGTTGCGTTGTAGTTGCCGGTTCCGATGTGAGCGTAGCTGCGAATACCATCGGGATCGCGGCGCACCAGCAGGGAAAGCTTGCAATGTGTCTTCAGACCGACGAGGCCGTGAAAAACCTGCACGCCAGCGTCTTCGAGGTCGCGCGCCCAGCGGATGTTGTGGGCTTCGTCAAAACGCGCCTTCAGCTCGACGACCGCAGTGACTTCCTTGCGCGAAGCCGCATCGATGAGCGAGGGAACAATCAGGGAATGCTCGTTGGTGCGATAGAGAGTTTGCTTGATGGATAGTACGTGCTCATCTTCGGCGGCGGACTCGATGAACGAGACGACTGCATCGTATGAGTCGTAAGGATGGTGGAGAAGAACGTCGTGGCGTCGGAGCTCCTCGAAGAGATTTTGCGATTTGGCGGTGAGGCGCAACTCGCGCGGAGCGAAGGAGCGATACTTAAGATCGGGGTGCTGGATCTGCTCGTAAACGTTGAACAATCGCGAGAGGTTTACCGGGCCGTTCACGGGAAAAACCTGCCAGGGATCGAGTTCGAAGACGGTGCGCAGACGCTCGATGATTTCGGGATCGGCATCGGCCTCGATTTCCATGCGAACCGCGTCGCCTTTGCGGCGGTTATGCAGTTCGGCTCGGACTGATTCCAAGAGACTACGCGCTTCCTCCTCCTGCAGGTAAAGATTGCTGTTGCGGGTGACGCGGAAAGGTGCAGAAGAAACGATGTCGTAGCCGTGATACATATTCTGGGCGTGGTGTGCGACCAGATCGGCGAGGAAGATGAAATCGGTAGTGGTATCGGAGGGCAAGCGCACCAGGCGAGGCAAGGCGCGAGGTACGGAGATCACGCCGGTATAAGTGATGGCGGAACGACGACGGCGGCGCAGGAGCAGTCCGAGACAGAGCGCTTTGTTGATGACGCGAGGAAAAGGATGGCTGGGATCGACCGTGACCGGCGTGAGAAGAGGATCTAATTCCTTCTCGCAGTATTCGTCGACGAAACGGCGGGCTTCGGCGTCCAACTCGTGGAGAGCCAGCACGCGAATGCCGTGCTCGGCAAGGGTGGGGCGCAGGGTGTTCCAGCATTCGTATTGATCGTCGACGAACTTGTGAGTAAGGCGCGCTAGAACGTTGCGCTTTTCCTCGAGCGTCAACCCATCGGGACCAGCTTCGTTATAGCCGTCTTCGATCTGCTGGACCATGGCGGCCACGCGAATTTCGAAGAACTCGTCCAGATTGCTGGCGGAAATAGCGAGGAACTTTAGACGCTCGAGAAGGGGATTCCCCTGGTCCTCAGCCTCTTCAAGCACACGACGATTGAACGCGAGCCAAGAGGTATCACGGTTGAGGTAATACTCAGGATTTTCCAGCGAAAGACGAGCCATCTGCGAGAGGGTCTTATCCGTTCTTTAAACCGCTCAGCATTGCCGAGGGAGCATCAGCAACGTCTTAGTATAAGGCATTCGCGGAGATGACGCAGGAGAAGCGGTTAACCACTAAGGACACTTGGCTCGAAGGAAATCCTAGAGCTTACGCTTGGGGACTTTAGGCTGCTGCGGTTTGGCAGGGGCTCACTTGACCTGCTTGATAACCTCTTTTTCTTTTTGGACCACGGCGTCGGGCAAGGACGCGTAGGAAAGGGGGTTCGTCATTTTCTGGCCGTCAGTCGACATCCAGTTCAGAAAGTCGGCGAGAATCTTACCCTTCGCCGGATCTTTGGACTGCTGAGGAATCAGCAGCCAGGTGAAGCTGGAAATGGGATAGGCATCTTTGCCGGGAGCATTGGTGATCGAGACGCGGAAATCGGCCGGCATTTTGGGAGCCGATGCTGCGGCTGCGGTCACGCCTTCTAGAGAGGCCTTCAAGAAAACGCCTGCGGCATTTCTGACGCTGCCGAAGGTAATGTTGTTCTGCACCGCGTAGATCAATTCGACGTAGCCGATGGCTCCCTGTAACTGTCGAACCGAGCCGGCTACGCCTTCGTTGCCCTTTCCGCCCAGGCCGATCGGCCATTTGACGGAAGTGCTGCTGCCCACCTGGCTTTTCCAATCGGCGCTGACCTTCGATAGATAGTCGGTCCAAATGAAAGTGGTTCCGCTGCCATCGGAGCGGTGAACGACGATGATGGCTTTGTCGGGGAAATTGACTCCCGGATTTGCGCTGGCAATGGCTGGATCATTCCACTTTGTAATCTTGCCCAGAAAAATTCCGGCCAAGGCCTCAGGAGTGAATTTCACCTCGCCGCTGATTCCCGGAACGTTGTAGGCGGGCACGACGGCACCCAACACGCTGGGAATGTTGAGAATCCTGGTTTTCAGTTTAGTCTGAGCTTCGGCGAGTTGTGCGTCCGTCATGGGCATATCGCTGGCACCGAAATCGACCGTGCCTTCTGTTACCTGGCGAATTCCACCGCCGCTCCCGATGGATTGGTAGTTGATTTGAACGTCAGAGTGGACTTTTTGGTATTCGCTGAACCACTTGGAATAAATGGGATAAGGAAAGGTGGCGCCGGCTCCGTTCAGCGTGGTTTGTCCTATCGACGGCAGGGCTACAAATGCGCACAGCAATAGCAGGGTGAGTCTGCGCATGGCTCGCTGTTTCCTCCTGAGAATAGCTGTCCCTAGTTTTATGGATACCATGTTACAGGATCGTTACAGGAGCGTGAATATGTGGTGAACGGGATTAGGGCCTGTTGGGGAATGGTGGGCTGGCAACGGCACTCAGTCCCGGGAGTAGCCACAAGGCTGCTACCATACCGAAGATTAGGGCCTGCTCAATTGGGCGGTCCCTGGCATACGCATAAGGTCGAACCTTTGATCATCACGCGTTTCACGTGCGATGCAACATAACTTTTGGACACTTTTCTTCGACGCAACTAACCGGGCTTGTGGCCATCTGATTCTTGTGGCTCACGCGCACGAGAAGGTCCTGGTTCAACTAAGTGGTTTCAAACTGATGCTGCCCTCAGAGACAACGAATTCATGAGTGATTCCCAGACGCGTTTCGCCCCGGGTTGGCCGGGGATACCTCCTCGTTGGACTTCCAGCGCCAAGAGCGGTGCTGGCACCGCGTTGAACCAGCACAGTAAGGTCTGGTTCACGCTGAGTCACGGCATTCTGAATGAAGTGTACTTTCCACGGGTGGACCAGGCTTGCACTCGAGATCTCGGCTTCATGGTCACGGACGGACGAGCTTTCTTTTCGGAGGAGAAGCGGCACTGCACGTTTGAGAATCGTCCGTTCGAACCGGGAGTTCCCGCCTTCGAACTGACTAATACGGAGGTCGGCGGGCGCTACTGCATCCGCAAGGAAGTTTTCACCGATCCTTACCGCAACGTGCTGCTGCAGAAGATTCGCTTTGAACCGCTGCAGGGAGAGCTTGCCGACTATCATCTTTATCCGTTGCTCTCGCCGCACCTGGCCAACTGCGGATTCCACAACACGGGTTGGGTAGGAGATTACAAAGGCTTGAGCATGTTCCTGGCTGAGCACGATGGCACGGCGTTGGCTCTGGCATCGTCGGCCCCGTGGAAAAAGATGTCGGTGGGATTCGTGGGTAGTTCGGATGGATGGCAAGACCTTTCCGCTCACTTCCAGATGGAATGGGAATATCAGCGGGCAGAGAACGGAAACATCGCCTGCACAGGGGAGATCGACCTGGCAGCCTGCAATGGGGAGTTTGTACTGGCCCTTGGCTTCGGCGGCATATGGACTGAGGCCGGGCAACAGGTCCGCTCCAGCCTGCTCGAAAATTACGACGAACTTCGCCAACACTATTTCAGGCATTGGAAGAGCTGGCAGGACACGCTGCTGAAGATCGATGAACCCAAGCGCAAGTACGACCTTTACCGCTCCTCGATGGCGGTGCTGCGCACGCATGAGTCCAAGGATTTTCTGGGAGGGATCATTGCCAGCCTGTCGATTCCGTGGGGGTTCAATAAAGGAGACGAAGATCTCGGCGGTTATCACCTGGTGTGGCCACGCGATCTGGTGGAGACTGCGGGAGCATTGCTGGCGGCGGGAGCCGCGGGCGATGCGGTTCGAGTGTTGCGTTATCTGGAAGCCACGCAGGAAGCGGCGGGAAACTGGGCGCAGAATCTCTGGCTGGATGGGCGCCCTTACTGGAGCGGCGTCCAGATGGATGAGACCGCCTTCCCAATTTTGTTGCTTGATCTGCTGCGGCGCGAAGGAGCCGACGGACTGGGCAACTTGGAACGCTGGTGGCCGATGGTGCGCAAAGCAGCGAGTTTCATTTTGCGCAATGGGCCGGTTACGCAGCAGGACCGGTGGGAAGAAGACGGAGGGTATTCTCCGTTCACGCTGGCTGCGGAAATTTCCGCGCTGCTGGCGGCGGCGGAAATTGCCGAACTCACGGGACACAGGGATGTGGTGTCAACTCTTCGCGACGCCGCCGATGCGTGGAATGACAATATTGAACGCTGGGTGTATGCCACGGGCGGGGACCTGGCGCAGCAAATCGGCGTGGAAGGTTACTACGTGCGCATCGCACCGCCAGTCACGGATGCTGCAGCCTCGCCCACACAAGGTTTCGTTCCAATTAAGAATCGACCGCCTGGGGAAGACATGGAGCGCGCGTTCCAGATTGTCAGTCCGGATTCGCTGGCGTTGGTGCGATTCGGATTGCGGGCGCCGGATGATCCGCGCATTCTTAACACGGTTCGCGTTATCGACGCTTTGCTGCGCGTGCAACTGCCGCAGGGACCTTGCTGGTATCGCTACAACGGCGACGGCTACGGCGAGCACCAGGATGGCTCGGCGTTCGATGGAAGCGGCATCGGCCGGCCATGGCCTCTTCTGGCCGGCGAGCGGGCTCACTATGAGTTGGCCGCCGGCCGCGTGGCTGAGGCCGAGGCTTTACTTACGATGATGGAGAATTGCACCAGCGGACACGGCCGCCTGCTGCCCGAGCAAGTCTGGGACGCCGATGATATTCCCGCGCTTGAACTGTTCCGCGGGAAGCCTACGGGGTCCGCGTGCCCGTTAGTTTGGGCGCATTCCGAGTATGTGAAGTTGCGCCGGTCGCTGCGCGACGGCAAGATTTTCGACCAGCCTCCGCAGACGGTGCAGAGATATCTGGTGGAAAAACCTGTGCGGCAAGTCTTTGGGTGGAGGTTCAATAACAAGACTCGATCCGTGCCACGCAATAAGAAACTGCGCATCGTGCTGCTGACTCCTGCGCTGGTGCACTGGAGCATTGACGACTGGAATAGTTCGCACGACACCAATACTCGCGACACCGGGCTGGGCATTTATACGCTCGATCTGCCGACAGCGTCCCTGCCCGGAGGAAGCAATGTGGTTTTCACTTTCTATTGGCCGCAGGAGAATCGCTGGGAGGGCACGGACTACAGGGTCACGATAGAGGGGAACTGAGGGCGATTCAGCCCGGATCTATTTTGTAGATACGGAACCCACGACCTGTGACGTTCTGTTCTGTTCATCGTCGAAACCTCACGCTACCGCTTTTGTTGATCTGCAGCGGTTGCGGGTTCGGCCGAGCCGATCAAGGGCACCACTTTACCTTCCCCGTAGTCTATCGAGAGAAACTTTCCGTCGTGGATGCAAGCCACCCCGTCCGCCCTTCGTCCGTCGCCTAGTTCAAAGCGCCTCAGCACGGAGCCACCCTCTGGGCTCACTTCGTAAATGACTCCTGCTGACATCCCCCTGTCCGTCTCTGGGCCGCCAACCACGTATAAGTTTCGATCGGCCGGTATAACAGCCTCGATATGGTCACCCTTAGGCAGCTTGGGGTGGATTGCCCTGATCATCCCACCCTCGTTGACCTCCAGCAGCGGAAAGGTGGTGTTGTTCTGAACGACAAGGATCGAGCGGCCCATCGGGACGAGCTCCGCCGATGCAACCGCGTGTGGGCGGGGTGCGTCGGCTCCGCTAACCATAGATTCCGGGGCGCCGCCCTTGGGGATTTGCAGAGACTGCAAGAGCGTGCCGTCCTCCTTCAGCATCACCAGCCTCGGCGAGTGGTCTTTTTTGTCGAAGCCGAAGGCGAGGAACGTCCCCGAAGGGAACACCCCAATCTGGTGCATGCTAAATGTATCCTCGATTTCGACGGTCCGCCGGTACTCCCCCTCGCGGCTGAAGCTCACGATGTATAGGTGTTGTTCCGCGGCGTTGCGGGTATATTCGCCGTGATAGTCGTTGCGGAACGAATAGGTTTCCTTTACCGGCTTGTTCTCCCGCGAGGCCTTAACCAGGAAGACGACGTCGGAGTCCGATGCGTAATGATCGACCTCGCTTGAAATGTACAGCTCCGGAACCTGGTCGAGGCGGAAGGTTTGGCCCCGCCCCGATGGGGAGACAGACGTGAGCAGCATAGGCGGAGGGACCGGAGGCGGCGGCGGAAGACCAGAGTCAACAGGTACCGTACTGACGAAGCTGACGAAAATGGTCCCGTCGCTTGCGCATTCCCACGGCCATTTGATAGCAAAGGTGGCGCTGATGCCGGGAACCGCCTCGCCGCGCTCGAAGAGAACACGGTACAAAGGCGGCGCATCAGACAGCGGTGCAGGCGCGCGTGTGGGGCTGGCTTGTCCCCGCGCCGCCGCAGATAGACCGCCCGCAATTACAAGCACCAGGCCGAGGGTAGCCTTGTGCATAAATCACCTCAAGATATGTTCGTTTAGGAGCACGGAATCGCGCAGGCTGCCCCTGCCAGGACGCGGCTCATATAGGGCATAGTGCCCTCGGCAGTCCGCCACGAGCACCGTGGACGTAGCTGCCATTTCGGTCAGGCGCTGACGGACCTCGGGGTTCCGCAGCTCAATTTCTTGGCAGTCTCCCCCTGAGAACTCGCAGTCGCTGAAGAACTGTTGGCAGCATTGTACCGGTTGACAGTCGTAGAGGAAGCTGTTGCCACCGCTAGGCTGCCCAACATAAACGTGGCTGCTACAGTTTTTGTACACACAAGGAAGATTGGTAAATGTAATCGCATCCGTGCAGGCATCCGCCCTGCAAAGGGTGCCGTTCAAGCATAGAAGCAGCCACGCGCAACTCATGATGCCCATCACGTGCGTCCGAGTCATAAAAAGCGTCCTCCATTTGGCGGGTTCAGGAGCAGAAGCCGAGCGGCCCCGGCCTTCAATCGTCGTTGCCCGTTTCGCAGTCGCCGGGATTCTAGCAGCCTATCCTGTGGGAACTCAGAAGGACGCTTGTTTTTTGCAAAAAACGGAAGCGAATGGACAATGAAGACCCACTCTGACTCCTGCACCTCCCGATCCCGCAAAGAGTTACGACATCTCCATTTGGTATCCATGATCGTGGGCATCCTCAGTCGGCTTGCCGCAACATGCCGAAGTGGTTTTTCCGTTTTTCGTAACATCTCGGCAAGTCGACTCAATTGCAGGTGTTCCGGGCCATGATCGAGGCCTATAGACCGATCAGGTAGCAGTGTTTGATAAGATCGGTTCTGGACGACTACGAATGATCCGGCTTACGCCTCTGCTTCCGAGGTCGAGTAAACCAGTTCCACGACGGTGCAATCGTCGTTGAGCGGATTTCCGGCGCAGAACTCCGAGACTGCGGAAAAAATTCCTTCCAACGTGGGAGCTTTGAGTGCGGCCGCTTCCAGCCGCGAGTCTTCGAAGAAATCTCCCATTGCATTCTCCGCTTCGGTGACGCCATCGGTCACGAGGATGAAGCGGTCGCCCGAATTGAGCTGGCAGCGGGCGCTCTCAAAGGTCGCGTCGGGCAACAAGCCTACTGGAACGTTGCCGTGCGGCGGACGCATCACTTCTCCGCCGCAGATCAGCAGCGGCTGCACGTGGCCGCAGTTTACATATTCCAGATCGCCATCCTTGCGCAGGCGCGCCAGCAGCACCGTGGCATATTTTTCTCCGACCAGCTTGTCGGTGAAGAAGCGATTCACGGCGGAGACGACATCAAGCAGCGGCAGACCCGAAACCAAATGGGAATAAATCATTCCCTGCAACGTGGACGCGAGCAGGGCGGCGGAGACTCCCTTGCCACTCACATCCGCGAGCACGACGGCCAGGCCTTCCTTGGTCATGACTGCATCGAAAAAGTCCCCTCCGATTTCTTTACAAGACAGATTCTTTCCCCGCAGTCTGGCGAAGGGCACCTCGGGAATCTTCACTTGCATGAGCCGCTGCTGGATACTGGCGGCGATCGTGAGCTCCTGCTGGTAGCGACGGGCTTCTTCCTCGGCCTGAACCAGCCGGGCATTTTCGATCAGCGAGGCTGCTTCTGTCGCGATGGCCCGCAGAATATCGTGACCGACTCCGGAGAACTCGCGCGAGGCGAAGCGCGAGTCGACATATAAGACTCCGGTCACTTCGGAAGATGCGGAGCTGGGCGGGGGCGGCTGTTGGCCGCGCGTGGCTTGCACCTGACGCTTGCGCAGCGGAATGCAAATCACGGTGCGCAGGTCATAGGCAACGATGCTCTGCCGTTCGGCGAGATTCGAGGAACTACCGGTATCGGTCAGCAGAAACTCGGAATTCGAACGCAGGGATTCCTCCAGAGCGGAGTGCGAAATGGTTTTATCGTCCAGGAGCGCTTCGCCTTTGCTGTTGCGGCCCGCGGCCAGCCGGAGGCTGCCATCGTCGTCTTTGAGAAAAACGTAGCCGCGTTCGGCGCGGGTCAGGCGCAGCGTGACTTCGAGCATGGTCATCAAGATTTCGTCGAGCACACCGGCGGTATTCAACTTGCGGGCGGCTTCAAGAAACAACGTCAGTTTTTCAAGATCGGTGGAATCCTGAGAGATCTGGATACCAGAAATCTGGCTGAGAAACTCACGCGCGGTGTTCGAAGTAGAGGCGTGCGCCGGATTAAAGACGGCGTAGGTTGAGTCGCGCGCGCCGAACTCGAGCCGATCGTTGCGTTCCAGTTTTTGGCGCTGAATGCGTTCTCCGTTGACGAACGTGCCGTGCTTGCTGCCCTGATCGACGACGAAGAAACCTTCGGCTTCGAGGACGATGAGTGCATGATCGCGAGAGACCCGGGGATCGGCGATTACCAAGTCCTTGTCGACTTTGCGACCCACACTGAAAGGAGTGCGGTTAAGAACAATGTTTTTCTGTTCATTGCCTTGCACCAGCACCAGCGCGGGGAAGACGCCGGAGCCGGAGGTTTTGGGAGACCGTATGGAATTCAGAGACATGGCATGTAGCGCGACTTCATACTAAGCCTTACTCGAATTGTTGCGCTAAGAATAATGACAGGAATCGGGCTACGACGGGAAGCCCCTCTTGTTTCCAAAGCGCCCCTGCTGTGGCCGAATCGCAGCCTTGGACACATTCTAATCGCGGTGGGCTGCGGGCGCGTGGGTCAGGCGGACCGCCAGTATTTCTCCCCTGCGGAGATCGACAATGCTAGAGCGAACAGGACGAATGCCATCCAGCAGAATTGGTCAACGCGTAAGGCAACGAACCACCATAACGGCGTAAATAGAAGCGTGGCGGAAGCCGATAGAAAAAGGATCCGCGGCCAACCAGTGATTTCTTCACCCTGCAAGAAGGTTTTGCCAAGAAGCAGCAGGGGCAGAAGCAGCAGGGTTAGATCGTAACTATTGGCATAGTAGCTGGTTGCTAGCGTAACGACAATCGCGAAACAGAATGCCATAGAAACCGAACGGCGATCGCGGCCAGTCCATGATGTGCCGGCAACGATTATTCCGAGGATAGCTACGGCCGCGAGAAACCAGTGCGCGGCGGCAGGCAGCGGGCCATTGCCTAGAAGAATGGTCATCAAACCGCGCACGTTCGGCATGCTTTGTGGTTTGACCATTCCCAGGCCGGGTACCAGATTTAGTCCCCACAAATATCTGGGATAGGCCACAAGGCCTGACCAGCGCACCATGGCCAGTGAGATCGCGAATAAAAGAGAAGAGACCGCCACGAAGCCGATGGCAACCCTGAACCTCTTTCTGAGGAGAAAAATCGCAAGTAGAGGAATCGCGAGATGAAACTTGAACATTCCCAAGGCAAGGACGGCGCCGCTGGCCAGGTCTGCATGTCGCAACAGGAGCCTCAATCCCAAGACCAGAATCAGCAGAAGCAGCACAGAGTCTTGGCCCTGGATGAGATCGAAAGCTACGGGGAAGAAAGCCAGACACACCAGGATCATGACGGCGCGAGCTGAAGGCAGGCCGGTTTCGTTGTCCAGCGGAGGCAAGAGAAGCGGGAGCATCAGCAAGAGACCGAGCTTCAACGCCATCCAAACCAGGCAGGCCGTTGGGTACGCCAGATAAGAAAAGGGAAGAAAGAATAAAGCTTCGAAGGGAGGACGAATATAAGGTAGCGGACCTTTGCGAATGGTCACTGTGGAGGCAAACCGCTGCTGCACTTTCCACTGTAGTACGGGGTCGTAGAGTCGCGGGCTCTGGCCGCTGCGAACGATTTGGCCAGCAGTATAAAACGACGCGAAGTCACCGTAACCCTGAGCGATGGAATCGCGGACTCGCCAAAGCATGCCTGCGTTGAGTGCCGCGAAGCCGAGCAGAAAAGGAATGCCGAACTTAAGGGCCAGGGCGTTCATCGGACGCAAACTGACAGGCGTGGCACGGGATGCATCGATCATTTTCAGGAAAGGCAAGTTTAAGAAAGATTGGTTCGGCGAAGACGAGTCTTTTATACACCTTGTTCGCCGCAAGGTCTTACTGCACGCAATCAGTGACTGCTGCGAAAAGCAGGCGCGGCTTGCTCACGCTCGCTTTGCACATGAAAGAAGATCAGCGCGAAAACCCAGACGGGTAATGCAAATGTTGCGAAGAACGGCCACTGCCAGCCACGGAGCGCCAAAGTTCGCGACAGCGTGAAATAAATTACCGTCAGGCCAAGGCTCGCGACCCACTGCCAGCTCACGATGAGAACGCCCATCCAGTACGCGAACCGGCGAACCGGCGACCGCGAAGCAAATGCCCTGTGATCTCGCACCAGCAGAAGAATTCCGGGTAAGAGAAGAACCTGATTGTAAGGCGCGTACATGGGCACGACCAATACAGTCAAGGCGAGCACCAGCGCTGTTGCGCTGCCGAAGCCTGAAGTGGCAGATGGCTTCAGCCGCAACTTCCAGAGGACCCATGCACAGGCGACAACGGCAAGTGCGGCGAGGATTTGTCCTGCGATGCGGGCCACGGATCCGCCCGCCATGGGACCGAGAACTTGATTCAGCGATGACTTCGAGGACTGGCTGGCTATGTGTGTACTGGCGATAGTGGCCGATGGCCGCGGCAAACATGCGCCACCAGCCCGGCAAGACAACTTCTGCGCCAGTGAGCAGCAGTGTGGAAACCAGTGCAAACCCGAATAGCAACTTTCGCCGCGTTCGCCAATCGCTCGCTGCCCACGCCAGCAGCCAAACTACTAAAGGCCACGCCAGTTGCGGCTTGATCGTGGCCAGGGCCAGCAACGCCCCGGCGCAAAAGAAGTAGCCACCGGTTGCACACGCCGCTGCAGCCGCCAAAAGCGCCGCCACCAGCAGAGTCAACTGCTGCAGCTTGATGCCTTGCACGGCGGGAAAGCTTCCCAACGCGAGCATGATGCAGATGGCAGTGGCCAACCACGGTAGCCGCCACATTATTATGCGCAGCCACAACAAAACGCTGGCCGCGGTCAAGCCTGCCAGCAGCCAGTAAAAGAAAACATGAACAGAGTGAAAGGAAAATCCGATCAGAGGGGCTAACAGGAACACGACGTAGACAGGGTAGGCAAACGCCTGCTGGTCTTTGGGGTCGTCAGGCCGGGCCGGATCGAGGGCACGTCCGTAGTATTCCTTCTGGATTTCCAGGGTGAAGTCGTCGCTGTATGGATTACGGTGGTGCAACAGCAGTTCGCGCGCCCCCAGCCAGCGCGGATAAAGGTCAGAGAGATTTCCGCGGGGACGGTCGTGCGCGGCGGCGTCGGCTTTCTCGTAAGGAATGAGCACACACTGCACGTAGAACCACATGCTACCCGCGCAAAGCAGCGCGACCAAGAGTTCGAGTTGAGAATTCTTATGCACGTTGAGTGCAAGGGGAGTGGGTCGCCATTATTTATTAGCGAGGCCCGGACATCGACTCCCCGGCCGTCCATGTTACAACTTATGCTCGAGAAGCAGGGTTGATGAGGCGGCGCATCATAGTTTCGGCAGCGGTGGGGTTGAGCACCGGCACATTCTGCTGGTTCCTGCTCAAACATCTGCAACAGGATGCCGCTGACTTCCGCTGGGCGCTCCATCTGGCACAGCGCCTGGTCGCGGGAAAAAATCCCTACGATACTCAACTGGAGCAGTATCCCCTGCCCGCCGCGCTTTTCGCTCTACCCCTCTTGCGCTTTCGGCCGGAAATTGCGGCCGGGTTGTTCTACGGAATCAGTTCAGGCCTACTGGCGTTCGGGCTGACGCGCAAAAACTACGGCAGATTGCGAGTCTTTCTTGCATATCCTTATTGGGCGGGTCTGCTCACGGCGCAATGGCCGACCATGATTGCGGCGAGCGCATTCTTTCCAGTGCTGCTGCCCGCGACCATGATGAAGCCGCAAGTCGGCTTGCCGGTGTTTCTCACACGACTCTCCCGCCGCGGTGTGATGGCCTGCATTCTCGTAGCAGGACTCAGCCTTGCTGTATTGCCGAAGTGGCCGGTGCTGTGGCTGGGGCAAGCGCATTACCACCAATATTTCATTCCTTTCTTAGTTTTCCCTGGACCTCTTCTTTTGCTGGTGTTGTTGCGGTACCGCGAGCGCGATGCCTGGTTGTTACTGCTCTCTTCATTCATGCCGCTGCGATGGTTTTTCGATACCTTCACTCTTTGGTTGATTCCAAAGTCGCGGCGGGAGATTGCGCTGACCGCATTCTGCAGTTGGGGGACCGGGATTTGGCGCTGGTACCACCAACCAGTTAGCTTCACCGAAGTCGGAAGAGCATCGGTGATCTTTATTTATTTGCCCATGCTCTTGGTTGTGCTACTCCGAAGCGGGTCAGCATCGGAATCCCAGACAGATCCTCAATGATTGGAATGTTTGACACTACACGGGTCTTCGTTGCCGTGCTGTTCATCGGCGTGTTTGGCTTGGCCGCGCGCAATGTGGATGACCCGGATGTCTGGTGGCACCTCAAGACCGGGCAGTACATCGCGGAGCACAAAAGCGTTCCCCACACAGATTTCTTTTCCTACACTCGTGCGGGACAGCCTTGGGTCGCGCATGAATGGCTTACCGAGGTTCTGCTGTACAAGATTGAACGCACGGCGGGATGGGGCGGGCTAATCGTGATTTTCGCAGCAATCCTCTCCATCGCGTTCTTCTTTTTGTACCTCCGATGCGGGTCTGCGCCTTACGTCGCGGGGATAGCAACGTTGGTTGCGGCTGTGGCGACTGCTCCCTTGTGGGGAGTTCGTCCTCAAATTATTTCGCTGTTCTTGACCAGTTTGTGGCTGTTGATACTTGAGCGCTCCGAGCGCAATACAAAGCTGCTTTGGTGGACCCTTCCTCTCACGCTTCTGTGGGTAAATTTGCACGCCGGGTTCGCCTTGGGTTTGGCCCTTTCAGCCTTGTTCCTCGCGGGAAAGTGGTTGGAGCAGGCGCTGGAACCGTCTTCACCGAACCCCACGCCACAGTTGCGGACTGGGGCAATCATATTGCTGCTCGATCTTCTGCTTGTGCCGCTGAATCCGAATGGGCTGCGAATGTTTGCCTATCCGATTGAAACTCTGCGGTCGGCCGCCATGCAAAACTACATTGCCGAATGGGCTTCGCCCAATTTTCATCGCGCCGAGTACTGGCCTTTCGGGCTGCTTGTGCTGGGCACGTTCGCGGCGCTCAGTTGGTCGCACGAGAAAGTATGGCCCCGTGATCTGCTTTTATTGCTGGTCAGCCTTTATGCTGGGCTATGCTCGATCCGGATGATGCCGTTGTTCGTGTTGATCACGGTGCCGATCATCTGCAGAAAGCTGGGGGATTGGCCCAGGCGAGGTTCACCGCTGCAACGTTCGCCAGAGGCGAGACGGGGCTGGGCCATTCGCGGCCTGTTCAATGGCGTGATTGTGGCCGCAATGGTGGTGTTTGCCGGTGTCCACGTTGTTCAGGTGATCAAGCGGCAACCCGAGGTTGAGATGCAGCGCTTCCCCGCGCGCGCGATTACATTTCTCGAAACCCATCCCCGGTCAGGTAGAATTTTCAACCACTACGACTGGGGTGGGTATCTAATCTGGAGGCTTTACCCTCCCACGCGCGTTTTCATTGACGGCCGGGCGGATGTTTACGGAGAACAACTGCTCGATGAGTTCGCGACGACTTATCAGTTCAAAGGCAACTGGCAGCAGAGTCTAGAGAGGTGGGAGATTGGCACAGTTCTGGTGCCGTCGAATGCCGCCTTGGCGACCGGTCTGCGGAGCTCACCGAGGTGGAAGATTTCCTACGAAGATGCACAAGCAATGGTGCTGATTGCGCCCCTCAGTGGCAGAGCGGCAAAGGGTGCAGAGGGCGCAGAGAGGCCTGCAGAGCCATAGTAACGCCGAAAGGAGGCCTAGACCCTGGTTACCGCGGGTATGCAAGAAATTTCACCAGCAAGAGCATCTTGCAAGGTATTATGTTACGGAATTAATCTCCCCGCAGCGACATGGTGAAAAGCGGGACGTCAGTCCCCAGAGGCAATGTGGCCTTTGGTCTGCTTTGGAGTGCTATTTCAGAAGTTGAAGTCTCAGGAGGCCGGGATGAAGCACCTTCGGAAATTGTGGCAAGGAGAAGAAGGGCAGGATATAGCGGAATACGCCGTAATGTTGGCCGTGATCCTCGTGATCGTCGTAGGCACGGTTCGTCTGATCGGCTCCAACGCGAACAACGTGTTCTCCAACGTCGCCAGTTCGATTCAGTAAAGAATCTGCACGGTCACGTGGCAACCTAAACAATCCTCGCTCGCCAGGCGAGGACTGAACGCTTTTGCGCTTTCACGGAGCATTATGAACCGGAGTCGTTTGCTGATGATCGGCGTGCTGGCATTGGCCTTGGCGCCTTTGTCAGCCTCATCGTCTACAAGAATCTGCAAGGGAAGAGGCCCTTCGAACGTCGAGGCTGGCGCGGACGTGATGGTGGCTGCCGACGATATTCAGGTGGGAGCAAGAATCGAAGAGCATGACGTGCGCATTGCGAAATTCCCCGCCTCTGGCCTGCCAGCCGGAGCTTACACCAAGAGAAGTCAGGTGCTGGGCCGCGGCGTGATCATTCCGATCGCCAAGGGCGAATTTATTCTGCCCAGCAAGCTGGCGCCGGAAAATGCCGGGTCTGGTTTGCCTTCTTTGATTCCCCCGGGAATGCGCGCCGTTTCTGTGCGGGTGAATGAGGTGGTTTCGGTTGCCGGTTTTGTCGGTCCCGGAACCCGCGTCGACATACTTCTTACCGGAACGCCCAACGGCAGCTCAGAACCTCAAACCACCACAGTGTTGCAGAACGTGGCCGTGATTGCCTCCGGCCACACCTTGGAACGGAATGCCTCCGGTGACGCGCAGAACACTCCCGTGATCACGCTTCTGACTTCGCCCGAGGACGCCGAGCGTCTGACCCTGGCCAGTTCCGAGGGCAAGATTCAGCTCTCCTTGCGCAACCCGCTCGACACCCATCAGGACGCGTGGAAGCAGCCAACGCCAAGGGTCTCTACAAAGGTGGTACTCCCGTCGTGATTGCGCCGCGTGCCGGCTGATTCGTCCTGTAAAGCAGCACAAGACTGAGCAGCCGCCTCCCCCTCCTTCGAGTCCTGAGTGTGGAGGTCTATCAAGGTGATAAGAAACCGGACATGGTCAAGTTTCCGGACGAGGGTAGCGAAGATCCGAAGTAGTCGAAGGAGAGTCCGCCTGCGTATTGCAATACGCGGCACTGCTAAGTTTCCTGAAGTGGAGAGGAATCACACGATGAAGTTTCGCACGACATTTTTCGCAGCTGTCGCATTGTGCTTCTTGCTGCCGCTTTTTGGCGTTTCGGGCTGGCCGCGACTGGCGGCAAGCGTCCGCGACTCACGCCCAGCGCCGCGCCGCAGGAACCGCCTGCCGCCCGCCGCCACCCAGACCACTCTTCCGCCGCAGTCGGCCCAGCCGCAAGGCGCGCGCCGTTGCGCGTCATGGTCGACAAGTCTCTGCTGATCAACACGACGGAGCGGCTCAAGCGCATCTCGGTGACCGACCCCACCGTCGCCTACGCCACCGTGATTACGCCTACCCAAATTCTGGTTCACGGGCGCTCGCCGGGCGAAGTCTCGCTGCTCATCTGGGATGAACTCGAACGCTCGCGCAGCTTCGATCTTCGCGTCGACGTGGACGTGAGCGCCGCCGCCGAAGAGGAACATCGCGTATTCCCTGAGGAACAGATTTCCGTTACCCCTTCGCGCTCCGCGATTGTTCTTTCCGGCCACGTTACTACCGAGGATGTCGCCAAACGCGCGGGCGAACTTGCTGCCGCCTATTCGAAGAATGTTGTCAACGTGCTCACCTTCGGACCGGTAGGCGCCCAGGAAGTGCTGCTGGAAGTGAAGTTTGCCGAGGTGGACCGCACCGCCCTCACCCAACTTGGGTCCAATTTCTTCTCTACCGGCGCCGGAAATTTTATCGGCACCACCACTACCGGCCAATATGGCGGCTTCGGCACCCAACAGATCACCCAAACCCGGGACAAAGCGGGCCGCTTCACGGCTACTGAAACTATCAGCAATGTTTTGAACTTGTTTTTGTTCCGTCCCGACATTCACTTTGGCGCCGTGATTGAGGCGCTGCAGAACAAGAATCTTCTGCAGATTCTGGCCGAACCCAATCTCATCGCCGTCAACGGTAAGAAAGCCAGCTTCCTCGCCGGTGGCCAGTTCCCCTTTCCTATTGTGCAACCCGGCGCGGGATTTACCGCCGTCACCATCTCATTCAAAGAGTTCGGCGTGAAGCTGGAGTTCACCCCGGTGATTATGCCCAATGGCAATATTCACCTCATGGTCGCTCCTGAAGTCAGCACGCTGGATTTCGCCAACGCCCTCACCATCTCCGGCTTTACCGTCCCCGCCTTGAGCACGCGTAAGGCTGAAACCGAATTCGAATTGCAGGATGGACAAAGTTTCGTGATCGCCGGCTTGATCGACAATCGCGTCACCGACATTTGGAACAAGATTCCCGGCCTTGGCGATATTCCGATCCTGGGCAATTTCTTCAAAAGCAAGAGCGCGCAAAAGAGTAATTCGGAGCTGATGGTCTTGTGCACCGTGCATCGGATCTCGCCCAGTACGCAGAGCACCTCCCGGGCCTACGAATCCTCAGCCTTTTATCGACAACGAGAAGTTCGATGGAAAGAAACCTTCGGGAAAGTAGTCCGGCAGACGCAATGGCGATAGAACCGGTAATGGATATCAAGGATTTGGAATCGGTATAGGAATCTATGGCCGAGCTTTCAGTCGTCATTGTGGCCACCGACAATGAGCAGCGCACCGTTCTTCAGGTGTTGGTGGATGGCACCAGCGTAGCCCGCACGGTTCATACCTGCGCCAGTTTCCCGGTGGCGGCATCGGATCCGATCACGCGTCGGGTGCAAGCGGCTACTCCCGACGTGATGCTGGTCGATATTCCCGCCGACAATCCCGCCATGGCTATGCGCGCCATCGAACTTCTGCATCAGGAACTGCCTGAGTCGGCGGTGTTCGCCATCGGAAATCTGAATCAGCCGCAGGTCATCGTCAGTGCCATGCGCGCCGGAGCTCGCGAGTTCATCGAGCGCCCCACCACCACTACCGACCTTCTGGAGGCTTTCGTTCGCCTCACCACGGCCCAGCGGCGCGGTACAGAAAGAAGGTCCGCGCGGCAAAGTATTTTCCGTCGTCAATGCCAAGGGCGGAAGCGGAGCGACCACTGTGGCCGTCAATCTCGCGCTCGCTCTGCAGTCGGCGCACGGCAACACCGCGCTCGTGGATCTGGCTCCGCTCGGGCACACGCCGCATTACATCTGAATCTCAAGCCGTTGTTCACGCTGGCCGACGCTACCCGCAATCTGCACCGCATGGATAGTTCCCTGCTGGAAAGTTTCATGACCCGGCACAGCGGCGGGCTGCAGTTGCTGGCGGGAACCAACGCACCCGCCAGCATCGAACCTCGACGGCGGAATTTGTCCGGCTGTTCGACATGCTGGTAACCCACTACCGCTATGTGGTCGTGGACAACTCCTCACGGCTCGATGCCGTACAGCCGCCTGGTCGCCAATTTGTCAGAGTGCGTGCTGCTGGTCGCCTGCACCGACGTGGCTTCGCTGTGGAGCGCGGCCCGCGTGCAACAATATCTTGGCGAAGCAGGCAACCGCGAACGCGTTGCGGCTGGTCCTCAACCGCTTCCGCAAAGTGCCCGGCTTCAGCGAGGCGGACGCGGAAAATGCCGCGGGAGTGAAATTGCTGTGGCGGGTTCCCAACCAATACTTCGCGATCTCCTCCGCCATCGACCGCGGCTCGCCAGTCATGGAGCAGAGTCACACCGAGATTGCCCGTTGCTTTGCCGGACTGGCGAATGAACTGACTCGCAACGATGTCGATGTGAAACGCGCCGCGTGGTCGCTGTTTAAGACGGTATAAAGATTTTATGGCGAATTTGCAGACCTTCGAGCACAGCGAGTACCAGCAGGTAAAGGCAGACCTGCATCGCAAGATCCTCGACCGTCTTGACCTGGAGAAACTGGGCCGCACCGCAGGCGACACCGCCCGCGATGAAGTTCTGGTCCTGATCCGTAACTCGGTGAACAGCGAGGTTGTTCCTCTCAGCTTTGCCGAGCGCGAACGGCTGTCGCGCGAAATTCTCGACGAAATCTTTGGCCTCGGTCCGCTCGAACCTCTGCTCAAGGATCACACCATCTCCGACATCCTGGTCAACCGCTTCGATAAGGTTTACATCGAGCGCGCCGGCAAGCTGGAGTTGACCGGCTTGTCTTTCAAAGACAACCAGCACCTGATGCAGATTATCGAGCGCATCGTTTCGCGCGTAGGCCGACGCGTGGATGAGTCTTCTCCCATGGTCGACGCCCGACTGGCCGATGGTTCCCGCGTAAACGCGATTATTCCGCCTCTTGCATTGGACGGCGCTTGCCTTTCCATCCGCCGTTTCGGCCGCGATCCGGTCACGGCCCGTAACATGATCGAGAACCACACTCTGACCGAGGCCATGCTGGAACTTCTCTCGATCATGGTGAAAGGGCGGTTGAATCTGCTGATCTCGGGCGGCACCGGCGCCGGCAAGACAACATTGCTCAACGTGCTCTCCGGCTACATTCCGAACGTGGAGCGCATCGTCACCATCGAAGACGCCGCCGAATTGCAGCTTAAGCAGGAGCATGTGGTTCGTCTTGAGACTCGCGCCCCCAACATCGAAGGCAAAGGCGCGGTGCGGCAGCGGCAGTTGGTCATCAACAGCCTGCGTATGCGGCCCGACCGCATTGTGGTGGGCGAGGTCCGCGGCGAAGAAGCCTTCGATATGTTGCAGGCCATGAACACCGGCCATGAGGGGTCGCTGACCACCGTTCACGCCAATTCGGTGCGCGACGCATTGGCCCGGGTCGAGAATATGGTTTCAATGGCGAACCTCAACATTCCCGAACGCGCCGTGCGCCACCAGATTGCATCCGCCATTCATGCCGTGGTGCAAGTCGCCCGCATGTCGGACGGCACACGCAAAGTGATCTCGATTTCCGAAGTCACTGGAATGGACAGCGAAGTCATCACCATGCAGGATATTTTCGTCTTCGAACGGCGTGCCATCGACGAGAACGGCAAAGTTCGGGGAACGTTCCGCGCCACCGGATTCCGCCCATTATTTGCCGACCGGCTGGCGACCTCGGGTGCGCGGCTGCGCCCGGCGCTATTCGAATCGAAGATGGAAATATAGGAACGGCATCAGAGACTTTCGGGATTCCAGAACCGACATTTATGTCCGCGCTCTTGATTGCTCTTATCGTGTTCGCGGTGGTTGCGGTGGCAACCTTCGCTGCGGTTTCTTTGGTGGACGAGCGGCGCGCCCAGGCTCGGCTTATCAGGGAACGTCTGGCGACCGTGCAGAAAGCGCCGGAACGCGAGCCTGACGAAGAGCTTGCCCTGCTGCGTGACGAGCAACTCAGCCAGATTCCGGCCCTCGACAACATTCTGCGCCGGTCGGCGCGGGTTTCCGCCATGCAGGAATCGTTGTTGCAGGCGGGCATGAAATTCCGCGCGGGCAACTTTCTGGTACTGTGCCTGCTCTCCGGCGGTCTGGCTGGATTTGCAGCCCTAGCTTGGAGCAGAAATCCTGCCATCACATGGGCTGCGTTGGTTCTGGGTTCATTTCTTCCTTATGCAGTCGTGTCCTATCGCCGCCAGAAGCGCTTCGAAAAAATCGAGGAGCTTTTCCCCGAAGCCATCGACACTTTAGCCCGGGCGGTCCGCGCCGGACATGCCTTCACCACTGCCCTGGAAATGATTTCCAACGAAGTCTCTGAGCCTCTGGCGGGCGAGTTCCGCAAGCTGTATGAAGAGCAGAAGTTCGGCATGCCGGTGCGCGACGCGCTCATGAACCTCACCGTGCGTGTGCCCTTGGTCGATATAAAGTTCTTCGTGACTGCCGTGATGCTGCAGCGCGAAACTGGCGGAAACCTCGCCGAAATCCTTGATAACTTGTCCTACGTGATCCGAGAGCGATTCAAGATTCAGCGCCAGGTGCGGGTCCATACCGCGCAAGGCCGCCTCACCATGGCGTTGCTGATGGCTATGCCGCCGACAGTGGTAGCGATTCTTCTGGTGTTCAGTCCGGACTTTGTCCGGCCTCTTTTTTACGATCCCATTGGCCACACTTTGCTGGTGGTCAGTATTGCCTTACAAACCATAGGCTATTTCGTGATTCGGAAGATTATCAAGATCCAAGTTTAAGAATTGGGCCTGACCATGTCGTTGTTGATTTTGACCATCGTTGTATTTGTAACTGTCGTGCTTGTGGTGTTTGCCTTCGGCGCGGCCGCAGTAACTCCCAGCTCTGTGCTGGGAGCGCGGCTACGGGCCTTGGGCGGATATGCGAGCCAGGCCACGGAAACGCCCGCTCTGAAGGTGCGCGATCGCCTGGAGCAAGCTCTCGATCCTCTCAGCAAAGCTATTCCCTTATCGCCCACCGACGTATCGCGCACGCGTGCCTGGCTAATTCAGGCGGGACTTCGCGAATCACGGCACGCCAGCTATTACTTGGGATCGCGTCTCGTGCTCGCATTTCTGGGTTTGGGAGGCGTCATAGCTTTTTCCGGCGTCAGCAGCATGCCGCCTGCTGGTCTGCGTACCAGCCCTTGGCTTCTTCATACCTCGCTTCATCCTGAAGCGCATGATCAAAGACCGCCAGCAGCGCATTCGCATTGCCCTGCCGGACGCTCTCGACCTCACGGTGATTTGTGTGGAAGCCGGATTGGCGCTTGACCAGGCGTTGCAGCGTGTCGGCAAGGATTTGCATCACGCCCACCCCGACCTCAGCGACGAGTTCCACCTGGTCAACCTTGAAATGCGCGCCGGCAAGCCCCGGGCCGAGGCTCTTCGCAACCTTGTCGAGCGCACTGGGGTCGATGACATTCGTTCTCTGGTGGGCACGTTGATCCAGACAGATCGCTTCGGTACCAGCGTAGCTCAAGCTTTGCGCGTTCACTCGGACTCATTGCGCACTGCCCGGCGCCAGCGCGCCGAAGAGCAAGCCGCCAAGACCACCATTAAGATGGTGCCTCCCCTGGTCTTGTTCATCCTGGTGCCGTTCTTGTTCGTCACGGTCGGTCCAGCTCTAATTCAGGCTTATCACTCCCTAGTGGGAAAATGAAGGTGGGCTGTGACCCCGCGAAGTAAAAAGCGCCTGCGCATCGGGCTAACGAAGTCAAAGAAATTGCCATGTCTGGCCTAATCCCACAAGCCCAGGCTTTCAATCAGACACGGAATCTTTATCTTGCAACGGACTTGGCTATCGCCCAGACGCACTGGTCCCGCCTGCGCGGTCTGCTGGGGGTTTCGAAAGATGACTTCAGTAACAGCGCTGGTCTTTGGATTTGCCCTTGCCGCGGCGTACATACCCTTGCCATGCGATTCCCCATTGACGTAGTCTATTTAGACCGCGCGGGGACGGTGATGCACCTTGAGCACAACCTCCAGCCCTGGCGCTTTTCCCCCGTCCGCATGCAGGCTGCTTCAGTTCTGGAGTTACCCAGCCACACCGTGGCCAGAACCGAAACCGCATTGGGCGACAGGATCGAAATCAAGATGAAGGGGACAGGCTAATCCGGCAAGCTTGTCTCCATTCCCCTACAGCAGAGCCAGAGCAAAACATTCACGCTTGACCGAAACCCTCCAACTCGACGAAGTGAAGATCATTCAGATGCAGCTGGATGACGCGCCCAAGCTGCTGATCGAGTGGTCGTCGCGATGGGATGAGTTTGTCACTTCGGTCGGTCCGGCGTTGGCGCGTTCAGGTCCGCGCCTGGCCGGCGAAGCGCCGCACGGAGTTTTCCCTTATCGCGGGATGCTGGCTTCGTTGTTGCTGCAAGCTTTTCTGCTGTTCGTCGTTGCGGTTCTGCCGCGGCAGATTGACCGCCTCCGTCCCTACGCCGCGCCGAAGGTGCGTCCTTATGAAGTGATCTACTACTCCGGCGACGAACTGCCGCGCACCGATGACCTGGGTGGATCTCAGTCCGGCGCCACGGGACGCGCTGGCGGCCAGGAAGCCCATCACCGCACCCAGACCATCCGCGTGGCCCGAGGCACTTCGCTGACACCGAGAGTTGTCGATGCTCCGAACCTCAAACTTCCTTCTACGACTGGCGCGGTAGCCAACTTGCTCGCGTTCAAGTCGAATCCCGGACCGCCTCCGGCGGAGGGACTGCACTCTTCGCTCACGGCTCCCAGTTTGCCCGCCAACGTGATTGCCCCCCCGCCGGTCATCGCCCGCGATCGTTCCCGCGGCGCCCTCACGCTCGATTCCGTGGTGCCGCCGGCACCCAATATTTCTTCCGACCGGTCTCGGACCGCTCCTGCTCTGAATGCGGCAGTCGTGCCACCCGCGCCCAACGTTCGATCCGAGCACGCACTCGTTGCACCGTCTCTTGAGGCAAGCATCATCGCTCCCGCGCCCAACATTTCGCGCGAACGCACACTCACCGCGCCATCTCTCAATGCCAGCGTGATTGGTCCGGCGTCCACGAGCATCTCTCGCGAGCAGGCCCGCTCCAATCCGGCTCTCGCGAGCAATGTAATACGGCCCGCTCCCGCAGCCGTTGGCCGCGAAGTCTCGCCATCGAGAGTGCAGATGAACAGCGTCGCGGTCGTGCCCCCGCCAGTTTCCGCGCCGGAGCGCGAGGCTTCGCGCACCGCGAAAGTCAGTCTGCCCGCACCCGCGGTCGTCGCGCCTCCGCCCTCAGCTGATTCGACGCGTGACCTGCGCCGATTAGAAAGCGGCAGCGCGGGTGCGTCGTCGTCGACGGTGGTTCCACCCCCGCCAACGCAAGCGGGCAGCGGATTCGTGAGCAGCATCATCGGAAAACTTTTTGGCACCCAGGATGTTGTGCCTCCGCCGCCGAATGTTTCTTCGGGAGCCCGCAACGCTCAAGTCAATGGGCTCGCCGCGAACGTCGTGCCCCCTCCGCCATCACCTTCCAGCGCCGCCGCAGGTACCGCTTCTGGGACAATGCGGCGGACTTCGCTCAGCGGGAGTATTGTTCCACCGCCTCCATCCGTGAGCAGATCAGATACAAGCGGGCCGGCAGGCGCAGGATCGTCGCGCCGCAGTACGCTGAGCGCCAATGTTGTGCCGCCACCGCCGTCCGTAGCCGGCTCAGGGTTCAGTGGCGAGGCGGGAAATCGAAGCGGAGCCAGCCTTGGAAACGGCCTTGCCAGCAACGTCGTTCCGCCGCCACCATCGGTCGGAACCGGCGCCGGGCTGTCGGGCTCCGGCAGAAAGGGGCTAGGCCTCGGTGGTCCCGGCGATGACGGCTCCGTTCTCTCTCCTCCCAAGAGCGCAGGTGGGAACCGGGACAACTCCGGAGTCGTGGTTTCAGCGCAGCCTGGCTCCAGCGTGGGCGTGCCCAGCAGCGGAAGCAAAGGCGCGCTCGCGATGTCGCCTTCCGGTGGAGACAAGACAGGCATCGGGGGTTCAGGCGCAGGCGCAAGCATTGGCCACGGAAACGGTCCCGGCAGCGGCATGACTGGCGAAGGTTCAGGCGCAGGCAAGACTGGAACCGCTCATGGGTCCGATATCAACGCACGCGGCGGAATCTCTCCCGACACCCGGCCCGGGCGGTGCGGGCAGCGCTCCCACGGGCTCTCCTGCCGTGCCCGGCGTGGACGTGCGCGGCGGCAGCACCATTGTCACTCTGCCCAGCTTTGGATCGGACGGCACATCAGTGGGTCGCAACGATCCTAATCTTCCCGGACGTACTGCCGTGAAAGAACAGCAAGGCCCGGGCATCACCATCGTAGCCACGTCGCGCTCCGGCGGAGCTTTCGATTTCTACGGTAAGCTCCCCGGCGACAATTACACCGTCTATGTGGATACGTCGATCGGCACGGTAGTGATGCAATTCGCCGAAGCGAATACGCCCGCGCAGCGGCCGGCGCGCCTACCGGGCCGCAAGGCATTCGCACCGATTTGCCTGCGAATCTTCCGCATGCCCGCGTCGTGATCAAATGCCGGCTCGATGCTTCCGGCAACCTGAGAAATCTTCAAGTCCTCGAGCCCGGCCCCGCCGCCATGACCGCGAAAATTATGGCCGCGCTTCCCAGCTGGAAGTTCCGTCCCGCCATGCGCGGCCAGCAGCCGGTAGAAGTAAACGCCATCCTCGGCTTCAACATCGACACCAACGACCGCTATTAAGAGTTGCGAAAATCGTTTCTCGAGATCCACAGCCTCCTGTGACATCCAACCTTGCCATCCACAGCCGCAACCGCCGATCATGACAGCGGAGGCAGTCTGCGAATGCGATTTATTCTCACTTAGCGCAGAGCTAAGCGCCGTACAGTCAAGATTTTACCCATAACTTACTGATTCCAATAGTTCATTTTGCATTTTCTCGTTTACCACGATGATTTCAATAGATCGGGGGGAGGGGGATACCCGCCAGTTACCAAGTGATAAACGGCAGCTTTCCTGAAGCGGGAAAGAATTTCCCAGTCTGTTTTGCACAGCGGCTACTTGGTCTGCAACCGCAACCGCGCCAGCAGCGCGTAGGCCTTGCGAAACCACGGACGCTCCCGCCGCCGCTGATAGGCCGGCATCGTGGGCTTCTTATCCAGAATTTTCTGTGCCCACGCGCGCGCCTCTTCGTTGCGGCCCTGAGCGTGAAGTAGGAGGGCATAATTGTAGTAAGTTTCCGAACTCGTAGATGTCTTCGTGGCCTGCTGAAACAGCGCCTCGGCTTTTTCCGTTTGTCCTGTTTCAGCGTAGGCATGGGCCAGCAAGCCTTTGGCGCGTTGGAAGTCGTAATTAGGATCGGCGGCGACGGCACGCTCGAGGTCGGGCACGGCTGCAGCGAAGTCTCCAAGTTCGATTTCAGCAATGCCGCGTCGATAAAAAGGATCGGCGGAGTCGGTGCGTGAAGAAATAGCTTTGTCGTAGCAAGCGCGAGCGCGAGCAAAGTCGCCATCGTCGAGATAGAGCAGCCCAAGCTCTTCGTAGTTCCCCGCCGAAGGATTATCGAGGATTGCGCGTTCGAGTTCGTGAATGCGGCGGCGTCGCGGAAAAACCTGAAACGAACTGCGAAGCAGCCCCGCGTCTGGAATCACTTCAACGACGATGTAGATCAGCGCTCCAACCCATCCCAAGAACAGGATGATGAACAACCAATATGTATCGGGGCGCCGGCGAATGAAGTGCACAATCGCCACCGCCTGGAGAGCGAATCCCCAGCCGCCCAGGAAAAAGAGTAGTGATCCCATGGAATGCGAAATATAACATGTCACTAGACCCCAAAAGCTTTAACCCGTGAAGCCCCGTGCCCTCTGAGGTTGAAGATGCTGCCCCGTTATGCATCCGCAGACGCAAATGCAGTATGTAACAATAAAGAGTGCAACCAACCGTTCTCCTAAACCGCGTATCTCGAAGCCCGAAGAGTAATTCCATCCGCCTGCTGGCCTCCGATATAGATGGCACGCTGCTCAATCCGCAATTTCAGATTTCACCTGATGATCTCGCGGCACTCCGACACGCTCACGATTCCGGCATCGAAGTCGTCTTAGTGACCGGACGCCGTCACACCTTCGCCTTGCCCATCGCAACGCAGCTTGGTTTTGATTTGTGGCTGATCAGTTCGAACGGAGCCGTGACGCGGTCGCTTGCCGGAGAAACATTCCATCGCGACTTAATGCCGCGCAAGATTTGTCTCGAATTGTGCGGCTCGATGCAAGAATTCCGCGGCCACACCGTTCTTACCTTTGATAAAGAAACCAAGGGTGCAATCGTGCTGGAGCATCTCGACGATTTGAATGCGAGCATTCGCCGCTGGCTGGAAAAGAACATGGCGTACATCGAATTCGTTGTGCCGATCGAGAATGCGCTGGTCCATAATCCCGTACAAGCCGATCCGGTGCAGGCTATGTTCTGCGGCTCGATGGCGCGCATGAGCGAAGCGTTGCGGGCGCTCAAAGCCAGCGGGATGGGCAACCGCGTCACCGTGCTCCGAACTGAATATCCTGAGCGCGATCTTTCCATGATCGACGTGCTCAACGCGGGCTGTTCCAAGGGCCATGCTTTGGAGCGATGGGCCGCCCATCGGGGTTACCGCCGCGAGCAGGTCATGGCCATCGGTGACAACCACAACGACGTGGAAATGCTTGAGTTCGCCGGCCATCCGGTTATCATGGGGAATGCCTGCGAGGAGTTGCGTGGCCGAGGTTGGAGTGTCACGCTGGGCAATGATAAGTGCGGAGTAGCTGCCGCGGTAGCCGATGTAGTTAATATCTAGAAATACTTGAGATGAAAAAGGCGATCCGAATAATTCGATGGAAAGCGCTCGTCGCTCTGCTTGGAATGACCGTGCTTCCCTGCCTGGCCACCGACGCGGCCGTCCTGCGCAATGGATTCTCCATCCGCCACGAACACCGGCAAGTGATCGGAGCGATCACCCGGCTCTACGTGAATGGAGACGATTCGAGTTTTGTGGATATTCCGACCACCGAGATCGATCACTTTGAAGCAGCGCCGGACGAAAACGCTGCACACATCGAGTTTCAGGCGACGGCAAATCACGCGGAGCATCCGCTGGATCTGAACCAAGTAGTAGAGTCCGCGAGTGGAACCTACCGCCTGGATCCGGATCTCGTCAACAGCGTGATCCGCGCTGAGAGCGGCTTCAATGTGCGCGCGGTCTCGCCGAAGGGCGCGCAGGGATTGATGCAATTAATGCCGGAGACGGCTTCGCAGCTGGGCGTGCGGAATGCCTTCGATCCGCAGTCGAACGTCGAAGGCGGCACGCGCTATCTGCGCGAATTGCTGGAACGTTACAACTTCGACTTGATCAAGGCGCTGGCGGCCTACAACGCGGGTCCGCAACGAGTCGAGCAGTATGGCGGCGTGCCTCCTTATTATGAGACCAAAGCCTACGTAGCCCGCATCGTCCGCGACTTCAACAAAAAGAAACTCGCCGCGAAAAGTGCCGCCCAGCCAGCCTCGCAGAAGAAAGCAGCGAACAAGTCAGCAGCAAGTCACGCTCCAGCAACCAAGTTGCACAAGTCCGGCCCGCAAACCCAGGCAAAGGCGAGTTCCCCGCAAAGCAACCCGTAGCGACTCGATTATTCCGCGACGTTTCCGATCATCAGGTTTGACCCTCTCGGCACTCTCATTTACCTTTGGAGAGCCGTTTCCGCTTCGCGTTGCGAGGGTCGCGGCGCGAGGCTTCCTCCCTTCATGGACAAAAAGCGAATCGTGGCCAGCGTGGTGGTGTTCCTCATCCTGGCCGTCTTGCTTTTCCTGCAATACCGGCACTGGCAGAGTTTTGACTGGGACACCTTTTGGGCGCAGACGCACCGCATCAAGAAGGTTCACGTCTTGCACGCCATCGCGCTGATCTACATCGCATATTTCATGCGCGCAGTCCGATGGAAGATTTTTCTGCAGCCCGTCCGTCCAAAGGCGACCATCATGGATCTGGTATCGCCCACCATGATTGGGTTCGCCGGACTGGCGCTGCTGGGACGCGCCGGAGAATTCATTCGCCCGTATCTGATCGCGCGACGAACGAAGCTTCCCTTCTCTTCTCAGCTGGCGGTCTGGGCGGTAGAGCGCATTTTTGATGTGGGCGCGTTCACCGTGCTGATGGTCTTGGCAATTTTCCTGCCCAGCGCACTGCCTTCGATTCCGCATCCGGAGTATTACCGGCGCTTTCGCGAGGGCGGTTTCTTGCTGATCGGATTAGTGCTGGCATTGACCGTGGGAGCGATCGTGATCCGCCGCAGTGGCAACGCGGTTGCCCTTTGGGTGGAAGGACGGTTTGGACATCTCTCCTCCAACTTTGGCCATAAGCTCGGGCAGAGAGTGCGGGAGTTTGGCCAGGGGCTCGACACGATTCAGGGGCCACTGTCGCTCCTGATGCTAAGCGTGGTCTCGGTAGGAATGTGGTATGTAATTGCGCTGGCTTATCAGGAAGTGACGCACTCCTACGACGTGCCGTCGCTCGAGATTCCTGTATCGCAGCTCTTAATCTTGATGGGATCCAGCATGGTCGGTTCGATGCTGCAGTTGCCCGCGGTGGGCGGAGGCTCGCAGATGGCAACAATTGCGGCGCTCTCCACTGTATTCGACGTGCCTCCGGAGATGGCAGCGAGTTGTGGCATTCTGCTGTGGCTGGTGACGTTCGCCGCGGTGATTCCACTGGGGCTGGCCTTGGCGCACTACGAGAGATTGTCGCTGCGAAAGTTGTCAGAGGAAAGCCATCACGCCGAAGAAGCCGAAATCAGCGGGCCCGCGGCCTGAATCTTTGGGTCGCCATCTATTACATAGGTACGGGCCAGGCAGCGCACGTTATTCCCCTGTTACAATTTCCTAATAACTCCAAACATTTGATTAGCGGGAAGATTTATTCTCGATCACCGTCAGCGCCATGAAATGTCCTTTTTGCGGATTTGCAAACGACAAAGTAGTCGACTCGCGAGAGAGTAAAGAGGCGGAATCAATCCGTCGACGCCGCGAATGCCTGAAGTGTGGAAAGCGCTTCACTACCTACGAACGCATCGACGAAATTCCTTACATGGTGGTAAAGAAGGACGGCCGCCGCGAAAAGTTCGACCGCCAGAAAGTTCTGAACGGCCTACTGCGTGCATGCGAGAAGCGGCCGGTGCCGATCAGTAAACTGGAACAGATTGTGAACGAGGCGGAGTCATTCGTCATCGAGTCGCAGGAACGCGAACGCAAAACCAGCGAACTGGGCGAGCTCATCATGAACCGGTTGCGGCGCTATGACAAGGTTGCTTACGTGCGCTTCGCCTCTGTCTATTTGGATTTCAAGGATGTGAAAGAATTCATGAATGAGCTGAGAGATTTGGTGAAAGCGAAAGAAACAGTGGAGGGTCGGGGAAAGAAGAGCGGAGAATAATAAGTGGTCAGTGATCGATGGTCAATGACCGGTGGTCAGTGGTCAGCAAAAAACCAAGGGCCGAAGGATCGTTTTTGCAGGACTCTGCCCACTGCGCACCGACCACTGAGAAATAAGTCATGAATCACAAAGTAACTCTCATCCCCGGTGACGGCATCGGCCCTGAAGTCACGCAGGCCACAGTACGCGTTCTCGAAGCCACCGGCGTGAAATTCGAGTGGGAATCATTCCAGGTAGGCGCCGATGCGTTCGAGAAATACGGCGAATACATTCCCAAGGAAGTGATTGAATCAATCGAACGCACGCATGTGGCGCTTAAGGGTCCAGTGACCACGCCCGTCGGCGGCGGATTTTCCAGCATCAATGTTGCCCTCCGCCAGAAATTCGAGCTCTACGCCAACTTCCGTCCCATCCGGAATCTGCCGCACATTCCTACGCGCTATCCCGATGTCGATCTCATCATCGTGCGCGAGAACACCGAAAGCCTGTACTCCGGGCTTGAACACGAGGTCGTCCCCGGCGTTGTGGAAAGCTTGAAGATCATCACCGAGAAGGCTTCCACGCGCATTGCGAAATTTGCCTTCGAGTATGCCCGCAAGAATCAGCGCAAGAAAATCCACGCCATTCACAAAGCCAACATCATGAAGTTGTCTGACGGGCTATTCCTGCGCTGCTGCCGCACCGTCGCCAAGGGATTTCCCGAGATCACCTACGGTGAGCACATCGTCGATAACACTTGCATGCAACTTGTCATGAATCCTTATCAGTACGACATGCTGGTGATGGAGAACTTGTACGGCGACATTATTTCGGATTTGTGCGCGGCGTTCGTGGGCGGCCTGGGATTTGTGCCCAGCGCCAATCTCGGCGACAATTGCGCGATTTTCGAAGCGGTGCACGGCTCCGCCCCTGACATCGCGGGTAAGAACCTGGCCAATCCCACCGCGCTGCTGCGCTCTTCTCTTCTCATGCTGCGCCACCTTGGCGAGCATGAAGCCTCCACGCAGATTCGCAACGCACTCGAGAAAGTCTATCGCCATCGCGAGAAGCTGACCCGCGATATTGGAGGCCAGGCCGGTACGTCCCAATTCGCCGATGCCGTCATCGAAGAAATGCACAAAGCAAAAGTCGCACCGGGGGCAGTACCCTAGGAAGCAGCTCTCCAGTATCATGATCGCGAATTCCACATCATTCGCGCCTTCTATGGCGGTGCCGGTCATTTCGTCGAAGTGTCCGAACATTTGCGCAGCATGAAACGCAACGGCAGGATAGTTCTCGTCGTCGATAACCGCAGCATGGGCGTGGACCCCGATCCTGCCGTGCATAAGGTTCTGCGCGTACTCTCCTGGCATGACGGCCAGCGCAGGCAAATTGTGGTTCCCGACGCGGAGTTGCGATTGCCATAAGCCGACAACTTCGAGTCATGAAATCGCACGCGGCGCGATCGACGCCGCGTTTTCATTTTGTCCCATTCTTGATTTCCACCATTGACTCTCGCCGCAGATGGGAGTAAATTCGCCGGTTCTGGGGAATCTGCAGGGATGGCGAAGACAACGCGCCGTGTAGGGGTAGTTCTGTTTCAGCTGGGCGGTCCTGATACGCTGGCTGCGATTGAGCCTTTCCTTTATAACCTCTTTTGCGACCCCGATATCATTGACTTCCCTTTCGCCCGCATCGGGCGTAAACCTCTGGCCAAACTTATTTCGACCACACGCGCGCGCAAAGTGCAGCATCATTACGCGACCATCGGCGGAGGCTCGCCGATCCGCCGCTACACGGAGCGGCAGGCGCGGGCGCTGGAGGCCGAACTTACAAATCAGGGCATGGATGTCCGTTGCTTTGTGGCTATGCGCTACTGGCATCCGTTTACCAGCGAAGCAATCGCCCAGCTACATGCGGCGCAGTGTGATGAGGTGGTGCTGCTGCCCCTGTATCCGCAGTACTCGTCGACAACCACTGGCAGCAGTCTCAATCAGTGGGGCCGGCTGTTTTGCGGCGATCTTCCCATACACAACGTGGGGCCCTTCTATCGGCATCCCATGTATTTAGACGCAATCATCGAAAAGATTGAAGAGGCGCTGGCGCGGTTTCCGCTGCCGGGGCGAGCCGAGATTGTTTTCAGCGCGCACAGCGTACCCATGTCCGTGATCGCGAAAGGTGACCCTTACCAACGGCAGATTGAAGAAACGGTCGCCCTGCTCATGCAGCGTGGGGGATGGCCTAATCGTCACCGGCTTTGCTACCAGAGCAAGGTGGGCGCGAGCAAATGGCTGCAGCCTTCCCTGCACCGCACGCTGCGCGATTTGGCTGCCGAGAAGGCTCGGGAAGTTTGCATCGTGCCAGTGGCTTTTGTCTCCGATCACGTGGAGACTCTGGGCGAGATCGATCATGAGGCGCGCGAGAAAGCGCGGACGCTTGGCATTACTCACTTCGAAATGAGCGCGGGCCTGAATGATTCTCGAAAATTTGTTTTGGCTCTTGCGCAGCTTGTGCACGAGGCCCTGGGCGAGGCAATTCGCTTTGATCTCTCGCTTGATGCGTCCGCAAGGGCGGAATCGATGGCGGCTGCAGGAGATTAGGCACGACTTTATAGCAGGAGGCATTCATGGCGGGCGAACCACCGACCCCGAGTCCGAACCCGAATCCAGATGCGGCGCAACCCGCCCCGCGGAGCACGGTCGACGCCACGAAATACGTTGGCACGCCGGCGGTCGGCACCTCAAAGGCAGCGGCGTCTGCGGGACTTTCTTCCACCGGCCCCGCGAATACTGATGTTGACCGGCGTCGCCGTCGTCTGGTCTGGGTGGGCGTTACGGCGTTTCTCACGGCGTGGTTCCTGGCCTTTTTCCGATTTTTTCTTCCGCGCACCCTTTTCGAACCCAACACAGTTTTCAAAATCGGATACCCTTCGGAATTTGCTCTGGGAGTCGACACCAAGTTTCAGCAGAAGTACCGTATTTGGGTCGATCGTACGCCTGACCGCGTGTTCGTAATCTACGCCCGCTGCACGCACCTTGGCTGTACGCCAGACTGGAAGCCGAGTGAGAATAAGTTCAAGTGTCCGTGCCACGGCAGCGGCTATGACAGTGAAGGTATCAACTTCGAAGGCCCAGCACCGCGGCCAATGGATCGCGCAAAGATCGAACTGGCGCCCGACGGGCAGATCCTGGTTGACACCTCGAAGCTATATTCGTGGCCGAAAGGACAGCCGACTCATTTCAACGATCCAGGAGCATTCTTAACCGGAGTATGAAGCAACGATGATTCATCGAGTTCCGGTCTCGGTCTTGGGTGTCAGGTCTTAGCACAAAACCCTAGAACCCAAACCGAAAACTTGAGACCTTAGTCAATCTTGAATGCAGGACTCATTATGGCTGACGAAAATACTTCGAACGGCAAGAACGGCAAAGTAGGCCTGGTCGACCGCGTCAAAGAAGATATTCAGGCGATGAAGGTCGACATTCCTGCAAAGGCGAAAGAACAGATCGAAGGCCTGAAAGATCCCACCAAGACTCAGGTCTACACTTCCATCTTTCGCCACAAGCACGACGACACGCCGCGCAACCGCGCTCTGGGCGTGCTCTCCAACGTGTTCCTGCACTTGCATCCCGCGAAAATCAATCGCGATGCCGTGCGCTACAGCTACACCTGGGGCATGGGCGGGATCACTTTTTTTCTCTTCATCATCCTCACCTACACCGGCGTGCTGCTCATGTTCTATTACCACCCGAGCAAGGTGCAGGCATTTCGCGACGTGCTGTATCTCGAGCACGACGTGCCCTTCGGAAAAATCCTGCGCAACATGCACCGCTGGGCCGCTCACCTGATGGTGATCGGCGTGTGGCTGCACATGTTCCGCGTATTTCTGACCGGCTCGTACAAAAAGCCGCGCGAATTTAACTGGAACATCGGCGTGCTGCTGCTGGTATTTACGTTGTTGCTCTCATTCACCGGATATCTGCTTCCCGACGATCAACTCGGATTCTGGGCTGTAACCGTAGGCACAAACATGGCGCGAGCCACCCCGCTGCTGGGGCATGAAGGGCCGTTCGGTTCCATGCTCGGCATGACGCCTTACAACGACGTTCGCTTCGGTCTGCTCGGCGGATCAATCGTCGATGCGAATGCTTTGCTGCGTTCCTATATCTGGCACTGCATCGGAATTCCGATCGTCGCCTCGATCCTGATGATCGTGCATTTCTGGCGTGTACGAAAAGACGGCGGCATCTCCGGCCCAGCGCCAGTGATGCTGGAAGCCGAGGCGGACAAGCCGCGCAGGGGACCGAAGGCAGCGGGAGAGTAGTGCCGCCGAGATAAAAGCAGGTTCCTCACCGCGCTTTCAGCCCGGTACGGAATGACAAGAATTTACGTCTGGAATGACAAGGATTTTCAGTAGCGAGAACAATTATGGACTGGCGACAACTTTGGGAGATTTGCTCGGCTCCAGATAACGTCCCGATCGTGGGCTTGATCCCACTGCTAGGCTTCTACATTTATCTTGCGTGGAAACAGGCTCACGCCAACGACGTGCTCATCGCACAACTGGAAGGCGACGCCGCCCTCGCCAAAACGCATCACCGCAAAACCTGGCCCTTCAAACCGGGCTGGCAGAAAGAAGTCCACGTCTGGCCGTTTCTCCTCCGCATTGAATTTCTCGCCGCCATCATTGTCACCATTATTCTGATGGTCTGGTCGATCACGCTGAACGCGCCGCTCGAAGAGCCAGCCAATCCCAACCTGACCATGAATCCTGCGAAGGCTCCGTGGTACTTCCTCGGACTGCAGGAGATGCTCGTCTATTTCGACCCCTGGATCGCCGGCGTCGTAATGCCCACGATGATCATCATCGGCTTGATGGTCATTCCTTACATCGACACAAATCCGCTCGGCAGCGGCTATTACACGTGGAAGCAGCGCAAATTTTCCATCGGCACTTTCTTATTCGGCTTCATCATTCTGTGGGTCGCGATGATCATCATCGGAACGTTCATTCGCGGCCCCGGCTGGCAGTGGTTCTGGCCCGGGCAAACCTGGGATCACAACCGGCTCATCTATGAAGTCAATCGCGATCTGCCGGATATTTTCGGCATCACTTCGAACTTCGCGAAAGCGCTTTTCGGCGCCATCGTCGTCGGCGGCTATTACCTGCTCGGCGGATTTCTCGTCTACTCGCTCTTCCGCCGCTACATGGCAAAAGATTTCAAGCGCATGAGCCTGTTGCAGTTTTCGATCACGCAATTCCTTTTGCTGACGATGGTCGCGCTGCCCCTGAAGATGGGACTGCGCCTCCTGTGGCACATCAAGTACGTATGGATTACACCGTGGTTCAACATTTAGGTTGTCATCCTGAGCGTAGTAGGCACTTCGTGAAGCGAAGTACCTGCGGAGTCGAAGGATCTCTATCACCACAGCGAGTGCTGGGAGTAGGGTTTTTCGCTCGGTTGGGAATGACGAGCGTGTCCGGAGGAAGCATTGCCTGAACAACCCGAGCAGGACCCGATCACAAGCAAATCGTACGCCGCGTATTACCTGATCGCGACGGTGATTCTGATGGCGACCTTGTTCTGGGCCTTGTGGGACGAGGCGTGGGGCCAGCGTCCGTGGAAGGCGTTCCAGGAGCAGTGGAAAGATCGCTACCCCTCACTGCTCAACGCCTCGCGCTCGAAGTCGGCGTCGTCGGAAAAAGATGTCGAGCAAAATCCCGATTACATCGCGCTGAAGCAAGCCTACGAAAGAACTTATCAGGATTCGAAAACTCAAGCCGACGAAGCTCGCCGCAAGCTCGACGATGCCAGCGCCCGCCTGCTCGCCGTGCAGAGCGTATTCACCGACCGCCGCGCCTACGTGAACGCGCTCACCTACGAATACGAAACCAGCACCAGCGATTCCGCGAAGGCCAGCAAGCGCAAAGAAATCGATAAATACAAGAACGAGCAAGCCACAGTCGAATTTCCCGACGGCAGCAAAAAGAAATTTACCTTCCCCCAACTGGAAGAGACTTACAACGAAATCCGCGATGAGCGCACAAGGTTAAGCCTCGAACTCGGCGACGTGATAAAGCCGGTGACCGCGGCCAGAGCGAAGATGGATGAATACATCTCCGAACACATGGTGGACCTGACGCCGCAACAAATCGACGGTCTGAAGAGACGCGCGACCGAATGGGTTCCGGCAATCGTGCAGATCAACGTCGCCGACGCCAATATCGTCGATCGTTGCGAGTCCTGCCACATGAACGCGCGCGAACCGCTGAAAATCACTCCCGCATCGATGACCCCCAAAGGCGAGAAGAAGCCCGACGAGTTCGCCGACGCGTTCGGAAGCCATCCCGAGCCCGAATTGCTGAAGATTCACGATCCTGAAAAGTTCGGCTGCTCGCCCTGCCATCAGGGGAACGGCCGCGCCACCACCAGTGTCGAAAAGGCGCACGGAAATTATGAGCACTGGCTGTGGCCGCTGTATCCCAAGGAAAATTCCGAAGCCGGCTGCCAGAATTGCCACGCCGCTGACATGGTTCTGGTGAGCGGCGACGTGCAGTGGCAAACCATTAACGACGGTAAAGATCTTTTTCGCCAGCGCGGCTGCATGGGCTGCCATCGCTACGAAGGCTACGACAAAGAACCCGACGACCTGAACGCGATCAGCCAGCAGATCAAACAGATTGAAACCCAGAAGAAAGACAACATAAAGCAAACGGCCTACCTGATGAAGCAGGCCGATGCCGCGCAGTCGAACGAGGAAGCGAACAAGCTGAACACCCAGGCGGTTGACCTGCGCGTAGCAAACAGCAAGCTGGACGGCCGTTTGCAGCAGCTCGATTTCCAGTCGCACAGCCTGATGCAGGACATGAAGAAAGTTGGACCGAACCTCAAAGATGTGCGCCTGAAGCTGAACAAGAATTGGATTCCAGTCTGGCTCAAGAAGCCCACTGATTTTCGCCCCACGACAAAGATGCCGAATTTCCGCTTGAACGATCATCAGATTCAGGCGATCTCGGCGTACATCTGGCAGTCCGGATTCACTGATCCACTTCCCAAACACAAGCCCGGCAACGCCGCGCACGGCAAAGAATTATTCGAGACGCGCGGGTGCATGGCCTGCCACTCCATCGGCGAAGGCGATCAAATGCAGGGCGGAACCTTCGCCGCGAATCTGACGCGAGTCGGCGAAAAAGCCAACTATGATTACCTCGTTCGCTGGATTCACAACGCGCGCGAACGCACCCGTCCCTATTGCCCATACGAAAAGAAAGATATCGGCCCGGAAGATTACGCCAAGAAGGGTCTGCCTTACCAGTTTGATCTCCAGCACAGCCAGTGTCCGAACGATGGCCATGAATTACAAGTGCAGAATATGACGGTGATGCCGAGCCTGCGGCTCGCTCCCGAAGATGCAGAGGACATCGCAACGTATTTGATGACGCAGAAGAAACAAGACCCGTCATCCTACGCCGACGCTTCTTTCATGGATGATCCCAACCTGAAAGAAGAAGGCAAGAAGTGGGTGCGTCACTTTGGCTGCTCCGGCTGCCATGAAATCGCTGGCTTCGAAGACGAAGGCCGCATCGGCACCGAACTAACTTTCGAAGGCAGCAAGCCGATCGAGCGTCTCGACTTCGCACTGTTCACCGAAACCGCGCAGCGTGGCGGCAAAGACGCTGAGCCCATCAAAGACAAAGACGATCTCGCCCGCCTTCCCGATGGTCCCGCCACTGAGCCTTGGTACGACCACAAAGGATTCTTCGAACACAAACTCGCCGAGCCAAACATCTACGATCAGGGCAAGGTCAAGGGCGACACCGAAGCGCTACGCATGCCCAACGTGCACCTCACCAAAGATCAGGTGCGCGATCTCACTACGTTCCTGATGGGAAGCGAAGAAACTTCCCTGCCCTCGAGTTATCAATACAAGCCGGGCGACGCGCGCCACGACATTCAGGAAGGCTGGTGGATTATCAAGAAATACAACTGCATGGGCTGCCACCAGTTCATCCCCGGCCAGCGCACCATTCTGATGGGATTGCCGCAGTATCAGGACGCGCAGGAGCAAGTTGCCTCCCAAACTTTTGACCGAAGGGGCGCGCGTCGATCCTGAATGGCTGCGCAAGTTCTTGTCGAATCCCGCGCTCAGCACCACTGACACGAATCGCAACGGCGTGCGTCCCTACTTGAAAGTCCGCATGCCCACGTTTTCGTTCTCCGACAACGAACTGCGTAAGTTGGTGCGCTTCTTTCAGGCCCTGTCGCAGCAGCCCATGCCTTACATTCCTGAGCAGGTGCCGGTTCTCACCGCCAAAGAAAGCGACATGGCCCGCAGTCTCTTCTCCAGCAGCGCGGCGCCGTGTTTGAAGTGTCACGCGACTGGCGATCCCGCGCACGACAAAATCGCCACGGCCCCCAACTTCCTGCTCGCCAAAGAGCGCCTCAAGCCAGACTGGGTCGAGCGCTGGATCACCGACCCGCAAGCCGTGAGCCCCGGAACCTCCATGCCCTCAGGCTTGTTCAAAGAGCAAAACAATCAATGGGTATTCGCCGGGCCCACTCCGCCCTCATTCCAGGGTTATACGGGAGATCATCGCAAGCTCTTGACCGATTACATCTTCCAGTTGACTCCGGAAGAACAACGAAAAGTTGCGTCATCCATGCCAAAAGCTAAAACGGCCAGCGTACATCCATCAGCGGTCCGCAAAGAGGCCGCGACGGAGTCCCATCAAACGGCGAGTGGTGGTTCGCGGTAAAATGGCGGGTTTAGCGCGGAAGAAAATTAGAACAGTTTCTCAACTACTTAGAGAAAGGGCGACATCATGAATAAGAAAACTTGGAGAATAGTGATCAGCGCGCTGGCCCTGTCCGGCCTGCTGCTGACCGTGGCATGTAACAAGAGCACCGAGCAATCGAATAATAAGATGGCTGAAAAGGAAGCCGCTTCGGCTCCGGCAGCGACGCCCATCGATCCCGCAACCGTCGCAACCGTAAAAGGCTCCGTGAAATTCGACGGCACGGCCGCGAAGCCTTCCAAAATCGACATGAGCCAGGATCCTGCCTGCAAAGGCTCGAACGAAGCAGAAAATGTTGTGGTAAGCGGCGGCGATCTCGCCAACGTTTTTGTGTATGTAAAAGACGGCCTCGGCAATCGCACCTTCGACGTGCCCAAAGATCCCGTCGTCCTCGATCAGAGCGGCTGCAAGTATCATCCGCACGTGCTGGGCGTCATGGCCGGTCAAACTGTACAGATCAAGAACGACGACCAGACCACCCACAACATTCACCCCACTCCGAAAGACAACCGCGAGTGGAACGAATCGCAGCCGCCTTCCTCGCCCGCAATCGAAAAGAGTTTCGCCCGCGAAGAAATTATGCTCCCCGTGAAGTGCAATCAGCACCCGTGGATGAAGATGTATATCAGCGTGGTGAAGACCCCGTTCTATGCGGTCACCGACAAGTCCGGAAACTATGAAATCAAAGGACTGCCCCCGGGCGACTACACCATCGCATTTGTCCACGAGAAACTCGGCGAGCAGGATCAGAAAGTAACCGTCGCTGCCAAAGAAACCAAAACCGTGGACCAGAGCTTTAAAGCCGCTGGTGAGTAGACGACGTCTGGTAAAATGACGTGTTGGGCACAGCGGGCTGCCCCGATCGGCGCGGCCCGCCGCGCTTAAAGCGGGGCCCCGCCGACGCAAGAGGTAATTTTTCTGAAAGCGATTCCGGCAACCTACAACCGCGCGCATCACACCTTCGCTGTGTTCGTAGCGTGCGCCACCTTCGTGGTCATTACCGCAGGGGCTTTAGTGACCAGCAACGACGCCGGCCTTTCGGTCCCTGACTGGCCAACCTCATTCGGCTATCTGGTGAAGGTTCCTCACTTCGTCGGCGGTGTGCGCTACGAGTGGAGTCACCGCATGGTGGCCGGGACTCTAGTGACTCTCACCTTGGCAATCGCACTCTGGACTCTGCTTGTCGAGAAACGCCGCTGGCTACGATGGCTCGCCGTAGGCGCGTTCTGCACCGTCATCGCGCAGGCAATTCTCGGAGGCTTGACGGTTCTCTTGTTTCAACCCCCTGCGGTTTCCACCGCGCACGCTACCGTAGCGCAGACGTTTTTCTGCATTGCCGTCGCCATCGCGCTCTTCACCGGCCGTAAGTGGGTTGAGGAGCAGCCGCGCATCGAGTTCGATCACCGACGCCCCAGCCTCTCCACCCTTACCTGGCTCTCCATCGTCGTTCTCTACGTCCAGCTTGTTCTGGGCGGAATGTTCCGTCATCATGGGATGAGCTGGTGGCCACACGCTGTTAACGCTGCGATCGTGTCGTTCGTTCTGGCCTGGACCGCCGTGCGGGCGATCTCGACATATTCGAATATTGACGCCGTGCGGCTTCCGGCGACTGTTATGCTGGGTCTTCTCATTACCCAACTCTGTCTCGGCTTCACCGCTTTCTTGACGCGTATTGCCTGGGGCAGAAATGCGGCGCAGCCGGAGCTTCCCATGGTAGCGGCGACGGTGGCTCACGTGGCCGTGGGAGCCTTGCTGCTCGCGACTACGGTCGTCCTTGCAATTCAAGTGTGGCGCCACGTCCCGGTCGCCTTCGAAGAGCGCGTACCCCAGACACAGCAGGATGTTTCAGCCGCATGAGAGTCCCCGATAATGTTCGGTATGCCGTAAACTGGTATTGAAGTTATCTCAGGAATCCCATTTGGTATCGAAAGTTTCCGCCTTCGCAGACGCCGCTCCGGAAGTAACACTCACTTCCGACAAGCCCGCGATTTCGGTAGAGAACCTGGTCCATCGCTACGAGAACCGCATCGCCCTGAACGGTGTTTCCTTCGAGGTACGCCCCGCGGAACTCTTCGGCCTACTCGGTCCGAACGGCAGCGGCAAGACGACTCTCTTCCGGATTCTTTCCACTTTGATGATTCCCACAGCCGGCCGCGCCATAATCATGGGCTGCGACGCCGTCCATGAGCCAGCGCGTTTGCGCCGCCAGATCGGCGTAGTATTTCAGGCGCAAAGCATCGACCTGAAGCTCACCGCTTACGAAAATCTTTGGCATCAGGGACACCTTTACGGTCTTCGTGGCGAAGCCCTGAAAACACGCATCCAGGAAATCCTCCTGCGCGTCGGCCTCGCGGATCGTGCCAAAGAACTCGTAGAGACCTTTTCCGGCGGCATGCAGCGCCGCATCGAATTGGCCAAGGGACTGCTGCATCATCCCGGAGTGCTTCTGCTCGATGAACCCACTACCGGCCTCGATCCCGGCGCGCGCCGCGATCTCTGGCAATACTTGCAGGCACTACGTGACGAAGAACACGTTTCTGTTCTCGTGACCACGCATCTCATGGAAGAGGCTGAGCGCTGCGATCGTCTCGCCATCCTGAATGAGGGCAATCTGGTGGCGCTCGGCACGCCCGAGCAACTGAAGGCCGAAATCGGCGGCGACGTCATCCGACTCGATGCGGCTCACGACGCTGGAGTGCTCGCCGAGCGCATTCGCGCACGCTTTCACGTCGAAACCACGGTTCTCGACAATCACGTGCGCATGGAGCGCGAAGGGGCGCACCGCTTCGTAACCGAGGTTGTTGAAGCGTTTCCGGGAGAGATCGAAGCGATTTCCGTAAGCAAGCCCGCGCTCGAAGACGTTTTCATCCGTCGCACCGGACACAAATTCTGGAGCGAAGAGGACAGCACTAACAACGAAGATGTCCGTACCAGTTCAGAAAATCACAGGAGGTAACGTGCTTTCTATGATGCTTGCTCTTTCTCTTGTGCTTGCGGTCCTCCCCTTGCTGGGAGTGGCTTGGATCTTCATCAGCGGCATGATCTCGCTATCGCCGCCCTCGGCGACGGTCGATGGCCTGTTCATCAGTTTGATTCTGCTCGCACTTTCAGGAACCTTTATGCTGAACGCGTACTGGGAGGCGCGCGACATGGGCATCGTCGGCAAGAAAAAAGCCATCGTGCCTGCGACAAAACCTCCCGCCGCGAAAGTGAGCTGATTCTCAATGGCCACTCAAACCGCAGCACTATCTCGACCACTCACGCCCGCTTCCGCAGGAATATTGCTGCCCGCATTCACTCTCTGGTGGCGTGAGATCGTCCGCTTCTATCGCCAAAGGTCGCGAGTCGTCGGCGTGCTCGCCTCCCCGCTCCTGTTCTGGATCGTGATCGGCTCCGGCTTCGGCACTTCGTTTCGTTCCGGCTCGGGCCAGAACCAACAGCACTACATGGATTACTTCTATCCCGGCGCGCTCATCATGATCGTCCTCTTCACCTCCATCTTCGCCATGATGTCGCTGATCGAAGATCGCAAAGAAGGATTTTTGCTCTCCGTAATGGTCGCTCCCGTGCCACGCTCGGCCATCGTTCTCGGCAAAGTGATGGGCGGCACCACTCTCTCCGCCGTTCAAGGCATGATCTTCCTCATCTTCGCCCCGTTCGCCGGCGTTCATCTCAACCCGCTTCAGGTCTTGTTGGTAGCCGTCGTAGTATTTCTAATTTCCTTCGCGCTCACCGCACTGGGCTTCGCCATCGCATGGCCCATGGACTCCACGCAAGCGTTCCACGGCATCATCAATTTATTTCTGATTCCGCTCTGGCTCTTGTCCGGCGCGCTGTTTCCCATGACCGGCGCATCGGGCTGGATTCGTGGCATCATGTACTTGAACCCGCTCACCTACGGAGTGGAAGCGCTGCGGGCTTTACTCTATCCGGAAATGCAGGCCACGTTCACTCTGCCTTCGGCAATGGCGACGCTGGTTTTATTTTCACTGGTGATGTTCGCGCTCGCATTCCTGATGGCAAATCGGCGCTCTACGAGGCCTGCCGCCTGATTGCCAACAAATGATTGCCCCAAACCTGATTGCCCAAATATGATCGCCGAACAGTACGCCTACTTCCCCGCCCTCATCGCCGGTCTGAACGGCACCAGCGCCGTGTTACTCGGCACCGGCCGCTACATGATTGCGAAAGGCCGCATCGCCGCGCATCGCGCCTGCATGATCGCCGCGGTAGTTTCCTCGGCACTTTTTCTGGCGTTTTATTTGTATTTTCATTATCACGTTGGCGATATCCGTTTTCTCGGCGACCACTTCTGGCACGTGATTTATCTGATCGTCCTCATCCCTCACGTCACGCTCGCCATTGTCATCGTTCCCATGGTCATCATCACGTTGAGCCGCGGCCTGCGCGCCCGCTATGATCGTCATCGCGCCATCGCCCGCTGGACTTTCCCGCTCTGGATGTACGTCAGCGTCACCGGCGTCATCGTATACTTCATGCTCTACCAATGGTTCCCGCACAGCTGATTTACCCTGTGTTCCCCGCAGCCTCTGTGGCGAGGATTTTGATCTTATGTCGAGATTTTGATCTTATGTCGATAGTGCGATTAAGAATCGACGTAGCCGGCACGGTAGGCGACGAGGCCTGGCGCGAGATCAAGCAATTCGATCAGATCCAAAGCGCCGACTTCGGTCCGCAGTTCGGCAGCGGCGGACTCTCCGCAAGCCCTGCGCCCACGGCCGCCCCGGCCGTGCCGCCAAGCGAAACAAGCCGGAACCATTACCCCAAAGGCGCCTGGATCGGCGCCGAAATCCGCCTGCAAACACCGCTGCTAGCCCAATATGCCGTCTCGCATTATCTGGAACAGGAACGCGTGCTCGATGCCGATGTCGTGCAGTAAAAGTTACTCGTACTTTCTGCTATATTGCTCAATCTGTGTCGGAATCAGTGCCTATCTCGTCTCTTCTTTCGCCGGTTGACCCGGTCCCGCAAACTCGATCATCCGGGCAGACCAGGCGGAATCTGTTTGCCGCGCTGCTTTCAGCAGTCGTGCCCGGGACAGGACAATTTTTTCTGGGACAGCGCCGAAAGGGAGCGGTTCTGCTCCTGTTACTCTTCGCGGTCTTGATGAGCTTCTGGACGCTCCGCCTTCTGCGTATCTACGCGGGTTTCGTCCTACTCTATTGCGCGTGGATTGTGCTCTACCTCTACGCCGCCTGCAGTGCACAACTGACCCGACAGCCCTCCAATGGCGCCCGACCTTCAATGCGGTGGTTAGTCGCGGTGGTGCCGGTCACCGCGCTGACCCTTGGCCTGCTTGGCGGAGTTGTAACACGCGCCTCGGGATTTCGGAGTTTTACTATACCCTCGACTTCGATGGAGAGGACATTCCTGCAAGGCGACCACATCGTCGCCGACATGCGTTACTACCATTCGCGGCGTCCCAATCGGGGGGACCTCATCATTTTCGTGAGAGACCGCACATATTACATCAAGCGCGCGATTGCCATAGGCGGAGACTCAATTCAAGGAATAGACAACGTAATCCTTGTAGATGGTAAGAAACTGGAAGAGCCATATGTGGAGCACACGGGAAATCAACGTTTAAACTGGATGAACAACTTCGGGCCAGTTGCCATTCCAAAGGGTAGGTACTTTGTCATGGGCGATAATCGCGATGTTAGCTTCGACAGCCGGGCAGCCCAATTCGGACCTGTCGACGATAGCTCGATTGTCGGCAAGCCGCTCTATATCTTCGGGTCCGACCGGGCTGGAAGGAAGGTCCAATAATTTGCCGCACATCACTAAAGCTGCGCGCCAAGCGGTTCCCAGGCAAGGCATGTCCCGCACCCAAAAACTTCTCTTCTTCCTAACCGCCTGGCTCATCTGCCTCATGCCATTCCTGTTCTGGTGGAACACATGGTTCGGCCGCAAGCTTTCCGATCAACAGTTGAACACATACCTGCACGATACAAAGAAACCGCGCCACATTCAGCAGGCGCTGGTGCAGGTGGGCGAGCGCATCACGCGACAGGATGCCGCCGCCAAACAATGGTATCCGGATCTGGTGGTCCTCGCGGGCGATCCGGTGGAGGACGTCCGCAACACCGACGCCTGGGTCATGGGCGAAGACCCGTCCGGCGCTGGCTTTCACGAGGCATTGCTGAAGATGCTCACTGACCCGTCCCCGATGGTTCGCGGCAATGCGGCGCTCTCGCTGGTTCGCTTCGGAGATGCTTCGGGACGTCCGCAGATACTGGCTCTGCTGCAGCCAGCACGAATCACTTCGCCGGAATCCGGCCGCATCGTCGACGCCGACCGACCCGGCACCGCCATCCACCAGGGCGGCCTGATCGCAAAGCTCGCAGCCTCCGCGCATCCGCAGACAATCGAGATCCGTTCTCCCATCCCCGGCAGAATTCGCTCGGTCGCCGGCCCCGGCGCAAATCTGGCAGCTGGCGCGGAAGTCGCAGTAATCGATCCCGCGAACGATCAAGTGTGGGAAGCCCTGCGCGCGCTCTATCTAATCGGCCAGCCCGATGACCTAGCCGCCATCCGCCCCTACGAGCGCGACCTTCCCGATATCTCCAACGACGTTCGCCGCCAAGCCCTGGAGACCGAGCAAGCAATCCGAAAAAGATCAGGCTCCTAACAGCAGCCTTGTCATTCCGAACCGGGCTGAAAGCCCGGTGAGGAACCTGCTGTGCTTTTCTCCAGCAGCGCGATGTCCACTGCCTCCATCACCACTCGCTCCACTTCCCTCCAAGCCCTGGCCCGCGGATCGACCACCTCAAAGTGCCCAGCTCCCGCAATCTCCACCAGGCAGACGTTTTCTTTCATCGTCTGTTTCGCGCTCACGTAATCTCGGCTGAACGTCGGCGGCACGGTATCATCCACCGCGCCATGCACCAGCACCTGCCGCGCTGCAATCTTCAACTTCATCGGATCTGCTTCCCGATAATGATCCCCCACCTCGGCCGGCGTTCCACCCAGAAATTCCACCACCGCATCATTGCTCAAGTGCAGCGCATAAGCCCGCTGCAGGTCCACCACTCCAGCCAGCGAAATCACCGCCTGCACTCCCGTCTCACGCGCCGCCAAACACATCGCCAGCTGACCTCCAGCCGAATGTCCCATCACCACCACTCGCCGCACATCAAACTGATACTGCGCCGCCTTCTGCAATAAGAACTGATACGCCGCCCGCGCGTCCTCAAACGTCCCCGGCCACCCTCCGCCCGCATTCCCCACCCGCCGGTACTCCACATTCGCCGTCGCAATTCCCTTCGCCGTCAGCGCCGCGCACATATGCCCAGCATATCCCAGACCGTATTTCGCCCGCCAAAATCCCCCGTGAATATTGATTACCAGCGCATACGGTCCCTTCCTCTTGGGCATCCGCAAATCCGCAAACTGATTCTCATCGCCGCCATACGCCACCCGCGCGTCCGCTTTCGACGCGGGCAAACTCAAGATGTCATCTCCCAATGCCATGACTCCTCTGCGTCGTGTACAAAGTCAGCATGAAATTTATAGCATGGCCAGTGAGCACATAGATCTGTACCTGGCGAAACATCACCATTTCACTCATGGAGAGGACATGCAGTTACACGGAGATGCCAATGCGGCAGGCGATGTTCTCTCAAGCTACCTTGGATGTGCCCTCGGCCTTCTCCAGGTGTCCGCCAAATTGATACCGCATTGCGGATAAGAGCTTGTTGGCAAAGTCAGCCTCGCCCCGAGAACTAAACCGCTCGTAAAGTGCAGTAGTGAGAACCGGCGCTGGTACGGCTTCGTCGATCGCAGCTTTAATCGTCCAGCGTCCTTCTCCGGAGTCGGAGACGCGGCCGGCAAACTTCGAAAGATTCGGGTCCTGAACCAAAGCACCGGCGGTTAGATCGAGCAACCACGAGGCGATCACACTTCCACGCCGCCAAACCTCCGCAATGTCTCGCAGATTCATGTCGTATTGGTAGTGCTCGGGATCGCGAAGTGGCGTAGTTTCCGCATCGGCAGCGCTGTTTGCTCGTTTGCCGACGTTAGCGCCACGCAAAATAGAGAGCCCCTCCGCGTACGCCGCCATAACGCCATACTCGATTCCGTTGTGGACCATCTTGACGAAGTGTCCGGCGCCGTTTGGGCCGCAGTGCAGATAGCCTTGTTCGGCGGCACCGCCGATCTTGTCCCGGCCAGCGGTGCGCGGAATATTGCCTGTTCCCGGTGCGAGTGCGGCGAAAATTGGATCGAGCCGCTGGATAACCTCGGCCTCGCCGCCAATCATCATGCAATACCCTCGCTCGAGCCCCCAAACTCCTCCGCTGGTCCCCACATCGACGTAGTGGATCTTTTGGGGAGCGAGTTGCTTTGCACGCCGCAGATCATCGACGTAGTAAGAGTTGCCCCCGTCAATGAGGATATCGCCCGCCTCGAGATGCGGCGAAAGATCGGCGATCGTATCATCGACAACTCCCGCCGGCACCATCAGCCAAATCGCTCGTGGTTTCTCAAGTTTCTTCACGACGTCGGCGAGCGACGTGGCGCCGATCGCCTTTTCCTTGACGAGTTCGTTCACCGCTTGTGGCGATCTGTTGAATACCACGCAGCTGTGACCCTTGCGGATCAACCGCCGTGCCATATTGGCTCCCATTCTCCCCAGACCAATCATGCCGATTTGCATAGGTATTCTCCTTAGGCCATCGTTCTCTTTCCTAGCTGGCACGCGCCAAGCCGTCCAGTTCCTGCATTGTGTTTGCGTCAACCTTTAACTCCGCTGCCGCTACGTTTTCTTCGAGGTGTTTCACCTTCGAGGTCCCTGGAATGGGCAGCATGACTGAGGACCGAGCCAGCAGCCATGCCAGCGCCAACTGTGATGGGCTACCCTTCCATCGCGCAGCTATACGACTGATGGGACTCTCAGAGCCGGAAACACGACCGGCAGCCAGCGGGAACCACGGAATGAATCCCATTTTCTCTCTTTCGCAGTACTCGAGAACGTCTTCCGATCCGCGGTCGGTAACGCTGTAACGATTCTGAACGCTTACAATCGGAACAATCGTTCGTGCATGCTGAATTTGCCTGACGCTCACTTCCGACAAACCGATGTGTTTGATTTTCCCTTGTGCTTGCAAATCCTTAAGAGTGGCGAGCTGATCTTCCGCCGGAACTTTCGGATCGATACGATGCAACTGATAGAGATCAATCCGGTCCAGGCGCAACCGGCGCAGGCTGCCTTCGCAGGCGGATCTGAGATGTTCTGGCTTTCCATTTTCAACCCACTGGTTTGGGCCCGGCCGGTCAAAGCCGCCCTTGGTGGCAATCACCAAGTCTGTTGGATAAGGGTACAGCGCCTCGGCTATGATCTCTTCGCTCACCTGCGGACCGTAGGAGTCCGCAGTGTCGATGAAATTGACTCCCAGTTCGACTGCGCGTCGCAAAACGCGGATGGCCTCGGCCCGGTCGGCGGGCTCGCCCCAAACTCCATCTCCTGTAATTCGCATCGCGCCAAATCCCAGGCGCCTAACCCGAAGATCGTTTCCGATTAGGAATTCTCCCGACTTCTTAACCGTCGCCTGGCTACGTTGCACTGCGAACTTATGATTCTCCATGTGTTTCCTCTTTCCATCCCAAACCATGAGTCGAACTGCTCACTATCATCTTTGGAGTAACGCGAGTCGAGTAGCGTTGCAAAAAATGCACTTCCATTTCGTTTGTGCCGGGCATGACTTTCAACCCGCCTGGAGGCCGGGCTCAGTCCACATTTCGACACGGCTGTCGAAATCTGTCGACAGCAGGTCATGTGAACACAATGACACCACCCCAACACGCTGATCGTGCCGCATGAGGCAACGTGCTCCCAGAGCTTCAGGTGGCACGCGAAGTGCTGCTGATCTCACTGGCACGTCTGGAGAAATCGACGAGAGATGCATGAATACCAGATGTCCGCGATCGCACCTCGCGTTGTAATCGTAAGAGGTAAGCAGACGTGAACTCAATAAATATACGAAATGATTCGGGAGGTTATCGTGAATAAGAAAGAAGTCTCTGCAAGGTTGGCCGGAGAGGTTTCATTGGGCAAGGAGCTTTCAGTTCATCGTCTCGGCTTCGGAGCGATGCGCCTCACTGGAGAAGGCATCTGGGGTCCTCCAAAGGATCGGAAGGCTGCGCTGGCGGTCCTACGCCGGGCGGTAGAGTTGGATGTCAACTTCATCGACACGGCGGATTCTTACGGTCCTCACGTCAGTGAGGAATTGATTGCCGAAGCTCTGTTTCCTTATCCTAAGGGACTGGTCATTGCAACCAAGGGCGGCTGGAATCGTCCAGGGCCGAATCAATGGACCCACGATGCAACTCCCGCTCACCTGCGGGAAGCAGTTGAAGGCAGCCTCAAGCGATTGAGATTGGATCGCATTGATGTCTATCAGCTACATACGCCCGACCCGGTCGTCCCCTTTGAGGCCTCGGTTGAAACTCTGGCCGAATTGCAAGATGAAGGGAAGATCCGGCTGATCGCATTGTCGAACGTTACCCAGGAGCATATCGAGCGAGCGCGCAAGATTGTTCCCATCGTCTCCGTTCAGAACCGTTACAGCTTTGCCGATCGTGAATGGGACTATGTCGTGGATTATTGCGACCGTCATGGAATTGCCTTCATTCCCTGGTTTCCGCTGGGAGCAGGCAAGGTCGCTGGCGAAGTGCTCAGCGAGATAGCAAAGGCACATCAGGCAAGTTCGAAACAGGTGGCCTTAGCGTGGCTATTGCGCCGATCTCCCATTCTCCTGCCCATCCCCGGAACGAGTTCGGTCGAACATCTCGAGGAGAACGTCGCGGCAGCCTCGGTGCACCTCACCGACGACGAGTATGAAAGGCTCGCTGAGGTCCCGGAGTTAGTCGCATCGCGATAAGATACGGAAGTTCCGGCGGGGTTTGCAGACGCATCGAAGCATGCAGGGGCTAATGCGGTGACACCGCTCCGCCGGAACGTACAAGATCGCCCTTCAGGTTAGTACCATGCTGCTCCGAGCTGGCCGCGTTGTTATCCGAGCCACTGCGGGTTCTGGTAGGTGCCGTCGAAGTGGTGGCTGGTTTTGTACATTTCGAACTCGCCGGATTGGGCAGCCTTTGCGGTTTTTTCTAGGACTGCGGCCAGCTCTTGTTTTCCCATCGGCTGGAAACTGCGTGCCGCATTCAGAGCTTGCTGCAGGATCATAAGGGAATCGCATCCCGTGATGACCACGCTCGTCGGCAGGTTCATGGCGTAATGCAGACACTCGACCGCGGTCACGGTTTTACTCTGAAGAATGAAGTGATCGCCCATGGGCTTCATGCCCAGCACCCCGATGTTTTGCTTCTGTAAAACAGGAAGCACCTTGGCCTCGAAGCTGTTGAAATGGTGGTCCATCACGTTGAGAGGCATTTGTACGGCGTCAAACGTGAATTGATGAGCCGACGCGGTGGCCAGCATCTTTAAATGGATATCGGGACTCTTGTGACCGGTGAATCCGATGTAACGGACCTTCCCGGCCTTCCTCGCTTCCAGCGCAGCTTCAAGCGCGCCTCCGGCCGCGAAGATGCGGTCGGGGTCGGTATCGCGAATGACCTCGTGAAACTGCAACAGATCGATTCGGTCAGTCTGTAGGCGCTTCAATGAGTCATTGATCTGGTTTGCCGCAGTCGCCTTGTTCCGGCCATCGATCTTTGTCATCAGGAATGCTTTTTGCCGGAAGCCGTCTCGCAGCGCTTTGCCCATGCGGAGTTCACTCTCTCCACCGTTGTAATCCCAGCAGTTGTCGAGGAAATTGATCCCCTGGTCGAGGGCAGTCCGAACGATGCGGATGCTTTCCTCCGCATCTACCCCGGGCCTGCCCAGGTGATAACCACCAATGCCTACAATTGAGACTTTCTCGCCGGTGTGCCCAAGTGTGCGCATGGGAACGTCATTCTTTGTGTCAGCGCCCCACGCTTGCCTGTCAATTCGAGCGCTTATCACGGTTGCCGCTGCAACTCCGAGGAACCTTCGTCTCGTAGACATTGCTCTCACCTCGTTGGTGCTTCTCTGGGATATTAGACTTGATATTAAACCTGACGCGCATTCACAAAAAACACAATAAAAGTGTGGCATGGATTGTGGCAGCGAGCGGCCTGTCTGCATCATTCGCAACTTCTTGTGGAACTACGTGTTTATTCAGATGAGAATCTCGGCGGTATCTGCGTCGAGTATCCTCAAGGAGGTTGCTCTCTGTGCGTAATCAAACTTTTACCCTTACATATGGAATTATTCTCATGGTCGGAGTTGCGGGTCTTGCTGTAGCTCAGGACAATGGGGCACAGGAGCCCTCGGCGCGTGAGCAACTTCAGCATATCCATACTCCGCAATCGATCGACCAGAAACTTGCCAGCCTTACGAAAGATCTGGAGTTGACTCCGGAACAGCAGAAGCAGGTCCGGCCTCTGCTTCAGGAGCACCACGATAAGATTCAGGCGCTGCTCGACAAGAATCCGAAAGCTTCGCGGCAGGAGCTAGCTCCGCAGATTCACGCTATTAGTGACGAAACACACCACAAAATTCACGCTCTGCTTACCGATCACCAGAAAGACCTAGAAAAGACGATGCAGGAACGCGGGCACCATGGTGAAGAAAGCAGACCATAAACTCCGCGTTCGGCAGCGTCGAGATCGCGGTTCATTCTGTAGGTGTTTTGTACGCCCATGACAAAACCGTCCGTGCATTGAGAATGCCAAAGTCGACTGGAGCGGGAGAATGTGGCAAGTGACTGAATCTAGGAAAAAACCAGGAACACCAAGAGCGGAACCTCCTAGATCTCGGCGATTTGCCTGAGTCCATCCTTCGACACCCGTCGACCCGCGGTCACCCGAGGCGCGAGGACCATCTTCCGTCTGGTTCTCACTTAAGGAAATTACGCGGAATACGCAGAGTATTTCTGAGCCTAACCCTCTCCGAGCACTGGAACTCCGTTTGCAAGAGCCATCGAGGGAAAAACTTTGCTTACGGAGGAAACACCGTCTATGAAAAGTCTGACTGCAGATCAAGTGAAGGTCGGGTTCATTGGCCTGGGCAACATGGGAAGTCGCATCGCACGACGCCTGCTGGATCACGGATACCCGCTCGTTGCATACGACATGGATATTGCTAAGGCGCAAGCCGTCATCGGAGAGCAAGGGTTTGCCGCTAAGAATATTCCTGAACTGGCGCGCACTGTGGATGTGATTCTTTCGTGCCTGACCAATGATGAAGCAGTTCAAACCGTTTATGGCGGGCCTGCCGGAGTCTTTGCTCAGGCGCGGCCAGGAACCATAGTGCTGGAGATGAGCACTATCTCACCGAAAAGCTCACGCGAACTGCACACCCTGGGCGCGAGACGCGGCATCGAGGTAATGGATGTGGCGATTTCCGGAAGCACTCCGGCGGCCGAAAACGGCACTCTGACCCTGCTCGCAGGCGGAAACCGAGAACTCTTCCGCGCTGCCAAGCCAATTTTCGAGGCGGTGGCAAAACAATACTTTCTTCTGGGCGGTCCCGGCTCAGGGACGACAATGAAACTGGTCGTCAACACGCTGCTAGGTCTGGGCATGCAAGCGATCGCCGAGGCGGTAGTTCTCGGGGAGAAATCCGGTCTCGATCGCAAAGAGTTGCTCGATGTCCTATCGCACACAGCTGTAATTGCCCCGGCTCATGTGGGAAAGCTGGCAAGGATCGCGATCAACGATTACACTCCGCAGTTTCCTCTTCGTCTGATGAACAAAGATCTTACGCTCATTCTAAAGGCGGCAGCCGAAGCGCGGATTCCCATGCCAGCAACGGAAGCGGCCTTTCAAGTTAACTCTGAAGAATTGGCAGGCGCCGAGGAGGAAGACTTTTCTGCAGTGTTGCGGAGGATGGAAGAAGTTGCAGGTATCGCCGCTGATCGCACCGCGCAGGTAGCAAGCTAATGTGCAGCGTAGGCTTTACTGGATCTGCATTTAAAAAGTGCGCGGAGCCGGCACATGACTGTTAGAAAAATTGGACTTCTGATGAAGAATTGAACCATCACTTCCCTCCATGGCGAATTCCTTGTTGGATCCCTTCGATCAGGCAACCAGCGCGTTATAGCGTCAAAGCCTTGCGATGGCGGACGATTAGCCACAACAAACCTGCGCCGTGAGAGTTGCAAAGCGAAGGGGTACCAGTGTCTACACGACACTGGTACCCCAGGGTTTTTACTACCTACGCGTAACGGGGGTGTTTCCCAAAGGAATTGCTGCTGTCGCATCGGCGCTGCGAAGCATTTTCAGATCCAGCACAATTGTCATCTGGTTGCCCGCGGGAGGCGTGCATACGGGTCCCGCGTAGTCTTCCAGTCCCACGGAGCTCGCTATTTGACAGTTGTCATTGTGAGTCGCTGCGATTACCGTTCCCGTGCACGTCGCCCCGTGGTAATCGTCACCAACCGTGGAAGGCATCTGACACCGTTCATTCTTTACTACGGTCGGCCAATTCGTATTCTGTATCGCAGTCAGTAGTTCAGGAAAATCCTCATGGACGACGCGAGCCGACCCCGAAACGACTAGAGCGTCATCCTGCTCTAAAGCCGCTGGGGTCACAGGTTCCGATGAAAGCGCGTCGCTCAAATTCGAGAACAGAAACGTAACTTCGCGCGTTTCGGAATGAATGACAGGATCGCCGTAGATTGGTCCGGCATAAGCTTCACTCGGCGTGAGCGTCACGCTCCGTTCCACGCGCGTCAAGGTCAGATTCCCGATGACTTCCAGTTTGCCGTTCCCTACCGGAACAATGCGGGCGGCCTTGAACGTGAGCAGCGTGTGATCGGTCACATCTGGTACGTAGCCACTCGGTAAGCTACCCTCCGGGCTGAGTGCGTGTCCCCAATTCTCATCCGCCGGATAAATACTGAGATCAAAGACCGAGTCATCCAGATCGTTAGTATCTAACATCACTTTTCCGGTCACGCGAGCGACTCCCGCGTTTACTGAATCTGGATTCGCCGTGGAACCCCGAAATAATCGCGCGCTGGAAACGGTTGAGTCGAGAGACAAGCTACCGCCGTCAGCAAAGGCAAGCGGCGACATGGCTGGGAGTATAACTGCGATCAAGATGGCTAGAGTTTTGCTCTTCGCTAGTTCAAACATATGAGTAATGAGTGCTTTCATTTTGGTTTGCTCCTTAATGTGTCACACTGTGCCAATGCATGAGATGTGCCAAACGGAATCCTGCGGACTGACTCTGGCGAATCCGCCCGACCCGTCGGTCCAGATTGGTTCTAAACGGGTTACAACCCTTAATGTGCGGTGAGGCATTCCCGCGGATCCTGCTTTGGCTTATATGATTCGCTCGTGTTTAGAGACGCGTGACCACGGGACGACAAGTGTCGGGCCTTGGACATTGTTTCCGGTAGCTTCGTCGAGATAAAATCTCGCCCGCTTCAATTTCTTTGCAATTAATGACACCTGCGGTTTGTCTGGTTCAGCCACACTTTGGCAAGTGCTTTGCTGAGGGTTAGTTAAGGCTCGCGGTTTCATAACCTGACCACAATGCAACCAGATGGGGAGCGTCGTGAGTGTTGTATGGACGAGTTGTGGGTATATAGTGCGTTGGTAGAAAAACTCAGGTTCTAATTCGCTGCCATTTCCGCTGAACGAAGGAGACCAGTTGCGGTCACGTGGCTCAAGTAGCAGTCGAGTACGGATATCGCAGGTTATGGTTTGGATCGTTTTCTGGGCCTGGAGTGCAGCGGACGCTTTTGCAGATACGTCTCCGCCCTTCAGCCCGACAAATATTTTTGCTCCCGCGTCCACCCCAGCAAAATCGATCTTCGGACTTTCCCTGTTTGTACTGGCGGTCACAGGAGCCATTTTTCTAGTCGTTTTCACCTTACTGCTTTACTCCGTCGTGAAGTTCAGAAAAAGAAAGAATGACGACGGCCGGGAACCTCCTCAAGTGTACGGCAGCAATCAGGTGGAATTGGCATGGACGATCATTCCGATTCTCATCGTCGTCGCATTATTCATGGCCACAGCACGAGTGATCGCACTCGTTCAGAAAACATCGGTACCCAGCAACGCGATCTTGGTTACAGCGATCGGGCACCAGTTCTGGTGGGAGTATCGTTATCCAGATCTGGGCGTTGTAACGGCAAACGAACTGCATGTGCCGGTAAGTGATCCGGCCCATCCGACCCCAACATTCATTAAGCTGCTATCCGCCGATACTGACCACAGTTTTTGGGTCCCACGGCTGGCCGGTAAGACTGATCTGATTCCAAACCACCCCAACAATATGTGGATCGATCCGCAGGCGACAGGAATTTACCTCGGCCAATGCGCGCAGTACTGCGGGACCCAACACGCCAAGATGCTGCTGCGCGTTTATGTCCAATCCAAGGACGAATTTGACCGGTGGATTGAGCAGCAACACCAGCCTGCGTTTGTAAATGACGCTGTTTCTCAAGGGCAACGGATATTCGAGACGACGGCATGCATTAACTGCCACACAGTGTCGGGCACAGTGGCTCACGGTCGATTCGGTCCGGACCTCACGCACCTGATGAGCCGGGACACGATCGCGGCCGGTGCAGCCCTTAATACACCGGAAAATCTCCGGCTCTGGATTCGAAATCCCGACACGATCAAGCCTGGCTCCTTAATGCCGGCAATGGAGTTGAATGACCAGGAGCTAGACGCATTGACAGCCTATTTGGAGACGCTTCGTTGAGCCGCTTATCAAGGACCCTGAGGAGATCGCACGATGTCGACTGATGCCCTCGCATTGCCGGGAGCGGAACTAGCAGCGCGACCCATTGTCGCCAGGCTCCACGAGTGGGTTACGACCGTCGATCACAAGCGGCTGGGCATTCTGTACATCGTTTATGCCCTGGTGTTTCTCGTGATCGGCGGGATCGAGGCGACTGTTATCCGCATCCAGCTTATCCGTCCGCACAACGATTTTGTTTCGCCCCAGGTCTTCAACCGAATGTTCACCATGCACGGGACCACCATGATTTTCTTCGTGGTGATGCCTGTTCTGTTTGGATTTGCAAACTATCTGATCCCACTCATGATTGGTGCGCGGGACATGGCTTTTCCGCGTCTGAATGCTTTCAGTTTCTGGATGACTGCTTTTGGTGGACTGCTTCTCTACTTCAGCCTGGTCGGAGCCAACGGTTTGTATGGAGCGGGTAACGCTCCCGACGTCGGGTGGTTCGCCTACGCACCGTTGACTTCGCAGACGTTTTCGGTTGGCCACAGCACTGATTTCTGGACGCTGGCGCTGCTGGTCTCCGGCTTTGGCAGCATCGGCACAGCGATCAACATTGTGGCCACAATTCTCTGCATGCGTTGCCCAGGCATGACGCTGGCCAAAATGCCGTTGTTCGCCTGGCTCAACCTGGTGATGGCCGGATTGGTAATCCTCGCCGTCAGTCCGCTTACGGCTGCGCAGATCATGCTGCTGGTCGATCGCTATCTGGGCGGACATTTCTTCGATACCCAGGCAGGAGGCTCGGCCGTGATCTGGATGCATTTCTTCTGGATCTTCGGACATCCGGAAGTCTATGTCCTGGTCCTTCCGGCCTTTGCCTTTGTCTCCGAGATCATCCCGGTATTCTCGCGAAAGCCGATCTTCGGTTATTCGGTGATGGTGGGGGCAACGGTCGCGATCGGGTTCATCAGCATGAGCGTCTGGGCTCACCACATGTTCACAGTCGGCATGGGCGCAAACGTGAACACCTTCTTCGTGCTCTCGACGATGGCAATTGCGGTCCCCACCGGAATCAAAATCTTTAACTGGCTGGCGACGATGTGGGGAGGAAAGATTGAGTTCAAGACTCCGATGCTGTTCTGCATCGCCTTTCTCTTTCAGTTCCTGGTCGGCCGGCCTCACTGGCGTCATGTTGAGCGTCGCGCCCTTCGATTGGCACTTGGGTAATTCATATTTCGTGGTTGCGCATTTTCACTATGTGATCGTCGGCGGCATTCTCTTCGCTCTTTTCGGAGCCTTTTACTACTGGTTCCCCAAGATGTCCGGGAAGATGTACAGCGAGACGCTTGGCAGACTTCACTTCTGGCTGTTCATCATCGGCTTTCACCTCACCTTCGACTTCATGCATATCCCCGGATTGCTGGGCATGCCGCGGCGAATCTACACCTACGAGCCAGGGCGGGGTTGGGATACGTGGAACTTGATTGTGACCATCGGAGTTTTCTTCCAGGCTGCCGGTATTTTGGTTTTCCTGGGAAACCTGCTCTGGTCCTATTTCCGCGGCAAAGCCGGCTGGAAGCGATCCATGGGACGCCTGGACACTCGAGTGGTCGACAAACTCGCCGCCACCCGCATATAACTTCGCAATCATTCCAACGGTTAAGAGCCGCCGGCCGCTCTGGGACCTTAAGCATCCATCTGATCCTGACTGGAAGTACGAGTAAAGGAGCAAGCGCGATGACTACGACATCCTTGACGCTAGCCCGGCAGGAACTCGAGTGGAGGCTTCCCAGTCGTGGACGCGTAGGAATGTTCGCTTTGATCGCAGCCGAGGCGGCGATCTTCACCATCTTTGTCGTCGCCTACCTCTTTTATATCGGCAAGAGCCTCTCCGGACCCATGCCCAGAGATGTTCTCACGCCACCTTTCTTTTACACTGTTTGTCTGCTTTCCAGCAGCTTGACGATTCACTTCGCAGCCAAAGCTCTTCGCGGCGGGAACGTCCGAAGCTTTAGTCTGTGGTGGCTTCTGACGATTACCCTCGGCGCGATCTTCCTGTACGGAACAGCGTCGGAATGGCATCGCCTGATTTATAGGGATGGCCTGACGATCAGTACTAACCTGTTTGGAACCACTTACTACTCTCTTGTCGGGCTACACGGCTTTCACGTGGTCGTGGGACTCCTGGGCTTGACCACTGTGATGGCGTTCACGCTTTTCGGCGCAGTGAAGCAAGAGCACGCCGAGCGCATCGACGTCCTGTCTCTCTATTGGCACTTCGTGGACGCAGTTTGGATCGTGGTCTTCACTGTCGTTTATGTGATTGGACGCTAAATGGAAAGCAAAATGACCATCGCTACAGTCGAGCGGACCGCCGACAGCACAGAAATGATCCAAATGCCGGCGCCCACAGCCTGGCCAATCATTTTGGCCTTCGGCCTCGCTTTAGTTTTTGCGGGTTTGGTCACCAGTTTGTCGGTGAGTTTTCTTGGCACGATCTTAGCCGTAAGCGGATGTATTGGGTGGTTCAGCGATGTCCTGCCGCACGAAAGGCATGTGCCCGTGGCCGCTGTCGTAAGAGTAGTGCCCGTCAGCACCAGCCGTTCGCGAGTAGCAGCGGTCGAATGGATGACCCAAGAGTTGCGTCGAGCGCGCTTGCCGCTGGAGATCTACCCCATTTCAGCCGGTGTCAAGGGTGGCTTGGCAGGCAGCGTTGCCATGGCTTTTCTGGCGATGTTGTATGGGATCATCAGCAGGCGCGGCATGTGGTATGCCATCAATGTTCTGGCAGCCGGATTTTTTCCTGGCAGGCACACTCTGGAACAAATTGGGGCCTTTCAATGGGATTCCCTGCTGATTGCGAGTGTTGTCCACTTGCTCATTTCATTACTCGTCGGACTTCTCTACGGTGCGATGCTGCCCATGTTTCCCCGACGGCCGGTTCTCCTGGGCGGATTAGTCGCGCCCGTGCTGTGGTCGGGCTTGGTTCATAGCGTGGTTGAGTTGATTGACCCACTGCTTAACCAGCGGATTGACTGGACCTGGTTCGTCATTTCCCAAGTAGGCTTTGGAATTGTGGCGGGCATCGTAGTGTCTAGGCAGGAACGTATTCGAACCTGGCAGTATCTTCCTTTCGCTGTTCGTGCTGGATTCGAAGTACCGCTCCCGCCCGAGGAGAAGAACGGAGACGAATCCCTGTGATCAACCGGCGAGCGATCGGCTCCGCTCTTGCGATTCTTTTCGTTGCTGTATGTGTTGCCTGCAGCAACTCATCTGGCCGTCCCACGCCCGACTCCGTTGCGGTCCCTCCTAATGAGATTGTGAACTTCAATGTGCTCTACAGTCAGAACTGTGCAGGATGCCACGGCGTCGACGGTAAAGGCGGAGCCGCCATTGCTTTGGCAAATCCGGTTTATCTCGCAATTGCAGACGATGCCGTGATTCGCCGCGTTGCCTCAAACGGAGTTTCCGGGACACCCATGCCGGCTTTTGCGCAGACTGCGGGCGGAATGCTTACCGCTAAGCAAATCGATGCGCTCGTGAGTGGGATTCGATCCTGGGCGAAGCCCAATTCTCTCGGCGAGAAAACGCCGCCGCCCTATTCTTCGTCGGCTTCGGGAGATCCGCAGCGTGGCGCCGACGCATATCGCACCTACTGTTCCTCCTGCCATGGAGCAGACGGCCGCGGGGCCAGCAAGGCCAGCTCCATTCTGGACGGTTCCTACCTCGCACTGGTAAGCGAGCAACAGCTTCGCACAATCGTGATTGCAGGCCGTCCAGAGTTGGGTTCGCCCGACTGGCGCGGTGACGTCGAAGGCCGACCCATGTCGCCGCAAGAAGTTTCCGATATCGTGGCCTGGCTTTCCAGTCAACGCCCAAAATTCCCGGGCGGGCCGTCCTCGAGTAGTTCGAACCAGGCTCAAGGAGGAACTCGATGAGCGCAGAGAACGGAATATCGAGACGCGCAGCTCTTGTGAAATTGGGAGTGTTTCTTAACGGCATCGTCGGCCTTGCTTTGGCCGTGCCGATCGTTCGATACCTTCTTTCGCCAGTGATTCGCGAAAAGAAGGTCGGCTATGAGTCGTGGCTTTCTCTTGGCGCGCTGGAACAGTTTCCCGCCGGCCAAACTCGTCTTGCCACGTACCGAAATCCAGTTCGTAGTGACTGGGACGGCGAGACCGATGACATCGCGTGCTGGGTTCGCAGGGTTGACGATAAGACTTTCCAGGTCTTCGCCATAAACTGTGCGCATCTCGGATGTCCAGTTCGCTGGTTTCCACAATCAAATCTCTTCATGTGTCCCTGCCACGGCGGCGCTTATTACCAGGATGGTTCGCGCGCCTCTGGACCTCCCGAGCGCGGCCTGTTCCAGTACAGCTATAAGGTCGCGGATGGAAAACTTCTCATCAAAGCTGGCGAGATGCCCACGCCCGGTCAGCCCGTAGCGAATAACGCGGGAGGGAAGACGACATGCGCCTGATTCAAAAAATCGGCGAATGGTTCGATCTACGGCTGCAACTCGGCACTTCGATTCGCGAGACCCTGCAGCACCCCGTTCCTCGCGACACCGCAAGTTGGTTCTATGTTTTCGGCAGTGCCGCGCTCACTTGTTTCATGCTCCAGATCGTCACCGGCATCCTCCTCGCCCTGATCTACGTACCTTCCGCGGGAGAAGCATGGAACAGCCTCCAGACCCTCAATCATGGCATCGCTCTGGGCTGGTTCATACGAGCCCTGCACGGATGGGGATCAAACTTCATGGTCGCGATTGTCCTGATCCACATGGTGCAAGTTTTCCTCTTCGGAGCATACAAATTTCCGAGAGAACTTACCTGGATCGTCGGCGTTCTTCTTTTACTCGTGACGCTCGGCATGGCGTTTACCGGCCAGGTGCTGCGATTCGACCAGGATGCCTACTGGGGGTTAGGCATCGGAGCATCGATCGCAAGCCGAGTCCCAGTGATCGGACCTTGGGCTGTGAATCTGATGCTCGGCGGCCCGATCATCGCCGGTGCAACGCTTTCACGATTCTTCGCGCTGCACGTTTTTGTCGTTCCGGGACTACTCATTGCTTTCGTCGGCGTCCATCTGCTCATGGTGTTGAAATTAGGAATCAACGAATGGCCCATGCCCGGGCGCATCGTTCGCCGCGCTACGTACATGGAGGAGTATCGCGAGCTCACTCACAAGCAAGGCATCCCATTCGTGCCCGAGGCGGTGTGGAAGGACATCTTCTTCTCTGGTTTCATTCTTATTGCGATTGCTGTTTGCGCGGTTCATTTCGGTCCCTTTGGTCCTGGCGGTCAACCGGATCCGACCATTATTCAGACCGCTCCGCGTCCTGACTTTTTCTTTTTGTGGCTGTATGCTCTGCTCTCCTTCTTGCCACCAGCCGCCGAGACGCCGATTTTGCTGATTGGGCCGGCCATCGGGGTCGTCGTCCTGCTCGCGCTTCCATTTGTGGCGGGCGAAGGTGAGAAGAGCTGGAAGCGGAGGCCAATTGCCGTCCTCACGATTTTGCTAGTCGCCGTGAGCCTCGGCACTCTAACTCATCTAGCTGAGCACACGCCCTGGAGCCCTGTAATGGATGCCTGGAGCAGCCAGCCTATTCCGGCAGAATTCCTGCAAGGGCGGACGGCGTTAGAACGCCACGGAGCGCTGGTTTTCCAGGCAAAGCAATGCCACAACTGTCATTCGCTGGATGATAAAGGAGGGCAGCGCGGGCCCGCGCTCGATCGTGTCGCTCTGCGCATGACCGAAGACCAACTTATTCGTCAGGTCATCCAGGGTGGAGGCAACATGCCAGCCTATGGAAAAAACCTAAGCCCCGCGGAGACAACGGCGCTGGTGGCATTCCTGGAAACTCTGCACCCGGCAAATCAAAAACCGGCACGCAACGCTTCTCAAGCAATGGCGCTCGGCGCAAGCGAGGTCTCGCCACGTTAGGACCAGCCATGTCCGATGCCCACGCCCAGATGCTGTCGCGGTTGCTCTTTGTCGCGCTTACTTCCACGCTGGTGATCGTAGCATTGGTTTACTTGCGGGGTTGGCTTTCTCTTCGAAGTGCCTTCCCCAACCTGCTCTCCGCGTGGCGTCTCGCAGCGTTTATGAGCGGCCTCGTCTTAGTGTGGACTGCGGTCGGGTCTCCCCTCGCTATCCTCGATCGTCAATCACTCACCATTCACATGATGAAGCACCTTCTGTTGATGACGGTTGCTGCACCGCTACTTCTGGCGAGTGCACCAGCGTTTACTCTGGTGTGCGGGTTACCGAGTCTCTTTGTTAAGAGCTACCCTCCAGTCGCCAGTCTGTCGGCGCGATGGCTCAAACGCCTTATTCCGCATCCGGTGGTGTGTTGGCTGGCAGGCACGGTGGCCGTGATCGGCTGGCACGTTCCCCCAGCGTTTCAGTTGGGTATGCATTCCCAGGCGATTCACATTTTGGAGGACGTATCTTTTCTTGCAGCTGGCCTCTTGTTCTGGTGGCCTATCGTGCAGTTTCCGCCGAATGCGGCAACGCCACCACGGTGGTCCATGGCTTTGTACCTCTTCCTCGCCACGCTGCCTTGTGACATTCTTTCCGCGTTTCTAGTATTTTGTAACCGACTGGTCTACCCCTCCTATCTCGACACACCTCAGCTGTTCAGTCTGTCGCCGCTTGACGACCAGGAATGCGCAGGCGCCCTCATGTGGGTTTGGGTAACGTTCGCCTACCTGATTCCAGCAGTTCTTATTACCGTGCAGATGCTCTCGCCCTCGAACATGCAATCGCAAGAACCCTTGCAAACCGCGCGGGACAGAGTTGCAACACCTTGAATGGGACAGAGGCGGAGGTGCTCTAAACGTGGCGAGACGCCGAATCACTGCTACTGCAATTGCGACATCGAATCCGGCACTCGCGATCCTGGCCTCATCACGCCTTGCGAGCGTTGGTGAGAAGATCGGGAAATCCCCAGCTTCTGCATCTTATGAATGAGTGTAGTGCGCTTCAAATCAAGTTTCGCGGCTGCGCCTTTTGGGCCGCCGATCACCCAACCGACCGATTCAAGCGTGCGTAGAATCAGACTGCGCTCGGAATCCTTTAGCGTCGTTGCGGCCGAAGAAGTGGTCGTACTCAAAGTTCCTGCCGCCGGCAAAGGATTGGGAAGCACGCCATCGTTGGAAAGGATTACGGCACGTTCGATCAGGTTCTGCAGTTCGCGGATGTTGCCTGGCCATTGGTACGACGTAAACGCAGACATCGTGGTCGGAGGAATGTGCTCGATCTGGCGACTCATCCGGCGCCCGTAGATCTCGACAAAGTGCGCTACGAGCGCCGGAATGTCTTCGCGGCGTTCGCGCAACGGCGGCAACAGGACTGGAAATACGTTCAGACGGTAGTAGAGATCGCTGCGAAACTCTCCCCGGTTCGCCATCTCCATCAGATCGCGATTTGTGGCCGCCACCAGCCGAACGTCTACGTGATGCGTGTGAGTGCTGCCCAGGCGCTCGAACTCTTGTTCCTGCAGAACGCGCAGCAACTTCGGCTGCAATGCCGGCGGAATATCCCCTACTTCGTCCAGGAAAAGCGTGCCTTTGTCGGCCAGTTCGAAACGGCCAATCTTTTGCGCGATGGCTCCGGTGAATGCACCCTTCTCGTGGCCAAAGAGTTCACTCTCCAGCAAATCCAGCGGAATGGCAGCGCAATTCAGCCTTACGAAGGGACGCCCGCATCGCGAGCTGAGGTTATGAATCGCGTGCGCGATCAGCTCCTTGCCAGTGCCGGTTTCTCCCTGGATAAGAACGGTGGAATCCGTAGGCGCAACCCGTTCTACTTGTTCTAGCACCGACTCCAGAGCAGGACTATTGCCGATCACCTGCTCGAATCTGCGCTCATATGACGATTGCTCACCACTCCCGAATTTTTGGAAAGCTCCCACAGAGAACCTCCTGTCGCGCACGGGCTGTTTATCGGGTTCAATTCTCCAAAGCCGCGCGAACGCTCTCGAGCAGTACCTCATCGTCAAACGGCTTGGCCAGGAACTCCACCGCGCCTGCTCTTAGCGCCTGCATTCGCATTTTTGTGTCGCCGTGTGCTGTGATGAAGATGGTTGGAATCCTGCAGTGTTCAGCGTTCAGTTTGGCCTGCAGTTCCAGGCCGGACATTCCCGGCATACGAATATCCGCGATCAGGCATGCAGTCTGTTGCTGCTGGCCGGACTTCAGGAACTCTTCCGCCGATGCAAATGCTTGTGAGGGCAATCCTACGGACTTCAGCATGCCCTGTAGTGCGCTGCGCATCAACTCATCGTCATCAACAATCGCGACCATTTTTGCCCCCGCCTGTACCGCCATAGTTGCAAGGTACCGTTCCGCCGCGAACCGCGCAATCACACCTTGGTATGAAGGCCATAATACCGGCCGAGATCCTGGACGCAGCTGTGCGAATCACTCATGGAACTCGGCTTTGGTGGGAAGGGTTAGGTGAAAGCTTGCACCGCGGGACGAGTTGTCGGCAGCCCAGAGGCGGCCACCATGCGATTCCACAATGGTCCGGCTAATGCGAAGTCCCATGCCGGTGCCCTGAGGTTTAGTAGTGAAGAGCGCATTAAAGATCAGATCCGCTTGCTGCGGCGGAAGCCCCACGCCGGTATCGCTGACCGACACCATAAGTTGCTCGTTCTCCCCTAACTGTGAGTCGATGGTGAGCTCACGCCTCCCATTCACATCGCGCATCGCTTCAATGCCGTTCATCATCAGATTCATCAGCACCTGCTGCAATTGCACTCGATCGCCCATAACTTGGGGAAGACCTGCTGCCAAGTCGACCCGGACCGATATGCCGTACCGCGCCGCTTCACTGCGCAGCAGGACGACCATCTCCCGAATAACTTCGTTTACATTAACCAACTCTCGTTGCGGGGTACCTTTCTTGAAGAGCTGGCGGACACCGTTGATGATTTCCGCTGCACGAGTAGCGTCTTTAACGGTTCTCGATGCGGCTTCGCGGGCCTCTTCCAGATCAGGCGGATCGCGCAAAAGCCATCGCAGGCACGTATTGGCGTCGGTAACGGCGGCGGCCATCGGCTGATTCACTTCGTGCGCCAGGGAAGCGGTCAACTCCCCCATGGTGGTCACACGGCTGACACGCGCGAGATCCGAGGTCGCTTGGCGCAAAGCCTCTTCGGCGCGATTGCGGGAATCCTCCACGCGACGCTTTATTTCTATTAACGCGGCGATCAGTAAAGTCGCTAACAGAAAGACTGCAAATCGGAAGAAGACCGCGGGCTCGACGGCCGGCGGTATCGTCCTCCCCAGAAATAAGTAACTGAAGGCCACGGCAGAGAGACCAATGGATAGGAGCCCCGGCCCCATTCCTCCGAAGAGACTGCTCACCGCGACGGCGAGAAGAAAGCACGACGCTGGCGCATCGATAGGCCACGCCACCGCCAGCGCGATGCCGCAGGAAATCACAGCCAGACCGTAACGTTGAAGTTTTGAGAGAGCTTTCATTCGCGATCAGTTCCGGGTCACCGTAGGCTATTTCTTCCGGGGCGGAAGGTCCAGTTTTGCCGCCATTCTCACCAATTCCGCCAGTGATTCCGCCTGCATCTTCCGCATCACTTGCCCGCGTTGAATCTTCACGGTGATTTCGCTGGTCCCGAGCTCAAAAGCTACTTGCTTATTGAGCATGCCCGAAACCACCAGGCCCATCACCTCGCGCTCGCGCGCAGTCAACAACTGGTAACGCTTTTTCAATTCCGCAATCTCATTCAGCTGTTGTCGCGTTACCTGATCGCGCTCCAGCGCCTGCTGGATCGCATCCAGCAACTCCTGGTCCCGGAAAGGCTTGGTCAAAAATTCCACAGCGCCGGATTTCATGGCCTTCACTGACATCGGAATATCTCCGTGCCCCGTGATGAAGATGATGGGAATGTGAACGCCTGCGTCCGCCAACTCGCGCTGAAAATCCAGACCGTTGATTCCCGGAAGTCTCACGTCCAGAACAAGACAGCTTGGCCCGTCCGGGCGCTTGCTGCGCAGGAAGTCTTGCGGCGCCCCGAAAGTCTCGGAACGCAAGCCAACCGACTTCAACATGCCTTGGATGGAAGCGCGCACCAAGGCATCGTCATCCACGACGAACACTGTGGGGGCGGCGTCGGCAGGCGTCATTCATGCCCCTCAGCCGTTATCGGCAGCGTAAGGTGAAAGGTCGCGCCCCGTGGAGAGTTCTGCAAAGCCCGCAAGCGACCGCCATGCGATTCAACAATGGAACGGCTGATCCGAAGTCCCATTCCCGTCCCTTGGGGTTTGGTGGTAAAGAACGCATTGAAGATTTGATCCATCTGCTGTGGCGGAAGCCCTACGCCGGTATCGCTGACCGAGACCATCAGTTGGCCATCTTCCGCTCGCCGCGAGCGGATGACCAACTCGCGCGTGCCCCCTGCATCTTTCATCGCCTCGATGGCGTTGACCATCAGGTTCATCAGCACCTGCTGCAATTGGACACGATCTGCCATGACCTGCGGAAGATCTGGCAATTCCGTCCGAACTGATACGGAGTACCGGGTTGCTTCACTGCGCAGCAGGACGACCATCTCGCGAACGATTTCATTCACATCAACTAATTCTCGTTGCGGACTATCCTTCTTGAAAAGCAGACGGATCCGGCTGATGATCTCGGCGGCACGGGTTGTGTCTTTCGCCATCCTTGACGCCGAATCACGCGCCTCTTCCAGATCGGGTTGATCGCGCGTAAGCCATCGCAGGCACGTATTGGCGTCGGTGACGGCGGCGGCGATGGGTTGATTCAGTTCGTGCGCCAGGGAGGCAGTGAGCTCGCCCATCGTCGTCACTCTATTCATGTGCGCAAGCTCCGCCTGTGCCTGACGCAATCGTTCGCGCTCTTCCCGCGCCAGGTTGCGTTCAATGGCGATGCCGGCGAGGTGGGTAGCCATTCCCAACACGCGCGTCTCGGTGGAGCTCGGACTGCGCGGTTCGCGGTAATACATGGCAAATGAGCCCAGCGCCTCGCCCGAATGCGTAAGTATGGGAGTGGACCAGCAGGCGCGCAAGCCATAGGGTTCGGCGACGCCTCGGTACGGCTCCCAGAGCGGATCCTGCAGAATGTCGGTAACCACCACAGGTTCTCTGCGGTACATGGCCGTACCGCATGATCCTGCCTTCGGTCCAATGCGAAGGCCGTTGATGGCCTCAGTGTAAGCCCGGGGAAGGCTGGGGGCAGCGCCATGCCGCACCTGCTGCCCGTCCTCGTCGAGCAGCAGAACAGAGCAAAGCATGCCGGCAAATTGCCCTTCCACAACTCGTACCAGCTTCTCCAGTATTTCCCCCAGCGGAGCATCGCGGGCTATCATCTCCAAAATACGGCTCTCTCCCTCACGCAGCACTTCTGCCTGCTTGCGCTCGGTCACATCGATCACGGTACCGACGAACTCAACAAGATCTCCAGATGGACTGAAAACGGGATGACCTATGACATGGATGTCTCTGAGGTCACCGCTAGGAAGAAGGATTCGATAATCCAGCTCGAACTCGGCTTTCTCGCGCCCCGCTGTCTCGACCGCTTCCCTGACTTTGGCTTGATCATCGGGATGGATCCGATTAAAGAACGTTTCGTATCGCGGTAGTCCACCCTGCGGATCAAAACCCAACACGCGGTAGCATTCCTCGGAGAAGTACCTGACCTCGCCTATGGCAGGTATCGATGCCCAACTGCCCGTGTGGCTGAGCCTCTGCGCTTCCGATAAGTATGCCTCGCTCTCCCGAAGCGTCTTTTCCGCCTGCCTGGCTGCGGTGACGTCCATCACCGCTCCCACGAACTCGACGCTCGATTCATCACCTAAGACACGGGCCACAACGTGGACATGCTTGACGGAACCATCCGGCATTACCAGGCGATATTCATGTTCAAAGTTCTGCCCATCGTGCGACGCGCGTTCGACGGTCTGTTTCACAAGCGCCACGTCTTCAGGATGAACCCGCGCCACGATACGTTCAACGGTCGGTATCGTGGTTCGGTCGTATTGGAAGATTCGAAAGGTTTCCTCTGACCAGATGATCTCTCCGGTGGAGGGTTTCCAGCCGAAGCTACCCGTGTGGCTGAGCCTTTGCGCCTCCGCCAGGTACGCCTCGCTCCGCCACTGCTTCTCTTTTTGCAGTTCCAAGGTCTCTGCAGCGAATCGCCTATCCACCCAGGACGTCAGCAGAGCCAGCCCGAGGACGACAAAGGTGACGGCAATAATTCCGGCCATGCCGAGTGCGGAAATGCTTACGGCGTGAGACAGGTCGGCGGGTGTGCCGGAGGGCGTGAAACTGGCAGCCGCCATGCCGGTGTAATGCATGATGGGAATCGCAGAACCCATCACCAGCGCTCCCACTAACTTCTCCCGGCCGATCCCTGTTTTATCCTCTCGGAAATGAAAGGTAATCCATAGTGCAGCGAGAGAAATCAGGACCGCGAACGCGACAGATAGGACGACGAGAAAGGAATTAAATTGGCATACAGCCGGTAAGCGCATGGCGGCCATGCCGATGTAATGCATGCTCGCAATACCCGTGCCCATCAGGAGACTTCCAGCGACCGCTTGGAACGCGCTCATTTTCGGTCGGCTCACTACGTGCAGCGCAATGACCGATGCAAAAATGGCCGCAAATAGTGACAGCAGAACGGTTGGCCAATGGTAGGCCACAGGAATCGGCAGGCTGAACGCCAGCATGCCAATGTAGTGCATTGACCAAATGCCAGTCCCCATCGCACCGGCACCGCCGAGCACCCAAAGGGCGCGAGTCCAACCGCCCGCAGCCGTTACGCGACTTGCGAGATCCAGAGCAGCGTACGACGCGAACACGGCGATGAACACCGAAAGCGCCACGAGCGCGTAGTTGTAGGAGCCAATCAAGTTCACGGCAGCCATTTGCCCCCATCGGGTCGCCAGGAGGCCGGATAGCTTATCGTCACGAGTCTCTCTCGCGTTCCGGATAAAAAGACTCTTGGAGCGACGGGGAACGAACCTTTCGTAACTCTAGCTCGGTTTCAAGGTTATTTACAACCAGGCCCTCCGAGATCAGATTGTGAGTGGGCGAGGCGAGGTCGTCTGACACAGTCGCGTGGCTCGAAGCTTTGAGATCAGAATTGTGGGCTGTGCCCTCGGAGATTCATCGGCATCAGAGAACAGCCTCCGCGGTCAGCAATTGCTGTAACGTGGAACTAAGTTCCTCTGTGCTCATGCATTCGTCTGTCCATAAGGGTGAGCCCTCACTCTGCTCACTGCACACCAGCATTAAGGGAACGTTTGGGCGAATTTCCCTTAGGCTCTGCACCACGTCAAAGCTGGCCTGTTCCCTCGCCCGATTGTCGAGCACGACAGCACCAACGGAATGCATTATGTACAGTAGCGCGGCCCCTTCGGTTGGGCTGTCTGCAGTCACGACCTCATAGCCCGTTTGCTTGAGCGCGGCCAACACCGAATTGCTGGCGTTCGCTCGCTCGGATATGTAGAGAATTGCCTTGTGATCCATCATTTGTCCCTCCATCTTCCGCATGCTTCGCTGTGAGGGCCTGGGTTCTCGAAACTCAGTTCTCGAAACTCAGTTCTCGAACCCAGGCCCTGACGCGCGAATGCAAGGCTCCTGCTCAGTTGCCAGCTCCAGCAGCATCAGAGTTCGATCCTGTCGGTTTGTCGGCCACGATAATCTGCCGCTTGTCTTGAGCTAGTTCCTTTTCTTTCTGTTGGGCGTACAGGAATTCACGCCCGGTCTCGTTGCCTGGATAGAACCACTTCAGCAGGACGTCCGGTTCTCCAGCTCCCTGTTCCGCCAGTGTGACCTCGGTATGATCGGTCGTCTTCGGACGCTCAGTTGCAATCGTCGGAAGGTTTACCAACAGGCGAGTCCCGTCCGCATTGAAGACCTGAACAATATTTAGCTCAGAATCACTATTGGCCAACTTGAACACGTAGGTCCCGGCCGGTAATACCTGTCCGGGAATCTGGATCGGCTGGCTAAAAGTGATTCTGGTGGATTGGTCAGACTCGTCAGCATGAGCTGCGAGCCCGAAGAAGAGAGAAAAAGCAATGATCAAACCCACTGCAATGAGACTTTTATTAATTTCCATCTTGGTTTATCTCCTTAAGACAATGTTGTATTTCCACTTCACGTTCTTTCTTTTCACACTTGGGGCCAAAGCACGGCAGATGCCAAACCGGAGGCAGATGCCGGTTGTGTGCAAAGGCTTTGTTGAGGAGGACTTGAGGCGAGCCGCGACTTCTGCACTGTCGAGAGATTGGACACGTCGAAAGTATCGGTGTCCATTTTGCGTACCGACACCTGAGTCCAAGGCGGGGCGGATACTTGGATCTTCACTTCGATCAGAAAAAGACGTCAGCTCGGGACCGTCCAAATACCGACGCACTATCAATCCGCCGACACTCGAACTTCATTCGAGCTTGAACCTTGAGCACAAAACCTTGGAAAGCCCCGGGCTAGCGGCGTGGTGAAGTTTGGAGATCCGAATGCAGTTGGTGCAGTGAACCCGAAAGGATGGAAGCGAGATGGCAAATCAACCGATCAAAAAGTGCGCGCACATACCGTGCCTGTGTGACGTACCAACTGGACAAGAATACTGCGGACAGGCCTGTCGTGACGCGGGCAGCGAAGACGTCGAAATCGCGTGTCAATGCGATCATCCGGCGTGTCCACTCACCTTTCGGAAGTTCGCGCCTCGAAGCGCCGCTGAGTTCGCGAGCTGACAATAGTTTAAAGCGGCCGCCAGTTACTTTATGGGAAAGGATTTGCAGGTATTCGCTGATGCGGTCCCGTCGAAGGAGGATCAATTGTGAAATTCATAAAACAGAGTTTGTCGCTTTTTCTCTCAGGTTGTCTTCTGTTAGCCACTGCGCCGGGAGCACTCGCCGCGCAGGCGGCCCAACCAGCGCCACAACCCCCAGTTCAGGCTGCGCAACAGACGCCAGAGCAACTGCAGCAGATGGTAGCGCCGATCGCATTGTATCCCGATGCCTTGGTGGCGCAGATCCTCGCAGCCGCCACCTATCCTGACCAAGTTGTCGAAGCGGACCGGTGGCTGCAGCAACATACCGACCTCAAGGGTGAGCAGCTTGGAAAAGAAGTCGATAAGCAGCCCTGGGATCCCAGTGTGAAAGCTCTCACCGAGTTTCCTTCGGTGCTCGCCAACATGGACAAGAATCTCGCATGGACCTCGTCGCTCGGCGATGCTTACGTCAACCAAGAGAAGGACGTGATGAATGCTATCCAGGTAATGCGCGACCGTGCGGAGAAGGCGGGCAACCTAAAGAGCACATCGCAGGAAAAGGTGAGCAAGCAGGGGCAAACTATTGTCATCGAACCCGCTGACCCCCAGGTTGTTTACGTGCCTGAGTATGATCCATGGCTCGTCTATGGAGATCCCATCGGAATCTGGCCGGGCTGGTATTCATATCCCGGATTGTTTCTTGCCGGTCCGGGCATTGAATTTGGCTTGGGCTTTGGAATCGGGTTCTTTGGCGGGTTTGGCTGGGGCTGGGGACACTGGGGATACGATTGGCATCACCACGACATTCGTTTCGATCACCACCACTACGAGTCCCACAGCAGAGTTTTCGCTAACCGCAACAACTTCAATCGCGGCGGGGGATTTCATGGCGCAGCCGGCGGCCGGGGTTTCGCTTCATCGGGGCATGGCTTCGCGACCTCGCATGCGCAAGCCGGAATTCACTCTGGAGCTTTCAGCGGCTTCAATCATGGAGGCATGTCGAGAGGCTTTTCCGCTCGCGGCCAGTCGAGTTTCGGCGGAGGCTTCCATGGCGGCGGAGGGTTCCACGGAGGCGGAGGCGGTCGAAGGTAACTCGGTTCCACAAATAAGACTACTGATGATACGGAGAAGAACTCATGCGCACAAACAATTGGACTCTTGAAACAATCGAAACCTCTGTCGTGAGACTTGCCTGCGGGTTTGCATCCGGCGTCCTTGTTCTGCTGTTCCTGCTTGTCATAGGCTTCGCGGCATCGAGCTTTGCTCAGGAATCACACCCAAGAACATTCTCCTCCGCTGGCGAAGCGAGTGAAGCTCTTTTTCAGGCTGCGCAAAAGCAGGATGAGCCCGCTTTGGAAGCCATCCTCGGAGGAGGAAAGGAAGTCACTTCCTCGAGCGATGAAGAGGAAGATAAGCTCGAACGCGAGCAGTTCAGCAAGAAATATCAGGAGATGCACCGTCTGGTCCGAGAACCCGACGGAAGCACGGTTCTGTACATCGGCGCAGAAAACTGGCCTTTCCCCATCCCATTGGTCTCTAAGAACGGCCAATGGTATTTCGATTCTGACCGCGGCAAGCAGGAGATCCTGTTCCGCAGAATCGGAGAAAATGAGGCCACCGCAATTGAGGTGTGTCAGCAATTCACAATGGCGAAGAATGAAGGCGACGCAAATGCTAGCGAAGACCCGATCACCCAATTCGTTCAACGCCTCGTCTCTGCTGACCCGTCAAATACCGGCAACAAAGAGTCGAGCCCTTTCCACGGCTACTACTTTCAAGTCGTGACAAAGAATCCCGTGTCCGGAGCGAACAAACGCAGTGACAAGAAGGGCGGGGTGGCCTTAATAGCCTATCCCGCAGAGTACCACTCCTCCGGAATTTTGACCTTTGTCGTCAATCGGGATGGGGTCGTTTACGAAAAAGACCTGGGGCCCAGTACAACGACAGTTGCACCACAAGTAAAGGTCGCCACTGATTCAAGTTGGCACGCGGCGGCGTGAACACGCCGCGGGGGATCACGGCGATGGTAAATGGAAGATATGGTGCGAATGTCGCAGGCGTTGGTATTTCGTGCTTTATTGTCGTAGAAGTGCTTCATTGTCGTAGAAGATGGATGCGGGAAGGACGGAGTCGTTAGTGACGAATCAAAAGACGAGAAAGTGTCCGCCCGCTCTATTTGTTATCGGTGCGCAGATACTTCTCCCAGCTCTGGGCTTCGGGCAAACCGCATTGTTGCCGGGGCCGCCGCAGGTGCAAGCCAAGAATCACGTCGTTTCCCTTACGCTGCATGCTGTGAATGAAAAGGGGCGGGACGCTTTTGCTTTCAATGGCAAGACGGTCGCTCCAGTCATCCGCGCTTCCCCGGGTGACGTTCTCAAAATCACCTACATCAACGATCTTCCTTCGACGTCTCCGGAGCGTTGCGCCGTGAATCCTTGCATGGACATGACTAACCTACATTTTCACGGGCTCAGCGTCTCGCCGGTTGCCCCACAAGACGACGTGCTGACAATGCTGGCCAAACCGGGACGGGTGTTGCACTACTCGGTTCGCATTCCGCGCGATCATCCGCCGGGCCTCTTCTGGTACCACACTCATCCTCATGGCGAAAGTCACCGGCAAGCGTTGGACGGAATGTCGGGAGCCATCGTTGTCGAAGGGATGGAACGATATGTGCCAGAAGTGGAGCGACTCCGTGAGCGTGTGATGGTTGTGCGCGGCCGCTCCATCGAGCATGATCCGAATGCCGCCGCACTCATGCGCGATGTTGAAATCCCGGCTAAGGGATGCGGGCGAGAGGCCGAGTCCGTTGAGGAGATATTTACCGTGAACGGAGTGCTTCGACCCCGAATCGAGATCGCACCTAACGAACGGCAGTTCTGGCGCATCGTGAACGCTTCAGCAGACCGCTACCTGGACCTGCAACTGGATAGACAGACTTTTGAAATCGTGGCGCTGGACGGGATGCCGCTCGCCTACCACGATCCCAAACATCCGGTGAGGGCCACCGATCACTTGCTGGTTTCGCCTGCGGGGCGCCTCGAAGCAATCGTCACCGGCCCACCTGCAGGAACACATACAGCCCTGCGCACGCTTTGCGTAGATACCGGTGCGGACGGCGATGCCAATCCGGAGATGGTGCTGGCAGATCTGGTGCCACCCTCAGATCGACCGACGCTAACTCAGCCCAGTTCAGATTTAAGGCGAGACCAAGCTCATGCAGTCGATGACCGTCCGCCAATTTACAAAACGATTGACATTGAGCCGTTGAAGAAGACTGCTCCGGACTTCATTGTTACCTTTACCGAAGACAAAAACGGCTTCTACATCAACGGCCGCAAATTTGCACCCGATGCGAGTCCGATGACAAGCGCTCGTGTCGGGACGTATCAGCACTGGCGTATTGTCAACCAGACTGCTGAACTCCATCCTTTCCACATTCACCAGGTGCACTTCTTAGCCTATGCCGAAAATGGCAGGCCACTCTCTTATCCTGCGTGGCTCGATACCGTAAATGTTCCTTATCGCGGCTCCGTAGACGTCATCCTGGACTTTACCGATCCCATAATCAAAGGTATGTCGGTATTTCATTGCCATCTGCTGAATCACGAGGACAAGGGGATGATGGCTAAGATCTTGCTCAAGTAGACTCTTCAGTCCAGTTTCTAACCGATCACCCAGCCCGACTGACTTCAGGACAATCTGTGACCACGTGAGAACGCGATGGCCGAGAGATTGTCGATATGTGGACGCTGCCATCGGAAAAACTCATATGCAAAGGGTTTCTGGGCTGCTGGCTTTGGCAATTCGCTTGCATCTGAGAGGTGGAAGAATTTGTTCCATCGAGATGCTGGAACGCAATTGACATTCGCATACGCTGACAAAGAGGAGACCGGTATGGATGGCAACTATGTGTTTCTTTGCGGAGTGATGTGGTGCAGGTTCGGACAGCAAGACGCTGGCAAGGAACTACTCAGGGCAGCCGATGCTGAGGATCCGGATATGAAGGCACTGGCCTGGGCGATGTTTGCGAAAGGTATGAGTCGCTTTGAGAGAGTTGGAAAAACGGACGCAACCCTCTTCCAGCACGATTTTTGAGAGAGAGCTATGTGGATGAGATCATGTGCTGTTTGTAAGGCCATGTTGCGCAGACTTCGGTTGTGCGATTCCGTGCGGTCTCACCGCGGATGGATTGCCAGGGCTATTGGAATTCGAGAGGCCAGGGAGGTTGTCATGGCAAAGGTGATCGAGTTTTACGTACCGACGAGCTTTCGAAGGCCGTTGAAGAGCGCTCCTCCGGCGCGATCTGGAAAAATTGTCGAGTTTTGTCTGCCGGCGAAGAAATCGGCCTAGCATCGCAGCAACCGGCGCGAGTCCTAATTCAACTGCTCAGACTACCGCGGAAGAGGACTACAAAGAAGGAAGAAGGAAGCTTCGTAGTTGACATGTTGAGGGTTCATTCGGCTGCGTTGTACGGCTGCCGTGACTCGCGCACCTCACTCCTGCCCGTGGGGAACACAGCATTCATAGACTCATACAAACGGATTGTCGGCGGGAAGGCCGTCAGCAGTTCCAGTGCGATCTCCCGACACAACTGAGTCGCGTGTCTTGCGCTTGGCAGGTAATGTGAAGCAAAATCTTGCGCCGCGCGGAGAGTTATCGGCAGCCCACAAGCGTCCCCCGTGCGATTCAACAATGGAGCGGCTAATCCGCAAGCCCATGCCCGTGCCGTCGGTCTTAGTGGTAAAGAAAGCATCAAAAATCTGCTCTGTCTTCTGTGATGGCAGTCCCACGCCCGTATCGCTGACCGAAATCAGCGCCTGCCCATCCTCAGCGCGCTGCGAGTGGATGGTAAGCTCACGCGTCCCATCCACTTTCTTCATCGCGTCGATGCCGTTCATCATCAGGTTCATCAAAACCTGTTGCAGTTGCACGCGATCTCCCATGACCTGGGGCAAGCCTGCAGCGAGCTCCGCGCGGACTAAGATGGAGTATTGAGTTGCCTCGCTGCGCAAGAGAAGGATCATCTCTCGAATAATCTCGTTTAGATCGACTAACTCCCCTTGCAGAGTATCCTTCTTGAAGAGCAGGCGGATCCGTTTGACGATTTCGCCGGCACGCCTACCATCTTGTACGATTCTTGACGCAGCCGCGCGCGCCTCTTCCAAATTGGGTTGATCGCGCGATAGCCAGCGCAAGCAAGTATTGGCGTCGGTAATGGCCGCGGCAATCGGTTGATTTACTTCGTGCGCCAGGGAGGCTGTAAGCTCTCCCATGCTGCTCACCCGGTTGGCGCGTGTGAGATCCGCCTGCGCCTGCCGCAGCGCCTCCTCCGCCTGCTTCCTCTCTGTAATTTGCGCTTCCAATTTCGCGTTAATCAAAGCCAGTTGCTCCGAACGCTGCTGAATGTTGCGGACGCGCAGCCGGTAGATGCACCAGAGCAATACCACAAAAGCGGCAATGCACGACACACGGAACCAGGTGGTTTGGTAGTAGGCTGGGGTGATGGAGAAATCCAGGAACGCGCCCGCCTCGTTCCACACTCCGCTGTTATTGCAGGCTGTAACGCGGAAGCGGTAGTTGCCCGGAGCAAGATTTGAATACCGCGCCTCTCGGTTATTGACGACTTCTTTCCAGTCCGGGTCTTGGCCCTCCAGCTTATAGCGAAACCGAACCTTCTCCGGCGCGACGAAGCTGAGCGCCGTGTAATCGATCGTGAGATCGCGAACCAACGGAGGCAGGCTCGGGTGCGAAGAGGACGCGTCGCCGGACAAGTTCTGCCAGTAGGTCTTACGGTCCGCGGTTACTTTCTCGATGTGCACTGGCGGCGGAACATTGTTGAGGGGAAGGTGACGCGGATCGATGACGCTAACGCCGTCGAGAGGCAAGAACCACAATTTTCCATTCGCGGTCTTGGCGACAAGTGGGGTGTAGCCCGTAGTGAGGGCACGGCTCCTCACTCCATCGGAACTGTCGAAAGCCGTGTTCTGGATCGTCCGCTTGGGATCGCTGATCCACGCGTCCATCTCCGTCCCTGCAATTCGCACCAAGCCGCAGGCCATGTACAGCCAGTACGAATGGGCGTCGTCTTGCATCATCCAGAAAACCGTATCGCAGGGCAATCCGTTTTGCCTGGTGAGGGTGGCGACCTGGCCATTTTTTACGCGGCTTAGCCCACTCTCAGTTGCGGCCCAGAGCGTGCCATCCGAATCAAGGCTGAGGCCGGTGACAATACCCTCACCCAATCCATCGGTGCTGGCATACGATTCGCGAATCTTGCCGTCTTTGAAATACGCCACGCCACCCTGCGAAAATCCAAGCCAAAGACCGCCGGGCGCGGGCCCAGCGAGTAGAGCCGTAGCCCAGTCCTTTCGTCCCAGCCTGGCCCAAGGAATCCGTTCGACCTCACTGCCCCCAAGCAAATGAGAAAGGCCCTGATGCTGGTCGCTTATCCAAAGATTCCCGGAACTGTCCCCCGCTATGGAATGCGCCTGTCCGCTAGGAACGACCAACCCCACAGCGGTGACGTGTTTTTGGCGCGGTGGCCCATTCTCGACGAGGGCATGGCTAGTCGTTACGGGAATAAACCTGCCATTCTCGAAGTAGGCCGCTCCGCGCTCCGTCAGCACCCAAATTCGCCCGGCATCATCCTGAAAGAGCGACTCCACACCGTCATCCGGCAATCCACCATCGGCGATCTCGCGCACATCGAGTTCTCGTTCTTTCTTGGTACCACCGCTCCCGGCCTGTGCGCCTCGTTTACGGTAAATCGTGATCTGCCCGTTATTCCATCTGTTCAAACCGTCAGGAGTGCCAAGCCACACGCTGCCGTCCCTGGCCCCCAGAACGGACCAAACGATGGCATTCGACAAACCTTGCCGCACGGAAATCGTGGGGATGGCGAAGTCGCGAAAGCGGTCAAGGCCATTAAGAGTGGCTACCCAAATATTGCCTTCACGATCTTCGAAGACCTTATTAATGTAATCGCCGGAGAGACCGTCCGCCTGCGTGAAACCATCCGTCCTTCCCTGGTGCACGTGCAAGAGGCCCCGGTCCGAGGTTCCGACCCACAAACTGCCATTACGATCCCGGACTAGCCTGGTCGGCTGGAACTGCGGCTCGGTACCTGGAAGCGAGTACACCTCGGCCTTCCCGTCAACGAGTTTTCTGATTCCATCCTCGGTGGCGATCAAGAGCGCGCCATCGTCGCTCTCATTCAGGGTTTGGGAGGAGGTGCCGATCACCGGCATCGGATAGAGTTTCGGAGGACCAGGCTTCCACCGCCACAGCCCGGTCTGCGCTCCCGCCCAGAGGTTGCCTCGGCTATCTTCATACAAAGACGCCACCCATAGCCCGAGACGGCCGTCATCTCCGTAGCACTGGGCGCTGCCAAGCTCAATCGCGCATATCCTCCCAAAAGAACCCTCATATCCAGCGGCCCATATCGTACCGTCACGATCCTGAAGGAGCGCATCGACGGTCTGTCCAGCAAGCTCCCGATACTCAGTCAACTTGCCGTCCTTCCAGCTTGCCAGTCCTTTGTAGGTGCCGATCCAGAGACGGCCATCATGTGCGGCGAGCAGGTTTCGAACATAGCTGCTGGGGAGGTGCTCGCCCGCGGCCGGCTCCCATGGCACGTTCCGAACGCCATCGAAGCGAAGCAAGCCGAATTCCGTGCCGAACCAGAGATATCCGTCGGGGGTCTGAGCAATTGAGGTGATCCTGCCTTTGGAAAACCCTTCCCGGATCTTCCAGGCCGTGTGCGCGTACTGACTGACATCCAGCGCCGGCTCCAGCGCATATGCCCCAAGCCCCAACGTCAGTAGCACGCCAGCCAACACCATGCCCAGCGCGAAAACACCTCGTTTTTCTGTGCGCGCTTTCTCCATCAAGGACGCATCTTACTCCCTTTTTTTTCGGAACCGATCTTCCGCCTACCGGCCTCTGCTCAGATCTTCTCAAGGTTGCGAGTTCGAACTACCCAGTGAGTGCAGGTGGCGTCCAAAGGCTTGCAAGAAGTCAACAGCCGCAGCCAGGCCGCAGAGAATGCATTGATCAGGATCGTAGCGGCAGAACGGGACAAGGCGGCCGTTCGCTTCCACCATGGACGTGTCACAGGTCACCCCGTCAATCGCAACTTTGAGCACGATTTCTCCCTCTCTCCAATTCGTAGCAAGTCCGAGTCCATTTGTGTATGGAGCCGATGCAGTCAAGGAAACGCGCCCTAACCCGTGTTCCGGGACTACTATTCTGGGCGAGCAGGATCGAATCTCTCCCCCGAGAATTCGTTGTGCTTTGAAGCCTGTCGAAATGCGGACATCCTGTCAGCGGCGGGACGCTTACCTGACGCTCATAGAGCGATCTGCCACTACACGGTCTCCAATTCTGCAGAAAATAAGCGTTTAAGTCATAGCCGCTTGATTGGAACGCCACGTGCCTCAGGTGATAAAGCAGGAGGAAACAAAGTGCAAGAGGCGCAGGCATACACCGGAAGCGAATCGCTTATTAACTGCAATGGCCACAGCGTTGACGAGGAAATGAACACGGTTCTCTCGCGCTACCGTGCATCGTTCTTCAAAAGCGCTTATCGCTTTCTGGACAATGCGGCGGATGCGGAGGATGCGGTTCAAGACGCACTCCTCTCCGCGTACAGGCACATCGACCAGTTCAGAGGTGAGGCACAGATGTCCACTTGGTTAACCGCTATTGTGTCCAATTGCGCGCGCATGCAATTGCGCAAGCGGCTACGCCAGATCCACGTGTCGCTCGACGAACCCCTCGGCGAAGAGCAGGAATACTCCATGTCAGACCAATTGGCGGATTGCCGGCCAAGTCCTGAAGATGAGTGCCGAGGTTCCGAACTGCGGGCACGTCTGAAGGAACTCGCAACCAGGCTCTCGCCTCCACTGCGCAAGGCATTCCAGTTGCGCGACTTGGATGGTCTAACCACGAGTGAAGCGGCACAGATCCTAGGCGTGGCGGATGGAACAGTAAAAGCCCAATTGGCGCGGGCGCGCGCGAAGCTTAGGCGACTGATGCGGAGGACGAGCGGCCCACGCCCTCGCGCACGCAGGACCCGCACCACACTGCAAACTATCGCTGAGAAATAGAGAAAGAAATTCTATGTGGATCGTTCGACTAGCACTGCGGCGACCCTACACGTTTGTGGTGATGTCCATACTCATCCTGATCATGGGCGGACTTGCGATCGTTCGTACCCCAACCGACATTTTCCCGAATATTGATATCCCGGTCGTCAGCATCATCTGGAACTATAACGGCCTCATTCCTGAGGACATGAGCGACCGCATCGTTAATGTCACAGAGCGCGCCCTCACCACTACAGTCGACAACATCGAGCATGTCGAATCGCAGTCTCTGTACGGAATTGCTGTGGTTAAAGTATTTCTGCAGCCGACCGCGAATATTCAGCAGGGTATTGCGCAGATTACCGCTATCTCTCAGACTCAACTACACCAGTTGCCAGCGGGAACAACGCCGCCTCTCATTCTTGCCTACAGCGCATCGAGTGTCCCCGTACTCCAACTAGCCCTTTCGGGGCAAAATCTATCGGAGCAAGAACTCAACGACTACGGTCTGAATTTTATCCGGACGCAGCTCATCACGGTGCCTGGAGCTTCGGTGCCGTATCCCTATGGCGGTAAACAACGGCAGGTGCAGGTTGATCTCAACACCACCGCTCTGCAGTCAAAGGGTCTGTCCCCGCTGGATGTGGTCAATGCGATCAGCTTGCAAAACCTGATCCTGCCGACAGGAACGTCTAAGATTGGCTCCAGGGAATACGACGTTTCCATTCCCAATGCAGCCCCGCAGACCATCGCCGACCTGAACCGCATTCCAATTAAGACGATTGGTAGCACGACCATCTACATGAAGGATGTCGCCTGGGTGCGCGACGGGTTTCCCCCGCAAACCAACATCGTACGCGTAAACGGGCAGCGTTCAGTCTTGCTGACGATCCAAAAGGCAGGGAATGCCTCAACGCTGAACGTGATCGCAGGCATCAAGGCCCTTTTACCTCAAATTGCAGCGACGGTTCCGCCTCAATTGAAAATGACCCCTCTGGCGGATCAGTCGATTTTTGTTCGTGGAGCGATTAGCGGAGTGGTAAGGGAAACGCTGATCGCCGCTTGCCTGACCGCGTTCATGATTCTCGTATTCCTGGGCAGTTGGCGAAGCACCGTGATTATCGCGACCTCCATCCCTCTGGCCATTCTGACCTCGATCATTGCGTTCAGTGCTATCGGGGAAACGATCAACATTATGACACTCGGTGGGTTGGCTCTGGCGGTCGGCATTCTGGTGGACGACGCCACGGTGGAGGTCGAGAACATCAATCGCAATCGCGAGGCCGAGCCCGAGAAGGACATGGATGAAGTTGTTCTCGACAGCGCGTCGCAAATCGCAACCCCGGCTTTTGTGTCCACCCTCTCGATCTGCATTGTGTTTGCTCCGATGTTCTTGCTTTCCGGTGTGGCGCGATACTTGTTTGTGCCGCTCGCCGAAGCGGTGGTGTTCGCCATGTTGGCTTCCTATTTCCTTTCACGGACTATCGTCCCGACCATGGCCAAGTATTTGTTACGGGGAGACAAACATGAGGCCGGCGATGCGCCCAGCCGCAATCCCTTCGTGCGATTTCAGAAGCGCTTTGAGGCTGCCTTCGAGAGATTCCGCCTTAGCTATCGCAGCCTGCTGGAGAGCTGCCTCCATCACCGGCGCGCGTTCCTGATTGCCTTCTTCGTGGCTTGCCTCGGATCTTTGGCAATCTTGATTCCCTGGCTGGGCCGGGATTTCTTCCCCAGTGTCGATAGCGGCACTTTCAAGCTTCATATGCGCGCTCCCACCGGAATGCGCATTGAAGAAACCGCCAACCTTTGTGATCTTGTGGAACGCTCGATTCGACAGGAGATTCCGGCTGCGGAAGTCGCGAGTGTCATCGACAACATTGGCCTGCCCTATAGTGGCATCAACCTTTCTTACAGCAATTCGGCTCCGGTTGGCACATCGGACGCGGACATTCTTGTAACTCTCTCTGCCAAACACCATTCCACGGACAACTACATTCACCAGCTTCGCCTGAGCCTCCCGAAACAGTTTCCTGGGGTTTCATTCGCTTTCTTGCCTGCTGACATGGTCGGTCAGATTCTCAATTTTGGATTGCCCGCCCCTATCGACGTTCAAATTGTCGGGAACGACCTGGATGGAAATCGGATCTACGCAGACAACTTGCTTGCGAAAATGAGATACGTTTCCGGAGCCACTGATTTGCGGATTCAGCAGCCCTTCGATGAGCCGTATCTCCGCATGAGGGTCGAACGTACGAAAGCAGAACAGTTGGGTTTTACTGCTCACGACATTGCGCAGAATCTGCTGGTGTCACTGAGCGGCAGCTTCCAAACTTCACCCACATTTTGGGTCGACCCGAAGAATCGCGTCAGCTATCAAATCGCAACGCAGACGCCGCAATATCGCACTGATACTTTGCAGGATCTGGAGAACGTTCCAATTACCGGTACTGACCCGAACGCTCCTCCCTCCATCATGGCGAGTCTAGTCTCCACCCAGCGGGGAGCAGGAATGGCTGTGGTTTCTGACTACAATGTCGCGAAAGTCATTGACATCTTCGGTTCTGTCTCCGGTCGCGATCTCGGTGGCGTAGCGGGTGACATTAACAAGATCATTGACGATACGCGTGGGCAATTGCCGCGCGGTTCTCGAGTGGTTGTACGCGGACAGGTTCAGACGATGCGAGCATCCTACATTGGCCTTCTGAGCGGCCTGGTATTCTCAATCGTTCTTGTATACCTGCTGATCGTAGTCAACTTTCAATCCTGGCTGGATCCTTTCATCATGATTTCCGCGCTGCCCGCGGCACTCGCCGGGATTGCCTGGTTCTTGTTTATCACTCATACGACTCTGAGCGTCCCCGCTTTGATGGGAGCCATCATGTGCATGGGTGTCGCCACCTCAAACAGCATCCTGGTGGTAAGTTTTGCCACAGAAAAAATGACCGAAGGAATGGATTCCCTTGGCGCCGCGTTAGAAGCGGGATTTACGCGGTTTCGCCCTGTGCTGATGACCGCTCTGGCCATGATCATCGGCATGGTGCCCATGGCTCTCGGGCTGGGCGACGGCGGTGAACAAAATGCTCCCCTCGGCCGGGCAGTCATTGGTGGCCTGGTTTTCGCGACCGTTTCGACGTTGTTCTTTGTTCCGGCATTTTTCAGCCTTCTGCAAGGTTCACGCCGGCATTCAGCCCAGGTAAAAGGACACTAGCCGTATGGAGTTACTTATGTTGCCTCAATCCGAAGTTAGACAAGAAAAAGATGGACAACAAGTCGCAGGTCAAACCGCTCCAGGGAATGTGGAACTGACGCAGCGTTCGCACAAACATTGGCTGGGCCTTGGGATTGCCTTCATTGTAGTTGCCGCACTCTTGATATCCGGCATCTGGTCCCGAGTTCGGGCGCGAACTGCGCTGAAAACGGAGACATCTCAAGCGGCTCTGACGGCGGTGTCGGTAGTGTCGCCAAAACAAACGGCACCCGCTGATGAAATCATTCTCCCAGGAAACGTGCAACCTTACATCAGCTCCCCCATCTATGCTCGCACGAATGGTTACCTAAAGAAGTGGTATTTCGATATCGGCGCGCACGTCAAGAAGGGGCAACTCCTTGCTCTCATCGAGACGCCAGAGGTCGATCAGCAGCTCGAGCAAGCCCGTAGCAACTTGTTAACCGCGCAAGCAAATCTGGAATTGGCTTCCATCACCAAAACCCGGTATCAGGGACTTTTGAAAAGCAACGCTGTGTCCCAACAGGACGTCGATAACGCAGTCGGCACCTACAATGCCAATAACGCTATCGTTGAAGCCGATAAGGCAGCAGTACAGCAGTTCTCGGCGCTGGTCTCTTTCGAAAAGGTCTACGCACCTTTCGATGGCGTGATCACCGCACGCAACACCGATATCGGCGACCTAATCAATTCTGGCAGCAGTAGCGCCGCGAAGACCGACCTATTCCACATCGCTCAACCTGGGATATTGCGCGTTTACGTGAACGTTCCCGAGGAGTACTCGCGCGGGATCAAAGTCGGTATGACAGCGGATCTCAGTCTCGCCGAGTTTCCGGACCGAAAATTTCAGGGAAAGGTGGTGCGGACTGCCGATGACATCAATCTCACGACTCGTACTCTGCTGATCGAAATCGATGTGGACAATCCGAGCGGCACGCTGCTTACAGGTTCCTATGCGGAAGTCCACTTGGCGGTTCCATCGCAGGCCTCCACCTTCCTGATTCCAGTCAATACTCTGCTCTTCCGCACGGAAGGTTTGCGCGTCGGCATTGTGAAAGACGGGAAAGTTGTGCTCACTCAGGTGACTCCCGGGCACGACTTTGGGAATGAGATAGAGATTGTCTCTGGTCTCAAAGCCAACGATCAGATCGTCATCAATCCACCCGACTCGATCGTTTCCGGGCAGCAAGTCCAAATTGTTCAGGCAACGTTGCCGGGAGATACGAAGTGAAGCTACCACGACAACTGATGGTCAGGAGCTCGCGGAAAACGGTCGAGCGGGTTCTGATAGCGATCGCGGCACTCCAGTTGACTGGATGCGTAGTGGGTCCAAAGTACCACCAACCCGCAATACCGGCTCCTCCGGCCTATAAAGAAATGGGAGACTGGAAGCCCGCTCAACCTAATGATCAGAATCTCGGTGGCACGTGGTGGACAGTATTCCAGGATCCTCAGCTTGATGCCCTGGAATTGCAGGTGAACGTATCGAACCAGAATTTAAAAGCCGCGCAGGCGCAGTTTCAGCAAGCACGCGCCGTCCTTCGCTACTACCGGGCTGATTACTACCCAACCGTGACGGCTGCGCCCTCGGCAACTCGAACGCTTGTTTCCGCAAACAGCCCCACCAGTTCAATCTTGCGTGGCGTAACCTACAACGACTTTGTGCTGCCGTTCGACGTGTCCTATCAGGCTGACGTCTGGGGACGAGTTCGCAAGAACGTGGAATCTTACAGAGAGCAAGCGCAGGCAAGCGCGGCGGATCTGGCGACGGTTAATCTAAGCATGCACGCGGACCTGGCGGTTGATTACTTTCAGGCCCGCAGCCTGGATGCCGAAGAACAGCTCCTGAACTCTACGGTAAAGGAGTACGAACAGGCGCTGGAACTGAATGAAAACCGCTTCCAGGGAGGGATTGCTTCGGAAGTGGAAGTCGAGCAAGCGAAGACTCAACTGCAAACTACGATGGCGCAGGCGATTGATGTAGGCGTGCTGCGAGCACAATACGAACACGCAGTGGCAATTCTTATTGGAAAGCCTCCCGCTGAATTCAGTCTTCCCCCGCTGCCTCTTACCGCACCACCTCCGCACATTCCTATCTCCGTGCCATCAGAATTGCTCGAACGACGTCCGGATGTTGCAGCCGCGGAAAGACGCGTAGCCTCCGCCAACGCTCAGATCGGAGTCGCGAAGTCGGCCTACTACCCGCTGATCAACCTGAGCGGCACGGGAGGATTTGAAAGCTCCGTCATCACGACCCTCATCAATGGTCCGAGCGGTCTATGGTCGTTTGGACTGTCTGCCGCGGAGACTGTATTCGACGCAGGAAGACGCCGTTCTCTTAATGATCAGGCTCGTGCTGCCTATGACTATCAAGTCGCTGCTTATCGAGAGAACGTACTCACCGGATTCCAACAGGTCGAAGATAATTTGGCCGCCGTCAGAATTCTGGAAAACGAGGCGAAGGTCCAGGATGAAGCGGTCGCGGCCGCGCAACGCTCGCTGGATCTTTCGGTCACGCGTTACAAGGGCGGGGTCACAAGTTACCTTGAGGTGATCACGGCACAAAGTGCCGCGCTCGCGGATGAGGTGACCGCAGTCAATATCTTAGGACGTCGTATGGCGAGCACGGTGCTGCTGATTCAAGCCCTCGGCGGCGGATGGGACCGATCGAGCTTGCCAGAGCGACCCGAATGCTGCGGCAAGCTGGCAACCAGCGCAAGTTCTAAGTAAATTCCTGTTTTCACACCTTCCACATATGTCTTTGCATTAAAGTCTTCTCTGTCAGGCCCTTACAGGTTCCTAGACAAGCTTAACGCTTTCACGATTATTTCTGCGATCACACGCCTCAGAGCTGGGATATCGAGCCAATAGCTATAATAAAGAAGGCCTGTTTTGCCCAACTGTCGCAAAGCTAAGGCCGAATCGAAGTCTGCCGAAGGCCATCAAACAGACATGACGAGAGCGCACCAGCATCCTCTGGAAAAAATCCTCGAAAGTCGCATTGCCATCATTGACGGGGCCATGGGCACTACCATCCGCACCTACGGGATGACGGAAGGGGACGTCCGCGGGAAGCGTTTTAAGGACGCGACGAAGAGCCTTCTAAACAACGGTGACCTCTTCTCGCTGACCAAGCCAGAAATGATTGGCGACATCCATCGCCGGTTTCTGGAGGCAGGCGCGGACATAATCGAGACAAATACCTTCGGGGCGACCAGTATCACCCAGAGCGAATTCTTTGTCGACGATCCGCGTGAGAAGGGCGGCCGCAAGGATCCCGCGTTCTACCAAAGGATCGTCGACGATCCATTTCTCGGAAGCCTGGCGTGGGATATCAATGAGCAGTCGGCGCGGCTATGCCGGGAATGGGCCGATCGTGTGGGAACCGCAACCTCGCGTCAGCGGTTCGTGGCGGGAGCGATCGGACCGCTGACGGTATCTCTCTCGAACTCGCCCGACGCCGACGATCCGGGCTTTCGGGTGGTCACGTTCGACCAGGTCAAGACAGCCTATGCTCAGCAGGTACGTGGCCTCATCGCCGGCGGCGTAGACCTGCTCCTGGTCGAGACCATATTTGACTCGCTAAACGCCAAGGCCGCACTCGTCGCTATCCGCGAGGTGTTCGATGCGGATGGTAAGGAGTTGCCGGTTATGATCTCGGCGGCGGTGGGGCGTGGCGGTGAGACGATGATCTCGGCGCAGACGACTGAGGCGTTCTGGAACGCGGTACGGCACGTGAAACCGTTCTCGGTGGGTCTCAACTGCTCGCTCGGTCCCGACCTGATGTATCCGTTTCTGGAGGAGCTCTCGGAAAAGGCGGACGTGGCGATCTCGTGTTACCCCAATGCCGGGCTACCGAATCCGCTGTCGGAAACCGGTTTCGATTTGCGTCCGCAAGATATGGCCCGTTATCTTGGCGACTTTGCACGGGCAGGGTTGATCAACATCGCCGGCGGCTGCTGTGGAAATACTCCCGAGCACATCGCGGCTATCGCCAAGGCGCTCGTAGGTCAGCCTCCGCGAAAGTGGGGGACGCAATCCGCGGAGGAATCCTTCGCCCACCAGATCGGAACTGAGAGTCGGGCGTGAGCGTGTTAGACAGCACGAGCGCGGCCGAACCCGCGCAGGTGAAGCCACTCCGTCTCTCCGGATCGCAGCCGTTCACCCAACAGTCCGGCGTCTTCATCATGATTGGTGAGCGGACCAATGTGGCCGGTTCGCCCAAGTTCGCAAAGCTGATCAAGCAAGGGAAATATGAAGGAGCGGTCAGCGTAGCCCGGCAGCAAGTCGAGAACGGAGCCAATGTCCTCGACATCTGCATGGACGAGGGGATGATCGACGGCGTCACGGCAATGACGCGCTTCCTGCAGTTGCTGGCGAGCGAGCCGGAGGTTGCGAAGGTACCTTTCATGGTGGACTCCTCGAAATGGGAGGTCATCGAGGCCGGGCTGAAGTGCCTGCAGGGCAAGGGCATCGTCAATTCGATCTCTCTGAAAGAAGGCGAAGACAAGTTTCGCAAGAACGCCGCCACAGTCCTCAAATATGGTGCGGCAGTGGTGGTGATGGCCTTCGACGAACGGGGCCAGGCTGCGACTTACGAAGACAAAATTCGCGTCTGCGAGCGCGCCTACCAGATATTAGTCGACGAGGTCGGTTTTCCCCCCGAAGACATAATTTTCGATCCGAATATCCTCACCGTTGCTACCGGCATGGAGGAGCACAACAACTACGCGGTTGACTTCATCAACGCCACGCGCTGGATCAAAGCCAACCTGCCTCATGCGAAGGTCAGCGGTGGGGTCTCGAACATCTCGTTCAGTTTCAGAGGCAATAACAAGGTCCGCGAGGCCATGCACTCTGCCTTTCTTTATCACGCCATCACTGCGGGCTTGGACATGGGCATCGTGAACGCCGGCATGCTCGAGGTGTATGAGGAGATTGAACCTGAACTGAAGGTGCTGGTCGAGGACGTGCTGCTAAACCGCCGTCCCGACGCGACCGAGCGGTTGGTGGAGCACGGCGAATCGCTCAAGTGCGCGGATGCACTCGTAAGTGAGACAAAGGCCGAAGAATGGCGCAACGGCACGGTCGAAGAGCGTCTTTCTCACGCTTTAGTTAAGGGTATCGACACTCACATCGAAGTCGATGCCGAGGAAGCTCGCGTCAAGTTGGGCCGCCCTCTACTGGTTATCGAAGGTCCGCTGATGGCCGGCATGAGTGTGGTGGGCGATCTGTTCGGGGCGGGCAAAATGTTTTTGCCCCAGGTGGTCAAGTCTGCGCGTGTAATGAAGAAGGCCGTTGCTCACCTGACGCCATACATGGAAGCTGAGAAAGTCGCGATGGCTGCGTCCGGGCAGGTAGTCAAGGCGCAGGGCAAAATCGTACTGGCTACAGTTAAGGGTGATGTTCACGATATTGGCAAGAATATTGTCGGAGTCGTCCTCGCCTGCAATAACTACGAAGTGATCGACATGGGGGTGATGGTCCCCTGCGAAAAGATCCTCGAACGCGCCAAAGCGGAAAAGGCAGATATGATCGGGCTCAGCGGCCTGATTACTCCATCGCTGGACGAAATGGTTCATGTGGCCCGCGAAATGGAGCGTCAGGGCTTCAAGTTGCCGCTGCTGATCGGGGGTGCAACCACCAGCCGCGCGCACACAGCTGTCAAGATCGCGCCGCATTACAGCGAGCCCGTGGTCCATGTGCTGGATGCCAGCCGGGCAGTGCCTGTCACCACCAGTCTTCTGAGCGACGAAGGCAAGTCGAGGTTCGTGGCGCAGCATCGCGCCGATTACGAGGCGCTGCGCAAGGCCCACTCTGCGCCGCGGCAAACGGTCATTCCTCTCGAGATCGCCCGCACCAGGCGGACTCCGATTCAGTGGCGTGCCCAAGACCTCCCCGTGCCGGCGTTTACCGGTGTGCGCGTGCTGGACAACTTTCCCCTGGCGACACTACGCGAATTCATTGACTGGACTCCATTCTTCCACACCTGGGGACTAAAAGGTGTTTATCCCCGCATTCTTGAGCACGAGGGCCAAGGCGCGCAGGCCCGTCAGATATTTGCCGAAGCCAACGCTCTTCTCGATGTAATCATTGAGAAGAACCTGATCACGGCGTGCGGCGTATATGGTTTTTTTCCCGCCGCCGCCGTCGGCGACGATGTTGAGTTGTACGCGGACGACAAACGCGAAAAAGTGCTCGAACGATTCCACTTCCTCCGGCAGCAATCCAATAGGGAGGGCAGCGAGCCGTGCCGGTCTCTTGCAGACTTCATCGCGCCGAAGGAAACGGGATTACCCGATCATATCGGTGCGTTCGCGGTAACCAGCGGGATCGGTTTGAAGGAGCTCTGCGACTCGTTCAGGGCCAAGCACGACGACTACAACGCCATAATGGCGGAGGCCATTGCCGATCGTATGGCTGAGGCTTTCGCCGAATGCCTGCACAAGCGAGTACGGGAGGAATGGGGTTATGGTTGTGCGGAGGGCCTGAGCAACGCGGATCTTATCCAAGAGAAATATCGCGGCATCAGGCCGGCCGCAGGTTACCCGGCCTGCCCGGATCACACAGAAAAGGGTCCGCTCTGGCGCCTGCTCAATGTGCAGGCGAACACCGGAATGCTGATTACTGAATCGTTTGCGATGTGGCCCGGGTCAAGCGTGAGTGGGATCTACTTCGCCCATCCGGAATCGCGATATTTCAGCCTGGGTAAAATCGACCGCGATCAGGTCGCAGACTACAGCAAGCGCAAAGGAATGAGCGTAGCCGAAGTCGAGCGATGGCTCGGGCAAAACTTGAACTACGACCCTTCGGAGCAAAAATCAGCATGATCTGGTCCTCCATTGCCAGCTCATTCCGTAATGTGAATATTCCGTCGCCGACGGATTTGCGGCAGCACGAGAAGATGCTCGACGCCGTTTATTTCTCGTTTGCTCCTAGCTAAGTCGTCGATTGCTCATCAGTGGTCGGGAGTTCGCGTTAGCCGTATCTCCCGGTTTGCCCGTCAGTCGTTGCCCGAATCACCCCTCGCCCGCGCTAAGATGTCTGGCGGCGAACGCCAGCACGCGGCCATCGCTCATGCCCTATCATGAATAGTAGCTTTCATTGCTTTCAGACGAACCCGGAGACGACACAGATATCCTATGGTAATGCCAAGCTCGAAGACTTCCCATGATGCGGCTCGCCGCCGATTCTGGTTGGCGATGTCTGGCTTTGTCATGGCCCTTGCGCTCCTGCCCTTTTCCTACAAAGTCGAACGTCGCCTGGAGACAGCTGTTCACATCAAGGGTGGGGAATCCGAAAAAGTTGACGTGGAACTGGCGCAGCGTTTCCAGTCTCCGTACGCCCACCGCCTGATTCTGGTGATCAGCGGTATTCCCGATCCGGATTCAGCCAAAGGCGCTGATGCATTGGGCTTCTTAACGGGTTCCTTGCGTAGTGTGCCTGGAGTTTCCGGTGCCATCTCGAGTCTGGATTGGCCAGATCCTCTCTTCACTGGGAACAATGGCGGGGCCTTGATCATCATCGGATTGGACCCGCACGATGAAACTGAGGCGTTGATCCCCGAACTGAGGGCAAAAGCAGAATGGATGCAAGGTCAGCTTAGGTCGCAATACCCTAATATCAAACTGGAGATTACGGGTGAAACGCCACTAAACTTCGATCTTCGCAAGGTCAGCGCAGATGACGTCACCCATGCCGAGGAACGAGCGATGCCGGTCACTCTCGTGCTGCTGGTGCTGGCTTTCGGCAGTCTTGTGGCCGCGCTATTGCCGCTGGGAGTTGGAGTTCTCTCCATCTCAATGGCGCTGGGTGCGGCTGCACTACTCGCGCATTATCTGCAGCTGTCGATTCTGGTGCAGAATCTGGCGACGATGCTCGGCCTCGGCTTGGGTATCGACTATGCATTGTTGATGGTGAGCCGGTTTCGCGAAGCGTTGGCCGCGGGTTATGATCCCGGCCCTGCTGCCGATATAGCTGCCGGGCAAGCGGGGCGAACGCTGATAATCTCGGCCACGACAGTTGCGATCGGATTTTCAGCGCTGCTGACCGTGCCCATCAGTGAACTGCGCTCCATCGGGATAGCTGGCCTGCTGGTAACCGTTTTGAGTGTCATGCTGTGTACATTCATTCTGCCTTGGGTGCTTGGTCTGCTAGGGCATCGCATCAATGCCGCCAGAGTGCGTCTTTCAGCCAGACGATTAGAAACGCGGGAGAGCCTATGCGCGGCGAGTGAGCGGTGGGTGCGGTGGGGCAGCATCATAACCCGCCGGCCCTGGACCGCTCTGCTTGTCGCCGGGATTCCGCTACTCATGCTTGCGTTCCAGGCACGGAAAATCTCTCCCGGGGTTCCTGACCACAACTCGCTCCCCGCCGCGGCCGAGTCGGTGCAAGCACTGCACACGCTTCAAGCCATGGGGCGGTCGGGTATCGTGCAGGGTCTCCGAGTGATCCTCGAGTTGCCGCCGCAGTATCCGCCGCTCTCGCCAACTGGCTGGTTAGCCACCGCTCGCTTGACGAAACGATTCCAGAGCGATCCTAGAGCGCAAGAGGTCGTATCTCTTCCGACCCTCACGGGAATGTCTGACACTGCAGAAGCCGTCCACGATGTGCCCGAGCCAATCCGCAAGAGTTTTCTTCGGAGCGATGGCCAGGCTACCTTGATTGAGTTGCTGCCCACCGCCGCTCTTTCGCCCAACGAACAGGTTCAATGGGTTCGAGACGTGCGTTCCTCCGATGTGGCGGCGATGACCGGCGTGCCCGGCGCTGTGCTGCGCGTCGGCGGCGTTCCCGCACTCGAAGCAGATTATGACTCGGTAGTAAAAGAGCGGTTGCCGAAGGTGGTTCTTGGCGTCATATTGGGGAGCTTGCTGGCGCTGCTGATCGGGTTACGTTGTCTATTTGCGGCTGTCAAAGCAATTCTGCTCAATCTACTTTCCGTTGGCGCTTCATTCGGTGCATTAGTTGTCGTTTTTCAGCAAGGCCACGGTGGCAAACTCTTTGGGCTCGACGGGCCGACCGGCAGCGTATACCCAATCGTGCCGATTCTCTCCTTCGCCATCGTCTTCGGATTGAGCATGGACTATGAGGTCTTCCTGGTCACCCGCGTCCTCGAAGAACGGCGCCGTGGTCTATCCGAGAAAGCGGCGGTGATCGAGGGCCTGGCGCGGACGGCGGGGCTCATCACGAGTGCCGCGGCAATTATGATTGCCGTCTTCGCCGCATTCACCGTGGGAAGCTTTCTGGTAGTCCAAATGTTGGGCTTCACGCTCGCCGTGGCGGTGTTCATCGACGCTACATTGGTGCGGATGGTTGTCGGGCCTGCCCTGTTGCGACTTGCCGGCGACTGGAATTGGTGGCCCTTTGGTCTTTATGGCGCCCCGCCAACGTCTGAAAAAGAGCTTGTCCCGTGATGCCAAGCACAGTGGATGCTCCAGTGACAGCATAGCGCCTGGCAACAGCCTGATTAAGCGATGCGATTTATTTCACTTTCTCTTCTTGAGCGCCGGACGGGCTGAGATCAAAGTCCTTGCGTCCAAGATTTGCCTTTGCTGAGCCTGCTTCGATTACAAGAATCGAGGAACCGGGCTGGCCTTGCAGCGTCGCCTCGATCTGCGACGCAGACCAAACGCCGCTGACTTGTCGCAGCCCGTAGTAAATAAATTCCTTCTGCTGCCCCGTCCCGTGGAGCGTCTTCACCACATGCACAGGGTACAAAATGCCGCGGTCAATCCACGATGTCACCGAATCATAGTGAGACCGATCCTGAGCGCCGGACATGCTCTTAAGGACAAAGCAATCCCTTGCGCCATACTTTTCCGGTGCCAGGAGTTTCTGATTTGTCCAGAAGAACTGGCTCTCTACCATATCTTCATAGGAGAAATCTGTTCCTACTATTGGGTCGTTCCAGCGTTCGAATGGCAACACGCTGGCGGCCTTCTCACCCGGAAGTATTTTCTCGATGGTCAAGTGCCCACTCACGCTCATTTGCAGAAGAATGCGGGTCTTCTCTGAGCCAGGCCCCGAGATCTCGCATAAGACCCGCAGACCATCGGGAAACCAGTGGGCCTTGGCGGCAAACTTGTAGCTTGTGCGCTTCTCGTTGCCTTCTACACGTGTAAGTCGCCCAGTCAAGTGGTAGTCCAATTTCTCAATACGCTGTCGGGAACCAGTCAGAACTGTCTCCAGGTCAGGATTCGCCGCGAACGCCCGCGATGGATGCACCAGCGACAACAGCACTAGCAAAGTGATGGACGCTTGAATCGCCCTGAAGGCGCTGATTTTTTTCATATGGGATCGTACCACCAGCTCGAACAAATACGGAGCAGCCAGCATGAAGAAGGAACCCAAAGCGTGCCGATCACGTCCCTGCTGCTTCCCACTTTAGCTGCCGGACGCCAGGCTTTTCAGAGCTTGGCTATTGAATGTTTACAATGACTTGGAAGGCACGGATGACACCGTAAGTCGTTGATAGTCACCTGAGGCGATCGCGGTAGCCAGGCCTATTCCTGTCGAGCCTCCGGTGATAACCGCGACCTTTCCTTCAAACTTCTTTGACATAACTAAGTCCCTTCGACGACAGGGGAAGGTGATCTACCACAACGAACAAGACGCCAACAAACCGAGTGGCCACAGGTTCACCAGCCTGAACGTCTCAACACTGATCTGACGATGGCAACTGGAATCGGGCTAAAGATTCTTCGGCAATCGTGTTTGGCGCATTTCCGGTTCTCGGCCGTGAGATCCCGAGTTTCTTCATCTTGGAAACGAGACTGGTTCTCGGCATTCCCAGTCGTGCAGCAGCGCCATCGGGTCCGCCGACCAGCCAGCCTGTATCTTCTAAAGTCTGCAAGATTACGGATCGCATGGAATCGCTAAACGTACCCGATCTACAGCTCAGGGTTGACATCTTCTGAGGCCATGCCGACGTCCGCTCCAATATCCGCAGGGGATTTGGAAGCACGCCGTCATTCGACAGAATGACCGCGCGTTCGATCAAGTTTTGGAGTTCGCGAATGTTTCCGGGCCAAGAATAGGAAGTGAAGGCATCAATCGTTTCCGGCGGTATAAGCCAAATCTGTTTGCCCATACGCCTGCTGAAACCGTCAACAAAATGAGAAATCAACTGTGGGATGTCGTTTGGTCGTTCTCGCAACGGTGGCAGTTCGATGGGGAATACGTTGAGGCGGTAATACAGGTCGCTGCGGAAGCCTTTTCGCGCAACCATGTCGGTCAGATCTTGATGGGTGGCTGCTACCAGACGGACACTGATGCGATGCGTCCGGCCGCTGCCGAGACGTTCGAACTCTTGTTCCTGTAAGACGCGTAGAAGTTTCGGCTGCAACATAAGCGGCAGGTCCCCGATCTCATCAAGGAACAGAGTTCCCGTGTCGGCCATTTCGAAGCGGCCAATCTTTTGGGCGATGGCCCCCGTAAACGCGCCCTTCTCGTGTCCGAACAGTTCGCTCTCGAGAAGATCGTACGGAATCGCAGCGCAGTTCACCTTTACGAATGGAGATCCGCGGCGGGCACTTAGATCGTGAATCGCGCGGGCTATCAATTCTTTGCCAGTTCCGGTTTCTCCCAGGACAAGGACGGTGGAGTCCGTTGGTGCAACTCGCTCCACTTCAGCAAGTACAGATTTAAGAGCAGAGCTGCCGCCAATAATTCCCTTGAATGCGGTCTCGTTCCTGCCCCGTTCGTCTGACTGGACTCTGCTTACTTCGTTTATAGACGCGATTTCTACACCATCGTGTCGCGAGCCTTTGCATTTCCGTTGAAGATGAGTTTGATCTGTCCCAGCGCTAAACATTGGAAGAGCTGCGGTCGCCATTGGACCCCCCACGCCTCATCGAGTCTTTATGAAGACTGTAAGGATTTCTGGCAAAGGACATAAGCCCAAATGGAGCCCAACGCAGATGCCCCGTTCGAGCCAGTTTGCTTTAGCCATCGTCTACGATGCTGCGGGAATGCCTGTTCACTGAGCATGAAGGACACAACAGTGGGAGTATTCGTTGCGGTCCGGCGACTTTATTTCGAGTCTGAGTGGACAATGAGTCGACGGCCGAATAGGCGCGAATCAAGCGAAAAGGCCCCCGGGCCCAAAAGGAAAAGAGCGGCGGTGACGCAGAATGAGAAGGCAAAATGAAGAGGATTTAGCTGGTGGGTGCGTAGCAGCACGAAAATCTGCAGAATAGCGGAGACGCCGCAAACGACTGGGGTAAACGCTCCAAGGATGAAGGCTCCGGCAAGGACGACTACTCCGACGATCTCCCACACAGGAATTGAAGCTGTTGCATCGAGGATGCAGTTGCGAATAAGCATTCCTCCAGCACACAAGCGCAGGAGCAGGAGCCCCCAGCCTGCCGCGCCAGCGGGAAACATCGAAAACAGTCTCTGCACGACTCTACAGTAATTCTGCACGGCTGCCGGGGGAATCCCAGAAGGAGGCAAACCCGACTAGCCCTTTCGAGGGGGGCTGACTTTTCAGAATGGTCGTATGATATCGGATAAAATAGGAAGGTCCAGGTTGTTGGTATGGCCGAAACCCATAGCATCCGTGTGATGGCAGTAGATGATCACCCGCTGATGATGGCTGGGATCGTGGGTGAGATCAATGCACAAACTGACATGTGTGTTGTAGCAGAGGCTTCCGATGGCGATGAGGCACTAGGACTTTTTCGGAAACATCGTCCAGACGTTACGTTGATGGATATTCGTATGCCTAAAGTGAACGGCATCGCGGCGATCTCATCGATTCGCCAGGAATTTCCGCATGCCCGAATCGTGGTGCTGACGACCTACGTGGGTGACATTCAAATACTTCGGGCGTTTAAAGCTGGAGCAGTCGGATATCTGCTTAAGAACCTGCTGCGAACGGAATTAGTGGAGACGATTCGTTCGGTTCACAGCGGTCATAAACGCATTCCGGCAGAGATCGCCCAACAGCTCGCAGAACATGCGGCGGATGATTCGATTACGATTCGTGAACTCGATGTGCTTCGCGGCGTGGCAAACGGTAATTCCAACAAAATCATTGCTTGTGATCTGAAAATCTCTGAGTACACAGTCAAGAATCATCTGAAGAGTATTCTCTCCAAGCTGAACGCGAGTGATCGCACACACGCCGTCATGATCGCGCTAAAACGCGGGTTCCTCGACACCTAGAAGGGCAAGTAGATAGGCGAGCCATGGGCCGCGCTCCTTAACGTTGTGGACGACTTTCAAAGTGGCGCATCTCCGTTCTCGTGAGGACAACCCTCCTGTTTCGTGCCGTTCCACAGTCTCCGCAGCTTCCATAACATGGAACCGTTCGGCTCTGAAGCGTACGCAATGCGCGCTGCTATTCGCAATTCGACTTCGGTGCCTGCCCCGCTCCCGCTCCACACATCCAGGTGCGCCCCAACGCTCTGTGCGCGTTCTCTCATGCCAGGCAATCCAAAATGTCCTTCCCGATGTCCTTGCCGGAGAATCTCAGAGTCAATACCCGTGCCGTCGTCCCTGATACGTACGCGCAACTCGCTCCGCTCGTAGTTCAGTTCCGCTTCAATGGAGTGCGCGCCGGAGTGTCGGAAGGCATTGCCCAAAGCCTCCTTGCTAATCTTGAATAGCTCGTCGAAGACTACAGGATGCAGGGAACGAATGGCCCCGTTGACTACCACTTTGAAGTCGCAGGAACTGCCCTTTCGCATTCCCTCGCCAAAATCGGAGAATGCTTTTGGCAAGTCCTTTTGTTCCGAAGCTGTGGCCCGCAAATCCAACACCAGTTCGCGTCCTTCGAGCATCACCTGGTCCGATTGCTTCAGGGTTTCTTCAAAGATTCGCCGTACGGGCTCCTCTCTACTGAGCTGAGATGTGGCTGTATGGAAACGCAGCAGTAAACCCTGGATTCCTTGAAAAAACGTGTCATGCAAATCCCGTGCGATCCGCTCCCGCTCCGCGAGCCGCTCATACATGCGTCCGCGCAGTTGCAAAGTCACTTGCCGAACCCGGAAACGGTATGCCGAATAGACAAAACCTACGAAACCAAGCAAACAAATCGCTTTGAACCAAATGCTCTGCGTGAACGCTGGTGGGATCGTAAATGCAAGCTGTGCTCCGGTTTCATTCCAGACTCCGTCGTTGTTGCATGCAATCACACGAAAGCGATACGACCCCGGTGGCAGGTCGGTGTAAAACGCCTGCCGGCGAACTCCGGCTTCCTGCCAGGCCGTGTCTCTTCCTTCGAGCCTGTAGCGGAAGCGTACTTTCTGCGGGTTGACGAAACTCAGCGCAGCGTAATCGATCTCCATGTCGCGCAACCACGCAGGAAGAACCAGTCTGTCGTTCGGCTCATAAGGTTTGCGGTCCACGAGAACTTTCTCAATCTGGACGGGTGGAATAACGTCATTCTGGGTCAGGTGGGCCGGATCGATGACTTCCAGCATGTGCCTATTCGCGATCCAGAGGCGGCCATCGGGCGTGCGCGCCATCGGATTGAAATTGGGGATACCGCCCGTCTCCGCACCATCAAAAGCGTCTAGCAGTTTAGGGGTGACGATGCTCGTATCGTCGCGCCACCAACGGCTCATTTCCTCTTTGTCTATCCTTGCGACACCGCATCCCGTGTACAGCCAGAGCGAACCCTGATTGTCCCATTCCGCACCGATCACTGTGTCGCACGGCAACCCATTTTCCGACGACAGCAGGTGCGAGGCGCCATTTTTCCACCCGACCAGACCAGCCGACGTGGTCGCGAAAACGGTGCCGTCCGGATTGACAAGAACCTGGTAGACATAGGATTTGGGACCACCGGGCGACGGAAATACCTCGGCATGACCATCGTGAAACCGGGCGAGGTCGCCACTTCGCAGGCCAAGCCACAGCAATCCGTTCGGGCCGGCGGCCAGCGCGCGAGCGGAAGGAATGAGCGCTTCGGGATATTCCTCGACCACTTGCAGATCGTGAATGTGTATCAACTCATGACTACCGCCACTGACCTCCGCCCAAATATCGTGAGCGGAATCTTCTGTAATGCCGACGATGAAATGAGTCGAGCCACCGAACTTGCCATGGACTCTCCGAAATTGGGCGTGATCGTAGCGATAGAGGTCGTTATTAATTCCACACCAGATCCGGGCCAAGCTGTCTTCGAAAATGGCGAGAAAGCCGGGCTCTCCTGGGTCGGGTCGAATTCTGTCGACGTGGCCGTTCTTCAAAAAATCCAAGCCACCAGAGCCGAACCACACTGCATTATCGGGCCCAGCGGTAACCGCATCGACGATGTCGCCGGGTAAGCCCTCGCGCTTCGAAAAGGTCGTGATTTTGCGCGGATGAAAGTAGTCCACGCCGCCCGAGGTGACCACCCAGATGCCATTTTCGCGATCCTGATAGAACCCAAGGACATAGTCTCCCGAGAGACCATCCTGAATGCCGAACTTTTCAAACTCATTTCCGTGGATGTGATAGATCCCCTCATTGAAAGTGCCTAGCCAGATTCCCGCATGATTGTCACGAAACGCTGCTAAGACCTCGACTTTTGAGCCGTCAAATCCCGGTACTTTCACTGACTCCCAGCGACCCATCGAGAGTTTTTGCAGTCCCCCGAACGCTCCACTATGAGCAACACCAACTAAAACTGAGCCATCCGGCATTCCAATTACACCGCCGACAGTTTCAATCCCTTTCGTCGGTGACCACTCCTTGGGCAGATAGCTCTCGAAGTGACCCGGCTTCCAGCGTAAGAGCGGACCTTCCGTCTGTACCCAGAGGTACCCTTCCGTATCTTGAGCCAGGCGGTACGAGCAGCAGGACTTCCCAGCAAAGCCGTCAGATCGGTCCAGGCAGTGGATTCTTGTCGGCAGCGCCTGGCAAAGCGGAGTTCTTAGGGCACCGCCAGCTTCGCTGCGTGTGAACCAGATATTGCCAGACTGGTCCTCGAGCAGGCCTGCCACGTCGTCATGAAAATCGGGATAGACGACCAGCTTGCGATCCACGAATTTCGCCAGCCCCCCCCTCATGCCGATCCACAGGCTGCCATCGCGGGCACCTAAAAGCCCATAAATCTCGTTCGATGGCAGTTGCTCGCCATCCGGCGACGACCAGGGCTCAAAGCGGGAACCGTCGAAACGAAAAAGGCCCGAAGCCGTCCCGATCCAGATGTACCCGTCGGTCGTCTGCGTAATTGCGTTAGGCGAGCCACTGAAAAAGCCGTCACGCATCAGCCATGCACGATGGGCGTACTGCGAAAGGCGCTGCTCCTGAGCTAGCGAACAGATGGAAACGGAACATATGGCCAGCAGGGCAATGAGGGTCAGGCAGGCCGTCGAAAAAGACGAGCGAGTCGAGTTGCTCGTCTTGCCCGATCCTTTCCCGAGATGTTCAAGCCCTTGCTCACGTTCTGTAAGCAATCGGCTTATCCAATTCATCTCTCTCCTCGGACTCGTTCACGACTGTGCCGCGCATCGCAACCATTGTTGTCATCGACCGTGCCTCGCGTCACAAGTTCGCTAGCGGCTCTTGCCTATCGCTTTTTTGAGTTTCATGCGAGCTCTTGCCAGCCGTGCCTTTACCGTACCGGGCGGCACCCCGAGGAGATGCGCCGTTTCGCGTATGTTCAAACCATAGACGTCGCGCAATTGAAATGTTTGGAGCAATGTGGGTGAAAGTCGGGAGGTCGCTTGAACGAGCTGTTCCGCAATCTCTCGCTTGCGATACGCTTCTTCGGGCCCCGGCCGTTTATCCGAAAGCATCTCTGCCAGCGTGAAATCCTGCCCGTCGGTTTGGTGGAAAGCCAAATACACCCGACCGCAACGCCGGCGCAGTTTCATTCGCGCCGAATTGATCACGATTGCAGTGAGCCAGGTGGACATCTTCGCTTGTCCCCTGAACTGGTCCACGTGTGTTAAAGCCGCCAGCAGAGCGTCTTGAACGGCATCCTCCGCGTCAGCGATGTCGCCCAGATGCGCCAGGGCAATTCGACGAAAGCGAAGAGAGTGTGACGTGATCACGTCGGTAAGCTCCCGAATCTTTCTCTGATAACAACCGATTGGAATGAATTCTGGATTTGGTTGCAGAGCAGCAGTTGCCATAGATCGAACTCCCGTCACGCCTGAATGCATGCTGGATTCCATTTAGGGTCAGCACGGCCACGGCTCGTTTCTTATCGGTCATTTTCCCGTTCTGCATTTCTTCGCGGTTGCTATTTCGACATGCGACTTCGGGCCGACGCGTCGCTGTGATCAATCGAGAAGGTCTGTCGCAATATTTTTGATGGCTAAGTGAAACCGTCACAGCACATGAAAACGGCGGATTGGCACGGGACTTGCTCCCCTAATACTTAAGGGACTCGGATTCCCTCAGCGCCGCAGCTGGGAAGAGACTTGTCCGAGTCAATTAGGAGTGAGTGGTCACGAACTTCGATTGGAAGCATCGACAACGTCCTACGGCAATGCTCCATTGAACGCATTCGGTAGCCTGCGCAGCCACTGGCCGGAGTATGTGATGGAAGCCAGTGAAAGTGCGTCTTACATGTTCCTTGTTTGCACGTTTGCCACGTTGCTGCTGCATCCCATTTCTCCCGTCTCGCACCTCATCCACAGCGGACTTTATCGTCGAGCTCTCATGGGACTCTTGGTTGGTTCGGCGGTGGTCGCGATCGTTTTGACGCCTTGGGGCAAACAGTCCGGGGGCACTTCAACCCGGTAATTACTCTGACGTTCTATCGGCTTGGAAAACTGTCATTCTGGGACATGTTGTTTTATGTGGCTTCGCAATTCATGGGCGCGATCATTGGGGTAGGTTTAGCGGCTTACGCACTTCGAGACGCACCTGGAAACCCTTCTGTACATTACGCAGTGACAACGCCCGGCATATTTGGCAATGTCGGAGCTTTCGCAAGAGAACTCACTATTTCTTACATCCTGATGACTGCCATCCTGGTTGCATCAAATTGCGAAACCCTTGCACGATTCACACCCTATCTAGTAGGTGCCGTCTACGCAACGTTCATCACCTTCGAAAGTCCACTCTAAGGTATGAGCATGAATCCCGCGCGAACTTTCGGTTCCGCGTTTCGGGCCGGATACTGGCAATCGTTTTGGATTTACTTGCTCGCTCCCACGTTGGGCATGTTGGTGGGGGCCGAGATGTTCTTATGGGCTCGCGGGGGAATCGGTCCCTACAGTGCAAAGCTCGATCATGACAACGACAAGCGCTGCATATTCCGCCACGGATATCAGGGGCCCGAGTTCAGGAGTTTGATTTTCAAGGAGAAAACAACAATGAATAAGTGGAAACTTGCACCTCCCGTACTCGCCATCGTGCTGTTCGCCGCCTGGTAGGCGTTTCGGCCAGATCGGCTCATCACCAATGGGCGGATCAACGAACCGTTTCCGGCTGCCGATCAAGCTTCCTCCGCAGAAGCCGTTGAGTCGGGCACGTTCTCCGGAGTCATGCATCCCACCGTGGGGACTGCAACCGTCTACCGCTTTGAGAACGGAGATCGCATTCTGCGCTTCACGAACTTCACTACGTCCAATGGCCCCGATGTTCACGTGTATCTCGTCGCCGCGGTCGATGCAAAAGACTGTGCAACGGTAGAGCACGCTGATTTCATCGATCTAGGAAGGATCAAGGGAAATATCGGCGACCAGAATTACACCTTGGGTCGGGACTTGGATTTGTCGAAGTACCAGACGGTTTCTATCTGGTGTAAAAGATTTGCCGTCAATTTCGGCGCGGCACCATTGAAAACTGGCAAAGCGACGTCGCAAAACTATCCTGGGACGAAAGAACAGGAAAAGCGGCGGAGATTATCCTCAAACTGCCTCGCGAGTTCCAGACACTGCTCGATTTGGAGAGGTCGAGGCGCTTTCAAACTGTCGAGATTTCGACGTTCGTCTTCAGGGCGTCACGCCGAGCCCCAACACTAAACGGTGGCCGGACATTTTAGCTCGTTAACTTGCTGTGCGTGATGCCGAATCGTGCGAACCTCGAAGTTTGGCAATTCCAGTGCTTGAGTTGTTCCACATTCCAAAAGCCGAAGGGCCTCAGACCCAGGTCTTTGAATGACACAAAGAGTGAGGAGCACTCAAATGAGTAAAGCAACTCCTATGACAAATCGCAGGGCGAGTGAAGCAGGATCATCGCAGGTATTTAACCGTTCGGCCGAGTCCCAGTTTGTCATACCTACTACGTCCACTCACAAAGTCGAAGCCGATGGCGTCCGAGTGTTTTATCGGGCTGCGGGCGATCTTAGGGCGCCGGTAGTTCTCTTGCTGCACGGGTTCCCAGCCTCGTCTTTTATGTTTCGCGAACTTATTCCGCGTCTGGCCGGCGACTATCGTGTCATCGCTCCAGACCTTCCGGGTTTCGGATTTACGGAGGTTCCCTCCGAACGAAAATATGCGTACTCCTTCGATGGGCTGGCAGCGACGATCGATGCCTTCACCGAAGCGCTCAAACTAGACCGCTATGCAATTTACGTGTTCGACTACGGCGCGCCGACCGGGTTCCGCCTGGCAATGGCCCACCCGGAACGTGTCGCAGCGATCATTTCGCAGAATGGGAATGCCTACGAAGAAGGCTTGAGCTCAGGTTGGAATCCGATCCAAAAATACTGGAAGGCGCCCACTTCCCAGAATCGCGCGGCCCTTCACGATTTTCTCACCCCCGAAGCGACGAAGTGGCAGTATACCCACGGCGTAAGTGATCCAGACAGTGTTCCGCCGGAGTCGTACACATTGGATGCGGCTCTGCTGGCACGTCCTGGGAATAAAGACATTCAACTGGATCTGTTTCTCGACTATGCGTCGAACGTGAAGCTGTATCCGAAATTTCAGGAATATTTCCGTAAATCCAAGCCGCCTTTGCTGGCGATCTGGGGAAAGAACGATCCTTTTTTTCTTCCTCCAGGAGCAGAGGCATATCGAAAAGACTTGCCGGACGCGAAGGTCCAATTTCTCGATACAGGACATTTCGCGATAGAGACCCACGTCATCGAGATTGCGGCAGCTATGAAAGACTTCTTACCGCGAACCAATAAATAGGTGATTGCAGGAGGAAAAGATATGGAACGTCGTAGCTTCCTTGGTGCGCTCACATCCGCATCTCTAGGCGTTGCTTTCAACGGCGCTGTCGCTAAGTTTGCCCGAGCCCAAGACACAGCGCAGGTTGCCACAAATTCGCAGGCTTCAAAGATGGGTGAGTTTCCTCAGAACTCAACCATAATTTTGGTGCATGGAGCGTGGGCCGACGGCTCGTGTTGGCGCAACGTCATTCTGCCTTTAGAACGGCGTGGTCTTCATGTCATCTGTGCGCCGATCCCGCTCACGTCCTTAACCAACGACGCCGCTGCTTTGAGCCAGGCACTGGAACGAACGAGCGGCCCGGTGGTTCTGGTGGGACACGCCTACTCTGGCGCCGTGATCGCCGCGGTGAGGGAAGAGCGGGTCAAGTCTCTGGTCTATATCGCGGCGCTCGCGCCGGACGAGGGTGAGACCGTAGCCAAGGTTTTCTACCTTGACCCAAAGCCCCCGGAATCCCCAAAGTTGGCTCCCGATTCTCACGGCTTTATATGGATTCCGGACGGTGGGTTTCGTCAAGCGGTTGCCCACAAGGCTTCTGCGGAACAAACTAGCATTGCAACTGCCGTGCAACGGCCAATCTCGGTTCAGTGCATTCAAGAACCGGCCCCTACGCCAGCATGGAAAACAAAACCGTCGTGGTTCTTGATCGCCGAAGAGGATCGCATGATTAACCCGAAGACGCAGCATTTCATGGCCGAGCGTATGCGGGCGAAGGTCCATTCGCATCATGTGGACCACAGCCCCATGTACTCAGAGCCGAATCTCGTGATCAACATAATCGAGGAAGCGGCGCGTCAAACCCTCTCGTGATAGGCAGCATGACCGACTTATTTTCTTTAATAGATAGGAGGGGCGATGGAAATGGCTACTAAATCTGTCGCCATCGTCACGGGCGCGAGTTCGGGGATAGGACGGGCCACGGCCATCCGGCTCGCTCGCGATTTCTCGTCCATCGTGCTGGTCGCAATGGATGAGGACAAGCTGGAAACAGCTGCGGCCGAAGTACAGTCCATTGGGGCGGAAGCGATGGTGTTGGCTTTCGACCTGCGCCAGCCCCAATCGGTAAAGACCATCATCGAAGAGATTCTCGATCGCTTTGGCAGAGTCGACGCGCTGCTCAACATTGCGGGCGCCGTGGCGCAGATTGATTTATTCCAGATGACCGATGCGCAGTGGGATGACGGCATGGCGCTCAAGTTCCACGGAGCGCGTCGCTTGACGATCGCAGGCATGGGACGCACTGAAGGCCTCAAATGGATCCGTTGTGTTTATGTCGGGAAGCGCGGCTTTCGGTCCAAAGCCGCAATTTGCGGCGGTTGCCACGATCAACGCGGCTATCAACGCCCTTGCCAAGGCATTCGCGGAGCAAGGAATCAAAGACGGCGTGCAGGTCAACAGCGTGTCGCCTGGGGCCGTGATGACCGGACGCCGGCATGCGTTCTTCGAAAAGTGGGCGCCTGCTCATAACCTTACGGTGGAAGAGGCAATCAAGAAATTTCCCGAGCAAGCTGGCATAACTCGCATGGGAAAGCCGGAAGAGATTGCCGATCTGATGAGTTATCTCGTTTCCCCTGCCGCGAAGTGGATGACCGGTGCGGCAGTGCGTATGGATGGCGGAGAGGTTAAAGGGATTTAAGTCAGGAAGGAGAGAAGCAATGGAGCGTCGCATGTTTCTTGGTGGCTTGACAGCCGCATCTATCGGCGTCCTGCTGGAGCGCCCTTTCACCGAACCCTTGCTGGCACAGAACTCCGCTAAAATTGGAGGAAGCATGGCTGACCAGGGATCGTTCGGGTCTTCTCAAGTCGAAGTTTCAGGGAACACGATTTTCATTCGTCGCTACGGAAGTGGGCCGCCAATTCTGATGGTGCACGGCTTCCCGCGCACCAGCCTGATGTGGCGATTTCTTGCGCCCAAGCTTGCCGAGAATCACACCGTGATTTGCGTGGACTTGCGCGCCTACGGCGGCAGCGGGATACCTGCTTCTACGGACGACCACTTTCCTTATTCCAAGCGCGCCATGGCGAAGGAATTGGTTGAGGTGATGGACAAGCTCGGATTTCCGACTTTCACGCTGATCGGCCACGATCGCGGAGGGCGCGTTTCTTACCGGCTCGCCTTAGACCATCCAAAGAACGTGGAGCGACTCGCCGTATTCGATGTGATTCCAATCCTTGAAGCATGGAGTCGGTCCGATGCGCGCTTCGCTCAGACCTACTGGCCTTGGATTTTGCTGTCGCAGAAGGAACCGCTCCCAGAGAGTTATCTGCTCGGCGCTCCCGATGCCGTCTTCCATAACCCCTTCGGCCAAGGTTCCTTCGGCCCAGAGATTCTCGAAGAATACGTTTCCACCTATCGCGATCCCGCCCGCGTTCATGGCATCTGTGAAGAATATCGAGCCGCAGCAAAGATCGATGTCGAACATGATCGTGTAGACAAGGAAGCCTCGAAGCGAATCGAATGCCCCATGCTGCATCTGTGGGCCGAGGGTGGCCCGCTGGATACTTTTTACGCAAACGATGGAGGGCCACTTGGTATTTGGCGACAATGGGCGCCACGCGCGCACGGACAGGCGATGAAGGGCGGTCACTTCTTCCCGGAAGAAAATCCCGACGACACCGCAGTTCTCGTCAAGCAGTTCCTCTCGGCTTGAGGCACTCGTTGGTGAGAAGACAGGACTGTGCCTGCGACCGACTATAGCGTCGGCCTACTGAGAGGGTGGGCGGAAAGGAATTGACCATGTGGAATCTTAAGGATCGTTTGGAAGAGTTTAAAAGGACTTTCGAGTCCGGGGCTCCTCCATACAGTGCAACGCCAGAAATAGTCGCCACGATGCATCGTGCGACGGCGGAGCTCAAGGCATCTGGAATTGAAGGTCGTGCACTCAAAATCGGCGACCGCGCCCCGGATTTCGCACTATTCAACCAGGACCACGCCGAGGTGTCGTCGAAAGATTTGCTGCGACAGGGTCCGATGGTTGTCAGTTTCTTTCGTGGACACTGGTGACCCTACTGCAATATGGAGCTGGAGGCTCTAAAAGAAATTGATTCTGAAGTGCAAGCGCTGGGAGCGCGAATTGTAGTCCTAACTCCGGAACTGGAGCGGTACACGCGCGCGCTGCGTAAAAAGCTGAATCTGCCCTTCGATATTCTCACGGATCTTCATCTCAAGACCGCCGAGCAATTTGGCCTCGTCTTCACTTTTCCGGATTACTTGAGGGACCTCTACCAATCTTTCGGGAGCACCCTCGACAGGTTTCATGATGAATCGGAATACCGCTTGCCGATACCCGCGCGTTATATCGTCGATTCGGACAATTTAATCCGGGCAGCGGATGTCAACGCCGATTACACGATCCGCCCAGAGCCTTCGGAAACGCTTAGGCTTTTGAAAGAGATTGTTCGAAACTGAGTGCGCGCATCAGTCAGCGACAGACTTTGGCGGCGATAGTCGTCTGAGTCCTCCTGGTCCGGGTGTCAGTTGCTTGGATCTATGGGAGCGGGCGGTGTTCCTCGCGCTTCAATTGCTTCACCTGCGCGCAGACACAGATCCTCGCGATAGCGGCTGGCAACGATCTGCACACCCACCGGACTCTGACCCACCAGCCCCGTGGAGACCGCCAGTATTGGCAAACCAAGCGCAGGGGTTGCTCGCATCAGAAACTGTGAATCCCACACTCGTTGAAACGATTCGGCGCCTTGCATATCGAGTCCGTCTGGAAAAGGCAACTCGGCAGAAACTGGAATCAACAACACTGCATACCCATTCAGAAATACCTGCCATTGGCGAACCACCGTCGCGCGCTCAACGAGCGCTCGGGCGATGGCGTCGGCGGGATACGTTTTGGTCCGCGGTCTCAGCGCTGCCACCAATGCCATGGCGCCTGGATCGCCGTCCTGCTCTACCGCGTCTGCGAGCTGCGCGAAACCGTCCGCGAGCCACAGCCATTCCTGTACTTCAGCGGATTCGTTCAATGGCGGCGTATCGTCAATTTCCTCCACAGTCCATCCTGCATCGGCAAGGCGCTGCCCTGCTTCCAGAACAGACGCCTCGACCTCGCGCGCGACCTGCCTCCCTGCCGGCCGCTGGCATATTGCGGCACGAAGCGGCATGGGCGCACCTTCCAGGGGCGCGGGAACCCACCAGGGATCTCGTGAATCGGGAGCTGACATGGCAGTGAGAGCAAGTCGAAGATCCTCGACGGTACGTGCGAGTGGACCCACCACGTGCATGACCTGACCCCCGATAGTTGGCTCAGGCGAAGAAGCGTTGTAGAAAGGGACTCGACCGAGGCTGGGACGCAACCCGTGAACGCCGCAAGCATATGCGGGATAACGCACCGACCCACCAATGTCCGTCCCTAAAGCAATGTGCCCGATGCCCGTTGCAACGGCAGCAGCTCCACCACCCGTGGATCCACCAGGAGTCAGTCCCCGATCACGCGGGTTGTAGGTATGTGTGCCGCCATAGAGCAGGTTGGTCGTAAACCAACGCAGGGCAAATGTTGGCGCATTGCTGCGACCAAGCAGCACTGCCCCTGTCCGCACCAGATTGTCCACCACAGGGCTGTTGAACTTTGCAACGAGGTTTTCTTGCAGCCTGCTGCCGTTGCTCGTGGCGAACCCTGCCTGGTCGGTGTTTATTTTGATAGTGACTGGTACGCCTGCCAGTGGGCCCGGATCGTTTCCGCCCGCCAGCACACCATCCACACGGTCTGCCTGCTCCCGCACGTGCTCGGGTCGACACTCGACGATCGCATTGATCTTTGGGTTGATGGCGTCGAGGCGTTGCAGCGCTGCATCGGCGACCTCACGGGCCGATACTTTGCGCGTCTTTATTAGGCGAGCGACTTCGCTTGCCGACAAGCGCCAGAGTTCGTTCATCGGAGTTGCTCCTCTACAGAACCATTTGTGATGTGTTTTTAATTCGGAGGCAGTGATCTTGATCCGCCTCGATTTGATAAGTGCATCGCCCCGGTCAACGTGACCCGGTCGGTCGCAGCTTCTTCTCGACAGTGAATCCCAGCTTCCCCAGAATCCTTACCGCGCCGGTCTTCCCGCCCTCGAAGTCACCGGAGCGAAGTTGTTGCCCCGTTGCGAACTCATACGCTGCACCCAAGACCGCCTTCGGCGGATAACGACGGTCATCCAAGACCAGCTCATAAGTCGTTGTAGGGGCGAAACCATGCTGAGTGAAGAACTGCTCCGGGCCCAGCCGGTCGTAGTCGTGTATCGCGCGCAACACATCACGACGGGTCACGCGGTCCCATGCCACCATGTGTTCCTCCCGTGATACTTCAAGACACCAATCCTTATTCGGAGCGCACTCCTGCGTACGCCACTGTCCAATCCTTATGTGGTAGCGGTACGCGCGGCGGGCTCTTCAGCTTTGACCAAGGGCACGTTAACGAGATGTTCGCTCAAGAACCACGTCTGTAGCTCATTGGCACGGAGCACCTCGCTCACAACCAGATCATTCGTGCCATCATCACCCACTTGGGAGGCACGCCGCGCCAGGATTCGAACGTGACGTATGACGACCTGATGAGCGTCAATCAAGCGCGATAATTGAACAGGCACCTCTTCTCGACCGCGAGGTGGCCGTTCAATCTGGGTCGTTTCCGCCACATCTGCCGCCATAGCCAGACTTACACCTCCAAGCACCTGAATCCTTTCGGCAATTGAGTCAACAAGTTCGCCTTGTTCGCTGTAATGCTTGTCGAACAGCAAATGCAATTGATAGAAAGTAGCGCCGGCAACCTGCCAGTGGGACTTTTTATACAGATCACGAAGCGTAATCGTGTCCGCTAACAATTGGTTTAGTTGTTCGGTCATTTCCAAGCGCACTGGTTCTTCGAGTTCCAGCGGAAGAGCATGGCTAACGGTTCCGTAGGCTTGAATCTGACCTGCTCGTTGGTGAAAACGTGGTTGGGACTTATCCATCTCGATTCCCTCAGTGTTCACGACTCCTCCCTTGCAAGTGAGAGACCGAAACACAAATGAAAGTTCATCAAGGAAAGGCACAGAAGCCGGAGACCTGACTCAATTCGCGGTGTCGTCATAACAACGCGACGCAGTACTACGCGTCGCTATTAAGTCACACACGCAACTCCCCACACGGCCGGACCACAAGGAATGCATTGATTACTTCCCCCTCGATAGAGCCAGACACCCTTAATAACGGCGATGCAGAGCTGCTGGAGTGCGATGGTTGATGGCGAAACGGGTTTGGAAAATCATTTGCTTACATGAGCTGCGTCGAGTGACAGACGCTGCGAGGAATGAACATTCACTACAAACCGAACGCCGTCACCGTTCAGCTTGATGCGGCAACTGAACTGGAGGATGAATAGATGTCTGGTCGCATTGCATCTCTAATTGTTGCCCTCGCGTTCTTAACGGCTCACCAAGCAGTGACTTCCAAAGCCGGTGGCAGCCGAAGCGGCTTTGATCTAGTCGATAAAGGTGGAAGCATTCGCAAACCAGCGGACGTTAGAGATCTTTACCAGCTACTCGGAACCTACACCGTTGAGCTCGATCCGAAGGGGGAAGAGATGCATGTCACATACGCTTCTCCTGGTGCCGCCCAGTATTACCGAAAAAACGGGAAGTTCGCCGATGGCACGGTTCTGGTGAAGGAAGTGTTGGGAACCGACCACGCTCCAATGACAACCGGCGATGCGCATTGGGCTGCGGACACCAAAGTCTGGTTCGTGATGATCAAGGACGACAAGAATCGCTATCCCAACAACCCGTTGTGGGGAGATGGGTGGGGATGGGCACTCTTCAAGGCGGATGCACCTGACAAGCAGGTCGCGACTGATTACAAGAAGGACTGCCTGGGTTGCCACCTGCCAGCCCAGTCCACCGGCTGGGTGTACGTCCAAGGCTATCCAGTTCTGAAATCAAAATGACCAACAACGCAAGACGCTCGGAATGGGACGAATTCAAAAGGAGAAGGCATCAATGAAACGATCTGTCTTAATCGCACTCGTAGCCTTCACGTTCGTAGCTGCCATCCTGGTGTTTGTTGTGACGAAACCGGTTGCTGTTCAGGCTTCAGCTTCAAGCGTGGCCCAAGATTCGGGTTCGTCAGCGGTCTGGGATTCCAGCGGACAGTTGCAGCGGCCGGTCGGATATCGACGCTGGGTCTTCCTGGGCGCTCCATTGACCCCGAATGGACTCAACAATGGAAAGGCGAATTTCCCCGAGTACCACCACGTCTATGTCGAGGCCAGGAATCTGGATGTCTTTCTCAAAACGGGGTCGTTTCCCGAAGGGACCGTGCTTGTCAAAGAATTGACGCGTGTGCTCGATCCAACTTTTCCAGACGGGTCTCGAACTGAACCATCCGGACGCGGCTACTTCAACGGAATTTACAACGGCCTGGATGTGACGGTAAAGGACAGCAAGAAATTCCCTGAGACGAACGGATGGGGCTTCTTTAACTTCGGCCATCATCCCGAGCCTTACGCGGACTGGGCGAAAGTTATGCCTGCCACTGAGTGCGGCTTCTGCCACAAAGCCTACGTGGCCAAGACTGACATGACATGGGTTCAGTTCTACCCCATGCTCCACGACGAAACAATAACCAGCTTGCCGCGACACGTTGGGGTCGCGGAGGCAACACGAGATTACGGCTGTATCCAACAAATCCCGAGAAGATGAATGTAAAAGGAGACGAGTATGTCGAACGAAATGATGAGCATGCCGAAGGAGATGGCCACGTCTAATGGTCGTGGTGGCCATCTCTACATGCAGACGAACGAAGTCAAGAATTTCATTGTCCACTACCATCGCTCTGCCAACGGAACGCTGAGCGAGATGGAACGAGTGGCTACAGGAGGAGCCGGTTCCGGCACTTACAAGCCGATTAGCGGTCAGGAAAGCGCGCCGAATGCTTTCGAGGGAGCCGGTAGCGTCATCCTTACGCCAGATCGTAAATTTCTGTTTGCGACTAACGGCGGGGACAATTCCGTTTCCAGTTTCGCCGTCGGCGACCAGGGTCGGCTCACTCTGATCGACACCAAACCGACGGGGAATGCCATTGAGGGAAAGAGCGGTACGGCCAAGTCGTTGGCGTACTCGCCCTCAAAGGCCATGCTCTATGTCGTACACTCGTTCGGACCAGACCATATCCGCATCATGTCGGTCTCGAAGGATGGGAAGCTCACGCCGCGCAAGGAGCGATACACCGCGAATACCCCAGAGAAACAACATCGCGTGCCCACGCAAGGCGTGCTTTCGCCCGACGAGAAATTTCTTCTAGTCGGCACCACTTTCGATCTGCCAGTTGCGATCTCAGGGACCTATCCGGACGGTTCCCCCATTCTCTGGGTGACGGGCACGGACGGCAAACTACGGTCTATTGCAACGAATGTGCCGGATCCCGATGGCATCGTGATCTTTCGCGTGAACGCAGACGGTACGCTCGGCGGACCTTCCTTCCAAGACGGCGGAGGCGGCTCTCCGTTCTACATCGCATTCCTGAAGAGTCGTCCGGATACTTTCATCCTCGGATATGCGGTCGGCGATGGAGTCGGCCTGGGCCGCATCGACAAAGACGGCAGGATCAAGGTAGGCAAGCTGGTACCCATCGACACGAAGCGAGGCAAACCCTCAGAACTGTGCTGGCTTGCGGTCTCGCCCGACGATCGGTTTCTGTACGCTACGAATTTCGGCTATAGCAACCTGACCACTTTCCACATCGACGGTCCAGAACTCAAAGTCGCGAAGGATCCAGCATGCCCCGACGTCGAGGGTGACGGCACCTTCCGGGCGCTCTGCGGCGACATCAGCAGCGGTCCCAGCGACAACTGGATTTCGCCAGACGGCGCATTTCTTTATCAGATTTACGGGAACGCATCGAAACTGGTTGGCTACGCGACCAAGCCGGACGGCACGCTAGAGGAAGTGACCAGTGTAGCCATCCCCTACAACTGCCCGGAGGGTCTGGCGGGATTTTGATGCATCAGAGGGCGCTGCCTCGCCGGCGGCGAGCGGTTGCTGCCGGCGAAATACAAGCACGGGGTCCCCGCTTCTGGCGCGACGGCAATAGCTTGACTATAACTACGCACAACGCTCCCATTAACGGTGATCCCACTCATCGCGCTTCCGTTCATCGACTCGCGGGGGATTGGCCGACGGAAAGCGCGGCAGGATCAATCACTCTCGATTTTGACGCCCGCCATCGACGCCGGATTCGCCTGACTGGGGATCAAGGCGAAGATATCCTACTAGACCTTCCCCAAGCCGTTGCCATGGCTGATGGAGATGGGCTGCAACTTGAAGATGGTAGATGGCTCAAGGTTCAGGCTGCGGCGGAGCTCGTTGTCGAAGTCAGACATAAAGATCCCAATCAGCTGGCGCGCCTTGCGTGGCATCTGGGAAATCGGCATTTGCCGACTGAAATTCGAGACCAAGTTCTTCGCATTCGCCCTGATCGCGTGATCGAGGACTATGCTCGTTAGTTTTGGAGCGGATCTCGTAAAGGTGGAGATCCCCTTCCAGCCCGAAGGCGGCGCTTACACCGGCCACGGCCACCATCGCGCCCATCGGGAGGATGGGCATCATCATGAGTGATGAACAGTGTGCGCTCGGGCCGCTGGGTCTCTCTTGCGGCAGCAAAGCTGGCTTTTGCCTGCGTTTCCTACCGGCTCGTATAGCTAACTCTCACGGTATCGATTGGGCCCTAGAAGCGGGACAACTCATGATCGAAAAGGTGGATTGATTCATTCGTTCGGCGCATGGCCACTTCTTGCCTCCCCACTCATTAGCGGGGCTGCGTCCACACTTAAGTAGGTCATACCGCGGAGATCGAGGAAGAGGCGTCCCTGTACATTCGTGAATCGCAGGAGTACGTGCCCACAAAGCGCACAGCGCGCAACGAGGCCAGGGCAATCCACATACAAATGAGCGTCGGCAAAGCGCCTCTTCGCTCCGCAATTAGCACATTGTCCTTCCGCGCGCGGTCAGATCGACGTTGAATATCCTACTTAGTTCACCGCCAGCCGCGTTGCCGTCAAGATAACTGATAGATGCATTCATTTCCGTTCTCCTGTGGCGCCGAAGCGCTCCGTCCTGATCCTCTCGCGGTCATGGCCGGCCGCGATCAGGAGGTCGGTCGTATGTTCAACGAACGATGTCGGGCCGCAAACATAGCTGCTCGGCCGAAGGCTCGACGGCCATGTACCGCTGGCAATTAGTTCTGCATCGATGCGTCCTGCAGGCCGCGGCCAATCCTTCGGAGTCACGCGTGTGTACGCGTAGGTCGCAATCAGAGACTCTCCTTGCTCTGATAGCGCGGTTAGCTCATCCCGGTAAAAAATCGCTCCCGGTTCCCTAACGGAATACAGCAATCGAAATGGTACTGTGCTGCCCGCCGAAGTGCGCGACCGAATCATAGCCATGAGAGGAACGATACCGGAACCGCCTGCCACCAGTTGGACCGGCCCTACTTGTTCGGGACGCCACACAAACCAGCGACCGATCGGGCCGCGCACCTCCAGTTCATCGCCGACCATGACCTGCTGTGTCAGGTAGGGGGACACTTCGCCATTGGGCAATCGGTCGACGGTGATTTCGATACGCCCGTCCGAACTCGGGAGCAGAGGCAATCGAGTACGAACGAACAGCTGAGTAGCCGTCGGGAGCAGTCAGACGAACGTCAACGTGTTGTCCGGCGACATGACCTGGCCAATCTGGAACCACGATCGCAATTGTCCGCGCAGTCAATGTTTCATCGAGCAGCGCTACGACCTTGCCGGTACGCCAAGTCACTCTTCCGAGTACCTCTGTTCCCGCCATGGGTCTCCATAGATGTGATAGCCCAGCCCTTCCCAAAAGCCCGGCTTGTCGTGTTGCATCAGCGTCATCCCCTTCACCCACTTAGCGCTCTTCCATAAATAAAGGTGAGGAACCAGAAGACGCGCCGGACCACCATGCTCCGGTGCCAGATCGGTGCCGTCATATTTGAACGCGATCCAAGCCTGCTTATTCAAAAGATCCTTCAGAGGAAGGTTGGTAGTGTAGTCACCGTAGGAACGGAACATTGCGAAAGGCAAATCCGTCTTTACATTCGCAAGCAGAGTATCGAGAGATATTCCTTCCCAGGATGTGCCGAGTTTCGACCATCTTGTTACGCAGTGCAGATCAACGGTGATCGTCTCCCTGGGCAAGTCTCGAAACGAGTTCCAATCCCATCGCTGCATGACGTTAGTGCCATCGTCGATCGTAAACTCCCAGCGGTCGAGCGAAATGCGTGGGGTAGGCCCGGCTGACAGAACAGGAAAATCAGTGGTGAGGTATTGACCGGGCGGGAGTTTGACTTCCCCCGCACTGCGTCGGCCGGCAAAGCCTCGCGAGATGATAGCCATAGGATTCTCCTACTCAGGGCTGACGTCGTTTGATGCTGCCTTACGAATACCTCGAAAAAAACAGCAATCGGGCTTCCAATCAATGTCGTCACACAATGGAAGGACTGCCCATTTTCCGCTTGCCTTCGAGACGAGTGCAGTCGAAATAGCGTCATGGCGTCTCTATGTCATCGGGTACGGCCCTAGCTCGCTTCAACTGCGTGTATGCCCCTTCTCGTTCTTATGGATGGGAATCACCCTCCTGTTTCGTGCCGTTCCACAGTCTCCGCAGCTTCCATAACATGGAACCGTTCGGCTCTGAAGCGTACGCAATGCGCGCTGCTATTCGCAATTCGACTTCGGTGCCTGCCCCGCTTCCGCTCCACACATCCAGGTGCGCCCCAACTCTCTGTGCGCGTTCTCTCATGCCAGGCAATCCAAAATGTCCTTCCCGATGTCCTTGCCGGAGAATCTCAGAGTCAATACCCGTGCCGTCGTCCCTGATACGTACGCGCAACTCGCTCCGCTCGTAGTTCAGTTCCGCTTCAATGGAGTGCGCGCCGGAGTGTCGGAAGGCATTGCCCAAAGCCTCCTTGCTAATCTTGAATAACTCGTCGAAGACTACAGGATGCAGGGAACGAATGGCCCCGTTGACTACCACTTTGAAGTCGCAGGAACTGCCCTTTCGCATTCCCTCGCCAAAATCGGAGAATGCTTTTGGCAAGTCCTTTTGTTCCGAAGCTGTGGCCCGCAAATCCAACACCAGTTCGCGTCCTTCGAGCATCACCTGGTCCGATTGCTTCAGGGTTTCTTCAAAGATCCGCCGCACGGGCTCCTCTTTACTGAGCTGAGATGTGGCGGTATGGAAACGCAGCAGTAAACCCTGGATTCCTTGAAAAAACGTGTCATGCAAATCCCGTGCGATCCGCTCCCGCTCCGCGAGCCGCTCATACATGCGTCCGCGCAGTTGCAAAGTCACTTGCCGAACCCGGAAACGGTATGCCGAATAAACAATACCTGTGAAACCAAGCAAACAAATCACTTTGAACCAAATGCTCTGCGTGAACGCCGGTGGAATCGTAAATGCAAGCTGTGCTCCGGTTTCATTCCAGACTCCGTCGTTGTTGCATGCAATCACACGAAACTCGTAGTCACCAGGAGGCAAGTTGGTATACGTCGCTTCGCGAACTGAGACGGGTCCGCTCCAATCCTTGTCATACCCTTCCAGTTTGTAGCGGAACCGAACCTTGCGGGGCGCAACCAGACTCAACGCGGTGAACGCAAAGTGAAGCGTACGGGCTCGTTTCGGCAATGAAACCTGTGATGCCAATTTAATCTCGCGTCCGTCCACTGTGACTTCTTCGACGTACACAGGAGGCGGCAACGTATTTTGATGAAGATCACGAGGGTCCAAAATTCCCAAGCCAGATGTCATTGCAAACAAGATGCGGCCATCTGGGGTCTTTGCCGTTTGCGGGGTGTACCATCCGCCATACGTAGTATTCTCAACGCCCTCTGTGTTATCCAGGTAGCTCCGAATCGTCACCACGTGGGAGGGCTGGGCGATCCATGAGGAAAGGTCTTTATCGGAAAAACTAACCAGCCCACATTTGGTGTATAGCCAAACATTTTGATCGTCGTCGTGGCGCATCCAATGCACCGCATCGCAAGGCAGGCCGTTCTTCTGCCCGAGGACCGCTATCTTGCCGTCCATCAGTCGCGCCAACCCGGATTGCGTGCTGACCCAGACTGCGCCATCGCCGTCTACTTGAAGATCCCGAAGAACTCCCACGGTCAAGCCGTCCTGTGCGCCATAACGCTCTACAACCGTCCCATTCTTAAAAAAAACCAACTCCCCTCTTGCGGAGCTGAGCCAAAGACCGTTGCGTTTAGGATCGAATGCAACTGTCGATGCGGGCAGACCAAGCACATCCCGGCTGAAACTCGCGACCAAGCTTCCATCGCCGCGCAGGTGCAAAAGGCCTGACTCGCGATTCATGATCCATAGATCGCCCTGGTGATCTTCGGCGATTTCAAACGTATTTTCCCCACTTTGCACTCTTAGCGGAACAATCTTGCCGTCTTCCAGCCAGATCATGCCATTGGGGATGTCGACCGAAACAAGCAGCCGTCCGTTGGAGGTTTCAAATAGGCTGTTTATCGCGTGGCCGGAAAGGCTCGTGTTTGACCCGATTAGGCGATTTCCGGGTAATTCGCTGAGTCCCGCGTCGGTTGCAATCCACGTGGTGCCGTCCCGACGAGAGACAACTGAAGCGACTAAGTTGCTAAGAAGGCCCTGCTTTATGGTAATTCTCGGGACCGCAGGTTTGGCGAACTGATCCAGACTATCGGTGGATGTCACCCATACGCTTCCTTCCTGGTCCTGAAAAATGCTCTTGGGAGCACTGGCCGCCAATCCGTCGAGAACCGTAAATTGATCAACGCGACCATCGTGAACGTGAACGAGACCTTGACCTCCTGTTGCGAACCATAAACTACCTTCCCGGTCCCTCAAAATCTTCCACGCTCCTATGGACTTTCCGTCTGGGAGTACAGGATAGTTTCGTACCTTTCCATCGTCACCGAGCGCCTTGACCTCACGCGCGTCTGAGAAGAGCACCGTGCCGCTTGCGTCCTCCGCGAAAGTTCTAACCACCGACGGGTACGCAACAACCCTCTGAGGCAGGCCCGGTCGAACTCTCCATATCCCATCGTTCGTGCCGGCCCACAATCGGCCTTTTTTATCTTCATATAAGCTGTCTACCCAGCCACCCATGAACTTGGTGTCGCCATAACACTCACTTTGTCTGCGGAACACGCGACACAGCGGCGCGCTTCCGGGCCGCGCTACCCCGCCCACCCATATAGCTCCATCCTGGTCCACCACTAGCGAGGTAACCTCGAGACCATCGAGTTGATGGTATCTGTGGAATTCTCCTGCCGTCGTGAGTTCCGCCAATCCGGTGCCGCCGATCCAGAGACTTCCATCCTTTGAAGCCAACAGTGGCCTGAGCGGCGCACCTGGTAGAGATTCATGTGCTGTAGGCTTCCACTGGACGAAGCGATTGCCGTCAAACCGGAGCAAGCCAGCGCTACTGGTTAACCATAAGTAGCCATCAGAAGTTTGCGTTACCGAGTTTATGCCTCCCGTGAAAAATCCGTCTTGAGCACTCCATGATGTGTGCAGGTATTGCGAGACATCGAGCGACCGAAGTTGCGCAAGAACAGTTGGGGTTGCCAGGAGGAACGAGCCAAATAGGACTGCAAATTGAATTGCTCTCAATCGAGCCCGACTCTTGGGCTTCAGCGCCATCGGTCGATGGTAACCGATAACAAGGGTCGCCGCTGTCGATATAAAGACTCCAAGACTGTCCTTGTGACAGGAAATGTCGGCCCGGCGTCTTTTCCGGAACGCGCGATTGGAGCGTCTGACCATCTTGCGTCGAATGAGCGAGTGGCCCGGTTCGTGCACTGAACCGGAACGAAATAGTTACTTCCATCCCTCTTTCGGGCAGCCGATCAGATCAAAAGGAGGAAATAGCATGAGTTTAAAGTACCTCAGGTTCAAGACGTTTCCGCAAATTGCGTTGTTGACCTGTGTTTCCATTACGCAGCTGCTGCTCGCCGCCCCAGGCGTATTCGCGCAAGAAGGCGAGATAGCTCCTCCGTCAGCTGCCGTTGGCGCAGTCGTGCCCGAGACCTATTTCGGCCCTGCTCCTTCCACGGTGCAAAAGGAATTCACTGGCCCGTACCAGCTTCTCAAATCCGGCGAAGTCAATTTGAAGGACGAAACTATCACGTTGCCCTTGTACCACGGCCAGCTCAAAGACGGCAGGAAGGTTTGGTACATTCTGACCGATGTCTCAGATCGAGGAACCTCCGAGGCTCTTGGCTTGAACTACTCCGCCAAGCTGAACAATGCCGTGCGTCGCGCGGTGCGAGTGGGGACATTGGAAAAGGATACGACGATAACATTCGATTCTGGCACTGTCGATTTTCGGCCGAATCGAAGAGTCGTTGCTGGCGAGGCTCCTAATTTTTTCCCCCCGAAGACCGCTGAACCCGGTTCCGCTGGCGATGAGAACTACTCTCCTCTGGTGCGCATCCAAAATGCCGGGAATTTTATCTGGAACGCGCCCATCGTGGCCTTCAATGTTGAGGCGAGCCAGATCGCCTTCTGCGATGGCAATCCGAACTACTCGCTGGTGCACGATAAAGTGCTGAAGATCTGCCCGGAGACTCAAACGGTAACTCTGAAGCTTACTCAGGGATTCAGTTTCGAGCGTCCTGTGTTGTACCTCAGCACGGATGCAAATGACCCTGTCGCGGCGGCCCTCGAAGGCGCAACCTATGCTCCGGGACTGCGGGATGTGACCGTGGGGCACGACGATGGCGCCTTCAGCGCGGTGGAACGCCTGTTCCTCTTCGCTAACGGACCTATCGGCAAGGGAAATCCGCAACGGCAGGGGCTCAACAGCGCCCTCTCCGACGGGCTCTCACCCCTAAACGTTTTGGGCGGCATTCCCACCGTGGCCACCGACTACAGCCCCCTCTGGGACCTGAACCTTGGCGTGTGGACGGAAGACGCGATCAGGAAGGGATACCGCTCGCGATTGACTGAGGAGTTCATGGTTCTCAAGTTCGTCCAGGACGGATGGGTCACGGGGCCCAATGGTGGCAAGTACGGCTCAACCGGATTCATTGTGAACTGTCCGATTGCCTGGAGATACCGGTAAGCGCACGAGTTGTGAACAGCGAAGCGGAAGGCGGGGGAGAGCTATTACGCGTCTCCCCTGTCAGGGCGATCTAGGACCAATTAACAAAAGAAAGTTCTTGTGGTCTGATCGCCCGTTTCGCCCAGTTGAGCACTGGAGTCAGCACACATTGCGTGACCTTCGCCCTTCACCTGACCCAAGCGTTCGAACCCAGGAATGGGAGTGTCCGAACGCAACTTCAGTCACGTTGGCGTTCCATCCGCACGTGGCCAGAGTTTCACGCAAGGAGGAGGAGAAGGCGATGGAAAACCGAATTGGAGCGAAGAACGAATTCTTCACGGTGGTCTTGTGCTGTCTCTTAGGCGGGGTTGCTGCGGCGCAGCAACCGCCGTCCGAGCGCCTTAGTAACCCCACGAAGTGGCACTCGCAAGAGCCGAGTGAACCAGATGCGGAAAGCTGGTCGCCCCTTATATTAACTTCCGCGGACGAGATTCGTGTTCCTCCTCCGCCCGCGAACCTTGATGTTAAGACGATTGAAGAGTTGGCGGTGGTGAGGAGCGCGGTTCGAAATCCATCAGCCCAGCAAAGATCTATCACTTGCAAATGGAGCTCCACAAACCAGGGTGCGGTCTGGCGGCGTTTGGCGGACGAACTCGTCCTGCACAACGGAATGGGTGCCCCCTCGATGTTGCGGGTCTACGCTGCGCTTCATATTGCAATGGCCGACGCGACATTGGCGGCATGGAACAACCAGAACTATTATTTACGGCCTCGTCCGTCTCAGATGGATCCGTCCATCCGGCCCTTAGTGCCTGAACCACAAAATTCTGCGTATCCTTCTGATCGCGCGGCGGCTGCCGGCGCTGCAGAGCGATTGTTAAGTTATTTCTTTCCCCGTTTTGAAGATCGGGTCTCGGCTCTCGCCGATGAATCTGTCTCGGCGCAGGTACAGGGAGGACTAAATCTACAGAGCGACGTTGACGTGGGGAGAGAATTGGGGCGAGAGGTAGCGGAGCGCGTCATTGCTGTTATTGAACAGGATGGCCGCCCTAACCAACTCGCTTTCGGCAGGGATATCCCCTGGGAACAGCCCTTGGCTGACGAGACGGTCCGATTGGGAGTTAGATTTACGCCCACAGCGGGCGAGTACAACAACGACATACGTTGGCGGGCCCCGGAGCCAAAGGTGGGGGTCGTCTACGGTGATGCGCTGCCCTGGAACCAGGCATTGCCGGTTGATCCCAGCGCAGGGCAATGGAAGCCACTATTTCTGACGCGTTCCACGGTGAATGAATTAGCGGCGGTTCCGCCACCTCCAGCGAACAATTCTGCGGAGACCAAGCGCGACATGGAGGAGATCGTCACGGCGGTCAACAACCGGACCTGCTATACGGATTTTATCGTTTTCAGGAATGGTGTCGATCAGCCTGGTCACTGGGTGGTACAAGTTCTCGACACGCTTACAGAACGCCATGGGTGGTCCGCGCCGCGCACCGAACGCGCAACGGCCATCTTGTTCACGGCGATGTATGACGCGCTTCTGGGCACATGGTATGACAAGTATCATTTCATGCGCCCCCGACCTGCTCATTTGGAACCCACCCTGCCAACCGTCATCTTAACGCCCAAGCATCCTTCCTATCCGGCCGGACATGGCACGTTCACGGCGGCAGGCGTTTCGGTCTTGCGAGCCTTCTTCCCGGAAGATGAGAGCGAGTACGGTGGATTGGTCGAGGAAGTCAACAACGCTCGGGTGTGGGGAGGAATTCACTTTCGGAATGATATGACCGCGGGCAACGAAATTGGTGATCGCGTCGCCGCAGCGGTCCTTTCCGCCATCCACCTGGATGGAACTCCCGGCGAGAATCCGTACATATCGGTCACGAAGAGCTTATCCGATGACAGCGGTGGGCCTTATTACAACCCGTTCTACCAGCGCAAGTGAAAAGTGGAGTGGCTAGCGCTCGTCCTCTACAAGCGATACAGCATGTTCGACGGCCCGTCCACTGGATTTTTTCCGGATCGCCCGTGAATCATTGGCAAAGATTCCGAGAAGCCGACTTCCCGTTACTATCCCGTGCATTCTCGTTTCGATTACTTCCGAGTAGCCGACTAACAGGCACTTACATGCAAGTCCAGATTGTGGCGGAGCTGCATCGTGAATTTCGAGCCGAAGGACGCGATACGCTGGTGGTTGCGGGCACTCATTCTGAGATTTCCCAACTTACCGACGCGATTCGCCAGGACCGGAAAGAACACGGCGAACTGGGAGTCGGTCATTCTTTTGATCGGTACGTATCGCTCCAGTGGACAAGCGCCCAGAAACAGGAACTGTCCAACTACCAAGAGGGGCAGATTCTGCAGTTTCACAGAGACACGAAACTTGCAAAACGACATGAGTCGCTAGAAGTCGTGCGCGCTGGCACGGAATCTCTGGTTGCGCGAAAAGAAACCGGAGAAGAGGTGAACATCTCGCCGAAACAAACGCGGGCATTTTCCGTCTATGAGCGTCAGCACATTGAGGTTGCCCCTGGCGACAGCCTCATGCTCACAGCAAACCGTCGAGGGCCGGAATTCCGGGCGACCAACGGAGAGCTGGTCAAAGTGAGTGCCCTAGATGGCGGTGCCATTCGCCTCGAAGACGGAAGAACGCTTCCTGCGAACTATCACGAATTCACGCACGGATATGCGGTCACGGCCCATCGAAGCCAGGGTAAAACCGTAGATACCGTGATCATCTCGGCAGACGCGATGAAAAAGGAACTGTTCTATGTCGCCGCAAGCCGCGGCCGGAGCGAGATCGCTGTCGTCACCAGCGACCGCGAGCAACTTCGTGAATCCGTCGGTGTATCCACGATGCGGCAGTCCGCGATCGAACTAGCTCGAAAACAGCTATCCGCGCACAATGTGGAAAAAAGGCAGGGTGTTGACCTCGTGACTGGCGTGAACCGGTCAGCTGGGCATCAGATCGGAGATCATCATTCTATCCGTTCCGACGCATGCACCGGAGCCGGAAAAGACTCCCCATGTCGGCCTCGACCATGACCTCGGTGGCCCCGGTCTTGGTCTTGGGCATTGAGGTCTCGCCTGTGGCCACACCTGCACATTCCCCACATGGCGGAGTAACGGGCCGGGGAGTAAGGCTTGTGTCAAGGCCGCGTCTTTTGCGCCGCGAAGCGGTCGAGAGCCTTGACACGAGCCGCACCCCGGCTATGCTGGCGAAAATGTGGGGATATCAGCGAAACTCATTGAAAACAGGGTCTTAACTTCCGACTTGAACGCGTTCAATATTTTCACTTGACATCTACCTGTCGGTTAGGCGAATATTTGAACATGTTCAAGAGTGCGACGCAGACCGAGAAAGGCGAATTGACTCGCAACACCATTCTGGAACGTGCCCTTCAATCGTTTCGGGACAAAGGGTTTGAGGCGACAACGATGCGTGATGTTGCCAACCAAGCGGGTGTTGCGCTTGGAGCCGCGTATTACTACTTCGACTCGAAAGATGCCATCGTAATGGGCTTCTACGAGCGCGCACAGGAACACCTCGCTCCCCTGCTCGATCAGTCGCTGTCCAATGCCAAAGGCTTGCACGACCGCCTGCGCGCCGTTATTCAGGTAAAACTCGAGTATTTTGCTGCGGATCGCAAGCTGATGGGAGCGCTTTCCGCCCACATCGATCCCCACCATCCTCTTTCTCCGTTCAGTGAGGAAACCCGCAGCATTCGCGACCAGGACATCGGATTTTTCTCCCGCGCTGTCGAGGGCGGGAAAGTGCGCGTCCCTGAAGACCTAAAGGTCCACCTGCCCCGCGTGCTGTGGCTGTATCAAATGGGATTGATTCTCTTCTGGGTGTACGACTCTTCGCCCAAACAAGTGCGCACCATGAAACTCTTTGACAAGAGTCTCGCTATAGTAGTCGCACTCATCAAGCTTTCCAGCTTTCCCTTGCTGCGGCCTGTCCGAAAACTGGCCACCGGCCTGCTGGAAATCGCTTACGGGGAAGATGCCCTCGATGCTGGGGAACCGGCGCAATGACTCGACAGCTCCATATCGTGATTCCGGGAGGCAGCGGCCAAGTAGGCACGATTTTGGCTCGGCATCTTCATGCCCAGGGCCACCATGTCACTGTTCTGGCGCGAAACAAATACACCGTGCCGTGGCAAGTCATCGTGTGGGATGGGACGAGCCTTGGCGATTGGGCAGCCACGCTGGATGGCGCGGATGTACTTATCAACCTGTCAGGTCGTAGCGTAAATTGCCGTTACACTACCAAAAATCGGGCTGAGATTAAGGAATCCCGCACCGCGACCACATACTTGCTCGGCCTGGCCCTTAGTCAATTGGCGCGTCCGCCTCGTCTATGGATGAATGCCAGCACCGCTACCATTTACCGCCATGCTTTGGACCGGCCCATGGACGAGGCCACCGGGGAAATCGGCGGCAAGGAGTGCGGCGTCCCGAGCACCTGGAGATTCAGCATTGATGTAGCGACGGCTTGGGAGCACTCCTTCTTCTCAGCGAACACGCCCAACACTCGCAAGATTGCGCTTCGCAGTGCCATGATTATGAGCCCGGAGGAGGGTGGCATTTTCGACCAGTTCCTTCGCTTAGTGAGGTTCAGACTGGGAGGCTCTGCCGGTTCCGGAAAGCAATTCGTCTCATGGATTCACGACACGGACTTCCTTCGCAGCATTGATTACCTGATCGCCCACCAAGAATTGGACGGCCCCATCAATCTCGCAGCGCCGAACCCGTTGACCCAACTGTGAATTCATGCAGGCTTTGCGCCAAGCTGCGGGAATAGAGATTGGTCTTCCTTCCACTCGCTTGATGCTCGAAGTGGCTACGTTTTTCCACCGCACCGAAACCGAACTCATTCTGAAAAGCCGACGGGTGATTCCGGGCCGTCTCTTGCAATCCGGGTTCAATTTCCAATTCCCCGACTGGGCGAGCGCAGCAAGAGACTTGGTCGGCCGCTACCGCACAGGAGGATCAAATGAATGATCTAGAACCGAAACCATCAATAAGCCGTTCGCAATGGAAGCTTATTTTTCTGATTCTTGCAGTGAGTGCGGGTAGCGTCATGTACCGCCTTATCGTGCTTGGGAGGCTGGAGCAGACTGCCGTGCTATTTGTGGGTATCCCGACGGTGTTGGCGATCTTATTGGCGATGGTGCCGAAAGCTAAAACCGTAAAGGGCGGAATCACGAAAGGTCTCACTCTCTTTTTGCTTCTCTCAGGTCCGCTTCTCGGCGAAGGCTTCATCTGTATCTTGATGGCTTCGCCGATCTTCTATCTCGTCGGGCTCCTAGTGGGTGCCATTGTCGACTGGAACCGGGCGAAGCGACAGACAACTCTCTCGTGCCTTCTGCTGATTCTCCTTCCCATGAGCATTGAGGGCAGTTCTCCGAAATTGTCATTCAATCGCGAAGAAACAGTGCAGGAGTCGCAGATCGTATATGGATCGGAGCATGACGTGCAGATAGCACTGAGTCATAGCCCACGAACAGAGACACCGGTGCCGATTTACGGGAGAATGGGGTTTCCTCTTCCAACTAGAGCATGGGGCGACGGCCTGGAAGTTGGCGCCACCCGCACGGTTCATTTTGCTGGTGGCGAGGGCAAACCTGGCGACCTTCTGCTCAAGGTGAGCGAATCACGTACCGGGTATGTTCGGTTTGACGCGGTATCTGACCACAGTAAGCTCGCACACTGGTTGGACTGGAAGTCGGCGGAAGTCGAATGGTCGGCGACGGATGCCCAACACGTTCGCGTGACATGGACTCTTCATTTCGAGAGGCGCTTGGATCCAGCTTGGTACTTTCGTCCCTGGGAGCGATACGCGACTCGCTTGGCCGCCGAGTATCTAATCCGGGCCAACGCGACTCCGGCGCCACAAAAGCAGGGAGAGTAGGAACATGGGACGCGTCGCCGCCGTCCGATTCATGGGACTCTACGTTCCCGTCATTGCTGCTTTCCTCCTTGTGTTTCTGCGACCGAACCGGAAAAGGATATTCCCTGCGGCGCTGCTGGGGTTTGTCTGGACTCTGCCATCGCTGCTTGCCGTTCAATTGCTCAACCTGCACTTCGGCTGGTGGAGATTCAACGCGCTGGGTGGACTGTTTCGTGGAATGCCTGTCGATCTCTACCTCGGATGGGCAGTGCTTTGGGGAATCCTTCCGATCCTAAGTTTCGATGAAACTGGAATAGTATGGGTGTCAGCGGTTTTCTTTGGGATTGACCTGATCCTTATGCCGGCGTGCTCCCCCGTTGTCGTTCTCAACCATCGTTGGCTGATTGGTGAATTTGTTGCGCTGGGTCTTGTCCTGGTTCCAGCGCAATTGTTCGCGCGCTGGACTATCCACGATACGAAGGTGAAAGCGCGTGCGGTACTTCACGTTTTGGCAGCGGGCGGAGTTTTCCTCTTCTTGATCCCTGAAGTTGTCTTTGCGGTGCGACCCGGACACAGGTGGGATGCGTTGCTCTTCGAACCTGCATGGTTGCGGAACCTGGAATTGCAGGCCATCGCGTTGCTGGGCGTTGCCGGAGTTTCTGCGGTTCAGGAGTTCGCACAACGTGGCAACGGTACGCCGATCCCTTACGACCCGCCAAAACAACTCGTGGTCAGCGGGCTCTATCGTTACATCTCCAACCCTATGCAGCTCTCATGCACACTCGTGATGACTGCGTGGGGCTGCGTGCTTCGAAATCCCTGGTTGGCAGCAGGGGGCATCATGTCGTTTCTTTATAGCTTCGGCCTGGCCGCCTGGGATGAAGGTGAGGACATGAGAGTTCGTTTCGGCAAGCCTTGGGAGGAGTACCGGAACAACGTCAAAGCTTGGAGACCGCGACTGACGCCGTGGCACGCCCCCGATCGTCCGCTAGCGCGACTGTATGTTGCCGAGACGTGTGGTCCTTGCTCAGAAGTACGTCGCTGGTTCGAGTCTCACGGTGCCGTCTTGCTGCACGTAGTCGCTGCCGAGGATCATCCCACACGGGATCTGCAGCGCATCACTTATGATCCGATGGATGGGACCGATGTCGACGAGGGTGTGGGCGCTTTCGCGCGCGGTCTTGAGCACATCAATCTGGGATGGGCCTTTGCCGGAGCCTGTCTACGTCTTCCGGGAATCAAGCATCTGGTTCAGATACTCCTCGACGGTAGCGGGCTTGGGCCACGTTCCATCCCAAGGCGTTCATGCAAACTGCCGTTGGCTGCCCTCGGGCCGAGTTGTTCGGTAGGCACTGCGTCAGATGATCAGTCGGTTCATGTTGCAGATCGCAAATGGCGCGCAGTCACCAACTTACCTCACTAGCCTAGAGAATTCCGCTAAGTCTTTCGCAAAAAGCTGTCCGTATCGGTAGCAGACCACAAAAATATTTTCGATATCTTTTTCCTGCTACATGTTCCTTACATAGATAGAGGGGAAAATCTCGCGGCGGATTAATCGAACCGTCTCGCTGAAGAGGCGGGCGGTTGAGTGCGTACATTGCGCTGTTCCCGTGGATTCCCTAAATGTACCTAAAAGCACTTCTAGGCGCTTTAGGCACTTTAAGCACTTGTTGAGAAGTTTGTTCGAAGTCAAAAAGAAGAAAGATTCTTTGAAGGGAAGCAACAAATGCGTCTTGTACGGTTTCTATACGAATAATGTTCTCGTCCGCCCATGACGCGAAGACTAACGCCAGCCGAGTAGTGAATGGGCTCGAAATCTGTCGAACGAAGTCAGACGCCAAAGCCGACCTTCGGACGACGCGGTGATTTCAGCCCGGTCTCGACTCTCGCTGCAGGAGATTTTATGAGCGAGATGCACGAAGTAACGCCAGTCAGCCAGCCGTTCCCTCATTTCGAGAGGTTAGTCGATTCGCGCGAGGCGGCAGCCTTGCTGCAGATCCACCCGAAAACACTTCAACGACTCGCCCGTAAGGGGGAGATACGCGCCATGCGGATCGGAAAATTGTGGCGCTTTCGCGCATCGGATCTCGACGCGTGGGTGCATTTGAGGTTAAAGTTAGCCAGCTATCCGTACCGTCCCTAACCACGGAGGATCGTGATGAGACGGACGAGATTTCAGCAAGGCAGCCTTCAGATCGTGAAGCGTGCCGGTGGCCGGAAGGCTTGGGAGTACCGATGGTACGAACTCCAGGCGGATGGCAGCCGGACACGACGCAATCTGATGGTGGGATCGCTCGAACAATATCCGAACGAGACGGCGGCTCAGAAGGCCGTCGCCGCACTTCGGGCAGACATTAACGCTGAGAATCCGCGCACCAGCTTGACTCCGAATCCAGAAGTTCACACGCTCGTCGAACACTACCGGGAAAAAGAACTGGGGCCGGACTGCACCAAGAGGTAGAAAGACGCAGGTCACCTA
>CAVXIO010000019.1:0-86050 GCA_963761915.1 uncultured Acidobacteriota bacterium
TACGCCAGCCCACGTCAAGGCCTGCCAGATCGCCAGTAGCCATCGGCCCCATCGCCATGCCAAAGTCGAAGAGCGCCTTGTCCACAGCTTCGACACTGGCGCCCTCCTCCACCAGGAACTGCGCTTCACGGCGATAAGGGCCGAACATGCGGTTTCCCACAAAACCCCGGCAGTTGCCGACGAGCACCCCGACTTTTCCCAGCTTCTTAGAGAGTTGCATGCAGGTCGCGATCACTTCTTTGCTGCTCGCCTTGCCGCGCACGATCTCGAGCAGGCGCATAATATTCGCTGGGCTGAAAAAATGCGTGCCAATGACCGCACCGGGCCGCGAAGTGGCTGAGGCTATCTCGTCGATGTCGAGCGTTGATGTGTTACTCGCCAGGATTGCGCCTGGCCGGCACACGCGATCCAACTGGCCGAAGACTTCTTTCTTCAGCGCCATGCCCTCGAACACGGCCTCCACAACCATATCGATCTTGCCGAAATCGTCGTAGCTGAGCGTCGGCTTGATGAGTTGCAGGCGTTCATCCACGAATTGCTGCGTAAGCCGCCCGCGTTTCACCGAACTCTGATAGTTCTTCTGAATGGTGGCCAGCCCACGATCAAGCGCCGGCTGGTCAGCCTCTTTGAGCAACACGGAAATGCCGGCATTCACAAACACCATGGCGATTCCACCGCCCATCGTTCCTGCACCGACCACCCCCACGGAATTTAGCGGGAGAGTCGGAGTTTCTTTTGGTACGTCTGGAATCTTGGTGACTTCGCGCTCGCCGAAGAAAGCATGGATGAGGGCTTTCGATTGATCCGAGAAAAGACACTTATCGAATAGCTGTCGTTCCAACTGGCAACCTTCTTCAAAAGAGAGCCTGGTGGCGGCTTCAACCGCATCGATGGCCGCAAGCGGTGCCATCATGCCACGCTGTTTCGTGCGAGCCTTCTCGCGCGCCACAGCGAAGACGGGTGAATTCTGCGCAGGAGTGCCGAGTTCGTCGTTACGCTCACGAGTTTTGAGTGCTGGCTTCCCGGCGATTTCGCGCGAGAAAGCTATGGCGCCAGGCAATAGATCGCCTTCGATCAGATGATCGACGAGACCGAGTTTCAGCGCCTCCTGAGCGGTAATCGGGTTGCCTTCTGCGCACATCTCGACGGCCTTGGCGACGCCCACCAGCCGAGGCAGCCGCTGGGTGCCCCCTGCGCCGGGAATAATGCCTAGCTTCACTTCGGGCTGACCCAGCTGTGCATTCGGAGCCGCCACACGATAGTGGCAGGCCATCGCCAGTTCCAGCCCGCCGCCGAACGCGCTGCCATGAATGGCCACCACCACTGGTTTTCGCACATCTTCTATCTGCAGCAGGAGCGGAAGCAGGCCCGCGCCTCGCTGCGTCTTGCCGGACGTGATCTTGCCGAATTCTTTTATGTCCGCGCCGGCGATGAACGTACGCCCGCCGCCGATCAGCACCAGGGCCTTTACGCCATCGTCCTTGCCTGCCTGCTCAATGGCCTGGGCAATCCCTTGTGCGACTGAGGGGCTTAACGCATTCACTGGCGGATTATTGATGGTGATGATTGCGACATCTTTATCTCTGGTAAGTTGAACTAGATCGTCCATGGCACTGAACTCTCTCTACAGCATCTTCAAAGGTTCACTTGCGCGCCGTAAATTCGTGCGCGTTGCGTTCCCGTTCGCTCCAATACTTTTTGCGCAATCCTTTTTTCAGAATTTTCCCGGTAGCAGTCTTGGGCAAGCCCTCCAGGAACTCGATCGACCGCGGGCACTTGAAGTGCGCAATACGACCGCGGCAGAATTCCAGCAATTCCGCTTCCGTTGGGTTTGATCCGGGTTTCGCTACGACCAGCCCCTTGGGCACTTCGCCCCATTTTTCGTCTGGGACTGGAATGACGGCAGCCTCGTAAACCGCGGGATGCGCCAGGAGCGCCTTCTCCACTTCGAGCGATGAGATGTTCTCACCGCCGCTGACAATAATGTCTTTCTTGCGATCGGCGATGAGGATGCGTCCATTCTCGCTGATGGTGGCCATGTCTCCGGTATGAAACCAGCCACCGCGCATCGCTTCCGCTGTGGCCGCCGGCTGTTGCCAGTAGCCCTGCATCACACCGTCGGAACGAGCGACAATCTCCCCCATGGTTTTTCCATCGCGGGCAACATCGTTGTCCTCGAAGTCCACGACCCGAAGCTCCACGCCCGGAATCGCGTACCCGGTCATCGCCCGTGCCGCGTAAAGCTCTCCACCATCGAATTGCTCTCCCGGCTTCAGCTTGGCGGTGGAGAGAACGGGCGCAGTTTCCGTTAGGCCGTATCCGGCAAAACACGCGCAGCCAAGCTTTTCCTCGGCCTCGCGCACCAAGGTTGGAGAAGAAGCCGCTCCTCCGATCGAAATCCACTCCAGGCTGCTCAAGTCGTATTTTTGCCGGTCGGGCGAATTCACCAATGCCGTTGCCATGATCGGCACAAGGCTCAGCGAGTCGACGCGCTCGCGCTGGATCAACTGGAAAACTTCCGCGCAGGTAAAGCGCTGAAGCATGACATGTTTCCCTCCCACGAAGGTGACTGAATGGGCAGTACCCCAACCGTTGGCATGGAACAGCGGAATGGTATGCAGATTTACGCTATCCGGCTTGGTCATGAAGGTCACAATGACCGAGAGGGCGTGGAGATAAACGTTTCGGTGAGTCAGCATCACTCCCTTGGGATCGGCGCTGGTGCCGCTGGTATAGAACAGCTCAGCCAGGGAGTTTTCGTCGAAGTCCATCACATCCGCCCGGTAAGGCGTCGCTGCCGCCAGAATGTCTTCATAATTGCGTGGCGAGAGCCAGGTTCCCTGCGGTGTAGCGTCAAGCATGAAGAAAGTCTGCACAGTTGAAACGCTTTGACGAAAGGAATCCACGACCTCGGCGAACTCTTTTTCCAGGAAGAGCACCTTTACCCCGGCGTCATTCAGAATGTAGGCAAGTTCACGAGGAGCGAGCCGGAAGTTCAACGGGAGCAACACCGCGCCGGCTTCCAGTACGCCGTAATACGCTTCAAGAAGCCGATGGCAATTCAGGCTGAGAAATGCAACCCGGTCGCCCGCTTTCACCCCCGCTTCGCGCAGAGCACCGGCGAGACGGCTGGCACGTTCACCGAACTGCGCGTAAGTAAAACGACGGTCTCCACAAACCACGGCGGTCTTGCCGGGGAACTGCTGTTCGGCATAACGCAGGAATCGTACGGGAGTAAGCGGAATGTTCATGGCCTTATCTCGCCGCTTACCAGGCTGACTGACCTCCATCCACCACCAGCACGTGACCGGTGACATAGTTCGAGGCGGCAGAAGCGAGAAACACAGCAGCTCCTTTCAAGTCATGTTCGTTGCCAAAACGCCGCAACGGAATGTGGGAGAGAAAAAGCTTCTCATGGTGCTCCAGGACGCGGTTCGACATGTGTGTGGGAAACCAGCCTGGAGCAATGGCATTTACCTGAATGTTGTGACTTGCCCATTTGCAGGCCAAGTCTTTGGTAAAACTGATGACTCCACCCTTGCTGGCGTGATAGCCAATGGCTGGAAGTTCCGCCGGAGCCCCACCCAGTCCAGCCACTGACGCAATATTAATGATCTTCCCGCGGCCTTGCCGGATCATGACTTTGCCGACCGCCTGGGCGCACAGAAAAGTTCCGGTCAGGTTCGTCTCGATGACCTTGTTCCAATCCTCGATCCTCATCTCCTCCACGGGAGCGCCCCAGGATATTCCGGCGTTATTGATGAGTACATCGATTCGCCCGAACTGAGAGAGGGTCGCTTCCACCATTCCCTGAATACTGTCCGGGTTCTTGACATCGCAGCCAAGGGCAATAGCTTTGACGCCGAGTTGCTGCAATTCTTCGGCGGCCTGATGGCAGCGTTCCTTCTTGCGAGCGCACAACACCAGGTCGGCGCCCATTTCCGCCAGACCGTCCGCCATTTGGCGGCCCAGTCCGATTGACCCTCCGGTGACGATTGCAACGCGTCCGGTTAGATCGAAAAGCTGCTTCACATTCACCGTGGAATCCCGCGTGGTGCTGGCGGCTTCCTTTAACATGAAACCTTCTCCTTCTCCGACCCGGCATCGCTTCCCGCACTTCCGGCCTGCTCGTTAAGAAATTGCAGAATAGCGTGGTGTGAAACCTCCGTCTGATCGGTTAAGAAGAGATGGCTGGCATGCGGAATCATCACGAGCTTCGCACCCGGAATTCGTTGTGCGATTAATTTGGCATTGCCCGGCGGCACCAGCCGGTCGGACTCGCCATGGATCACCAGAGTGGGGACGGCGATTTCGGAGAGGCGGCTGTACGCCTCCCAAGCAAGTATTCCCTGCAACTGTGCCGTGTATGCTTCGGGCCGCGGAGACCACGGCCGGCGAATCGCAATATCCTCATCAATCCGTTCACGCGGAGTCGCCGGATCGTAGATAAACGGTACGGGGGCCTCGGCGGCCTGCTCAGGGCTCATTTTGTCACGCGTCCTCAGCATCTGGGCAGCCTCTGGTTCGGCGCGCACCGCGGTCGGCCCGCCCGCCGCGGTGCAGCCCAGTATCAGCGACAACACTCGCTTCGGGTATTGCAGCGCGAACTCCTGCGCAATCATGCCACCCATCGACACGCCGAATACGTGCGCGCTTCCAATGCCGGCGGCATCCAGCACCGCCGCCGCATCGGACGCCATCAGCGCTATGGGATACGGACCTAAAGGCACCTCGCTCCTTCCTACGCCACGATTATCGAACGCGACGGTCTGGTAGTGCGCCGCCAAGGCAGGGCGTGTGCGATACCACATATCAGAGGTGTAGCCGAGCCCCATGATGAGCAAAACCGGCTCACCGTGGCCTCGTTCATCCCAATAAATCCTGACTCCCTGATTTTCAACGAACGCCATTTAGTGCTCCTCGGTCAGTGCTCCTAGTCAGAACGACAAGCGCACGCCGAGTTGGACCTGGCGCTTCGGAAACGCGGACGTGAAAGCCAGCGGCGTGCTGGGAGTAGCGGTCCCGCCACCCGCAAGGGCTGCGCCCGGTCGAATCCCACTCACGTTGAACGTCGTGAATCCTGGGTTGAAGCCGAATAGAGGGCTCACCTCGTTGTTCACGCTGGCAAAATTTGTGCGGTTCGCGATGTTGAATCCTTCCGCTGTAAACAGCAGGTTCGCTTTCTCGCCCAGGTTATGCCGCCAGCTCAAACGCATGTCGAAGTCGACGTAGTTGGGGCCAAGACCGGTGTCGCGCGCCGCTCCGATCGGGCGTTCATTGGTAGTGTGGTTGTCGCCGTTCACTTCGCCTCCCGCCAGCAAGTTGAAAGGATGTCCGCTGTGGTAGGAAAAAATCGGAGCCAACTGGAACCCCGACAAGATTCTCTGTTTCAGGGGGCTGTCGAACACTCCTGCGATCACCACCTTGTGCCGCTCATCAAATTCGGAAAGAGCGCGATCTAAGTTGAGATTCGTCGGGTCCTGCGGGCCGTAGTCAGAGTTGTAGTCGGTGGACGTGTCAAAACCCTTACTGAAGGTGTAATTCCCGAACAGCGTAAAGTGATCGCTGAAGCGCTTCTTGACTTCCACGATGCCGCCCTCGTAAAGGGCGTAACCTTCAGAACTATACTGGTTGTTCTGCACCACTAGAGGATTCACGAAGCACGCGGTAGGATTGGCGCACGGGGAGAGGCCTCCCGGAAACTCTGTGCCGCCGAGGGGATCGCCGGGAGCCGGGCTACCCGGCGTACCCCCGTTCCAGTTGCGATAGGAAACAGTCTGCCCATTGGCCAGGGTCACAGTGCTAAACGGCGCCGGCAGTAGATTGGTGTCGATCGCGACCGGGAGTCTTTGCGTATGAGAATAGATACCGCTGACAGAAATTGAGAACCCAGGCCCGATCTCACGTTCGATTCCAAACGAAGCCTGCTGCGCGATCGGCGGACGATAGCCCGGCTGGTTTACGAAAACCACCTGCAGCGGACCGATGGGGCCGCTATTCGTAACATTGATGCCCAGCGGGGCCACGGCAGGAGGCGTGATGCAGGCCTGGAACCCAGGAGGCGGCGTCGTGCACGCAATCAAGTTACCCGGCGCTCCCCCGTTAAAAAGCGTCTGGAAGACCGCGGGCGCGGTTTGTAAACCCGGAATGCCGGTCGGCGTGATCGGATCCACATAAATTGAAATTTCCCGGTTGCAGGGGCTGGCGCCGTTGCCAGGAATGATCGGTATGCCGGGCGGAGGACCGAACGAGACCCCGCAGATCGAACTAAGGTTTGCGACCTGGCTTCCGGCTGAGCCGTTGTTCTCCACCGCGGATTTATTCTTGTTAACCGCCCCCAGACTCAAGTCGACGTCGGGGATCTGAACGTCCACGGGTCCGAAGAAGATTCCGTACCCACCCCGGATCACCGTCTTGTGATCCTTCAATGGGTCCCATGCGAAGGAAACCCGGGGAGCAAAATCCTTCTTATACGTGGTCAACGGCGCGAATTGGGAGTCGAGCGAATAGCGGAGCCCGTAGTCCAGAGTGAAGTTTGGAGTTATCTTCCAAGAATCCTGCCCGTAGAGCTCGGTCAGCGGCCGGGTGTAATACGGGTATGTCGGATCTCCGAAACCCTGCTGGTAAACCTGAGGCAGCCCCAATGATGCCGATTGCAACGGATTGACGGTGGCGCCTGCCTGAGTCGTTCCTCCAGGGCAGAGACCCGCGGCGGGGGTCCCGGTGGGAGATAAGCACGGACTCAGCGCAACTCCGGGAAGCGACCCGAATACAAAGCGCCCCGGGAAAAAGGTGTGCGACTCCGTGTGATTGCCGCGCAGCACTTCGTCGACGCCGAACTTAAAGGTGTGATGGCCGCGGATCACGGTGAAATTGTCCGCGAACTCGTAGCGGCGCAGGATGCTGATGTTGGGGATGAAAATGTTAGTTCCAAGGTTGTTGATAAAACCAGGAATCTGGAGTCCCACCTCTCCCGGCACATTAGGAATCACGTTAAAGCTGTAATAATTCCACTGCATCCGGGCCTCGTTCTGGATGCTCGGACTGAACTGGCGGTACCAGGCGGCTTGCAGAGTGTTGTCATAGATGTGGGTCGAACTTCCGGCCGAAAAAGCCGTCAGAGACTGCACGTCCGGCGACTCCTCCAGATCGTGTCCATACCTGTAGGTCACAGAGAGCTCGTTGTTCGCATCAAAGCGGTGGTCCAAGCGTCCTGACGCCAGATATTCCCGCGTGTCGTAGGGAAAGACTCCCCCCTCGGTTTCAAACTGGTTTACCAGGAAGGCATTCAGCGCTGGATCCACTAGGCCCGGGATGGGGGCCGCATTCGGATTCACCGTCAACGCGTCATCGAGGATACCGGCACAAACACTCGGCGGGACAACTACCGGGGGAGCCGGAGGCGGGGGCAGTAAGCAAGTCACGGTCGGCACCGATGAAGTTGCGAGCGCGCCAAGAATGGCGTTCTGCGCTGCCGTCGCACGAAAAATATTGGTGTTCGTCAACAGGGGAACTGAGTTCTGCGCGTCCTGCCGCAAGCCTTCAAACGAAACAAATAGAAAAGTCTTGTCTTTCTTAATCGGAAAGCCCAGCGTTGCGCCGAATTGCTGGCGGCTCAAAGTATCCTTAATTGGCGAACCGAGAGTGTCCGGATTGGCGGGATTGAAGGTCTGGCCTGGTTGCAATGCCTGGCTGAACGAAAAGGGACTTGCCGCGTCCATGGCATCGTTTCGGAAAAAGCCATAGAGGCTCCCGTGCAGGTTGTTTGTGCCAGACTTGGTCACTATATTGATCGAGGCACCAGTGGCTGCCCCCAAGTCTGCCGCGTAGTTGCTGCGATTGATTTGGAATTCCTGCACATCGTCTTGGCTCACCGTCAGCCGCACCCCGCCGCTATCGCCTGAGGTCTCACCACCGTCCACGGTTATGCTGTTTCCCCTGCCATTGCTGCCGTAGAACGACAGTCCGCTTTGTGGGGTATTCTTGACTCTGAAATCCTGGTCCCCCGCCAGTCGGCTGGAATCGGAGACCCCAGGCGCAAGCAATGTAAACGTAAGATAATCGCGCCGGTCAATGGGCAGATCGGCGATGTATTGTTGTGAGATTCTGTCCGCCTGGCTCCCGCGCTCAGTTTCCACCACGGGCGGCTGGTCCGTGACCTCGACGACCGTCGCCACCTTTGACGGTTTCAGTTTGAAATCGGAAATGACTGTCTGACCGATGGCGACCGTAACGCCTCTTCGAATCTCAGTCGCAAACCCCGGCAGTTCCGCACTGACGTCGTACGTGGCTGGCGACAGCCCCGCGACACGAAACTGGCCCGTGCCATCCGCCACTACCGTGCGCTTCAGGTCGGTCTGAGTATCGACCACATTCACTGTAGCCCTGGGCAAAGCCGCGCCGGAAGAGTCCGTGACAGTTCCAGTGATCTCTCCCGACGAGCCGACGCCCTGTGCTTGGGCCAGACTGGTTGCCAGCAGCAAGCACACAAAAGCATATGCCAGTGACTTCATAGGATTCTCCTTACCGATGTGTGAGAACATCGCCCAATGGTTCCCGAGTATTCTCAATGCGAGTCGACTTCAATGGTCCGCCAGTAGCTGCGCCAGCCCTAACGCCGCAAATGCTGATCGAGTGCCCCTTCCCTTCCCGATCAAGAATTTGAATCGTAAACAACAAAACCACAGATTGTGAGAGTGAGTATCACATAAGAGTCGCTAACGTCAAGAAGGAAAGACGCGCGGCGGGATGGCTAGCAGGGCTGGATCCGGTCGTTTCAGTATTTACAATGGAAATGCGGGTGATCTTGGATCGTCAGACAGCCAGCCCGCCCTAGCTGGGGGTTAGTACGATCCGGCCCGAGACTTGGCCCTGACGCAGTTCATCCAGCACCTCATTGGCTCGGGCAAGCGGGCGCGCAACCACCTGGCAGCGTAACCTCCCCGCGGCAGCCATGGCCAGCACTTCCCGCAAATCCTGTCGCGTTCCCACTGCGGACGCCCGAATTCGGACCTCTCCACTGGCCATTAAAATCGGCGGAAAACAGATATTCTCCGCCGGTAAGCCCACGACCAGAAGAGTGCCAGTTGGCCGCAGGCAAGAAAAGGCCATATCGTAAGCCGCTTTTGCGGCGGAGGTGACCAGCGCTACGTGAACTCCACCTTTGCGGCGCAGCTGCTTGACCGCGTCGCTCGTGGCAGCAAGCGCGCTCGCGGCGCCAAGAGTTCGCGCTAGTTCCAGCTTCTCCTCGGAAATATCGATTGCAATCACCTCCGCGCCAAAAGCCCGTCCGATCTGCACGGCAAGGTGTCCCAGGCCACCTATGCCGAAGACAGCCAGGCGCTGACCGGGCACAATCCCGGCGCCTTTCAGCGCGCGATAGACGGTGACTCCAGCACAAAAAAGCGGGGCGGCTTCCAGCGCAGAAAGACCATCTGGAATTTTCAGCGCATGAGTTGCCGGCGCCTTCACAAATTCGGCGTAGCCACCGTCAACGGTGACCCCTGTGATCTTCTGCCGGCTGCACAAGTTTTCGTTTCCTTCGCGGCAAAATTCGCACTCACCGCAGCTCCAGTGAATCCAGGGCACGCCGACGCGATCACCGATTTTCAAATCGTGTACCGCTGCGTCTTTCTCCACTACGTGACCGGCAATTTCGTGGCCGAGAATCAGCGGCCGCTTCACGATGCCTGCCAGCTGTGTCCAATCTCCATCAGCCACGTGCAAGTCGGAATGGCAGGCACCACAGGCCTCCACCTGGAGCAAAACTTCATCCGCTTCGGGATGAGGGCGTTCCACTTCCTCGATCAAGAGCGGCTTCTTGAAATCGTGCAGGATAGCGGCTTTCATTTACCTTTAGCCTTGCAAGAACGGGGAGAGCAGACTGGTCCAGGAACCAATCACGGCTTAACACCGCGCAGGAAAAACTCAACAGCGCTATCCACGCGCTCAGTGAGTTTGTGGGGTCCCGTCAGGTCGACGGTCCACTGGCGGACCACGGTGTGGTAGAGCGCCTCCATAAATTCGGCAAGATGCACGACCGGGAACACGCTTGTGATTTCGCCGCGTTCCTGACCCTGCGCCAGAATTTCCCGCAGCCGGCTGATCGCAACTCCCTCGAGTCCGCGCACCTCCGGAGAACGCACCGGATCCATCGCACCCGACAGGACGACCGCTTTCCATAGAGGTCGGTCGGTTTCCGCTTCGAGCGCCATGGCGTGATACAGGCGATGCAAGCGCTCGGCGGTATTAGCCTTGGTCGAAAGTTCTGATTTGAGGCGCTCCGCTATGCACTCGAAGCCACGCTTACCCACATCCCGTAACACAGCGTCCTTGCTCGGGAAATAACGGAAGAAAGTCGGCTGGCTGATTTCGAGAATTTTGACGATGTCATCGATGCGAGTTTTCTCGTAGCCCTGTTTGCGGAACAATCGGATGGCTGTCTCGATAATTTGCTGACGAAGCCGCGCCTTCTTGCGCTCCCGAAGCCCTGGGACCTCGTGGTTTTGCGCTGGGTGGATCTGCGCCTTTCGCTTCACCAAGTTCCTGTGATTCCGACTTCTTTGCGGGGGGGCGACTTCAACACGAACCATAGTCGTATATTCTCCTGATCAGGGTTGCAGGACACGCTACAGGTTGAGTACTCAATATACCCGTATCGATTTTAGCAATTGAGATTCGATCGACTGTTCTCCCAAATCGCGATCCAACGGCGAGTTCGCCGCTGCAGGTTGACGTTAGTTACTCATATCTGATATAGACTAACACAATTTGAGAACGTGATTTTCTCGATCAGGACCTACACGTGATTCGGCTGGTTTGCGAGCTGTGACGTCCGCAACATCGAAATATCAGCTTTGCGGTCACAGATTTGCGCGTGTGGCGTCGCAATCGTTCAACCCGGGGGAAGATGATGACAACTGCCGCGGCAACTCCTCTTCAAGTTAAAGGCGGCGCGTTCCTCATTGAGGATCGCTTGCCCAACGAAATTTTCACGGCCGAAGATCTGAACGAAGAACATCTTGCAATCGCCCGCACGGTCGACCAATTCTGGACGAATGAGGTGGAACCTCATCTCGATGCGATCCGCCAGCAGACTCCGGGGGTCGCACTAAGCGTGCTTCGCAAAGCGGCCGAGCTGGGACTCGCCGCGATTCCGATCCCCGAGAAATTCGGCGGCATGGAAATGGACCTGCCCTCTGTAATGATCGCGGGTGAGCATCTGGCCCGGGACGCTTCTTACGGGTCCTGGCACTCCTCCCATACCGGGATCGGTACACTGCCCGTTCTTTTCTTTGGCAACGAAGAACAGAGGCGGAGATATCTTCCCAAGCTGGCGAAGGTTGAGCTGTTGGCCGCTTATGCGCTAACCGAACCGCTGGCCGGCTCCGATGCTCTCGCCGTGCGTACCCGGGCAGATCTCAGCGCAGACGGCAAATACTACGTCCTCAACGGACAGAAGATGTGGATCACCAACGGAGGCGCGGCAGACCTCTTTACCGTATTCGCCAAAGTAGGCGGCGAGAAGTTCACGGCGTTCCTGGTGGAGCGCAGCTTTCCCGGCGTGACCAGCGGCGCCGAAGAACACAAGATGGGCATCAAGGGTAGCTCGACCACGGCGGTGTATTTTGACAACGTCCGGGTTCCGGTCGAAAACGTGCTTGGCGAAATTGGGCGCGGGCACATCATCGCGTTTAATATCCTGAACATCGGCCGGTTGAAACTGGGCCCTGGTGCCGTGGGTGGAGCAAAAAACGTGCTTGCCATCTGCTTGAAATATGCCAAAGAACGCAAAGCATTCGGATCGGCGATCGCCGAGTTCGGCGCCATCCAGCATAAGCTGGCGGAGATGGCGATTCGCACGTTCGCAGTGGAATCCATGGTGTGGCGCGTGGTGGGACTCATCGAGAGCCAATTGGCGCAGTCCGCTCATGATAAAGACAAGCACGCGGATTCACAGACCGAGCTCAAAGCCGTTGAAGAGTACGCTGCGGAGTGCTCGATGATTAAGGTGTATGCCTCCGAGATGCTGGATTACGTTGTCGATGAAGGCGTGCAGATCCACGGCGGCTATGGCTACCATCAAGATTATGCGGTGGAACGGGCTTACCGTGATTCGCGAATCAACCGGATCTTCGAAGGTACTAACGAAATCAACCGGCTCCTCATAACGGGAATGCTGCTGAAACGCGCTGCCCGCGGGCAGTTGGGGCTTATCCCCGCTGTTCAGGCCGTAGTCGGCGGGCCAGGCTACGGGGCAACGGCCTCTGCGAGCACCGGCGAAGACAAAGATGAAGACGCGCGGCTGGTGCAGAGTGCGAAGAAGATTGCGCTGTTCGCGATCGGGATTGCCTATCAAAAATACAGGACCGAGTTGGAAAAACAGCAGGAGACCGTAATGAACATTTCCGACATCGTCATGGAAGTTTTCGCGATGGAGTCGAGCTTGCTTCGAAGTCGTAAGCTTGCAGCCTCGGGCAAAGGGATCAATGCCGCCAACATGTGTTCCGTGTTTTTGCGCGAGGCCATGGATCGAGTAGAAGTCTCGGCGCGAAACGTCATCGGCGCCTGCTCGGCTGGCCACGCCTTGCGGGAGAATATGGCGACTCTACGCGGCTTTGCCAACTACGATCCGCTCGATGGGGTTGCAATGCGGCGCAATATTGCCGGCCACCTTCTGGCCGCTGCCCGCTACACAGTCTGACAGTGACTCGTCCTCCGCTACGGCTGCTGCTATCCCGGTAAACCGCCAATGGCGGCTCAAATCGCGGCCCACGGGGCTGATTAAAGCTGACAACTTCGAGCTTGTGTCCCAACCCATGCCGCTGCCTGAGGAGGCCCAGCTTCTGATTCGCAGCGTATATCTCTCGCTCGATCCAGCGATGCGGGGGTGGCTGATTGACCGTCCGTCCTATGTTCCGCCCGTGCAGATTGGCGAAATCATGCGCGGGTTGGCTATCGGAATCGTGGAGAAATCAAATCATCCAAAATTTGCCCCCGAGGTCAGGACTCAGAAGGCCAGTATCGGAGGCTTCATAGGCGAGCCGCCTCACAGCGGCTAAGCGTACATTGATCGAGGAGGGCGACAGGTTTTTCTGTTCGAGAAAGAACCGGTAGCGAAGGACCACAGTTCGGTTAAAGGCCAGACGCGGTTCGGAACAATACCACCCGATGAATTCGTCGATGGCATGACCGTATGATTCTTGCGAACTGGCTGCGCCCAGTGAGTGAAGAACCGCATTCTTCGACTCCTCCAAATCGGCTGGTCGAAGCATTGCTTTTGCCTTGGAGCGTTTCGGTGTCTTCCGATGAGCCATACTGGCGGCCTCCCACGCCGCGATCAGTATGGTCATTCAGTTGGAGGCTGATGGTCTCGAAGCCCGTTTCTGGATAACTTCCTGTTTGCCGACGATGGGGGGTTGTAGCAATGAGACAGGTCGAGGACGGTTGAGGCAGTAGGGAGTCGCTGAAAGTCTTGCGGGCCGTCGGTCGCGAAACCGAGATCAACGCTTACAAGGATCTGTCCTACTTTCACTGCTGCTGCTGAGCTTCGGACGGCTGAGATTGCTGGGTCTCGTCAAGAAATTGGGACCACTCTTCGTCAGCCGCAAATTCCTCGTCGGGAGGGAGCACTGCTTGCGACGGGGTCACTCGCACTCGAACCTGCAACTGAGTGTCCGCTTTTCCCTTCATCATGCCCATAGTGGGCGGGACATCGGCATAATCGCGGCCGGTTGCGGTGCGAATGTGCTGCTCGCTCGCGAGTCGATTTATTGTCGGGTCGAAACCTACCCAGCCCAGCCGTGGGAGCAGGGCTTCCACCCATGCATGGGTGGCGCCGTCCGCCGCAGGATGCGCAATTTCGGTACTGTGATAAAGGTACCCACTGACGTAGCGACAAGGAATCCTGGCATTTCTCACGAGGGCGATCATGATGTGAGCAAAGTCCTGACACACCCCCTGCCGTGACCGAAGGGCATCTTCTATTGGCGAATTGACTGCGGTACTCTTCTTTACATAGCGGAAACTGCGATGCACCCCGGAGGCAATATCCTGCAGGAATGCCAGGGGGCTTCGTCCCTTCCTTTCGTTCGCTCCGATCTCCCCTGCCAGCTGCTCAAGTTCCAGTGACGAGCGCGCAAAATAACTCGGCATCAACATGTCCCAATAATCTTTCTTCTCCACGAGCTCTTCCAGTTCCTGCCACGCTTCGTACTCCATGACTTCGGGGATCGACGGCGGGGCCTCAATATCCACCAGGGCATCAGAGATGATGGTGAGCTGGGCATGACGGGACGGCAGGTCGAAATGGTGGACAAGATTACCGTAGGAATCGGTGTAGCCAAAAATCCGGGCCCGCGGATTCACCGAAAGCTGAAAGACAAAACAGCGCTGGTTGCCCTCGCTCCTGGGGTGCATGCGCACCTCCATCATGCTCTGCCAGACGGAGCGGCTGTAGCGATAACGCGTGAAATGGCGAATGGCGTAGAACATTCAGTTGTGAAAAGCAACTTCAATCGGATATTCGATATAGAGCTCGTGAACAGCCGCATGCAGTTCGCGACATTGCTCAATAATTGCGGCAAGGTATTTGTGCAATTCGGCAATGATTTCGCCGATCTGTACATACGTGACCATCGATTGCAAACGGCCGATTAATCTCTCGACATTCACTGTCCGGCGGCTCAAGGAAAGATTGCTGATCGCAGTCAAGGCCGCATGCATTCGGTCGATTGAATAACGGACCGAATAAGGAAACTCGGGCTTCAGCAGGAGGAAATTGGCTATTCGTTCCGGTTTAAGTTCGGCGGTGCATGCTCTGCAATAAGCTTCAAAGGCAGCGCAACTGCTTAACAAGCCAACCCAGTCCAGATCATCTGGATGCTTTCCGATAACGAAATAGGCGTCAAGCATGACGCAGAGATTGCACGCCCTCTCGATATACTTGCCTAATTGGATAAAATGCCAGGCCTCCTCGTGATTCATAGTCGCGGTGGTAATTCCATTAAATCTGTATGAGCCTTCGCGAACCAGAGTCACAACTCGCATTGCTCCGGCATCGTCATCGGGTTGTAGGTCAGAGCCAGTTACGTCGTGGAAAAGGCGGTTCAGGTGCTCCCACATCTCCGAGCTGATTTCTTCGCGGACTTGCCGAGCATTTTCCCGAGCTCCGCTGATGCATTTCACAATCGAAAAAGACCCTTCCGGATCAGCCACTAATAAAAATAGAGCACGCTGAGGATCGACGTTATTGGAAGCGGCGCCAGGGGCCAGCGATGACACGGCGTGAAACCAACGCTCTTCAGTAGAAAACTTTGCGGGATTCAAAATCAGACCGTAGGTCGCCTTTAGCACCCGCGAGGCATTATCCGCCCGCTCGAAATATCGGCTCATCCAGTACAGACTGTCGGCTACGCGGGAAAGCATGATGTTTTGTCGCCCGACTGCATAAATCTCAATTCTGTAAGACCCATGTGTCTTTCGAGCCTCCGCCTTGAGAGGAATTCACCACCAGCGAACCCTTTCGCAACGCCACTCGGGTCAGGCCCCCGGGGACAATCGTGATTTTTTCACCGTAGAGAACGTAGGGACGCAGATCAACATGACGAGGCTCGATTATTCCGTCGACGAAACAGGGCGCGGTCGAAAGGTTGATTGTCGGTTGCGCTATGTAGTTTCGCGGTTCCGCGTAAATCCTTTGGCGGAACTCGGAGCGCTCTTGTTCCGTGCTGTGCGGCCCGATCAGCATTCCGTACCCACCGGACTCTCCCACCGCTTTTACGACGTACTCATCCAACCTCTGGCAGACGTGGTCCCGCTGTCCCGGATCAGACATTAACAGCGTTTCAACACCTTCCAGAATCGGGTCCTGATCGAGATAGTAGCGGATGATTTTCGGCACAAAGGCGTAGATCGCCTTATCGTCGGCGACTCCCGTCCCCAGCGCGTTTGCGAAGGCTACGTTTCCGGCGCGATAGGCATTAAACAGACCCACCGCGCCCAGGGAGGAACCATTTTCGAAAACCAGAGGATCGAGATAATCGTCGTCGATTCGCCGATAAATCACATCCACACGCTGCAGGCCGAAGGTCGTTCGCATGTAGACAATGTTGTCGTGCACTACCAAATCTCGTCCCTCGACCAGTTCAATACCCATCTGCCGAGCCAGATACGTATGTTCAAAATAAGCGGAGTTGTAGGAGCCGGGTGTCAGTAAAACCACGGTCGGCTCGGGGCGGCCCTCCGGGGCCAGAGACCGCAGGGTCGACAGAAGTGCCTGGCTGTATTGCTCAATTGGCCGCACCCTGCATTTTTGAAAGAGTCCGGGGAATATCTGCTTCATCACCCGGCGACTCGTGAGCATGTAAGAGACGCCACTGGGGACGCGCAGATTGTCCTCCAGGACCGCAAAATTGCCCTCGGGGTTCCGGATCAAGTCGGTGCCGACCACCGTGATGTATACATCGCGCGGAACTTTAACATTTCGCATCTCCCGGCGGTAATGTTTGCAGGTGTAGACGATGCTGCCTGGCACGACGCCGTCTTCAATGATTTTGCCCTCATGGTAAACATCTTTGAGGAAGAGATTCAGCGCTGTGATCCGCTGCGTCAGTCCCCGCTCGATTTTTTCCCATTCCGCAGCCGTGATGATCCTGGGCAGCAGATCATGAGGGAAAATCCGCTCAGTCCCTTTATCGTTTCCATACACCGTGAAGGTAATTCCCTGGTTAAAGAAGGATTGGTCAGCCTCGTTCTTGCTGCGCCGTAACTCATCCGCTCCCAGGTCCAGAAGCAAGTTGTGCAGCGGGCGATAATGTTTTCGAGGATGGTCTGGGGCGCTGAACATTTCGTCATAGGCGCCATTGAGTTCGTACCCGTGGAGGGCTGCCGCGCCGCCGCGACCGGACGTGTCCGTTTCTATAATCATGGTTGCCGCGCCTGACCCCCGCCAGCATAGCTCACCAAACGGCGAATTGATCATCGGGAAAAGCGATTCGCGTCATTGAAGAAACGGCGCGGACCGGCTTGAGCGATCCTACCCTCTGGATCGCGCGACTTCTCTGACGCTGTCCACGAGGTTTTCGTTGCCTGAAGGTTGGAATTCAATGTCTGGCAACTGCTCTACTGCACGACGAAGGGACTGTTCCCAGCTCGAGTGGATCAGGTTTAGGTCCCTATCCCCGGCTGAGACGCGGCGGTATCGGGTGATTTGCAGGCTATCTTTTTTGTACAACAACAAATCGAAGGGGGGACCGACTGTCACATTGGACCGCATGGTTGCATCCAGCGAGAGCAGAGCATACTTCGCCGCAACCTCCAGAGAAGTTGTGGCTTGGATGCCGCGGTCGAGGATCGGCCGGCCGTACTTACACTCGCCCAGTTGCAGATATAAAGAATCTTCTGTGGCGGCCAGAGGATTTCCCTGGGGATAAATCAGATACAGGTTGGGATCTTGCCCTCGAACCTGTCCCCCCAGAAGCAAATGAACGTTAAAGCTGAAGGAATCACGCTCCAGCGAAGCGCGATCAATATCGGAGATCCGACGCACACAGTCTCCCACGATGCGAGCAGCGTCATAAAGCGAATTGGCTTGGGCAAGCCCTCGCCCGGAATCGAAATCATCTCCCAGCAAAGTGATAACCGATTGGCTTATGGAGAGACTGCCACTGGTCAAAATTACAAACACCCTCTCTCCGGGCTCAACGAAACGATACATCTTGCGACAGACGTTGACTTGATCAAAACCGGCATTGGTCCTCGAATCCGAGGCCAATACCAGACCCTCCCGCGTCGCAATTCCCAAACAGTATGTCACTTTGCCCTCTGTGTGAACCTACTGCATAATACACTGATCGCTTGCATCGAATTTGTGATGCATGCCGGCAAGAAAAAATGTAGCAGATCAATCGGATTCCGTGATAGCTTCTGCATCTCACCTGCGCCGGCATCCCGCTCGCACAAGGAATACTGCATTCCTATGCTGATTCGCCTTGGCTACGATATTCAATTCGAGATGGTTGGGGAAGTGCCGATCGTGACCCTGCTCAACGTACACCCGTCGCGGATGAAGGACTTGCGAGAGGCCGACGAATTAAACACCGATCCGCTGGTAAATATTGAGAGCTACGAGGACACCTATGGCAATCAGGCGTGCCGCCTGTTGGCTCCGCCCGGCAAGATCCGATTGCAGAATTCCACGCTCATTGAAGACTCGGGACTGCCCGACATTGAGGGTCCGGATGCAACCGAAGTTCCCGTCCACCAACTGCCCCTGAATGTCCTGCCATATCTAATGAACAGCCGGTATTGTGAGGTTGATCTTTTGTCCAACACTGCCGCAGAGCTCTTTTGGAACGCTCCAAGAGGGTGGAACCGCGTTCAAGCAGTGTGCGATTGGGTTCATAATAAAGTGACCTTCGGATACGAATTTTCGAGTCCAGTGCGCACGGCTCTGGGGGTGTATACGGAACGAGTCGGGGTCTGCAGAGACTTTCAGCATCTTGCTATCACCTTCTGCCGTGCGCTCAACATTCCAGCTCGCTATGCGACCGGATACTTGGGCGACATTGGAGTCATCGTGGCCCCGAGCCCAATGGACTTCAGCGCGTGGTTTGAAGTTTATCTGAATGATCGCTGGTGGACGTTCGATGCCAGACACAACGTTCGGCGCATCGGGCGCGTGCTAATGGCAACCGGCCGCGACGCAACTGACTGTGCGATGACAACGTCATTCGGAAGAGCTCGGTTGATCAACTTCCAAGTCACTACCGATGAAGTGCAGAAATCATGATCGGCACGCATGTGTGTTTCAGTGAGTATTCGCAGATGAGACTGCAGATGAAGCGCGAAGCGCTGGAGAAGCTCAACCGCCGTGCGAATGAGATGTCTGCTCAAAAAGCAGGCGATCAAAAATGCACGGTTCTCATTCAATGAGCGCATAAATGCACGGTAAGTGCACGGTGGAGGCCAAAAATCATGGTTTCGAGGTGGAACGGCGTTGGAAAGTACTTTAGAATCAATTCTGCTAGTCATGTCGGGGCGTAGCGCAGCCTGGTAGCGCACCTGCCTTGGGCGCAGGGGGTCGTAGGTTCAAATCCTATCGCCCCGACCAATTCATCAGAATACCTCTCCTTTTCGCCGCCAAAGGTGCGCCCGCGAAGCAGCGGTAGCGGATTCCCTTCACTCAGGAAAATAAGAATGACAGGTCGAGACTGTCGAGTCTCAGCGCAAGACATCCACATTCGAAGCTTAAGATTCGCCAAGCCAAATCCCGATTGCCATCTAGTGGTGTGTTCGGCAAATAGATTCTGAGATTTGGTCACAATTGACCAGTGTGTCGTCGGGGGATGGTCCATCATGCGGTTTATGAAGGCGCCAAAAGACTTGGCCCTTGCTGTGCGCTGCCCCTTTTGTGGCGCCAGGCCGGGAGAGAAATGTGAGCTAAGCACCGGGCAGCCGCGTACGGTGCCGCACCGGCAGCGGCGGATTGCGCGACCTAGCCGATCTTAGCCGCACACGCCGTGGTCGCAAAGATGGTAAGTAGGTCTCGCAAACAATGCCCGAGTGTTCCGTTGTCGTTCTTAAGGAACTGTAAAAAATAGCTCAATCTTCAGCTGTCGGGTAGACCTACAATTTCTTCCCGTGAAGTTGTCTGCGGCAATCAATAAAACCCGCGAATTCGATCCCGGGCACTTTCCGCGCTACGGTCGGCCCCGGCACGAAGACGCTGGCTATCCCCCAGCAAACGATCTTCAGTCAAGGAGGTCACTGAGGTCATTTTTCTGACAGGGGGAAGGTAGTGGATAACCCCGAGACCGCAGCATTTCTTGAGAGAGCATAGCCGATCCGCCATTTTTGAAGATGAAAAGGGCCTGCGCGCCTTTTCTACATCGGACAACGCAGGCCGATAACCGAAAACGCTCAATCTTCGGTTCTCGAGATCCTCAAACCGCGCTTGAACGGCCGCTCAGAAGGTTGATTACCAAAACCACCAGCGCTACCACCAGCAACAGATGGATCAGGCCTCCCGCCACATGCAGGCTGAATCCCAGAAGCCATAAAACCAAAAGCACAACGAAGATCGTCCAAAGCATAATTAGTCTCCTTAACTCCTAAGGTTGTCCCATTCTGCACGGGGCGCATTCGCAATATTGACCCGCATTGCTCTGTCCCGGTAACTTAGTTGCGGGTGGGGACACCGGTGTTGCCGTCAAACGGGGTGTGTGCTTCGGCCTGATGCTCGGTAGAGGAGAGTAGGCAGATCAGTATTTGCCTTTAGATTTCAGGCTTAAGGGCTCGTGCTTGAGCGCAATCATACCTTTGGAAAACCTACGGCACGATCACCGCGGCTCCGTCGATGGCATCATTCTTCACGGCGGCGAGCGCTTCGTTGGCCTGGTCCAAGGAGAATACCGTCACCTTGGGCTGCAGATGAATGTCAGCGGCGATCTTGAGAAAGTCGCGCGCGTCAGCTCGCGTCATGTTGGCAACGCTGCGGATTTGACGCTCGCCCCACAGCAGCCGGTCGTAATCGAACTCGGGCATCCGGTCGAGATGGATGGCGTTGATGGCGACGATCCCTCCTTTGCGCAAGCTGGCGAGCGCGGCAATTACCACGTCTCCGCTGGGAGCAAAAGTCACGGCGCGGTCGAGTTCAACGGGCGGCTTGTCGGTTTCAGAGCCGACCCACTTGGCGCTTAGAGACTCAGCCAGGTGGCGATGCGAAGCACCGCGTGTCGAGACATACACCTCGCAGTTCCACGAGCGCAGAACTGCAATCGCCAAATGAGCCGACGCGCCAAAACCGAAAAGTCCAACCCGGTCGCCGGGCTCAACACCGGCCACGCGCAAGCTGCGGAAGCCGATAATACCCGCGCACAAAAGAGGCGCGGCGTGCAGGTCGTCAAGTTCCGCTGGAAGTTTAAATACAAAATCGCTGCGCGCCACGGCGTACTCCGCATAGCCGCCGTTCAGGGTGTATCCGGTGAACACCGGCGCGTCGCAAAGATTTTCGAGCCCGCGGCGGCAGTAGGGACAGGTGCCGTCTATCCCGCCAATCCATGAGACACCAACGCGCGTTCCGATCGGCAACCCAGCGGCGCCGCCTTCAACAATTCCTACGATTTGGTGGCCGGGAATTAGCGCCTCTTTTCGCGCCGGCAATTCGCCCTCCACGATGTGCAGATCGGTGCGGCAAACGCCGCAGGCGCGAACCCGAAGCAGAACCTGGCCGGCCGCGGGCTGAGGCTTGGGCACTTCCTGGATGTCAAGTCGCGCTTCTGCGGTTCTAAGGACGGCGGCCTTCATAAAGTTCGTTCTGGAGTGGAACGCTCAAGGATACCGCCGCGTTTCGTCCTACTCAATCCTTCTGAATACTACTTAGGGATCACTAAAGCGACGATGTTACGCGAGCCATTTGGAAGGCTCACGAACTGCCTCGGCCAGATCGTTCAGGCACATTGCGGCGCGGGCGCCATCTACTACGCGATGATCGGAAGATAGAGTCAGCGTCATCATCGCGCGGACCGCAGGCTTGCCTTCGATGACAACGACGCGGTTGGTGATGCTGCCGACGGCGAGGATTGCCGCTTGCGGCGGGGTGATGAGCGCGGTGAACTGATCCACGTGAAACATGCCGAGGTTGCTGATGGTGAAGGTGGCGTCGGCTATATCGGCTGGACGCAGCTTCCCTGCGCGGGCGCGCTCCGCCACGTCGCGCCGCTGCGTGGCGATCTCGGCAACAGTCGCGGTGTGCGCGTCCGGAATAACCGCCGCGACCACGCCGTCGTTCACCGCAATGGCTACGCCCATGTTCACGCGATCGTGAAGACGAATGCCATCCGCCGTCCAACTCGAATTAAGGCGCGGATGTTTCAGGAGCACGCGCGAGGTGAGAGCGACCAACAGATCTGTATGCGTGATGCGGATGCTGTACGTGCGTTCGATTTCGGCGGCCATCTTCGCGCGATACTCGTTGAGCGCTGTGGCATCGATTTTTCGCGTGACGAAGAAGTGAGGAATGCTGGTCCAACTCTGCGTCGTGCGTTCGGCCATGAGGCGGCCGAGAGTGCTGGGAACTTCTAGGCTCGCTGATTTTGCGGGTGCCACGGTGCCCGAAGCGGTGGCCTGCACGTCGGAGGCAAGAATCTCACCTCCCGCGCCTGAGCCCCGCAGGCTGCTGATGTTCAGCCCTAATTCTTTTGCGAGGCGGCGCGCTTTCGGAGAAATTCTCGCGCTCTGAACGGCAGCCGGTTCCAAAGCGCTCGCGGCAGCCGGGGCGGCGTGCGATTCCATTTTTGCTTGTGAACTCGCCCTAGCGCTGGGCGCGGTCGCAGATTCTTTTTCCGACGGCGGCTTTTCCCCGGGAGCCACGATCCACGCAATGGTTTGCCCCACGGGAATGTCGGCGCCAACCGACCCAGTGATTCCGGCGAGGATGCCGTCGGCAGGCGCTTCCACTTCCATCACCGCTTTATCGGTTTCAATCTCAAGAAGCGGCTCGCCCTTGGTGACGCGGTCGCCTTCCTTTTTCCGCCAGGCGATGAGCTTGCCGGTTTCCTGCGCCATTTCGAGGGCGGGCATTACAACGCTGAAAGCCATAGTTTTTGTGGGGAGGCTCTGCTGTGGCCTTCAGCCCGAAACTCCTACTCGCTCTGTTTTCGCGCTGGCCTCGATCATGTCCAACACTTTCTCGCTGGGCGGAGCTTCAGTTTCGCGAGTAGTGGGCAGCGGTCCATTGACCGTGAAATAGTGCGCGCCCGCCACCAGCAGTTCTTCCGCCGGGAAGCGGGTGATCACTTCGTGTCCCGTCGGCGTGACCACAATTTCTTCTTCAATGCGGGCCGCGCTCCAGCCATCGGTCGAAGGCCAGAATGTTTCAAGAGCAAACACCATTCCCGGCTCGATCGTCACCGGATGCTCGAACGAAACCAATCGGCTGATCACTGGCTTCTCCCAGATGGCAAGGCCGATGCCGTGGCCGTACTGCAGCGCGAAACAGGATTCTTCGTTGGGAAAACCGAACTCTTCCGCCTTGGGCCAGACGGCGGCGATTTCTGCTGTGGTGCGCCCTGGACGCACGAGCTCGATAGCCGCATCGAGATACTCGCGGCAGCGCTTGTAGGCATCGACCATCGCGTGCGACGCGTAGCCCACGGTGAAGCAGCGGTAGTAGCAGGTGCGGTATCCCATGTAGGAATGCAGAATGTCGTAGTAGACAGGATCGCCTGGCCGCAGCACGCGATCCGAAAACACGTGCGGATGCGGATTGCAGCGCTCGCCGGAAATCGCATTCACCGCTTCGACGTACTCCGAACCGAGATCGTAGAGAACTTTGCTGACCAATCCGACGGCTTCGTTCTCGCGCAAGCCGGGCTTCATGGCGCGATAGAGTTCATCGTAGGCGGCGTCGACCATCATCGCGGACGTATTGAGCAGCGAGATTTCATCCTGCGTCTTGATCACACGGGCATTGGACATGAGTTGCTGTCCGTCGACCACCTTGATGCCTTCGCGTTGCAGCGCGAACAGCACGGGCAACTCGATAATGTCGATGCCGACCGGCTCTTTGTGCAGGCCGCGCATTTCGAGTTCGATGCGAATCTTTTTCGCGACATCTTCGGCGCGTCCCATCTCCGGCGTCATAGCGCCGCGCAGCATGGAAATTCCGGGGCGCGAGCGTTCCCCGAGCCACGGACAATTCAGTTGATGATGCTTGGCGGCGGAGCCGAAGTCCCACAGGATCGGCTCGTCGTTCTGCGGCAGCAGCGTGAAGCGGTTGGCCTTGTCCTGCGCCCAGGTGCCGATGTGCGTGGAGGTCAGATAGCGCACGTTGTTCATGTCGAAGCAAAGCAGCGCGCCCATATCGGACTTCGCCAGCATAGCCTTGGCTTTAGCCAGGCGCTCGCGGCGCAGGCGATCGAAGTCGATGCGCTGCTCCCAATCGACGGCCATGGTGCCATGAGTTTTCAATGCCATAATTCAGCTCCTAGCTTCTAGCTCGAACCCTAACCGATTACGTACAGGTCAAGACGGCTTGCACATCGATTTGGCCGCGTCGAATACGGTTTGCTCCGTCGGCACCGTCGCATCTTCCAGCGGTGGAGAGAACGGAATCGGCACGTGCATCGCGCCCATTCTTTTCACCGGCGCGTCGAGGTCATAGAATGCGCCTTCGGCGATCACAGCAGCAAGCTCCGCCGTGACCCCGTAGCGGCCGTAGCCTTCGTCGAGCACGATCACGCGCGAGGTCTTCTTCGCCGAGTCGATCAAAGTCTTTTCGTCAAGCGGCCACGTGGTCCGTGGATCGACCACTTCGGCGCTGATACCTTCTTTTTCCAGCAGAATTGCCGCACCCAGCGCGACTTGCACCATGCTGCTCGTGGCAACCAGCGTGATGTCATCTCCGGCGCGCTTCACATCGGCCACGCCCAGCGGGATGGTGTAATCCTCCTCAGGAACCGGCCCTTTCAACTTGTACATCATTTTGTCTTCGAAGAAGACGACGGGGTTTTCATCGCGGATGGCAGTCTTGAGCAGGCCTTTCGCATCGTAGGGCGTGGAGGGCAAAACAACTTTCAGTCCCGGCACGTGGCTGAACCATGCGTGCAGCGATTGCGAGTGCTGCGCCGCCGAACGCCGCGTCGCGCCGAGCGTTGTGCGCATCACCATGGGAACCTTCCAGTGCCCGCCCGACATGTAGTGAGCTTTGGCGGCCTGGTTGACCATCTGATCCATGGTGAGGGTGATGAAGTCGCCGAACATAATGTCGACGACGGGACGAAGTCCGGTCATCGCGGCGCCGACGGCTACGCCGGTGAATCCCGCCTCGGAGATCGGCGTGTCGACCACACGCTTGGCACCAAATTCTTCCACCAATCCGGAGAGAACTTTGAACGGCGTGCCCGCCTCCGCCACATCTTCGCCAATGATGCAGACGCGGGAGTCGCGGCGCATCTCTTCGGCTAGCGCCTCGCGTATCGCTTGCGCAAATGTGAGCTCGCGCTCAGGCATAAACGTGCTTCTCCACTTCGTCCACGCTGGGATAAGGCGCGGCAATGGCAAACTTCACGGCCGCTTCCATGATGGCATGAACCTCAGAAGCGATTCGATCGAGAGAGGAAGCATCCGCGTAGCCTTTCTCGAACAACCATTTCGCCAGAACTTTGATGGGATCGCGGTCGGTCTTCCAGAGCTGCTCTTCCTGCTTGGAGCGGTAATAATCGCGATTGATGTCGCCAACGTGATGCCCGCTGTAGCGGTAAGTATCGCACTGCACGAATGCAGGTCCGCCGCCGGAGCGGGCGCGCTTCACCAGCCGGGTTGCGGCTTCATGCACAGCTCGCACGTCTTGCCCGTCTACTCTTGCGGATTCGAGATCAAACGCGGTAGCGCGCCCGAGAATGCTGCCCGCCGTGGTTTCGGTATAGTGCGTGTACTCGTTGTATTGATTGTTTTCGCAGACGTAAATCACCGGCAGCTTCCACAACTGTGCCAGGTTCATGACTTCGTAGAGCGACCCCTGACCTAGCGCGCCTTCTCCGAAAAAGCAGACGGCAACACGATCCGTGCCTAAAGTCTTGGCTGCAAAAGCCGCGCCCGTAGCGATGCCCACACTGCCGCCCACAATCGCGTTCGCGCCGAGGTTGCCGGTAGCGGGATCGGCGATGTGCATCGATCCACCTTTGCCGCGACAATAGCCCGCTTCTTTTCCCAGTAGCTCGGCGAACATGCGGTCGGGCGATGCGCCCTTGGCCAGGCAGTGTCCGTGACCGCGATGGGTGCTGGTGATGTAGTCGTCGATGCGCAGCGCTTCACAAATCCCAACGGCAATGGCTTCTTCGCCGCTATACAGGTGCGCCAGACCCGGCATTAGCGCGCGAGTGTAGACTTCATTCACCTGCTCTTCAAACAAGCGGATGCTCACCATCTGACGATAGGCGCGCAGCCACTTTTCTTTTTCCGTCGCGGTTTCAGGACCAGCTTGAGGTTTGGAGGTTGCCGTCGTCATATTTTCTTACCTCCCTTCGTCACGGGCGTCGACACACCCGACATGGCGGCTAGCACATCGAACATGCAGGCGAAATCATACTTCGTCCAGCCCATGCCGCGTGCCGCGGTCAGAATTTCGTTGCTCACGGCGGTGGTCGGCAGAGGCACGTCGAACTGTCGGCCCAAATCCATCGCCAGAACCATGTCTTTCTGCATCATGTTCACGTCGAACCAGGCCTCTTCGGGTTGCTGCAGCACGAACGGTCCGCGGTACTGAATCATGGGTGAGGCGATGGCGCTGTGGACCAGCACATCCACCGCCGTTTCGCGCGATATCCCGCTCTTCTCGGCCAGCAACACGCCTTCGGAAAACGCGAGCATTTGCACGGCAAGACTCAGGTTCACTGCGATCTTCATCGAGAGCGCCAACCCGTTATCGCCAACGTGAGTCACTTTCGGACCGATATCGAGCAGCAGCGGCTTTACTTTTTCGAAGGTCTCGCGGCGTCCGCCCACCATCACTGACAATTTTCCTTCTTGCAATGTGATCACGCTGCCGGATACCGGCGAGTCCACCATGTCCGCACCCTTCTCGCGCACTTTCGCGGCGAGAGCGCGGCTCACGTTCGGACTCACGGTGCTCATGTCGATGAAGATCTTGCCTTTGCCCAGCCCTGCCAGCATTCCATCGGGACCCTCGGTGATGGCGGCGATCGCGGCAGCGTTGGTAACCATCGCGAAAGTGAAATCGGAAGCGCTGGCCACGGCGCGCGGCGAGTCTGCCCATTGCATTCCTTTTTCAACCAGCCACTGCGCTTTGGCGCGCGTGCGGTTGTAGCCGGTTACAGTGTGACCCTTGCCGAGCAGCCGGTTCACCATCTGGCTGCCCATCACTCCCAATCCGATGAAACCGAGTTTCGCCATTCCGCGCTCCACCGCTGTGCAGGGGCCGAAGCCCCTGATTAATTATTGGGCCCTGGCGGCGCGGCTGAAGCCACGCCCTTTCAAAAGAGCTTCAGATCAAAACTGCTTCAGATTAAAACCCGGCTAAAACGGTGTCCGAAATAATTTATGCGGTGAGCAGTTCATGTAACTTTCGAAGCAGTCGGCGCATGCTTTCCCTGCAATAACACTTTGCTGCCGGGCGTGGCTCTCGAGTCCTCGCGCACTTGCTCGAGATGAGCGCGCATGGCGTTGCGTGCCATTTCCGCGTCGCGGCGCTCCATGGCCTCAAGAATCCTTTTGTGATGAACTTGCCCGCGCTGCGGTCCGCCCTCCACATTGAATATCTTTATGCGCTGCTCGCGCAAGAGTCCGACGATCGAATCGATCAGTGAAAGTATCAGCGGATTGGCTACGGTTTCAGCCAGTGCCAGGTGAAAGTCAAGGTCAGCTTCGATGTAGGCTTCCGGATCATCCTGAGCGCGATCCATGACTGCGACCGCTTCGCGCATGGCCGCGAGATCGTCTTCTTTGGCGCGCACCGCAGCCAAGGCGGCGATTCCCGGTTCGAGGATCAAGCGCAGCTCCGCCAGATGTGGCGCACCTTCCTGTTGACCGACTTTGATCATTAGATCGAAGGACTGGCGCGCCGCCTGCGACGTTCCATCCGTAATAAAAGTGCCACGGCCGGAGTAAGCTTCCACCAGACCTTTTTCGCGGAGCGCTTTCACTGCCTCGCGCACCGCAGTCCGGCTGACGCCAAGGCGCTGCGCTAGGTCGCGTTCGGCCGGCAACTGGTCGCCAGGTTTCAACGTGCCATTCAGGACAGAATCTTCGATTTGCTGCACGATCTGCTCGTACAACCGCGAGGTCCGGACCACTTTATACACTGGAGAATCTCCCGCACGAGCCAGTTTTGGGAAACCGGCGATGGTCTGGCTACTATACCGCAGGTCCAGCGCTTTGGCGGGCGTTTCTGCGGCGTGGAAGTTGGAAACGTGCATTTGGCGGTCTTTAGGTATGGTGGTATGACAGCTAGGACGATAGCATACCCTTTTACGAAATACAAGTTCCTTTCGCAGGCCAATTCATCAGCACAATCACTATGGATTCTGTATGCTGTGGACTTTATCAGGAAGAGTCGCGAGAACCGGAACTGCTCCAGTATCGGAAAATTTGCTTGACTTCATTCGCGCAGCAATGGTATGGCTGTCGGACCAGAAAAACGGAGGAGTTTCCGATGACATCCCGAAGCACCGCCTTGCCCGCGGGTCGCGAGACTTTAGCCACCAAGATCTTTGTTCTTGTTCTCGTCTTGAGTCTGACGTGCTTGCCCGCTCTGGCTCAGTCCACCGCTGGGCGAGTGCTCGGCAGCATAACGGACCAGAGTGGCGCGGCCGTTGCCGGAGCCAACGTGGTCGTCACCGACGTCCAGCGCGGCACTTCGCGAACTCTCACGACAGATTCCTCTGGAGACTACGTGGCACCCGATCTGATTCCTGGAACTTACAAGATTCACGTCGAAGCCAGGGGCTTCAAGTCGGTCGAGAGGCCCAGCGTGACCGTTGAGGTCGCAACCGACGTTCGCGCGGATTTCAGCCTCCAGCCGGGAAACGTTTCCGAGATCGTGACGGTCACCGAAGAAGTCCCGCTGCTCAACACGACCTCCTCAACTCTGGGCGGCACGTTGAGCAACAAAGAAATCAACGACCTGCCACTAAGCGGCCGGAATTACGAGAATTTGCTGCAGTTGCGGCCGGGCGTAATGCGCTACCCCGGCGGCGGATTTTCAACCACCAGTGCCAACGGCTTGCGCGCTGAAGACAATGGTTACTTTGTCGAAGGCCTGTTCAACAGCGAGCCCTACTCGGGACAGGCGATCATTAATGGAGCAGGCATTGCAGGCGACTCTGCAACAATCCTGCCCATCGACTCGATCCAGGAGTTCAATCTGCAGCAGAACCCGCCAGCAGAATATGGATGGAAGCCGGGGGCGGTCGTCAACGTGGGCTTGAAGTCCGGCACCAACAGTCTGCATGGAACTGCTTTTGGCTTTGGCCGTGATGGAGCCCTGGACGCGCGGAACTATTTCAACGCCGACCCAAATCCGAAATTGACCCGGACGCTGGAACAATTCGGCGGCAGTGTGGGCGGTGCGATCATCAAGGACAGAGCATTTTTCTTTGCCGCCTACGAAGGCCAGCGCTATAACGTAGGCAACTCCTTCGGCGGAATTACCAGTCCTTCCATGGTGCACATGACGCCGAATGGAACTTGTTCGTTCGGCTTTGCGGGCGACTGCGCCGACAGTATTCCGGATGCGATCGCAGATCTCACGGAACCGGCCGCAGTGTCTGCTGGCGCCATCGTAAGCCCCGCGAGCCTGCTGATTGCCGGGTGCACGGCTGCTGCAACCTGCAACGGCTCAGGATTCCCCTTAAACAATCAGACAGACATTGGCACGTCCCTCACTGCCAGCCAGGCAATCGGGATTACTAACGGATTTAATAACGTCGTTCATGTCAACAACTTCGTCGGCAAAGGAGACTACAAGCTAAACGCGCAAAGCAGTATTAGCGGGATGTACTTTTTTGGCAACAACTCCGGGAATGTTGAGGACTTCCCTGAACTGCAGCAGAAGTGGCTCTCCACTATTCATACCCGCGCGCAGGTCGTGGGAGGAAGCTGGATTTGGACTCCCACCGCCCGCTTGGTGAACGAGGCGCGCGTTGGCTACAACCGGTTGTACCAGCCGACGCTGCCGGACGATCTCAGTACTCCAGCCTCGGCGTACGGTCTGGATACGGGCGTAACCGGACCTTTTAGCGGCGGCCTGCCGCGCATCGGTTTTGGCGGATACTTCTTCCCGGGGCTCGGTGGCTTCAAGTGGCCGAAGTTTCAGGGACCCGATTCGATCACGCAGTTTGTGGATCACATCTCCTACACCGCCGGCAAGCATGCCTTGAAGTTCGGCGGCGAGCTCCACTACAACCATGTAACGAACGCCGCGTATGGCAACGCCCGAGGCAGCATCAATTTTCTGGGCGGCGTGGTGAGCGCGAACCCAGGTCCCGCCGGTTCAAGCCCGCTCGAAGATTTCTTTGGAGGCGCGCCGTTGAAGTCAACGGTCGAAGTGGGAAATCCGACCCTGCAGTTGCACAACTGGGCGTACAGCGGGTTTTTCCAAGATGACTTTCGAGCCACCAGGAATCTGACCGTCAATTTCGGCGTTCGCTACGAGTTTAGCAGCGTGCCCCAGGAAGCTCACGACCTGCTGGGAAATTTCGACCCCAACGTAGGCATGGTGCAAGTGGGACATCAGATCAGCAGCCTCTACAATCCGGATCATAGGAACTTCGGTCCTCGCGCGGGCTTTGCGTGGGATATCGGCGGTAACGGGCGAACCGTGCTGCGCGGCGGCGGCGGGCTGATCTACGAGACTGTGAACTGGCAGTCGTTCGTCGCCTTCAACAACGCCTTCGGTCCGGGCAGCGTTCCAACGGGAGCTCCGATTAACGCCGCTGGAGATACATCGGGCGGCACGATCACGACAAGTAACGTCACAGTAAAGAATATCGCGAACTACCCTCTTACCTGGGATGCTGTGAACGGACCGCTTTACGGCGGCAGCACCGTTAATTGCTTTAAGAGTCCATGTCCCATCATGACTGTGGACCGCGGTCTCACGACGCCCTACGTGTGGAACTGGACCTTAAACCTGCAGCATGCATTCAATTCGAATCTGTCAATCGAAGCCGCCTACGTAGGCAACCGCGGAACGAATCTGACAGGGATTCGGGACATCAACCAGCCGCCGGTAGGGTCGGGTTGGCCTGCGGCGGCCATCTCTGCCTGCATCACCTCGGGCTACACGGACCCTGTCAACTGTGCGCCCAACAGCACCGGGGCCGAGCAGACCAACGCACCCTTCTTCTCCAAGTTTGGCTATCTCTCCAACATCTTCCAGATGGGAAATATTTACCGGTCCAACTACAACGGACTGCAAGTCACGCTGAACGCGCGCAACTACCACGGCCTGAGCATGGTGGCGGGCTACACCTATTCGCACGCGTCGGATGACGTGGGCGCGAATTGGGATTTTGGCTACGGGTCCGGCTTGCCGCAGAACGCTCATAACGTTGGAGCCGAGTATGCCAACAGCGACTTCGACATCCGGCATCGGCTGACGGTTTCACTCACTTACGCAATCCCCGGACGGAACGGTTTCGGACAGATGCGGGAAGGTTGGGAGATCAACTCGATCATCACTCTGGAGAGCCCGCAGTATTGGGGACCGATGGACGAGGGAACGGATGCGGCCGGAGTTGGGCCTTTGCCGGTAAGTCCGCCAGCCAACAGTCCGATTCGCTGGAGCTTCTACGGCAAGACCTCGGACTTCAAATCGACGCAGGGGGGAACTGGAATTCCATACTTCTCGAATAAGAGTGTGCCAATTCCTGCGTCCTGTCTGGCGCAGGCGCTTGCGGTCGATGGAGGGACGGCGGGAGCTTCGACCGCATCCCTGAATCTGTTCGGATGTTACGCCAATGGCAACTCTGTCATGATTCCGCCGCCGCTCGGGCAGTTCGGCAACATGGGCCGCAATATGTTCGAGGACACCGGCTTCAGGAACTTCGATTTCTCTCTGGCCAAGAATTTCCACTTTGGAGAAACCATGCGACTGCAAGGCCGCGTTGAGTTCTTCAATATTCTCAATCATCCGAACTTCGCGAACCCTTACGGGGGTCAAAATGGATTTGGCCTGAATGATCCGTCGGTTCGTCCGTTTGGCTGCGGTTGCGCTACTCCTGATATCGCTGCCGCTAATCCTGCTGTGGGCTCGGGCGGGCCACGCTCGGTTCAGTTAGGGTTGAAGTTCACGTTCTAGACGTTGTTTTTCAGTTGGAGGGGGTGAAAAGAAGGCCGGACGCAATTCCGTCCGGCCCTTTTTTCGCGGATCGCCCGAGGCGCGGGTCAAAATGAAAGGGCCAAGTCATGAAAAGTAGAAATCATTTTCGTTTTCCGGTTTTCTTGTTCTTATCCTTCGTACTCATTTCTGGCGGCGCCGCTGCGCAAGAAACTTCCAGCAAGAACGAACCGCGGCGCGAGCGCACCATTGACGAGATTCGCGTTGAAGCCATTCGCCGCGCCGAGGTTGGCCAGTATCCGCTGATCGGGCTTGATCCCGGCGACGTGAAAGAAGCCTTCGAAAGCATTCATACCAGCGACAAGGACGAGTGGGCCGCAGGATTCATGCGCGTGGCCGATCGTTACTTCAATGAAGCAAAGTCGCTGGAGAAGTCTGATCCGGCGAAGGCGAATGCCGATTACATCCGGGCGTGGCGGCTTTACTCGTTCGGACGCTGGCCGATTCCCGCATCTCCGGGCAAGCAGCGCTCGTATGAAAAAGCCCTCGAAGCATTTCTGGCGCATGCGCGCTTCTTCGATCCACCGCTCGAAGTGGTGCATATTCCGTTCGAGGGAAAAGAAATCATCGGCTATCTTCGTTTGCCGAAGAACGCGAAAGGTCCGGTGCCGCTCGTAGTTGCGGTGAATGGTTTGGATAGCCGCAAGGAAGATCTGACGGAAAGTTTCAGCGCCATTCTTCCGTTTGGGATCGGCTATCTGGCGGTCGATGGCCCGGGAACGGGACAGGCGCCGATCAAGGTGAGTGAGACCGCGGATCGCATGCTATCGCGTGTGTTTGATTATGCGCAGTCGCGGCCGGAGATCGACAAAAACTGCATCGCCATGCACGGCGTGAGCTGGGGCGCGTACTGGGCGACGAAAATGGCGATTGTGGAGCGGGCGCGTTTGCGCGGCGCGAGCGCACAATCGCCTCCGGTGGATAAATTCTTTCAGAAAGATTTTCTGACGAACTCGCTGCTGGGCAATCGCGAATATTTATTCGATCAGGTGCCCGCGCTCATGAGCGTTCTGGACGGAGTTCATTCGCTGGAAGAGATGGGCGAGTTCATGCCCAAGATTTCGTTAGTGCAGCAAGGACTGCTGGGCAAACCGATGGCGCCCATGCTGATTCTGGCGGGAGTTCTCGACACCCAAGTTCCTATCGACGACGATTATCTGTTGCTGAGCAAAGGCGACGTGCCTAAGGATGCGTGGATTAATCCGCGCGGAGGGCATCTGGGGCGGCAAGTTGGAGTGTGGCCCGATCCGCGCATTTTCAAGGAAGTGATTATTCCGTGGCTGGTGAAAACACTGCAGGCTCCGGCGAACTAGAAGCTTTCAGCCTGAACCATGCCTACTCCCATCACGCCTTCGCAGTCCGAAGCAGCGCCCGCAAATCCGCGCCGCAAGCCGTTCTACGCGTCTTTGTGGGTGCAGGTGCTCGTCGCCATGGCGCTCGCCATAGCGCTCGGATATTTCAGTCCCGCGCGCGCGATCGCGATGAAACCGTTGGGTGACGCTTTTATTCGCCTGATTACCATGATCATCACCATTCTCATCTTCTGCACAGTGGTGACCGGAATCGCCGGCATGCAGGATTTGAAAAAGGTGGGGCGCGTGGGCGGCAAGGCGCTGCTCTATTTTGAAATTGTCTCGACCATTGCGCTGATGATTGGACTGATCGTGGGCAACGTGGTTCGTCCTGGCAATGGGTTCAATGTCAACGTGGCATCTCTCGATGCCAAGGCCGTCAGCGATTATGCCGGACAGGCGAAGGCGCAGGGCGTCACCGAATTTCTGATGCATATCATCCCGACCACAGTGACGGATGCGTTTGCCAAGGGCGACATTCTTCAGGTGGTATTCGTCTCGATTCTGTTTGGGTTCGCCTTGTCGTCAGCAGGCGCGAGAGCCAAGCCCTTAGTTGGATTGCTCGAATCCTTGACCCAAGTCGTCTTCCGAGTAGTGAACATACTGATGCTTTTCGCGCCGATCGGTGCGTTCGGAGCCATGGCCTTCACTATCGGCAAGTATGGCTTCGCTTCGCTGGGGCCGCTGGTCAAGCTGATCGCCACTTTCTGGATCACTTCAATTCTTTTCGTCGTCATCGTGCTGGGCGCGATTGCCGCCATCGCGGGATTCAGCATTGTGAAGTTTCTGCTTCACATCAAGGAGGAAATTCTGCTGGTGCTGGCCACCAGTTCGTCGGAAACAGCTCTGCCCACTCTGATGGAGAAGCTTGAAAACCTGGGTTGCTCGCGCTCTCTGGTGGGTCTGGTCGTTCCCACCGGCTACACGTTCAACACGGATGGCAGCAGTTTGTACATGACGCTGGCGGCGTTGTTTGTAGCGCAAGCCACGAACACTCCGCTAACGCTGCTGCAACAGCTCACGATTTTCGCCGTCGCCACCCTCACCTCGAAGGGTGCGAGCGGGGTGCAGGGCGCGTCTTTCATCGCGCTGGTCGCCACTTTGTCGGTAGTGCCGACGATTCCGGTGGCGGGGATGGCGCTCATTCTCGGCATCGACCGCTTCATGAGCATGTTCCGCGCGCTGGTGAATATGATCGGCAACGGCGTGGCCACGCTGGTGGTGGCACGTTGGGAGAATGAACTAGACCGCCTAACCCTTCGCAGCAAGCTGGCGTGAGCGCGCCCGCAGTGTCGAGTTCCTGGTGTAGTTTATAATCCGTTCACTCATGAACCTGGCCTCTGGCACGAAACTCGGACCGTATGAAATCGTCGGGATTTTAGGTGCGGGTGGAATGGGCGAGGTTTATCGCGCCCGTGACTCTCGCCTTAAACGTGAAGTTGCAATCAAAGTTTTGCCCCAGGCGTTTTCTGTGGACGCCGATCGCTTGCGCCGTTTTGAACAGGAAGCTCTCGCCACCGCCGCCCTGAACCATCCCAACATTCTGGCGGTGTTCGACATTGGCACAAGTGAAGGCTCGCCTTACGTCGTGTCGGAACTGCTGGAAGGAGAGACGCTGCGGGAGCGACTGCGCGGCGGTGCGATCGCGGTGCGCAAGACTTTAGACTACGCGCTGCAAATCGCGCACGGACTGGCTGCGGCCCACGAAAAAGGAATAATCCATCGCGACCTCAAGCCGGAAAATCTATTCGTCACCAAAGATGGGCGGGTTAAGATCCTTGATTTCGGGCTGGCGAAACTCACTCAGCCCGAATCCGGCGATCACACTTCCCTTCCCACCATGACCCAGGCCACAGAAGCGGGCATGGTGCTGGGCACTGCGGGATACATGTCGCCCGAGCAGGTGCGGGGCCTGGCCGTGGATGCGCGCTCCGACATATTTAGTTTTGGCGCGATTCTCTACGAAATGATCTCCGGCAAGCGGGCTTTCCACAGGGAGACCTCCGCGGATACGATGAGCGCGATTCTGAAGGAAGAGCCTCCGGATTTGAGCGAGACCAATCGCAATGTTTCTCCGGCGCTGGAGCGGATTGTGCAGCACTGCCTGGAGAAAAACCCCGAGCAGCGATTCCATTCCGCGAGCGATATTGCGTTCGATCTGGAACATCTCAGTGAGATATCCAGCACGACAGCCAGAGCGACAGCAGTCGCAAGTACACCTCCTCGGAGGAAGCAACTGGGCATCATCGCTGGCGCTTTCGCATTCGCGCTTGTGATGCTTGCTCTGGGCTGGTGGTTTGGAAAAGGCAGCAGCAGCGCGCCCCCGCCTGAGTATCAGCAGATCACCTTTCGAACTGGCGAAATCGGGAATGCGCGATTCACGCCCGACGGCAGCGTGGTTTACAGTGCCTCGTGGGACGGTGGCCAAACCCAGCTCTACATGTCGCGCACCGATGATCCGGGAGCGCGCGAACTGGGGCTGAAGGATGCAGAACTGCTCGCTATCTCGAAGAACGGAGAACTGGCAATCCGGCTCAACACCGTGAATTACGGCGGCTACGCGCGGAGTGGGACGCTGGCGCGGGTTCCGTTGAGCGGGGGAACTCCGCGAGAAGTGCTGGAGAACGTGCAGGACGCGGACTGGTCCGCGAACGGCGAAAGTATGGCCGTGGTTCGATACGTTCCGGAAAATAATCATTGGCGTCTCGAATACCCCATTGGCAAGGTTCTGTTTGACGGCATTAACTGGATCAGTCATCCCAAGATTTCTCCTGATGGCAAGTGGGTCGCTTTCGCCGATCATGAAAATCCGGGAGGCGACGACGAGGGATCGGTCGCAGTGATTGCCGCTGATGGCAGCGACAAGAACGTGGATAAGAAGCTTTCTTCGGGCTGGAGCTCACTGCAGGGAGTTCTCTGGTCTCCCGGGGGCGACGAGATCTGGTTTACATCCAGCAGCAGCGGCAGCGCCGAGAACCCGCGCGCCGTAACGCTCTCAGGCAAGCTGCGTACCATCACGAACGTGCCCGGCGGCATGTGGATGGAAGACCTGCGGAATGGAACGACGCTCATGGTTACTCATCAGGAACGTATCGGAATCCGAGGCGTGGCGCCGGGTGAAAAACAGGAGCGCGAACTGGGGTGGTTCGGATGGTCGATCCTCCACGACATCACCCCGGACGGCCGGAAGATTCTTTTTGATGAAGAAGCCGATGGCGGTGGGCCGAACTATACCGTGTTTCTGCGCAATACGGATGGGTCGCCCCCGGCGCGCATCGGAGACGGCAACGCTGTAGCCCTCTCGCCCGACGCAAAATGGGCAATCACGAGACCGGCAAAGGGCGGTCCCCTGAACCTGGTGCCCACTGGAGCAGGCGAGGCTAGAAAACTTACGCATGACGCCGTCAGCTACAGCTCGGCACGCTGGTTGCCCGACGGCAAACGATTGCTCGCTTCAGGGATTGAGGCTGGGCACGGTGCGCGCGACTACCTGATTGACCTGGCCACCGGCGATTCCAAGCCGATCACCCCGGAAGGCGTCGCCGGTGTGCACCTGTCACCGGATGGCCGCAGCACCGCCGTGCTGGGACCTGACGGAAAATGGGGAGTTTGGCCACTGGATGGCAACAGCATTCGTCCGATCCCTGGGCTGGACTCACGCTTCTACGTGTCTGGCTGGTCACCAGATGGACAATTGGTGTACGCAGCCTCCAGTCGAGCGCACCAGACGAGTGCGCAGGTCTATCAAGTGAATGTAGCCACTGGGAAGTTGGAGTCGTGGAAGACCTTTGGTACAGAAGCGAGCGCGGGGGTTACGGCAGTCGGTGCTCCTCATTTCTCCAGCAACGGGAGTGCCTACGCGTACCTCTATGTGCGGGTACTGTCGGAGGCGTACATAGTGACGGGGCTGAAATAAACCTGTCAACCCTGACGGCACTTGATTCGCCGTGCGGGCGTCGATGACACTTTTCGTGAATTTCCCGGAGGCCTCTGACAGGAAAGACCGCCCTCGTAACGCGGAATTGCCGCTCCAGTCACATCTTTTCCCGCGTCTGACCTTTCGTAACCGTCCTCAGTGCACAATTTTTGCTGCACTTTAACATTCCTGAAATATCTTACAAGTAACATCTGTTCAGCGATCGCATCTATTTAGGAGATGGCCGCTATGGGTTCACCGCGGGTTTCGAAATCGTTGCCGCTGCAAGTGGCCGCTGTCTGCTACCGCAAGCAGGGCGCGGCCGTCGAATTCCTGCTGGTGAACACCAACGGCGGTAACAAGTGGACTTTCCCCAAAGGATCGACTGATCCGCACCTCTCGCACAGCCAGGCCGCGGAACGCGAGGCTGCCGAAGAAGCGGGCGCACTGGGCACAATCGAGTCGCGTCACTTTCATCTCTACATCCACTCCAAGGGCGTGTTCTGGCAGCCGGGCGGAGTGCAGGAATTTGTGGTGAAAGCCTTTCTGATGGAAGTTCACGAGTTGCGCCGCGCCGATGAACCCCAGCGAAAGCCGACCTGGTTCAGCCCGGAGGAAGCGCGACAGCGGCTGGCCAAAGGCCGCGAAGTAAAGTATGCGCGAGAAATGGAAGCGGTAATTGATCGCGCGCTTGAACGCATTCACTTCCATGGCGCAGTGTGGGGCCGCAATCACGAACATCGCAACGCCCGCGCCGCCGCACACTCCTGAGCTGCGAGCAATAGGCTTTGAGCTTCGAGCGCAATGGCTGGCAGGATGCCGCCCCCTCATACAATCGAATTCGGCACCCGGCATTGATTGCTCACAGCTCGTAGCTCGTCGCTGTTTTGTGAGACGATGAATCCAGCTCATGATTCAGCTTTCTGGCGCCGGAAAACGTTTCGGCCACAAACTTCTTTTTGAAAACACCGACTGGCTGATCACGCCCCGCGACCGCATCGGCCTGGTGGGAGCGAACGGCACCGGCAAATCCACGCTGATGAAGATTCTCGCCGGCCTGGACACGCTCGACTACGGCTCGCTCATCGTCGCCAAAGGAACCACGGCTGGATATCTCCCGCAAGATGGCCTCACGCTTTCCGGACGCACCGTCTTTGCGGAATGCATGACGGTGTTTACCGAGCTGCACGCCATGGAGCGCGAACTGGAAACGCTCACTCATCGCATTTCCGAACTTGATCATGAAAGCGCCGAATACGCCGGGGTCGCTGACCGCTACCACAGCCTGGAGCACGAGTTTCGCACGCGCGATGGCTACTCGATTGAGGCTGAAGTCGGCAGGGTCCTGATGGGACTGGGCTTTCGCAAAGAAGATTGGGCGCGGCCAACCGATGAATTTTCCGGCGGCTGGCAGATGCGGCTGGCGCTGGCCAAGCTGCTGCTGCAAAAACCCAATCTGCTGTTGCTGGATGAACCAACGAACCACCTCGACCTGGAAGCGCGCAACTGGCTGGAAGAGTATCTGCACGATTATCCGCATGCTTTCGTGCTCATCTCGCACGATCGTTATTTTCTCGATGTGACGGTCAACAAGATCGCCGAAATCTGGAACAAGCGCTTCTGGTTTTATACCGGCAACTACGACAAGTTTCTGTCGCAGAAAACGCAGCGCAACGAGCAATTGCAGGCCGCCTACCGCAACCAGCGTGACCGCATCGAGCAACTGGAAGTCTTTATCAACCGTTTCCGCTACCAGGCTACGAAGGCCAAGCAGGTGCAAAGCCGCATCAAGGAATTGGAAAAGATTGAGCGGATCGAGATCCCTCCGGAAGAAAAGACGATTCACTTTTCCTTTCCGCAGCCGAAGCCCAGCGGACGGATCGTGGCCGAGTTCGTCGACGTGGCGAAGACTTATCCGGCCAAGTCTGGAACCCACGGCGGTGAAAAAGAAGTGTTCCGCGACGTGAATTTTCTCATCGAGCGCGGCGATCGCATCGCTCTCGTCGGCATAAACGGAGCGGGCAAATCCACGCTAATTAAGCTACTCGCGGGCGAGGAACGCACCACCCAGGGCGAATTCAAACTCGGCCATAACGTCGAGGCCGACTATTTTGCGCAGGATCAGTACAAAGAACTCGACGCCGACGCGCGCATGATTGACGACCTGGGCGAGGCGTCCCCGCGCTCCACCCAGACGGAACTGCGCAGCCTGCTCGGATGCTTCTTGTTCTCAGAAGACGATGTCTTCAAGAAGATTGGAGTGCTCTCCGGCGGCGAGCGCGGACGCTATGCCCTGCTCCGCCTGCTGCTGCATCCGGCGAACTTCCTTCTGCTCGATGAACCCACCAACCACCTCGACCTGCGCGCCAAAGACGTTCTGCTCGATGCGCTCATGGAGTACACCGGCACCGTCGTCTTCGTCTCGCACGACCGCTATTTTATCGACAAGCTGGCCACTCGAGTTTTCGAGATCGGCGACGGAAAAGTTGAAGTCTATCCCGGCAACTACGAGGATTATCTCTGGCGCAAACAGGGTGGAAGCGCTAAGCAAAATGAATCCATCCTCCGTGAGTTGAGTGTGACTGCGGCTCATCCGCAGACGCCTGCAAATGGCAATCAGCCGTCAGAGGAAGCCACTCCCGCTGCCAAGGCGAAGCGCATGAATCCCATCAAGCGCAAGAAGATGGAAGACCGCATCCACCAACTGGAAGGGGAAATCAGCCGCGCCGAAGCCGTGATTTCGCAGTGCGAAACGTCACTGCAGGATTTCGTCAGCGCCGATGAGAGCCAGCGCCAGTCGCAGGACCTTGAACGGCACAAAGCCGCTCACGCCGCCCTGCTCAAGGAATGGGAAACGCTTTCCGAATCTCTGCAGGAAGCCGACTAATAGACGTGCTGTCGCGCAGTCGTACAGCCTCTTCCGTAATCTCGGAAGATTACTTACTTCTGTGCGATAGTCAGCATGGCCGATGGGACACGATGCAGCCAGAGGCCAACGATATATCAGCCCACCGCAGGCGACATCGACAGGGATGCCCCGCGGAACCAAGGAAGGTCGTAATGTTGCAGCCCTCTGAATATACCTACAACGGCAAGTCCAATCCGCCCGCTTCGAACCCCAACACCTTCACTCCCGTAAAAACTGTCAGCGCACCCGTGGAGCAGGCAACCATCGGCCGTTCGCTCGTGATTAAAGGCGAACTCAGCGGTGCCGAAGCGCTCTACATCGATGGCCGCATCGAAGGCAAGATCAGCCTGCCAGATCACCGCGTCACCGTAGGCCGCAACGGCAGCGTGCAAGCGAATATCACGGCCCGCGAAGTTGTGGTCATGGGCAAGGTCAGCGGGAACATTGAATGCGGCGACCGCGTTGATATCCGCAGCGAAGGCTCGGTTACAGGAGACGTTTCCACGGTGCGCATCAGCGTGGAAGATGGCGCCGTACTCAAAGGCGGCATCGAAGTGCGCAGCAGCGACCGCAAGCAGCATCAGTCGCAGTCCCAGCCAAAATCTGCGGAAGAAAAGAAACCCGCTGCAGAGGCGGCCAAGGCCGCAACCGCGCACGCTTAACTACTGGACGATGACATGCACGAACTGAGGGCACGCAAAATGCGTGCCCTCTCTTTTTTCGCGAATACTTCTTCAGATAGACTCGATCTACAAGGAACTACTTTTTTCTTTCGCCTTTGAATCGGAGGGCTTCAAGTCGAGCGAAGCGGAATTCATGCAATAACGCAGCCCGGTCGGCGCCGGACCATCTTCAAACACATGCCCCAGATGAGCGCCGCAGCGGGCGCAGCGGGCCTCGGTGCGGACCATTCCATAACTGGTGTCTTTGTGCTCCTCCACTTTCCCCTCGTCTGCCGGCTTAAAGAAACTCGGCCAACCCGTTCCTGAATCGAATTTCGTCGAGGAATCAAACAACGGCTCGCCGCAGCAAACGCAGTGATAAGTACCCGAGTCCTTCGTCTTCCAGTACTTGCCGGTAAAGGCAGGCTCGGTTCCTGCCTCGCGGGTCACGTGATATTGCTCCGGCGTAAGCTGCTTTTTCCACTCCGTCTCGCTCTTTGCCATCTTTTCCGCCATGAACTATGCCTCCAATTTAAGAAAATCCTGTTTTGACGTTCAACGACCGAATACATATTCGATGTTCAACGACGGGAAAAGTGGCGAACGCCAAATCATATCTTGGTCGATCCTGTCTGTGACATCCGTCACAAGGACTTTGTGACATCTAACCTTGTCCTCAACAGCCTCGCCGCGGAAATATAGTTGAAACGTCTGCGAGTCCCTCGGGCCCGGCATCCCCCTCAGAAGGCGCCGGGCCCTTTCTTTAACCCGCCACTTCTTCTCCAATTTTGCGGTAATCTCCCCGAAAAAACAGAAGCGGTTCGCCCTCGCGTACCACCACATCCTCTACTTCGGCAATGAAGATAGTGTGATCGCCGGCCTCCTGCGTCGACTGAAGCCTGCACTCCAGGTACGCCAACGCGCCTCGCAACATCGGAGTCCCTTGGGCCGTGCGTTCGAATCGTGCTCCGGCTTCTTCCTCGGCACGTTCGTGGGTACAAACCGGCTGCGCGTAATATTCCGAGATCACCCGCTGGTCCTCGGCCAGGACGTTGATTCCGAAACGCTTCTTCGCATGCAGATGAGCATGCGTGCGGGCACTGTGGTCCACACACACCAGCAGCAGCAAGGGATCGAGCGATACAGAGGCGAACGCATTGGCTGTCATGCCGTGGACTTCGCCACCCAGGTCAACCGTGACGATCGTCACCCCCGTAGCGAAGCATCCCATCGCTTTTCGGAATTCAACTGGACTAAGGGTCATATTCCGTCTGCAGTTTGCTGTTTCGCGCGTGCCTACATTACCACGCAGGCTATGCCCACCGTTGCGGTCCTTAGAACAGGACTGATGTATGATTCGATGCATCAACACTGCTTTGGAACCAAGTACCGTGACCCTAACCTCCACAAGAACCGCCCCGCCACAAAGCGAGGCGCCGTTTGCCTCGGAACTCGCCGATCTGCAGCCGGGAACTCCTATCTCGCGCGACTTTGCCCTGCGCTTGATTGGCTGTAGTGACGACGATCTGCCGGCTCTGCTCGCCGCTGCCCGCGCGGCCAAAGAAAATTTCAAGCCCGGCGGCGTCACATATTCGCGAAAGGTTTTCCTGCCGCTGACCAATCTCTGCCGCGATTACTGCGGCTATTGCACCTTCCGCCGCGATCCTGCGGATCCCGGCGCTCACACCATGACTCCGGAAGAAGTCCTCAGCGTCGCTCGCGCCGGCGAACAACTGGGATGCACCGAAGCTCTCTTCAGCCTCGGCGATAAACCCGAACTGCTCTTTCCCGAGATGCGCGACACGCTTCGTCATCTCGGATACAAGTCCACGCTGCACTATCTCGAAGCCATGTGCGAGCTCGTGCTCCGCGAAACCAGTTTGCTCCCCCACCCCAATCCCGGCTTGCTCAGCGCCGAATGGATCGCACGTCTGGCCGCCGTCTCGCCCAGCATGGGCCTCATGCTCGAATCTACCAACAGCGATCTGCTTGCCCCTGGCGCGGCCCACGACAATGCTCCCGACAAAGTCCCCGCCAGGCGCCTGCGCACCATCGAAGAGGCTGGAAGGCAGCGAGTTCCCTTCACCACCGGCTTGCTGATCGGCATCGGCGAAACTCCCGCCGACCGCGTCGACACGCTCCTCGCCATTCGCAACTTACATCAGCGCTACGGTCATATCCAGGAAGTAATCGTCCAAAACTTCCGCGCCAAGCCCACCATCCCCATGGCTCACGCGCCCGAACCGAGCCAGGGTGAAATGCTTCGCACAGTGGCGGTAGCTCGATTGTTAATGCCCAACGTCAATATTCAGGCGCCTCCCAACCTCAATGCGCCGTATTATGAAGAGTTGTTGGACGCAGGCATCAACGATTGGGGAGGAATTTCGCCGCTGACTCCAGATTACATCAATCCCGAAAAACCCTGGCCGCACCTCGAGCAACTCCGCGTGCGAACCGAGGGCAAAGGCTTGCATTTGCGCCAGCGTCTGCCTGTCTATCCCGAGTTCTTGTCGCCGCTTTTGTCGCGCGGCCCGGATTACTCGCCGAAAAACTTCACGCCGCCGTTGACGCGAACGGCCTCGCGCAGACAGAGAGGGCCGCATGATCTGCGTGCTCACCGGCGGGACGGGCGGCGCCAAGTTCGTAGATGGTCTGCGGCAAGTCATCCCCTCGGAAGAGATCACCATGATCGTCAATACTGGTGACGACCTGTTGTGGTGGGGACTCTACGTCTCGCCAGATATCGATTCCATCACCTACGTTCTCTCCGGCCTGCTCAGCCGCGAGCGCGGCTGGGGCGTGAAGGGTGACACGTTCTTGTGCCTGCAGGCCATGGGGCAACTAGGCGAGCCTACCTGGTTCCACACCGGAGATCGCGACCTCGCCGTGCACTTGCTGCGCTCACGTCTGCTGGCGGAAGGCAAGACGCTTTCCGAAGCGACCACGGTCATTTGCGATAAGCTGGGGGTAAAAGCGCGAATTCTGCCCATGAGCGATTCGCGAGTCGAGACTCGGGTGGATACGCCGTCCGGCGAGTTGAGCTTCGAAGAATATTTCGTGCAGCGCTGGTATCAGGATCCCGTCAACTCAGTTCGCTTCGCCGGAGCATCAGACGCCGAGCCTGCTCCCGGAGTAATTGAGGCCATCGAGGCCGCCGACGCGGTAATCATCGCGCCTAGCAATCCCATCACCAGCATCGGCCCGATTCTTGCCGTGCCCGGAATTCGCGAAGCTCTCCACAGTGTCGCGCAGCAAAGTTGCTGGCCGTGAGTCCAATCGTCGGCAACGCTCCTGTTGCCGGCCCAGCGGGAATTCTCATGACCGCGCAAGGATTGCCCTGCTCGATCGCCGGCGTCGCCAAGGCTTACAAAGATTTTATGCATCTTCTGGTTTGCGACACGCGCGATGCTCGTGCCGCACAAGAACTTCGCCGCAGCGGCTTAAGTGTGCAATGCGCCCAGACCATCATGCGAACCTCCGATGACCGGGCCGCACTTGCTCGAATCGTTCTTTCCTTCACTTCGAGCGGCTTGCATCCTGACAAGTCCCCAGCTCGCGCCGCCGCCGACCAGCCGTGATCCTCGTTCCCGTCAAGAATCTTTCCGCGGCCAAGCAGCGCCTTGCCGCTCTGCTCGATCAGTCCACGCGAACGGAATTGGCGCAGGCCATGCTGCATGACGTGGTCGCTACGCTGGCCGCCTGGCCTCGCCGTCCGGACTGCGCTCTCGTAACCAGTGATCCGTTCGCGCTCGAACTCGCGCGACAATATAATCTCGAAATTATTTCCGACCCCGCCAACTCAGGTGAAACTGGCGCCATCGAGATGGCTACACGCCTCTGCGTGGCTCGCGGCATCGAAAGCACGCTGGTCATTCCCGCGGACATTCCCCTGATCTGGGCGAGCGAGCTCGATCAGATCATCACGCACGCTCCCGCCGAAGGCTCAGTCCTCGTGCCCGCCGCCGACGGGCGCGGAACAAACGCCGCCTTTCGACGTCCCGCCGATCTGTTTCCCTTGCGCTTCGGGAATGACAGCTTTAAACCGCACCTCGCCTCCGCCCAAGCCACGGGCAAACCCTGTGAAGTGTTGCAGCTGCCGGGCATCGCGCTCGACATAGATAACCCCGCGGACTTGCAGGAACTCATCGCGCGTTCCGGCGAAACCCGCACCCAGCGCCTGGTTCGCCGCTGGGCACTCGAAAGCCGTTTGCTTGCCATAGGCACGGAAACCTCGTGAGCAAGCCTCGTCCCCTCGTCGAGAAATCTGGTGCGGCGCGGGATAAGAAGCGCGCGTCGGATGAGTCAGGCCGCGAACTCCGTCTCATCCCGATCCCTGTCGCCGACGAAATCAAGCAAGGGGATTCTCTGGCGGACATTCTGCTGTCATCAATGCTCCAACGCGGTCTCGTATTCGAGTCCGGTGACATTCTCGTCGTCAAACATAAAATCGTTTCCAAAGCCGAAGGCCGACTGGTCGACCTCACAACCATCAAGCCTTCCGCCAACTCGGTTGCTTGGGCAAAAAAATACAAGCTGGACGCACGCGTCATCGAACTCGCGCTGCGCGAGAGCCGCGCCATCATCCGGCGCAAGAACGGCGTGCTCATCACCGAAACGCGGCACGGTTTCATCTGCGCCAACAGTGGCGTGGACGTCTCTAATGTCGACGGCGGCCGCCACGCCCTGCTGCTGCCCGCCAACCCCGATCGCTCCGCCCGCGAACTTCATCGCGAGCTCAAAAGGCGCACCGCACTCTCGATCCCAGTTCTCATCACGGATTCCTTCGGCCGCCCCTGGCGCGAGGGCCTGGTCGACTTTTGCATTGGCATCGCAGGGATGAAAGCTGTGCGCGACGATCGCGGCCACCGCGATCCCCATGGTTATACTTTGCAGGCCAGCCTCGAAGCTGTGGCCGACGAGTTGGCCAGCGCCGCCGCGCTGCTCTGCGGCAAACTCAACCGCACGCCAGCCTGCATCATTCGCGGAATTCCGCACGCACCAGCCCGCGGCCGCGCGCGCGAGCTGTTACGTCCGGCAGCCAACGACCTGTTTCGCTAGCCTCTCGCCAAAAGGCAGTCGCTAGGAGTAATTTGGAATACCAACAGCTTTGGAGGAAATGTGACCCGCGCCCTCGCTGCATCGGAACTGGAGAATTTCTCCTCGCTCGACTGGTTCGACGTGGCGCCTCAGGTCACGCCTCGATTTCGTTCCTCTCTGGAAAAAATCCTGGAAACTCAAAATGGCAACGCCATCACGCAGCAAGAGGCTTACGCGCTGGCTCATGCCGAAGGTGACAATCTACTTGGCCTGCTCGCTGCCGCCAACCTGTTGCGCGCCGAACTGGCCGGCAACCTCGTCACCTACGTCGTAAACCGCAATATCAACTTCACGAACATTTGTTTTGTAGGGTGCAAGTTCTGCGCCTTCAGCCGTGGCCCGCGTGAGTCCGATACATATTTTCTCGATCCCGATCAGGTCGCGCAAAAAGCTGCCGAAGCCTGGCAACTCGGCGCCACGGAAGTCTGCATTCAAGGTGGACTCCCGCATGGTCTGCCTCCTCTTTACTATCGCGACATTCTTCGCGCTGTGAAGACGGCCGTGCCCGCGATGCACATCCACGCCTTCTCGCCCATGGAAATTGTTTACGGCGTCGAACTGACCGGCATGCCGCTTACGGATTATCTGTCGATGCTGCGCGATAACGGACTGGGCACCTTGCCCGGCACCGCCGCAGAAATTCTCGACGACGAAGTTCGCAATATCCTCTCGCGCAACAAGCTCACCACCGCGCAGTGGATCGAAGTCATTCGCACCGCGCACCGCCTCGGCATCCGCTCCACTTCGACCATGATGTACGGACACACCGAAACACCGGAGCACTGGGTGCGCCAGATGCACCTCTTGCGTAACATTCAGAATAATACCGGCGGCTTCACCGAATTCGTTCCGCTCGGCTTCGTTCACCAGAACACGCTGTTGTTTCACCAGGGACTCGCGCGCAGCGGCCCAACGCTCGCAGAACATCTGAAGGTGCACGCTCTGTCGCGCCTGCTGCTCGCCGGTTCAATCAACAACATTCAGGTGTCATGGGTAAAGTTGAATCGCCGTCTCTCGCAACTCTGCCTGCATGCCGGGGCCAACGACTACGGTGGCACGCTGATGGAAGAAAATATTTCTCGTGAAGCGGGCGCCACCGCCGGACAGTACACCAGCCCGGAGGATTTTCAATCGATGATTCTGGAAATGGGCCGCATTCCCGCCGAACGAAATACTGTCTACACCAGTATCAAGCTCAAGATGCCGCCGGAAGAGTTCACAGCCGAAGAAACATTGGAGCCGGAATTCGCGTGAGGAAGCAAGCATGAGCGACGCGCCTTCGCGTCCAATCGCAATCCTTGGCGGCACCGGCCCCGCAGGCCTCGGCCTCGCCCTGCGTTGGGCACGCGCCGGAGAAGACATAATCATTGGCTCACGCGACGCTCAACGCGCGAAAGATTCCGCCGACAAGATCAAGCAAAAAGCGGGAAGCAACACTCGCGTCTCTGGCATGGAAAATTCCGCCGCCTGCGCCGCCGCCGACATTCTCGTGCTCACCGTTCCCTTCGAAGGTCAGGCCGCATTGCTGAAGCAACTCAAGCCCAACATTCGTTCCGGCAGCATTCTGATCGATGCCACCGTCGCACTCGCTGCCGCGGTTGGCGGACGCGCCTCGCGAACACTCGGCGTCTGGCAAGGCTCAGCCGCGCAGCAAGCCGCTGAACTTGTACCAAAGGGCGTGAGCGTGGCGGCGGCGTTCCACAACCTTTCGGCTGAACTTCTCAACGGAGACGAATCTCTCGACTGCGATGTCATCGTCTGCAGCGACGACGCCAACGCCAGTCAGTTCACGCGCAACCTCGCCGCGAAGATTCCCGGCGTCCGCGCCATCGATGGTGGAAAATTGGAGAATGCCCGCGTCCTCGAGCAAATCACGGCACTGCTCATCGGCCTGAACATTCGCCACAAAGGCCACGCCGGACTCCGCATCACCGGCCTGCCACAGGAAGCGTATCGAACTGCCTAACTGTTAATCCTCGACCGCCGCCTGCGTGCTCGTCTCAGAGGGTTCCCCGCCGGCAACAGCCTGCGCCACGATCAGCCGCCGCGCCTCCACTCGAATTTTCGGCAGTTGCAATCCAAACCAGCCCGCGCCCACAAGCGACGCCAACCCGCCGATCGCCACCGTATGCGGAGCACCCAGTCGCTCCGCCAGCGCGCCGCCCAGCAGCGCTCCAATCGGAGCCATGCCCATAAACATCATCGAATACACGGCCATCACCCGCCCTCGCAACGCGTCCGGCACCATCACCTGAATCAGCGTATTCGAGCAAGCCATCTGCAGCATCATCGTGTAACCCACGGGCAGCAACAGAATCACCGAAACCCAGAACCGATCGGAAAGCGCAAACACGACCAGGCTCGCTCCAAATCCGGCGCAGCACCAGGCCACCCAGCGCCCCAGTCCTTTCACGCCTTGCCGGAATGCCAGGGTCAACGCGCCGAATAGCGCGCCCACGCCGGTAGCGCCCATCAAGATCCCAAGTCCACGCGCCCCGCCGTGCAGAATCTGGTCGGCGAAAATCGGCATCAGCACCACGTAAGGCATTCCTACCAGACTGACAATCCCCAGCAGCAACAGCAGAGCCCGTATCGGCGCCGTCTGATTCACGAACCGGAATCCCTCCATCATGTGCTCGAACGGCGAGGCCTTCGACGCCCGCGTGGGGCTCTGCACCCTCATCAGCAGCAACCCAATGATCACCGCGATGTAGCTTACGGCGTTGGCAAAGAAGCACCAGCCTTCGCCGATCTTCGCCACCAGAATACCCGCGATGGCAGGGCCAATCACGCGTGCGCCATTGAACATGGAGGAATTCAGCGCGATCGCGTTCATCAAATCTTCCCTGCCAACCATATCCACCAAGAACGATTGCCGTCCGGGAATGTCGAACGCATTCACTATGCCGAGCAAACTCCCCAGCACAAACACATGCCAAACCTGAACCTTATGGAGCAGCGTCAGCGCCGCCAGAATGAAGGCCAGCACCAGCGCCGCACACTGTGTTGCGATCACGATGTGGCGTCGATTGACGCGATCGGCAGTGATTCCGCCCAGCGGCGCAAACAGAAACACGGGGATCTGGCTGGCGAATCCCACCGACCCCAGCAGCAGCGCCGACCCAGTCAGCCGGTAGACCAGCCACGACTGGGCCACGCTCTGCATCCAGGTGCCGATCAGGGAGATCAATTGCCCGCTAAAGAAAAGTTGGAAGTTGCGATGCCGAAGCGCCCGCCATGCCACCTGCCAGCGCGATCCGCGCTCGGCGGCCCCGTCCCCGCCGTTCGCCGCTGCTCTTTCCTGAATGGTGGTTCTCGATTCCGACACGTTGGCTTCTTTGGATGACCTAACCCGCTCTCTAGATCAATATAACCGGAAAATTCTATCGGCGGCTCCATGCAAAAGCGCGGATGCCTTTTCCACAAAGCACCGACCTCTCCTCGCCCGGTTCCTACTGACCGTCTGCCGGGGCCCCTTCACCAATATCTTCGATACGCGTTAACTTTTGGCTTCCCAGACCGGCCGGACTGCGCTACAGTGGCTGATGTTGTTCTCTCCCGGCGATTCCCCTAAGGAAGTGCCACTACCATGACTACCCCGTCCGTTGCTGTCGAACGCCGCATAGGACAGCGATTCCCTTTTAATCTCCCGGTCTTGCTGCGTGACGTTGCGACGACCGCTGAGGGCCTAGGTTTCACCCAGGATCTCAGTTCGCGCGGAGCCTTTCTGATCACCGATATGGCAGTGAGCGAAGGAGCGGACATTGAACTCACACTAAGGATGCCATCTGAAATCACGCTCGGCGCAAACATGCGTGTGCGTTGCCGCGGCCGCATCCTGCGCGTCGTCAAGCCCACGGACCACGGCTGGAAGCCGGCTTTGCCCGAAGTCGAAGGCGGCGATCCCAAATTGGCGGAGACTAAAGCCGCTGAGACTAAGATCGGCGTCGCCGTCTGCCTGAATGGCTACGAATATCTTCCCGAGACCGAGGACGGCTCAGCCGACTTTCGTCGCATTTCGGCCCTGCATAGCCCTAATCAGACGCAGCATCCCGCCACGCCCCCCGGCACGCCGCGCGCCACCGCCCACTAGCAAGGACTGCGGCGCGCACCTCGGGCCGGCGCTTCAGCCAGTGCAATCGCCGAAAGCCAACCCGGTCGGGCCTGAGAGCAATATTTCCCGGCCCTTCTCAGTCCTTTTCAAATTCAAGGCGTTCGCTTAGAATGATTGCAACGGTGCGGATTCGTTTGGGGTTCTTCCTGCGTGCGTCGGTCCTTGGGGCTTGCTAACTTGCTTATCGCAGTGCTTCCGTCTCCGCCTGAATCGAATATATTTGTGCTCACGGCCGGTTACCTAGGTCACTTGGCGAAGGGTACTCTGTCTTTCTAAGATGCAAACACCGAGAGAAATCAGCGAGAACCGCGCTATGCATGGGATTTCCGTTGCCCTCCTGACCGAGGACCGCGAACACTTACCGGAACTGCAGCGCCGCGTTGAGGCTACTCGCCTCGCCCAGGTTGTGTTCAGTAACGCCGGCTTTCCCTCCGCACCCACGGACCCCATTCTGCGCCAGATTCAGGATTTGCGCGCTGAAGTTGTCGTCATCGATATCTCCGTCGAGAATCCTCAGCGTGCCATCAAAGCCATCGAATTGATCCAAGCCAATACATTGCAGTTGGCAATTTTCGCCAATGGCACCATGCAGCAACCCGCCACCATCGTGGCCAGCATGCGCGCCGGCGCCGGCGAATACCTCGATGAAAGCGCCGGTGCCGATGCTCTTCTCGAGGCGCTTACTCGCTTCAGCTCCAACCGCACTCGCACTCGCGGCGGCGCAGGCAAAGCGCGCATCTTCACCTTCCTTAGCGCTAAGGGCGGCGCAGGCGCGACCACGGCCGCAGTCAATACCGCCCTCGCCCTGCAACAAGCCTACGGGAATGTTGTTCTCGTGGATTTTGCGCCGGTCGGCCACGCCCAACTCCATCTCAATCTGCGGCCTAGCTTCGGAGTATCTGACGCTCTCCAGAACCTGCACCGCCTCGACGCTTCTTTACTCGAAGGCCTGATGACCACATCCAAAGATGGATTGCATCTGCTCGCCGGCCCGCAGCAGCCGTATCATTCCATTCCCACGCCCGCCGAATTGGCCCGCTTGTTCGACTTGCTGGTCAATCACTATCGCTACGTCGTAATCGACGCTTCCAGCCGCCTTGATGCCACTACGCGCCTGCTCTCCGATCTCTCCAATGCAGTGCTGATGATCGCTCAAACGGATGTAGTCTCGCTGTGGAGCGCCAGCCGCATTCACGCCTTCCTCGAAGAAGGAGCCGGTCACAACCGGCTGCGCATGGTTCTGAATCGTTATAAGAAGATCCCCGGCTTCACCGACGAAGACATCGAACGCTCTACTCGCTGCAAAGTTTTGTGGAAGGTTCCCAACGCTTTTCACGCAGTTTCGTCCGCAATTGAGCAGGGGACGCCGGCGATTCTGCAGGAAAGTCAGGAAGTGAGTCGCTCATTCCGCGCCTTGGCAGCGGCATTGGCCGATGCCTCTTCCACTGCCGAGGGTGGTCTCGATCTCGTCTATGCTCAAGAGAAGGTCGACGTAAAGAAGAAAATCCCAGGCCGCCTGGTAATCACTCCCGCCCGCGCCGGTCACTAATTACTCGCAGCCTCCGCCGGAAACCGCTTCAACACCACCTCATGCTCATGTGATGTAACTTTCTTCGCTCCATCGCTGGTGCTTTCAGTAAGCGTTCCCTTCAGCACGTAATACGCCTCATCTCTAGGATTTTTTCCGTCGCCGCGTTCAACTGTCCCCTTAAAGTCGAACCATTCCGCATGTACCGTCTCGGTAGTAAAGCTCAGCTTGTTGCCCTGCAGTTTGCCGCTCCGAAAGTACTGATCGAGAAACGCTCCTTTGTCGCTTTCCCCATCTCCGTAGCGTGAAACAAACCCCGTAACTTTCCCCTCGTCCTCCACCGTGATCTGCACGAACTCGCCGTCTTCGAGAAAGCTGTACATCCCTGAAAACTCGCGCCCGGCTTTGGCCTCCTGCGCCGCTGACTGGTTTCCCGCCTTTGCCGGCGGCTTCGCATCCTGCGCCACCAACGGCGCAAGTCCCACAAACACAAATGCCGTCCATCGCAGACCAAGTCGAACTTTCTTCATGAGTGCTCCCCGCTCGCATCCAATCGTACTACGAACACAAAACCCGCTGACATTGTCATTCCGAGCAAACGTTTTTTGCGCAGCGAGGAATCTGGGCGAGCCGCGCGAAGCGTCGCGTTCTTTGCGACGCAATAATCGCGCGTTTGGCTCGCTTCCATGTCAACTGCACTACCACCTCGTGAACTTCCGGCTGGAGCTCGTCTGCCTTTTCCGTCCGATTTGCATCTAAGATAGAACGATGCTCGAAGTGCCGGCCTCACCCCCTCTAACTAGTCCCGCACCACCGGCACGCGATCTCCACCTTCTGATAGTTCCCGAACCCGCCCATCGCGTTTTCCTCCAGAATCTTCGCGATCTTTTTTCTCCGCCCCGCCAGCGACCGTTGTACCTCGACTCCGCTCCCGCCGCGTTCTGGCCGGATGTTTTCGTCGACCGCCCACTTCCTTGGCGCCCGCTCCTACAGTCAGCCGCATATCACGCTCTAGCGCTCGCCATGATTTGGGCGGGATCCCGTTTCCTCGCCCTGCAAACGCACGCCACGCCCCAATCTACATTCACCCATGCCGACGTTGTTTACTACACGCCCTCGGAATACCTGCCGCCGCTCGACACTCGCCGATCGAGTTCCGAACACACGCGCAAAGCCGACCCCGAATACTCGGCGCAGCCCATTATTTCCGTTCCTTCGGAGCCCGATAACCGCGCGCAGACTATCGTCACGCCGCCCAATATTCAATTGCAGCACGATGTGCCTTTGCCGAACGTTGTTGCCTGGTCGCCGAACCCCCGCATGCCGATTGCTCCAGCACCCGCCATTCCCGTCTCTGAGATCTCGCGCCTCACGCCGCAAATGGATCGCTCCGTCGTCGCGCCTCCGCCCGATGTGCAGACCGACTTCCGGGCCAACCTGCAGCCCGCCGCACTGCGCGAAACCTTGCAGTCACCGCCCTCCGCCGTGATCGCTCCGCCGCCCAATGTAGAAGCCGAATCCACCCGCCGCCTGGGCGATCTGAACGTCGGACGCAGCTCCGTTATCGCCCCCGCGCCACAGCTGGCTCTGGACGCACAACGCGCGATCTCCGGCAGAGGCTCCACTACGTTGAGCGGACGATCAAACCAAGTGATTGCGCCGCCACCGTCGCTGGGCGCGTCAGGTCATTCCCGCGCCGGCGGAGAGCTGATCGCGCTAAGCCTTCATCCCGCCATTGGCGCGCCGCCCACCCCGCCTGCAGGCAATCGCCGTGGCAACTTCGCCGCCACGCCCCAAGGCCATCGCGGAGCCTCGGCCACACCCGGCGCTTCCGCCGGAGGCTCGACTGGCGGCGCAAGCGCTGGCAAGGGAAAGGACAACGGAAGCGGATCGGGCAAGAAGGGCAACGGCGATCTGCCCGCGGGACTCTACGTCGGTAAGACCTCGAATGCAACGTCGCCAGTGGCCGGCGATCCCGGTCCGAAAAACTCGAGCGCCTACACCGTCAATCCAAATCTGATTGCCAGCGCCCGCCAGCCGCGCGTAGCCGCGCGCGCCACGCAATCGGAGAATCAGAACAAGCTCTCCGAAGAAGAGCGCGCGGTCTTCGGTAACCGCAAGTTCTATTCTCTCAGTCTCAACATGCCGAACCTGAACTCCGCCGGAGGCAGTTGGATCATCCGCTTCGCCGCCCTCAATCGCGATTTAGAGCCCGAGCGCGCTCGCCGCGCGCGCCGCATCTGCGGGAGAAGCATCTCCCGGCACTTCATCTTCCGACGCCTCATCTTCCGACACAACAAGGTCCGGCGATCTCTCCGCGCCCGCAGCCACGCGCAAAGTCGATCCCGCCTATCCTCTCGAACTGATGCGGCAAAACGTAGGCGGCACCGTGATCCTCTACGCCGTCATTCACGCCGACGGCACCGTGGGCAGCATTCGCGTGCTGCGCAGCGTTGACGACCGCCTCGATCACTACGCCAGCGACGCAATCGCTAAGTGGCAATTCCAGCCCGCCACGAAGAACGGCGCCCCCGTGGACGTAGAAGCCACCTTCTGGATTCCGTTTCGTCCAGCGCGCGCTAGGATCAAATTTCTGAAGGCAGTCCTTAGGTATTCGGTCTTAGGAGACCACCGCGCCCGATGTTGGGACAGCCGCCCCGGCTGTCCGGCGGCCTAGGCGTATCGGGCCGCATCTGCGATCGCTTTCATTATCGCATCATACTTCGACGGCTCAGTGGCAGCAGCAATGTAGAACTTTCAATCAGCGCCGACTTCGTCGTCATCATCCTGATTCTGTTCAGGCTCACCCTGGCGGCCGGACTTTCCCTGTTGGCGAACACCGGTCCAGGAACGGCTTCCCTTCCCACCTCCGTGTCCGCCCCGGCCCCCTCCACCTCCGCCCTGAGGCTGCAGAGTGCCGCTCATTTTGTCGCCATCGACGGTGCCGGTGAAAGCTAGAGTAATCGTGCGCCGTCCCTGCACTTGCACGCTAAAAGACACGTTGTTTCCCGCGACGCTTCCGGTAAGTTGAGAAGAGCCGCGGGAGTCCTGAAACGTTCCGCTCAGTTGGGAGCCATCCTGCTGGACCTGGATTGTCCCTTGCTCGGAGCCATCGCGGCCCTGCCATGAAATCTGCCAGGCCCCACCAATGTTGGCGGGTTGAGAATTATTCGAGTCGGAATCTTGTGCAAGCACAAGCGGTGCGGCAAAAAGACAGATAAACATAATGGGATAGAATCGTTTGATCACGTTAGCCTCCGAAGAATGGTGTTTCTTCTATGCAAACACGTTAGGAGACTCGTAGGAAGTAAAGAGTTGGTAAGTACAGGTAAAGTTTTATTGTGCCTTGGTTTCCGGGGTACTTTCCCATGATCCGGGAAGGGCACGAGTCCAGTGGTGCTCAAACCCTTCGAAAACCGCGAAGCGTGAGCTTGGGGAGCTTTGCATAAAAAGCCCTTTCCGAAGGGGACTTTTTACGCAAGCCTAGCACTTTTTGCGCAGGGGCGTTCTGCCCTTGTTTCATTCGCAGAAACGACTATCCTTCATGGGTCCAAGAATACACTCTTGGCTCTGTGGGGGTATCCGGAGTGAACATTCTTTCATTTGTCAGCCGCATAAAAGCGATAGCCCTCTATCAAATCCCAAGATACGACCGTGCCGCCCTGTATTGGCAAGCCGGGACGATTGTGGCTGGAATGGTCATTCTGTGGTTGCTCTGGCCTTGGGTTCCGACCCTTGCAATTGGCTTCCTTGGCGGGTGGCCGCAATTATGGCCATCAGAGCAGACAGCCTAACGGCGCCTGAAAAGATCGTCTGGATTCTCATTGCCTTTGCACTTTTTGCGGTCGAGACACGCTCTGTCCTAAAGGACCGTGAGGAATTCGCGGCGCGGCAATATGAACTCAACATTGAGGCGGACAAAGCAAGAGCCGAGGAACATAAGGCGTTCGCGGATGTTCTAGGGAAAACACAAACTCTGCTCGGCACGGCAGGCACGATACAGAAGTTAAGGGCACAGAATTTGGAGCAGGTGACTGGCGGGAACGCGTATGCAGTAGTGGAACCATTCTTATCACAGCGTCCAGATAGAGACATTCCGCTGTCAATCAAGAACCGAGGGACTAATATTCTCACTGGCGTATCTGTTGCGCTCTACGATGTCGGAGTGTGGATGTGGGGTACGCATGACAGTATAGTGCGCTCTAACGAAAATCGAATTACAGGCATAACCCTTCATCCAGGTGAGCGATTGATGCTTCCGAGAGAGATTAATCCACTGCAATTTATGAAGATCAACGAGAATGAAGGCGAGGGCAAAGATTACATGATCGAATGTTCGTCTCTATCGCTGCGCAAAATTTCACATCGATTGAATATTTAGACTTCAAGCAGGTTAGCGATGGGAAATGGAATTACGCGTACAAGATTTATCGACAGCCCCCAGTAGGAGGTAAAAAGAATGGAAAGTTAATCATGGACTGTTTGTTAGAGACGATTGATTGGTCGAAGGACTTCAATAATCCTAACGGATTGAAATTAGGGCCGTGCGTCAAAGGTATCGAGCGAGCGCCGCTGCATTCGTTAAATTAGGCGCTTGTCTCTGTAACAGCCAGAACACCGGATCAATGCCGAGTTCGCACATTTCGTGAATGAGTACCACAAGGTTATGACATCGCCCCATCCTCGTTCGGCTCCCTTTTTCACTTTTTCCACAACACCATGTGACATGTGACCTTGCCCTCACAATTTAATCGCGCGATCATGGTCGAGGCCGCGACGGTCGGGTGAGCCCGAATCGTCGTGCCCCTAAGTCCTCTGTTGTCTAGATTTTGATATGTAAGTTCTTTGACATCTGGATCATACGGGCCAAAACATGCTTAACCCCATGATTCTAAAGATTGAGGGGGGTGGGGGAGGGGTACCCCATTTTCTGTTCGCAACGAATAAGTCGGGGCGGCCCCGGGGACCGCTCATGAACTTTATTTTGCTCTGATCCGGCCAGCGCTGAGTGGTTCGGCTTCTCTGGGTACTAGGTACTCGGTACTAGGTACTCGCTACTATCGCGCAGCGCCCTTCTTCTTTTCCAGCGCGGCGTAAATGGCAGGGTCTGTGCAGACTTCGTAGTAGTTGCGATCGGTCCAACCGAGGATTGAGAAGTCCTCGGGATTAACCCGCGGCATGCGGCTCTGCCGCACCACGATTTTGCGGAAAATGTCGCGGTCGACGGGAACCGTGGCGCTGGAGAGCCGGTACTCTCCTTTGTCCATTGAAAGCGAGGCCGGAAGCTTTACGGCGAGCGGGACCAGAGAAATTTCCTGCTCCAGCTTGCGGAACGCGGCTTCATTCATCCGGATCCCCCCAAGGTTGTAGCTGAGGATGGAGTCTTCGGGATTGGCCGCCTCGCCTTTCGCCGGCTCACCATCCCCCGACTGGAACGCATAGACGTGGAACGGACCCGCCTGCGACTCCATGACTTTGCGGGCGCGCTTGTTGCAGGAAGAAAGGCGGTCACTCTCGTTGAGCGCTTCGGAAATCATGATCTGCCGCTCGCCGTCCATCAAGTAGAGCGGCGCGGACTCCTGCACCGTGATGCCGACGCCCAACTCGAGCTCCGGCATTCCCGAGCGCTGCATTAATTCGTTGTAGCCGCGCACAATCTCGATGATCTCGCGGGCCAGAACGCAGGCCCGGCTCACCGCCAGTTCGGCTTCACCGGCCCGCTCGAGGATTGCCAGAATAATGGCATCGCCCTCAAGAAAGACTTTCTGCGCTCCATACTTGCCCAGCAGTTTGTTTACCGGATCGTAGAAGTTGAGGCTGAAGTACGATGCCGGATTGAGGCCCTTTTCCATCAGAGTGCGCGTGAGCCGGGTGGAGTCGCGCACATCGGCCTTGAGCACCACGTGGCGAAGCACGCGATCTACTTCCGGCTGCTGCTGCTGTTCCTCGGGCAGCAGAAACTCGTAGAGAGTGCCGTTCATGCGGGAAAGCTCGCGCAACTTTTCTGTGCTAACCAGGTTGACCGAGTCGAAGGCCGCGTTCAACGTCTCCAGCCGCCGCAAATCGCGGTGATAGTTGGAAAAATCCGAGAGGAATCGCGCGGCAACTTTGGCGCGCTCCGCGCCGCGGCATCCGGCAACCTTGCCCACCGCGGCATACAAGCTGTTAGGCGAAAGCTTGCCGTGCTCCTGAATCATGCGCTCCACGCGATCGCATTCCGGACGCGAGATTAGAGCGTTTTTCAATTGCTGCGGATTGATTCGCGGTGCGTACTCACCGAGCAAAGGCACGGTGTAGTACGCTGCGATCACCCACTCCATCACCTGCTCGTCTTCAAGCAGACGCACCCACTTCGCCAGCCGCTCCTGCTGCGCCGTGCCTTCCGCCGTTGAATCATCAGGCGTCCCTGTGCCTACCAGGACACGCACATTGTCGGGAGCGCACAGCCAGGCATCGATGGTCTCCCGGGTTGTCTCTTCGCCGTAGAGCGAACGCATGAACTTCCACACTACATCCTGAAGGCGGGGATAACGGTCGGGATCGCGATCCCAATTGCCCAGCATGACGTAGTGTTCGGCGCAAATGTAGTCGTCGCGGCCATCCTCGGAGAATGTCAGGCGGTTCACGAACAGACCGTAGCTGCTGAGGGCTGCGTTTCCGGAGTCGGCAGACTTCTCTTCAACGGTCCTCGATTCGGCCGCCCTAGCCTCTCCAAAAAACGACCGCCGAGTGCGGGCGAGCGTTTCTTTCTCGATCTCGCGCAGGGTCTCGAAAAGATCCTGCCCGGTCTTGCGCAGAATGATTTTCTTTCGCACCTGAAAGGCAGCGACGCGCTCGCGATACTCCACCCCTTTGCCCTGACGTATGCCTTCGTAAGATTTGAGCAGGACGCGGCAGCGTTCCAGCACTTGCGCGAACTGCTGGTTCATTTCCGTACGGAGAAACTTGGTCACGGCCAGCCGTGCCAGCAGATCGAGAGAAATCTTTTCCTCTTTCTTGGCGCGATTCAAGGCAGCGAGGTGAAGCTCGGCCAGTAGCGGCTTCCAGTCGGATTTTTCGGTTGGGGTGCGAGTTGAAGCGGCCGTGGCAGCGTTTCTCATCCACGCCGGGCCAAGGGTTCTTGGGGGAGCCTCCGCCGCCAGCAATCCTTCCAACTCGCCATGGCGTATGATCAAGCGCATCACCTGCGCCCGCGCCGTTTCCACAAAACGAGGGCTGAGAACTACGTCGTGCCGCAGATTGTCGACGCCGACCACCAAGCCTTCGAGCGCAATTGAGGGCGCGGCCGCGATCAAGTGCGGCAACGCGAGCTCTTTACCCAAGCGGAAGATGGGAAAACGAGGCATTTGAGTGTTTACAATTTCCGGAAATTACTGATTACGCGCACATAATCGAGGCTAGCATGCGAAACGCGCGCTCTAAAGTTACCTAGGTTATGGTTAAAGCTCTTAAGCGAATTGTCCAGCTTTGACTTTGCTTGGACTCTGCTTCAGGTCGGGGCTTCGGAGGCGAAGCTCGGCCTCATTAACAAAGCGATGAGGCAGGATTGCCAGGTCTCGAACCATGTAAAATTCTTGGCATCGCTAAGGAGTATTTTGTCGTCTTAACAAAACACAATCATCAGGAGAATACAAATGATCGGCTTCTCCGTGAATGGCAAACGCGTCGAACTCGACGTGGACCCTTCTACTCCGCTGTTGTGGGTTATTCGTGAACAGCTCGGGCTGACAGGAACCAAGTATGGATGCGGCATGGCGCAATGCGGCGCTTGCACCGTACATATCGATGGAGAGGCGGTGCGTTCGTGCGTGGCGCCAGTGTCACGGGCGACGGATAAAACAATCACAACTATTGAAGGGCTGTCGCCGGATTTGAGCGATCCACTGCAACGCGCGTGGCTGGAAGAAGACGTTCCGCAGTGTGGCTACTGCCAATCGGGACAGTTGATGAGCGCGGCCGTGCTTCTGCGCGAAAAACCCAGGCCGACCGACGAAGACATTGATCAAGCCATGACAGGAAACATCTGTCGGTGCGGTACATATCCGCGCATCCGCAGAGCGATCCACCGGGCTGCCGAAATGGTAGCGAAGGGAGGCGAGCGATGACTCGATCGACTGAAGGAATGGAGCGTCGCGATTTTCTGAAGATTTCGGTGGCGGCCAGTGGTGGATTGCTGATCGGGTTTCAATTTCTTGGAATCAGCAAGCTGGCTTCGGCGCAGCCGTCAGCGACCAATACATTTATGCCGAACGCATTCGTACGGATCGGCACCGACGAGCGGGTCACCGTTATTGTGAATCACTCCGAGATGGGGCAAGGCGTTTATACCTCGCTGCCGATGTTGCTGGCGGAGGAACTCGACGCCGATTGGAAGAAGGTGGGATTCGAACCTGCGCCGGTTGACCCCAAGTACAACCATCCCGCGTTTGGCATGCAGATGACGGGTGGAAGCTCCAGCGTGTGGTCGGGATTGGAGCAATTTCGCCAGGCTGGAGCTGCGGCTCGCGCCATGCTGATCGCTGCGGCAGCCGAGCAATGGAAAGTGGATGCTGACACTTGCCGCACAGAATCTGGAGCGGTGATCAGCGGATCGAACCGCAAACTGACTTACGGCAAACTGGCCAGCGCTGCGGCGAAGCTGACGCCGCCCGAGCACGTGCCATTGAAAGATCCGAAGACTTTCAAACTGATCGGCAAACCGATCAAGCGGCTCGATACGCCGGAAAAATTGAACGGCAAAGCTCAGTTTGGAATCGATGTGAAGTTGCCGGGAATGCAGACGGCGGTTGTTGCGCGGCCTCCAATTTTCGGAGCAAAGATGAAGAGCTTCGATGATGCTCGGGCACGGTCGATGCCGGGCGTTCGCAAGATTGTTGCTGTTCCTTCCGGGGTTGCGGTGATCGCTGATACCTTTTGGCAGGCCAAGGTCGCCCGGGACGCGCTTCGCGTGGAGTGGGACGAAGGGAGCATGCAGAATTTCAGCACACGCGAGATGATGCAGCAGTTTCGCGAACGCGCAAAGACGCCGGGAACAAGCGTTCGCAAAGATGGCGACGCCGAAGCTGCGCTGGCGAATGCCGCAAAGAAGATTGAGGCGGTGTACGAAGTTCCATACCTCTCGCACCTGATGATGGAGCCGCTGAATTGCGTGGTGGATCTGCGGGCGGATTCCTGCGAGGTGTGGACCGGCTCGCAGTTCCAGACGGTGGATCGCGCCAACGCGGCGAAGATCGCGGGGTTACCGCCTGAAAAGGTTCAGCTCCATACCACTTTTCTGGGCGGCGGTTTTGGACGGCGGGCGAATCCGCAATCAGATTTTGTCTCGGAAGGCGTTCATGTCGCCAAAGCGGCGGGAGTTCCGGTCAAAGTGATTTGGACGCGCGAGGATGATATGGCCGGGGGCTGGTATCGTCCGGCGTTTCTCCATGCGATTGAAGGTGGAGTCGACGCCAGCGGCAATGCGGTGAGTTGGAGATCGCGACTGGTGGGGCAATCGATTATGGCGGGAACGCCCTTCGCCGCGGCGATGATGAAGGGAAAGGCGTATGATCCCGCATCGGTCGAAGGCGTGGACGATCTTCCTTATGCCATCCCAAACATCGCGGTGGAATCGCATCAGGCGGAAATCAACGTTCCGGTGCAGTGGTTGCGTTCGGTTGGACACTCGCACACGGCATTTGCGGTGGAGTGTTTCGTGGACGAACTGGCCGCGCTAGCGGGGAAAGATCCTTACCAGTTCCGGCGCGCCCTGCTGCAGAAACAGCGGCGGCATCTGGGAGTGCTCGACCTCGCGGCGCAGAAAGCGGGATGGGATAACCCGTTACCAAAGGGGATGGGACGGGGCATCGCGGTGCACTTTGCGTTCGGCAGCTACTCGGCGCATGTGGTGGAGGTTTCGGTGACCGATGGGCAAGTGCGCGTGCACCGTATGGTGTGCGCGATCGACTGCGGACAGTATGTCAATCCTGGCATTATCGAGGCGCAAACGGAAGGCGGGGCAATCTTCGGTGCGTCAGCAGCGTTGTTCCAGGAGCTGACCTTCGACAGTGGCCGCTTGCAGCAGACTAACTTCCATACCTTCCCGGTAATGCGAATGAATGAGTGCCCGAAGATTGAGACTCACATTGTCGACAACCAGGAGAAAGCGGGCGGCATCGGAGAACCCGGCGTACCTTGCGCCGCCCCGGCAATTGCAAATGCTATTTTTGCCGTGACCGGCAAACGAATTCGCCGGCTACCCATTCGTATGACGGAGGCTGTATGAAGGGCGTGCACGTAGCGATTCATTTTGTTTTAGCCAGCCTGATTCTTTCAGCCGTCGCGGGGCTGCTGTGGTTCTCGCGTTCTGCGGCGGCTGCAGAGCCTCCGGCGCCGCATGTTGCCGCGGACAGCGAGAATGGAGTGCTGTTCACCGCATTCGTCCCCGTCTTGCGGCACCCGCGCTGCATGAATTGTCATTCAAAGGGAGATTATCCGCGGCAGGGCGATGACTCGCACGAACACACCATGAACATACGGCGCGGCCCGAATGGGTTTGGAGTGACGGCTGTACACTGCAGCACTTGCCACCAGGATCACAATCTGGACGGAGCGCATCTGCCGCCCGGCGCACCCAGCTGGCACTTGCCGCCTCCCAGCATGCCGATGATCTGGGAGGGCCTGACCGACGCCCAGCTTTGTCAGTCGATTAAAGATCCGAAACAAAACCGAGGCCGGAACCTTGATCAACTAGTCGAGCACCTCACGGAAGATAAGCTGGTGATGTGGGGATGGAATCCGGGCGAGGGACGAACGCCGGTTCCGATTCCGCATGATGAGTTCAGTGTGAAGGTGAAACAGTGGCAGGCGGCCGGAGCGCCTTGCCCGGCAAGCTAAGTCGCTATTTGTGTCGAATCTCGACCGTGGTGCGAGGGTCCAGAACAAGAATCTGCAGTTGCCATTTGACGGTGCACGCCGGCACTCCGCACAGTGGATTTCGATGAAGAAGACATTGCTGGGCTTTCTGTTCTTCGCGGCGCTGGCTTGCGTCTGCGCTCTCTTCGTCTTCTGGGCGATGGGGAGGCCCGGATTCTGGGAATATCAGATATCCGCGTATGAAAAGGCAGACCGGCTGAATCCGCCGAAGGCTGGCGTTATCGTCTTCACGGGAAGTTCCAGCATTCGATTCTGGAAGAGTCTGGCCACCGACATGAACCCGCTTGATGTCATCAACCGCGGGTTTGGAGGCTCGCAGATCGCTGAAGTCAACCACTATGCATCCCGCATCGTCCTTCCTTACCGGCCTCGCGCCGTCGTGCTCTATGCCGGGGACAACGATCTTTCACCGCCGTGGTCAAAGACTCCGGAACGGGTGTTCGCGGACTTTCAGCAATTTGTAGAGATCATTCACTCGAATCTGCCCGAGACCTGGATCTACTACGTATCGATCAAGCCTTCGATCCTGCGGTGGACTAACTGGGAGAAGATCAAGAGAACGAACGAGCTGATTGCGGCCTACATTCGTACCCAACCGCGAACCCAGTTCATTGACATTGACGCGGCGATGCTCGACGCCCAAGGGAAGCCCCGAGCCGAACTCTTCCGCAAGGACGGACTACACATGAATGCTCAGGGCTACGAGGTCTGGACGGCGATCATCAAACCTGTGCTGTTGAGCCGTTTTGCAGCGAGTAACGAGTACCCAGTGCCCAGTACCCAGTTAGAGCGTCGGCAATCTTGCGAACAGCGGAAGCACTGGGTTCTGGCTACTGACTTTTGAGCCTCGCCGCTTCAAACTCATCGCCCTTCTGCCAGCCGACGAGTCGCGGCAAACCCGCCGCTTCCCAGCCCAAGGCGAACCCAAAGCGCGCCATTGCCGAATCGCCGACGAAATTCATCTCGGGATGGTACTCGTCGCTCGGCTGATGATAATGCTTCTCTGTGTACTCTTTGTCTTGCGCCAGACCCCAGGCTTCGTCGTGGCCTTTGAACTTCATGCCTTGGTTGATTGAGAACGATGGAATGCCTACACGAGCCAGGCTGAAGTGATCGGAGCGGTAGAAGTGGCCGGCCTCAGGGCGCGCATCGGGACGGATGTTCAGCCGGAATTCTTTCGCAGTCGCCTGCACCCAGGGATAGAACGTTGTGCGCTCGGCGCCTGAAACTTCCACTTCTTCGGGCGCGCCCAGCGGCCTTACGTCGTCATAATTCAAATCCAGCGTAATCTTGCCTGCCGGAATCGGTGGATGCTTGCCCAGATATTCCGAACCCAGCAATCCCTGCTCTTCGGCCGTGACTGCCGCGAAGATTATCGAGCGCGCCGGGTGATCTTTAGCAATGCTGAAGGCGCGCGCCAGCTCCAGCAGAATGCCGCAGCCCGTGGCATTGTCAGCGGCCCCGTTGTAAATGTTGTCCCCCGGCATATCGGGACGGATGCCCAGGTGATCGTAGTGCGCGGTATACATGACAGCTTCGTCTTTCGACTTGCGGTTCGAACCCGGCAGCATCGCCAGCACGTTGTTCGACTCGAAATTCCGTACCTTGCTCACCATGCGGGCTTTCAGCTTTGCGCCAAGGCTCACGGGATGAAAGTCGCGCGAGCGCGCGTCCGCCATCATCTTGTCGAGATCCATGCCCGAAGCTGCTGCGAGCTTCTTCGCCACGTCAAGCTGCACCCACGAGGCGACCTTCAGCGCCGGACCTTCCAGCTTCAAATAAGACTTCTCGCCCGAGTTCGAGTTCCGGACAACTTCCCACGGATAACTCGCCATGTCTTCCTTGTGGATGAGAATCACGCCCACCGCGCCTTTACGCGCGGCCTCTTCGTATTTGTAGGTCCATCTTCCGTAGTAGGTGAGCGCTTTTCCTTTGAAAAACTTGGGATCGTCCGACGGCGGCTCGTTCACCAGCATCAGCAGCACTTTGCCGCGCACGTCGACGCCTTTATAGTCGTCCCAGTTGTATTCCGGAGCCTCGATGCCGTAGCCCACATAGACGATTTCTGCGTCGACATCGGACTGGGGCTGCTGCGTCTGGTCGTAGGCGACATATTCATCGAGAGACTTCAGATGCATGGCGCCGCCCTGCTTAGGCAAGAGTGAAAACTGAGTTTCCGGGAGAGTTGTGATTCCGACCAACGGGACTTTTTGCAGATAGGAGCCATTGTCGCCGGCGGGCTTCAATCCATATTCGGCGAACTGCGTGGCTATGTATTCCGCTGCAATGTCGCCGCCACGCTGGCCGGTGCCGCGCCCCTCCAGAAGATCGTGGGAAAGATAGCGGACGTGCCAGCGAATGTGTTCGGGATCGATGGTTTCGAGCGCGGCAAATGCAGCCGAGGGCAAGCGAACGGAAACGCCCTCGCGCTTGGCCGCAGCTGGTACCGGAGAAGGCGCGCCGCCTTCCGCCCACACCAGCAGGGTTAAAGTGGCAATCGCGCCGACAAGAACACTTGTCCTTACCATTGCTTGCATAGATCAGTCTTCTCCCCGGACGAAGTGGCGTTCGACGCGGAAGCTTATGAGCAAATGCTTTTCTTAGAGACTGTGAGAATTGTAAAGGACAGTTAGAGGTTTAGTACTAGAAGAGTTGCAAAGCCTCCAAGCACGGTAGGCCACTCCCTATTGGAACCTCGGACCGTGTCCGGCGGTGCTTGCGGCTGCGTCCGCGCGCGTTTACAGAGCAGTTGCCTATGTCCCGCGACCGCGGGATCAGTTTTTCGAGCTTCAACCGGCGCGGAAGTCGCGCACATCGTCTCCCGGCTTGAACACCACCGCTGGCGCTGTATTTGCCGACTCGGCCATCTTGCGGCTGACTTCTTCGAAGTCGGCCTTTACCCATCCCACACTGGAGATTTCGATATCGCCATCCTGCGCGATCCAGAAAACGGTCGGGACATTGGTCAGGCCATACACGTTCGAGACGGGATAATTATCGGTCTCGTCGAGCAGAACCGGGAAACTTACGCCGAATTCTTTGGTAAACGCGGCAGTCTGCTTAGGATCATTCTGCGAAACACCGATAATTCGCACATGCTGGTGCCCATATGCCCGCTCCAAACGCTCCAGGAACGGAAACGCATACTGGCACACGGGACACGAAACCTTGAAAAATGCCAGCACCACCGGTCCGTGCGCCAACTCGTCGCGCAGCACGAACCGCTTGCCATCCATCGCTTTCAGTTCAAAGTCGGGCGCCTTGGTGCCCGCGGTCAATGCCGCCATCGGTCGTCCTCCGGTTCGTTTTTTCAGAATGTTCCTGAGCCAGCGCATATCGCCCTCGTGCCCTGACCTACCCTCATTCTAGATGATACGAGGTGCAAGCAGTGGCCAGTTGCCGGTCTGCACGGGCGGAGCGGCGGCTGGCGCTATTGGGAATTGGAGCGTTGAGTCGTCTCAGTCTCACTCAACCGCAACGTCGTGAGAACCACATTTCCACAAATAGAGGCACTTGGCGGAACGCACCCTCGTCCGAACCGCCGCGGGGTCGCAGATACAAAGCTCCGGGGCTGCAACCTCAATCCGATTCCCCGACTGGTTCACCTTTGGCGCGCGATCGTATCCGCTACAGCAGTTCCCGTCGGTTCGTATCTGGAACGCATAAGTCAGCACATACGATGTCGGCGCCTCACTGCACTCTCTGCATTCGAACTTCGATTTCTGCACGCTATCCAAAGCGGCCTGCTTCAGCATGGGATGACCGCTAATCACCTCGGCCGAAGCGACGCTTCCGTCCTGCCGAATTCCGACTTGTATTTTCACATCGCCCATAATCCGCGCCTGCCGCGCCAGCGGAGGGTAGACGGGCGGAGATAGTTTGGTGAGCACCACTCCCGTGTCAAGTGTTGCGGTGCCCGCAACGCTTTGAGCCGGAACTCTCCCAACAAGGGCAAAGAAACACACGGAAACAGTGGCAAGGTTGAGCATTGGGTGCAACAGGCGCTGGCTCATGACTGGAATTCTAGTCCGGGAGCCTCGTCAAAGCATTTCCGAATTGCGCAAAATCTTACGCGCAAGTCCCGTGAGGGCAGCCTGCCCCAGCCGTTCCAGCGGAATCCATTTCCCATCGACGCGTGATGGCGCGGCGGCGGGCCAGACGCGGACGATGTAATCCGTCACTGTGATCGAATGCCTGAGCGTGAATAATGGCCTGCTCGCTCCATCCACGTGTTCCAGTTCCGGCAACTCCCACATGCCAGCCATCAGGGAGGCATCCGGCGGCCGCCGAATCAGAAAAACCTCTCCGTCCCGGCAGTCCAGTGCGTAGTGAATCTCGCGCTTTTTCTGCCGGGCTGGCTTGGTCGTCGCCGCCAACTCGCCGCGCGTGGCGCACAGTTCGACCACGGGACATGTCAAGCACGCCGGCGCTCGCGGCATGCACACGACCGCGCCTAACTCCATCATGGCTTGATTGAAATCGCCGGGATGCTTGGTATCCAAGAGGTCGTTAGCGGCTTCCCACAACTCTTCTCCGGCCAGTCGCGTTCCTGATACACGCCGCAATACGCGCTCGACGTTGCCATCGACCACGGCGACCGGCTCGTCGAACGTGATGCTGGCAACCGCGGCGGCGGTGTAGCGACCGATTCCCGGCAACGCGCGCCATCCCTCAGCCGTCGTCGGAAACTTCCCTTTCCACTCTCGGACTATGATCTTCGCCGCCGCGCGTAGCATGCGCGCTCGCCGATAGTATCCCAGGCCGCTCCACGCCGCCAGCACGCTTGCCTCTCGGGCCGCCGCCAGCTTTTCTACCGTGGGAAAACGTCGCAGGAATTCCTGATAGTGCTCGAGCACCGCAGCCACCCGCGTCTGCTGCAACATGATTTCGGAAAGCCATACGCGGTATGGGTCGCGGCTGGCACGCCAGGGGAGGTCGCGCTGGTGAAGGTCATACCAGACGAGCAGCTGTCGCTGGAAGGTCCTGCGCGTTTCTAATTTCTCGAGTTGCAATCCCGGACTCATTGCTCTCCCTGCCTATAATCTCGTCAGATCATGCGCCATTGACCCCGTGCCGCAAAGCACGAAATAATAGGCGGGCTTGGCATCCGGCAAGATGCGCGTGAGTTCGTGCGCGCCCCGGCAGCATCGAGGAGCATTATGAACGACTTCAACCGCAAGGTGGAAGACGCGTCGGCGCGCGTCAGCAAGACGGTCGCCGAGGCCGCCGATCGCATCGAGAAAGAGATCCCGGAGTTCATCAAATACCTGAACGACGAGGTCGTGCCAGCCGTGCGCCAGCACTCGACCAAGGCCCTGCGCACTGCCAGCGTGAAGCTGACGGAACTGGCCGACTACATGGAGCAGCAAAAAGCTTCGCGAAAGTGACGCCTCGCCTCACCGCTTTCGTCGGAGCCGCTGCACTGCTTACGGCCTGGATACTCACAGGCTGCGGCCATCCCAAACAGGCACGCGTCGATGTGCCGCCCGCGCCCGCCTCCACACCTGAATCTGCGCCGGGCAGTTCGCGCCCGGAAGGCGCGGCGAAGAAAGACCGCTTGCCAGGCGCGGAAAGCGGCTCCGTAGATGCCGAACTGGCCGAGCCTACAATTCCGCCCGGCACCAAACCGCTGTCCACTGAAACCGGCAAGGCGAGCTGGTACGGGCCGCCCTATCACAACCGGCGCGGATCGAACGGCGAAGTTTATAACATGCACGCCATGACCGCGGCGCACCGCACGCTGCCGCTGGGTTCAATCGTGCGGGTCACGAATCTGAAAACTGGCCACACGGCATTGGTGCGGATTACGGATCGTGGCCCATTCATCCCCGGGCGTGTTGTCGATTTATCGCTAGCGGCGGCGCGCAAGCTTGATGTTTATCAACCTGGAATTGCGGAAGTGAAAGTGGAAGTAATGGAAACCCCATCGCCGATGGAAACCGGCGGAAAATGGGCGGTGCAAATCGGTGGCTTCCCGGATGAAGAAGCCGCAACCAAGCTCGCCGACCATCTCAAGCGCCGGTATCGCACGGCGAAAGTTCTCAAATTCGCCAGCCCTGCGGGCGACTGGTGGGTGCGGGTGCGAGTTCTGGATGATGATCGCGGGCGGGCGCAGAAGTTGGTGTCTGAAACCGAAACCCCTGAGGGCGCGGTGTTCTTGGTGAGGCTCGATTAACACTTACTGTCGAGGCAAGCCGTTATCTGGCGGCCGCTAGCCGCCTTTACGACACCAGTGCTATTCTCATCGCCGGAGTTTTCTTATGAGCGATCCCAGCAGCGACTGCCTTTTCTGCCGCATTCTCAGCGGTGAGATTCCTTCAAAGAAAGTTTACGAGGACGACTACGTGTTCGCATTCGAAGACATCGATCCTAAGGCGCCGACGCATGTGCTAGTGATTCCGAAGAAACATTTTGCGGGATTGAAAGAAGCGCAGGCTGAGGATGCCGAAGTGATTGGCCGGTGTCATTTAGCGGCGGCGGAAATTGCGCGCCAGCGCAATATAGAAAAGGGATACCGCACTGTGCTCAACGTGGGCCCGGGTGCGGGGCAGTCAGTGTTTCATCTCCACGTTCATCTGTTGGGAGGGCGTTCGCTGAGCTGGCCGCCGGGGTAAGGTTCTCGGTTTCCAGGGAAACCTTGACGGGTTCCTTGTACGTCTGCATCATTCGCGCAAAAACAAAGGCAAATGGCACGGCCCAATATGGTGTACTCGCCGGTGGCTGAAGCGAATTAGTCAACCGGTGGCCAAGGGCTTAGGTGGGACGCTTTGGGAGATGTGTACCCTACGGAACCGGCCAATCGATGTCGCGGCAGCTTTGAGCGTACCTCTCACAGTCGGGAATCAACGGATCGTCGGCCGTGGGCTGACGTGGCTCGGAAGTCTCATGGATTTCACCATTCTGATCGAGGAAGAAACTGCGAATGCAGGCGTCCCCATAGCTTTGGCAGACGGCGGAAATAGTGTAGGCGTTCGCGGCGTCAGCTGCCGGGGGGGAGTATTCGAATCGGTACGGGCCTTCCGTCAGCATTTTCCTTGAATACTCACTGATCTTCGAGAGCATTGCTGGCGGGGTGCCACCGTTTGTTTGCATGAATAATCGAACTTCCTGACGGAGATGAGTATGTGTGATGTCTGGAAGTCGTCTGGAGCTTCGACGAGTGTGGGGACAAACGATGGCCCCTGATCGGTCATCGACCATCCGATGTAGCTGAAGATTCTTCCCCGGCTATCGACGGCGATGGGATCTACGCGAGGAACGCCCTTCCTAAGAGGCATTGCTAACAAACGAAAATCAGTGAAGACTGGGCTGGAAGAATCTCCCAGAGGCGTGTAGGTGAATGTGTAGCTTGGCACCGCGCCGTCACCGGCAATCGTGGCATTACATACGGTTCCCTGGGGAAGTTGCAAGTCATGCGGCAGTGCATCAAGTGACGCTGGAAAACCCGCGCCCGGATGAGTCGCATGATAATCAATGAGGCACCGCGAACTGATTCGCCATGCTTCCATTCGCACTTGATTGGGCTGCTGTCGTGAGAGACCGTATGTGCACATTGGGGTCCTCAGCCGCAGTATGGTGCTGCAATCTTCATGCTTCTTCGATCACAGGAGATCCCACCACGGGCTAAGAAGCAGGCGGCCCTTTTTTGTGATAGTGCACTACTAGTAATGCTTGTCACCGGCGGCCCTGCTTTACCTGGCGCATGGCGCAGGGCGCTTCAAGAGTTTGTTCGCCCAACTCCCTACTGCACCATCGGGTTTTCGTCTTCCGGAGCTCCGTGACGGCGCAACAGTTGCGGCAAGTTCTGCGAGAAGGCGGAACGCGGAAGCACCATGTCGCAGCCCACTTCGTGGGCTTTTTGTTTCAGATCGCCTTGCACGTGCGAGAGGAACCCGATAATCGAGGTTCCCTTCTTCAGCTTTGACTTCAGTTTGGGGATGAGCGTAAGCGGCTTGGCGTTGGCATTGTTGAGGTCGAAGATGATCAGCGATGGCTTCTCGTCGCCGTTCTGCTCCATCCGGTCGGCCAGATCCTTGTCGTTCTTGGCGAACTCGACCTTCACGTTCAGTTTGCGCGCGGTCTCCTGAATCTTGGCGGCGAAGAACAGGTCGTCGACAAAGGCAAAGATCCGAGGGTTGGAATCTTCGCGCAGAGGCAGCGGTTCGGGGTCGGCAGGCGCAAAGGGAGCGGCAAAGCCGGGCCGAGCCCCACGCCGCGATCCTTGTCCGTTATTGTTGCCGGCGAGGGCGGCGCGATAACTATGATCCATAGGTGCGGTATAGATGCCGTCCTGATTGTGCCGCGATTGACTGGGCCCAGCCGGGCGTGGCCCGCGCTGATTGTTGGGACGACGTCCGCGACGCCGCCTGTTTCTGCCCCCACCACCGGAGGGCCTTCCTGGTCCTGCGTTCATAGTCCTCTCATAAACTGCTCGGCCGGGTTTGTCCCGGTGCAGCACGGCAAAATCTGGCGATTACAGAGCCCCCATTGGTTGCAGCAGGCCATGACAACGTTGGCGCGCGGCCATCTTTCTTGTGGCCCTTCTCCGCTTGCTCGGTCACATTACACCGCTCACTCACATTTATGAGTACGCTGCACGAGCCTGGCTCACTCTCCATGCAGAACTGCGTTTGGGCTGGAGGCAACTGTGAACGCAATCGTGATCGACCGCTCTCTGGTGAAACAAACTCGTACTGGCGAAAAATCCAAATGACGCGTATCAGTTTCCGTTATCGGAGTCCGTCGCGCCGCCGGGAACGGCCTGGGGCGCGGAAAGCCTACGCGGGAACGAGGCCAATGAGAACCACTTAATGGTACTCGCCCCTGCGTCGGCACGCAAGTGGCAAAGTGCGAGGGTTTTACACAACAGGACATGGCTGCAGGTTCGGCGTTCAGCTCCCAGCCGGACTATTGCGCCGTCACGTTCAGAGTGAACATAACTGAACTGGCAAGCGCGGTGCCGCCGCTGCGCGTGCCGGTCGTGGCGTTGACGGTCACGGTATAAATCCCAGGGGGCGTCCCGGTATTCTTCAGAGTATTGTTGCTGCCGCCGCAGGCGCCAAGCCAAACCGTGAAAAGACCAAGAACAACGATCAGACCGAGCAGGCGCAAGCCACGGGTACGCGATCCGCCCGAGAATACAATTCCAAACATCCCGGGCAGCAGCAGAGCGTAGAAGATGCGGGTGCCGCCGAGGGGCCTTAATTGTGTCGTCACGGGCGTGGTCGCAAGGGTGACTGTGACCGAAGTTGCGTTGGTGGGCTGGCCATTGTTGGGAAGCTGGCAGGAAATTTCCGCTGTAGGCGGAATTCCAGAGCAGGTGTAGGTGAGTGCCAGTGAGGTCGTGGCGCTGGAACCACTGCCGACGATGAATCCATTGGAGCTGTTGACATTAATTGGAATCTGAGCGAATCCACCCACAGCCACGCCGAAGACTTGGGCGTTCGTCTTTAGGATGAAGCTCTCGGTGGTTGAAGTTAACGTGAGATTGACAGTCGTGGTGCTCGTGGAATTGCCGCTCGTGCCGGTGATGGTTATGGGCAGCGGTCCCGAAGGCAGCGCCATATTGGCCGCGGTAGTAATTGTCAACACGACATTCTGGGAGTGAACGCCGTCGAGCGAAACGCTTCCGGGACTGAAGTTGCAAAGCGCTCCCGGTGGCAGGTTGGCCGTGCAACTGCCAGGATTGGAAGCCGTGGAATTTGTAAAGCTCACCGCACCCGTGAAACCGCCAACAGGCGTAATGGTTATTGTTGACGCTGCCGATTGCCCCGCAGAAATGCTGAGGCTCGGGGGCGTCGGCATCATGGTAAACAGAACCGTAACCGTAACTGCCACAGCTGAGGACTTTGAAGCGTTGTTGAATCCGTCTCCGCTGTAGGCGGCGAAGATGCTATTCGAACCCGAGGGCAACGCTGTGGTTGCGAACGTGGCCACGCCGTTAGAAACGCTGGCGGTGCCTAACGCCGTGGTCGATCCATTGTTGTAGAAGCTTACGATACCGGTTGCAGTGGAGGGAGCGACCGTTGCGGTGAAGGTCACGCTCGCGCCTTGATCCACGCCGGACGAAGGGGTCGAGATGGAGGTCGTGGTAATTGCGCGCGATGCCGACCAGGCACGCGTGAGGGCGTCAGCATCGACTGAACCGAGACCCGTGACCAAATCGTATCCCGTACCAGTGGGGAAGCCAAAGCTTCCCGTACTTGGACAAAGCAATGGCGAGGGCTGTCCAACGGGGTCGCCGGAGACGCAAGACACTATGCTGTCGCTACCGGCTGGCGTGTCGTGAAATGGCGAGGGCGTCTTCGCCGCGAGCTCGTAAAGCATAGGATTGATATTGCCCAGACCAGCCGCTGAAGTCCCACTTAAGTACTGATTCAACAAGGCGGCGATTCCGGCCATGAGCGGAGTCGAAACCGACGTTCCACCGAAAGCGGAATTGTCCAACGCCAACGCATTCGCTACACCGTTGGCACAGGTGCTTGTCGATCCCGTTTTCTTTACCTCGGAAAGCGGCACGCACACTATGTACGGATCGTTGTAATTGGAAGCAGAGAGCGAAACATCGGGAACGTCGCGCACGCCGTCAGCAGGAACTCCCATTCCGGTTTGCCACGTCGGTTTCGAGAAACCCGAAACACATTTCGAGAAATCGGCGCTCTGATTGGCGCAGTTGCTGGGCCCGCCTCCTCCGCCATCAAGAATTCCAAGCTGGGGAAAGTCATTCCAGGATTTCTCTGGAATATAGGAAAGTGCAGACCCACCGTTTGTGATGTCGTTGGTGGAACTCCAGTAAGTCCCGCCGCCTTCGTTAAATTCCGTGCCGCCAACCCCGGTCACGTATGCGCTGCTGGCAGGATAGCTCACGGCCAACCCAAGAACGGCGGAATGAGTCGGCTGAGTGGCGTCATTAATATCGCAAGCTGCCGGCCCGTCATCGCCAGAGGCTGCGAAAAATGAAATGCCTTCGGCGGCTGCCTGTTTGAAGAGAAGATCCTGAGTGGAAAGAGTCCCGGTTGTGGGATCGGCGTTATAGAACTCGCACTGGCCGTAGCTCATGCTTATCACCGGTGCGACTTGGTTATCGATTGCATATTGCGCGGAGAACATCACTCCGCCCGACGTCAGGTTGGAAGTGACGAAGATCAGTTGGGCATTGCGAGCCACCGCGCCCGACCACTCCAGATCCAGATCAGACTCGGCTAAATCGCCCGCGTTATAGCCCGGGGGGGCAGTCGCCTGAATGTAGCGCAGGTTCGTAGTGTTGCAACCTGGTCCCGCGCAACTGCTGACGGAGGTGAGGCCGAAGTCAGTTCGGAAGTCGTCAATGTCATCGATGTAGACGTCGGTCTGGCCCACGATGGCAATTTTCTGGCCAGTCCCGTCGAAGCCGAGGGTATACAGCGGATTGGTGTTGTAGATGGTCGCGATATCACCCGGAGCAAGAAAGTGAGTAGAAGCGCCGCTGAGCGTGTAGTCGGGATGCTGCCGGACGGCCGGTTTCAAAGCGAAATCATTGAGGCCTCGGAATCCGACTGCGATTCCAGAAAGTGCGGCGGGAATTGAGGGCATGAAAGCGTTGGCCACGTGCGTTTCGCCTTCCACGTTGTAGCGGTGAATCTCCGTCCGAAAAGTCCTCTCAATCTGCCCTTCGGTCCCGCTGAAGACGACGAACTGGCGGCCACGAGCAACATTGACAATATGAAACCCTTGAGACTTAAGCCAGGCAATAACTTTCTGCGTATCGTTCGCGCTCATCCCAAAGCGGTCGGCGAACTGTTCGGGGGTAAGCCACTTGTGAAAATTGGCCGATGCCGGGTCCTGCTGCTGGGCGAGCAACAGGTCCAGCGCTTTCGCCTGGGCAACCGACGGTGTGAACAGCATGGTGACGTAGCCAAGCTGAAAGGAGGAATCGACCCGGCCCTGATCATATTGCGGCTGCGCCATACGATGGATGTGGCCGGGAAGGGTGACCATTTGCGAGGAATCAATCGGGCCGGTGATGCGGTCGGGCTGTGCGGCGAGACACAAGGTTGAAGCTAATAAAGGTAAGAGAAACTTCCAAAATCGCATGAATACTCCGTCTGAGTCCGGTTGAGAGCGCTGTTGGTTTCTTATGCTTATACGGGTTTATTGCACTCTGATCAAGTTTGACAGATGGAAGGTTGTATGGTGGCAAGAAGTTTACAACCTGCCAGGAGCGGGCCAATAGCGCAGGTCCGCAGTCACATCCCAAGAAGGTTGGGATGCAGTTTTGCATAGCCGCGCTCTTGCGCCCACAGATTAAGCGGAACGGAGGCGAGTTCATCGACCAGCGGGTCGGCTAGGCCGTTCTTAGTGAGGTCGATCGACTTGATATAGGTTCGGCAGGTGTCGCAGCACTCCATTCGGATGTAGGGGAATGTTTCGGCGGTGTAGACGGGCAGTTTGGTGGGCTCTTCCTCACCGCAACCCGCGCAGATCAAGCGGCGGAACTCCCATTCGGTGAGGCAGACCCCGCACAGCAGACTGCGGCGTCCGCCGTCGCCTTGCTGCCGCAATACGCCCACGGCTGGTTTCCGGTTGCAGAATGGGCATAAATGAGACGCGTACCCATCCAGTTTCAGGGGAGCGCGTGAGCGGGCAAACTCGGCGTAAGGCTGGAAAAACGCGAGCACGAGGTATTCCCGGAGATCGGCCGGAGAATCAATGTGCGTCCAGTATTGAGAGAACAGTTCAGTCCAGGAGTCGGGATCGGAGCCGCGCAGTTCGCTGGCGGCGTGCGCCAGTGGCAGCGGGGCTTTCTCTTCCATGAGGGAAAGAAATTTTGGGAAGCTGGCGAGCAGTTCAGCCGAGTCTTCCTCCGTTGTAGCCCCATTTTTCGAAGCTCGTTCCAGGCGGTGGAAGAGGCCTTCTTGGAAGCTTGCTATTTGGACGTAGAAGCTCAAAATCTCCGCGGCGAAGGGATGTTTCGCGGCGAGATGTTCCGCGCGCCGGATGCGCTGCTGCCAGGGAGTACTGGTCACCGGGCGATTATGGGGCTTCGACTCGAAAGCATGCAACCGTCGGGTTTGGAGGCTCATCCTTCGGATATAAGGGTTTTCCCGGTTTGACGTAACGCAGCGACGGGAATATAGTTTTTCGCAATTGCGTTGCAGTCTGGCGGTTTGATCGAAATAGTCGGAGGATTCGCAATGGAACTCTCCCGCAGAAACTTCATCCGTGGCGCGCTGGTTGGTGGAGCGGGCTTCTCTCTCCTCGGATTCGATCTCACTCCAGCAGTGGCGCAACTGAAAGAACTCAAAATCGCGCGCGCCCATGAGACGCGGTCGACCTGCCCCTATTGTGCAGTGGGGTGCGGCGTCCTCATTTATACGATCGGCGACAACGCCAAGAACGTCACGCCGCAGGTAATCCACGTTGAAGGCGATCCCGATCATCCCACCAATCGCGGAACGCTGTGCCCCAAGGGTTCTTCGCTCGAACAGGACATGCTCAACCCGCGACGGCTCACCAAGCCCCAAGTCCGGCGTCCTGGCGCGACGGAGTGGCAGGATATCTCGTGGGATGACGCTCTGAATGAGATTGCTCGCTGGACCAAGAAGACACGTGACGATACTTTCGTGGAGAAGGACGCGAACGGCCATACCGTGAACCGGTGCGAGGGCATCTCGTTCATCGGCGGCTGTACGGACACCAATGAGTTCAATTATCTGGTCGTCAAGGCCATGAGGGGGTTGGGCTTGGTTTATTTAGAAAACCAAGCCCGTGTTTGACACGGCCCCACGGTCTCAAGTTTGGGACCAACATTTGGACGAGGGGCAATGACGAATGGCTGGATCGACATCAAGAACACCGACATGATGTTGATCATGGGCGGGAATCCCGCCGAAAACCATCCCTGCGGATTCAAGTGGGCGATGGAGGCCAAGCGCAACCGCAATGCCAAGCTGATCTCTGTCGACCCGCGATTCACTCGAACCTCATCCACTGCGGATCTCTTCTGCCAGATCCGCGCCGGCACAGACATTGCCTTCCTCGGTGGCTTGATACGGTACGCACTCGAAAACAACCGGATCGCCAAAGACTATCTCGTCAATTACACCAACGCCGCCTTTGTCGTGAAGGAGGGCTTCAAACTTCCTGAGGACGGACTTTACTCCGGGTTCGACGCCGCATCGGGTAAGTACGATTTATCCACGTGGAATTATGAAGGGACAGGAGGTTCTGGCGGGGGAGCGGGGACGACTGGCCACGCGCCCGAACCGACGCCAGGCAAGGTCGGAGGAGCGACACCACCTCCCGCTATGCCGGCAAACGTCACGTATGACCTTACTCTGCAGCATCCACGGTGCGTTTTCCAATTGTTGAAGCAGCAGTATTCGCGCTACACGCCGGAAATGGTGGAACGCATTACGGGCATCCCCAAGGACCAGTTCCTGAAGGCCGCCGACATGTTTACTTCGGTTCGCAAAGATGGGGACATGAAGAAGGTGGCGACCATCATCTACGCGGTGGGCTGGACGCAGCATACGTTCGGCACCCAGATCATTCGCACCGCTGCAATGATTCAGCTTCTCCTCGGCAACGTCGGAAGAGCGGGTGGCGGAGTGAACGCGCTTCGCGGCCATTCGAATATTCAGGGCGCCACCGACATGGCCGGGCTGTACGACTCTCTGCCGGGATATCTCAAAGCTCCCGTTCCTACCGACACGGATTTGGCTACGTATCTGAAACGGACCACGCCGTCAGCCTCAAAACCCACGCCTTGGGCCTCATTCAACTACTACTCGAACACGCCGAAATTCGCGGTCTCGTTGCTCAAGTCGCTGTACGGCGATGCTGCGAAAAAGGAAAATGGATTTGCCTTCGATTACCTGCCCAAAGTCGATCGCGATTATTCCTGGACCCATATCTGGGATGACATGTACAACGGCAAGGTCAAGGGCATGATGGCATTCGGCATGAACGGCGTAATGATCGGCCCGGACACAAACAAGAACATCAACGCTCTGAAGAAGGCCGACTGGCTGGTGGTGGGCGAAATATATCAAGACGAGACCAGCGAGTTCTGGCGAGCGCCGGGAATTACTGCCGACGAACAGAAAACCATCAACACTACGGTGTACCGTTTGCCCTGTGCGGGGTTTGCGGAAAAAGACGGGAGCATGACCAACTCGGCGCGCTGGGCAGCGTGGAAAAATGTCGCCGTTCCGCCTCCCGGACAAGCGCGGCTTGACCAGGACATTGTTGCCCAGATTTTCCTGCGAGTTCGTGATCTCTACAAGAAGGACGGCGGAAAATTCCCTGACCCTATTCTGAATCTGAGCTGGGCCTACGCAGACGCCGCTCATCCACCCCTTTCGCAAATAGCCATGGAGGTAAACGGCAAAGCTCTGGCGGATTTGACCGATCCGGCAACCGGACAGGTGATCAAAGCTGGTCAGCAGCTGCCTGGCTTTGCCTGGTTGAAAGATGACGGGACCACCACCTGCGGCAACTGGATTTATTCCGGAAGTTGGACGGAGGCCGGAAACCAGATGGCGCGTCGCGGCACCGAGGACCCGTCGGGCCTGGGCATCTACCAGAACTGGGCGTGGTCGTGGCCGGCGAATCGCCGCGTGCTTTACAACCGGGCGTCGTGCGATCCGGATGGCAAGCCTTGGGATCCTACGCGGAAACAGGTCTGGTGGAACGAAGCGTCGGGAAAGTGGGTCGGCAATGATGTGCCTGATTTCAAACCCGACTCCCCTCCAAAAGACCACATGGGCCCATTCATCATGAACCCGGAAGGCGTTGGGCGGCTCTTTGCGCCCATCGGAGTGCTTGCGGATGGACCCTTCCCGGAACATTACGAACCGATCGAGAGCCCAATCAAGAACCCGCTGCATCCCGATCAGTCGAATAATCCGCTGGTAAAGAAGTTCAACACGCCGTACGACAAGTTTGGAAGCCCGGAGGAGTACAGCATTGTCTGCACGACGTACCGGTTGACCGAGCAGTATCACTATTGGACAAAGAATAATCCGATGAATGTCCAATTGATCCCAGAGCCGTTCGTGGAGATTCCGGTGGAGTTGGCGGACGAAAAAGGCATTCGCGGAACCGACGTGATCAAAGTCATCAGCGCGCGCGGGACCTACATCGCCAAAGCTTTTGTCACGCGCCGGCTGAAACCCATGACGATCGATGGCAAGAAGGTCTACCAGATCGGCTTGCCGATTCACCAGGGCTTTCGCGGGATCACCGAAGATGCAGGAAGAGACGCGCGGACTCCGGCGAATTTGCTGACGCCCGCCGTCGTCGATCCGAATGCCCATACCCCTGAATCCAAGGGCTTCTTAGTGAAAGTCGAGAAGGCGTAGGGAGCGATCATGAGCCAGGCCTCAACGGAAATCGTTCGAATTTCGGGACATGCCGGGACCGTCCCCGGCGCTGGGTTGGACCGGGAGTTCCGGGTCTGCAAACTGGTGGACACGACAACGTGCATTGGCTGCAAAGCCTGCGAGGTGGCCTGCCTGGAATGGAACGGTTACCCGTTCAGCGAAACCACTTTTGACAACACCTACCAGACGATGCCGGAGACGGCATGGAATTACTGGAACCTGATCAAGTTCAACGAACATGAGCGCGAAGACGGCAGCATGATGCTGCTGATGCGCAAAGACCAATGCATGCACTGTGCCGATCCGGGCTGCCTCGCGGCTTGTCCGGCCGATGCCGCTATCGTCCAGTATGCCAACGGCATCGTCGATTTCCAAGAGGCGAATTGCATCGGTTGCGGGTATTGCATGACCGGCTGCCCGTTCAACATTCCCAAGTTCAGTCCGACGGCGCGCAAAGTTTTCAAGTGCACGCTGTGCAACGACCGCGTGTCGGTGGGGCTCGAACCGGCCTGCATCAAGGCTTGCCCCACGGGCTGCCTGCATTTTGGCACCAAGTTGGAGATGAAGGAACTGGCGGAGACCCGCGCCACACAACTCCGCGAGAATTCCGGATACCGCGACGCAGGAGTTTACGACCCACCGGGGGTGGGCGGAACGCATGTGATCTACGTCCTGCACGATGCGAAGAATCCCGAATTGTATGGCGGATTGCCCAAAGATCCGCACATTCCGTGGGTAGTTCGCTTCTGGAAAGGACCCGCGAAGTGGATCGGGAATCTCGCCATGCTGGGCGGCATTCTCGGCGTAACGCTGCACTACCTGCGCTATGGTCCGAAGGAAGTGGACGAGGAGAAGCATGAGAACGGAGGAAGACCATGAGCACTTCGCACGTCGTTTCCTCCGCACGCGCTACCGGCGCATCTGGCGGCGAGATTGTTCGCTACACATTCGCCGAGCGGGTTCACCATTGGCTCGGCTCGCTGTTCTACGTTTATTGCCTGATCACCGGCTTGGCTTTCTGGTCGCCTTATATGTACTGGCTGGCGGCGCTGGTGGGCGGCGGACCGACGGCGCGATTCTGGCATCCCTGGTTTGGCTTGGCGTTTACCGTGTCGATGGTTTGGATGTACATGATGTGGCGCGGCGACCTGGCTACTACGGACGCGGACCGGCGCTGGTCGAAATCGATGAATCACTACATCGCAAATGAGGATGAGGAGTTGCCGCCGGTGGGCCGCTTCAACTACGGCCAGAAACTGTTTTTCTGGCTGATGTTCTGGGGAATTGTTCTACTGTTGATTTCCGGCATCGGGCTCTGGTTCGTTGAAGACATTCCCTGGAGCCTGCGCTGGCTGCGTTATCTGGCGGTGACCGTACACGTGGTCGCTGCGATGGCCACCATCGGAGCTTTCATCATTCATGTTTACATGAGTGTCTTCATGGAGCCTGAATCGTTTTACGCGATGATCCACGGACGCGTCTCTGGCGCTTGGGCGCGTACCTATCACCGGCTCTGGTACGAGCAGGTCACAAAGGGAACATCTTCGCAAAAGTAACATCGGCAAGGCACTGGTTAACCACAACGATCAGAACCACGCAGTAAAGATCCCGCACTTGCTCTACCTTCGCGCTCTTTGTGGTTCATGAATTTGGGCTTCACTTTGCCGCAGCCTCACGGCGCCCCGGTGCATCCAAGATTTCTGAATAACCCTTCTACTGATTGAGAGGACACATGCGCTCATTTGCCAACTCATCCGCCTTGATAGCTGCTGCCATCCTATTGCCTGCCGCGTTGCTACTGGCTGCGGGCGTAGACACGAAGTTTCACGACGCGCCTGACTCGGCGCGAGCGATGAAGAATCCCTACGAAGGCGACGCTGCGGCGGCGGTGGCCGGGAAACGTCTGTATGCGCGCGATTGCCTCTCGTGCCACGGCAGGTCGGCGCAGGGCACTGGCAACGTTCCGTCTCTGGTGGATGGAAGACTCGAATCGGCCACGCCCGGCGAAGTTTTCTGGTTCGTCACCAAGGGCGCCAAAGATAACGGCATGCCATCCTGGGCGCAGTTGCCGGTTAAGCAGCGCTGGCAAATCGTCACCTACGTGAAATCGTTGGGCTTGCCGCAGACTACAAGTCGCGTCGTCAGCGCCAACGCTGAGGATACGGGCGGTCCTACAATCAAGGCCCCGCCGCCAATCGCTCCATTCACAGACTTCCGTTATGAAAAGCCGGGAACCGTTCGCAAAATCACGGTCGGTGATCTGCCAAGACCTTACGCTACCCAATCAGCCAACAACGGTCCTGACCTGGTGGCACGGCCGCCGAACGTTTGGCCCAAGGCCCCGAGCGGATTCAAAGTCGATCTCTACGCCACTGGCCTCGACAATCCCCGCACCTTGCTCACCGCCCCCAATGGCGATATCTTTCTGACCGAGAGCGAACCGGGACGCATTCGCATCTTTCGTGGCCTCACTGATGAGAGCAAGCCCGAACTCTCGGCTGTTTTCGCTACAGGCTTGAAGAATCCTTACGGATTGGCCTTCTATCCTCCGGGTCCTGATCCGCAGTGGTTGTACGTGGGCAGCACCGCCGAATTGGTTCGCTTTCCATATCACAAGGGAGATCTGAAAGCGACCGGCTCGCCAGAGCATGTCGCCGATCTTCCCGATACCGGCGGGCACTGGACGCGCGCCCTCGCTTTCTCCCAAGACGGTAAGAGGCTGTTCGTGGCAGTCGGTTCGGGTTCCAACGTGGATGACCCGGACACGCATCCTGGCGAGAAAAATCGTGCCGATATTCTTGTGTGCGATCCGACGAACTGCACGTTGAGCGTGCATGCCTATGGCATTCGCAATGCGGGCGGGGGAATTGCAGTGAGTCCGCAGACTGGCGAGCTGTGGTGCTCGGTGAATGAACGCGACGCTCTCGGCGACAACCTTGTGCCCGACTACATCACGCACGTGCAGGAAGGCGGTTTCTACGGCTGGCCCTGGTGGTATATGGGCGGGAACCAGGATCCGCGGCATAAGGGCACGCATCCAGAGTTGAAAGATAAGGTAATCGTGCCCGATGTGCTGCTGCAGCCGCATAACGCTTCGCTGGAGTTTGCTTTCTACGAAGGGCAGCAGTTTCCCGCTGAATACAAGGGAGACATTTTTGCTTCCGAGCACGGCTCGTGGAACAAAGCGGCGCGTGTGGGCTACGAAGTAATTCGCGTTCCGCTGCACCAGACCGGCCATGCCAGCGGGGAGTACGAGGACTTCGTCACGGGCTTCGTCTTGCCGGATGGCAATGTCTGGGGACGTCCGGTGGGAATGACCGTAGCTCCAGATGGTTCGCTGCTATTGAGCGATGATGGATCGAACTCGATCTGGAGAGTGAGCTATACGGGTAAGTAAAGATAACGTCCGCGGAGCTAATGTTGAAAAATGGTGGGCGCTATAGGATTCGAACCTATGACTTCCACCGTGTGAGGATGGCACTCTACCGCTGAGTTAAGCGCCCACGAAGAGTTGGTTCATTCAAACATTTGCGGGCGGATTATGCAAGGCAGTGAGGGTGCTCGGCAGGGTCAGATTCCAGATCAAAAAAATCAGGGATCGATCTCGCTAAATTATTGAAAGCGGGAGGTTTAGCGACCGCCGATCCGCGTAATTCTAGCTAAAATATTGTTTCTAAAGTACTTATAGGTAAAATCTGAGCTCACAGGAGTTAGCTTCTGGATTCATCGCCCAAAGCCTCTAAATTGCGCGCGTTCATCCTTAAAATCTTGAGCTGTAAGAATTTGCGGGATTGACACGCTTCGATGCTTAGAACTTTCGGCTGTTAAAGAGCAGATCTTCTCGCCTTAGCGGGAAATGTCTTGCAGGAGTCTAGCCTGCCACTTGCGGAAAAGATGTGACGGATGAACTGGCGCGTTGTGGAAAACTTCGGCCAGTTCCCCGGCAAAAGAGCTGGCGGGAAACTGGCACGCGGCTACGAATCACGACCGTCACAGGCAACGAACGGCGCTTGGCTGCGCGCTTTGCTCGCGGGACAGACGAGGCGGCTGTCGCTACATGGTTTTTGCCGATGCCATCTGGAACCGATTCTCGCGATAGAAGCGGCTGAAAATCAGAGCTACAACCAGCAACGCGATGGGGCACAAGATGCTCGCTTCGGGACCGACTATCCCTCCTGTGAGCCAGCGCGGGCCACTAAACGCAGAACTCAGCACGTTGTGGTAGGGCACGATACCGCTGTCGGGAACTCCGTAGAAAGTTTGACCCCAGTTCCAGGCGAGGTGAAAGCCGATGGAAGCCCAGAGGCTGCCGGTCCGGCGCAAGAAGAAGCAAAAGAGAAGCCCGTGCAACCCCGCGGCGACGGCGCCCATGGTGGTCTCGTTGGTATTGAAGTAGTGACCGAAACCGAACAGGAAAGACATCACGAACGCCGCCGGCCAGAAGCCGATTCCGGAAGCGAGCGTGTATTGCAGGTATCCGCGGCACAGGAACTCTTCAAACAATCCGGTCATGAGGAAGGCTATGCCCCACGCCGCCATCGCGGAGGGAATCGCAATGCCGTGGAGAGCCAGGCCGGTAACGTGGAATCCGCCCAGCATGAACATGGCAAGCAGCGTGCCGCTGATCGCCAGAAAGCCCGACAAGAGTCCGAACGACAGATCCTTACTCAGGGCCTTACGCAGGGGCAAACCGTAGTCGCTGAATTTGCGATGCTCGATTCTTCCCATGATCCAGGTAGCTGCGCACAGCAACAGAAAAACTATTCCTTCAATTCTGAACATCAAGAGCGGGGTGACCGTAATTTCTCCAGCATGCTTCTGAGCGTCCCGAAAACCCTGGACACCGCCGCTGCGGATGAGCTGGAAGCAGCCAATGAGAAAGACAACGAGCACGACGAAGAGGAGCAAGCGCCAGCCGGCCCGCGGACCGTTGGGTCCGACAAAGATTGTTTTCCAACCGGACGCGGGATCCAGAGGTTTGTGAGAAAGTTCAGTCGACAATAGAGAAGCGTCAGCTCTTAACGGATTTGCGGATGCCATAAATTCTTCCCCTTAGTGAGCGCCATATTTGTGATCGCGATTCGGTTCTTCTCCTCACTCGGTTACCACGTACCACACCATCAGAACGAAGTAGACTGCCGTTACCGACAGGACGACCGCTAACAGATCCCAGCTCTGGACGTGGTCGACGAAATAACGGTAGGCGTAAAGAGCGTCGGCAAGGATGAAACCAGTTAACCCAGCAGCCCTCTGGGCGCGCTGGCGATGGCTGAGGAAGCGTTCGTCGACCAGCTTGCCGAGGATTGGAATCTTCCTCAGTTGTTTGCCGATCAACACAAGAATAGGAATCACCATTTCTCGTCCTTCGTAGTTATGGTTTGGCCAGGCTTTATTTCGCCAGGCTTTATCTGGCCATTCAGAGTGAAAATTTCGTCGGTGGGAGAGCCGAATACTCGAGCGAAGGTGAGGGCCAAAGGCAAGCTGGGCACATAGCGCTCACGCTCAATCGAGTTAATGCTCTGCCGCGATACGCCGACGGCATCGGCCAGCTGTTCCTGTGTCCACCCGCGCTGGGTGCGGAGTTCCTTTACTCGGTTTGCGACTTCAGGCGGCATGTAAAGTTAACTTTCCATGTAAGTGTACGGGCGAGACATGGGAGATGTCAAGTAAACTTGTCATCGAAAAACAGCTAAGGAAGCGGAAAAGCGTCTTGCTTTACCGAAAGCTCCGAGGTTGGATTGCTCGATTCGATTCTGCGAAAGAACTGCCGTCGGGTTGCAGTGCGTTTCGAGCGCCGGAGTTTGGACGCGGGTAGCAAGCGTGGTAGCCTATCGGCGGCAGGGCTAGGGCTTAGAAGACGCCAGCTTCTCTGCGCCAAAGTAACCTTTCATGCCGGACGAAACCAGGCCACTTCAAACCACCGCATCCCGCTCAACTGCTGGGACTTCTGGAGGCTTGGGGGAATCGGAAAAGGGACAACTTTCTGCTCGGAATCGGGTTCAAGAGAGTGTGGGCACTGCGGCCATGGACGGAAGCGTTCTGATGGCTACGCTAGGACCTCGCGCAGCCGGTAATTTGCCAGCGGTAGCTGGCGCGGAAAGCTACAGCGACGCCGAAATCATGCTGCGAGTGAAGGCGGGGGACGAAGCCGCTTTCAACTTCCTGGTGCAGAAATACCGGCGGCCGCTGGTGAGCTTCATGTACCGGATGGCGCGCAATACGGCAGCGGCGGAAGATCTGGCGCAGGAAGTTTTTTTGCGAGTGTACCGTTCGCGCCAGACTTATGAAGCCAGCGCGAAGTTCACGACATGGCTGTATCGCATTGCGACTAACCTGGCGGTCAATCATGCGCGCGATACACGCAAGGAGCGGCCGGAAGTGACCGTCAGCCTGACGAGCCGGACGAGGAAACTGGCACGACGATGGATGTGGCCGACGCCTCGATGACGGCTGAGCAGGCTTTAGTGCGGCGTGAGCGATTGGCGGCGATCCGCAGCAAAGTTGAAGCGCTGCCGGAGAGGCAGAGGCTGGCGGTGATCATGCACAAGTATCAGCAGATGGATTACAAACAAATTGCCGATGTGCTGAAGCTGAGTGAATCGGCGACGAAGTCGTTGCTGTACCGGGCTTATGAGACTTTGCGTGAACAGTTAAAAGAATTTATCTAGGAAACTCTTGGGATGAAGCGACAGAGGCGACCAGAAATTAAGGGGAACATGGTTATGAAGTGCGAGGAAGTTCGTGAAATGATGCCGGACCTGGCGTCGGGCTTGATGGAAACGACGGCCGAGATCAAGGGGCATGTGGCGGGATGCGAAGCATGCGCCGGGAAGCTGGAAGAGTTCCGGCAGACGATGGCTTTGCTGGATGAGTGGCACGCTCCGGAGCCGTCACCGTATTTTGATGTACGGCTGCAGGCGCGTCTGCGGGAAGAGATGGCCAAGCCGCAAGCGGGATGGCTGGCGTGGTTCCGGCGTCCCGGTGTACACCGCGCGGCGCTGACGCTGCTGATGGCAATTGGGGTGGGACTGTTTTTCAGCAAGGGCGATGGAATCCGCCAGGGGAATAACGAAATCGCGGTCAACGACGCGGCCGGCCAAACGGTTGAGCCGGGCACGGCGGTGGGCGATCTGCAGGACTTCGAGAAGAATCACGACTTGTATTCCGATTTCGATTTGCTGGATGACCTGGAAGTGCAGCACGACGTGACGGCAAATCCGTAAGGCGAAGCGGAAGATCGTTACCGGCAGCGAGTGGCTAGTTCAAGGGCGAGAATGCGGCGGACAAATTTCATGACGGGATGGATGGCGGCGGCCGTGTTGAGCGTGGCCGCCGCA
>CAVXIO010000020.1:0-519870 GCA_963761915.1 uncultured Acidobacteriota bacterium
TATGTCTATGTAATACTGCTCAAACGACGTATTGCTTCACCACGTGCCAGCAAGCCAGAATGCAGTTCTTCGCCTTCGCCGTGTACACCTTCCCGCCTCTGGCGTAAGCGACTTCCACTTCTTTCGCGGTCGCCGCGTCACCCAGATGCTTCACGCGCACCGCGGTGCTGTTCAGCCGAATCTTCACGGGTGACAAAGACGAATCGAGCTTGGAATAATTCGCCTTCGCCAGAACCACGTCCGCTGCGGAGTTTCCGGCCACGTCTCGGGAATCAGTTTGCGAACCAACATGCGCGCGATGCTCGCGTTGCCGTCGGGGAAGTGGAAGAAATATTTCTCCGCTTCTTCGTTCGGAATCGCGTCGCGATTCATTCCCTTGCCCGGTGCCGGGTCGAGCTTCAGCCCGGCGAAGCCTGGCAGATCCAATCCCCAGGCATCCTGCGCAGGCACAGCGTCGATTCCCAAACCAAACAGCGGCTGCGGCCCCGCTTGATAAAGCTTCAGCACATCCTCATGGACCTGACGATGTCCCAGATATGTGGCGTAGCTCATGCGCGCCAGCTTCGCTTTCTTTTCGGTCGAGGTCAATCCCGGAAAGTAATCCTGGTTGTCATGATGCAAGCGGTCCAAATCGCTCTTAGCCTGCGCGGCGATCGGCGCATTCGCAAGAAATGCTTCCACGTATCCTGGTCGGCGGGCACAACGTAGTCTTCTTCACCGCCCCTCAACAAGGCCGGCCCAACTATCAACCGGTCTACGCCAAAAGTTTCCTTGTCGAAAAAGATGGTCGAGCGCAAACCCAGCGAGCGATAGAGATCAGCATCGTGATACTTGGGATACGAGGCCACGTCGATGCCGAGTTCCTCGACCAGCGCGCGGGCTTCCTTGCTGTAAGGCGCGGGACTCTCGATCGAATAGGTTCCGCCGAAGCCCAGGCGGAACGCATTGCCCACGCGAAACTCATTGCGCTTGGCGTGTCCGCCAAAGTCGTCGTGGTTGTCGAGGATAAGAATGCGCGCGTTCGCGCCCGCGGCTTGCGATAGAAGTGGGCGGCGGAAAGGCCGCTGATGCCGCCGCCGACAACGATGAGGTCGTAGGTCTCGCCGGTATCTTGCGGCGTGCCGGCTGCATCCCAGAAAGTGCCATCGCGCAAAGCATGTGCGGATCGAAAGAACCGGGATGGCTGCCGCGCAGGCCGGTGAGCGCGGGCGGATAATAGTCGGGCGACTTCTCGCGGATCGTTATCGCCTTCCGCAAACAAATGCCATGGCATCATCGCGGCACCAGCGGTAACGGCCACGCCATTGAGGAAGTCACGGCGCGTGATGTTGCGTTTCATTCCTAATTCACGATCACCGAATTCCCGATCATCCAGTTCGCGGTCGTTCTGGTCGCTCAAAAGGCCTCTCAATCAGAGAGTGTTCCTATGGGAACATCAGGACGAATGTTCCCATGGGAACACTTTTGCATATTATCTTTAAGCTATACAACTAGCAAAGCACACCGAATCAGTTGGTTGCCAACGAGGGGTGTGTCTTTTACGCACCTGGCGGATTCCAAAAGAGACGTTATCCACAGGTTTTCCACGGCTCCGGTTCTTGACAAAGCTCATCTCAGGATACCCCCCTTGTGAAAGCTAGCCCTCGGCTTTCTTGACTGCCAGTTCCGCGCCCTGGAATCCGACGCGGCTGTGCGTGCCGTCGCAAAATGGTTTGTTCACCGAACCGCCGCAGCGGCAGAGAGAGAAAGCGGGCTTGCCGGTGAGGTCGTATTGCGTTCCGTTGACGTCGACCAGTTCAATCGAACCTTCGGGAGCTTCGACACGGTAGGGGCCATTGGGGCGGACTGTGATTTTTACTTGAGCCATGACTTTGATTCCTCCAACCTTACGAGTTTCTAGTAAGGCTAAAAAGATACCACTAAGCGGGGGCGCGTGTCGCGGGGGCCTTTGGAACGTGCAGAGCAATGAGCGCGGGATTGAGGTCCGTGGTGCTTGACACCGCCTTCGCTCTTATCGAGGGGCACCCACTGTGTTGCTGATGCCGGGCGAGATCAAAAGCCTGGGCTACCCGCCTGTCCCCGGATTCCCTTTCGTATTGTCCCGTATTGTCCTGTCCCCCGTATTCTCCTCGTGTCAGGTTCGCCGCTTTCTTGCGTCATACCAGTCAAGGAATGAGCCAATAACAAATCCCACAACCGCACCAATGGCCATGTGCGCGACGAGATTCGCATTCGAAACTATTGCACCCTTCGTTCCGACGAGCGTGCCCACTACGAAAAGTCCCAGCGACCAGTACCATTTCTTCACCGTAGCCTCACTTTACCGGATGGATCTCCGGTATTGGCAGCGAAAACGCGCCAGCAGCGCCGCCCCATGCATCAAGGATCACAATTGGATCTGTCAGGGTTATCGGAGACCGCCACGGCCCATTGATGAGGAAAGGGGATATAGTTCGCTCTATGGTGAACGTCCAGTGGGTCTGGTTCATCTTTACAAGTGCGCGTGCCCGGGCAGCGGCAGTGGCGCGGTACGGCTTGTTCCCCACATCCGCGAGGTACCGGTGCCCCAGGCTGCCGCCTGTTACGATGTTAGATCGTTGCATCGATATTGTTCCACTCTGGAATCGGATATCTCAGTCGTTGCAGGGTCAGCGAGTTCACTAGGTTATTGAAGTCCAGGCGATCTGCCATGGGAGAGCGACTTGGGCGCTTTCCCCGAACGGATCGTTAAATCGTGTCGGCCTGTTCGCAACATAAGTGTAAAAATTGTTACCAGCCAGAAAGCTAGTGGGGTCCTCGCTGAGAAATCTCCCGACGCCCTCGTCGTAGTAGCGGGACCTGTACCCGTACATTTGCGTCTCGGGATCGAACTCGCGACCGGTGTATTGAAATGGATTGGCGAGAGTGCCTGTGGATGCCAGCAGCTTGCCGTAGGAATCGTAAGTGTAGGTGTTGGCCGGCGCCCCAGAGGCATTGCTTAGTGAACTAACCGACCCGAGACCGTCCTGCTCGTAGTAGTTAGTCGTTCCTGAAATCAGCTCAGACAGAGGCTCGTCGATGTTTAGCGAATCGACGTAGCGAGCCAGCACGGTCCCGCTCAGATTTATCGTCTCCAAAATGTTCGCCCCATCGTACAAATAATCCGTGGTGGTTGTCGTGCCGTTCTGCGTGAACGCTTTCTGAATTCTCCGACCGAAGGGGTCGTACATAAAGTTCACGGTGCCGGCGGTGCCGGATAGAATCACTTGCGTGAGGCGGTTCTCGAAGTCCCAGCTGTATTGCGCGCCGCTGGGGTCGGACTTGCGGTTGCCGTTGTTGTCGTAGGTGTAGCTGCCGCTTGGGGTTGAGGTCAGCTCGTTCGACGAATTGTAGTTGTAGGGGCTCACGCCTAGTGAAGTTAGCCTATTGCCCACCAGGTCGTAGGTGTAGCTCTCTTTGGTCGTAGTGCCCTGTTTGGCCGTTTGGAGCTGGTAGATGTGGTCGTAGGCGTAGGTGAGGGTTGTACCAAGGCGCTTGTCCGTCCGGGTGAGGCGGTTACCGGCATAGTCATAGGTGTAGGCGGCGCCGTCGAGGGTGGTGGTGCCCAGCGTGTGTACCACCGAGAGCAGCCACGAGACATTGTTGTAGCCGTAGGTGGTGTCGACGCCGTTGGGCCGGGTGAGCGAGTTGCGGCGGCTGAGCATGTCATAGCCGAAAACATAGTTCGGAGTCTGGTTGTTGTAGGTCAGAGTGTGCAGCCGGTTCAAGGTGTCGTAGCCGTAGGCGGTGGTCACGCTTTGAGGGTCGATCATCGAAGTGCGGTTAGAGGCTTTATCGTAGCCGTACTGCACGGTTAATGCGCCCGCACTGTTAAAGGAGTAGTCCACCGTGGCGGAAGTGAGGCGGTTCATGTTGTCGTAGCCAAAATTGTAGGTGCCGGTGGCCGTGTCTTGAACCTGGGTGAGGCGGGCTGCTGGGTCATAGGTGCGTTTCCCACCCTTTGGCTGGGCTCCGTCGAAAACCACGAAGGGTGAGGCAGCCCCATTCGTGGTGGCGCAAGGGTGGGCCAGCCCCAAATCTCGTTCAGACGCTCATCAAGCATGATTTGGTCGATGCGTTCTGGCTGCAAATATTTCCGAAAGCGCTGGGCGGCAGAAAACGATTGTTTGCCGATGGCACGATCCCGGCGGCATTCAAGGTGACGGAAAGCACAGTCACATCGAATGGCGTCATTATCGTGAATTACGAGCGTGCAGGCGCAGTCCCAACGGAGGTCTATAAACATTCGGCCGGGTGGAGATCTCACTTCGCGTTCGGAGCTGTTGCCCGACCCATTTTTTTCAGGCGGTCTCGGACTGCCTTTGGCAGGGGCAGCTCGACCAGGCGCTGTGCCTTCACATGCACCTTGTAGCACTTGGTGTGCTCGTACTGCTGAGCGGGGACGTGCAGCGCCTTCAGCCTCAGTCCAGTCCCCCGGGATTTTTCGGCGTGCTGCAGCGCCTGCGCCTCGAGCTCGCCCCGCGAGGGCTTTCGCCCTCCGGGAAACGTCATCTGCTGGTGGAGGTGAACGATGGCACCGCTTCTTGGATCGTACAGAACGCATACGTCGCTTTGTTCCGCGATAACGCCTTTGTCATTCTTGATCAGCATGGTGTTCTCCCTGTGTCGTGCATCGCGCCACCTTTGGCGATGCGTCCCGCCTACGTGGTCGAAACCCTCACAAACGGTGCCCGTCGAACGCAACCAAACTAACGCTTCTCCCGGGACGAAGGCGTCCGGGGTTCACGATTCTCTATGCCGGAGGCTCGGTGATGATGATCGTGCCCTGCATGAAGGTCGGCGATCCGCCAGCGCTACAGGTCAGGCTGACAGTGATGCTGGTAACCCCTAAGCCAATAAACACCGGGCTGCCGCCGCTGAAACCCTCGCCGATAGTCAGGTCAGTGAAGCCGTTGGCGTTGGTGTATCCCGTGTAGACGATCCAACCGGATCCCCAGTCGAGAATAACCAGGCCGTTCATCTGGGCCGAGCCAAAAACATCCATCGGCCCGATGCCGCTGATGGTAAATGTCGATGTTACAAATTGGCCGCTTGGTGCGGACAGCATTGGCCAGCCGAAGATCATTGTTGATCCCTCCTCATAGTTCTAGTTGTCATTCTTCAGCCTACGCACATTTACTGACAACCGATGACTTACAACTTTCACCCGCGAACAATACTGCCGCTTCCTGGCTTTAGATCTGCCGCTTCGCTTCGTGGGACACGCTAACGCTGGGATGGGGGAGGGCGGAGCGAATAGTAGAACAAGCGCGGCCAGGCGCGCAACAGGATTGTGGAGGTTGTTACGAAAACCGGACAAGGGCTGATGAGATCGCGCTTAGCGCCTGAAGACGCCAATCGAAACGGAATTGTGTGGACGCGACTGGAAGTCGTGCCTTTCCCGAAAATCCTCGAAGAGTTAGCGGGGAACCCCGCTTCAGATACTCGGGGGGGAGAAAGCCCGTGAGCGCTAACTTAAAGAATTACTTCCGGCTTGCCCGTCACTCGGGCCCAATCGGCGAGGCAACAAGGCGGATTATGTCTATCGCGTGGCTGCGATTCGCCTGCCGCGACTGCTTCTTGTTAGACTCCTGCGATGCCACTTCGCCTGAGCACGGTGAAGCTCGACCAATCTGCAGGCCCCATTCGCCGCGCACTGCAATATGCCTTTTATGACTGGGCCCGCGAAATGCCCAGATCCAAACGCATCACCACATACGTCGGTTTTGCTCTTCAGGGATATGCTTTCTACTTCACGCTGATGTGGGCTTTCATGTTGCCGAAGTGGTTGTATTCGTATTTTCTCGTACTACCGAGAGGGCCAGTCAGCTATGTGTTGGTGTTCCTGCTTTTTTACACGGGCCGCTGGATCCAGAACGCAATGCTAACGTCAGAATTTGTTCGCAAGACACAACTTGAAACCGACCAGATGGCTGCACGACAGATTCAGCAGACGCTCCAGCCGGGAAAACTGGAAGAGTTGCCGGGCTACGAGTTGGAGGCGTTTTACAAGCCCTTGCGCGAGGTAGGTGGCGACTACTTCGACGTCATCGAACTTCCTGCCAATCGAACGCTGTTCGCGCTAGCCGATGTGTCTGGGAAGGGGATTTCAGCGGCTCTGCTCGCGGCAAATATACAGGCTCTGGTTAGGAGCATGGCAAGCGTGGAATCGACCCCGGTCACATTGGCTAACCAGATTAACAAGCATCTGAGCCGATACACTCCGAGTGATCGCTTCGCCACGGCCGTGTTCATTCTGCTCAGCCGCGATTCGGGAGAATTAACTTACGTGAATGCCGGTCACAACGCCCCGATTGTGTTTTCTTACGGAATAACGACACTTCTGGAAGCCACAGGCCCGCCCCTTGGACTGTTTCTCGATGCGAGGTACGGAAGTCTTACAGCTGTTCTTAGTCCTGATAGTACCCTCCTTATATTCACAGACGGCTTGACCGACTCAATGCAGGGGGAGCATCCCGAAAATCTTCTGCGTGATGCTTTCGCCGAGAACGCGGAGCGAACGATGGCAAACCTCAAATCGCTGGTGAACCCGAAATTCAATCAGGACGATATCACCATATTGCTGGTGAAACGTGGTGCAGGTTCTTCCACCGGCGAGTCTGCCTAGGAATTGTGCGTACCAAAGACGGCGATGGGTTGGAGTGCCTCGGTTGTGGTAGCGCAAAGGTGGGCCAGCCCGCTACTTGACTTCGCTACTTGACCAGGCGAAACGGCGGGTAGGTGGAGTAGGTGCCGCTGGGAGCGGTAACTGTAACTCTGACGTTCGTTGTGATCGCGGGAACGACGGCTGTAATTTCCGAACTCGACACTACTTTAAACGAAGTAGCGGCAAGAGTGCCGAAGGTGACCTTGGTCGCGCCGGTCAGGTTGGTGCCGAGAATGGCCACGGTTGCTCCGACTTTGGCGGCAGGGGGATTGATTTTGATAAACGGCTTTAGCCCCATCGACAGGCTGTAGACCGTGCCCAGATTGCTTGTGCCGCCGCTGTAGGTGGTCCCGTAGAACGTGCCGTTCGTGTCCTGGATTACTCCGGCCCAGGGCTGGCCGCCGTCGGTGTTGTCGAAGCTGTGCAGCGTAGTGAGCACGCCCGCGGTGGTGATGCTGAAGATGGTGCCTTTGCCGAAGGCGCCGCCGGAAAACGTGGTTCCGTAAAGGTTCCCGTCGGTTCCCTGGACCAGGGGATCTTCGGGGATTGAGCCGTCTGGACAACCGCTCGACACGCAGAAATTGTAGAGCGTGGTCAGCGTGCCGCCTGAAGTGATTTTGTAGACGGTGCCATAGCCATTCACGCCGTCGACCTGGGTTGTCCCGTAAAAGTTTCCATCGATGGCCTGAGTTAGTCCGCCGATGGGTTCGTCGCCGTCGGTGCCGTCGAAACTGTGGAGCGAGGTGAAGGCTCCGGCGGAGCCGATCTTGAAGACGTTGCCGTAGTAAGTGAATGTGCCACCGTCATAAGTTGAGCCGTAAAGATTGCCGTCCGTCCCCTGGATCAGGGTAGCTTGCGGAGCGTCGCCGTCGGCGCACTGGCTCAGGGAGCAGAACGAGTAGAGTATTGTCGGAGTCCCTCCAGTGGTCTTGATGTCGAAGACTGTGCCCCCACTGTGCGCTCCGCCGCCGTAGGTGGTTCCGTACAGCACGCCGTTGAGCGCCTGCACCATGCCTCCATAGGGAGTTTCGCCGTCGGTGCACCCACTCAAGGCGCAAAAGGTGTAGAGCGTGGTCAGAGCGCCGCTGTTGGTGATCTTGTAGATCGTTCCAGGGCTGTCGGATGGACCGCCGCCGAACGTGACCCCATAGAAATTTCCATTCGTGGCCTGCACCAGCGGGCTTCTGGGGTCGAAGCCGTCGGCACAACTGGCGAGCTGGCAAAAGCTGTAAAGGGAGTTCACGGTTCCTCCGGTGGTGACCGTGAAAACCGTGCCGCCGCTAAAAGCGCCGCCGGCCGATGTGGTCCCAATCAACCTCCCACTCGTACTCTGGATCAGCCCCGCATAGGGGCTGCTGCCGTCTGTGCCGGTAAAGCTGTGCAGTGAGGTAAATGTCTGGGCAGTCGAAGGAATCGCAACGGCCAGGATGAGGGCCAGAATGAGTGCCTGAAGTAATAGCGCGGCGAACGATGAGGTCCTGGTTGCCGGGGTGACTTGCATTGGAGTCTCCCTTCTTTGCTTCGGACTTTCCTTCGGACTTCGGCGGGCTTGAGAACTCTACACCTGATCGGGCGGGCTGGGTAGAGTGAAAAGACCTGGCGGGCCCAGGCTTTTGATCTTGCGGGCATTACCAACACAGTGGGAATGGTGCACGCAAAAATCGTTAACTAAGTCCTTTGGGGTTACAATGTTTACCGTCTTCGAAGCCAGGAAAGAAAATCTCGGGTCAGATGAAGGGGGACAAGCATGCAGCGGCGCGAATTCCTGAAGCTGGGAGCCGTAGCAGGCGGAACGTTCCTGGTGGGCGGCGCGGGCCGTTTCGGAAGTTTCCTCGATGCTCCGAAGGAAATCCCCACCACTGACCGCCTCGTTGTCACCAACCTGGTGGACAACATTTACGACATCTTCGCCAAGGGCGGGAAAATCGGCAACCTCACGATCACCCGGAATACTTTGCCTCATCCCTACGGCTCAGAGGTCTCGTTGTTGTCGGAACATGGGCTGGCCTTTCACTTGGAGTCCTTCCGAGGCGCAGAGGAAAAACAGATCCTGCTGGACTTCGCGCTCACGCCCCGGACGCTCACAAACAATTTCAAAGGCCTGAAGGTAGATCCCGCGACGGCCGACGCCCTCATAATCAGCCACGGGCACGAGGATCATTACGGTGGCCTGCCCGATTTGGCGCAGGCCCTCCAGGGACATGCCAAACCAGGGCTCACTCTTTATGCCGGAGGACGCGATACCTTCTGCCATCGCTGGGTGGTGCAGCCCGACGGCAATAAACTCGACTACGGTGAGCTCAAGCGGGATGAGCTGGAAGCGCGAGGGTTGAAGGTCGTGATCGCGGAGGAACCCACCGTCGTGGCGGGCCACGCCTTCACCTCAGGCCACATCGCGCGAATCACCGATTTCGAGATGTCTCCTCCAGCAGCTCGCCTGGAAGCCGGCGCGCCCGGCTCCGCATGCGACGCCACCTTCCACTTCCCTCCCGGCACCGTCAAGATGGAAGCCAAGCCGGGCGAGTTGGTGAAAGACATCTTCTGGGGCGAGCACGCCACCGCCTACAACGTGAAAGGCCGGGGACTCGTCGTGATCTCATCGTGCGGCCACGCCGGCATCATCAACTCGGTCCGCCAGATCCAGAAATCCACCGGGATCGAGAAGGTCCACGCCGTTGTCGGCGGGTGGCACCTGGCGCCCTATCCTGATGAACTCATCGCCAAGACGGTGGAAGGGATGAAGGAGATCAACCCGGACTATTTGATTCCCATGCACTGCACCGGCTTCCGCACCATAATGGCAATCCAGCGCGAGATGCCCGAAAAGCTCATCATGCCTTCCACAGGCACGCGCGTCGTCTTCGGCACCTAGCCCCGATTCCGCTCCTCTTCGTCAGGTGAACGTCGGCGAGGGAGTCTCTTTGCCGAGGCCTCGGATCCAGGTGGTTCACGGAACGGTTCCACAGCAATGCGCTCATAACGCACGTCCAGCACGGTCAGGTACTCTGTACCGCCCGGCAATTGAAGGACTACGCTGTCACCCGCTGCCGACTTCATCAACGCGCGCCCCAGAGGTGACACCCAACTGATGTGGTTGCGGTTGAGATCGATTTCGTCGGTGCCCACGATGCTCACCACACGCGATACTCCCGCGGCATTGGCATAGCGCACGGTCGCTCCGAAGAATGCCCTCGCCGCCGCCTGCCCCGCTCTCGGAGCCTCCGGGTCCACCACTTCCGCGGCTTCGATTCGCTTGGTGAGAAAGCGAATCCGCCCATCGATCTGCCGCAGCCGCCGCTTGCCGTACCGATAGTCCGCGTTTTCGCTGCGATCGCCGTTGCTGGCAGCCCACGCCACCACCTCCGTCACGGCCGGACGTTCCCGGGTGAGCAGAAACCGGTACTCATCTTTCAGGCGCTCCAGTCCGCTCGGCGTGATGTAGTTCTTCACTGGCGTCGCGGGCTCGTCCGGTTTTGGCTTTCTCGTAAACCCTTTTCGCATCTCGTAATCCTTCCAGCGCGAATCCAGTGGGTGCCGCAATGAACGCGGCGGCCCTAATTGATTTTTTCACGTTTTTCGGTAAGTCGGGGGGGACCGCCGGGTCGTTCTCAGACTCTCGCCCCCAAAGCGTAAGAAAAAAACGGGCAACCTTCGGTCTGCCTCCCCACTTCCTGTCCCCACATTTCCGACATTTCGCGGGTTTTATGGGATCATTCGCTTAAAATCGCCTCCGATGCGCGGCAACGGGCAATCAGAAGGGGAAAATTTTTGCAAAGCCGCGATTGTCTTGGGGAGTCTAGCGAATCGTGTATGGCGAATGGAGGGCGAAAAATGATAATTTAAGGCAATTGGCAAGAAAAACGGGGGTGCTGGAATCTTTTGATAAAGTTAAGATTCTGCCGTGCCGCCGATCTATCACATAACGCACATAAACAACCTTGCGAGAATCATCCAGCAACGCGGATTGCACTGTGACCGCGCCGCCCAAAATATGAAGGCAATGAATATTGGGCATACGCACATAAAGGCTAGACGGCTCAACAGAGTTGTTCCTGTGGGCCCAAGGGGAACCGTAGGTGATTATGTGCCGTTTTATTTTGCCCCCAAGTCCCCGATGCTGTTTGCAATATCCCGTGGAAACGTCGCAGGGTATACTGCGGGGCAGCAACCAGTCATTTATCTTTGCTCGTCAACGGAAGCGGTGGACGCGGCGGGACTACGGTGGGTTTTTACCGAAGGACACGCAGACATGGAATACACAGACTTCTTTGATGATTTTCAAGACCTGAACAAAATAGATTGGAATCTGATGAAGGCAAAATATTGGAATGCCATTCCTGACGACCCGGACCGTTCGCGCCGCCGCCAAGCAGAATTCCTAGTCAGAGATTTTTTTCCCTGGCACCTTGTTCATCAAATAGCCGTATACGGTAACGCCACAGCAGCAGCCGTGGCACAAATTTTGGCGGGCAATCGTCCGCCAGTCGTTATTCAACAGGGTTGGTACTACTAAATGATTTTTCGCGGAGACGGGGACCTACTCAAAACGCCTGCAGATGCCCTCGTTAATACGGTGAACACAGTTGGCGTGATGGGCAAGGGGATAGCTCTGCAATTCAAGCTAGCCTTCCCGGACAATTACGCCGCGTATGAAGCGGCTTGCAAGCGCGGAGAGGTGCAAATTGGCAAAATGTTCGTGTTCCGCCGCGAGAAAAACCCGCGATTCATCATCAATTTCCCGACCAAGAAACATTGGAAGGGCAAATCAAAGATGGAAGACATACAGTCCGGTCTGAAGGCGCTCATTCAAGTGGTCAAGAAAGAACACATTAAATCAATTGCGGTGCCGCCACTAGGGTGTGGCAACGGCGGACTGGATTGGGAACAAGTGCGGCCACTCATAGAAGAAGCATTTCTTGAGTTGCCAGATGTCCAGGTTCAATTGTTTTACCCGGACGGTGCACCAAAAGCGGAGGACATGAAGATTGCTACAAAGCCTCCGCGCATGACGCCGGGACGTGCAGTGATCCTGGAAGTCCTGAGCCGCTATGTATTGCCGGGCTACCGATTGACTCTTTTAGAAATCCAGAAACTAGCATATTTCCTCCAGGAAGCCGGGCAACCGCTAGACCTGAACTTTCAAAAACAGAAGTACGGTCCTTACGCTGAAAACCTTCATCACGTCTTGCAGAGGATTGAGGGCCACTACGTGCGAGGTTATGGTGACAGAAGCGGGGACGTTTCCCTGGAGTTGTTTCCAGAAGCAGTCAAAGAAGCTGAAGTCTTCCTTGCGAATGAGAAACAAACTCAAGGCCGCCTTGCTCGCGTGACAGCGTTGATTGAAGGCTATGAAACACCCTACGGCTTGGAGTTGTTGTCCACCGTTCATTGGGTGGTCGTGCACGATGGCGTTGTTGAAGGCCGCGAGAAGCCCGACAACGTGACAGCCGCCGTCCACTCTTGGAATGACCACAAGCGTAGAACCTTCACAAAGCCACGCATTGAGTCGGCATGGCGCCGGCTGAAGTCAGAAGGATGGCTCCAATAGCCCCAAATTTTTGTGCTAATTTGTGTTAGAAATTTTACTTCTACGCATTCCTCAAAAAAATCGACCCAAAAGAAGGATTTCCGGCTAATCGTGAGTTGGCTCGCGTTGGACCACAACCAAAAACACCACACCAACGATGGTAAACATTCGGAATGCCTCTTCCTGCCCATTCCACATTTTCGACTGCCACATTAGAAACCATTCGCCCCCGACATCGAGGAATGGCGGGTGGCCCATTCAAGCCGGGCTTTGGCTTGAGTGGGGCAGGTCCACTGCCGGACACAGTCCTCTGCCGGCGATGCTGCCGGCGAAACTCTTGTCCGTTCTACACTGCCCGTCGTAGATGCCTTTGCTGCTTCTTCACTTCGCTTCAAAATCAGTGGAGACGCTGAGTTTCTTCCAAAGTCGTGCTTCCTCTAATCGCGCAAGATCATTCTTCTCCACCGCGGCGTACGCATCGCTGCCCAGCAAAAGTCGGAACGGCGGGTTTCGTTCTTGCGTCAACTCGACAATCGCCTGAGCTGCCTTTTTGGGGTCACCAGGCTGCTTGCCGTTGTAGTTCCGCTGAAATCTTGCGGTAGCTCCAACCGTCGAATCGTATTCAGGATGACCTTCGCTAAGTTGGGTGGAACTGCCCGCGAAGTCTGTGCGAAAGCCACCCGGTTCAACGATGGTGACCTTGATGCCGAGCGGCGCCACTTCGCGCGAAAGCACCTCGGAGAAGCCTTCGACACCCCACTTCGCCGCCGAATAAGGCCCGCGTCCCGGAGGCCCAATCCTTCCGCCCACCAATGAAAACTGAATGAAGTGGCCAGCTTTCTTTTCGCGAAAATACTTAAGAGCTGCCTTCGTCACAATAATCGTTCCAAAGAGGTTGGTTTCGATCTGCGCGCGGAATTCCGATAGAGGCGTGTCTTCGACGGACGAAAGATTGCCATATCCCGCATTGTTAATCACCACATCCAGCGAGCCAAATACATCGACCGCCGCCACTACCGCATTTGCCGCTGCGGCTTCGTCGGTCACATCCATTGCGAAAAGTTTGACCTGATCTCCATATCGTTCCGACAGATCAGCCAGCGACGTAATGTCCCGGGCTGTCGCCAACACTTTATTGCCCGCAGCGAGGCCCGCTTCAACAATTGCACGACCCAGCCCACGAGAGCTGCCCGTGACTAACCATACCTGCGCCATCCATCCTCCTCGATCAGCCATGCCACGGATATTCTGGAGAAGGGGCTGGCCCACCGTTGCCGTCACCATACTAACTGAGGCTGCCCCAGCTTTCCCTCTGTTGGAAAGCTGGGTACCAGCTGCCTTGCTTTAGGTTCCGACCTGGCGCATAACAATCACCAAGACTCCAACTTCTATTTCGCCTGCGCCAGCTTCGCAACAACCTCAGCAACTTTATCGAGCGTGGGGGAAACCGGGGATAGACGGGATGTTCACCGATTTCCATTCGTCGAAACACTTGGGAACGTTCCACTGTCCCCGGTTTTCTCCCTAGGGGGATTGCTCGGGTTGCGGTTGCGCCTTTCGCCTCAGGACCAACGCGGAGAATAGCGTGATGACGAGCCCAATCGGGAAGGGATGAATGAACGTGAGCACTGCATTGAAGAATGGGTTTTTGTACAGCTCTTTGTATTTTCTGACCTGCTCAAGTTTTGCCTGGACGGCTGCCGGGCTCGCCCCCGCGGCGGCGAGCTTCCGAACCAAATGAGCGCCATATGCGTCCCAGTAACCAGGTATTAAGTTGTAGTAGATCACCTCCCAGGTTGCGACATAGACGATGCAGGAAATCAGCGTAATGGAGAGGCCGACGGCAAAAGCCTTTAAAAAGGTAATCTGACCATCGCCGATGTTGTCCCGGTAGGTTCGGATGCCGACAAACACCATCAAGAACGAGAGCACGATGGAGGTGTTGCCGATGATCGCCCCGCGGTCGAAGCCAATCCTGCCGCCGAAGGTCACCACCGCTATCATCATCAGCGAGGAGATAGCGCCGGAAATCAGCCCGAAGGTGACGATGATCTTTCTCATATTCTTGTGATGTCTTTTATCCGATCTTGTATCCGATCCCGACCTTTCGACGTATGCTGCCGGCCCCATGCTCATACGGGCTCAGCGACCAGCTAGGTCAGCTGGCGACTTGGATGCCACTGGGACAACTACGATCAGGTTATCGCCTGCTCCGGGGTGAGTCATCCCAAGATAATCGAGGTTCGGTTCGGCGTCGAACCCGATGTCTTTCGTTGTCATGTTCGGCGCATAAAACATCAAGTGCGGAGGGAAAATGCCAGTGCCGTGCTCTGGGATTGCGCTCAAGCGGTTCCGGCCGGACATCATGTAGAGGAATCCCGGTTTGCTGGGATGCTGGTAACGGCCTTCCTTATATCCGCTGGCGACGTCTGCCTTGATTTCGGCCTCGGACTTGCCGTTTGTGCGCAGCTCTTCACCGTGCATGTAGACAAGCAAGAGAGTGCGGCCGCCTTCGGCGTCGAAGCACTGCGGCTCAATGGTTGTTTCTGCGGGCTTTACGAAATGCCGGCCAACAAAACAGCTGAAGCCGTTAGTGCCTTCGCGCGCTTTCTCGTAGCCTTTGGGGCCGAGAACATAAACTGTGGCTTTACTGGATACCTCGGCCGGGGCGGCGCTTTCAGCGAGTGTGATCTGCTGGTCACGTGGCATGGAGGCGTCGTAGACCCGGGGGAGTTCCTGGGCGGTTGCGGGAATGAGCGCAGTGCTTGAAAACAAGCCGATCGACAGGGTACCCACGACAAAGACCTTCATCGAATTCAGAGACTTCATGTTCGCTCCTTTTTTCAAGAAGTTCATGTTTTCACAAACTTCATGTTCGCTCGTATTGAGCGGCTCAACATACCGCATGAGGCGGGGTCGGTGTCGTCATCCTTTTGGCTGATTTTGGCGGCGGAGAGAAAGATCATTCGTTTGGGGGATCGGTTATTGGCGCGAACCGTGCTCGTGCGCGAGTAAATCAGGGGAGAAGGCCGAATTCCTTGCCGCGTTGCACCGCTTGCGTTCTTCGTCTCGCCCCGAGTTTGTCGAAAACACGGCTGGAATGGGTCTTCACCGTGCTCTCGCTCACAAAAAGCTTCTCGGCGATTTCGCGGTTGCTCAGGCCCTGGGCGATCAGTTCAAGGATCTCAAGCTCACGGCGAGTGATATGGAGGTCCTCACGTTTTCCTTCGTCAGGGATGAACGGCCCCTCGGCAGGGGCGGGGACCTCCTTCACAACAATTGTCTGGCGTTTTGCTGTCAGCTTGAGGCCAAGCCAGATGCCAAGAACGGCAAAGGTCGCGGCGATCAGTCCGCCGTAGATTTCGATGGAATGTTCGACGACCAGGAACTGATACTCGGTCCACTGGAGCAGAGCAATCAAGATTCCACCGATCAACCCGTAGATGAGGACGTGGCGCTTCATAAGCTGCTGGAGGATTCGTTACCGAAATTATCGCACCCATATTGGGTTAGGTCCTACTGCTTGCAGGGCCAGATCAACGCCTGACAGGGGGCGGGCAAACCTTCAATAATCCAATGCGGCGGGTGACCCTGGCTTTTGATCTCGCTGGCATCACCAACACAGTAGGTTGATTGTCGGCAGTCGGCAGTTACTGCGCTTTAGGACTTGCTTGAATTTCTGGTCTCGCGGGCAAGTTCCTCGGCGAGCTTGAGGGCGTTCCTGGAGTGTTCGTGCGCCCGTTGGCTGAGTTCGTGAGCGGTTAGATGATCTCCCTTGCCGTGGGCGACGGCAGCGGCAGTGTGGGCGTGAGCGGCGAGGTTGTGAAGCTCTGCGACTCGGTTGTGGGTGCTCTGTGGCATGATTGGTCTCCTGGCTCTTCAAAACATAACTCGCGGCCTCAGGCGGCCAGAGAATCGACTGAGATCAAGCTGCGGTATGGATCGAGATAATCGTCGATCATACGCTTGGGCAGATCCACCCTTGCGTTTTTGCAACGGCCAGAAAGTGGAAATGTTCAGAATGCGTAGCGCAGGGACTCGGTCACGTTGTTGGCATGAAAATAGCGCGGCGCCGTGGGCCCGACGAACGAACCTTCGTTGTACTGGTAATAGTTCCAGCCGCTGTTCCAGGCCAGCTTATGGCCCAAGTCGACGCTCAGGGTGACCACCGGCTGATAGTACTTGTATTGCGCGGAGCCTTGAGGCTGCAAAATATTGAACTGCGGAACACTGCCGTCAACTTTTGTGTAGCTGCCGCCCGCATTGACGGTGGTTCGCTTATCGAATTTAAAGCGGATGGTGGCCATCCCGAAGTTAGTGTGATTGGTGTAGAACGAATTGGCCATCAGGTTATTGGCGGTATCGTTAGTGGGCCCTCCACAATCGTTGTTATTAGCATTGGCCACGAAAGGAAGGATCACCCCAGCGGGCGGGGTGTCGTTGAAGCAGATCAGGGCATTCTGGATTACGCTGTTGAAGTTGTAGGCCAGATCCATTCCGAAGCGTTCGCGGGGCGCGAGCGACGCGGTCAAGCCATAGTTCTGGTTGTGAGCCACGTACTGGGTCTGGGCATCGGCGTTGGATTGTTCCAGGATGTTAACGGATGCGCCCACAGTCGCCCAAGGGCGCGGTGTGTAGGTTGTCTGGAAGCGGTAGCGAGCTTCCTTGCGTGGCGACAGGCGGACGAACACGCTGTTGAAGTTGGTGTGCTCGAGATCGAAGTTCAAGCGCAGGGCATGAGTGGGCCGGGCCCAGAGGCCGAGGAGCGCCGTTTTCTCGATGGCCACAAAATGGTCTTCGTCTCCGGGCAGAAAATCGTTGAAGTGGTTGAATTCGCGGTCGCCCCAGCGGTAACCGATGCGGGCGCCGGCTTTTTTCGAAATGTCCCAGGCTAGTTCGGTCTGATTTCTCTTCCAGGTCTGGTTAAACGACGAGGTGGTTACAGTGGGAGTTCCCCCCGGGACTTCCGGGGTGGTGAGCGGCGTACTCAGAAGCGTGCACGGTGGGGCTGCGCAGCTATAGTCGAGCTCGTTGAAATTGCCGTTCTGTGGAATGCGGTAGGCCCAAAAGTAAAACTTCTCGATCAGGCGCAGATGAGGGGTGAGGTGCACGGTGGCTCCGAGATCGAGTGTGTCTGAAATTCGACTGGCATTGGCGGTCCCGGTGCCGGTGAAGGCGAGGGTGTTGGTACGCGTTAACAGGCCGCTGAAGGCTTCGTCCAAGGGTGTATTGGTTTCGGCATCACTGTAGGCAAAAGAAGCGACCAAATCTAGCCGCTGGAAGTAATTGCTGCGCAGGCTGATGCGCTCGGTAGGCGTGGAAGTACGAATGCGCTGGTTGCGCGAGTAGCCGAAGTAGGCGTTGCAGGTGGTATCGGTGAGGGTTCCTGTGGAGTTGATCAGACTGGTTGCCGGCGGCTTGACGGCGCAGGGCTCCTTATTGGCAGTGTCGATGGACAAGCCCAGCTCAACGGGTGCGCCACTGGGCAGGAGCGCGGGGGCGAAGGAGGCGAGCCGGGTGTCGGTGTCTCCCTTGTAGTAATCGAAGAATTGGTCATAGCTGAGGACGGTTCGGGGTGCGATTCTGAAATCCACGCCTATACGGTAGGAGTTCATGGTTGTGTTCCAGGGTTGAAGGAGCAGGCCTTCAGTTCCTTCATGGATGCTGCTGTAGGAAGGTCCGGTCATGTTGTTGTGCGAATAGCCGAGGCGGAAGCTGACGCGAGACTGGGGCAGGAGAGTGAGGTCGACATCGCTCATGCGCCGCGTGGTGTCAAACTCGTGGGGCGAATTCAGTACTGGAATTGACGGAGTTGAAGTGGGAGGATTCAGGGGATTTGCCAACAAATCGAAATCGAAGAAACTCTCGTCGCGACGGAAACTGCTTTGCAGGTTGTACCACTTGCTTTTGTCGGCTCGAAGGCGCAGAGCATTGTTGGGATCGCCTCCCCATCCGAAGCTGTTGAGGTAAAGATCGTCGAACAGGAAGCCCTGGTGGTCCAGCGACTGCATGGATAGCGTCTGATCGAGAAAGCGCGGGCCGGTTCGCAGATTCACGAGCGTGCCATACATATCGTTGCTGCCGGTCACATCGTTGGACCGGTAGCCCAGCTCGACCGAGGAGTGAATCTGATAATCGCCGCTGGCGACGCCGTCTGGTGGGGCGGGAGGGGCCGGGCTCGCGCCGGAGGATTGGGCGAAGAGAATTCCGGGCACCGAAGCGAGCAATATTAATATTAATATCAATATCAACACAGAGGCCGCCGCTGCGAGCATTAACCTGAAGCTGAACGTTCTCACTGCCATCGGTTCCCCTTCACTTGAAAAAGACACTGCTGAAGTTGGAGCCATGAATCTGGTTGTGGCACATGGTGCATGCCTGATACTTCGCGGATTGATTGTGGACTGGCCCGCTTGGGCCCCCAGCAGTCAACGTGCTCGAGAAAGTGTGGCACTGCAAGCAGAGCATGTTGACCAGGCTCACCTTGAGGAGCCGAGGATTGGTGGAACCGTGGGGCGTGTGGCAACTGCTGCAGCCTTCGGTCTTGACCGGCACATGCTCGTAGACAAAAGGCCCCTGCTTGTCGACGTGGCACTTGTAGCAGACGGCATCTCCGCTCGGAAGGGCTCGCAGCTGCCGCACGGTCGCTGTCCCATGAGGGTTATGGCAGTCATTGCATTGCACCAGGCCCTCGTTGACACGGTGGTGATAGGGTTTGGCAAAATCTGCCTTAGCCGACGTATGACATCCGTAGCACAACTGGGGCTGATCCTCGACCAGCAGGTGCTGTTTCTCCTTGGCGTGATGAGGAGAGTGGCAGTCGAGGCAGCCAACATCGCTACTGGCATGGGCGGACTCGGCAAAATGCGACTGCTGATGACTTTCGCCGTGACAACTCAGGCAGCGGGCGCTGGTCTGCTGCCGTGACTTTCCCTCAAACACGAATATCTTGGTTTTGTCGCCGCCACCGGCCACGTGATCGGCGCCGGGGCCGTGGCAACCCTCGCAACCTTGTTTCGAGGGGCCACCCTCTTTATTCAGCGTGGTCTTCCAGTGCGGCGTTTTCTCCCAGGCGTTATAGATTTCCTCGTGACAGGTCTTGCAGGTCTCCGCTCCCACGTACTTGGAGACATCGGGGGAAGGTCCACTGGTCAGGGGTGTGTTGGTGGATTGAGCGGGCTTGGCGGGCGCCGCCTGACTCGCCTGCCCGGAAGCCAAAGTGCAAACCGAAAGAAATACGGTGGAGAACCAAAGAACTCGAGAGGCGCTGGAATTTGCTGGCATTCGCATTAGCACGCCCTATCTCGATGTCTGCGGTTTGTCATGAATTTGTATAAGGGCTTTCTTAACTCATGCTGGTATTCAAATTCTTCGGCATCATTGGCGAAATCACAAGCCAAGACTGCAAGGAAGGGCCGAAAGTTTCCTGACTGGTTCCCGTTTTGAATCTTGGAACCGAGCGGGCAGAAGGATGTTCTCGCAGTTGCCATGGCGGCATTCCTCGACAGGATCGTAGAACGATGCGCGCTTCACGACTGTTCAATACTGCACACTTCGCGATTTGAGACAACCGGCCGCTTTGAAAATTTGGCCCAGCGGATAATCCGTCATAGTGAAATTATTCGCAATAAGCGGTGCGGGCAGCTGCAGCGGGGAGTCGGGTTTATGGAAAAATAAAGTTAAAGCAGCGGGAGGGGCGCCCGCTGCTCAGGAGCGATCCTTAGGCGGCCAGGGTGTCGACTTGGGTTAAGCTGCGATATAGATCGAGGTAGTCGTCGATCATGCGCTTGGCGGTGAAGCGCTCGCGGGCGCGGGTATAGGCGCGATCGGCGTAGGCGTGACGCAGCGGACGATCGGCATCGAGTTGACGGAGAGTTTCGGCGAGGCTGCTGGCGTCGTTGGTGCGGAAGTAAAGGGCGGCGTCGCCCCACATTTCGCGAAAGTTCGGGATGTCGTTGGCGACGATGGCGCAGCGGGAGAAGGCGGCATCGAGAGCAGACATGCCGAGCGGTTCGTAGCGCGCGGTGGCGGCGTAGACGGCGGCGCGGCTATAGAGCGCGCGCAGTTGAGCTTCGGTCTGCGGGCCGCGGATGGCGACGCAACTCTGGTCGGTTGAAACTTTCACGTCGGCGCGGATCGGAATGCGGGGCAAGGGAACGGTTTGCTCCGCGCCCACAATACAGACCGAGAATGGTTGCGCGTGTTGCGTAAGCAGGAAGACTTGCTTGCCGGCATCGAGCAGGCGGCCGACCGAGAGCACAGAATCGTCCTTACTGATGTAGGGATTGAAGAAGATGGGATTGCGTCCCGGATAAATTATGACTGCGCGGCGCGGGCGGCCGTAAGTAGAGATAACAGTGTTGAGCATGCAGGCCGAGGGCGCAACCACGGCATCGGCGCCGGCGATGCCGCGGATGATGGTATCGCGATACCACTTCAGCCAGCGCGTGGGACGTGGCGCGCAACCTTGCACGGCTTCGGTCCAGGTGATGAGATCGCCGTGAGCCATCACGACACGGGGAGCGCTCACCGGCAGATCGGCGTGGCAAAACTGGTGAAGGTGAAGCAGGTCAGGACGCACTTCGCGCACCACGCTTGCGAGGAATTCTGAGGACTCGTGCAGATCGCGGGGCGCTTCATCCATCCACTCCAGGCGGAAGGCGGTGGGACGATACTCGAGGCCGTGAAGCAGGTCCATCCACGCGGTCTGGTCGGGCAAGGGAATCTCGCCGAAAGTGACCAGGGTGACTCGGATGCCGCGCGTGACTAGTCCGGTGACCAGTTCGCGGGTGTAGGTCCACGCGCCAGACATGGTATCGGCAGTGACTAGAACGTGCACAGAACCTCCGAGAACGCGCGGGAGGCCGCAGTGGATGCGACTCCTACGCGTGGTGCAGTTTATTCTAGTGCCAATGGGAGGAAGGCGTCGAAGATTTTTTGCAGTGGAGGGGAATCTGCAAAGGCTTGCATATAGGGATGGTTGAGACCCGAAGCTGCAGTCAGTTTGCGCCCAGCCTGAACCGCATGTCACGGGCAAGATTGTCGATCAGGCGGATTTTCTCGGCGGCCGGGTCGGGGACTCCGGGGACGGACATGGCCAGATCGCAGGAAAGCAGCATGGCGGTGAGGGATTCGAACATTTCGCTGCGAATCTGTTGCTCAACCGAACGGCGAGCCAGGGTTTCCTCGCGCTTGCGGCGATGCAGCGCCGAGCGGACCTCGCGCAGCAGGCGCTCCATGCCGCTGACTGCGAAGCTGAGGTAGACAGGAAAGGCTGTGCCCAGATGCTCGAGCACCTGGTCGCTTTCGCTGGGCTCGTTCTCGATAAGGAATTGATCAATGACTGCTGCCGAGTAGGACTGCTCGCGCAGCCGGGCGGCGGCTTGCTGCAGATTCTCGGCCCAGTGGGTTTCTTCGCCGGTGGCATCTTTCAGAGTGGCAGCACACTCTTGGCCGCGTGCCGAAGGTGTTACGAGTAGAATCATGCTCTTTCCATAGCACGCAAGGCGCCACAACGCGGGCATTGAAAAGACAAAGCTTAGTGAGCGATGCCGGATGCGCTGTTCCCGTTGCGGAACGGCAAACAGTTCTCAGTTCCCAGTTCCCAGTTCTCAGTTCTCAGTACGGACAGTTCGTTTGACTCGGAACTGAGAACTGAGAACGGCTTACATCTGCGCCGTTGCGTAATCCTTCAGCTTGCGGTACAGCGTTGTCTTGCCGATTCCCAGCAGGCGGGCGGCCTGCAGCTTGTCGCCGTTAAGCTCCGCGATGGCATTGAGAATGGTTTGCTTTTCCAACTCCGCCATGGGAACGATTTTGTTCAAGCTATGGCCGTTGCCATTCGAGGGAGCCGTGATCTGCGCCCCTGCAATGGCAGGAGGCAAGTCTGCCACATGGATCAAGGGACCGCTGGTAAAGGCGCAGGTGCGCTCCAGACAGTTTTCCAGCTCGCGGACGTTGCCCGGCCAGTCATAGGCCAACATGGCCTTGATCGCTTCATCGGTGAGAATTTTCTCCTGCCCCGAAGCGCGCGTCGTGTGCTCCATGAAATGAGCGATGAGCAAAGGAACATCCTCGCGGCGCTCGCGCAACGCCGGAATCCGCAGGCTGAGAACGTTGAGCCGAAAATAAAGATCGCGGCGGAAGGCGCCTTCCATCACCGCCTGCTCCAGTATGCGGTTGGTGGCGGCCAGGATGCGGACATTAATGGGAATGCGGCGGGTGCTGCCGACCGGACGAATTTCCTTCTCCTGGATGGCGCGCAGAAGTTTGGCCTGCAGGTCGATGGGCAACTCGCCGACTTCGTCGAGAAACACGGTGCCACCTTCGGCGATGGCGAGCAATCCGTCTTTGGCCTGATTGGCGCCAGTGAACGCGCCTTTCACGTAACCAAACAACTCGCTTTCGATCAGCGTGGGCACGAGAGAACCGCAGTCGACGGGAATGAAAGGCTTGTCGTGGAATGGCCCGGAGTAATGAATAGAGCGCGCTACCATTTCCTTGCCGGTACCGCTCTCGCCCAGAATCAGCACTGGGTGAGAACTGTTGGCGGCCTTGGCGATGATGCGGTAGAGCTTTTCCATTTCCGGAGCGCGACCGACTATGCCGCCGTAGCCTTGTTTCGACTTGAGCTTCTCGCGCAGCATGCGGTTTTCAGTTTTAAGCTTGAGATGATTCGATACGCGCTCCAGCAAGAGCTTCAGTTCATCGACGCTGAAGGGTTTGGTGACGTAATCGTACGAGCCATTCTTCATGGCCTGCACCGCCGACTGCACGGTTCCGTAGCCGGTGACCACGACCACGAGAGCCTCGGGGCGCTGGGCTTTGATTTGACGCAGAGCTTCCAATCCGCCGGCGCCGGGCAACCGCAGGTCGAGCAGAACTGCGTCAATACTCTGGGTTTGTAGCAAGCGATACGCATGCTCAGCGGAGTCGGCCACATGGGTGGTGAAACCCAAAGACATAGCGACTTCGCGGCAGGCATCGCGAATGGAGCGCTCGTCGTCGACGATGAGCAGGTTCAAAAAGTTGGCGGCCATAATCTGAGGAGTGGCAAGCGGCTGACTTACTGCGACTGACGTCATAAGAGTGATTCCTTCTCGATTTCTTGAAATGGTGGAGCTGATGAGGTTCCTGAATCTGAATGGTTAGCGATTGAAGGATCAGGATCGGCAGACTGGGGTGCACGGGGAAGCAGGATCATTACGCGAGTGCCGCGGCCGGGTTCGCTTTCGAAGTGGAGTAGCCCGCGATTGGTGGTGACGATGCTGCGGACCGTGGTTAAACCTAAGCCGGTTCCCTTACCGGCGGCTTTGGTGGTGAAGAACGGCTCGAAGAGGCGTTGGCGGGTTTCGTTAGTCATGCCGTGGCCGTTATCGCCAACCACGAGCAGCACGCAGGGAAAAGCGGGCGGAGCGTTCTGCGCCACGGATCCGGCGGTTGGTTGAAATCTGCAATTGCTGGTTTCGACAGTGATGCGGCCGCCATCGGGCAGCGCGTCGCGAGCGTTAAGAACCAGGTTCAATAAGATCTGCTGAGCCTGCGCCTGGTCTATTTTGACCGCCCCCAACTCCGGGTCGAGATGCAGGTCGAGGACGATGTTTTCGCCAATCAGGCGCGTGAGAAGGTCCTGCATCGCTTCGACAACTTCGTTGAGGCATAAGACTCGAGCGGCGGTGGCTTGCGGCCGGGCAAAGACGAGCAACTGTTGCACTAGGGAACCGGCTTGCAGGATGGCGGAGCGAATCTCATCCGCATAGCGGCGGCGGCGGTCGCGAGAATCCAGGCTGGAAAGCAGCAAATCGCAGCACAGCATCACGCCCGTCAGCAAGTTGTTAAAGTCATGCACCACGCCGCCGGTCAGGCGGCCGACAGCTTCCCATCTTTGAGCTTGAATCAGGTTTTCTTCGGCATGGTCCGAATCGCTTACGGGCTCCGCGATAAACAAGGCATGGTCCGGCTCGCCGGCGGAGCCGGGCTGGCGCCATGCGGTCCACTTCGCAGTGGCTTGTCCTGAACCTGCGCCGCGGGCGTTTATGCTGATGGTGTCGCGCCTTCGGGCGAGCAATTCGCGCAACAGCAATTCGGTGGTGTCGCGATCTTGTGGAGTAACCAATTCGCCAAGCCGGAGCGAGCGCCGGCCAGCAACGCTACGGTCGAGGGCCCGTTCGAAGGCCGGATTCATCTCGACAATTACTCCTTGCGGATTGCAGCGGGCCACTGCAATGGGAGCGTGTTCGAAAATGGCACGAAATGTGGCTACGGGTCTTTCCGGTTCTGATAGCTCTGGCCGCGGAAATGGAGTTGCGGTACTCATGCTCATACTGTGGCGCGAGACGGTTCCCGGAAGAAAGCCCGCGATGGCCTATTCGATACCTAAGTGTTTCCGAAATGGGATCGCCTGCTGCTATTTCGCGTCCCATTTCCCCAACTTCGATTTTCACTATAGGAGGGCCAATCTGAGGCTGCGAAGGGCAGACGTCACGTCAAACGAGGAAAAACCTGTGGAAAACTCGGAACTCACCCTATTTTCTGCGCGTAGTGCCAGTAATTCAGCTTTGACCATTCCTGGGAGATGATCTCCAGGAAGAAAACCCGCCTCAGTTAGTGTTTCGCGCAGGATATTGTCCTTTGGCAGTTGCGTTCGCATCCGCAAGCGTGACCGGAGCCGTTAAGCGGAACGTCAGAGGGCGGCCTTTCCGGACCCGGACATTCTCCGATTGCGGATGGGAAGGATTGCCGCGGTATGAAGTGCCAGACGGCAGGATGGTTCCACGCGCAAACAGGCTTGAAGTCTGAAGCTCAATCGGCCTGCCATCGACGCTGATCGTACTCAAGGTCAGCCGGAAGTAACCCGAACCGGGGACCAGGCCGGGGCGGCCGGGTTGCGATTGCTCGGATTCGACCCGCCCGGTGACCTCGGTCCCACGCGGGATGAGGATATCCCCGTCGATCATCAGGGGAGCAGAGACTACAGCCGAAAACATATCGCCGGCACGCACTTTGGCGCTGGATAGTGAGCCTTCCAATTGCACGGTCAACAGCGTTCCCGCGGGAACAATGCGGGAGCTTGACCCGGTCTTGAACGGTAGTGCGGCGGACAATGTGGCATCGTGCGGGGCTGCAAGACCTGCGCTTTCGGCAGTTGATGCCGGCTCAGGACCGGGATGGAATGGAAGCTCTTGTTTACTGCCTCCAGGCGCGTTCGCATCCTCAGGCCGCAAAGTCTCGGAGCGATCGCATCCTTGGCCGAGGCTCAAGCACACAGCAAGACAAGACCCAACCAGTGCGGATCTGCATTCTGTATACCTTCGGGGTCCTGCCATTCTATGCATGATCGCCTGGTTTTCTATTTTGCAGTGAGTGGCAAGTGAAGTACCAGATTGGCGTTAATAGAATCAGGCACATGCAGGCATCGGAAGATGCCAGCCATGTAGAACTTGCGGGATTTCTGGCCAGATGTTCCCAGAAGTCGGAGATGATAGAGTGCGAGGCGAGCACAATGATCCTTCTGCAAACCAAACGATTGCTCTTCAGATCACACTCAGCGGAGGACGAAGATGACTTTGTTCGCATGCAGATGGACCCCGAAGTCCGCCGATATGTGGGCGGGCAAGGCTGGCCCCTGGAGAAAGCGCGCGATCGTTTTCGGAAGCAATACCTTGGTCGACCCACAAGAACCTACGGCCTGTGGGCCACAGTTCTTAAGGAGGAAGAGCGATATGTAGGATGTTGCGGCTTGCGCCCTGGCCCTGAGAGGTCCGCACATTTGGCTACTACTTCGCCCGGCCCTACTGGGGACAAGGGTTTGCCTCGGAGACCTCGCTGGCCTTCATCCAACTGGCGGTCAACGGTCTGGGCTTGCTTCGCCTGTTGGCTGATGTTGAAGAAGGCAATGCAGCATCGAAGCACATTCTGGTTAAGTTCGGATTTAAGTGTTTGAGCCGGGAAGAAATAGCCGAAAGTGGCAGGGTTCTGCTGCTATACGAATTGACGAGGACCGATTGGGCCCCGAGAAACCGTTAAGCGCTATCATGACTTTAATCGGGACAAAAGAAATCGCGGAGGACGCCCAAGCATCCTCCGCGAGAGTCTTCTGGTGATCGGTTACGGCTTCTGAGTGGCCGGTTTCGCTGGCTTTTTCCTCGCAGGCTTGGCCACCTTTTTCTTCGCTTCGCCTTCCCTGCCGCCGATAAGGGTCATCGAATCCGCTGCATTGAATGGGAATTGGCGAACTGACGATTGCCCGGTCGTGCTCAGCGTAACGTCCACCCGGCGATTGCTCGCCAGCCGGATCGTCCTCAGGTTCCTGAGTGCTCTCTGCCGCTCTTCTGAGGTCAACTCAGGATTCTTCTCTACTGCATCGCTCACTTCGGCGTCAGTCAGGTTACGTTCTTTGCCAAACGCCTTGGTTTCGATGTTCGCCTTCCGGAACTCCCTGTTCAACCAGGAAACTCTTCACACGGGCAACACGCCGTTCGGAGAGCGCCTGATTGTATTCCACGGAGCCGCGCATGTCGGCGTGGCCCTCAAGAATCAAGTGCGCATCCGGTTTGCTCTCCAGATATTTCTTGAAGTCGGTAGCTAACGTGATCAGCGTTTTTTGTTGGCTCGCCAGCAAACCGCCTTTCGGCCGCTCAGGCCTGGGCTGGTCGGTTACAAAGTAAATGCTGTGCAAGGCAAGCCGCGCCTCCAGTTTCACGATCTCAATGTTGACCGGCGGCGGCGGTGGATTCTCCACCATCACTTGGGTTGAGGCTTGTCCAGTCAGTCCGCGCGAGTCGGTACAGGTCGCGCTAACCGTGATTGGACCCGGCGATGCGCCGGCGGTGCCCAGAGTGGCGGAACCTGCCGTGCCGGAAACCGTTCCACCGTTCGACGTCCAGGTGGAAACCGTAACGGGGACGCCGTCCGGACTGCTGCAATTTGCCGTCAAGCTCGCCGTTCCACCAACCGGCACGGTTGTCGGGTTAGCAGAGAGAGACATGGTAGGCGGATTCTTAGGCGGCAGCGGCTTCACCGTAAAGCTAGCCGAGCAGCTGGCTTCGTTGTTCTTGTTCTCCTTCGCGTCCGTCACATGAGCGGTGACGGTGTAACTGCCCGGGGCTGCATTTGTGGTGTCGATACGCGCCGTCGTGTCCGTTCCGGTGACCTGGCCTCCGTTGCCGCTCCAGGAGTACGTAACTTTATGCTTAGGATTAAAGTTGCTGGCAGTGACGGTGGCGGTGATAGGCTCACCTACCATCACTTCACTCGGCTGCACAGAGCAAATGGCGGCCGGCGCTACCGGCGGCGCGCCGCCCCAACTGAAGACAAGTCCAGTGCGCAGGCGGACGCCCTCAAGCGAAGGACGCCGCAGATCGGGAAACTCCGGGTCAGCGAAGTGGGCATAGTTGTGCCTCGCCCACACGTAATCCGCTTCAAACACTCGCCACGCAATCCCACGGTGGATGGGCAAATCCATTCCGCCGCCCAAGATAGCTCCAATACCGTTGCTTGTGTTCAGGCCGTTGACGTTTAAGCGGTTCAGGCTCACCAGAGAATGCAAGAAGTAATTCCCAGCGTCGGTGCGCCATATGAAGCGTGGCCCCACCGATGCCGTCAGCTCGTAGTTGCTGTTCCCCCAGTTATGACCGAGGTCGAATTCCAATCCCCAATGCGGATCGAAATTGAAGGTCAAGGCGCCCCCCAGTCCTTTCGACATATCCGGCACGGTGAAGGGGCTGGGAATGCTAGGGGTCCCGTTGGGCCCGGGAACCGTGCCACCCGGGTGTAGCCATTGATAGCCCACGAATAAGTCCCATTTAGGATTCTGATCGCTCTGCGCGTGCGCGGGGCTCGCAATGAGAGACACCACCACAACCGCCAGCAGGATAGCTACAGCATGGCCTTTACTGGAAAGAGACATTTCGTCCTCCAATGGGAAACATGATGCGCGTGCAATTCTGTCCCCGTGTCCAAAAGGTATAGCGGCTCATTGGGTCTAACCGGGAAACGCGCCATTCTAACGCACTGCAACCTTAAAGCGAAAGGTCGATCTTCAAGAATTGCCTAATCTGACAATACGCTCCGAGTTGCCACAATTGCCAAATCGTTCGACACCTTGCCCCATGGGAAGCTGCCCGCGTATGGTTGTATTCTCAGCGCTGACGCAGCACTGCGCCACAGTAAACCATTCGAATTCGAAGAAATGGGCAAAGCCAAGGGATGAGCCACGAAAAAGTGTTAATCGTTGAGGATGAAGAGAATGAGCGCACCGGCCTGGCCGAGTTGGTGTCTTCCTGGGGGTACAGAGCCGAAACCGCCCCCGACGGCATGGAAGGTCTGGAAAAAGCTTCGCAATGGAATCCCTCTATCGTCGTCACCGATCTCAAAATGCCTCGCATGGGAGGCATCGAACTGCTGGAACGTTTGGGTGAGCAGTCGCAAGCCATGGCGGTGATTCTGGTGACCGCGCAGGGCACGATCGACAGCGCGGTTCAGGCCATGCGCCTGGGAGCCTATGACTACATCACCAAACCCATCGACACCAACCGGCTGCGCACCATGCTGCAGAATGCTTCTGCCCTGCTCGGAACCCGCGCTGAACTGGAAAGCGCGCGGCGGAAGCTGCGGGATTCCGGCTCGCTCGGGCAACTGCGGGGCGCATCGCGCAAAATGCAGGAGATTTTCCGGCTTATCGAATTGGTCGCTCCCAGCACCGCGTCCATTCTGATCACGGGAGCCAGCGGCACCGGCAAAGAGCTTGTGGCTCGCACCGTCCATCAACTGAGTCCTCGCCGCGACCGGCCGTTCGTCGCCATCAACTGCGCGGCCATTCCCGAAACCCTGATCGAGAGCGAGATCTTCGGCCACGAAAAGGGCGCTTTTACCGGAGCTCTGGAGCGGCGCACCGGCTGCTTTGAGCTGGCCGAAGGCGGCACGATCCTGCTCGATGAGATCGGCGAAATGCCGGTTGGAACGCAGGCTAAGCTGTTGCGCGTCCTCGAAGACCACAAACTGCGGCGCCTGGGCAGCAAAGTGGAAACCTCGGTCGATGTGCGCGTGCTGGCTGCCACCAATAAAGCTCCGGACGATGCCGTCGCCAGTGGCGAATTGCGCAGCGACCTCTATTACCGGCTGAATGTCTTCAACATCCACATGCCCGCTCTGCGCGAACACAAGGAAGACATTCCCGATCTCGTCGACCTTCTTCTGAACGAAATGAGCGCCAAGCACTCCCGCAAGGTTGCAGCCGTCAGCGAGGCCGTGCTCAATATGTTCAACAACTACTCCTGGCCGGGGAACGTTCGTGAATTGCGCAATACGATTGAACGCGCCATCATCGTCTGCGATGGAGGCATGATCGAGACCAAACATCTGCCTCCCGGCTTCGGCCAGACTCCCCTGCGCACCGCCGCCAATGACCCGGACGCGGTTCGTCTCGGCGTGGGCACCACCGTCGGAGAAGCCGAAAAAATGCTCATCCTCAAGACTCTGGAATCCACGAGCAATAACAAGACTCGGGCGGCGGAAATCCTCGGCATCAGCCTGAAAACCTTGCATAATAAGCTCAAAGAGTACGGCAGCAGTACGCCCGAGGCGGTCGAGGACAAGGAGGAAGGTAGCAGTGGCCAGTAATCAGTGAACGGTTACAAAGATTTTCTCGACCGACTCATCGCTGGCCTGTATCAAAGTGCCTTCACTGACGACTGATCACTAGCGACTGACCACTGTTTTCCCATGCGACGCAAAATCATCATCGTGCTGGCGATCACTTTCATGGTGACCGTGATGGTGGCTGCGTTCTCATATTTGTATATCTCGCAGATCCTTCGTCAGCGCATCACCAACGCCTACGAAAGCGCCAACCGCCTCACGCAGCAACTGGCCTATTTTGCCGGAAACGATATTCCGGATTTCAGCAGCACTCGTATCGACACCAACAATCCAGCGGCAGTTCGGCGAGCGCTCGCTGAATACCTGCCCATGGATACAAATATTTTGAATAATCTCGAATCCGAGGTGGCGCTGTGGCCCTTCATCTACGATGCCTCCATCGTAGACGCGAACGGCAAGGCGCTTCTCCATACCAATCCGCAAATGGTGGGCAAGCAGCTTGTAAAACGTCCGGACTTTCGAGCCGTGGTGAACGCTCGTTTCCGCGAGCAGCTTCGCCTGGTCTATAGCCCCATCGCAGTCTACGATGTGAGTTTCCCGCTGCAGCTTAATGGTGCGCCCTTCGGCACAATCCACATCGGGGTTTCTACGATCTTTCTGCGAAGCGAGATTGAACCTCGCCTGATGCACGCGGTCTATTTTTCCGTTACATCAATTCTTGCCTCTTTCTTGCTCGCCGCCGCCGTGTCCAATCTGGCTCTGGGACCGCTCAGAAAAATCAGCCGCAATCTCGACAGCGTCACTTCCGGCGCCACCGAGGAACTCTCTGGCAACGAATCCGAACACGACGAATTTGGCCTGGTCACGCTGAAAATTGCCAACCTGGGCCGGCAGATTCGCGATAGCAAGGAAATCTTTTCCGCCCTCAAGGACAACGTCGACCAGCTCATGTCCACGCTGCAAGATGGATTGATGCTTTTCACCAGAGACTCGCGTGTAGTGCTGGTCAGCGCTCCGGTCGAGCGCTTCCTCGGCAGGCCCCGTGCAGAATTGCTGGGCCGAACGGCGCGCGAAATTTTCTCGAACGATTCTTCCCTGGGCGTTTTGGTCCTCGATTCTTTCGAGCGCAAACGGCCCCTTCTGCAACGCGAGTTTATCGCCGCTGCCGGCCGCCACGTCCAGGTCTCTTTGGATTTTGTTCAGGAAAAGAACACGCAGATCGGCGCTCTTCTGATCATGCGCGACGCCGAATCCGTCCGCCGCATCGGGGACGAAATCGAAATGTCCCGCCGGCTTTCCGCCAGCGGCCGCGTTACCGGCGGCGTTGCCCATGAAGTGAAGAATCCCATCAATGCCATCGTGCTTCACCTCCAGCTCCTGCAGAACAAGCTGCACCAACTCGACCCTGACACGCGCCGCCATATGGATATCATCGGCAGCGAAATTCACCGGCTTGATCGCGTAGTACAAACCCTGGTCGACTTCATGCGCGCTCGCGAGCTGCATCTATTGGAAGTCGACCTTCGCCGTCTGCTGGAGGAGGTCGCGATGCTCGCCGCTCCCGATGCAGAACAGCATGGAGTTAACATCATGCGCGACCTGCCGCGTGAGCCGTTGCCCGTCAAGGCTGATCTCGACTTGATGAAGCAAGCCCTGCTGAACGTCGTGCTCAACGGAATTCAGGCCATGCCTCACGGCGGTCAGCTCACCATCTCCGCGCACCGCGAGGACAATGGGGTAGTCGCCGCGGTCTGCGATCGGGGCATAGGCATTCCTCAAGAGGTACAGGACAAGGTTTTTGAACTCTATTTCACTACCAAGAAAGAGGGCAACGGCATCGGCCTGGCGCAGACCTACCAAATCCTTCAATGGCATTACGGATCGGTGGATTTTGAATCCGCGGAAGGCGAGGGAACCACATTCCGTTTTCGTCTTCCCCTCGCCACGGCAAGTCTGGATTCCGAGAATGAAACCGCTGCCCGTTCGATACAGTAATGGTCCAACCGCGGACGGGTGTAATGCACCCAATTCACTGCCAACGGTACGATTCATCCCTGGCAGACTGAAGATATCTCCTGCATGTAACTTCGTGTCCCTCGGTTACTTAACCGGGAAACATGCGGGAAACAATGTTCTGAACCCATTCGCGGCGTAAGATTAAAAGGGCATCGCCGCGTCTCGTGATCGAATATGACTCTGGCCGCAATCGTTGGTTTTTATCTACTAAGTCTCGGATCGCCGAGTTCCGGGCGGGCGCCAAACGTCGGCGTATTCGCAGTGCTGCAGATCGACCAGCAGCCGTCCGCAGCCCCGTCGGCTTTCCAACCTCAGGCACCCCAATCGCAAAACACCACTCCCGCTCAACCGGCGCCTTCGCCGAACAATCCCCCACCGAATTCCCCCACGCAAGCTACGCCGTCTCCCAAGCGGCCCCGCCACCGCAAGAAGACCGCACCCTCCTCGAGCTCCCCGTCGGCGTTGAATCCAGCGGTAGATACCAATACTGGTTCGAATGTCGCCGGTTCCGCGAATGTTTCTGAGCCCTTGAAGCCCTGCCCGCCTGCCAAGAAAGTTGTTCACAACGGAGGATCAGACGAGCCCAAAATACAACTTAGCGGAGGCACGGACGCCGAACATGCGGCGCAGCAAGGCTCCACGGAGCAACTCACGCTCGCAACCGAAGAAAATCTCAAGCAGATCGCCGGCCGTCAGCTCAGTCCAAGCCAGCAGGAGATGGTGAATCAGATTAAGGAATTTATGCAGCAATCTAAGACCGCCGTTGCCGCCGGAGAGGTCCAGCGCGGTCACAGTCTCGCCCTGAAAGCTCGATTGCTCTCTGACGAGTTGGTCAAGCCTTGATGCGCAAACTGATCTTGCGTTCTCAGTTGTCCGTGGTTAGGCTTTGCAAGCCAATTTGGCCTTCTTGTGAAGTGCCTGGCTCTCCCACCCAAATGACTCGAAAGCGGGCGTCGCAGCCTTCCGCGACCAGATGAACCACTTCTCCAACCTGAGGACGGAATGAAACGCCGCCCACGCGCGCCCCGCGATGACTCACGTCGATAAGGGATGCGTCAACTGATTCTGAATGGTCCTGGTTCTCCACCTGCACCGGAAGCGACACAACTATTCTTGGTTCCCGGCGTTGATGAACCACCGGTTCGGTTAGCGTGAGTTCTGGCGCGCCTGGAGGAGAAGGTGCCAACTGGTGCTTCTTTAGCTGAAGAAGAAACTGTTCCTTGGAAAAGGTCGCGCCCGCACGGAACAATTCCAGCAGAGGATCCTGTTCCGCGTCACCGTTCGCCGAATGGCCGTTCTCCGAACCCGCTGTTCCTCCTCCCGGCGAATCGCCAGGCCCGTCGTCCCAATCGATTCCTTCGGGCTCAACTAATACCTCGGCAACTGCGTCAGGACTGGCGGCGATTTGCTGAATTAACTTTTCCAATCGATCCCGCTGCTCGACCGTCCGGTTCAAGAACTCAATCCCCATGCCGAGTTCGGGGTCCATGATCCGGACTTTTCCCTCAACCTTAATGGAACAATCCGCAACTCGGAGCAGCACCTCCACTCGCGTCTGCGCGGGAAACGGCGACTGAGTTTGCAGGAAGCATCCACCGAAACTCAACCCCAAAAGAGAACACTGGATGGGCGGATCGTGTTTTTCTCCGCATTGCAGCCGCAGCCATTCTTTCAGGCTCTGCTGAGCCGCATCGGGAAGTGTCACAAACTTGATGCCGGCACGGCGTCGCGAATCCTGCCACGCGATCATTCCGCTAGCCTCGATCACAATCGTGGTATCCGGAAGCGCGAAGCAGAAACCGATGAGCCCGCTTTTCTTGCCACCTGAGCTAGGAAACCTCACCGACATCCCGCCTTCGCTCAGCCCCGAGATGGTGGCGTGCTCGCCATCTCCGTTCTGGAATCGGAAATACGCAGCGATGTCCACCTGCAGCCGCAGTGACCTGCGCCGCTCTCGTTTCATGAGCGCCCGGGCCGCTCTAAAGCTCGATTTGGCCCTCTCGGCCGAAACCGGTTCGTAGATAACGAAATTCGCTCCCAGAGCGAATGCCGCCTGCAGCTTCGTGCGCGCATCGATAATCGCGATGGCTACCGATTTACTATTTTGTTGCCCGGAACGGACGCTCTTGAGAAGCCCTAGGCTGGACTCATCGTTGCAGTCAATAATGACGGCCTGGAAGCTGAGCTGTGCCAGCTTTTTCCCGGCGGCCGCGTGGTCCGGACAGTGCTCCACATCGATTTCCAATTCGTTTAAAACGTTGCGAAGCACCCGCACCGCACGCTCATCCGAACACACCAATAGTGACTTTAGATTCATGGCAGCATTAAAAACCCATGCCTGTATCAAAAGGGTATTGGAAACACAGGATCATCTAAAGTTACTGCAGTAATGTCAATGTGAAACAGAGTCCGGGCCAAGCCCGTAGCATTCATTGACTACAACCCTGATCGGATGGTCGCTTCGGACCACCTCACTTTCCTTTAGCCCGCGCCGCATTCACCTTGGCCAGCAGTTCCTGCGACATGGCCTGCACCGGACCGCTAATCTTCACCGCCTCTGTCAGCACATCGCGTGCCTCATTTACCCTGTTAAGCTTGGCGTAGGCGAAACCCAAACGATAAAGAGCAATGGAGTACTGCTGGTCGTCTTGGCCCTTCAGCAGTGCCGCCGCTGACTTCAGCTCGGGAATGGATGCCGTCGTCTTGTCTTGCTTCATGTAGGCGTATCCCAGGGTCGAGTGCGCCACTCCCGCTGAAAGTTTGCGCGCCTTGTCGGCATCGGGATCGTCGGGCTTCGCCACGATCACCGCTCTCTGCGCATAACTGATCGCCTTGCCCAGGCTGCCCGGTTTGGTGTCGTCCGAATAGAAACTCGCCAGCAGCAACAGCACAGGCAGAGAGTTGGGATTCACCGCCAGCGTTTTTTCTCCATAGGCCACCAATCGCCCTTGATCGTTCAACTGCCCGGGGCCGAGCGTGTACATGGCATAGCTCGATACCTGATCCTGAAACTTGGATTCTCGAAACGCCGCGGTGAACTTCTCGATTTCGGCCATGCGAAGTATCGCGTCCTGCTCACTGGTGATCACATTGAATCCCGCCGACTCGAGTAAAATCGCAGCTGTTCTTGGAGGCGCTCCTGTCCGCCGCAATCTGCCGGTTGAAATCATCGTCGCTCATGCCTTCCGGCTTATCTTTCTTACCGATCGAGTTGCAAACTTCTCCACCCTTCGCGACATAATCTATCAGCTTATTATTGTTCTTCGCCTGCTGCGCAATGCTCGCCTGCGAAACCAGAATATCCAGATTCCGCGGCGCCCCCACCAGCGCTTTATCGCCGTAATCGAGAGCCTTATTAAAGTCGCCCGTAGCCTGATATGCCTGCGAGATCTGCCAATTCCCATAAGCCACGGCTGCAGGATTCGACGAATACTTCTGCACGAACTCCAAGTACATAGCCAGTTTCTTCGACGCATCCTGCTCGTTCGAAATAGACTGCAAGTCATGATCTTCCGCCGTGCCTGCGGGAATGACGATCCTGTCTGTCTGTGCCCTCGCCTGCGCCAGGAGGAAGAGCGAACACAAAGAAACAACTGCCAGCAATCCTGCGTAGCGCTTCATAAGTCCCCTCCGTCGGTGAAAGGATGAAGCTTCGTTTTTACAGCAGCCGAATCCTAGCGCCGACCGCGTGCGGAAGCAAGCACCAGCCTTGGAGCGTTCCCCTCTACAGGGGCGTCGGTTCAAATTGGAAATGCAATATCCGTAGTGTTCTCTGTCTGTGCCTCTGTGGTAAATCCCCGCCTTCCGCTGTTATTCTTTCCCATTCCAAGGAGCACTCATGTCCTCTGACCTGCAGGGCCGCAACGGGGTCGTCTTCGGAGTCGCCAACAAGCGCTCGATCGCCTGGTCCATCGCCCAGGGACTGCACGCTGCCGGCATGAAGCTCGCCATCACCTACCAGAACGAGCGCCTGGAGCAGGAAGCGAAAGATCTCATCCTCTCCCTCCCCGGCGCCGAAGCCTACATGTGCGACGTGAGTAAAGACGAAGAAATCGCCCGCCTCTTCGCCACACTCAAAGAGCGCCACGGCAAGCTGCACACTCTGGTGCATTCGGTCGCCTACGCTCCCGCCGACGAACTTAAAGGAGATTTCATCGACACCACCCGCGAAGGCTTTCGCGTCGCAATGGATGTAAGCGTCTATTCGCTGGTTGCGGTCGCCCGTGCGGCAGCGCCGCTTATGGAAGATGGCGGATCAATCCTCACTATGACCTACTACGCTTCCGAGAAAGTCGTGCCCCGCTACAACGTGATGGCTGTAGCGAAAGCTGGTCTTGAATGTTCGGTGCGCTATCTCGCCTATGAATTGGGAAAGAAGAAGATTCGCGTGAATGCCATCTCCGCCGGCCCTATCAAAACTCTCGCCGCACGCGGCATCGCCGGCTTTGGCGACATGCTAAAGGGCCACGAAGAGCGCGCTCCGCTGGGCCGTCGTGTGGAAGTCGAAGAAGTCGGCTCAACCGGAGTTTTCCTCGCCTCCGATGCCAGCAGCGGCATCACCGGCGAAATCATCTATGTGGATTGCGGGTATAACATTATGGGATTTTGAAGGCAGTTCTCAGTTCTCGGTTCTCAGTAACCGCCAGGCAATGGTCCTTACCCTGTGAACATTTGTGACCCTTGTGGTGAAAGTTCTAGCCGCACACGCCAAAGCTCTCGCGTGCGATAATTAAGCCGATGAGAAGGAATCAATTAACCCTCGCGCTCTTCGCCGCTGCCATCCTCTTTTCGATAGTGCGGGAGTGGAGTTCTCCGGTCGCGTGCGCGCGTCCCATCCTCATCCCGGCTGTCGCAGCCGCTCGCTAACTGACGACCCTGATCCGCCTTCCGCTCTCGCCATCCCGCTCCAAAGAAATCTCCACATCTCGCTCGCGCTGCAGCCGCGGAAACTTCTCCCCCCACTCAATCAATAAAGTGCTGCCATCGGAGCGCAGGTCATCCAGCCCCAGGGTCTCCAACTCGCGCGCCGTATCCACGCGGTAGAGATCAATGTGGTAGAGATTGGCTCGCGGCCCACGATACTCATGTACCAGCGTGAATGTGGGACTGGTGACGTCTTCTTCCTCCGCCGCCCCGAACCCTGCCGCGATTCCCTTAACCAGCGTGGTTTTCCCAGCGCCCAGATCGCCGCGCAGCAGCACCAGCTTCGGCGGCTTCAAGAACTCCACCAAAGTGCGACCGAAAGCGATTGTTTCTTCTGCTGAGTGTGTGATGATCTCGCTTGTCATGACGGCCATATCTCCGCACGTCGTAAATTGCGGAGCCATCAGTATAGCGAGAGCCGAAAGATGTACTTATGTCCGCGAGAATAGCCGCGACTTCAACCCCAGCAAGCTGGTATCCGCCACGTGATCCAGCGACGTTCGCAAGCGCCTGTGGTCATCGTCCTCCAGCGCCACGAAGCGGAAGGCTTGCAGCACGCCCTGCGCCGTCTTTTGCGTGGCAGGCAGAATCTCTGCCATGCCGTGCACTGGGCCCGATTGCGTTTGGAACGCAACCTCGACGAAGTCGCCCTTCGCCAGTGATTGCGGCAACTGCAACAGTCCGCCGGTTACCGAGACGATTTGGAGTTTAGCTTTAGCGCGCCGGCCATCTTCTAAGCGGATCGCAGCCAGGACAGACTCGCCAAGCTGGACCCGCACTGCGCGCCGCGAAGGGATGCGGTTGGGGGAAGTGCGTCATACTGTTTGCACTATGTCACGCCCGAGGAATCGGTAACAGGTTACGGAAGCAGATGGCCGGATTCCAGCTCTGGACGCGGGTTTTGGAGCTTCTAACGTCCCCAACATCAAACACATGGCAACTATTTACTAATCTCAGTGAATGGCCGGAAGGACAGTTCAATCGCGCCCTGAATTCGCTCACCAGCGTCACCAGCTTTTCCCGCGCCGCTTCTCGCGTACGGCGAAATGCCTCAGGCAGTCCCTGCAGCAGATCGGCAGCGACCAGCGAATATTCGCCCACAGTCTCACGCATCACATCGCCCGCAAGCCCATGCAGATGCACCGCCGCAAGCACCGCCACAAAAGCATTTCGGAATGCTGTGCCATCATGCCCGCAACCATCCCCGTCAGAATGTCGCCCGTGCCGCCAGTCGCCATGCCAGGATTGCCCGTCGTATTGACCCACGCTTCGCCATCTGGCCTGCACCACCAGCGTGCGATGTCCTTTCAGTACCACAATCACCTCGTGTTCGCGCTGCGAACTTCCGCGCTATTCCCAGTCGATTTTTCTGAACGTCCGCCATGGTGCAGCCTGCCAGACGCGCCATCTCTCCCGGATGCGGAGTGATCACCAGCGTCCGCCCCTTGCCATTCAATTCATCGCTGCGGCCCTCAAACGCATTCAGGCCGTCAGCATCCACCACCACAGGAACTTGTAGTCTCGCAACCAAGGCTCGCACCAATTCCGCAGTCTGCGGATTCCGTGAAATTCCCGGCCCGATCGCGAGCACGCTCTTTCCTTTCGCCAGCTCGTCAATTCGATTCTGCGCGCGCTGTCGAGATTGTGCCCGCATCCGTCTCTGGCAATGGCTCTGTCATCAACTCGGGATGAAATCCGGCCACGGTTCCCAGCACGGACTTCGGCGTCGCCACCGTCGAAAGTCCCGCCCCAGCGCGCAGCGCTGCCATTCCCGCCATCGCCGCCGCTCCCGCCTTCCCCAGCGCTCCTCCGACCACCAGCACGTGCCCGTAGCTGCCTTTGTTCGACTCTACGGGTCGCGGCCCAATCAAAGTCGCAACATCCCGCGCCGTGATCACATTCAGTTGCAACTCCGAAACTATCGCGGCTTCCGGAGAGCCGATATCGGCGACAAAAGTCTGACCCCATCGTCAACATGCTGAATACGTGCGCCGGACGCGGCGCGGTAAAAGTGACGACGGCATCGGCTCGGGCAATCGTCCCGGGTTGCCGACCCATCGCATCCGCATCTGCACCGGAAGGAATGTCCACCGCGATCACGGGAGCCCCGCTCGCGTTCATGATTCCAATCGCGTCTGCGTAAAGTCCGCTCACCGGAGGCTTAAACCCAGTGCCCAGCACAGCATCCAGAAAAAGATCTGCCTGCAGCGACGCTCGCGTTCCCTTCAACTCTTCGCTGGAACGCACCGCGATTGCACGACCCGGCAATTTACCAAACATGACCGCCGCATCGCCTCGCAGATCGCCCGGTTCCGCCAGCAGAATCACCTGAACTTTCTTGCCTTGCTCATGCAACCGCCGTGCCGCCACAAAACCATCGCCGCCATTATTCCCCTTGCCACAGAAAACCACGATGCGCTCGGCCGCGGCGTGGTGCGAAAGTACATATTCCGCGACAGCCGCGCCCGCATTCTCCATCAGCGTAAGCGAAGGCACACCGTAACGCTCGCTGCTAGCGCGATCGATGGCTCGCATCTCTTCAGCAGAAACGATTTTCATAACGGCCGATTCCGATCTTAAAACAAAAGAGCCCTCCGCGCCGTGCGGAGGGCCTCTCTTAACCTCTTTTGCCGCTGGTCAACGGCAGATGATTACTGGCTCCCTTTCGCCCCCGACTGCAGTGCCTGCACCCGGCTGTGTTTCACGCTATAAGTGAAGTACACGATCAAACCTATGCCAAGCCACACGAACAACCGGATCCAGTTCCACATTCCCAGCTTGGCCATCATGTACCCGTTCGAGATCACGCCCAGAATCGGAATCAGCGGCACCCACGGCGTCCGAAATGGCCGCGGCTGGCTGGGATTCGTATACCGCAACACCATCACGGAAATCGAAACGATCACAAAGGCCAGCAGCGTTCCAATGTTTACCATTCTTCCGATATCTTCAATCGGTGTCACGCTGCCAACAATCGCTGCCAGCAGGCCTACCAGAATTGTATTTTTCCACGGTGTGCGGAACTTAGGATGAACCGCCGCGAAAAACTTCTTGGGCAAAAGGCCGTCATTGGCCATCGAATACAGCACCCGGGTTTGGCCGAGCAACATCACCAGCATCACACTGGTCAGCCCCGCCAGTGCCCCGATCGTAATGATGTTCGCCGCCACAGTCAGACCCCGGTCCAGGAACGCAACCGCGACCGGCGCCTCGATGTTGATCTGTTGCCAGCGCACCATGCCTGTCAGCACGCCGGCCACGGCAATGTACAAGACGGTACAAATGGCCAGCGAAGCAATCATGCCAATGGGCAAGTCGCGCTGCGGATTCTTAGCCTCCTGTGCCGTGGTTGAAACCGCATCGAAACCGATATAAGCGAAGAATATGTAGGCCGCGCCCGCCCCGATTCCCGCAAAGCCGTGAGGCGCGTAGGAGTGCCAGTCTGAGCCCCAATTGCTCGTATTGATGTAGCGGGAGCCCAGTCCAATCACAAAAAGCACCACGGAAACCTTTAGCACAACGATGCCGGTATTAAAACGCGCGCTCTCTTTGATCCCGACCACCAGAATGGCTGTGATCACGAGCGCAATGAGAAAGGCCGGAAGGTTAAAGCCAACTTCCATTCCAAACAGGTGTGGCGCTCCCAGCAAATCATGCGCCCGTTGCAACAACTCAGGAGACTGCGCGCTCACAATGGCGCTAATCTTATCGAGGAAGGTTTGAGTGCCCGGTACCAGCGTCGAGTCGGCCGCCAGCGCCATCTGCCGGGCGACTGTGTTCTCCGCGGTCTTCAGCGCCGTCCAGTGATCGTAGGCCAACCAGAGAGGCATTTTGACGTGAAAAATGTTGAGCAGTTCGATGAAGTGGTTCGACCAACCCGACGACACCGTGCTCGCGCCCATGGCGTATTCCAGTGTGAGGTCCCACCCGATAATCCACGCCAGCAACTCCCCGAGCGTGGCGTATGCGTATGTATAGGCGCTGCCGGCCAGCGGAATCATCGCCGCGAACTCCGCGTAGCACAACCCTGCAAACGCGCATCCCAACCCGGACAAAACAAATGACAACGTAAGTCCCGGACCGGCATACTGCGCTCCCAGCCCTACCATCACAAAAATGCCCGCTCCGATGATGGCGCCCACTCCCAGTGCCGTGAGCTGAAAAACTCCCAGCGTGCGCTTGAGGCTGTGTTCGCCTGTCTCGCGAGCTTCCTCCATCAGCAGGTTTAGCGGCTTGGTTGCCAGCAGATTTGGCATTCGTCTCGTTTCTCCTTGGCGGGCCACTTCTACGCTCATTTTGCCTCCGCGGTTTTCGACCACGCGTAATAAACCGGGATGCCCAGCAGCACCACAATCAGCCCCGGCCACGTAAATTGCGGCTTATAGCGCAATAGTACGACATCAATGAATAAGGCCATCACAATATAAATCCCGGGCAACACTGGATAACCAACCGCGCGATAAGGCCTCGGTACGTTCGGACGCGTCCGCCTCAGCACAAACAATCCCACAATCGTCAAAATATAAAAGACCAGTACCGCGAAGATAATGTAATCGAGAAGCTGTCCATAGCTGCCGGAGACGCACAGCAGGCACGCCCAAACCATCTGCACCATCAGCGAAACCGCTGGCGTCTTATATGCCGGATGCAGCTTTGCGACGCTGCGGAAAAACAGGCCATCCTTCGCCATGGCGTAATACACCCGCGCGCCGGAAAGAATTAGCCCATTGTTACAGCCGAAGCTTGAAATCAGAATGGCCGCCGCCATCAGCAGTCCGCCCACCGCCCCGAACATCTGAGTCATGACGGCCGTGCCCACGCGATCCTCTGAAGCATATTTGATCCCGCGCCCTAGAATCGTTGCAGCACCCGGCGTTCCGTCGAGCGGCAACGCATTCAGATAAATGAAATTGCAGGCTACGTAGAGCGCGATCACCACTCCCGTCCCCAGCGCCAGCGAGAGCGGCAGGTTGCGGCTCGGATTTTTCACTTCGCCCGCGGTGAACGTCACATTGTTCCAGGCGTCGGCGGAAAATAGCGATCCGACCTGCGCCACCGCAAGAATCGTCAGTGTCCCAACCATCACTACCGGCCCGCCTACTCCCACTTGCACTGCATGCTGCGCGCCCAGTCCTGCATTCCGCCAGAAATTCGCGCCGAAGTTCGCGGCCAGCGCCTGCGCATTTCGTCCCAGCGCAATACCAAACAAAGCCAGTCCCAGAAGCGCTGAAACCTTAGCCGCGGTAAAAACATTCTGGATGAACGCTCCAGTTTTCAATCCAAAGATATTCACCACTGAGAGGAATACGACTAGCAGAATTGCGACCAGATTCTGCGTATTGATGCCCACATCCATGTTGCCGAGAACCATCGGACCTATACGGATCGGCGGGACTTTCCACAGATGAACCAACCACTGAGTAGAGGAAATCGCCGGGAAGAAAACCCCGAGGAACTTGCCGAAGGCCACGCCCACGGCCGCGATAGTCCCGGTCTGAATGACAAGAAATAGTGTCCAGCCGTAAAGAAAACCCCACAAAGGCCCGAGCGCTTCCCGCAAATAAACATACTGCCCGCCGGCCCGCGGCATCATAGCCGCCAGTTCGCCGTAACTGAGCGCGGCGACAATGGTCATGAACCCCGCCACCGCCCACGCGCCAATCAGCAGCGCCGGCGAATCCACTTCGCGGGCAATCTCCGCCGAAACAATAAAAATCCCCGAGCCGATCATCGACCCCATGACCAGCATGGTGGCGCTGGTCAAACCCAGGCCTTTGACCAATTCTGTATCTTGTTGGCTGTGAATTTCCCAGTCGCTGCCCGCAGCCGTGGTCGGTGTACTCAGGGTTCCTCCGGAGAATTTCGTAGCGCCGGCGTCCCGCCGGCTGTCCCTTCGATAAGCTCAGGGCAGCCAGTGAGGGCATCTCGCCTCGCTTCGCCATTTACTAAAGCCCCATGACTTTACCTCAATATCCGGAAAAATTCCTCTGCTGATTTTCGCGGATCCCGTAACAAGTCAGATATCACCGCCACGGAATCGGCTCCAGCCTCGAGGACCGAAGCCGCATTGGCGCGCGTAATCCCTCCGATTGCCACCAGCGGCTTGCGCGTCAACTGCCGCGCACGCTGCACGCCTTCAAGGCCCACCACCGGATCAGGCCGATCTTTACTGGAAGTCGAAAACACGGGACCGATGGCGAGATAATCCGCCGATGTCCGGTCCGCTTCCTGCATCTGCTCCGGATTGTGCGTGGAAACTCCGAGCCAGCGCCCTGGACCGATGATCTTTCGAACCGATTCCGGAGAGAGATCGTCCTGCCCGACATGCACGCCGTCGAATTCCGCGGCCAGCGCCAGATCAGCCCGATCATTCATGATGAGTTTCAGTTCGCATGGCGCGGGCGCCCTCGCCCTCGCCCGCGAAAGCCTGCGCAACTCGCGACCCTGCTCCAGCATCACACGCGCATTCCCGCTTTTATTGCGATATTGCAACAGCGTGCAGCCACCGGCAATAAGCTGCTCTGCGAATGCCACCATGTTTTCTGTACTTGAGAAGCATGCAGCATCCACAATGGCATAAAGACGCGGAACCGAGATCACGCCGCCGAATCCTTCTTCGCCAGAAATCGCTCAATGAACCCCGTATCAAAATTCCCCGCGCGAAAGTCCGGATCGGCAAGAATCTTGCGGTGCAACGGAATGGTCGTGAACACGCCTTCGACAATAAACATTTCCAGCGCCCGCGTCATGCGTGAGATCGCCTCGCCTCGATCTTTGCCCCGCACAATTAGCTTGGCGATCAGCGAATCATAATAAGGAGGAATCACGCCTTCGGCGTATGCCGCCGTGTCCACGCGCACGCCAGTTCCTCCCGGTGGATTAAACGTCGTAATCTTTCCCGCCGATGGCGTGAACTTCTCGGGATGCTCCGCATTGATTCGGCATTCGATGGCATGACCTCGGTGCACAATCGGTTCCTGCAATACTTCCGACATGGGAGCGCCCGCCGCAATCATGATCTGGCTCTTCACCAGATCTACGTCGGTCACCATCTCCGTCACCGGGTGTTCCACCTGAATGCGTGTGTTCATCTCGATGAAGTGCAAACGCCTGTCCTGATCCATCAGGAATTCGATTGTTCCCGCGTTCGTGTAGCCAATTTTCGTCAGAGACTTGCACAATACCGCGCCGATCTGATCGCGCAACTCGGGCGTGACTTGCGTCGAAGGCGACTCTTCCAGCAACTTCTGATGCCGCCGCTGGATCGAACATTCGCGCTCCCCCAAACTCACCACTTTGCCGTGCTCATCCGCCAGCACCTGGAATTCGATGTGCCGCGGATGCTCCACATATTTTTCCATGTACAAGTCGCCATTGCCGAACGCGCCCGCGGCCTCGGCTTGTGCCGCCTTAAATAATCCCGGCAATTCCTCTTCCCTGCGCACAATGCGCATGCCGCGTCCGCCGCCTCCCGCAGAAGCTTTCACAATTACCGGAAAGCCAACCTGCCGCGCCCACTCTACCGCCTCCGCATCAGTCGCGACAATCCCATCCGAGCCAGGCAGAATAGGAACGCCCGCGCTTTTCATGGCCGCGCGCGCCTTTTCCTTTTCGCCCATCAGCCGCATCACTTCCGGCCGAGGCCCAATGAACTTGATCCTGCTGGTTTCGCAAACTTCGGCGAAGTTGGCATTCTCCGCCAGTAATCCGTAGCCGGGATGGATCGCGTCCACGTTGGCAATCTCTGCCGCGCTGATCACCGCTGGTATGTTCAGATAGCTCAACGCCAGTTGCGGAGGCCCAATGCAGATGGCTTCGTCCGCGAAGCGCACGGGCAAAGAATGACGGTCGGCCTCGCTATAAATGGCGACCGTCCGGATGCCCAACTCCTTGCACGCACAAATGACGCGCAAAGCAATTTCGCCGCGATTCGCAATCAGAATCTTCTTATACATTTCAGATCAAATGTGAGGACAACCGGCGGGGCATTTTGTAATTTTGTAGGGTAATTTGGTAAATGAAAAAGCCACCGGAGTTTTAAATTATAAAATTACCCAATCTCAAAATTACCCAATCTCCAAATTACCCAATTTCCTTTCACTTCATCGCCCGGATCGCAAACAGCTCCTGCCCATACTCGATCGGCTGGCCATTACTTCCCATCTTCTTCACGATCTCGCCCGCGACATCCGACTCAATCTCATTCAGCAGTTTCATCGCCTCGACAATGCACAACACCTGGCCCACTTCCACAATATCCCCGACCTTGACGAAAGGGGGCGCTCCTGGCGAGGGTGCCTCGTAAAGCGTGCCTACGATTGGAGACTTCACGATGTGCAAGTTTTCTTCTGGAGCGGCCTCGACCGCCGCTGGCGGCGGGGCGGCAGGCGAAGTTGTAACCGCAGGAGGGCCTGACTGCGGAACGGTCACAGCCACGTAGGGCATTTCCGGGCGCGTGTGCACTACGGTGTGTTCACCGGCCCTCTTGACCTTCACCTTGACGTCGCCGCGTTCCAGTTCGAACTCGGAAATGTCTTTTTCGATTAAGAACTCGATGAGTTCCTTCAGCTCTTTTTGATTCATTCGTGTACGGTGGGACTGCGGCTTCAGCTCTTAGGTCGGCGTTAGGCCTCTCTGGCCCTAGGTGCTGCGCGATTACCCGCTGCTTCGTACTATCAATGCCTAACGCCTAAGACCAACACCTAACACCCATGATCTAAACTGCCAGAAAATCCTTGCTGCTCGGAGTCAGGACCTCGCAGCCGGCTTCGGTCACGACCACCATGTCCTCGATCCTCACGCCCCATTTTCCGGGGAAGTATACTCCTGGCTCAATCGTAATGACCATGCCAGGCCGCAGCAGCTCTCTCTGTCCCGCCGCTACTCGGGGCGCCTCGTGAATCTCCAAGCCTACCCCGTGCCCCGTGGAATGTGTAAAGTAGCGTCCCAAACCGGCCTTGTGCAATACCTTGCGTGCTGCGGTGTCGACTTCCCCAATGCGGATGCCCGGGAGCACCGCCGCAATCGCGGCCAATTGTGCTTCTTTCACCGACTCATAGGCATGGCGCGCTTCCTTTGCAACTGCATCTGAAGCTTCCCCCACCCACACGGTACGCGTCTGGTCCGAGCAATAACCTCGGAGTATAACACCGAAATCGCAGACCACGAACCCACCAGCAGCGATGGCCTGATCCGCGGCCCTCCCGTGAGGCAAGGCCGATCGTGCCCCGGAAGCAATGATAGTAGGAAACGACATCTCCTCCGCCCCCGAGCGGCGCGCTGCGTACTCCATCTCCGCCGCCACTTCGGTCTCTTTGACTCCCGGCTTCAACACCTCCAGCGCACGATCAAACAGAGTCGCTCCTAAGTGCACGGCCGCGTGGATCAGCCCCATTTCATCTTCGTCTTTCACCATGCGCATGCGCTCTACTATCGTGGTCGCACTCCGCAAATGCACACCGGATGGCAGCAGATCCCCTAACCGCTTCTGTTCTGCAACGGTCAGGTGTTCCGCCTCGATGCCGATTGTCCATCCCCTCTTTCGCTTGCGGTGTGCTCCAACCCACTCTGCTAGCGCATTCAAAACCGCCTTGCGCGCGATGATCACCTTGGCCCCCTTCACCTCCGCGCGGCTCTGCGTGTCGTATCGAACGTCGGTGAAGAAGACACTACCGGTTTCATTGACGAGAAGGAATCCCGCACTCCCGGTAAACCCGCAGAGATATCGAATATTGGGAAGATGGCTGATCAAGAGCGCATCGAACCGGGTGGTGGCAAGGTGCTCCCGAAGCTTCTTCTGGCGCGCGAGGAAATTCATTCCTGCTGAGTTTAGCAAGAAAGTACCGAGTACTAGCTATTAGCATCCCCAAGAACAAAACCGCCGGCCCCGACAGGTTCTTCAGGTGCCGGCGACTTTAAATCTTCAACCGCGCTGCTAACTCTGACGCTGTTATGTCTGAATGATTCGCGGCGTGATGAAGAAGATTAATTCCTGGTTGGTAGTCTGAACCTGCACATGCTTGAACAGGTTGCCCAGGATCGGAATGTTTCCCAGCACCGGCACTTGATCGATGTTGACCGAGTTCTGCGTCTGGATGACGCCGCCGATCACCACTGTGCCGCCGTCGGTCACCAGTACCTGCGTGGTCGCCTGCTGCGTGATCAATTCCGGGTTGCCTTGCACTTCCTGACCGAAGTTAGGCGTAGTGTTCTCTACGTCCACGTTCAGGAAAATCGTGTTCTCCGACGTGATCTGCGGAGTCACCGTCAACCGCAGGAAAGCGTCGACGTAGCTCACGGTTGGCGGACCGCCCAACTGTGCCTGCGTCACGATGGGAACGCGAACGCCCTGCTTCACCAGAGCCTGAATATTATTCTGCGTCACCACGCGCGGCCGGGACAGAACCTTCAGCAAGCCACGCGATTCCGCCATCGAAAGAACGGCATCGATGCGCACCGTATTGCTGGCGTTCAGGAACGTCAAGCCGCTGCTCGGCGCAGCTGAACCTAGGTTCGAGAACAAAGGAATCGAGTTTCCCGTCGCCCCTCCTCCTGACGAGGTGCCCGGCACCGTAATGTAGCCCGGGGTCAAGTTGCCCACGGTCGTCGGCGAGCTTCCAACCGCGGAGGCGCCGCCAATCGCGCTGTGGCCATCGCCCCAGCCAAAGCCAAGCTGCATACCGATATCGCGCGCGAATTGCCGTGTTGCCGCAACCACACGCGCCTCAATCTCCACTTCCTGCGTCTTGCGATCCAGCTGCGTCAGCAGGCGGTCGATGATCGGCAGCACTTTCGGAATGTCATTTACGATCACGGCGTTCGTGCGTTCATCAGCGACCACATCCCCGCGCACCGAGAGGAACTTCTTTACCGTGATGACCACGTCTTTAGCGTGGGCATAGCTTAGGAAGCGAGTGACCGAAACCTTTTCCACCGCCAGAGCTTCTGCCTCCACCTGGGCGCGACGTCCATCCGCTTCCTTCTTCAGCGTCTCCACCGTGGCAATGCGCAGGACGTTGCCTTCCAACTCCCGTGCCAGGTCGTTGTTCTTCAGCACGATGTCCAGCGCCTGATCCCACGGCACGTCGTCCAGCACGATCGTCAGCGTGCCGTGCACGTTGGGATCGAGCACCACGTTCAGACCGCTGATTTCATGGATCAATCTGAAAAAGTCCTTCAGATCCACATCTTTCAAATTCACTGAAATCGGCTCGCCCGTATACTTCGGGCCGACCGACGCCGGTTGCTGTCCAGCTTGCGCCCTTTGCTCCGCCGCTAGATTTACTGCCGGCTGAATGCCAGTGCTGGAAGGAGCGGCCTGCGTCGACTGCGTCGCGTTCATACTCACGGGAAGCAATTCAGCGGCAGTCTTATCGGCAAACTTCGCCGCCGCATCCTGTGCGCGTTCGGTCGGTTCGTCCGACGTATCTACAGAAGCTTTCTTCGCCTGATACGTAGGCTCGACGAACACAAAATCCTTCGAAGCAGTGGTCGATACTTCATTCTTCGGCGTCGTAGCCGGAACTGTCTGCGCCTTCGCCGTCGCTTCCGCAACGCGCGGCGCGAACGGAGAAACATTCTGGCTAGCCGGCGCCGGTAAGGTTGCCGCCACAGCCTTCGGCGCGCTGCTTAACGCGGCCGCTGCTTGCTGCGTGTAAACCGTCAGCACCAGCTTGCCATCCGCGGTCGGCTTCAAGTCATAGCGGCAGGCCTGCTCCAGATCAACTACCACACGGGTAGTAGGAGGCGTCTGGCCATCCATCCCGATGCGCACGCCCTTAACTCCGGCGCTGCCCACCGTGATGTGGCTCTGCCCCGTCGCCATGACCGTGCCCGGCAATTCCACCACCAGGCGCGCAGGCGAATCTGCCGTAGTCACCTTGGGCGTCACAGTGCCACGAGCGCTGATCTCGACCCGGATTTCATCCGCGCCGCGGACCACATTCACCCGCTGCAGTTCATTGCGCTGGCTCGCCGGTTGTGACGCCGGCGTCTCGGCGGCTGCTGCCAGCCCCAGTACCAGCAACGGTAGGACTACACTGAGCAATTGCTTTCGCATTTCGACTCTCCCCAACCCGCAGGTCTGACCCGCGTGTCCTTCTTGAACTCGATTTTTCGGCGCTCCGGTTTCCCGGCACGCCGCCGCCAACCACTAAACCGCCGGCGTAGTGATCTTCTTAACCACTTCCCGCGTGAACGGCTTACCCAGCTTGTCCTGCATCTGCTCCTGGAAAACCACCGAGTCCCCAGTGATTCTCACCACGTAGCCGTTGAACACAGGATCGTTCTCGTGCAGGAAATAAGCTTTGTTCAGGCTGTTGGTTACGACCGCAATGAATCCGCTATCCGCCTTCACCACGCCCCGTACATTGATCTGTCCGATTTCCAGGCACTTCTTGCCCGTCGAGCAACCCGAACCGCCGGTCTGTTGCACCACCGGGCTGAAGAACGGATCGCGCTTCCCCGTCAAAGACCATTTCTTCTCCTCCACCTTCGGAGGCTTCGGACCTTCCGCCATCGCGCTGGCCGCTGCGGGCTTCTCCTGCGACGCATTCTTGCCGGAAGTCGGCGAGGCAGTCTTGGTGGCCACAATCTTGTTATCGGCCGGAGCAGCAGGCTTCGACGCCGTAATCTTGGTGGTCGCGCCTTTAGCAGCGGTCGGGGTTGCCACGGCTACTATTTTGTCAACCTTCGGAGCTGCCGCTGGCGGCATGGCTACCACCGGCTTCGCCGCTGCCTGTACCTTAGCCACTGGCGCTGGGCCCTTCGTTGGAATCGTAATCGCTACCACCGGCTTGCCTGTCGCCGCCTGCACTGCAGGGGATCCCTTCGTCGGAACCGGCGTTGCAACCACCGGCTTGGCCGCCGCAGTTTGCACCTTGGCTGCCGGCGCTGCCGCCTTCGCTGGAGCTGGCGCAGCAATGTTCTTCGCCACTGTCTGCGTATGTAATGTCAATACAAACCCGTTGCCCGGGCCGGGCTTCAATTCATAAGCGCAGGCTTGTTCTAAATCCACGACCACGCTTGTCGTGGGAGGTGTTTTGCCGTCCATGCCGATGCGCACACCTTTGACTCCCGCGCTGCCCACCGCAATCTTGCTCTGCTGGTTCGCCATCACTGTCGCCGGTAATTCCACGAGGACGCGCGCCGGCGAACTCAGTTTGCTCACTTTAGGCGTCACCGCTTCGCGGGAGCTGATTTCTATCTGAATATCATCCGCGTCGCGGACGACCTTCACCGCTTCCAGCCTGTTGTTCTGGTTCGCGGCGGAAGCGGAGACCACTGGTTTCGCCGCCGGTGCAGCGGCGGGTTTCGCAGCCGCAGCAACAGCCGGCTTGCTTGCCGTGATCGGTTTGGCGCCGGGAATCGCGGCCGGTTTCACAGCAGGCGCCGGAGCGCCTGCTGTCGGCTTGCTTGGTTGCGCCGGCACTGCTGCCTTGCTTGGGTTATTGTTGCCGGCGGCGCTCGGGCTCTGCGCCCAAGCCGTCCCCGCCATCATCGCCACTGCCAGAATGCCTGTCGTTAGCTTCATAAGCGATTCCTATTTCACGCCTGCTGGCTTGGCTGCGGGACTCGCCGCCGGCACAGAGTCATGACTGAAGAACGTCGTCGCGGTAAACGATGCCGCCACGCTTTCGTTCGGCGCGTACTGGTAGCTATGCTTCACCTTCGCATCCGTGGGACTCTTTGTCGTGGACACCATCAAACCGCTGACGGTCACGATTCGTTCCAGCTTCGATACACGGTCAAAGAAATTCACCATCGAATAGTACGGACCATCCAAGTCCAGTTCGAACGGCACCTCGGAGTAATATTCCTTCGCGACCATCGGCTTGGCGGTGTAGCGGCGCAACTCAACGCCTGCCTTCTGCGCTTCGCCATCCATCGTCTCCATGAAGGTGTCGACCTGCTTCTCGTCCGGAACGATTCGCCGTTCAATCTCTAGTTGCTGTTTCAAGTTCGCCAGCTGGCGTTCCATGTCCTTCAGCTTGGGACGGTAAGACTCGAGTTCGTTGTTTTCCCGAACCTTTTCTTGCACGGCACGCTCGGCTACCGCATTCTTATCGTTCTGGCTCTTGTACACAGTGAAGTACAGCGCCACCGTTATCAGCGCGGCTCCAGCAATCACCGCTCCCCACTGCTTTATGCCCGACAGTTCGTTGAAATTCGTCGCCATAAGTTCGCCTCTACGACTTTCCCTTCTCGCAGGTCAGCGTGAACTCGAACGCCTGCATATCCTTGACCTGCTCGTTCTGATATGTTTCCTTGATCTCGACGGTCTTGAAGTATCCCGTCTTCTGGAGATTCGCGATCAGATTGGCCACGGCGTCCGCGCTCAGTGCGGTGCCTTCCAGATTCACGCTGGGGCCACTGTCATCCATCTTTCTCAGCCACACGGCTTCGGTTCCGTTCACCGTCTCGCCCAGCATGGCCAGTAGATTCACAGGGCCCGCTTGACCGGCGCGCAACTGGTCGATTACGTCGACTCGCCGTTTGTAGTTGTTGGCCTGCGTCTGCCGCTCCAGGTAGCGCGCTTTGACGTCGCTGAGTTCTTTGTTTTTCTGTTCGGCGGCTTTCATCTGCGCCGCGATCGACTTCTCCTGTCGGTCCAGCCGGTACCAGTAGCCAAAATTCAACAATCCGGCCAGCAGCAGAATGACCAGGACCTTCAGCTTGGGCGAACCCATGTCGCCCATTTCCATCGTGGGCATCGACGCCGGCACGCTACCGCCAGCGCGTTTGTTTTTCCCCTTGGATGATTCCAGCAGATTGATTCTGATCATAGGGATTCAAAGCTCCTCAAAGCCAAGCCCACTGCCACCGCTAGCTGGCCCGGATTCTGCTCCACCAGCTCCGCTCCCGGCCCGTCAGCCGGCGGTACCACGCGCTGGAATGGATTCAACAATTCGACCGGCATTGAAAATTCCTGCCGCAATGCTTCCATCAGCCCCGGCACCTTCGCCGACCCGCCGGCCAGATAGATTTTCTCGATGTGCTCGCCTGCCGCGCTGGCCCGGAAGAAGTCGAACGTCTTCTGGATTTCCAGCACGATGATCTCGGTCACCTGCTGCAAGATCGGCGCCTTCGCGTCCTCGCTCACCGTGCCCACCTTCGCTCCCAGCTTCAGCTTCTCGGCATCCTCGAAATTCAGATCGAGTTCCTTCTGCAGGGAATCCGTATACTGGTGTCCGCCCACGCTGACGTCGCGCGGGAACAGAGGCGTCGTCCCTTTCACAATGTTGATGTTCATCACGCTGGCGCCCAGGTTCAGAAGCGCCACCACCTGGCCCGGCGCCGGCTGGTAGTTGTACTCGTAGCAGTTCTGCAGCGCCAGCGCATCGATGTCCACAATAGCCGGGGTGCGTCCCGACATCGAGAGTACGTTGGTGTAGTTCAAAATCTTGTCCTTCTTGACGGCCACCAGCAGCACATCCATCTGCGAGCTGCCCGCCTCTTCCGAAAGAATCTGGTAGTCGAGGCTCACGTCCGCCAGGTCGAACGGAATATGCTGTGCCGCTTCCTTCTCGATTGTCTCGGCCAGTTCCTGATCGCTCATCGAAGGCAGCGAGATTTTCTTTACGATCACCGAGTGTCCGCTCACCGCGGTCGCGACTGACTTCGTCTTGATCAGGCAGTCGGTAAACAGCTTGGAGATCGCGCTCGATACCGTTCCCGAATCCACGATCATCGAGTCCACCACAATGTCAGAGGACAAGGGTTCCAGCCCCAGGTGCGCCACTTCAATCTGCGCGCCCTTTTTCTTCAACTCCACTGCCTTGATGCTGGAAGACCCCACATCCAAACCAACTATCGTCTTCGCTCCCATTCCAAACATGTTTGCCCGCCTTTGCTCGTATGGCGCGGGCGCCCTCGCCCGCGACGGTTTTGGTTTTAACTCTGCCCGGCAGCCTTCGTCGCCGCCTTCGGTTTATGCCTCGTCCCCAACTCCATCTGGCTCGACTTCTCTTCCATCCACTGATCCAGCTTCGACTTCTTGAAGCGCCAGCGATTGCCCAGCTTGAAAGCGGGAATCTTCTGTTCGCCTACGTACTTGTAGAGCGTGTCCGGACTCACTCCCAGATACTGTGACGCTTGCCGAATATTCATCACTTCTCGCGAGTCGGCCATATTTCCCGATGTTCCTTTGCCTGTCCACCAGAACCTCTGCCGCGCCTATGTTCCTGGCCGCGCTTACCCAACCCTCCATGCCTGTCCAGAGGACTCTCGGTGTCCAGAGCATATCTCACCCCTGAAAAGCCTTGGGTCAGAGCGGATATCCGCGTTTTACTGGGTTTTGTGCCGATTTTCTGGAATCGAAGCGAAGGACTGCAAGGCGGGATGTCTATATATTGTGGTGCTTAACACGAAATGCACAATTAGATGTGCTTTTGGAAAAGGCCATGTACCGTCACTTCTGAACCGATAACCGAAGTACTACAGACGGTACGGAAGTACTATGTCGCGCGCTTAAGTTGCTACGTTAGCTAGATTTAACTTTATCCGGCTCGATGGCTCGAGTTACCGCAACCTCGCGAAGTCTTAACCTGGCATGCCGTGGCCGGCCCCGCAATTCCTCACTGCACGTCGGAAACCTTGCCATTCAGGAAAGTCACTTTTAAATCTTTGTAAACGTAAATCTGTTTCACCCCCAGATTAACAATCTTATCCGGCTTGCCCATTGCAGCCTGCACCTGGTCAGGCGTTTGTCCCTTCTCAATGGTCTGCGGTTCAGCCTGCGGCTGTTCCTGCTGGCCTGCTTGTTGGCCGCCGCCCTGCTGATCCTGGCCGCCTTGCTGCCCACCCTGATCCCCACCCTGCTGCTGGTCCCCACCCTGCTGCGCATCGTCATTACTGATCGAAAGCAATTGCCCGATCGTGTCCTCCATCTGTCCCGCGCTCGCCGTAGCCAGTGACCCCTTGGGAAACTGGAAGACCACATTCGCCTTATTGTAGGTCGGAGGATCGGTCTTGTTACAGGTGTCGCAAGCCACGATGCCCAGCGTGACGCTATCCTTGGCCACATTCACGTCGATCTTCATGGGATAGACCTTGTCTCCCACTGCGAATAAGTGGGTGGTTTGCGTCTTCCCAAATTTTGCCATACCGAAGCCGATTCCCTTCGATAGCACGTTATTCGGAGAATGCACCGCTCCCCCTTCATACTTGGTGGCGAGCACGCTCTGATCGGAATAAGGTACGCCGAGGATTCCGCCCTTTTGGATCGCCAGCAGCGTCCCCTTCTCCACGACCGAATATCCGCTCGTGTCCGAACCCATCTTCACCAGTTTGTACTGCGCCGCCAATTGCTCCTGCAGAGAAACCGCCTGGGCGCCGGCCCGCGGCAAGGGAATGACCGTAATCGCCACAAGAACAACCCCAGGAAGCAGTGCGTGCAATTTATGCGTCATCTCAAAAGGCCTCCGGCTCAGTTTTCCTAAAGCTTCAACGGCAAGTCCCCCGCTCTTGCAATGAGGACGGAATCAATAAGTTTTCCGCCCAATCATCGGAGAAAGGGAGCGCCGCGGTCCGGCGCTCCCTGGTGATGTTTAACCGCCCTGCTTTACAACATCTCTACTGCGCGCCGCCTCCTGAAGAGGCAGCGGTTTCCTGCTTGACCTGCGACTCCGTCTGGTCGGCCTGCTGCTGTTGGTCTTGCAGAGCTTTCGCCACGCTGGTATCCGGTGGCGGAGGTTGAACGGCCCCGGCCTGGGTGCCGGTATCCGGTGCCGCCGGCATACCGCCCGTCCCTTGCTTCTTCGCCAGTTCGCCCATGCCGTTGGTAATATTCTCCTGGAAGTGGTTGTACATCTCCTGCAGGTCATCCACTTTCACGGCTACGGTTTGTCCCGACGCGCAATCGCCCTTCTTAGTCGCCGAAACGCTGGCATTCACGGTCTGGTCTGCATCCGGAGTGTCGCTCGAGACGCGTTATCACGTCACCCGACGTCAATCCGCATTCCTGACCATTGGCCACCACCGTTACACTCGAATCCACCACAAATGTCCGTTGTGCTGGATCCAACGCCGGGGGCGGCGTATCGCTGGTAGGTGCCGGAGCTGCCGAGGCTTGTCCGCCACCCGAATCCTGCCCCGCCTGTGCCTGCTGCGCGGCTAATTGGGCTTTCACTTCCTGGGCAATTGCTTCCTTTACTTCGGGAGTCAATGCCACTGCACCAGAGGCCGGTGCCGGAGCAGCATCTCCTCCTCCGCCGCTACTGGCGTCGGCGTCCGCCGCCATCGCGTCGGCATTGGCCTCAGCTCGCGCCGCATACGCCGCCTGCAATTGCTGCGAAATCAGGTAATCCGTCAGCCAGTAGTAGGGAGCCGCATATACCGGATAAGGATTCCACCACCCGCCGTAGTAGCCCCACCACGGCGCTCCTCCCCAACCCCATGCCCCTACACCCCAATAAACTCCTACCCCCCAAGGATGCCAACCCCATCCATAAAATCCCGGATGGTACCAAACGCCAGGGTAATACCCGTAATACATGTGTCCACCCCAGCCATAGCCGCGATAAAGCCCAACACTGTAGTGCCCGTTGGCGTAGAACGTCCGCGAGTAGTAGGCATGCCCACCCCGCGTCACATACGCGCGCTGCACGTAACCGCCGTGTCCTGTAGTCACGATGCGCGCTCCGTTGCGCTCGCTCACCACCGTGCGCCCGCCGTGGACGCCGCGCGAAATTTGCATCCCGTTTCGATTGATCGAACGAATCTGTCCGTTAGGACGAATGCTCGCCGATCCCCCGCCCTTCAAAGAGACCGTCCTCCCCGGAGGAGTATGGCTCGCCGTACCCCGGCTTCCCGCCGTCGACCCGTGACTTGCCGTGTTCGTCGATCCGTGACTTGCCGTGTTCCCTGGCCCGCGACTCGTATTCGTCGCACCACGAGTATTCGTTGTCCCGTGACTCGCCGTGTTCGTCCCGCGGCTATTCGTATTCGCCGTTCCACGGCTTCCCGTCGTCGTATGTCCGGCGGTTGTGTTTGTGCGTCCGCCTGCAGTGGTGTGGTTCGTGGTCGCCGTATGTCCGCCGGCTGCTGGGCGACCGGCCGTTCCATGGGAAGAAGCGGGACTGTGCGACTGCGTCGCTGTGTGGGAGGCTCCACTCGAATGCGATGGCGCACTCGAGTGCGCGGGCGCGCTCGGTTTGCTCGGCGCGCTCGGCTTGCTCGGCTCGTTCTTGTGCTGGCCCCAAACAAATGCCGGGATCGACATCATCAGCAGCAGCACTCCAAAGTTACGCAGCACACTGTTACCCCTGTAGGTGCAATTCATCACGGCCTCCTGAAGACTCGAAATTCTCAATCGCTTCACTCCCAGGAAAAATACACGCCTCTTAACAAACACCATGAGGCCGAAAACGTTGCATTTAACAGAAATAAATCCTTTTCTCTAGCAGACAGCACAACTTTTCAAGTGGGGACGGGGGATATGCTCAGGAAGCAAATATCGGTTGCCACAGGACTTCGCCATCAGCAACCCACAACCTGAGGCGAAAAAACGTTATCAGAAGTCAGCCAATGGTGCAATAATTCTCTCGACACGTTTCTCTTCGCCAGTTTCAAATCGGCCCTGTCCGCTGGGACGCTTCCTTCTTATGCAGCTCTGCTGTAATCTATCTTTCTTTCTCCCGGAGGAATTCACTTGCGCTTCCTCGATCGCCTGCAGCCGCTCGCGCTCTTCATCATGCGCCTGGCTCTCGGTGCCATCTTTGTCGGTCACGGATACCACAAGGTCTTCGGCGGACTTCACCATCATGTTCAATTCGTCACCAGCCTCGGACTTCCCGCCTGGAGCGCTTACCTCTCCGCCTTCACCGAATTCTTTGGCGGCCTGCTCATCTTGCTGGGCCTGTTTACCCGCATCGCTGCTTTTGCCATCTGCATTGATATGTGCGTTGCCATCGCCAAGGTGCACTTTCACAACGGACTGATGGGCAATGGCGGATACGAGTTCCCTCTGGCCCTGGCCGCTCTGGCATTTGCACTCACCTTCTTCGGCGGCGGCCCCATCGCCCTGGACCATATCCGCGCCGCTGGCGGGGGCGGCTGGAAATCCAAGTAGACATGGCCTTCAGATTCGCTGACCTCAACCCGCACAATATTCATCGCGATTCTTCGCGCAACTTATTCCGGCTTTCGGGGTTAATTGGCGCTTAAGGACCAGCAGATTCCTTGACGTATCTTTACATACAACCCACCCCAGTTGAATCTGGCTCGGGATGAAATTATGATGAGTCGCAGCAACCCTCGTAGCATCTTAAAGTTTTCGCGGGCGCATCTTACCGCTTGCAAACGAACTTATAGGAGGTTTCTCTTGAGAAAGCTAGCGCTATTCGCACCGGTTTTCGCCGTTCTGTTGTTCACACAATTTGCCTCAGCCCAGCAGATCGATGCCTTTCTCGGCGGCGGCACACTGCTGTCGTCTACCTCCAATTCAAACGGCCTCCCGCCGGAAAAGGGCGGCCTCTACATCAACCTCGGCGGTGACGTGGTTTTCCATAAAAGCGTCGGCGTTAACGTCGAAACCGCCTGGAGGGCTACTCAGGGTGACGCTACCCAACCCGCCCTGGGGGAAAACTACCGTCCCATTCTGACTGACTTCAACCTGCTCTACCAGCCGCACCTGGGCAAGAAAGCTGGACTCGACCTGATGGCTGGCATCGGCTCGGCTGACACGCGCTTCTACTTCCCAGGGCCGTCCTGCTCCGGTTGCATCAACTATGGCAGCACGGATCATTTTATGGAGCATCTCGGCGGCGGTCTCCGCTACTACGTCTGGCACCACGTTTTTGTCCGCCCGGAGATTCACTACTACCATATCCAGAACAATAGCAACCCCAACAATAACGGATATTTCAGTACCAACAATGTGTTCCGGGTCGGCGCTTCAATCGGCTACACCTTCGGTGGCAACTATTAGGCTTTGATTCGCGGCTTGTCGTATCTTTGAATCATTATCCGGGTCAGCCAGCTCGACGCTTGGGATGCTTCGGCTGGCCCGGCGATTCCTAACCGCTTCGCCATCGACCATCACCCTGTTCGCTGCTATCCTGAAGTTTGACGAAGTTCCAGGGGGCTGTATTGAGAAAGTTGGCGCTCTTCGCATCCGCGTGTCTTTTTCTGTTCGTCACTTTAGCTCGCGCTCAACACATCGATATTGCCGTCGGCGCCGGCATCTTGACCTCGTCCTCCTCAACCAGCACCCTGGTAAACTTCCAGCCACCCGCCGGAAAAGAATGGCACCTACCCGAGCGTCGGCGCTAACGTCGTGAGATTCAAGCACCACCTCGGTTTCAATGTCGAAACCGCCTGGAGTTTTCATCAGGTCAACTACGACGGTTACGAAACTTATCGCCCCGTCTTCACCGACGTCAACGCACTTTACCAGCCGCAGATTACTAAGAAAATTGGGCTCGACCTCATGGGCGGAATCGGCGTTGCCAGCACCCGCTTCTATCTCGCGTCCTCCTGCGGCACCCCGGGATGCGTCAACTTCACCAGCAGCAATCATTTCATGGAAGATCTCAGTGCCGGTGTCCACTACTACGTCTGGCACCGCTTGCCCCACGTCTTTGTTCGCCCCGAAGCTCACTACTACCACATTCAAAATAATTTCGAGTTCCACTCCGACAACGTGGTGCGCCTAGGCGCCTCCGTCGGATATACCTTCGGCCAACACTAAGAATCAGAGCGACCACCCTGTACCTAATTCTGGGAAGAGCACGGCTCCCTCCCGGTACACTAAGCAGCTCAAAGATGTGGCCGTAGCCCCGCCGGGTGCCCGTTTACCTCGCAGCCTCGCTATGAAATGGTTTCTGGGTACTGGGTTACTGGGTACTGGGTACTGGCTGGCTGCTAGCTGCCAGCACCCTCTGACACAAAAAAAAGCAGCGTCCCTCGACGCTGCCTCTAGTTTGTGATGATGAAAACTTCCCTACGGTTCCTGCTCGCAAATCTCAGCTTCGTGGATGGCGCGGTCCAGATGCTCCATCGCTTTTGCGCGATGCCCATGGAACTCGCCCTCAGCATGCTCAAGATGCTCGCGCGCGTGCCTCATCGCCTCGATCGCCTCATGCACTCGCGGGTGCGGCGGAGGCGTAGGCATCGCCGCTGCCGGACTGGCTGGGGCCGCCGCTATGGGGGCCGCCGATGCTTTTGGTCCAGCCGCCGCCACTGGGAAGGCCAGAGTTAAAAGAAGAGTTGCGGTGATCAATAGAGTCAAGAACCCAAATTTTTTCATCCATTCCTCCTCGTCCGAATTCCGGCGCGGACGCCGCCCCTAAGAGTAATGGCCACGGATCGCACCCTCTCATCAGTACGTCCGCGACTCCCGCACAGTATAGTCGCGAGCCCACACAATCCCCTGTGCATAAGTTAACTCTTGAGATGCTGGCTTCGCCGCCACAGAACCACCGCAATCAAAACGAACGCCGCCCCCAGAACAAGTTCGAACCGTTTCATGAAATGCGCCACCAGATTCCAGCGACTGCCGAAGCTGTACCCGACGAGCGAAATCACCGTCACCCACGAAGCGGCACCCAGTAGATTGAACACGGTAAACTTCTTCCATGGCATGCGCAGGATTCCCGCCAGCGGCCCCGCAATCACTCGCATTCCAAACACAAATCGTGCGAATAAAATGGTGAACGCGCCGTACCGGTCAAACAGGCTCTCGCCTCTCGCTACAGCCCCGTCGCCAACGTGGAAAGCCTTTCGATATCGCTCCAGCAGCGGACGTCCCCCGAAATATCCGATTGCATATCCCAGGTTATCCCCCAGAGTCGCCGCCACTGTTCCCACCACAATGATCCATCCCAGCTGAAGATCGCGCTCGGTATACGCCAGAAAGCTCGCCAATAATAGAACTGTCTCGCCCGGCACCGGCGCGCCCGCATTCTCCAGCAGTAACGCCACCGCCACTGCCCAGTACCCGTACTGCACCAGCGCTCCGCGCAGCAGATCGAGAATATGATGGGTTATCACTCGAGATTGTCACGAAGTGCGCTCAGCAGGAAATCTTCTCACTCGTCAGAAATTCAATCAGCGCGCGATTGAACTCTTCCGGACACTCCTCGTAAGGCAAATGCCCAACACCGGGGAAGACTGTCACCTTGGAATGCGGAAAGTATTTCGCCAGCGGCACAGCCGACGACGCATACACCGCCGGATCTTTACTGCCCCAAATCAACAGCGTTGGAACGCTCGCCAACTTCGGCAGCACCGCTTCCAGTTCCCGCAGGTCTTCCGTCCACGTCCGGACGATGCTCAAGGCTAGTTCAAACAATCCCGGCTTGGCGAGCGGCGCCACGTAGCCTTCGAGCGTCCCCGAAGGAATGCGGCTGCGATCGCCATACATGCGAGCGTGCCAATAGGAATAACAGAAACTCATGCGTGCAACGCCGAACCGAAACAAAGGCGCGCCCAACTTGCTTCCGGCAAAGGGCGCCAGCCATCGCCCGTGCGCCGAATACGGATTCACCGGCGCCACCAGCACCAACCGCCGCACTCGCAAATTAAAGTTTCCTGCCAGGCATTCCGCAGCCGCCATCATCGCTACCGCGCCGCCATGCGAAGTCCCCAGCAGATCAAACGAAGAAATTCCCAGCTTCGCAATAAACTCCAAAAACCGCCGCGCCGTCCCGCGCAGAGAATGATCCAGCCCGATCGGCCGATCCGAGAATCCCGCCCCCATCATGTCCGGCGCATAAACCGTCGCGTAAGGCGCCAGCGCGGGCATGGTGTATCGCCAGGAAAACGAATATCCCAGCAGTCCATGCAGCAGAATCAAAGCCGGCCCCGAACCCGCGCGCAAATAACGCATGCGCGCCCCACCCAATTCCATCCAACACTCTTCCACGCCCGCGCCTAAAGCCGGAGCGCACGCCGAAGCATTTTCCCGTTCAGCCGACATCACCCACAAATCTTGTCACTCCGAATCTTCCCCCGAAACTTTTCACAGCAGACAACTCTTTTCCCGCCCCGCGATTCTATTTAAGTGAACATCGCCTCTGTTCGCTTCACTTGGGGAGCCTTCGGCTCCCCGTTTTTCGTCTTGGCATCCTGAGCGAAGCGGATAGATCGCGAAGCGATTCATCTGCGAAGTCGAAGAGCCGGCCCTGAGCTTGCTGAAGGGACCCCATACCAGCCTGAATCACCCAAAGCCTGGCAAGGAGGTTCTATCAATGCTTTCGCCCAACCGAACCGGAAGCCGCCTCACGCCCCCATCGCTCAGCGTCTGAATCACTTCAACTTCCGGACTCCGGAGAGCGGAAGCCGGAAGCCGCCCCTCACGCCGCCACCTTCCGCTTCTTCCTAAGCAACTTCTTCAGCACTCGCATCCCCTTATCCACATGCTTCTCCTCCAACAAGAACGGAGGCAAAAACCTGACCACAGTATCCTGCGTCGAATTAAACAGCACGCCCTCACTCAAAGCCTCATCCACAATCGGCCGCGCCGGAATCTCCAGATTGATCCCCTGAATAAATCCCCGTCCCGCGCACTTCCTTAGCCGCCGGACTTTTCTCAGCAATCGTTTTCAACTCCTGCTGCAAATAAGCTCCAACTTTATTCACATTGTCGAGCAGTTTCTCCTCTTCCACAATCGCGAGAAATTCCAAAGCAACTCGGCAAGCCAAAGGCCCGCCACCAAAAGTAGTCCCATGCTGTCCCGGCGAAATCGCATTAGCAAATTCTTCCTTAGCCAGAAACGCCCCCAGCGGCAACCCCGCCGCAATCGGCTTCGCAATCGCCACAATATCCGGAGTCACACCAAAGCCCTGAAACGCAAACATAGTCCCCGTCCGCCCCAGCCCGCACTGAATCTCATCAAAGATCAGCGCCGCCCGGTGCCGATCCGCCACCGCCCGGCACTCCTGCAGAAACTCCACCGAACATTCATAAATTCCGCCCTCGCCAAAAATTGGTTCCAGCACAATCGCGCAAGTGTTGTCGTTCACCGCCGCCCGCAACCCCTCCACGTCGTTCTGCCGGACGAAAGTCACCTCTTCGAGCAGCGGCTCAAATCCCTTCCGATGCTTATCCTGCCCAGTAAGCGACAGTGCCCCAAACGTCCGCCCGTGATACGACCCCTGCAGCGCCACCAGCCGCGACTTCGCCTCGCCGCCCGCCCGATGCCCCGCCAGCCGCGCCAGCTTGATCGATCCCTCAATCGCCTCAGTCCCGCTGTTCGAGAAAAACGCCCGCGACAATCCAGAAAGCGTGCACAACTTCTCCGCCAACTCCCCCTGATACTCGTGGTAATAAAGGTTGGAGACGTGAATCAGCTTCCCCGCCTGCTCCCGAATCGTCTTCACGATCCGCGGATGCGCATGCCCCAACGCATTCACCCCAAGCCCCGAAACAAAATCGAGATACCGCCGGTCCTCCAGGTCGTAAACAAACACGCCCTTCCCCCGCGTCAACGCAATAGGATATCGGTTGTAAGTCCCCAGCAAATACCGTCGCTCCAACTCCGCAATCTGTTCAAAAGTTTTCATAGGAAGATTAGATTCTACAGGAAGACGAAATGTCTCAATTCAGGATGGAAAGGGTCGGGCCGAAATGTTCATTTCCGTACCTTGGCGTGAGTACCGGAACCCCCCACACTCTGCCTCGGCCGCAAATGGAGAGTCTACGTGCTTCTCCAAGTAGCTTCTTAGGCCGCGCAGTGTCCAATCATCCTTAAATCCAAGATGTCTCATTTCTTTCCGGGCATCGCTCGGTACCAGGCCTCGAAAGTAAAGTTCGTAGAGGGTGGCAATCAGGCTGGTTCGGTCGCGGCCGATCGAGCAATGAAAATAAATTGGCCGCAGGCGCTTGTCGGCCAGCAAACAAAGGATCCGGCGCACATGCGCTTCTGACGGCGCGACTGGCGATGCGTTGATCGTTACCGGAAGCACTTTCATCCCATATTGCTCAGCTTTTTCCGCCTCGAACCGGTAGAGCAGCGGAAAGAACTTAAGCTCAATGATGGTTTTTACGTTGTTCGATTGCAGAAATCGATAATCCCCGTCGGTCCTCGGCCTCGATCCCTTATAAACACCGTCGTCGATCTCAGCAAATCGAACTATCGATGTGCCCGATGCGGGGTGTCGGTCCTTCGTATCCCTTGCCAGAGGGGCGTTTTGCGCAACCACAAACCCCGTCATCAGGCACAAGCAAAAGAGTGGAGCCCACGAAACTCGCAGCCGAGTCTCGCGGTTGATTGACCATATAGACATGTGGGAATCCTAGAGCCAAGGAAACTCAGGGTCAATGCGACAATCCCCTGATACACCGGGCGCGGATCTCTCTGTCCAGCCCTCTGAACTTCCACACTCAAGCTGCGGTGGTGAAGAGCTTCCAGACTAACCGAAGGTAGATATTCTCGGAAAAGTCAGTCCTTTTGCGGCTGGTGCTTCAGCCAGCGCTGGAAGTGCGACGACTGGTGGAAGTGCGGCGACTGGTGGAGCACCAATACCTAAGTATGTATCGACGGCCGCTGCAGATAACCCGAGCATCGCGGCGATCTCGGCGGGACTTACGCCTTGTTGGTAAAGCTGCTGGATCTGCGATGTCTGCGCAGCGGGAACGTATGTAGCTGAAGCAGATGTAGCCGAGATTGGAGAGGCCATGATGTTTGTCCTTTCGAAACTGAAGGTAACAGTTATGCGACTTACCTATTGTTCACTTCCATACCAGTGCTGAACACCAACTCGTCAATTTGCTTGCGCAGACACTGGCGCTTTGGCGATTACATCGGACGCTAAAGCCACTTCTTCCCGCTGCACTGTCAGAAAGCTCCCAATGGTCTGTCTTAACTGGGAGTCCACCTCGTCCGCAATAATCATGATATCGGGCAGCACTCCGCTGAAATCCACGGTGGCCAGGTTACGTTGAATCGTCTCGAAAATACTCACCTGCAGCAGCCGCGACTCCTGCACGATCATGGGTGCGGTGTAGCCCTGGCGGTAGCGGCATTGTCCGTGCACCACCGCCGCCTGGGTCGGGATGTCAATCGGTTCTATTTCGCGGCTGCCGCGCAGCCGTGCCGTGATACTTCTTATCATCTCCGGAAGATACACAGCGCGCTCGCTTGCGGGAAGCGAAACCGCTGCCAATTCCTTTACCGATTCCACTCGAGCCAGCCATCGTTGCATCAGGATAGCGACGTCGCGGTCCAGAATGGAGGCGACTCCTTCCTTGGCTTGCGTCAAAGAAGGTAGAGATGTCAGCCTTTCTTTGTCCATGAGCCCGGCAAGCCGCTTAGCGTCGAAAGGTTTCACCAGAACTTCATCCGCCTGCAGAAGAATCGCGTTCATCGCCCTTTGCACGTCAGGATAGTCGCTGACCACCAGGGTTAGCGCTTGCGGTTGACTGTGACGCATCGCGGTCACCACCGCAAAGCCATCCCCAGGCTCCGGCATGTGAAGATCGGTGATCAGAACGTCGAAGCTTTGCGTAGCAATCAACCTCAGAGCCTCGGTGACGCACCGTGCGGAAACTACCTCGCAGTGTTGTGCCTCCAGCGACCTCCGTGTCAGAACAAGGTCGTCATCACTGTCGTCGACCAAAAGAATCTTTGGCCGTTTCCTAAACTCAATTAATTGGGACGCTCCCATCGCAGCATGAAGCAGTAAAGGATTGGCGGCGTGTCCCGTGGATTCCGGATACGGCTCCTCGAGCAAGGCATATGGTTCTTGTGGCAGCAACATATTCGATCTCCTATAGCCAAAAGTGTATGGCTCTACAACACCCAGGTGGTGTTCAAGAATGCTCACGTTATTCACATCTAATGCATATCTGTTCCATAAGCTGAGAGTGCGGGTGAACGTGTCGCTGCGTACTCGGGGAGTCGCGATCTCCAGGAACTGGAACCCCTGCCAACGAAATCTGTTTTCCAAAAACGGCAAAGTCCCGAAGCAGAACCCTCTATATCCGCCGCAGCCCTCCTACGGGCGCCGTTGCAGAGTCTGCTGTTAATTCCTGCCGATAACTGACTAATGACAAGATTCATCCAGGAAACACTATGGTGAAGCAAATCGCTGCCCTGAAAATGGAACCCGGCTTCAGCCCGCACACCTTTCTCTCCACAACTGGCAGGGGCAGGCAGATGGTGTCCTTTCGGAAGAACAGTCAGATCTTCGCTCAAGGCGACCCGACGGACGGCATATTTGTCGTCCAGACAGGGAGAATACGGCTTACCGTCGTGTCGGAAGCTGGCAAGGAAGCGACCCTCGGGATTCTGAGCCAGCGTGACTTCTTTGGAGAAGGAGGCCTCGCTGGACAGGCTGTACGAACGTCGTCTGCAATTGCAATAACCGATAATTGCGTCCTTCTGCACATCGAGAAGCAGGCAATGACCCTGGCTATGGACCAGGACCCAACGTTGGCGGCTACGTTTATCAAATATTTGCTGAAGCGGAATATCCGGTACCAGGACGACTTGGTCGATCAACTCTTCAACTCCAGCGAAAAGCGGCTGGCCCGGGTACTTCTGTTGATGGCGCAATTCGGCCAGGCAGGGGTCTCGGAAATGTCAGTTCCCAGACTAAGTCAGGAGACTCTGGCAGAGATGGTAGGAACGACACGCCCGCGCGTCAACTTTTTCATGAACCGATTCAGAAAGCTCGGCTTCATCGACTACAACGCCGGAGATACATTACTGGTTCACAGTTCGCTGCTGAATGTTCTTCTTCATGACGATGAAGCCGCGCCTTCGAGCAACCGAATCCCAAACTCCCGAGCCGACAAAGATCCAGAACCGCCCCCAGGGCGCGGCGGAGCCCCAGAAGCTGATCGCGCCAGGATGCCACCACTTCCCGGCGTTTCACGAAGACATAAGCAAACCCTGATACCCAACTTAGCTTAAAGGTCGAACGGACTGGTTCAAATATCTGGCTGATGGTTGAAGCTGTTAGGAACTTACTACAGTTCGATGACTCAGTGAACGTGGTCCCCATACAGTACATAGTTGGAATCAAACCCAGAACAGATCTTAGGATAAGTCGAATGTACTTCCCTACAACGAAAGATAGTGCCGCTGGTTTTTTTGTCGCAGTTGTCTAAGACTGAACAGACAATTGCGGTCAAGTTCACCTACTCTTGCAGATAGTAAAGGAGCAACTCTATGGCTACTATCACATCGCTTTCCGCAGCTTCCGCGACGTACGCTCCGAATCCGTCTCGGGAAGCCGCACGAGTCCATGCTCTCAGACAACAAGGTGGAAGTCCCACCGCGATTGCGGCAATTCTCGGCCTACCAACCGGCACCGTCGATAGCTACCTCGGGATTCCTGCTTCGAACGCCAACTCCGTTCCGGCCGCAGCTCTCACGGGAGGACCAGCGCAAAGCAGTGCCGTTCCCAAAGCGATATCAATCTTCGCATGAAGCTGGGTCGAAACGAGCCGCCGAGCTTCAAGACCGAGCCACAAGACCGAGCTACGAAACAATGCAACGCGCACCGGTTAGTGTGTCCGGGCTGACGTCCGAGGCTGACGAGTGGAATGGGAACGAGCCCCGAAGGGGCGACAGAGTTACGAGAAGTGGGCTTTGGCTGTGAAGACCTGTAACTATCTTCACTTACTCAGCCGATTGTACTTCCTCAAAACCTCCCTTAACCGATCATGCGGCAGCGCAATCACTTCGTGATCGTCAACCCCCTTCATAGTCTCCGCCGCCACCATCGCATTTACCACCGCTTCCTCCGTCGCTTGCACAGTCGCCAAAAAGATTGGGTCGAGTGAATCGTTGGGCATCATCGTCAGCTGGTGCAATCCCTTACTGCCGACCGCGCCCGGGTTTGCGGTCGAGAACGCCAGAAAAATATCGCCCGAGCTATCGCCCGAGTAGCTTCCATCCCGCCCAAGCCCCAGCGAAACTTTTCTCGCGACGCGCTTAAGTTGCGTAGGAATCAACGGAGCGTCCGTAGCTACGACAACAATGATCGAGCCCGTATCATCGCTCTTCCCATAAGCCGGACGCTCCGGAATTTCTTTCCCCACAGGAACTCCCGCAATGCGCAACTGATCGCGGCGTCCATAGTTACACTGCACCAGCACGCCCACCGTATAGCCTCCAGCCTTAGCGTCAAGCACACGCGACGACGTTCCGATCCCGCCCTTGAATTCGTTGCAGATCATCCCCGTCCCGCCGCCCACATTGCCTTCTTCAACCGGACCGGCGTGCGCCACATCAAGCGCATGAAAAGCGTCTTCGGGATGAACATGAAATCCATTGATGTCGTTCAGCCATCCATCCCAGGTTTCCGCGACCACGGGCAAAGACCAAAAGTAGCCTTCCATGTCAGGCGTGCTGTGCTTCACCTTCCACGCAATCACCGCATCCCGCACCACGCCGACGCTATGCGTATTGGTGATCATGACCGGTCCATCGAGAAAGCCAGAATCTTCCACCCACGTAGTACCAGTCATCTCGCCATTGCCGTTAAGAGTGAACCAGGCGGCAAACACGGCGTCATTGCTGGCCTTCCCACGAGGATGAATCGCCGTCACGCCAGTTCGCACCGGTCCCTTCCCCACTTCGAGTTTGCCCGCGCCGGAGATAAGCGTCGTGTGCCCGACCTCCACGCCACGAACATCGGTGATTGCATTGTTCGCCCCAGGTGTGCCGTCGAACGGTACGCCGAGATCGCGCGCGCGCGGCTTCGATTGTGCCGATGCAGCAATCGTCAGAATCACGATCAGCCAGAGGAGTATTACGTGAGTATGAAAGCGGTGCGGCATGGAGCCTCCGAGGGAACGAGGAAGTATAAAGGATACAGCCAGCCCTGGGTTCCCTCTTCTAGGAGGGCTGCGCATGCCGGAGAGAAATGACAACACCACGCACACAACAGGCATCGGAATATTAGGCAAGTTTCTTAAGTCAGGAGGAGTAGAATCCCGTGAGGAAAAGACTATTTCGTGGGGGAAACATGGAAGGCTGGAAGAAGGCGCTGGTTGCCGGGGCGTTTGGCTCAGCAACGGTTTTATTCTTGAAGAAAAGATATCCGGCCGGCGTCATGGCGACCGGCCTGGGCTTGGCCGTGCTGGCCGCGGAGTATCCCCATACATTCGAGAAGGTTCGAAGATCGCTGCCCGAATATTTCGACCGGGGCATGCAAGTGATGGAGATGGCCGGCCTTGCTGGCAAGCGTATCACCGAAGCAGCAGGGCAGTCTGGCGGCTTCTGGGAAGAGATTGGCCGCTAAGATTAAGAGAAGCGGTCCGCTAAACTCCAGGAAAAACTGCTTCGATTTCCGCCGGAAGCCGGATTGCGGAAGCCGCTTCACTCAATTCCCAGCTGCTTGCGCGCATCCGGGCTAAGCCGCTCCGGCGTCCAGGCCGGACTCCAAACCACGTTCACACGCGCGTCGCGAATCCCAGGCAACTGTTCGAGCCGCGATTTTACCTGCGCGCTGATGTTGACATGTTCGGGACAGCCCTGAGAAGTAAGCGTCATGTCGACGGTCACATCCTGCCTGCCCTCTTCGGAATTCTCGGTGGGCGCAGTCGAGAATTGAACCGTGTAGATGAGCCCCAGGTCAACAATGTTGACGGGGATCTCGGGATCGTAGCAACTTTTTAGCGCGCTCAGAACGTCTTGTTCGGTAACCGTGGCCATTATAGAAGTTCCCTCTACGTCCATTTTATATCGGAGCCAAGGAAACTGCATGAAGCCTGATCCTGGCCCAATGCTCGTCTCCTAAGACCTCGGCGGCGACAGACGGAAAACCTCTTCCAACCGGCTAAAGAGTTGATCGTCGCTTACGATAAATAGATAGTTGCCGTGCTTCAGGAAGCGCTGACGGCTAGCCGTGCCAAACTTAAATTTATCTCCCGCCCACACGCGCGGCGTTCCGGTAAAACGGTAGAGATAGCCTCCGCCTTTGCGGTGTTCGGTTATTTTGAAATCGGCGAAAGTCTGAGGCTTGGGCAGAAAGACAACCTCGATGCCCCCGTAATTCGTGCTGAAACAAGCCTCGCCTTCAACTGTGCTGCGCTGAACTCCGTTCTCCCACACCATAAATACGCTGCTCAGTTTTGTCGGGAAGATACAATTAACAGTGAAATCGTGACTCTTAAGAGTCTCCGCGAATTCCATCGCATCGGCGTAAGCAGGATCACCTGGGGCCATCAGGACCTCGCTCGGCGGACACGGAACCGGCTGAGCAAAGAGTGGAAAGCAAGAAGCAGCCAGAAGCAGAACAAGTCCGGCCGCGAGACGAGTCGGAAGACCTCTCAACATAGTCGCCTCCTTCGCGTTCGTGATGCCCAGTTTAACATTCCCGGCCACGCCAGTTTCGGCTCCGGCAAGCTGCGATTCTGGTAAAGTTTCGGCATGATGAGTCAAGAGGCGAAGCAGAGGCTCCAAATTGCCCTGGCCTTGGCCCTGGCCGTAGCCGCCGTTCGCGCGGGATACATTCTCTACCAGCGCCATGAGGATTACCTGGCCGCTCAGAAGCAGGAGCAGGCACGAAAAGCCGGTTACTCCAATCCCGATTACTACGTGATCCCGAAGAAACTCTATCCCTTCGATTTGAAGTCGGCGCAGCAGCTTACGCAGCAGCCGGTTTGGGTGAAGGAAGGCTATCGCTATACCTATTATCGTTACGTCCCAGTCGTCAAGAGCGTCGATTTCGCCCACGAGGCGGGACTGCTGGGCCCGATCGAGCGGCTCGAGATTAAAGACGTGATGGCAGTCCCCGCGCCGGGCGGCCGGAAGCAGGTAGTGGCGACGTTCGACAAAGATGCACACAGCTTCGCGGTGCCCATCGGCTTCCAGACCGAAGGTCAGTACAAGATTTATTCCGATGAGATGTTTTTTATAGAAGATCCGCACCAGCTCTACAAGCATTGGCCGCCAGATGTTTGGCAGGCCGTTGAGCAACATCAAGTGAAGCCCGGAATGAATGAAATGCAGGCAGATTTCGCCATCGGAATGGGCATTCCGGATTCCGGCGCATCCTCAAACGACAAGACCGTCCGCTATCCGAATGGAGGCAAGCCGCTGGTCGTGACCTACCGCGGCGGCAACGCGGTTGAAATTAAGCCGGGAACATGAACCGGCTCCCGGCAACAATGACAAAGCGGTTCGTCAATCCTTGCCGGAACGCGGATGCCGGAAGCCGGAAGCCCTGCTCACCCTACTTCACTCCGGCGAGTGCCTTCGATACTTCCTGAATATCAGGCACAACCGGAATGTCATAGTTCTTGTGCCACGCCAGCTTTCCGTCGCGGTCGATGATGGATATAGCGCGTCCCGTAATGCCTTTGTCTTCCAGAAAAACGCCGTACTTGGCCGCAACCGCGCCGCGCGGTTGAAAATCCGCCAGCAGCGGATAATGAATCCCCATCTTTTCCGCGTAGGCTTTGTGCGACCACACGCTGTCCACGCTTAGCCCCAGCACTTGCGCGTCGAGCTGATCAAACTTTTTCATATCGTTAACCAGGCACACGTGCTCCTTAGTGCAAGTCGGGCTCCAGTCAAGAGGATAGAAGACGATGACCACGCGCTTTTTCCCCTTATAGTCGCTGAGTTTTACTTCCTTCTGATCCTGATCCTTCAGTGAGAATTCGGGCGCGGGTGCGCCCACAGTTGCGGCCATGTTTCCTCCGTGAGATTCCATTCTAGCGCTTTTTTATTTGGCGCTGCGGCGATCGTTATTTGATGACCGGAGATTTCGCGTCAGCAGGCTTCTCTTCATCAGCGTGGATTTTCCCATCGTCCTCAGCGTAGAACGACCGGTGCTGCGCATCCAGTTGTTTCGGTGTCATGGTGAGGATGAAGCTGTCTTTCTTGCCCTCGAATCCCACGGTATAGTCGCCGCGGTCGGGATTGACCATCCGCTTGGTGAACGAACCCGAATGGACCAGTTCAGCCAGCGAGGTCGCAAAGTGATCGTACTGCTTGTTGAACTGACGCTGCGCGCGGATCACCACCCGCATGTAGGCAAGAGCGCCGGCCTCGGAATCAGAGCGCGCCGGATCGCCGGCAAACTTCGGCTTATAACTGGACTCTGGAGCCTGCGAAGGAGCGGCCGCATCCTGCGCGTATAGTGTGCACACGGCGAGTCCGAGAATACCGATAATGACTGGAAAATAACTGAACATTCTTCTCATGCTGTATTCTTCTCCGCGCTTGCGCGACCGAAATTAATCTCTAAACTCTGTTGGAAACGGCTTTTCCCCCTGCTTTTCCATGTTACTCCCGTAATTTCCCTTCGGTCACCTTCTCTTTGCACAGAGGGCAATTGCCGTTATGCTCTAACTACGAAATTACACCCTACAGGGAAACCTATGAAAGCTGCAGTGGCCAGAAAACCGATCATCAAAATTGCCGTGGTGGAGAGCGATCCACTAAGGTTTGTGGGATTTCGCGCCCTGTTCGACACCGAGCCCGAATTCGAACTTATCTCCGCCGGCCTTCCCGAAATTTCCACCTTGCAAGATGTCGACCTGATTCTGCTGGGAAACCGCTCCGGACAGAACCTGTTCGATGTGATGGCCAGTCTTAAAGCAACGCGTCCCGATCTCCGCATTATCGTGACCGGCTCGGGAGTGGACGAAGAGACCATCCTGAAAGCGATCGCTTCAGGCGCCAAGGGCTACGTGGACGAAGCAGCCTCGCCCGCCGAATTCGTCCAGGCGATTCGCATCGTGAGCCAGGGATCGGTATGGGCGCCCCGAAGAGTCCTTTCCATGTTTATTGAGCGTGTCTCGTCGGCTCCGGGCCGCATCTTCCCCGCTGGCCGCGTAACCTTCACCGACCGCGAAAAAGAAGTTCTCGAGATGCTGGTCGCAGGCCGCTCCAATAAAGAGATTGGCGCTCAGCTCGGCATCGAAGAGCGCACCGTGAAGGCTCACGTCGCAAAATTAATGCGCAAGGTCGGCGTGCAAAATCGAATCGCGCTCTCGGTGCACGCCATCACGCATTCGTTGGTAGCAGCAAAATAGTCTGCGAACAGACTTCATGACCCGCGTTACCTCGGGACAGTGACCTCGGTAATCTTGCTCCGAAATGTCCCCTCGCGCATACTCCCCTCACCTACCACAGAACCTGGGAGACGGGGTTGGGGGCAGCGATTAGGGTCACTGCTTTCAGCCCCGATTTTTTTGTCTCCTGCCTTTTCCTTCTTCCTCGTTCCGTAACTCCTTGCACAATCCAATTCCTAACCGTCTGCTTCCCTCATGGAACTGCTCCGCTTCATTTACAATCCAAGTACCAGAATCCCAGAGAGTTTTGTGTGATGAGGAACCATGAAAAAATTCTTACTCTTGACCCTAGCCGTGTCTCTCAGTTCCTTCTCCGTCGCAGCCGATGATTCCGACAAAGAATCGAAAGCCGCGGACCGCTCCCAGGCTGCCGCACAAGTCCTGAACGAAATCCAGGGAGCGCCCGACAAAGGCATTCCGCAGGAAGTGCTGGGCTCCGCCGAGTGCGTCGCCGTAGTGCCGTCGATGTTGAAAGGTGGCTTCATCGTAGGCGCGAAGTATGGCCGTGGCCTGGCCAGCTGCCGCACCGCGAAGGGATGGAGCGCGCCCGCATTTTTCGTCGTCACCGGCGGCAGCTTCGGTTTCCAGATCGGCGGTCAAGCCGTCGACCTCGTAATGCTGATCATGAATAAAGATGGCATGAAGCATCTGCTCTCGAGCGAGTTCGCTCTTGGCGCCGACGCTTCCGTCGCCGCCGGTCCCGTCGGTCGCCACGCCGAGGGCAACACCGATTGGAAGATGCGCGCCGAAGTGCTCACCTATTCCCGCGCCCGCGGTCTGTTTGCCGGCGTCAGCCTGAACGGCGCCGTCATCAAGCAGGATAAAGACAGCACCCGCGAATTCTACGGACGCATGGTGCCGTTCAAGACCTCGCTGACTGGAGAAATCGATCCGCCCCCGGGCTCAAACGACTTTTTGAGATCGCTAGCGCAGTGGGCGCAGGAAGCCGCGAAGTAGGTTCCGAGTGACGTTGTTTGTCATTCCGAGCAAGCGTTCTTTGCGCCGCGAGGAATCTGGGCGAGCCGCGCGTTGCGTCGCGTTCTTTGCGACACAATAATCGCGCGTTTGGCTCGCTTCCCTATCGATTTGTATTTCGTCGGTCATGCCGTTTGACAAGTAATTTTTGCCGGTGTTACCGTCACGCTTCCCCCTAATGCGGCAGCGACTCGAGTACGCGGCAGCCTGGCCGTTCATCAAACTCCTCGGTAGTTTGCCGCGCCCGCTGGCGCGAGCCAACGGCATCGGTCTAGCCTGGCTCGTCTATCTTCTCCACGCGCGCTTGCGCCAGGTCGGCATGCGCAATCTCGCCATGGCATTCCCCGATAAAACGAATGCCGAGCGCGCCCGCATTCTCCGCGGCGAGTTCGCCTCGCTCGGCCGTCAACTCGCCGAGGTCTGCCACTTTCCCCAGTACACGCTCGACAACGTCGACCAGGTCGTCGTCTACGACGGATTCGAGAACTATCAGCAAGCCCGCGCCCGCGCCAAAGGCGTCCTCCTGTTCGCCGGCCACTTCGGCGGCTGGGAGCTCTCTTCCTTCGTCCTCTCCATGCACGGCCACTGGATGCACGTCATCATGCGCGGCATGGACAACGAATATCTCGGCCGCCTGATCCTCCGCTATCGCACCATGCACGGCAACAAAGCCGTCGACAAAGACGATTTCGTCCGCGGCCTGCTCTCCGCCATGAAGGCCAACGAAGTAGTCGGCATGCTCATCGATACCAACATGACTCCGCCCCAGGGAATCTTCGTAGATTTCTTCGGCATCCCCGCCTGCACCGCCAGCGGCATGGCGCGAATCGCGCTGCGCACCGACGCGGCCGTAGTGCCCACCTTCACCATCTGGGACGCCGCCCTAGGCAAATATCGTCTGCGCTTCGATCCCGCCATCGAGTTGGTCCGCACCGGCGACCTGGAAGCCGATATCAAAGCCAACACGCAGAAATTCACTTCGGTAATCGAAGACTACGTCCGCCAATATCCCGAGCAATGGCTCTGGGTCCACCGCCGCTGGAAAACCCGCCCCCCAGGCCAACCCCCGCTGTACTAGCGGAGCGAAGTCAGAGGTCAGAGGTCAGAAAGCAGAAGTAAAATCGCTCGGTCTCACTTCTGCATTCCCCTCATGCTCGTGGTCTTAACTTCTGCATTCTGACCTCTGACCTCTGACTTCCCCGTTTCCCAATTTGAAACTCCCCCACTCATTACCTTCGCTGCCCAACCCCCGTGACTATCACTCCCGCACGAAAAGACTACACTCGAACTGTGAAACGCCTCTACACCATGGCGCGCATCAAGGGAGGCATGAAGTTCACCTGCTCCCACTGCGCCCACCACGTCAGCACCCTCGACTTCGACCCCCGCGATGGCAACCTCCGCACCCAGGCCGCCACCGCCATCAACCGCCACGCCACCAACATCCACCACGAGCCCGTAATGTTCTCCTCCCTAGACCCCCAACAGCGCGTCTGGCGCACCTGATTCAGTTTCATACATTTGTCATTCCCAGCGAAGCGCGGAACCCCGGTTTCGTATGCAGCGCCACAACTCGTGTGGAGACAACCGCCTCGCCCGTCAGCGGAGCAAAGCGACGCCCGACCTAGCTCCCCATCACCTTCAACCCCTCACTCACCACCAGCCTCGCCTCAGTCGCCCGCTGCACATCCTCCGCCGTCAGCCCCGGAGCCACTTCCTCCAGCACCAACCCCCGCTCCGTCACCCGGATATAAGCCATCTCCGTCACAATCGTATCCACCACTCCCACGCCGGTCAGCGGCAGCGTGCACTTCTTCAAAATCTTCGGAGCCCCTTCCCGCGTCGTATGCTCCATCGCCACCACCACGCGCCGCGCTCCAGCCACCAGATCCATCGCCCCGCCCATCCCCTTAACCATCTTCCCCGGGATCATCCAATTCGCCAGATTCCCCTTCTCATCCACTTCCATCGCGCCCAGCACGCTCAAATCCACATGCGCCCCGCGGATCATGGCAAACGAATCCGCGCTCGAAAAATACGACGTCCCCGCCATCTCGCTAACCGTCTCCTTGCCCGCATTGATCAAGTCGCAATCTTCCTCACCCTCCACCGGATAAGGTCCAATCCCCAGCATCCCATTCTCCGACTGCAGAATCACCTCCATGCCCGCCGGAACACAATTCGCCACCAGCGTCGGCATGCCAATCCCCAGGTTCACATAGAACCCATCCCGCAACTCGCGCGCAATCCGCCCCACAATCCGCTCCCGCTTCTCCACATCTTTTCCCGGCTTGTTCATAGCAGTTTCTGGGTACTGGGTACTAGGTATTAGCTACCGCCTTCCGCACCGTCCTCTTCTCAATCCTCCGCTCATAAATCTCACCCTGAAAAATTCTCTTAACATACACCGAAGGCGTATGAATCGAATCCCCATCCAACTCCCCAGCTTCCACCAAATGCTCAACCTCAGCAATCGTAACCTTCGCCGCCGTAGCCATAATCGGATTAAAATTCCGCGCCGTCTTCCGATACACCAGATTCCCCATCCGGTCGCCCTTCCACGCCTTCACAAACGCAAAGTCCGCCTTCAGTGCCCGCTCCATCACATAAGTCCGGCCATCGAACTCCCGCGTCTCTTTTCCCTCCGCCACAATCGTCCCCACGCCCGTCGGAGTAAAAAACGCCGGAATCCCCGCCCCAGCCGCCCGAATCCTCTCCGAGAATGTTCCCTGCGGCACCAGATCCAACTGAATCTTCCCCGCCAGCACCATCGATTCCAGCAGTTTGTTCTCACCCACATAAGTTCCAACATGCCGCCGCAACTGCCCCGCCGCCAACAGCAGTCCCACTCCCAACCCATCCACTCCCGCGTTATTGCTGATCGTCGTCAGCTCCTTCGATCCCTTCCGTACCAGCGCCCGAATCAGATTCTCCGGAATCCCGCACAGCCCAAATCCGCCCAGCATAATGACGCACCCATCCCCCACATCCCGAATCGCCTCCTCCGCACTCCCCACCACCTTATTCATATCGATCAGGATTCTAACCCAAACTCCCCGCAACCACACACCCACCGCCATCATCCAAACCTGAAAGCCCCTTCGCCTGAATCTGTACCCCTGATCTCATCATCAGTACAATAAGAACTCTGGAGGAAAAATCATGGCTCACGAACTACCGCCCCTGCCTTATGACTACGCGGCGCTCGAACCCACTATCGACAAGCAGACAATGACCCTGCACCACGACATGCATCACGGTGCCTACGTCAAGAATCTCAACGCAGCTCTCGAAAAGCATGCCGACCTCGCCAAGAAATCTCCCGAAGATTTAATCCGCAACCTCAACTCCATTCCCGAGGACATTCGCGCCGCGGTCCGCAACAACGGCGGCGGCCACGTCAATCACAGCATGTTCTGGAAGATCATGAAGCCCAAAGGCGGAGGCGATCCCAACGGCCCCATCGCCCAAGTCATCACCAAAACCTTCGGCAACTTCAAAGATTTCCAAACCAAGTTCAACGACGCCGGTGTCAAACAGTTCGGCTCCGGATGGGTCTGGCTCGCCGGCAAGCAAGGCGGCGAAGTTCAAATCATCACCACACCCAATCAGGACAACCCCATCTCGCAAGGGCTCTTCCCCATCTTCGGCAACGATGTCTGGGAGCACGCCTACTATCTGAAATACAACAACCGCCGTCCCGAATATCTAGCCGCTTGGTGGAACGTAGTGAACTGGGATGAGATCAACCAACGTTTTGAAGCTTTCAAGTCCGGCAAGTCCGTAGAAGAAGCAGCCCTGGCCCATCGCTAGAAGCTGTCTTAGCCAACAAAAAGGCCCCGCGCAAAGCGGGGCCTTTCTTTTAGCCCTCAACGGCAGCCCTAAGCCGCAGCCGCCTCCACATACTCATCCGGATCAGCCTGGAATGCCTGCCGGCACTCCTCCGAGCAGAAATAATACTTCCTGCCCGCAAACTGAGTCTGGAGTTCCGCTCTCTTATCATCGACTTTCATTCCACAAACCGGGTCAACCGTCATGATTCCTCCCTGCTTAGAATTTTTCGTGCTCAAGTTAACTTGCCAGCAATGATCTTACCGTTCTCCGCGCCCTCTCCAAGTCACTGACTTCTTTCACTTTCGCTCACGGCCCATTCTGTCCCCCCGCAAACTCCGGAAAATTCTTCTACCGCGCTATGCACCTTCTACGCACCCAGGGCCTCATGTAGATTCTCAATCTTCCCTGCCGAGCGCGGCACCGTGACCCGCCATCTCAGGTCATTCCCGTAGAAAACTGGCTCCTGACCACGGTCCGCGGACCACTGCGCTTTCTGCATTTCCTGTGCGGCCTCTGTGCACAACCCGCCGTCCCATTCCAGTGGATTTGTTCCCTGCGCGCTGCCGGAACCCAAACCCCGCCCAGCACGCGGCTTTAGCGCGTCTCTCCGCTACGTCATCGATCGCTGTGGATCGGTCGGATCCACGGCCAACATTTTCCTCAACTGCACCAAAAATACTGAATTGACCGCGCTCCCTTTCGCTCGTACATTCGCTGTCGCCCTCGCAACAAAAATAGAACCGGACTCGATCGAAGATAGCAAACCGATCAAGACGCAATGCAGGTCGACTGGCTAACCCAAAACGCTTCACTTCAACATCAAGATTGGTACGAGGTCATGAAAGCCGTGAATTCATGGATCACCTATCGCACCCGCTTTCTAGTCAAAGCCCGGCAACTCACCACCAGTCTCACCTTCACCGACGTTCTCGGCCGTCAACACTCCGGCTCCAAGGGCGACTATCTGGTCGAATCCTCCGACGGCGTCCTGCGCATCGCCTCCCGTCAGATCTTCGAAGATATCTATGTGCCCTTGCTGGAGGACGTCAGCTCCCTGCAATCCTCTCCGCGCAAGCCCGACGCCTGGGACCGCCGCAAAATACCGCCAGTCCGCGCAACCTCAGCCCGGCCGCCACAACCCGTGTGGGGACGGGCGACTCGCCCGTCCAGCCCCCTTCACGACCGCCGATCCCCCACCCCGGGCCTGCGATCGCTCTGATGAGTCGGACAGAAAAGGCCTTGATGTTTCTGGATCGGGAAGGGCACGACTTTAGTCGTGCCGTAACAGCGCAAAAAGCAGCCGGGGCTTTAGCCCCTGAGGTCCGCTCTGCACCTGAAACCTCTCTTCCGATATTGGGTCGCTCCCATCGGTCATCCGCCCGGAGCCTCCCATCAGGCCATCGCTTCAGCGATGCCGCCACATACCTCGATTCAATCGCGCCTTCAGGCGCCCCGACCTCTCGCCCCGTCTCGCACTCAATCCAAAACCAAACCCGCCAACCCCTCCCCCACAATTGTGAATGCCACATGAATTCCGATTGTGGAAAAAATATCCACCAACCCCGCACCAAGCCCGTCATTGTTGAGGATACAACCTGTTGTGTTTCCCTCTTGACAGGCACCATAAGCGGGAGTAACTTTGCAATCCCATAGGCCTTTGAAACAGGTCTCGCGGGAACGAGGCAGGTTTCACTCGCCACGCTGATCAACAAAAGCCGGCGGGACAGGCGTCAGGCCAGAGGTGACCCGGCGCCACTCCCGTAAACGCAAGAAAACAATTAAGAAAGCTCAGTCGAGACCGAGCTCACAGCCCGGAAGCCGTTTCCAAAAGTGCGGTGATCGTTCCCCGACCTCCCCCGGGAGAACGACAAGAGTTAAAGAGGTTTGCAAGCCCGGAAGCCGAGCACCGGAAGCCGTTCAGGAGCCCACAGATGGAAGCCTTAACCCGTATGGTCGCCGATTCGCTTGCCCGCCACGGCCTCGATCGCCCCGTCGATCCGCGCCGTCTCCAATGGTCGCGCTGGTCCCGTTGCGATTCCCCCCACAGCCTGCTGGTAGTCCCCAGCAAGCCCGGAATCTTCGCCCTGGCCGAAGAAATAACGGCAAGTGTGGCGCGGGCGCCCTCGCCCGCGACGGCAGCGGCAGATGCTCAGCGCGGCAGCAGCCAGACCGGTAGAAGTGTGAATAGCGGAAGTGCGAATGACAACAGTGGGAGCCACGGTAGCGCGCCTTTGGGTGGCGCAGCGCTTCAGCATTGCGATTCCGATTCCATCCCCCGCGGCGATGCCGCTTTAGCCGCTGAGCTACCCACCCGCCGCCTGCTAGCCGTCCTCCAATTCTGCGAAGACGACGACATGGCCTTCACTCTCGACCGCATGTTCACCCGGATCAATCCCATGCGTGATCGCCTCGCCTCCGGACGCTGCTTCCTCCGCTTCGTAGTCATTGAAGACCAGGCCCAGCGCCGCACCATCTGCTCCGCCCTCAATCAATGGATGCTCAGCTCCGCCGAAAAAGCCACTGGCCTTCCCCCGGATTTCTCTTCATCCCTGGAGGTGACTCGTGTGGGCGCGGGCGACTCGCCCGCGCATGAAAGCACCACAACTCGTGTGGGTCGGACACTCCTGTCCGACTCTGCCGACACTATGCCAACTCCTGCGCCAACATCACAGCCGGTGGGAAACAAAACGAACGTTGTGGCCATGCTCCGAAACCCAGATTCCGGAGCCGCCAAAAATCTCCACTGTCCCCACCCACTCCCCTCCGGCTTTTAACGCGGCGGGACGCGGACACAGCCGCGAAGCGGCGAAAGAGTGCAGCCCACGGCGCAAGCCGTGGGTCGGAAGTGGACTTGAGAACAAGCCCCGAAGGGGCGGAAGAAAAGCTTATGACACAGACTCCGAACGGACGACATCGATAAAGTGCCGCGAATTCCTGCGAGTCTACGGAGGTAAAGATTATGAACATGGTTACCGACACGGCCTCCGCTGCACCCCTGCAACCCCGCTTCGCGTCGGGCCTCGAATGGCTCGCATGGCGCCTGGACTGGGAACGCGGCAGACAAGAAATCGCCGAAGCCAAGGAATCTACGCGTCGAACTTTGATTGAACTTCTTCCTGAGCACCTCGAAATGGACGGGCCTCCCGTCGAGTATGGCGACCGGATAGGGGCAATCTATCCATGCCGACGAACAGACCAAAGCCCAAACGAGATCAACAGGGTCTGGATCCATGGCCCAAACAGGCCAATGAGCCAGCCCGAGCTAGAAAGCCATTTCATGCGACAGATTCAGGCCGCCGTGCAATAGGGAATACGTGAAACCAGCCCCAATGGGGCTGAAAAGCTCTTTGAAACGCGCTGCACCCCCGAACGACTTCCCGTTCGGAGACCCCGATTCCCCGCCACCGCCGCTCCGGCGACGCCGAATCGGGTGATGTTGATTAGAATCTAATTACTAATGGAGAGATCAATGCCCGAGCTAAAAACCACCACCCCTGAAACCACCCCTTCCACGTCCGCGAACGCGAAGAAGACCGCCTCCGGCCTCTCCTTCCGCCGCTTCTTCACCAAGCCCGGCGTCTCCCCCTACGACGAACTCGAATGGGATCTCCGCCTCGCTCAGATCACTGACGCTAAAGGCAACGTCATCTTCGAACAGAAAGACGTCGAAGTTCCCAAAGACTGGTCCATGACCGCCACCAACATCGTGGCCAGCAAATACCTTCACGGAAAGGTCGGCACTCCCGAGCGCGAAACCGGAGTCCGCCAGCTCGTCACCCGCGTAGCCGAAACCATCCGCAATTGGGGATTGGCCCAGGGCTACTTCAAGACTCCCGAAGATGGCGCAACGTTCCACGACGAGTTAGTCCACATCCTCGTCCGCCAGTACGCCGCCTTCAATTCGCCCGTCTGGTTCAACGTCGGCTGCGATCGCATCGAGCCCAATTCCGACGCCCGCAACTGGCACTGGAATCCGCAGACTCAGCAAGTCGAATTCGGAGTCACCGGTTACGGCACGCCGCAGTGCTCCGCCTGCTTCATCAACTCGGTAAAAGACTCGCTCGATTCCATCCTCACTCTCGCCAAGACTGAAGGCATGCTCTTCAAGTGGGGCAGCGGCACCGGCACCAATCTCTCCCCACTGCGTAGTTCCACCGAAGGTCTCAGCGGAGGAGGCACCGCCAGCGGCCCCCTCAGCTTCATGAAAGGCTTCGACGCCTTCGCCGGCGTCATCAAGTCCGGCGGCAAAACCCGCCGCGCCGCCAAGATGGTCATCCTCAACATCGACCACCCCGATATCGAAGACTTCATCCTCTGCAAACAGAAAGAAGAAGCCAAAGCTCACGCCCTGGTCGCCATGGGCTACGACGGTTCCCATCCCGATTCCGACGCCTACTCTTCTATCTTTTTCCAGAACGCCAACAACTCCGTCCGCGTCACCGACGACTTCATGTACGCCGTAGTCCGCGACACCGACTTCTCCACCAAAGCAATCGGCGACGGCAGCGTCATGAAAACCTACAAAGCCAAATATCTTCTCCAGAAGATTTCCGAAGCCACCTGGCACTGCGGCGATCCCGGCATGCAGTACGACACCACGGTCAACCGCTGGCACACCTCGAAGAACACGGCAAGAATCAACGCCAGCAACCCCTGCAGCGAATACATGTTCCTCGATGACTCAGCCTGCAACCTCGCCAGCCTGAATCTTCTGAAGTTCGCGCCCAACGGCACCTTCGACGTAGAAGCCTATCGCCACGCGGTAGACGTCCTGATCACCGCGCAGGAAATTCTCGTTGACAACGCGGGCTATCCCACAGAAATGATTATGCGCAACTCGCATGACTACCGCCCTCTAGGCCTCGGCTACGCCAATCTAGGCGCACTATTAATGGCCGCAGGTCTACCCTACGACTCCGACGCCGGCCGCGACTACGCCGCCTGCGTAACCGCAATCATGTGCGGCGAAGCCTACCTGCAATCCAGCAAGATTGCCGAACAATGCCCCGCGCTAACGCCCGCCACCGACACAGTAGCAACTCGTCTAGGCGTCAGCGATGCCGCCAACATGCCCGGAGCAGCCTGCCCCGGCTGGTACATCAACCGCGAACCATTCCTCGACGTAATCCGCATGCACCGCGCCAGCGTAAACAACATAAACAAATCCAACGTCCCCGCCCCACTCTACGAGGCGAGCAAAGCGAGCTGGGACGAAGCCCTGGCCCAAGGCGAAAAACACGGCTACAGAAACTCCCAAGTAACAGTCCTAGCCCCAACAGGAACCATCGGCTTCATGATGGACTGCGATACAACCGGGGTGGAGCCGGATTTGGCTTTGGTTAAGTACAAGAAGCTGGTTGGTGGAGGGATGATTAAGATTGTCAATCAGACTGTGCCTACTGCTTTGTTCAAGCTTGGTTACGATCATGATGAGACGAATGCTATTGTCAGTTACATTGACGCTACTGGGACTATTGAAGGGGCTCCGCATGTTCGGGATGAGCATCTGGCGGTGTTTGATTGCTCGTTCAAGCCGGCTAAGGGGACTCGCTCGATTGCTTACATGGGGCACTTGCGGATGATGGCTGCTGCGCAGCCTTTTATCTCTGGTGCTATATCGAAGACCGTCAATCTTCCGGAGAATGCTTCTGTGGAAGACATCATGGAAGCTTATCTCCAGGCTTGGAAGCTTGGCTTGAAGGCTGTGGCGGTTTATCGCGATGGGTGCAAGAAGTCTCAGCCGTTGTCTGCTGCTGGGACTAAGACTGCCAACTCCAGTAAAGATGACCCGCGGCCGGGGGCGGCCGCTCCACGCGAAGAAGAAAACCTTAACGCGCCTCCGCGGGCGGTGCGGCACAAGCTGCAGGAAGAGCGGGCGTCGATCACGCACAAGTTCAAGGTCGGAGATCACGAGGGCTACATCACGGTTGGGCTTTATCCCAACGAGGAACCAGGCGAGCTCTTCATCACTATGGCCAAGGAAGGATCGACTGTCTCCGGACTTGTGGACAGCTTTGCGCTGGCGGTCTCTATCGCACTGCAGCACGGCGTGCCCCTGAAACTGCTGTGCGAGAAGTTCGCGCACACGCGTTTCGAGCCCAGCGGATGGAGCGGCAATGCGGACATCGGCTATGCCAAGTCGATCATGGACTACATCTTCCGCTGGCTGCAGATGCGCTTCCTTACCGGGCAGCAGCAGATGCTGTTCGAGAATCTGAGACTGCGGCCGGCGAGCGGGGAGCAGGATGCGGCGTCCGCTGTCCGGAGGGCGGAGGGCGGGAGCCGGGAGCCGGGAACCGGTTCGGTGCATGCAGCCGATGCGCTGGCCGGCATCATCGACCTGGGCGACGCTCCCACTTGCAGCTTCTGCGGCAGCATTATGACGCGGAATGGTTCGTGCTATCGGTGCGGGAGTTGTGGGAGTACGAGCGGGTGCTCGTAGGGATCGCGTTGGGACGAGTAAGTTGGGCTCGTCCCGATTTCCTCCAATTTCGAATTCGGGAACGGCATGGGTTTTTCTTCGAACGTAAGGACTGTGTGTCATTTACATCTTGTCTTCGTTCAGTCACGCTCGTCGTGGAAGGTAGAAACACAAAATGAATTCATCCATCGGCGTGCGCGACTTAGGCGACCTCGCTTACAACGATAGCGAACCGGGAGCCATCGAAAAGCTACACGAACTTAACGAGTTCTACCGTCGCAATCCATGGCCACCTGAACACTCAATCACCACTCACCGGTTGCGCTGTTGGGATGCGCGCGATCTTTCCGCATTAAAGAGTGAGAGTGTTCACGTGATAGTCACATCGCCCCCATATTGGACGCTCAAGGATTACCCACCTAACGAGCGCCAACTCGGGGCTGTGCAAGACTACGAGAGATTCCTTACCGAGTTGGACAAGGTGTGGGCGGAGTGCTCCAGGGTTCTTGTTCCGGGCGGTAGAATTTGTTGTGTGGTCGGGGATGTTTGTATTCCACGCAAGAGGGCAGGACGGCACCATGTGGTGCCCCTTCACGCGGACATTACGGTCCGAGTCCGAAAGCTTGGGCTAGACTCTCTTACGCCGATCTTATGGTTCAAGATAGCGAATGGCGCGCTCGAGGCAGAGGGAAATGGAGCGGGATTCTACGGTAAGCCTTACCAACCTGGTGCTATCGTTAAGAACGATTTCGAATATATTTTGTTCTTCCGTAAGGGTGGCGCCTATCGATCCCCTTCGATAACGCAAAAGACGTTGTCGATGCTATCGAGGGACGAGATGAAGGGCTGGCTGAAAACAGCATGGACTGATATCAAGGGCGAATCGACGCGTCGGGGACATCCTGCCCCGTTTCCAGTGGAACTATCCGAGCGCCTGATTCGGCTTTTCTCTTTCGCCGGCGACGTAGTATTAGATCCTTTTGTCGGAACCGGAACGACCACCTTAGCTGCAATGAATGTTGGTCGTAACAGTATCGGAACTGATTGTGACCCAGATTTCATCAAGATGGCGAGGGAGAGGTTGGAGTTGGCGGTTCTGTCAAGGCCAGAGCCGCAATTGTTTAAGACGAGGTTGGATATACAATCGCCGTAAATGACCGACTCGAATTATGCAGTGCTGCGAGTATTCCGCAGCCTTTTTGAAGGTCGGCCTTACCTCCACCGAGACTCCAGCCTCGGGGATCGCGTCGCCAGTTATCTCTACGAAGACCTATATACCTTAGGCAAATCCACAAAGCTTCGTGAACGTATTGAAACACGCAGCCGGGTGCTAAATGTGCAGAATCTCACGGTCGGCATTCTGCGGAGGCGTGGCGACGGCACGTTCGGCGAGCGTGTTCCTGTTGCTACCGCAATTGCGGATGAAGGGTTCTCCGTGGCTCGCGGCCCCGTTGCGACCATCGAAATCGGAGTGGAGACCAAAATATTGGCAAAGGCAATGATCAAACAGATCGACCGCGTGATTGGCGATCTAACCAGGCAGACGGAGGAATTCAAGAAGAAAGGTGGGCAGGCAATTTGCGTTGGAATAGTGGGTGTAAATTTTGCGCAACAGTACACGTCGTACGAAGGGGTTCGAACCTTCCCTACCGATGGGCGGAAATATAAAAATCCCATTCAGGAGGCTGAGGATGCAATTTCCCGTCTGTGTCAACGTGCGGCGCCTAGCTTCGATGAATTCTTGATTCTCCGCTTTGAGGCCTCGAATACCCAGCCGCATCCCTTCTTGTGGGTGGATGAAAGTCAGACGTTGCTTGAATATTCCGCGCTCCTGACTAGGCTTTCCCGCGAATACTACCGACGTTTCTAGCGCTTAGGCACGACTGAAGTCGTGCCTTCCCGGGTCGTGGCGCTGCCCAGAATCCTCAGAGGGATGGGGTCGTGGAATCCCATGTCTCGCAAAGGCCGCGAGACCCTTCGACTCAGCTCAGGGCAGGCTATAGGGCATCCCGCGGTCGTGGTGGCGTCGGCTAACAGCAGGTTCCTCGCCGGGCTTTCAGCCCTGTTCGGAATGACAGGCGTTTTTTGGGGTTTGCGGCGGGGCTGGAGTCGTGTCCTTTCGGATTGTGGTGGCATCGCGGGTTTTCTTTCGCCCCTTCGGGGCTGGGTTATCGTCCTGTTCTTACCCACGGCTTGCGCCCCTTCGACTTCGCTCAGGGCAGGCTGTGGGCTGCGTTCTTTCGCCGCTTCGCGGCTGGGTCCCGTTTCTTGGGCTTGCGGTGCGACTGAAGTCGTGCCCTTCCCGGTCGTGGCGCCTCCCAAATCCTCAGAGGGATGGGGCCGTGGAATCTCATGTCTCGCAAAGGAAGCAAGACACGGGGCGCCCGCGGTCGTGGTGGTGGCGGCTAAAAGCAGGTTCCCTTCGACTCCGCTCAGGGCAGGCTCTCACCGGGCTTTCAGCCCGATTCGGAATGACAAGAGTTTATTAGGGGCTTGCGGCGGGACTGTGGTCGCGGCCTTCCCGGTTGTGGTGGCGTCGCGGGTTTTTCTTTCGCCCCTTCGGGGCTGGGTTATCGTTTCCTGCGTCTGACCCAGGGCTTGCGCCCTGGGCTGCATTCTTTCGCCGCTTCGCGGCTGGGTCCCGTTTCTTGGGGCCGGCGGTGTGACTGGAATCGCGGCCTTCCTACCCAACATCAAAGATCCTTGATTCACACATTGGCATGTGTAATACTTTACACATGGCGACTAATCTTGCTTTGGATGATGCGCTGATTGAAGAGGCGCGGCGGGTGGGGAAGCATAGGACCAAGAAAGATGCGGTCACGGCGGCGCTGGCCGAATATGTGAAGCGGCGAAAGCAGTTGCGCATCCTGGGCGCCTTTGGCAGTTTTGAGTTTGATCCCGCGTATGACTATAAGGCCGAGCGGCGTAAGAGGCGGTCGTGATAAGGATGCGAGCCAGACACGCCCTTCGGTCGCTGGCGCTCTCTCAGGGCAGGCTCCGTGGATTCGCGCGGCTCGCCCAGATTCCCTCGGTAAGCTCGGGACAGGCTCTTCGCTGCGCAAAGAACGCTTGCTCAGGATGACAAGATGATGGTGCTGGTGGACACTTCTGTGTGGTCGCTGGCGCTGGGGCGCAAGGTTGGTGACTTGAATGCTCAGGAGCGGGCGCTGACGCTGGCCCTGGCCGAGTTGATTCGTGAAGGGCGGGCGCAGATGGTGGGAGTGGTTCGGCAGGAATTGCTCTCCGGCGTTCGCTCGACGGAGCAGTTCGAGAAATTGCGCCATTATTTGAGGAGCTTCGACGAGCCCAGGCTGGAAGCTGCGGATTACGAGGAAGCGGCGCGAATGCACAATCAATGCCGCAGCCGGGGAGTTGCGGGATCGACCGTGGACTTTCTGATCTGCGCAGTGGCACAGCGCCGGCAGTGGGAAGTGTTCACTAGCGACCGCGATTTTGAGGCATACGGGAAAGTGCTGGCGGTGGGGCTTTATGGGGTGCGATGAGAGCGCCGGTGGCGCTCGCGGGTTTTTATTTTGCCCCTTCGGGGCTGGGTTATCGTCCCCTGCTCTTACCCACGGCTTGCGCCCCTTCGACTTCGCTCAGGGCAGGCTGTGGGCTGCATTCTTTCGCCGCTTCGCGGCTGGGTTCCCTTTTGTTGCGCTTGCGGCGGCTGAAGTCTTGCCCTTCCCGGTTGTGGCGCTGCTAAATCGTTTGAGGAATTTCGTGTCAAGGGGGTGACACGATATAAATGTGGGCTATCTTGATCAAGACAAAGGAGAAATATTTTGGGAGATTGTGTCCCAATTGCCCTGCGCGATTTGTCATAATAGATATATAGGGTAGAAATTGAGCGGAATCGTATGTTGTCGCGGCCTTTTGCGGGCCGCGATTTTTATTTTGGCGGTCGGAATCCGCGAGGGTTGGAAATCACAAACGCGGAAATGACGAGAGAAGTGAGGTATGGGCGCGATGAGGCGGAAGGCTAATCGGATGGCGGGTGGGAAGTTGAAAGATTGTGTGCGGCGGGGAGAGTGGGCGGAACTTTATTTCATGATGATGGCGGCGGGGTTGGGGATGAGAGTGTTGCGGCTGTTTGGGCAGACGGGAAGGTATGACGTGGGCGTGGAGGGAGTTGGAGTGGGGAACGAGGGGCGGCTGCTGCGGGTGCAGGTGAAGTCCACGATTTATAAGAGGAGGAATGGGGAGTACAGCTTGAATGTGATGGGGCCGGGGCGGCAGAAGTATGAGCCGGGGACGGTGGATTATTTTGCGATCCTGCTGATTCCGGTGGACGATTGGTACATTATCCCGTTTGAAGTTATGGGGAGGACGAATAGTTCGATCCATTTCACGCCGAAGGGGAAGCGGCAGAAGTATGGAGAGTATCGGGAGGCTTGGCATTTGCTGAAGGGGAGTGGGCTGACGATTCAGGCTTGTGGGGATGAGGAGGAAGAGGCGGCTTCCGGGGTCCGGCTTGGGGTTGGTTGAGACTTTGGGCGCCGAGTCGTGGTGGCGTGAGCGAACAGCAGGTTCCCTTCGGCAAGCTCAGGGCAGGCTCTCACCGGGCTTTCAGCCCGATTCGGAATGACAAAGGTTTGAGGGTGCTTGCGGCACGACTGAAGTCGTGGCCTTCCTGGTCGTGGCGCTCGCGAGACCCCGTTGGGACGGCACCCGGGGGACGACGGCGCTCTTTCCCCTACTTATCCACTCCCTGCTTCTCGTTGATCTCTTTCGAAAACTCCGTAACAAAATTCAGGAGCGTCCCCCATCCTAACTGCCCCGCCATCGCCCGCGCGCCCTCAGCAGCCGGGTCCGGCCTGCCCGGCTTCCAGGTCGAAGACAAAGCTCCTCCGCCAAACGCTCCCCCATACAACGCCCACTGCGGACGCCAATTTCTTTCGCTCCGATCGTAAGTCACCAGATTCCTCATAAACGCATGCCGTGTCCGCGCCCATAATCCGTTGCACTTGCACTTGTCGTATCGCACTTCATATCCCAACTTCGCATTCCCCAGCGCGGCCAGCGTGTTCTGCGTAATAAATTGCCCCTCCCGCGACGCAAACCGCTCGGCATATCCTCCCCATCCGTCGTCCCACTGCCGCGGCGTGCCCGACGCTTGATCGATAACCGCCCCAAACATCCGTTTCATGTAAGCGCCCGGCGTGGTCAGCGTCTGCCGCAAATAAATCTCTTCCCGCTGCTTGGCCGTCGGCGAGATCAGCGGCTGATCCTTTCGCACATAAACTCCCTCAATCCAGGTCGACTCCCAATTCCGCGCCCGGATCAGCCCAGCCTCAGCCACGTGCTCGGTCATCTCCCCAACCTGCTTCGTCTTATCCTCTATCTGCTGCGCGGGATTCGCACTTGATTCTTTCTTCTCTTCACTAGGCGCATTCGGAAGCTCGCCAGGCGGAGTTGGTTCAGAAGTTTGTGGATGCTCCTTGTCCGCGTTCGCCTGCCCGGGCTGCTGCGGTGACTGACTCTGTGCCGGCTGATTCTGCGGAGGCTCGTTCCCCTGCGCCCAGCCATGCCCCACCATCACCGTTACGCATACCATCGCAATAACGCAGCAAGCCGTGCCCCAACCACCTGCTCTCTTCTGTAACATTCCCTCAGCATCCCGTCCGCGACCGCTGCGGCCTTTCCTCTGCGAACCCCTGTGATCCCCGTGTTTAAAGCTCTTGACGTTCCCGCGAAAATGCCAGCGCCAAACTGATTTGGATGCCGATTCAACCCAATAAGGAGACGAAGTTTCAGCTCAAAGCCAGCACAAGCAACTAGGTACTAGGTACTAAGTATAAGAACCAAGAACTGAGAACCGAGAACTAGGTCCTATCTTCTCACCCCCTCTCAAACGCATGCTTCTTCTCCACCTCATCCAGCGCCACTCGCATAGCGCTCTCAAATCGCTCCGCCTGCCCCATCAGCCCCGCAGTAGCCAGAGCCCACTCACCTTCAATCCGCACCAATCCATCCCCCGCCACCAACCGCCCGGCAATTTCCTCAAGATGTCCCGGAGTAGTCTCCAAATACTGCGCCTCCGTCGGATCCCCAATCCAAACTCGTGTGGCTGGGGAATTTGACCTCAGCTTCGTCTCCCAATAAACCTTCCTCTCCAAAAAGGTAGCAATCATCTCATCCGTCGCCTTCCCAAAGACCCACTTCTGCCGCTTGAAGTCATAATGCCGGCTCGAAAACGCCACCGGCTTCAACTTCCCCGACTTCACAAACTCAATCTGCCTCCGGTCCACTTCTTTGCGCAGCGCATTGATCACCGGAGCCTCCGCGTCCTTCGGCTCCAGCGACGCCATCACCTCCCGCACCGTCGCCGACAAATTCACCGCCACCGGCGCATGCAACCCATCCGAATTCTCCAGCCGGATATCCCCATGCAACACCCAAAAATCCGCCCCCGAAGTCGACCGATGAAACGGCCACTCCAAATCGATCGTCAACGGCAGACCCGTCATAGTCACCCAAATCTTTTTCTGCTCACCCCCCATCGCCTAAACTCACCTCTTAATTGAATATAAATAAAGTCTTGCCATGCTGAGCGAAGTGAGATCGTCCGAAGGACCATCTCACGCAGTCGAAGCATCCCTACCCGTCACTACCTGCTCTGAGTACTAGGTACTGGGTACTAGCTACTCGCAACTCGATACTTCTTCCTAACCTTAGCCCCCATCCGCAACAACTTCCGAACCGTACCCGTAGGCAGCCGCTTCATCTGATCATGCAACTCGGTCACCGCTTCAAAAAATCCCGCCATCGCCGCCAGCCGCTCCCGCGTAAACTCCGCCCCCGCTTCCTTCGGATCCAACTCCTCCAAACTCCGCCGCAGCATCTCCCGCGTCGGATCGATCTCCCTCCGCTTCCTCTGCTCAATCACCAGCCGGAACATCTCCCACACATCTTTCATCGACTCATAATGTTCCCGCCGGTCGCCCAGCACATGCACCGCCCGCACAATCCCCCAACCCTCCAACTCCCGGATCGACGTGCTCACGTTCGACCGCGCCACGCTCAGCGTCCGCGCAATCTCCTCCGCCGGCAGCGCCCGCGGCGACAAATACAGCAGCGCATGGATCTGCGCCACCGTCCGATTAATCCCCCATCTCGTCCCCATCTCGCCCCAATGCAAGATGTATTCCTTCTGCACTCCCGTCAGGTCAGCCATATCGATTCTTTCAGTGCAGACAGAATCTACAGAACGCCCTGCTCACCTGTCAACCTTAACCGCCGCCACCATCACCCACCAGGACGCCCCACAGCCTGCCCTGAGCCGAGTCGAAAGGGTATCGCGTCCTTTGCGAGACGTGTGACTCCACAGCCCCGCCCTCATGGGATTTCACAAGGACGACCAGGCACTTTGCGAAGCGTGGGGAATCGTTCCATTTCCTCGAGGACTCGCGGCAGGACTGAGGTCGTGCGCTTCCCGGTCGTGGATTCCACAACCCCCGGCGCTGAAAGCGCCGGGCTATTGTCAGACGCCCCTCCGGGGCACAAATCTCTCGTTTTCCTTCCAATGCATCGTCCGAAATCTAGTTCTCACACAGACTCTTACGTGCGGGGCGAATGAATGACGTCGCTTCGCGACTGAGGTGTTTGCCTTTGCGGGCGAGTCGCCGGTACACACTTCACTTGCCCGCTACCAAGCCTTACTTGCCACTCGTCCACATTTCCATTACTGAAGTAGCGTGCCTCCGTTGCCGCCATTGGGTTCTTCTTCTGGGGCTAAGACTACGGCTGCAGCTACGCGGTCGCCGGGTTCCATTTGGAGGAGGCGAACGCCTTGGGCGTTGCGGCCGGATTCGCGGATGGTTTTGGAATCCATGCGGATGATTTTGCCGTACTGGCTGATCAACATTACTTGAGAGTTTTCGTCGACGAGAGCGATGGCTACTACTTTGCCCACACGCTCGGTCGTTTTCACATTGATAACGCCTTTGCCGGCGCGGTTGGTTAGACGGTATTCGTCGGCGGGGGTGCGCTTGCCGTATCCGTTTTCGGTTACGGAGAGGATCAGGGTGCCTTTTTGAGTTAGGTCGACTACTTCGCCAGCGGGGATTTCTTCGGTCGCTGGCGCTCCCGGGACGGGCGAGTCGCCCGTCTCCACACGAGTTGGGGCGGTTTCTGCGTCTGGTTTTGGAGTTACGGTCATGCCTACTACGTAGTCGCGCTCTTCGAGGTTGATGCCGTTTACGCCGTAGGCGGCGCGGCCCATGGGGCGGACGTGATTTTCGTCGAAGCGGACGGCCATACCTTCATGACTGGCGATGAAGACGATCTGGTTGCCGTTGGTGATGCGGGCGGCGACGAGTTCGTCTCCTTCTTCGATGTTGATGGCATTGATGCCGTTGGAGCGGACGTGCATAAACTCTCGCAGCTCGGATTTTTTTACAAGGCCGTTGCGGGTGGCGAAGAAGATGTATTTGTTTTCTTCTTCGAGATTGCGCACGGCTAGCATGGTACGAACGGTTTCGCCGGGTTGCAGGCCGATCAGGTTGCCGATGTGTTTGCCCCGGCCGGCGGCGCTGACGTCGGGGATTTCGTAGACCTTCAGCCAATAGACGCGGCCTTTGTTTGTGAAGATCAGGATGTAGGCGTGGGTGGAGGCGATGAAAAGATGCTCGACAAAATCTTCGTCGCGGGTCTTCATGCCGGTGCGTCCCGTGCCGCCACGGCGCTGCATGCGGTAGGTGGAGATGGGCGTGCGCTTCATGTAGCCGGAGTGGCTGAAGGTTACGGCGACCTGCTCGTCGGCGATTAGATCTTCGAGAACGATTTCAGCGGCTTCGTCTTCGATGCGGGTGCGGCGCTCGTCTCCGTAGAGTTCTTTCACTTCTTCGAGTTCTTTGATGATGACGGAGCGAAGTTTCTTTTCGGAGGCGAGGATGGATTCGTAGTCTTCGATGCGGGCGCGGACTTCTTTCAGTTCGCTCGAAATTTCGTCGATGGAAAGTCTGGTGAGGCGGTGCAGTTGCAGTTCGAGAATGGCTTCGGCCTGGCGCGTGGTGAATGGCTTTTCGGGATCGAGCCTGGGAGCGCGGCCGGTAGTGTTGATATCGATTTTCTTGCCGCCGAAGTAGGCGACTAAATTTTCGCGGGCGTCGGCGCGGTTGGCGCTGGCGCGGATGATGGTGATGACGTTGTCGAGATGATCGAGCGCGGTGAGATAGCCTTCGAGGATGTGTTCGCGGTCTTTGGCTTTCTGCAGGAGGAAAGCGGTGCGGCGGCGGACGACTTCCACGCGGTGGTTGATGAAGTGCTTGATGGCCGGGATGAGACCCAGTTCGCGAGGCGCACCGTTGACCACCGCCAGCAGGATCATGGAAAAACCTTCCTGCATGGAGGTGTGCTTGAAGAGCTGGTTGAGAACGATTTGAGGCTCGGCGCCGCGCTTGAGTTCGACGACGATGCGGACCGGCTCGTCGCGACCGCTTTCGTCGCGTACGTCGGAAATGTCGTCGATGTCTTTGTCGTTGACGAGTTGGGCGATGCGCTCGACGAGGCGGGCTTTGTTTACCTGATAGGGAATTTCGGTGACGATGATGGCTTGACGATCTTTGGTGATGTTTTCGATGGCGGCTTTGGCGCGCATGGTGAAGCGGCCGCGGCCGGTGCGGTAGGCTTCGAAGACTCCGGCGCGTCCGTGGATTACGCCGGCAGTGGGGAAATCCGGGCCCTGGACGAATTTCAAAATTTCAGCGAGCTGGGCGTTCGGATTGTTGATTAGCGTGATGGTGGCGTCGACGATTTCGGTTAGGTTGTGCGGCGGAATTTTAGTGGCCATGCCAACGGCGATGCCATCGGAGCCGTTGACGAGAAGATTCGGAATCCGCGCGGGAAGAACGTCGGGTTCGACTTCGCTGCCATCGTAGTTGGGGCGGAAGTCGACGGTTTCTTTGTCGAGGTCTTCGAGCAGCGAGGTGGCTACTTGAGCCAGTTTGGCTTCGGTGTAGCGATCTGCTGCGGGAGGATCGCCATCGACGGAGCCGAAATTTCCTTGTCCGAAAATTAACGGATAGCGGAGGCTCCAGGTTTGTGCGAGGCGCACGAGAGCGTCGTACACGGCGAGGTTGCCGTGGGGATGGTATTTGCCCATGACGTCGCCGACGATGCGGGCGCACTTGCGCGTGGCACGATTGGGCTGGAGGCCCATCTGCTGCATGGTGTAGAGAATGCGGCGGTGGACGGGCTTGAGTCCGTCACGCACATCGGGTAGAGCGCGGCCGATGATGACCGACATGGAATAGTCGAGATACGACTTGCGCATCTCGTCTTCAATGTTGACGGGCTGAATGTGCAGTGCGCCGGGACTGCCGTCGCCGGGGGGCGGCGGAGTCAGAGGGAGTTCGGGATTTTGATCGTCGGGCATGGGCTTTAAGCTGCTAGCTTCTGGCTGCTAGCTTCTGGCTCGGTTCCTTTTATGTTGATTCGAAGCAAACCCAACTGCGGCTTCTTCTTGGTTGCGAATTACTGCTAAACGGCTGCATTTTCAGAGACTTAGTTGGGTTGTGGTCAAAAAATATTCTATCACAATTCCGCTGGTGGATGCCTTTGATAGAGGCGCAAGGCTCAAATTCGTTAACCACTGAGGACCTAAGTTACGCGAGGGATTTTCGTGACGTGATCAGGGGCGGGTTATTACTTCGTTGGGAAATGCGGGTAGGGCGAATTTTACGTTGCGAGTGGAGTTGGCTTGGAGAGTTTGCGGGAGGTTGAGAGTGGAGAGAGCGATTTTTTTGTTCCAGTAACCGTCGGTGTAGAAATCGCCGCGAGCGTAGAGGAAACCGTCGGCGATGGTGTATTCGCGGACTTCTTCGCTGTGGCCATCCTGAAATATAAGAAGCGCGGGGGGCAGATCGCGAGGCGGGGATGAGGCGGCGAGAGTGGGAGTGGGGGCAGAATTTGGAGTATCCGGACGCGTGGAATTTTTGTGAATTGATTTGGAAAGTTGAGCGCTGCTGGGATGAAGATTGTTGGGGGCGAGGTTGAGCGGTAAGGCTTCGCCATTGATTGCGGCGTTGTCGATGCGGACGTAGTGGTCGCCATGGAGTTCGATCAGCAGCGGCTGGTTCGAGGAGGGTTCGCGGGTGTTAGAGGGGCGGTTGGGAAAATCCGCACCGGACAGGGCGTTGGCGGCTTGCAAGAGCATGGGCGGTGGTTGAGAGGGGTCGCTGTTGGGCGAGAAGTCATCGGGATTGAAGGAATCGCCGAGGAAGGGAGCTAGTAGCGACAATGGCGAGGAGCGACGCGATTGGGGAGATGGATGCGCCTGGCGGGCGAGAGCGAGACTGGACTTAGGTGAGGTTGAGCGGCGGAGCGCGGGTCGAGTAGAGGAGTGGGCTGGGGCGGCGGCGTGGATGGGCGCGGCGCGTTGCGCTGCGGCGTGTGCGGTGGGGATGGTAAGCAGCACGAAGAGAATGAATGCCGTGGTGTGGTTTCCTGCGTTTACTTCGCTGGACGCATTTCGCGGGCTAGGGCCCCTTCGGCTATCGCTCAGGGTAGGTCCGCGCCACATTAGGTCGGAGATTCGGAGTGAGCGCATTTAATTTGCCTGGGATGAGGGCGGCAGGATGAAGGTCACGCCATTGTCGTCGTTCTGCTTTTCGGTGGCTGGGATATCCAGATCGGCCAGAGCAATTCTGCGGGGATGGCCGGGAGTTAGATCGTAGAGCGTCTGGCTGACGACGGCGTAGTTTGCGATTTCGAGTTGATGGCCGTCCTTGAAGACCAGGGTTGTGGGGGGTTGAGGTTCGGGGGCGACTTCGTCGTTCGGTTGGGATTCGGGATCGCCTGATCGAGCATTCGCGGCTTGGTGCGCGGGCCCTGGATACGATGGAGGAATGTAGGAGGCGGCGCCGAATCCGCGGCGGTCGAAGATGGTGGGACCGCCTTGATAGTCGGAGTCGTCGTCATCGTCGTCATTGGCGTTGTCGACGGCGTACGGCACCGGGACAGCATAGGCATAGGGATAGTAGACGTCGCCATATGCGGTGCCGTGGTTACGGTGGTGAGGAAATTGGTTGGAGAAACCGTGGTTATGGGAATTGACGCCGGGGGCGGTTGGCGGCGTGAAGCCGGCGGTAGGTGGGGTGAAACCAGCAGTTGGCGGTGCAAAGCTGCTGTGACTGGCAGTGCTGACGGAGCCTCCACTGAAGGAATGGCCGCCGGAGGAAGCTGCGGACGAGGTCGCGCTGATTTGTGCGGGGCTGGGGGAGACTAGAAACGGCGGGAGCAGGAGTACTCCGAAAAGCGCAAGCGAAGCCGGGATCGAGCGCTGCACGGAGCTTTTCACGTGAACATGATACTCCAAAGGGAACGTCATGGCGTACCTCAGTTTCTAACGTTTTAGATTGATGGGGGCCGGGGGCAGATGTTCGAGAATTGTAGAGAATTGTCAGGGGGGAAGGAAGGTCAACGTCTTAACCAGCCTTCGACTCCGCTCAGGGCGGGCAGGGGGCTCATCTGAAATTATCCGCGGGGAATTTGGGATAGGGCTAGAAGGCTCCAGAGGATGTAGGCGCCGAGCAGTCCCCAGACGCAGGCGGTGACGAGCAGGCGGAAGGGAGTTTCCATGAGGTCGGCCAGGACACCGGAGACGAAGATAAGAAGGAAAGGGAGGGAGGCGAGGAGGAAGCCTGCGCCGGCGAGGTGAGGGTGGGCCATTCCGAGTCCGATGAATAAGAGCGCGACGAGGCCGGGAGCGGTGTTGCCGAAGTAGCGGGTGCGCGGCCATACAAAATACGTTGCGATTGCGACCGGGAGCAGCAGGGCGAGGGCGGGACAAGCGCGCAGGGCTTGCAGTGTTACCTGGCGATAGACTCCAGCAACGGTGAAGCTGCGCCAGGTTGCTCCCCAGAAAGAGGCGTGACGCATTCCTTCGGCGAACGCGTGGGGACGGAACGAGTATGTGGCGAAGAGAATTGCGAGAGCAACTACGGATGCGGTGAGCCAGATCGTCAAGGCTGCGCCGCGGCGGATGGGTGCGAGGTAGAGAAGGAAGGCGAGCGCCACGGGCGCCACGATGATCATGGAGAACTGCGAGCCTACGGCGATGGCGAGCGAGATGCCGAGCAAGAGAATGCGACGCCAGTTCCAGAGAACTACTTCGCGTGGGGCGTAGAGGGTGTGGGCCACGGCGATGGCGGTGAAGATAGAACCGAAGGATCCCCAGGCGGCGAGAATCTCTGGCTCGGAGTGCCAGACGGCGCTGGCTTGAATCATCGAGGGAGAAAAACAATAGAGGGTGAGGGCGAGGAAGCCTCCAGTGTTTCCGCAGAGACGGCGGGCTACATACCAGAGCGAAGAGCCGAGGAAGACTCCGAAGGCGAGAAATGGAATGCGTGGGAGCCAGCGCCAGTTGAAGAGGGATTCTTGATCGAGGGGGTGCTTCCAGGCGAGCAGAGGTGCGGCGGTAACGATGGAGAGGAGTGGGGAGTGTTCGGCGTCGAAGCCACGGTCTTGAGAAATATCCATGGGAAGCGAGCTTGGGGGATCGGGGAATGGCGCTCCGGCGATGCCGCCGCCGCGGAGTTGCCGCCAGCCGGCGGCGATGCGGGCCTGCTCGGAGGCATCGGGACCGTTGGCTTCGTGGAGTTCAGACACTTGCAATTCGGAACGAACGAGCCAGACGGTTTGCGCGAGAAAGGCCAGGAGCAGCAGTCCCGCGAGAAACTGTGGGCGGCCGAAGCGTTCACGGGTGAAAAATGGGGTCATAAGGGTGAGCCGAGTGTTTTACCATGGCGCAGGGTGTTTGGGGAAACTTGCGCTGCGTGGTTGCGCTAAATTCGTCAACCACTAAGGACACGTAGGTACGTGAAAGTCGGATGAATGAAAGGATGAACATTTCGAGTGAGAAGCAGTCGTCCCTGGATCCCGAAGCTGCTGCGGGAACGCCAGAGTTTGCGGTGCAGCCGTCGTATGTGCGTACTGTGTTTCTGGAGCCTGATGGGTTGAGGCCGGGGTGGGGGCTGGCGTTTTATGTGGCGATGTATTATCCGCTGCAGTTTGTGGCCAGCCGGTGGGCGTGGTCGATGGAGCTGGGTGCGGGCGGTTTGTGGTCGATGATGCTAGAAGAGTTTGGAGTCCTGTTGGCGGCAGTGGCGCCGGCATTGCTGCTGGCAAGAGTTGAGGGACGACCATGGGGTGTTTATGGATTGCCGGTTCGGCAGGCATTCGGAAAATGGTTTTGGATAGGCACGGTGTGGGGATTTGCGAGCGTCACGCTGCTGCTTGCGGGGATGTACGGGCTGCGAGCGTTTGCGGTGGAACATCTGGCAATGCACGGCATGCGCATTGTGAAGTTTGCGATGTTCTGGGCTGTGTTTTTCCTGCTGGTGGGATTGTTTGAGGATTTCTTGCTGCGCGGGTATTCGCAATTCACTCTGACGCGGGCGGTCGGTTTCTGGCCGGCGGCGGTGGTGCTGTCATGCACGTTTGGTTTGCTCCACCTGCAGAATGCAGGCGAGCAGTGGCCGGGGTTGATGGCTGCGGCTGCGATTGGTTTCTTTTTTTGCCTGACTTTGCGACGCACCGGCACTTTATGGTTTGCGGTGGGATTTCACACGGCGTGGGATTGGGGCGAGAGTTTTTTTTATTCGGTTCCGGATAGCGGGATGCTGTCTCCGGGACATCTGCTGAAGGCATCGTTTCACGGGCCGCGCTGGCTTACGGGAGGGTCCGTGGGCCCGGAGGGTAGCGCGTTGTGCTTCGTGGTGATTGGGGTGGTGTGGGTGGTGTTTGCCAGGTGTTACCCTACCGTAAAATACGGGCCAGGAGCTGCAGATCCTAGCCGACTAGTTTCGACTGGCAGACAAAACTAAATCTATATGACTACGCGATTTTTCTTCGTGTCTGTTCTATTGCTGACCGCATGGTCCGTGCTTTTCGCACAGACGGAGAGCCGGCCAAGAGCGCGCGACCTGGGAGTACGCGTAGGAGTGTTGCCTGCGGGGCCGCTGAATGCGATCACGGACGTCGCCGGGGTCAAAGTCGGACACACTACGCTGATTCGCGGCGACAACATTCGCACCGGGGTTACGGCAATTCTGCCGCACAGGGGAAACCTGTATAAGGAAAGGGTTCCGGGCGCGGTTTTCCTGGGCAATGCGTACGGAAAACTGGCGGGTTCGACGCAGGTGAACGAGATGGGTGAGATTGAGACGCCTATTTTGCTGACTGCTACAGACTCGGTGCCCAAGGTGGCGGATGCTGTGATGACCTACATGTTCAATCTCAAAGGAAATGAAAATGTACTGTCAGTGAATCCGGTCGTAGGCGAAACGAACGATGGATACCTGAGCGATATTCGCTCCCGGCCAATAACTCCTGAGGATGTTTTTGCCGCGATCAACAATGCAACCGGAGGACCGGTAGAAGAAGGCGTAGTAGGCGCGGGAACGGGGACAATCGCTTTTTCCTGGAAGGGAGGAATTGGGACATCGTCGCGGCAAATGCCGGCCTCGCTCGGAGGGTACACGGTTGGGGTGTTGGTGCAGACGAATTTCGGCGGGAATCTCATGATTGCCGGGATCCCCGTTGGCAAGGAGTTAGGGCAGGTCTATCCAAAGATTGCAGCGGTGGAGGACGGTCCAGTGGGACATCCCGCGCGGGAGACGGCTGATGGCTCCTGCATGATTGTGGTAGCGACAGACGCCCCGCTGGACCACCGAAACCTTAGCCGGCTGGCGGCGCGAGCGATGATGGGCCTGGCGCGGACGGGATCGAGCGAAACCAATGGAAGCGGGGATTATGTCATCGCCTTTTCGAGTTCGCCGGATGTCCGAATCCAAGCCAGCGAGCCGGTCTATCGGCCAATGGAATTATTGAGCAATGAGAGCATGTCTCCGTTGTTTGAAGCGGTGATCGAAGCGACAGAAGAAGCGATTTATAACTCGATGTTCCGGGCGCACGATGTGTCAGGAAATGGTCACACGGTGAAAGCGCTGCCTCTGCAGGAGACGATCGATCTTTTGAAGAAACATAACGCCATTGATGCGAAGTAGCGTGCCGGTTTCTCACTGTTGCGAGAAAGCGGTTCTTTCCTCATTTGGCCTCATTTGGCAAAAATCCACGAAAACTTATCGATTTCCCTTCTCCTTGCATTCGCCCCGGCTATACTCTGGATTGTTCCGATGGAAACCGATCTACTCACGTTGTTGCGGCGGTACTGGGGGTACAGCACGTTTCGTCCGCTGCAGGAGCGGATTGTGGGCAGCTTGCTGGCGGGGCATGACACGTGCGTGGTGATGCCGACTGGCGGTGGCAAGTCTTTGTGTTATCAGTTGCCGGCGCTGGTCTCGGGGAGGACGGCCGTGGTGATTTCTCCGCTGATTGCGTTGATGCAGGACCAGGCGACGCAGCTGGCGCAGATGGGGATTCCCGCGGCGGTGCTCAACAGCACGCTGAACGACGCGGAGCAAACGAAGGTGATGAGCCGGGCGCGGGAAGGTGCTTATCGACTTCTCTATGTGTCTCCGGAGCGAATCGCGCGAGGCGACACTGTGGGATGGTTGCAGCAGGTGCCAATCTCATTTTTCGCGATCGATGAGGCGCACTGCATCTCGGAATGGGGGCATGAGTTCCGTCCTGAATACCGGCAGTTGAGCCGGTTGCGGACGAAGTTTCCGGATCGTCCCATCGCGGCTTTCACGGCCAGTGCTACGCGGCACGTGCGGCATGACATTCTGGCGCAACTGCAGTTGCGCAATCCTGACAAATATATTGCCAGCTTCTACCGGCCGAACCTGCGTTATCTGGTGCGGGAGTGTGAGGGGAGCGAGCAGATGGAATTGCTGGCGAAGGCGCTGCGCAGCTATGCGGGCAGCAATGTGATTGTTTACTCGCCGACGATCAGCCGGGTTGAGGAGACGGTGGATTTTCTGGAGGACAACGACATCGCAGCCGTGGGATATCACGGCAAGATGGGATCGGAGGAGCGGCGGCGTAATCAGGAGCGATGGATGTCGGACGAAGTGCGGGTGCTGGTGGGGACGATCGCATTTGGCCTGGGCATAAATAAAGCGGCGGTGCGAGCGGTGATTCACTTGTCGCTGCCGAAGTCGATCGAGCAGTACTACCAGGAGGCGGGACGAGCGGGGCGCGACGGCGAGAGTGCGGATTGTGTTTTGTTGTGGCAGAAGAGAGACGCTGGGCTGCTGGGATTTTTCGCGAATCAGATTACAGATGCGGCGGAGCGCGAGCGGGCTTGGGAACGGTATCGGATTATCCGCGAGTTTGTGGAGTCGAAGCGATGCCGGCATCGGCAGATTTGCAAGCACTTCGGGGAAGCTCCGAAGTGGGAGACCTGCCAGGCTTGCGATGTCTGCGGAAGCGCGGCGGAGTGGATGGGGACTAGAGCTGCGTTGGTTGAGAAAAAAGTGCTGGTGCGGAAGACTGCGGGCAGCGGCTGGACCAGTTGATGAGAGTCTGAAGGAATACATGCGGGAATGGCGGCGATCGGTGGCCAAAGAGATGAAGCTGGCGGCGTTCGTCGTGCTGCATGATTCTTCTCTGGACGAAATTTGCCGGCGACAGCCGAAGGTTTTGAGCAAACTGTTGGAGGTTCCGGGAATTGGCGAGAAGAAAGCGGAGACCTATGGGCGGGAGATTCTGGCTGCACTCGAGAGATTTCGACAGGGAGAACGAGCGGGCGGAACTCAGCAACAGGCGAAACCTGCGGAGGAAACTCTGCGGTTGTTGGGTGAAGGAAAAACTTTGGAGGAGATTGCCCAGATTCGCGGGCGACAGGCATCGACTGTGGTGAGTGCGGTGGCGAATCTGCTGGAGATGGGGCAGGTTGAGTTTCAATCGGGATGGGTGAGCAAGGAGAAACAATCGGTGATCGAAGCGGCATGCGCGAAGGTGGGGATGGAGCGGCTGAAGCCCTTGAAGGATATTTTGCCGCCGGAGGTTAGCTACGATGAGATCCGACTGGTGGTGGGGCGGCTGCGGCGGGAGCAGGGTTTGAAGGCCGATGTTCCGGCGTAGATCTCAGGAGCGGAAGGGTGACAGGAATGCGTTGCGAGGCTCATCGTTGCGCGGTCAGGTAAGGGGTTCTTCGCTTTGCTCAGAATGACAGAGGTGGGAAGCGCGGAAATGGATCAGATTGGCTTGAGATTCAGGACTTGGTTGGCGGCTTCGGTGGCGGAGCGGATGCAGTCGGGGACGCCGATGCCGCGGTAGCCGTTGCCGGCTAGCGCCAGGCCGGGCAAGTTCTGGCGTAGGCGCTCGATGCGGTCGAGGCGTTCGAGATGGCCAACGCCGTACTGCGCCATGGCGGACTTCCATTTGTAGACGCGGGCGAAGAGAGGCGCGGCGTGGAGGCCGAGGATCTGCTGCAATTCGTCGCGGACGACTCCGATGATGGCATCGTCGGAGAGCTGCCAGACATTTTCGGCGTTCGATCCGGCGAAGAAGCAGCGCAGAAGGGCGCGGTCCTCGGGAGCGCGATGAGGAAATTTGTTGTGGACGAAAGTCGCTGCCAGCAGGCGCTTGCCTTCGCTGCGCGGCACCAGGAAGCCGAAGCCGGGAGGGAGGGATCGGCGAACCTCGCGATCATAGCCGAGGACCACGGTTATGGAAGAACTGTAGCCAATGGCCGAGAGTTCAGTGGACAGGTCGGGGGCGCTGATCGAGAGAATTTGTGCTGCTGCGTGGGTTGGGACGGCGAGAATTACGGCGTCGAATTGATCGGATTTCAATCCTGCCGAGACCAGCCAGCCTCCGGCTTCGGCTTGAATCGATTGCACTGGTGTGTCGAGGAGCAATGAAGTCGGATTGAGCTGGGTAATCAGGGTTTCAACGAGTTGCTGCATGCCGTTCTTGAGAGACGTGAAGAGCGGAGGCGCAGGTTTGTTCCCTCGACGCGGCGTTTTCTTTCGAGCGGCGAGCATGGCGCGGCCGAGGCTGCCGTGAGTGCGCTCCATGTCGGCGAAACGGGGGAGAACGGCGCGCACGCTGAGGTTCGCAGCTTCGCCGCCGTAGACGCCGGATAGGAGCGGGTCGGCGAGACGGTCAACCATTTCTGCGCCATAGTGGCGCTCGACCAGCGAGGCAACACTTTCGTCTCCATCGGCTGCGCGCGGAGGATGGAGTAGTTCCTGCGCCATGCGGAGTTTGGTGGTCCAGGAAAAAAGCGGCGAGAGACCGGTGGGCAAGATTTTGGTTGGGACCATGACCATGAGGCCGTCGGGAATGGGGATGAGTTGGCTGCGGACGAGGATGTAGGTTTTTCGATCGGCATCGTTGGAGCCGATGAGCTGGTCGCCGAGACCGAGCGCGCGGCAGAGGTCGGCAGCCCAGGGCTTTTCGGTGAGGAAGGAGTCGGGTCCGGCTTCGACGATGCAATCTTGAATGTGCTCGGTGCGGAGGACGCCGCCGAGACGCGATGAGGATTCGTAGAGCGTGTATTCGACTGTGCCGGCGCGGCGATACTCTTCGAGAGCGAACGCGGCGGCCAGTCCGGTGATGCCGCCGCCGATGATCGCGATGCGCGTCATGGAACTCGGCTTCCGGTTTTCGGCTTCCGGCCTGCGGAAGCCAGCCCGCGAACGCTGGAAGCTGGAACAGATGAAGAATACTCTTGCACCAGTCGAGCCAGGTTCCTCACGTTTTCTACTGGAGTTTCGGGCAGGATGCCGTGGCCGAGATTGAAGATGTGGCCGGGGCGTCCGGCGGCGTGTCGAAGAATCTGTTCCGCGCGAGACTTTAATTCTTTCCAGTCCGCGAAGAGCAGGACGGGATCGAGATTGCCCTGCACGGCGCAACGGTGTTGGAGATCGCTCCAGCCTTTGTCGAGCGGGATGCGCCAGTCGAGGCCGATGACGTCGGCTCCGGTTTCATTCATCGCGGTCAGCAGCGTGGCGCTGTCGGTGCCAAAATAAATGATGGGTGCGCCAGTCTTCTGCAAACGCTTTACTAGAGCGGTGACGTGCGGCAGCACATAGCGGCGGTAATCTTCTACGCTGAGGCAACCTACCCAACTATCGAAAATTTGGATGACATCGGCCCCGGCGCTCACTTGAGCGGAGGAGTACTCGGCGGTGACGTCGACCAGCTTGCGCATTAACTCGTCCCAGATTGCGGGGGAGTTGTACATCATTTTCTTGGCGTGCAAGTAGTGGCGAGAGCTTCCGCCTTCAATCATGTAGCTGGCGAGGGTAAAGGGCGCTCCACAAAAACCAATGACGGGGAGTTTTCCAGTGAAATGTTTAGCAACTAAGCTCACAGCTTCGGAGACGTAGCCGAGATCAGCAGCGCGGTCGGTGCGAAGTTGAGTAACATCTTCGGTGGTACGGACAGGTTTCTCGATTACGGGGCCTTCTCCGGCGGAGAAATGAAAGGGTAGTCCCATGACTTCGAGCGGAAGGAGGAGGTCGGCGAAAATAATGGAGGCGTCAACGCCGAGAAATTCAGCGGCGGTGATGGTGACTTCGGCGGCGAGTTCTGGCTTCTTGCAGATTTCAAGGAGAGAGTGCTGTTTGCGGACCGCGCGGTACTCGGGCATGTAACGTCCTGCCTGGCGCATGAACCAAACCGGAGTGCGGTCAACGGGCTGAGACTTGCAGGCTCTGACGAAAATGGAATTAGGGGCGGACATGGACCGATCAATGTAGCATTTTTTGCTACGAGGTGTAAGTGAGCTGGACACGGTTGGCGCGCAGGGTTTGTGCGACACTATCAAATGAAGTCGGGAACGGCGATTCTGAGAGGCTTGGATTCGACCATGGAGTTTCTGCTCGTGAAGAATCTCAGGACACTTCTCATGGCGACGGTTTCTCTCCTGGGCGTGGGAATGGCGTGGCAGAAAACCGTTCCAGATACGGTGCGCAGCGAGAAGATTTCGTCCCCTACCTTTTATAAAGATGTGCTTCCGATTCTTCAAAATAAGTGCCAGAGTTGCCACCGGAAAGGAGAAGCAGCGCCCATGCCGCTGGTGACGTACGAGCAAACACAGCGCTGGGCGGGGAAAATCGCGGCTGCGGTTGAAATGAGAATGATGCCTCCGTGGTTTGCCGATCCGCGATACGGACACTTTGCCAATGACCCGTCGTTGAGTGAAGAACAGATTGCGACAATCGCGGCGTGGGCCAAAGCTGGAGCGCCTGCTGGGGATGAGCACGAGGCGCCCGCTCCGCGACAATGGAATGAGGGTTGGAATATTCCTCCGCCAGATGTGGTGTTGAAGATGCCGAAGGCGGTGCGGATTCCGGCGCGCGGGGAAGTGGAATATACCTATGAGATTGTGGCCACGCATTTCGCCGAAGACAAATGGGTGCAGATGGTGGAAGTGCGGCCTTCGAGCGCGGCCCATGTGCATCATGCGGTGGTGTACATCCGGCCGCCGGATTCAAGCTGGTTGCGGCATGCGCCTGTGGGTCAGCCATTCACGGCATCGATGTTGAGCGATCCGGAGGAGCGGCGGCAGGCGCATGAGACTACCAGCGATTTGTTGCTGGTATACGCGCCGGGAAGCGCGCCGGACCGGTGGGACGATGGAATGGCAAAGTTCATGCCGGCAGGGTCGGACCTGGTGTTTCAGATGCACTACACCACCAACGGCGAGGCGGCGAGCGATGAGACAAGCGTTGGGATTGGTGTTCGCGAAGAGTCCGCCGAAGCAGAGAGTGATCACGCTGCAATTAAACAATCATGCACTGATGATTCCGCCGGAGGCTGAGGATTTTCGGGTGGAAGTGCAGGGGACGCTACCGAACGATGCGACGCTGCTGAGCCTTTTTCCGCATATGCACCTGCGTGGCAAGCGCTTTGAATACGATATTGTGCATGATGACGGAAGCGTGGAGACTCTGCTGCGGGTGAATTATCACTTTCACTGGCAGTTGAGTTACAAACTGGCGGAGCCGCGAGAATTGAAGGCGGGGACGAAGCTGCGAGCGGTGGCCTGGTATGACAACTCGAAGAAACAATCCGCATAATCCCGATCCGGAGAAGACGGTGACGTGGGGCGACCAGACGTCAGAAGAAATGATGGTGGGGTTTTTTGACGTGGCCGTGCCAGCGGCGATGGACAAGTGGCAATATTTTATCCGGCATGGCGAAGGCGACAAGAAGCAGTGATCCCGCTAGTTGCCGTCTTTCCTGGTATTTGTAAGACTGGGTTGGGCTCATCCTTTGATTGCAAATCCGATTCCTCTCACACCAGAAGACAAGCGCGATTCACGCGGGTTCAGAGCTGCTTATTGGGCGCTAGCCGTAGTGTTTCTGGCGGTCTATGTTGGATCGATGTTCACGCCAGGGTTGCTGGATGATGCGGACAGCACGCATGCCGAGGCCGCGCGCGAGATGTTCGTCACCGGAGACTATGTCACGCTGCACGTGAATGGCGTCCGGTATCTGGAGAAGGCGCCGCTTCCCTACTGGCTGGTGGCATTGAGCTACAGGGTGCTGGGCGTGAATGAGTTCAGCACGCGATTGCCGATGGTCCTGTCGGTGATGTTGCTGGGCCTTCTGGCATTCCTGTGGGGGCGTCGCGCGTTTGGGGAAAGGACGGGAATTTATGCGGGATTGTTCGTCTACACCTGCGCTGGCGTGTACTTGTTTACGCGGGTGCTGATTCCCGAGGTCTTGCTGAGCCTGCTGATCGCAGCAGCGTTGTACTTTTTTCTGACTGCACTTGAACCCGAAGCTTCCGCCTGGCGATGGTATGCGGGATACGCGATGATCGCTTTGGGCGTGCTGACCAAAGGATTGATCGCGCTGGCGTTTCCTTGCGGAGCTGCTTTCTTCTTCTTGCTGATCACGGGAGAATGGCGGCGGTGGCGGGAGTTCCGCCTGATCTCAGGCTTAGCGTTGTTTCTGGCGATTGCCGCGCCGTGGCACATTCTGGCGGGATTGCGAAATCCAGGCACAGCCGAACATCACGGCTTCTTGTGGTTTTATTTTGTGAATGAACATTACTTGAGATTCCTGGGGAGGCGGTATCCGCGGGATTACAACAAGCTACCTGCGACGCTGTATTGGACTCTGCATCTGGTTTGGCTTTTCCCGTGGAGTTTGTACCTGCCGGCGGCTGTAAAGACTGCGATCGAGGAATGGCGACAAGGCAGACATGCAAAGTCTATCGACCGCGGCCGGATACACAGTAATTTTGCTGCGCGAACGCGGCTGCTCTGCTGGATCTGGGCAGGCTTGGTGCTGATTTTCTTTGCCATCTCGACCAACCAGGAATACTACACATTCCCCGCGTATTTGCCGCTACTGCTAATGCTGGCGGATGGGGTCGCGCGATGCGAGCAGATGGAGTGCACGTACGGAAAGCGGGCGGGCGGGCTGACAACGTCGGCAGGTTTGTTGGCTGTGATTGGAGTTGTGGCCAGCACGATGTTGGTGGTGGGGCTGTGGCAGTCGCGTCATCTGCCATTTGAGCCGGACATTGGAAGCCTGCTAAGCCAGCAAGATACTAACGCGTACACGCTTTCGACATCCCACATGCTGGACTTGAGTTACGCTTCGTTTGCGGCGTTGCGGCTTCCGGCGGCGCTGGCGGCAACGGTGCTGCTGATAGGGCCGCTACTGTCATTTGTTCTCCGCGTGTACCGGCGACATTATGCCGCGACTTGGGCGCTGGCGGCCGGATTGGCGGTATTTCTAGTGGCGGCACATCTTGCGTTGGGGCGATTTGGTCCTTATCTTTCTTCGAAGGAGTTGGCGCAGGAGATCGCGGCACGCGCGGAACCGGAAGATAAAGTGATGATTTACGGAGACCAGGCGTTTGGGTCGTCATTGTTGTTTTATTTGCGGCGGCCGATTGATCTGGTGGAGGGACGAACGACCTCGATGTGGTTTGGTTCGACTTTTGAGGATGCGCCTAAGATTTACTTGAGCAACGCGGATCTGCAGCGGGACTGGGCAGGCGGAGGGCGCGTATTCTTGTTTGTGCCTCCTCACCAAAAGGCAAGAGTGGATGGGCTTCTGCCGGGGAAGTTCGTTATCGCGGAGCTTTCGGGCAAGTATGTTTACAGTAACCGGCCGTGACGTTGACTGGGCATTTGTTCATGCCGGGGGATTGCCAAGTTCCTAAATTACTTTCGAGGCGAAAGAGAATGACTAGGAAACTGACATCAGTTGTAGCTGTCGGAATTCTTGTGTGGCTGGCAGCTTGTGGAATCGTGATCGACGTCGCGAATGCACAATCGGGTGTAGCTTCGGCGGCCGGTGCCGACGCTCCGAAGAAAGCGGAAGAGCAGTTCAAGAACATCCAGATGCTTAAGGGCATTCCGGCTGATCAATTGATTCCCGGGATGCAGTTCATTACAGCGTCATTGGGCGTGGAGTGCGAGTTTTGCCACGTAGAAGGGGCGTTCGAGAAGGACGACAAGAAACCGAAGCAGACAGCGCGAAAGATGATGGAGATGATGTTCGCCATCAATGCGGACAACTTTGATAGGCATCGCGAGGTGACTTGCTATTCCTGCCACAGGGGGAGCACAAAGCCGGTGGGAATGCCGCCGGTGATGGGGGAAGAAACGAAGGGCGTGACCGTTGCTAAGAGCTCTGGAGAGAGGATTGGAGAAGGCGTTGAAGGTAAGGTGGTGGGCGGGCCGACGCCGGATCAGTTGTTCGACAAGTATCTGCAGGCGGTGGGCGGGGGTGCAGCGGTCGAAAAGATTACGAGCCGCGTGATGAAGGGGACGATTACATTCGGCGACAGCAATATTCCGATCGAAATTTTCTCGAAGGATCCGGACAAGCGGATATCGTTCGTGCACACGCCAGAGGGCGACAGCGTGACCGCTTTCGATGGTCATGAAGGCTGGTTGGGGCTTCCAAAGCATCGGGTACGCGAGATGCACGGACCTGACATCGACGCGGCGGCGATGGATGCAGACCTTCACTTTGCGGACCACTTGAAGAGAATGTTGAGCGATGCGGCGGTGCAAGGAACGGAGAAGATCGGCGATCACGAAACTTATATGGTGGTTGGTCAACGCGAAGGCAAGACGCCGCTGCGACTGTATTTTGACCAGCAATCCGGGTTGCTGCTGCGGTTGGTTCGATATGGAGAGACGCCGCTGGGTTGGTTGCCTACCCAGATCGATTATGCCGACTATCGCGAAGACGGAGGAGTGAGGATTCCATTTCGCTGGACTTTGGCGCGGCCGGGTGGACGGTTCACGATTCAAATTGCCGAGATGAAGCAGAACGTTCCGGTGGACGACGCGAAGTTTGCGAAGCCGTCTACCCCTCCGGAGGAGCAGAAGGGGTCGGCGAAATGAACGCCGTCTCGCTTTGCATAACAAATCCTGATGGGAACGATAAATAGTTTCGATTTCCGTGCAGCTTCGACTGACGATAGAGTGAGCGCGTGCAGGGCTGTGTTCGTATGCACCTCGCTTGCGGGAGCATGAAGGTGAGAACCAAGTCATGACAAAAGTTGAGGCAATCATTCAAAACTCCAAGCTGGAGGCGGTGAAGAACGCGCTGCAGGAGATTGGCGTCGAGGGGATGACCGTGATCGAGGTGCGCGGACATGGACGGCAGAAGGGGCACACCGAGGTTTACCGCGGCCGGGAATATAGCGTGGATCTTATTCCCAAAACCAAGCTGGAACTGGTGCTGGTGGATGCCATGGTGGAGAAAGCGGTGCAGGCGATATTAATGGCGGCGCGCACGGGCAAGATTGGGGATGGTAAGATTTTTCTGACGCGCGTGGAGGAAGCGATTCGTATCCGCAATGAAGAGCGGGGCGAGGGAGCACTGTAGGGCTGCCTTCGTCGGTTTGATTCATCGTCATGACACCAGCCACCTCACTGATCAGCGAACTGCGGGTTTCGCTTGCCGAGGAGTCGGTGAGAATTTCGCAGGACTTCGCGGCGACAGGAGACGGCCGAGCGGCGCTCGCTCAACGGACGCGTCTGATCGAAGACATTCTCAGGCGGCTGTGGTGCGAGTTGGTGTCAGCCGACGAAGCTGGCCCTCATAATTTGGCGCTGGTTGCGACGGGTGGTTTCGGGCGCGGCTGGCTATTTCCTTACTCCGATATTGATCTTCTGTTTCTGCATGCTGATCGCAGCGGCGAGGAAACTCACAAAGACGCGATCCGACGATTCTCGCAGGAGCTTTGGGACCTCAAGCTCAAGTTGAGTCCGGCGTCTCGGACATTGTCGGAATGCGACCGCTTCGATCCAAATAATACTGAATTCACGATTGCTCTTCTGGATTGCCGCTATCTGGCGGGCGATCGACAGGTGTTTGCGCGGCTTCGCGAGAAGGTAATTCCGAAACTTGTCGTGCGGGAGTCGAAACCGTTGCTGCATGGGCTCGCCGAAGTAACGCGAGAGCGGCATGGGAAATTCGGGCAAACGGTGTTTCACCTGGAACCGAATTTGAAAGAGACGCCGGGCGGCCTGCGGGACTACAACGTAGTTTGCTGGCTGGCGCTGATTTCGGCCATGGGCAAGCTGGGGGACTGGCCGGACTCGAGTTCACTGCGGACGCCGGTGCGAAAGCAACTGGATGCTGCACTGGAGTTTCTGATGGCGGCACGTTGTTTCCTGCATTTTCGGCACGGGCGTGACGATAACGCGCTGAGCTGGGAGGCACAGGACGAAGCGTCCGCGCGAAAGATCGGGGCTTCCAATGCGCTTGACCTCACGGCCGCGGATTGGATGCGAATTTACTTTGGGCATGCCCGCGCGGTGCAACGCACGGTGACGCAGTTACTGGAAGAAATTCCGGAGGCGTGGTCTTCGCTGCGGCGACAATTCCAGGGATGGAAATCGAGGCCGTCGAGTCCCGACTTCTCCGTGGTGGATGGGATGATTTTTCTGCAGCAGTCTTCTTCGTTGCAGGATCCCGAGATGCTGCTGCGCCTGTTTCACTTTATGGCGCATCACGGTCTGAAATTGAGCGCGACTACTGAGCACCGGATCGAGCAGGCGCTTCCAGGGATGGCGGTGACTCCACCGCGAGGAGCGGAACTCTGGCTCTACCTGCAGGAAACACTACTGCAACCGCATGCAGCGGAGGCCCTGCGGGTCATGCATTCACTTCGCCTGCTGACCTTGTTGCTGCCGGAATTGAAGCCCATTGATTCGTTAGTGGTGCGGGATTTCTACCATCGATTCACGGTGGACGAGCATTCGATTCTCGCCATCGAGAGCTTGCACCGGTTGAACCAATCGAAATCGGAGTGGGACCAGCGCTATGCGGAGTTGTTGGGAGAACTGGAAGATCCAGAGCTGCTTTATCTCGCTTTATTGTTGCACGATACGGGGAAAGGAGTGCCGGGCGGCAATCACGTGGAGGCGAGCCTGGAGATTGCCGGCCGATGCCTGGACCGGCTGGATGTTGAACCGGAGGAACGCGCGGTTGTGCTGTTTCTGATCGGCAGTCATCTGGAAATGTCGGCACAACTGCGGCGGGACATTTTTAATCCTGAGACGGTGGCGGCATTCGCGGAGAAAGTGGGCACCCCGGAACGGCTGAAAATGCTGTGCCTGCTGACCTACGCGGATATCAAGGCGGTGAATCCGGAGGCGCTGACGCCCTGGAAGGCGGAGAACGTTTGGCAGCTCTATATTGGTGCGGCGAACTACCTGAACCGCAGCGCCGACCATCGCGTGCACGATGCGAACGGGGAAAAGCTTGCGCGCCTGCGCAGCCTGGCTCCGTTAACGGGCGCGAAGTTCAAAGACTTTGTCGAGGGATTTCCGCAGAGATATTTGCTGGTGCACTCCGCGGAAGAGGTAATGCGGCACATGGCCATGGCGGAGGAGTTCGGCCACGATGCGGTGCAGGTAGACCTGAAGCGAGGCCGGCATTGGTACGATCTGACTCTGGTCACGAAAGACCGGCCGTCGCTGTTCGCGACTTTGACGGGAGTGTTGGCCGCGTGGGGAATGAATATTGTGAAGGCGCATGCTTTTTCGAATCAGGCGGGTACTGTCGTGGACACGCTTTACTTTACCGACCGCTTTCGCACTCTTGAGTTGAACATGTCAGAGTGGGAGCGATTCAAGCAGAGCATTATTGGGGTTTTGGCGGGTTCGGCGGATTTGGATCGCATGCTGCGCGACCGCCAGCGCAGCGAGAAGCATGCGCGCGTGAGAGTGGTGGTGGAGACGCGCGTCGATTTTGACGACGAGTGTTCGTCGACGAGCACGTTGTTGCAGGTGATTGCGCAGGACCGGCCGCGACTGCTGCACCGCATCAGTTCGTGCCTTTCGCAGCAGCAATGCAATATTGAGATCGCGTTGATTGATACCGAGGGACAAATGGCTATCGATGCGTTCTATTTGACTTCGCGAGGAAAGAAGCTAAGTGTTGAGCACCAGAGGAAGGTGGAGAAGGCGTTGCTGGAGGAGTTGAAAGGACTGGAACTTGGCGCGTGACCGACAGGTTAAGTGCCTCAGGGGCTAAAGCCAATTTAATGCGTAGTTCTTTGATGCACGTCTAGCAGGCCCGTTCCATCCGGAGCCGGTAGCACCCAAGGTCTACTCCGTCCAGGGCCGGCGTTTCCGCGCTGAACTCAAAGTGGTACCATTCCCTGCTGACAACATGAACAAGTCACAGTTTTTCCTTTCACTATCCTTACTGCTACTGTCGCTGCGTGGGATCTCTGTAACGCAAGCTCCGGCGCAGACCACAAGTCAACATGCGATTGTGTTGCACGCGGCTCGTTTGCTCGACGTCAAGGGTGGTCGCCTGGTGAAACCGGGCGAGGTGCTCATTCAGGGCGAACGAATCGTCGAGGTGGAATCGTCCGTGCAGCATCCGGCGGGCGCGGAGATCATTGATCTCGGGGACCGCACGCTGTTGCCGGGCCTGATTGATGCACACGTGCACTTGTTTCTGCATCCCGGGGCTGAGGACCTGCAGACGGTGCAGGAATCGGTGCCGCAGCGCACGATTAGCGCTCTACTGGCCGCACGGGACGATCTGATGGCGGGCTTTACTGCCGAGCGCGACATGGGGACGGAGGGCGCGGGATCGGCTGACACGGCGGTTCGCGATGCGATTGACGGGGGGCTGGTTCCGGGGCCGCGAATGCGCATCAGCGGGAATGCAATCGACATCCTGGGCGGGCACGAGGACGCCATCAGGTACAACCCGGCGCAGCACGTGCTGTCGAATGCGACGTATGCGAACAATAAGGACGAATTGGTCACCGCGATACGCCAGGAACTCAAGGAAGGCGCGGACTTCATCAAGATCTATGAAACCGGACCAGACAAGGTGCGCGATGGGCAGTTTTCCACGATCTATCAATACAGCGAAGCTGAATTGACGGCTGCTGTGCAGGAAGCGGCACGGTCGGGCAAGCGCGTGGCGGTGCATGCCACGGGTGAGCCTGGCACGTTATTTGCGGCGAGGGCGGGAGTGGCTTCGATCGACCACGCCAATCAACTCGGCGATGAAACCATGCGGCTGATGCGGGAGAAGCAGATTTTCGCTGTGCCGACCTTCACCATTTTTGAGTATTTTTCAGAGCATGCTGAGACACCGGCGCGGGCCGCGCGTGAGCGAGAGATGCTGGAGTTGAAGGTGCAGGACTTTCACAAGCAAGTGGCGGCGGGAGTTCCGATGGCGGTTGGGTCTGACGTGGGGCCCTTTCCCCATGGCACGCAGGCGCTGGAGTTGGTGCTGATGGTGAAATATGGCATGTCGCCGGTGGCAGTGCTGCAGGCAGACTTGCTGAACGGCGCGAAATTGCTGGGTTGGGATAGACAGATTGGCGCTCTGGAGCGGGGCTATTTGGCCGACGTCATTGCGGTTTCTGGAGATCCGCTGCAGGATATCAGTGTGCTGCAAAGTGTCTCATTCGTGATGAAGGGCGGAGTGATTTACAAGAAGTGAAATGTACTCGCTTCAAATGCAGTTTTGTAAGCTGGATCCTGAAACGCGAGGCACGGGTAGAAATTCCTCTTGGAGCCAATGCTAAGGGCAGGGAGCATGGGGTCCTTCGCTTCGCTCAGGATGACACAGGTTAGGGTATTGCCGAGCTATGCCGAGCTACCAATCCTTGTCTTGATCTTGGAAATGGTTGGATGAGTCGTTTGTATTCCAGTTACGGTCGGATTCTTCGATTTCGTCGCGCGTCTGATTGCGGCGTCGATAGCAGACGAAAATTACGCCGATCGACATGAAGGTTGGCGGGGCAATAAGAATCAGGATGCCACTCTTCAAGGCCTGAATCATGCGCGAGCCGGACGATGCAGCCTGGGTGTAGCAGAGCGCGCAGCTTTGAGCGAACACCGGAACCGGCGCCAGGAGAAGGATCAACGCTACCAGCGCAATCCCCAGAATCGCGATCTGTTTCGGAGACCTCATTTACTTCACTTCTTCACTTCACTTCTTCCGCGAGATGCTTTCCAGCTAGCGAGCCCAAGGCACGCCATCGGTGAGGCGGAAGCTGTCGGTCCATCCATATTGCATTCCGAGGATTACCGCAACCGTGAAAATCAACACAAACCACCTCAGCCCGCGATTCTCCGACAAATGCATAAAGAACAAAAGCGCAATCAACCCTTCGACCATCGCCACACCCAGCATGCGGACAAACATCTGTGACGTGCTGATATCCTGATAAGCGATGACGAACTGTATACCCGCCAGGACGAGCAGAACAACGTAAACGGCCACGTCCTTCCCTATCCCACTGTTCTTGTGCGTTTCAGCGGTAGTCATAAGTGATTTGCTCCTGTCTTCTGGCAATCTCAGTGAGATAAATTCAAAAGATAGACCAGCGGAACCACGAACATCCAAACCAGATCTACGAAGTGCCAATACAGCCCGGTGATCTCGAGGTCATCGGCACGGTAGCGTCCGCCCTTGTAACGAATTCCAACCGCGATCAGAGCGATTACACCGCCGGTTACGTGCAGGAGGTGCAAGCCGGTGACGCTATAAAACAACGATCCGAACAAGGACGTCCCCCATGGATTGTGGAATAGGGTCATACCTTCCCCGATGCGTTCGGCCCACTCCCGAATGTGCAAGGCAGCGAACAGTATTCCCGCCAGAGCAGTGATCATGGTCCAGCGGAACGCCTTGGCTTTGTCGCCCATCTGCGCTGCCCTTACCGCCAGCAGCATGGTCAAGCTGCTGGTGAGAAGAATGAAAGTCATTAACGCGACGTTGGCAACACCATGGAAGGGCCTTGGCCAGTTGGCGGAGCTGTTTCGGATAAATCCGTAGGCCACCAGACAACCGGCAAAGGTGGCGCTGTCTGCGATGATGAACAGCCACATCGCCATCTTCTTTGCAGGGACCGAGAAAGCGGGCTCGGCCATTACCCCTGCGGTTGAGTGTCCCGTCATCGATACATCAGCGTGGCTCACGGCGCCTCCTAGCTTTTAGCGAGTTAAAGTTTCATCCAAAGCAGGAAAAGCAGATACACCCAAAGGACACCCATGAAATGCCAGTAGCGCGAAGTGGCGTCCAGAGTACTTCGTCGCAGCACAGACTTATTCAGCTTCCCGATCACGCGGGTCAGACCGCCGAGGCCGCCCAGCAAGTGCAGCGCATGAGCGACTGTTAACACGTAGAAGAAGGAGTAGCTCACATTGGTGGCAAGTCCAAATCCCTGTGATTTAAGTTGCAGCCAGGCGAAAGTCTGGCCGGCAACAAAGAGTAACCCTAAGAAAAGGGTGACATACAGCCATCGAGCGGGATTCGTGGCCCGATCTTTCAGGCCGCCCATAAAAGCCGATATGCGGCGTCGGGATATTTCAAGCGTAACGCTGCTGGCGACGATGACCAGAGTGTTCAGATAAAGCACAGGAGGCAAAGTAATGTGTAGCCAATCCGGCGCCGCGCCTTGACGAACGATCAGGGCGCTGGTGAAGGCGGCAAAGCTCATGGTGATGGCCGCCAGGCCTACCCAAATGCCAGTGCTGGCGGGAGGAGGAGAGGAGTCCTTGACCCTCCGCAAGTCTCCGCCGGCGGGAACGAGATTCCGCCAACCTCCGTTTCCTGAACCTTGACTCGGCAGACGATCGAGCTCGATTTTCGGCGGTTCGGGGACTGTTGTTGCCATACTGCTACCTCTCCTTGAGTAAAAACTTCGGTGCACTTATCAACGCATTACTTCCTAAAAGGTTATTGCTCTTCGTCTGCGCTGTGAACTTTCTCTGTCGAGGTTTGCATAATGTAGTCGGTGCTGGCGCCTTCGACGCTGTACTGGTAAGGATCGTGATAAACCACGGGCATCTTATCGCCGAAGTTGTTGTGAGGCGGAGGCGTTGCCGTACTCCATTCGAGCGAGGTGCCTTCCCACGGATTGTCGTTCGGCGGAATTGCACCCTTGAACCGGCTGTAGATCAGGTTGTAAACGAAGATCAGTTGGGCAAGTCCCGTAAACAGAGCGGCAATGGTGATGAACTTATGCACCGGGATTAGCGGGATAAGGTAATCATCCGTGAAGGCCTGGTAGCGGCGCACGTTGCCGGCGATGCCGAGGTAGTGGAACGGCATGAAGATGCAGTAAGCACCCACGAAGCTCATCCAGAAATGAACTTTGCCCAAAGTCTCGTTCATCATGCGGCCGGCCATCTTGGGGAACCAGAAATAAGTGCCGGCGAAGATGCCGAACATGGCTGCGACTCCCATCACCAGGTGGAAGTGGCCAACGACAAAGTACGTGGCGTGCAACATGATATCGATCGAGGGCTGCGCCAGGAAGAAGCCGCTGACGCCGCCGCTGATGAACATGGAGACGAAACCCAGGGCGAACAGCGACGCTGAATTGATTCTCAACTTGGAGCCATACAGACTGCCCAGCCAGATCAGCACGATGATGGTGGATGGAATCGTAATTACCAGCGTGGGAAACGAGAAGGCCAATGAGGAGACAGGATTCATCCCGCTCACGAACATGTGGTGCCCGTAAACCATATAACTCAGCGCGGCCAGGGCTGCCATAGAGTAGATCAGCACCCGATGGCTCAACATGGGCCGGCGCATGTTGGTAACGAGGATATGCGAAACGATGCCCATGCCGGGTACGATTGCGATGTAAACCTCGGGGTGTCCGAAGAACCAGAACAAATGCTGCCAGAGCAGAGTGGATCCGCCGGAATGCGGCAACACCTGATCGTTAATCACGAGGTTGGAAGCGACGAAGAAACTAGTTCCCGCCACGTGATCGAGGATCAGCAAAATGCAGGCCGGCATGAGCACGGCGAACGCCGTCAAGCCCATAATCGAGGTGATGAACCAGGCCCAGGCGGTGAGCGGAAGCCGCATCAGAGACATGCCCTTGCAGCGCATGTCGAGGGTTGTCGTGATGAAGTTCAAGGCCCCAAGTAACTGACCAACGCAGAAGAGGGCAATCGAAGTTGCCCACAGAACCACACCTAGACCTTCGCCGGGACCGCCGACGGAGCCGATGGCGCTCAGTGGAGCATATTGCGTCCAGCCGCCCAGGGTCGGCCCGTCGCCTACGAAGAACGATGCGATCAGGACCCAGAAGCCGACGAAGGTGACCCAGAACGACATCATGTTGAAATGCGGAAATGGCATATCTTCCGCGCCCGTTTGGATGGGCAGGAAGAAATTGCCGAAGGCGGCGAAGGGGGCAGTGGTGAGCACAAAGAAGACCATGATCGTGCCATGCATGGTCATCAACTGCAGGTAATACTCCGGGGTCATCACATCGCCGGGAGCGCCGTTGCTGGAAAGTAAATGGAGACCGGGGATGGCAAAATTGGCGAATCCGAGATGGAGGCGCATGAGCCAGGAGAGAAACATTCCGATCAAGGCGGCGAGCAATGCGAGCGCGTAATACTGCTTGCCGATGACTTTGTGATCAAGGCTGAAGACGTGCTTCCGAATGAAGCTTGTCGGGGCTCCGTGAGTCGCCGCATGTGCCGACATATCGTGCATTGTGGTCACCTCACCTCAAAAGAGATGGTTGGTCCATCCAGATTGTGTTTGCCGGTTCCAGCTACTGCAGCGCTGCCTGTTGTTTAATCCAAGCTGTCGTAATCTTCCTGAGACTTCACCTCGAGATACGCCTTCATGTTGTAATGCCCGAGGCCACAAAGCTGCGTGCAAACGATTTCATACTTACCAATTTTCGTTGCCGTGAAGTGGACCGTGACATCCAGGCCCGGGACGAAGTCCTGATGAATCCGCAATTCGGGGACATAAAAAGAGTGACTCACATCTTTGGAATGCATGAGGAGGTGAATCTCGCGATTGACCGGAACTGCCAACTCAGCGGCAACAATGTCGTCTTTGGAATCCTGATCGTGAGTTGTATCGAGGCCGAAAAAGTTCGCATTGGCCTCGCTGATCTGATCGGCATGAATCGGGCCGAAGGTACCATCGGGACCGGGATAACGGAAATAAAATGCGAACTGTCCAGCCTGAACCTGGACCGGCATGGCATTGGCGGCGGGAGGAGTGAGATAAACGGCGGCCCACGCTTTGACTCCAAAGACGCCCAAAGCCAAACACTCGGTGCCGACCAGCAGGAAGGCGGCGATCACCAGGCCTGCCGCGCCCCCGGGGAAAATCCTGATTTTGTCGCCGGCTCTTGGAGTGGAGAACTTCCAGATAAAGAATGCCAGGAGGAACTGCGAGGCCAAAAAGGAAATACCCGCTTCCAACATCGTGTCCGCGTATTGCTCATCGATGAGTGAACCGTGGGTGGAGATATCCTGTGGCATTGGCCACATATGCATCACGATGGGAACAGCCGAGGCAATTGCGATCAGGATGATCATCACCGCGAATAGCTTCGCCATATTGTCCCGCCTTTAGCCGGCACGTTGGACCGGTCTTTCTGGTTCACTCGCCGCAGTAGACTGCGGCGAGCCGGTGATTCGTTTGTGGTACAGTCGCGCTGAAGCTTACACTATTTCGCTTTAAAAGTGAAATCGGCCTTCGCGGCTGCGCCGGCAGCGACCGTCACTTTTTGAGTCTGGGTGTTCTGGGCTATAGCAGCGTCGGGTTCATGCCACGCGGTTACGGTATAGCTTCCCGGCGGCACGTTGTTAATGGTGTAATTGCCGCTATCATCGGTGGTCGCGTAAGGCCCCTTTACGACCGCATGGTAGCCATGCATCCAGGGATGAATGTTGCATTGCACTGGAATGAATTCCGGAGCCTTCCAGCTTTTCTCAATTGGCGACGCTCCGGGAGGCTGAGACTGGTTCCACGGGATATTGCCGGTCATTGGATTCGGCAGCGGGTGAATGTTGTGAGTGGTCTGATCGCTGGTGGTGACTTTGAATTTCTGGTTCACGTCCAGCGCCAGCACGTGCGGGGAGTACATGCAGTTCTTCTGATCGAAAGTCGGCTCGGTGGTTGGCACCTCGGTCAGCGCGGCGCCGCTCAAGCCGTCGGAAATGTAGAGCACCACGTTCTCGAGCCCTCCGCCAGAACCGACCACGAACGTTTCCAGCTTTTGCGGCGTACTTGCGTTGGCCTTGACGCAGTAGGGGTCTTTAGACATGTCAATGCCCCTCATGTGAGGAGCGGTGCCGTCGAGTTTCACCGTTCCGCTAATTTTGCCTTCCCCTGCAGCGTTAACTCTTTGCCCCAAGATCAGTGCACCGCAGCAGATCAAAACTACCGCCGATAGTACAGCCGCGAAATTGTTTCGCTTGCTCATAGAAATCTCTCCTTAAAGGCTAAGATTACAAAAATGAACCTTCGGTTGCGATGCTGTCGTAAGCCTATTGTTGTCCTGCCGGGGCGTTGGGATCAACCGGTTTCAGGCCAAGTTGTTTTGCCATCGCTTTTTCTTTGCTGTTCTGAGACATAAGCGTTCGCAAGTAGAAAACCAAATCCCAAGCCTCATCGGGTTTAATGTTGTCGGCAAAAGAAGGCATGGGAGTGCCGTCCAAACCAGTCATGAAGATTCGGTAAATATCGCGATCCGTGTCGCCGCACTTGGGACGGGCGCCTTCGGTGAAGTTGAAGGGCGCGATGGGCCGGCCGAGATCATCGGTAAGCGTTGCGGCAGACGGACCGTTGGCTTGGCCCAGTACGCCGTGACACTTCCAGCATTGCACGCGCGCGAACACATCGCGGCCTGCCTTGATGCGCTCGGCAGTGACTTCGGGTTCGGGTGGAATGGCGATGGGAGTTCCGGGCTTTTCGTTGGTCCAGCGCGGAGAGAAGTGTTTAACCCAGGCGACCAGATCGGCGCGTTCCTGCTTGGTGAAAGTACTCCACTGCGGCATGTTCGAGCGGTCGAGTCCGCGGGCGATGGTGTCGAACAAATCCTGATCGGTGGGCAAAGTTCCGGTGGGCGTGGAACGGCACTTAAAAACGCCCAACTGGAAATCGCGCGGCTTCGGGTCAACCCACGGGAAGCTCTCGCCATTTCCGTCGCCCAGCGTGCCGTGGCAAACGACGCAGTACCTGCGATAGTCGGCCTTGGCGTCCTTGGCATGGCCAGTAATGTTTCCGATGTGGCTTTCCATCCCCATGCGCGTTTCCAAGTCGTACTGCGTGAGTTGCGCCCAGGAAGGCATGGGAAGAGCCAAAATCGCAGCTGCGCCCAGCAAAAGCGACCACTTCCGCAAATTATTCCGTTGCATGCTATCCCTCTCCTAAATCAGAGCTTAGAAATCAAAGTCAAAACCGATCAGCAACTCGCTGGTGTTGATATTAGTAAGAGCTCCGGTAGTGGCATTTGCCGGTCCCGTACCGTCGGAATGCAGCCAGTTGTACTCGTTGTGCCAGGCAAAGCCCGCCCGACTGGTCATGAACGGGTTATAGCGATAGCCGATCGTGTAGGTGGAGATATTGCCAAAGTTGGAAGGGGTTGGGCCAAAGATTCCGTTAGACCCGACTGTCGCGTAACCTGAGCCATCCGCCTGTTGCGACATTCTGATCGTCTCATAGCGCCCGATGAAGATGAGCTGCGGGCTGTAGACGTAGTGAGGCTCGAGGAGGACGCCGTTCCAACTGGGCGCGCGCGAACCGGCAGGAAGCGTCGTCCCCGGGGTGTTGTTCCCGGCGACGACCCCATCGATAAGGTCGCCGTAACCCTGCCCAAACCAAGCATTATCCTGTCCATGTTGGGTGACGACCTGAAGATCGATATGCTGGCCAAAGTAAAATTGCCCAACGAAGCCCTCGCGGCTGAAGGACTTGTTGCCCATGGCGGAGGGGCCGGTGCCGTTGGCGCCGGTAAACAGCGCTCCACCCTGAGTGAGCCAATAGGTTGGCGCCTGGCCAACCATGGCGTAGAAGCCAACGCGCTGCACTCCGAGCTTGCCAGTATCGAAAGCCTGGCTGGCGGCGACGAACCCAGTATAAGCATTGCCATAGGGTAAGGCCACCTGACCGTCACTTGAACTCAGCAGCGCGATCGAATAACGCGTCCGATCATCGTAGGAGTGTCCCATCAGCTCGGCGCCGAGTTGATTGTCTCCCATTTTGCCCCAGACGTTGCCGTCACCCAGCGGCGAGAAGTGATAGAGCTGATAGATTCCACCGTTGCCGGTGAGGGTGAGGATGCGCTTTTCAGAGAGCAAGTTATCGAGTTCGAACTTGCCGAACTTGATGTTGATCCATGAGCTGCCGAACAGGTTGTCGAGCCGCCCCATCACCGTTTCGAAGTGAAACTGGGCCGCGTTGTTTGAGGATGGCAACACGTAGAACGAGAAGTTCTTTTCGAGCGTGCCGCCGGTGTGGAAGTCGAGGCCGCTGAGGTCAAAGCCGGAACTGGTGATTCGCTCGATCTGCGACCCGGTGAGCTGGGAACCGCCCGTTCCGTTCGGCCCGTAGGTATCAATCAGGACCTTGCCGGTGCTCACGCGGTGCCAGATCGGTGTGATGCGGAAGGTGACCGGCCAATAGCCCGGGTTCTGCCAGATCGGAGCATCGCGGTCATTCATCAACTGGTAGCCGTTGTCCTTGAATTTCTGGCCGAAGTAATTGAGCATCGGCCAGGATTCGTGACAGGCCGAACAGCGCAAGCCGTATTTTCTGGCGAACGCCGGCAAGGCATTGGCGCGCTGGCTGCAGGTGAGCATCACGGACACGGACAATCAAGACCAACGAACCAAAACAGGAAACATCGCGAAGACGTGAACGTCTCGAAACGTGCATGGCCGACTCCTCGGCAAAGATCAGATCAAGATCTGTTTGTTTGAAAAATGAGTTAATGCATACGCAGATACTTGCGGAAAAAGCAAAAAAATGCGAACCCCTCGCATTTTTTGCCTGGAAAACAAAAATCACAAAGGTTCTACCACCCTACCGCGCGAAATCCTACTACGAGGGAAAGAAGAATTCAAGTAGTTTTAACAAAAAATTTACAAGGCGTGACACAAAACTTTACATGTGAGGACCGCGCGATCGAATCAGCGCTCTGAGAGTTGACAGCTTCGTGTCGGGAGTACGAGACTCTGTGGAGTCGGCGAACGGAGTTCACGAGTGGATTGGTGGATGCGTGTTGTCGAATCACGGCAAGAGCTCTGAGCGAAAAGGGTTGTGGCGTGACTTGAAGCTTGCTCAGGCACTCAGGGGAATTGCAAGTGGACGGTATCGCCGTTCGCGGCTTATTTCCGATCTTGGTGCTGTTTTTCGTGGCTGCGCTGCCGCTCGCCGGCCGCGGAAAAGACAAATTGAGCTACGGCGAAGGGCTGATCGTCAATGTTCCGCTGCCGGAGAGCGAAGTGGCGCAGGTTGTGGAAGATATTGCGCAGAACGGCATAATCCGCGGCACCAAAGAATACAACAAAGACGAATTTGTGAGCGGCGCGAAAGCCGCCAGTTCCTCCACAAGTGTTTCCCGCGTGGAACGAGGGTGGGAAGGTCTTCTACAAGGTTCGCGCTGCAAGCGATCGATCCCCGCAACTTCAAGGACGGCGGCGATGTCGGCACGCTGGCCGTGCGATACGTGGTGCAACCGCAGGGGGACAAGAATACGGTTTTGCGCATCGACGCGCTTTTTCAGGAAGACTTCCGCCATACCGTTCATCAATCCAGATGGATCGGTCGAAAGCGCCGAGTACAAAGATATTCACGAGCACCTTGAAGCCATCGAGGTGATGAAAAAGCAGACCGACGAAGCGAACAGGGAGCGGCAGGAACACTTGCAGAAAAAACAAGATATGGCCGATGCAGAATACCTGGCGCGTCCGGTCGACGCCTCAACCGCCAGTCAAAGGTCGATTCCAAGGCCGCTGAGAGTCATGAGGATCCAGCCCCAGAACCTGCGCCGCCGTTCAGCCTCCAGCTCAAAAGCTCGAGCAGGACAAAACCCTGTCTGGCCAAAATCTCGAAGAGCACGTTAAGGATCTCCGAAAACAAGTTGAAAGGCTGGTCAAGGCGCCTGGCGCGCCGCTCAAGTCCGCACCTTTCCACACCGCGAGCACGCTGCAGTCGCTGACCCCAGGCACCGAAGTGCTGATTCTGATTTCCACTCCCTACTGGTATGGCGTGGAGACCCACGACGGGCAGCATGGATGGATCCAGCGCGACGAGTTGGAGCAGCCATGAAGCGTGGGGAAGAGATGAGTCGAATTCGGGCATGCGCTGTTAGTGGCCGTCGACGGAATTTTTGGCTGGCGGTCGGCGCCCGAGCGCAAAGCAAAGAATTCGAACGAGGCGTTTCCGCAGTCCAAGGCCGCGGTAGAAAAAACTCTAAAGGAGATGCAATCCGCAACAGCGGGACGTCTTCCAGTGTTGGATGGCTTCGCGACGTGGTGACTGATCACCCCTTGATCGCTATCAGCGCGGCTATTACCAGTCAAAGTTTCAGGTCAACCCGAGGACCTCTGGTGGGTTGCGTGGTGCGGGTGAGCGTGCAAGTGACGGCTTGGTATGCGGATCCGGTTGGCGCTCATTCTGGCTACCAGGTATTGGCCTCGAACGGCCGACTGGAGGCGGACCTCCTGGATCAACTGGGGGAACAATTAGCCGGCAAGACGCAGCCGGCCAGCCCGGAGTTCCCAGCGGTCGCAGCCCAAGAGCGGTCTGCAAAGAACTCCAACACGGCAGAGCCGACAATTTCGGCTCCTGTGCCCAGAATCCCTGAAACGAGCGGCGGTTTTTCGTCATCACTTGCTCAGGGTCTGGCTGAGCAGGAAAAAGCCGCTCAAACTGGGCAGAAAAAAATGCCCGACAGGGATTCCAGTAGCCTGCAAGCCGAAGCGGATAGCCTGGAAGAGATTCTCAGGAATCAGGCCCATCCTGAAGAACCTAGTGGCGGTAAAGAAGTCTGGGACACCAGTGGTCGGGACGGCGAGTTTAACTGCAAAGACTTTGTTCCTGGCCAGCGCTCACGATGAGTTCGAGATGCTGGATTTCAATCAGGATTGGGTTCACGTACGGATTTCAGGCCTGTCCCGAGGGTGGATATGGCGGAACAATCTGGAAATGCCCAACAGCGTTCCGGATGGCGATTGCCCCAACAGCTTCGGCAGCTCCCGCTGCGGCGGACCTGTTTCATGTGACGCGGGAGGAGACAGCGCCTTTCCCGGGAGATTGGGCGCCTCTGCGAGGAAAGAGGGTAAAGATCGTTTCTGTGGAAAAGATAAACGAGTCCACGAAGGATTCGGGCGCTCAACTCCGACTCGAATTTGCCAAGTCTGTGCTGGACAAGGATTTTGCGGAGTTGGTCGAGAAGCCACAGGAATTGGCAGGGATCGTTGCTGATCTTCGATTCGGTTGACGGTGGGATGATCGCCGCCACGTTCCCGACGCTTCAGCAATGGAAGGCAGGGAAATTGTCAGACGCGGCTCTGTGGCATCAATGTTTTTTTGATCCACCGGAAATCTTCAATGAATCGGGCGCTTCGGTGAGCCGCTAGTTTTCGCGGAGGAGACATCCTACCTCGATCATTGCTGCGAATCTGTTAAGCTCGTTCCGGCATTGTCTATCAGCACTCGGCGAACTCTGGAGGCCTGAATGCGCCCCTTATTTTGTGTTGTCGCAGTTTCCCTAGCTATCTTGCTTTCGTCTACAGCCGAGGCGCAGACTGCGTCTTCGCAGGTAACTCCTCCGCAGACCGCACGCCAAGCGCTGATCGAAATGCTCGTTGGTCAATCGCCAGACCATCTGGAGAAGCATCTTCCCGATGTAACTCGCCAAGTTTTTGAGAAACTCGGTGGGCAAAACAATCAGACGGGGTTAGGGCTATTATCCTTGCTTGCAGCGGAAGCCAAGGCCGGAAAAAACCAGATTGAGACCTTCGACACCGGCACGACCCTTTTGACCTCCGAAGGACCCATTGGAGGACCCTACCAAAAGGTAAACATCACAGTCGAACGGGACGACCTTGTGGGCGGCGAGGATGATATCGAACTCGCCCTGCACATGTCTCGCGACGGAAAAGAGGAAGCTCTTCCTTTTCTTCTTCGATTTACCTTTTCAATGAAGATGGAATCTGACATCTGGCGACTGAATGAAGTTAGCGTGGCAGTGCGGGTTCCCCTTGCGGATCCGGCATTCCTGAAGAGCCTTGAGGAGCGTCAGCTCCAGCAGAACGAACAGGCAGCGATCTGGTCAATGCGCTCGGTGGTCGCCGCCGAGAAGTCGTACCAGTCGGCACGCGGCGGTTTCGCTTGCACGCTCTCTGCGTTGGGGAGCGCAGGCAAGGAAGCGGGAGTTGCTAGGCACGTGTACCTGTACGACTCGCAGCTGGTAGGAGGCAAGAAAAACGGTTACACCTTCGCTGTTACTGGATGTGATGCATCTCACTATCAGATTGTCGCCGAACCAGCAGTGCGGGACTCCGGTCAGCGCGCGTTCTGCTCGGACGAAAGTGGTACAGTGCATGCATCTGTCGATGGGAAGGCGGCGACCTGTCTGGCCAGCGGCGAAGTAGTGGACGAAAAAGGTCCTGTCGGCGGCGGTCTTGAGGCTGGCGCTGCTTCGCAGAGCGCTGCTGGTTCTTCTCTTCAAAGCACCGCTGCGGGCGGACGAGTCCAGATTCCGCAGAAGATCCGCGTTTCTCAAGGCGTCTCCGCTGGGCTCATCGTCAGCAAAGTGCCACCAATTTATCCGCCAGAGGCGCGAAGCGCGAGAATCCAGGGGACAGTAGTGATGAAGGCGGTGATCAATCAGCTGGGCGACGTTGTAAGCCTCGACCTCGTCTCCGGTCACCCATTGCTGGCTCCGGCTGCCCTGGATGCGGTGAAACAATGGAAATATCGCCCGTACCTGCTGAACGGAAACGCAGTGGAAGTGGAAACGCAGATCACGGTGAATTTCACGTTAAGCGGGGGCTAGCAATGCCTTCATGACATCCAGAGTTGTTGGAGTTTTTGCCTGCTGGCGAGGGAAAAAAGAACTCGTGATCCCGGTTGCGTGATCAATTGAGGCATTTTGACTTGACTTTCGAAAGCCGGAGGAGTACGTATGCAATCCTTGGGTTTTGCAGCGGCTTTGTGGTCGCTGCCCTCTTTACCGGACTCGGAGCTTGCCTGAAAGAGCGATGAAAACAGGTACCACGGACCACTGATTCTCCTATGAGCACGATGACCCAACCCTTGGTTTCACTTGGCAGGCAAGCGACGTCGCTCCTGCGCGACTATGCCGAACTGATGAAGGCCCGCGTAACCACTCTGATCGTAATGACGGCGTGGTGTGGCTACTATTTCGGAGCGCAGAAGGCTGGGGTGTCTTCGCTATCGTGGGGTTTGTTCCATGCCCTGTTGGGGATTGGATTAGTCTCCAGCGGTACGGCGGCGCTCAATGAGGTGATGGAATATCAAGTGGACGCGCGCATGCGCCGGACCGCGCAGCGCCCATTGCCCGCGGGCCGTATGAGCCTGCGTCACGCGATGACGGCCGGGTTGCTGGCCACATTGGGCGGCTCAATTTACCTGGCAGCTTTCACCAATCCGCTCACAGGACTGTTAACTTTCCTAACGTCAGTTGTGTACCTGGCTGCTTACACGCCTTTGAAGCGGGTTTCGCCCATCTGCACGTTCGTGGGCGCTTTTCCGGGAGCTATGCCCGGAGTTTTGGGTTGGACCGCCGCGCGCGGGCGTCTGGAGTGGGGTACGTTAATTTTGTTTGCCATTCTCTTCGTGTGGCAGTTCCCGCATTTTTTCTCTATCGCCTGGCTCTACCGGGAGGATTACGCGAGCGGGGGAATTCGCATGCTGCCGGTCGTCGAGGACGATGGACGGTCCACGGCGCGACGCATCGTTGCTTATTCACTGCTTTTGATTCCGCTCAGCGTTTTGCCAAGCATTTTCGGGATGGCGGGAAAGATCTATCTGGTGGGAGCCGTGGTTCTGGGTATCGCCCTTTTCTATTTCGGCGCCCGGCTCGCATTACTTAAACTTCCGATTAGCGCGCCCCGATCCAAAATGCTGGCTCGCCATGTGCTGCAAGCCACGGTCATTTATCTTCCTCTGCTGTTTGCGCTGATGATGGGTAATTCCGTGCAGCCTTGACATTGGCGGCTTTCAAACGCGTTCCCCGAGCCATCTTTCGATCTGCTCTGATTATTCGCCTTATTGGATCGCGCTGCCGACCTGCGAAAACAAATGACCTGCGTTTGAGCCGATCAGCCGAACCGTGCTGACCACAACGATTAGCAGGACCGCCAGCATCACGGAATATTCGGCGATGTCCTGCGCTTCGTCATTTGCCCAGAGTGCGCTTAAAAAGTAGGCCACGGTTTCCCCCCTGCTTCAGGCGCCCGCCGTGGCGCAAGCTCTTGTCGGCTGTGCGGTGGACTTAAAAAGACTCATCCCCCAGGCTTCCTGCTCCTGCGAGAAGGCTTTGAGGCCAACTTGGTATTCGCGCGTCCCCTCAAGCAGTTTGGTCCATACCACTCTGAATTCCATTCGGCGCTGCCGATAAAGGATGGTCAAGGTGTCGAGCGCTTTCACCTGACGGCGAATCGCTCCCAAACGTACTCCACTAGGCGTAACATCAAGAGTATGCGCCAGTTCTTCAAATGACACGCCGGAGGTGTCTGTTCCGCGCACTCGCACCGGCAGCACCGCCTGGACACGAACTTGGCGACGCCGGTTAGTTTGGACAATGGTTTCCTGCATGGGATGCTGAAGACAGTGTGCGCCAGAACTGGACAAACTGGAATAGCTCGGATGAGTGAGGCACAAAAGTAACCAGCCGGAATTCTTGTCATTTGATAAGGTTAGGATCGAAAGACTTACCGCGCGGAAAGTTGGCATCGTAATCCCACAGCGGGAAGGAACGTTAGAATTCGGGCCACTGGGAAATTCGCTGGCCGCCCATCTGGCGTAGAGTGCATCCAAGGTTAGGACATGCGGTACATGCGATTTGGAACTCGGGGATTCGGTGGTCTGTTGTTGTTGTGTTGCAGTCTGGCAGCCTTGGGCCAGTCGGTTCCGCAGCAATTTGATTCAACAACATTACCGGTTTCCAGCCAGATTGCTCCCTTGCCGCCAGAGCAGGTAGCCCGGAAATTGCAGGAAGCCAACGCTCGGCGGGCGGCGGCTCTGGATCAGTTCAGCAGTACACGTGTCTACCATATGCAATATCGCGGCTTCCCTAGCGACCGGGACGCCAATATGGTGGTCAACGTTTCCTATCACGCTCATAATGCCAAAGAGTTTAGCGTCGTTTCCCAGACCGGCTCCAAGTTCGTCATTGACCATGTCTTCAAAAAGCTCATGGAAAGCGAGCAGGAAGCCGCCAATGAAGAAAACCGCCAGCAAACTGCGCTAACCACTGCCAACTACGATTTTACTTCCGCGGGGTACGTGACTACGGCGGACGGCGCTCAGTACATCCTGAACCTTCTCCCCAAGAGCAAGAATAAGTTTCTCTACCGGGGAAAAATCTGGGTCGATGCGAAAGACTTCGCCGTCGTACGGATCGAGGCAGAACCCGCCAAGAATCCGTCTTTGTGGATCAAGAAGACCGTGATCGAGCACAAGTACGTCAAAGTGAATGACTTCTGGCTTCCAGCGGAGAACCACACGGAGAGCCTGATTCGCCTCGGAGGCAAGGCAATTCTTTCCATCGAGTACAAGGACTACAGAATTACAAAAGTTGAGCCCGCCCCGGGCCTTGCGCGCGCAGGCTCGAAGCAATAACTACGGTCCCTGCCTTACCTACGGCATCCTCGAAAATGTATAGTGTGACGTGGACCGCGCAATACGGTATTGCCGGGATAGTTCACTTGGCAACTTTGAACAGGTACAAATTCGATTGATCGAGCTGGTTTTATATTTCGTTTTGGGGATCGCGCTGATTGGTACGCTGTCATCGGCAGTGTTCCTCGGCCTCGCCGCGTTCGGAGTGATCCGGTTTCGAGCCGGCGCGCGCCAGCAGCTCAGCGCGGTTCCTGACGACGCACATCTGCCGCCGGTCTCCGTGCTTAAGCCGGTGCACGGACTGGAAGCGCGGCTTAGAGAAAACATCGAAAGCTTCTTCCGCCAGGACTATCCGGATTACGAAATTCTGTTCGCTGCCGACGAGGCCGATGACGCGGCTCTGGATGTTGTCCGGGAGGTGTGCGCGCGTTATCCGCACATTCGAAGCCGCGTGTTGGTAACGGGAGCCCTGTGGCCGAACCCGGTGGTGCACTCGTTCCACTGCCTGGCGGGGGCGGCCGCGCACGATATTCTGGTCACAACTGACAGTGACGTAGAAGTTTCTCCGCGATATCTGCGAGAAATCGTGCCGCCTATGCTGGACCCAAAAGTGGGTCTGGTGACCTGCGTGTATCGAGGCAAGAACGCCGCAGGGTTCTTCTCTGGACTCACTGCCATCGGTATGTCGGTGGAAATGACCGCAGGAGTGCTGGTGGCGAATTTGCTCGAAGGAATGAAGTTCGGATTGGGGCCGACCACAGTGGTGCGCAAAGATTCGCTGGCGAGCATCGGCGGTTACACCGCGCTGCAGGACTACATCGCTTACGATTTCGCCATTGGCAATCTGATCGCGAAGGCAGGATATCGTGTCGTTCTTTCGGGGCACGTTATCGATCACGTGGTAAACCAGAAATCATTCCAGCGCATGTGGCAAAACCAACTGCGCTGGGCGCAGACTACACGCTACTCGCGGCCTAAAGGCCACTTTGGGAGCGGACTGATCTTCGCGATTCCTTACGGGCTGATGGGATTCCTTGCCGCAGGTTTATTGGGACACTGGGACGTTGGCGCAATGTTGTTATGCATGGCCGTGATAAACCGTCTAGCCGCAGCATGGCTGGTGGGCTGGATGGTGGTTCGAGACCCGCAGGTACGGCGCGCTCCCTGGCTTTATCCGCTGCGAGATATGCTCGGCTTTCTGGTCTGGTTCGCCAGCTATTTGAATCTGCGCTATGTTTGGCGCGATAGCCGCTTTGAGTTAAAGGGAACACGAATCGCGCTCCGACAAAGCTCGTCGGACGGCCGGTAGCTCATGTAATTCCATTAGTGCAGATTCATGTGTGTCCGATTTCTGACTTTTTGCGGAGGTTCTATTGCGTGTTTTAGTTACAGGTGCGGCTGGTTTCATTGGCAGTCATATGGTTGATCGCCTGCTTGCCGCAGGCCACAGCGTCGTCGGATTCGACAACATGTCGACCGGTCAGCGGAGATTTCTGGAAGACGCCTTGGCCCATCCCCAGTTCAGTTTCCATCAAGCAGATCTGCTCGAGCGAAAGAGTCTGGTGCAGGCAATGGCGGGCGCGGAACTGGTGGTGCATTTCGCCGCTAATGCCGACGTGCGCTTCGGCACCGATCATCCGCGCAAAGATCTGGAACAGAATACGATCGCAACCTGGAACGTGCTGGAGGCTATGCGCGAGCAGGGCTGCAAACGCATTGTGTTTTCATCGACGGGATCGGTCTATGGAGAGCCCGACATTTTCCCCACGCCTGAGACATGTCCTTTCCCCGTGCAGACTTCGCTTTACGGCGCCTCGAAACTGGCCGCAGAAGGGCTGATTCAAGCCTACTGCGAGGGCTTCGGACTGCAAGGTTACATTTTTCGATTCGTCTCGATCCTGGGAGAGCGTTACTCGCATGGGCACGTTTTCGATTTCTACCAGCAGCTTGCCGAGCATCCTGAACACTTGCACGTATTAGGCAACGGCCACCAGCGGAAATCTTATTTGTACGTGCAAGATTGCATTAATGCGATTCTCGCCGCCCTCGACCGGGCAGCTGAAAAGGTGAACATTTTTAACCTCGGCACCGATCAGTACTGCGAGGTTAACGACTCCATCGCCTGGATTTGTGAGCATCTTGGCCTTCATCCGAAGCTGACGTATTCGGGGGGCGAACGCGGCTGGATCGGGGATAGCCCCTTTATCCTGCTCGATTGTTCGAAGATCCGCGCGCTGGACTGGCGGCCGCGATTGACCATCCGGCAAGCTGTTTTGGCCACGATCGAATACGTGAATGCAAACGCTGGCCGCGTGAAGACACATCTTTAGTATGATTCGCTCTTCGGATGATCGTCTTTCGCAGCCCCCTTACAGCAGTCGTACCTTCGTAGTGAATCCGCACTAGAATAGTTTGGTGCTGACTGAGCGCCAGGATTTCGCGCCTGAACGGGACAACCAGGTGTTCGCCGCAATTCCCGCCGCTCCAGCGGTGTTCCTGCTTCGCGGCCATGACCCACAAGCCGAACCTTACGTCAGCAAGACTTCGAACCTTCGCCGCCGCCTGCAGCGCCTGCTCGGGCCGATCGATGAACGCACCAGGAAACTCAATCTGCGCGATCGCGTCCACTCGATCGAGTACGCGCCCACCGGTTCTGACTTTGAATCCGGATTCCTGCTTTACCGAGTCCTGCGTTCCACGTTTCCCAAATCGTATTCCCATCGCATGCGCTTCCGCTTCGCGCCCTTGATAAAACTGCACCTCGAAAATCAATATCCACGAGCATCGATCACAACGCGCTTGGGCCGCCTCAAAGGCCGTTCGCTTTACTATGGCCCATTCCAGTCCCGGATGGTGGCCGAGAAATTCATGAACGACTCGCTCGACTTCTTTAAGATGCGCCGCTGCGTTGACGATCTGCATCCCGACCCCAAGTTCCCCGGCTGCATTTATTCCGAAATGAAGATGTGCCTTGCCCCCTGTTTCAAGGGTTGTACCGACGAAGAATATTCCGTCGAAGTACACCGCGTGCAGGCCTACTTCGATTCCGGAGGAGAGTCTCTGGCGCGTGAGTTTTCGTCGCAGCGCGACACCGCATCGGCCAATCTGGCATTCGAAGACGCCTCAGCAATTCATCTTCGACTGGAAAAACTGAAGCCTGTCGCGAGCCAGTTTCCCGAGATAGTCCGCCGTCTCGATCGATTCTCGGCTTTGATCATTCAGCCCTGCCATCTGCCAGACTCGGTCACCTTCTTCCGTGTGGAAGGGGGAGCCATCTCTGAGCCAGCGGTGTTCTCGATCCAACACGCCGAGCATGCAAAATCACAATCCATGGAATCGCGCGTGCAAAGCGCTCTCGATTCGTCTCCACCAGGAAAAGCCGCATCGGCACTCGAAACCATGGAGCACCTCGCGCTGCTCAAGCGCTGGTACTACCGCGGCAGCCGCATCGGCGAAATGTTCTTCAAGGACGACAAAGGTGAGTTACCCATGCGGCGCATCGTGCGCGGCATTGGCCGCGTGTTGAGAGGCGAAAAGCAAGTGGACGAGTCCGCGCAGATTCGAACACCTGACGATTCGCATCAGGGCATGACTTCAGGCGCGCCGCCAACTACTGGCTAGCGAGGCCTCTCTTCAGGCGCTGGCTGCCGAATTTCTCTTTCCCGCGGACGGCAAGAAAGGAAGGACCAAATGGCGATCAAAGACCCACGCAGCAAGCAACTTCGCGAGCACGTCGTCTACCTACTGAACGGGGGTGGCGCGCATGCCAGGTTCGACGATGTCGTGAAAAATATGCCTGAACCGTTGCGCGGAATAAAACCCAAAGGCTTCCCGCACTCCGCCTGGATGCTGCTCGAACACCTGCGCCTGGCGCAGTGGGACATTCTCGAGTTCAGCCGCAACTCCAAACACAAGTCTCCGGAATGGCCGAAAGGTTACTGGCCCACGACGGAAGTTTCGCCCAGCGCGGACGCATGGAACAAAAGCATTCGGCAATTTCGCAGAGACTTGAAAGCCATGCAGGACCTAGTTGCGGATCCAAAGACAGATCTGTTCGCCCGTATTCCGTGGGGAGATGGCCAGACCGTTCTTCGCGAGGCATTATTGATTGCCGACCACAATGCTTACCATTTGGGCCAGTTAGTGGACTTGCGCAGGCTGTTGGGGGCTTGGAAGGAATAGTGATTGGATTTGTTCGTTCGATGGCGAAGAGAAGACCGTTCAACTGGCTTTGCAGCTGAGTAATTCGGATCCACGCTTCGCGCTCCGATCCGGCCGCTTCCGGAACACGACTTTTACTCCCTCACGCCATCGCTCGTCAATCCCCACGAATTCCCATTCAATTTCGGGTGAGAGATAGCGAAGCAAAGTGTCGGTAGAAGGATGCACATGCAACGCCGGAGCAACCAGAATAAGCAGCGGCTTCTCGGCCGACAAGTCACGGCCTTCGAAATATCCAAAGCGAGAAAATTCGCCGCGTGCTTGATGCCATTCCACCCGCGACCAATAATCCAGACCTTGCAGGGGCAGGTGGATGTCTTCGTCAGCCTTCAGTTCCACGACTGCCAAGCGGCCCTCATGCGTAGTCGTGAGCACATCGATCATGGCCCGGTCAGCGCCTGAAAATGCAGGAACTTGCGAATGTCGCCCGGACGGCTCTAGTCGCTCATCCACGACGCTTACATCGCCCGCTACGAGCGATTCCAGCCATCTCTCCGGGCGCAAGCGCCACAGAGGATGATGACGCGGTCCATAGGGATGGCGCGTATCGCGCAAACAGTGCGCCAGTTCGCTGAATTCAGCCTCGTTGCAGGTCTCTAGAACGCGCTCCTCTGCACCCACGCCGAAGACAATTTCCTCGCTGCTGCGAAATGTCCCCAGCACACCGCCGAGCCGCGCTCTCGCGAACTCCAATCCACGCCAGCGAAATGAGATCTCAGCGGCCGATAACACGGCAACCTCGCAATTCGGCACAACCACCCGCACTCGGGCAATCGATTCCTTGAAGCGCTCACGCGCCGCATCATCGTCAGTGGCATGCACCAGACGCGTCGCAACATTCCCGCGATCCCCGCAGTCGATTTCTGCGAGTGCGTCGTGTCGCTCATCGAGCTCAAACAGGGACCACTTGGCCGCACCGCGGTTCAGGTTTGCCATTCGTTCCCGCACCAGCGCCGAACTTCCATTGGGAACAAACAACTTCAAACCTTCCACTAGCACGTTCGCTGCCTGCGCCTGCCGGCAAACATCAAGCCAGAGAATGCCAAAAGTCAGCGCGGCGTCGATCGATGCCTGAGTCTCCTGCGCGTTTACTCCCAGAACCGCAAACGCCGAGCGGCCTTGGCGCACTACACCTCGCGTATAAACGGGTCCAAAGGATTTCTCCAAATCCACACCGCCCGTCAGCCTCGTGACTTTGAACTCGGAGAAGTTCCGCTCCAGCGTCCGCCGCAGCTTCTGCTCATAAGAGGCCCGCGCCGCACGCCGAGCGCTCGGGGTACGGCGATCGCGCTCGCGGCAGATTTCCAGCTTCGACGGCCGCGCCTGTCCCAGCCGCTGCACGGCCAGCCGCAGAGTCCCATTCTTGATCTCTGCATCGAGCACGCGTCGCACGGCATTTCGCTCGGCCGACCAAAGGTGCAGCAGGCAGCGGTTGTACTCCCCCGAGATGGAATACTTGGATTGAGCCAGATCAAAGGCGACGGCACCATTTTCGAGCACAACGGCGCCCGCTGCTTCGCTAAGAAATTCCTGCACGGTACGGGTTAGAGCTTGCGGGGTCACGGTCGGCATGGCACATCTCCGCTCACGATTGTCAAACAGTTCCCGTCCCGCCGTCTGTGACATGTGACCATCGTCACAGTTTTGCTGTGGATGTTTCGCCCGCCCGCCTTCGTGCCGTGTGGGATAATGTACAAATCCACTCAACTGAGTCTGCCTCCACGCCGGAGGCATCTAATTGGTGTAGGTGATTAGCTTGCAAAAACAGCTTCTTGCAGATAGACAGCGCTTCTTCTTCGACCACTACGGCGTCACGGAAAACGATCTGGAACGCTACCTCGCGGCCGCTCTTTCCGCCGGCGGCGATTATGCCGACCTTTATTTTGAATATCTTTCTTCAACCTCGTTGATGGTTGACGAGTCGATGGTGAAATCGGCCTCGCAGGGCATTTCGGTCGGATGTGGCGTTCGCGTAGTCTCGGGCGAGCGCACTGGCTACGCTTACACAGACGATCTTTCTGCAACCCGCATTCTGCACGCGGCGCGGACTGCGGCGCTAATTGCCAGCGCTCCGGCCAAGACGCATGTCGCTGGATTCCAGCAAACGGCGGCTCGCAGCCTTTATCCCGTGACCCTGCCGTCGGTCGATGCCGAGATCACAGCGAAGGTTGAACTGGTGATGCGGGCCGACAAGGCTGCGCGGGCCTACGACCCGCGAATTCAGGAAGTGCGCGCCAGCTACTCGGATGAGTTGAGGAACATTCTTGTCGTTGGTTCCGACGGAACCTTCGCCGAAGATTCCCAACCACTCGCCCGAATGAACGTTTCCTGCATCGCCAAGACCGAAGGCAACTCCGCCCGCGGCGGTTCCGGCGGCGGCGGACGCGTCGCACTCGACTTCTTCTTCGGTGACAAGAATCCCGAGTTCTTCGCCAAGGAAGCGGCCCGGCAGGCGATTCTTCAACTTGATGCGCGCGAAGCCCCCGCAGGGGAGATGGAAGTCGTTCTTGGTCCCGGATGGCCCGGCGTTCTGCTCCACGAGGCGGTTGGGCACGGGCTGGAGGCCGATTTCAATCGTAAGAAGACTTCTGCGTTCGCCGGACTGATCGGGAAACGCGTGGCCAGTGAAGGCTGCACCGTCATCGACAATGGAACCATGCCGTGGCGTCGTGGTTCGCTGAACGTTGATGACGAAGGCGAGCCCACCCAGGAAACCGTGCTGATTGAAAAAGGAATTCTGAAGGGCTACCTGAGCGACAAACTTTCCTCGCGTCTGATGGGAATTGCTGACACGGGTAACGGACGCCGCGAGAGCTACGAGCACATCCCCATGCCACGCATGACGAATACCTACATGCTGGCGGGTCAGGATAATCCAGAAGACATCATTCGCTCGGTAAAGCGCGGCATTTACGCGGTTAACTTCGGCGGCGGCCAGGTCGATATCACCAACGGCAAATTCGTTTTTGGAGCGTCAGAAGCGTACATGATCGAAGACGGTAAGATCACGGCACCCATCAAAGGCGCGACCCTGATCGGCAACGGCCCGGATGTTCTGACGAGGGTCTCGATGGTAGGCAACGATTTGAAACTCGACGAAGGAGTTGGCACCTGCGGCAAAGATGGACAAGCCGTGCCGGTAGGAGTCGGCATTCCGACCATCAAGATCGATCGCCTGACTGTCGGCGGCACCGCCAAGAAGGATCCCGGCGGCTTCATGCAGTAAAAACTGGTTCACCACAGAGTCCAGGGGAAATTCCTAGTTCCTGCTTTCTCAGTACCTATGTGCGTTTGGAGTAAAGAAGTTTTTATGCCCTCTACCCAACTGGAAACCGGCGACCCGAAACTGGAAACGGACCTTCGCGAGCTTGCTCAGGACATCGTTCGCCGCGCCATGAACGGCGGCGCAACGGCCGCCGAATGCGTAGTCCGCGAAGGTGACGAGTTTTCCACCCTGGTCCGCCTCGGCCAAGTCGAAACGCTCAAGGAATCCGGGTCTCGATCTATCGGAGTACGCGTGTTCAATGGCCAGCGCGCCGCCAGCACCTACTCAAGTGATTTCTCCCATGACAGCCTGGACCGCATGGTGAAGTCTGCGCTGGAGCTGTCGAAGATCACATCGGAAGATCCGTTCGGTGGCATTCCCGATCCCTCGCAACTCGGCGCTCTCACGGGCGATCTTGCTCTTTATCACACCGATGTTTATTCGCTGCCCGGTCCCGATCGTATTGACTATGCTCGGCGCGCCGAAAAAGCCGCGCTCGATTTCGATCCCCGCATCAAGAATTCTGAAGGTGGATCGTTTGACGCCGCCACCGGCCACAAAGTTCTAGCCAACTCGCATGGGTTCGTCGGCGAATTCCGCAGGTCTTATTGCTCCGTGGCTGCCGTTCCCATCGCGCAAAATGAAGCTGGCGCGATGCAGCGCGATTATTGGTTTTCCGTTGCGCGAACGCTGTCGAAGCTCGAATCGCCAGAGCAGGTCGGCAAGGTGGCCGCACAGCGCACGTTGCGCCGTTTAGGCGCGCGCAAAGCCAAGACCGCGCGAGTGCCGATCATTTTCGATCCCATGGTCGCAACCTCTATCCTTGAACACATTTTCGAGGGGATCAATGGCGACTCGGTTTATCGTGGCGCTTCGTTTCTCGCGGGCAAGCTGGGACAAAAAATCGCCGGAGATAATGTCACTATTATCGACGACGGAACTATTCCCGGAGGCTTCGGCACCAGTCCATTCGATGGCGAGGGAGTGCCGACGCGGCGAACAGTGGTTATTGAAAGAGGTTTGCTGAGTTCTTACCTTCTTAATACTTATACCGCGAAAAAGCTAGGGCTCAAGACCACCGGCAATGCTTCCCGCGGGCTTGCAGGTACGCCGGGCATCGGTCCCGGCAACTATTTCTTGCAGCCGGGAACAAGAACGCCGAAAGAACTCATTTCTGAAATCAAGGAAGGCCTCTACGTGACCGAGTTCCTTGGCCATGGCGCGAACCTCGTGACCGGCGATTATTCGCGAGGCGCATCGGGCTTGTGGATTTCAGGCGGAGAGTACGCTTACCCGGTCGAAGAAATCACCGTGGCGGGGAACCTTAAGGAAATTTTCTTCAACATCTCCGAGGTCGCGAACGATCTCGAGTTCCGAGGTTCCGTGGCCTCGCCCACGCTGCGGATCGACGGCCTCACAGTGGGCGGGGAATAACGAAGAACGCACCCGCACAAGTCGTTTCAGACAAATCGACAATCAAAACTCAACCATCTACAATCCGTTCATGGGCGGGCTCACCCAGCCAACTCCGGCAACCGAAGAAGCTGATTCCAGCCGGCGCATTATTGCGATTGCGGTAGCGGCCGTGATTCTTATAGCGCTAGTAGCGGCGTTTCTTCTGCGAGGCCAGCCTAGAGCCGCATCCGGACCACCTGCCTACGCCGCAAATCTCAAGCTCTCCGATTTCAAGATGAGCGCTGCCGAGAATTTTGTCGGAGCGACTGTCAGCTATGTCGACGGAACAATTACGAACGCGGGCAATAAGACTGTCACGCACGTCATGGTCGAAGTGCAATTCAAAGACGATATGGGGCAGATCGCACAGCGGGAAAATGTTCCTCTGCAAGTTCTGAAAACTACCGGCCCCTATCCCGAAGCAGTTGACTTCAGCCTGTCACCTCTTGGCCCCAGTCAGAGCAAACCCTTTCGACTGACGTTTGAAGGCATATCCGCGCAATGGAATCGTCAATATCCCGACATCCAGGTCACCGACGTCGCAGTGAAATAGACAAACTCCTATCTTCAGTCTCGCCAGATTTGAAAGGGACTATCGGTACAATGGTTTCATGGCCGAAGTAAAACCATTTCGCCTTACCGAGTCGGTGAAAGCTGCGGGTTGAGCGTCCAAGCTGAGTCCGGCGGCGCTGGACACGGTGCTTGGGAAATTAGCCCGGCAACACGACCCAAATGTTCTGGTCGGCTTTGATCACGCCGACGACGCCGGAGTGTATCAAATCGCCCCCGATCAGGCGCTGGTGCAGACGGTCGATTTCTTCACTCCAATTGTTGACGATCCTTACGTATTCGGCCAGATCGCCGCCACCAATGCTTTGAGCGATGTTTATGCGATGGGCGGTCGTCCGCTTACTTCGCTCGCACTGGTTTGCTTTCCAGAAAAAGCGGACCTCGCAATTCTTGAGCGCATTCTCGCTGGTGGCCTCTCGAAGATGGTCGAAGCCGGGTGCACTGTGATCGGCGGCCACAGCATTCGTGATGAAGAAACCAAGTTCGGATACGCCGTCACGGGACTCGTGCATCCGAAAAAGATTCTTGCCAATGGCGGAGCAAAACCCGGCGATGCTCTTTTACTCACAAAGGCTCTCGGCACCGGCGTGATTTCGACCGCGCTCAAGAACGGCAAAGCTGAGCAGGACTGGATTCACGCTGCCGTTCAGTCGATGACTACTCTCAACAAGCAGGCCGCACAGCTAGTCGGCAAGAAAGAGTATTGCGTTCACGCCATGACCGATGTGACAGGCTTTGGCCTGATCGGGCATGCACGCGAAATGGCTTTGGCCAGCAACGTAGCGCTGAAATTGTTTTCGCAGGATATTCCAATCTTGCCGGGAGCTTTGGACTGCATTCGCGCCGGTCAAGTTCCGGGAGGGCTGAAAGCGAACCGTGAATTCGCCGAATGTGTGGTCGAATACGAAGCTCCACTCGACGCAGAACTCAAGACGCTGCTTTTCGACCCGCAGACCGCCGGCGGTCTTCTAGTTTCAGTCGCTGAGGCAGACTGCGAACGACTTCTTCTCGATCTGCAAACCGCCGGCATCCTGGCGCGCCAGATCGGCAACGTCACTGAATCCCACAAGCCCCTGATCCGCATCTATTGAGTAGCCATCTTCATAGTCTTCGTAATTTCTTACAGAAAGGAATCATCATGCAATTTCGCGAACTTGGACGCAGCGGTCTCAAAGTCTCAGCCCTCGGCCTCGGCTGCATGGGCATGTCGGAGTTTTACAGCGGGCGAAATGACGACGAGTCTATCGCCACAATTCATAGAGCCCTCGAGCTCGGTATCAATTTTCTCGACACCGCCGATATCTACGGCCCTTACAAGAATGAAGAACTTGTTGGTCGCGCCATCAAAGGCAAGCGCGACAAAGTTGTGCTGGCTACGAAATTCGGGATTGTGCGCGATCCGGCTAACCCCGCCGCGCGTGGTGTGAACGGTAAACCTGATTACGTGCGGCGATCTTGCGAAGGAAGTTTGAAGCGGCTGGGAATTGAGACGATCGATCTCTACTACCAGCACCGAGTCGATCCCAACACGCCGATCGAAGAAACGGTTGGCGCAATGGCCCAACTTGTACAGGAGGGAAAAATTCGCCACATCGGGCTCTCTGAAGCTTCTCCACAAACTCTGCGCCGGGCCGTGAAAGTTCATCCCATCACCGCGCTCCAAACCGAATATTCGCTCTGGAGCCGCGATCCCGAAGACGAGATCCTCGCTGCCTGCCGCGAACTCGGCATCGGCTTCGTCGCCTACAGTCCCTTGGGACGAGGGTTTCTAACCGGTCAATTCACTCGCTTTGAAGATTTCCCCACAGACGATTACCGCAGGTTTTCTCCACGATTTCAAGGAGAGAACTTTCAGAAGAATCTCGACCTGGTGCACCGTGTCGAAGAAATTGCCAGAGAGAAAGGCTGCAAGCCCTCTCAGCTGGCGCTGGCGTGGGTGCTCGCACAGCACAAGAACATTGTCCCCATCCCCGGAACCAAGCACCGCAAGTATCTGGAGGAGAATGTTGCCGCGCTCGACGTGAAGCTTACCCCGGAAGACCTACAACGCATCGAGGAAATCTTCCCTACAGGCGCCGCTGCAGGACTTCGCTACCCCGAGCACATGATGAGCACAGTAAACGGATAATTTCCCCGCACAAAACACCAAGGGCGGCTGCCAAGCCGCCCTTTTTCTGTAACTGCGAATTTAATCTAGGCTCGGGCCGGGCTTTCCCCGCCCTTCACGATCCCCCGTCCCGGCTCCGGCTTCAATACCTGCTGAACACCCTCGTCGGGTTTCGAAGGAGACTTCATCGGAGGCAGTTCCTTGCCTTCCACCAGCAACATCACTTCGGATGCATCCAGGACTTCGCGTTCCAGCAAAGCCGCCGCGATCTTCTGCAATGTGTCTCGGTTCCCTTCCAGGATGCTTTTCGCCGTTTCGTAACCGTGATTCACCAGCTTGCGAACCTCGCCGTCAATCTTGATGGCCGTATCTTCGCTGTAATCCCGGTGTTGGCTGATCTCTCGGCCGAGGAATATCTGTTCCTCTTTCTTGCCGAAGGTAAGCGGGCCAAGATCGCTCATGCCCCACTCGCAAACCATTTTGCGCGCCATTTCCGTGGCCCGCTCAATGTCGTTTCCCGCGCCCGTGCTCATCTGGTTAAGGAAGATCTCTTCCGCCAGCCGGCCGCCCATCAGAATCGCCAGATCAGTCTTCAGATATTCCCTGGTGTAGTTGTGCCGGTCATCGATCGGCAACTGCATGGTTACGCCGAGCGCCATCCCACGCGGGATAATCGTAACCTTATGCACCGGATCGGAACCCGGCAGTTTCGCCGCCACCAACGCGTGCCCCGCCTCGTGATACGCGGTCACCTTCTTTTCTTCGTCGGAAAGGATTAGCGACTTGCGCTCCACGCCCATCAGCACTTTGTCTTTGGCCACTTCGAAGTCGAACATCAGCACAGCCTTGCGATTCTGCCGAGCCGCGGCCAACGCCGCTTCGTTCACCATGTTTGCCAGGTCCGCGCCGGAGAATCCAGGCGTGCCGCGCGCCAGCACCGAGAGCTCGACATCCTCCGCAAGGGGAATCTTGCGAGTGTGCACGCGCAGGATTTCTTCGCGCCCGCGTACGTCCGGTCGGCTCACCACCACGCGGCGATCGAAACGCCCCGGCCGCAGCAACGCCGGATCCAGAACATCGGGCCGGTTCGTCGCCGCCATTAGAATCACGCCTTCATTCGACTCGAAGCCGTCCATCTCGACCAGCAACTGATTCAATGTCTGCTCGCGCTCGTCGTGACCACCACCGAGTCCAGCGCCACGATGGCGTCCCACAGCGTCAATCTCATCGATGAAAATGATGCAAGGTGCATTCTTCTTGCCCTGTTCGAAAAGGTCACGGACGCGGCTGGCCCCGACGCCAACAAACATCTCAACGAAATCTGAGCCCGAGATCGAAAAGAAAGGAACGTTCGCCTCGCCGGCAACGGCCCGAGCCAAAAGAGTCTTGCCTGTTCCTGGAGGTCCAACCAGCAACACTCCCTTGGGAATCCTGCCGCCAAGCTTCTGAAACTTCTGCGCCTCACGCAAAAATTCAATGATCTCGCGCAACTCTTCCTTGGCCTCTTCGACGCCCGCCACATCCTTAAACGTGACCTTCTTCTGCTGCATCGAAAGCAACCGCGCCCGGCTCTTGCCGAACGACAAGGCTTTGTTGCCGCCTGTCTGCATCTGGCGGATCATGAAGAACCACAACGCGCCCAGCAGAATCAACGGAGCCCAAGTCCCTAACAACTGCAGCGGCCAGCTTCCACTGTTGGCGTCCCGGAACGTCATCGAGACCCCTTTGTCGTGCAGGGACTTGATCATCTCGGGATAATTTGCCGGCACCGTAGTATGAAAGGCCGAGCCGTCGCGGTGTTTCCCGCGAAGTTGCATTCCATCTACTGTAACTTCATGCACATTTCCCGAGTCCACATCAGACATGAACTGGGAGAAATTGACTTCCGTGTCCTTTTGCCCGCCACGACCCTGCTGAATGACGGTCCACAATAGAAGGGCAGAGAGCCCAATCACCACCCAGAACACTACGGTTTTTACTGTCGAATTCACCAAGAAACTCCTGAAGAAACCGGGGTCGGTCCACGATGCCGAAACCCCGAGGCTCCTACCTTAGATTAATTAGATGCCGTCCAGCCAATTTCGATAGAGAAATTCCCTAAGACCATTATTCTACCTTTTCCGCGGAAAAAAGGCGCGTCAAGTTGCCCGTGACTTAAGTCATCTGGGAACTTGGGCTTGCGGCCACGTAGGGGATGTTGCGGTTGGTTTGTTCGACAGCCCCCAAGCCGTAACCCACAAGAAAGCGCTCATCCACGAGAAACCCGAAATAATCGGGCTGCAGCGCTACGCGGCGCGCCGACTGGCGGTCCAGCAGCGTCACCAGCTTCACGGAGGCCGCACCCCTGGCACGTAAATCATTCATCAGGAATTCGCTGGTCACTCCGGAGTGCACCAACCCCTCAACCAGCAGGATGTGCTGGCCGCGAATATCCGGCTCATGGCTGAAGAAGATTTCCATAATCTCTTCACCGGTCTTGCCTTGTTTGCTGTACTTCGGCTTGATGAACTGGCAAATCACGGGAACCTCGAATACCCGCACCAGATCGGCCATGAACATAAATGCGTTTTCCAGAACAGCCAGCGCCTGGATCGTTTGCCCCTGGTAGTCGTCCGAGATGTGACGACCTAGTTCCTTGACGCGTTTTTGGATTTGCTCGGACGCAATGACTTGACGAAGTGGCTCGACTCTCGCTGCCTTCATGAAATGGCGTGCCTCCTGGTGCTGTCGCTGAGAACGCTCGATAGGAACTCCGCTTCCGTCCGGCTTTTCGACCAGGCCCGGTTATGGACCTTATCCCGTCTATCTAGATCGTGTTCATTTCAGCTTCTCTTGGCATCTCACGGATCAACACTGCCGTGCATTCCGCTCTGCATTGTAACTTCGCTGGAACCGGAAAGCCCCGCATCCAAATGATCTCGTCCGCATTCACTACAATCGGCCATAGCCTTCGCTGGGGCTGCGCCACATGCCGCTCCTGCAGCAACTCCTTAATCTTCTTGGGCGCCTTGGTGTGCGCCGGCCAGAATCGGTCTCCGGGACGCCAGTTTCGCACCACCAGCCGGCCCGGCAACAGATCCGCGCGAAGAAGTTGTTGCGGATTATACTCCGCAATTTGCGACTGCGGAGTAACCAGCAACGCTTCGATTACTCCCCCCAACTCGGGAACAACCGCTCGTCCAGGCACGGGCAGTGAGTATTCGTAGCCCGCAAACGGCTCTTGGCATCGCAAGTCAGGAGTCACAAAAACAATGGCATCCGGCTCGCGGAGAATCTTCCACCCCAGGGGCAACGACAACTCTTTTCCAGATGGACCATCTTCCGCCGCGAACCGCAGGATTTCCTCGATGTGCTTGAACTCCAGCGGAATTCCCGCCCGCTCTCCGATAGCCTTCAGTACCCTTCTCTGCGCCGCTTTCGACTCAGTGAGCAGCCAGGGCCGGCTCACGGAAGCGTTCATCAGCGCCGAACTCGACTGCTCAATGCGCGCTAACAGTTCAGCATCAGGCAAATCGGGACCGGAGGGCTGGAGCTGCACCAGTCCTTGCCCTTGCGAACCCTCGAAGCCCGGCAGTCCGCGCATCCATTCCGGCTGCGACCACTGCACCACCGTTCCCAGCCAACCTGAGATTTCGTTCTCCCAATAATCTTCTTCATCGCGCGCGATCTCAGCCAGTTCTGAAAAACTCTCAACTACCGTAGGATTGAACTCCCGCTCCAACAGGGGAAGCACCAGCTTCCGCACGCGATTGCGGGTGAACTTGGAATCGGCGTTCGTAGAGTCTTCCCGCCAAGGCTGTTTGATCTCTGAGAGATAATTTTCGAGGTCGCGTCGACGGACTCCAAGCAGCGGTCGGACGACCTCTCCGTGGCCGTCTCCGTTATCTTGTTCGACCACGATGCGCGGATAGATTCCCCCGAGCCCTCTCAATCCGGTTCCGCGGATAATGCGCATGAGCACGGTCTCAGCCTGATCGTCGAGCGTGTGCCCGGTGGCGATCTTATCCAGGAGACTTGCGGGACGAATTCCGCTTTGGGGTGGCGCAGCGCTTCCAGCGCTGCGATTGAGCGATTGGTAATCGTGGGCTTTAGCCCCTGCGGCACTTGAGGCTTCCGGCGCGCCTTTATCCGCACCTAGGAGCCTGCGGAAAAATCCATAACGCAGCTCACGCGCTGCCGCTTCCACCCCGGCACCTTCCTCAGCCGCCAGACGCGCGACATCGCCGCCCTCACAATAAAACTCCAACCCATATTCACGAGCCAGCTTCGCGACGAACTCCTGATCCGCGTCAGACTCGGCACGCAGTTTGTGGTTGAAATGAACGACCGAGAGGACGATGCCCAGTTCCTGACGCAATTCAATCAGCAGACGAAGAAGAGCGAGCGAATCAATCCCGCCCGAAACCGCGACCCCCGCCCGGTCTCCGGCATGCAACAATTCCTCGCGCCGGATATGGCCCAACACGCTCTCCGTCAGTGAGTGCACCAGAACATGTTACAACTCGAAAGATATCGCGAGGATAGGATTTGCGAGCTGGCGCTCGCAGACGGCCGGGCGGCTGTCCCCTCAAAGTAATAGTTATAGCCCCGGGCTCTTTTCCGCAATCAGCTTCCGAATCTTCTCCACGAACTCTCCAGCCGCCATGTCTTCAGTCTTCTCTTTCCCGCGCGTGCGCACATTCACCTTGCCGGCCTCGGCCTCTTTATCCCCGACCACCAGCAAGAACGGCACTTTCTGCATGGCGTGCTCGCGAATTTTCGCGTTCATCTTCTCGTTGCGCGCATCCACCTCCACGCGCACGCCGATGGCTTTGAGCTGGTCGGCAACTTTGTTCGCGTACTCCGCATGCCTCTCACTGATGGGAATCATCGCCACCTGCACCGGCGAGAGCCACACCGGAAACGCGCCCGCATAGTGCTCAATCAGCACCCCAAAGAATCGCTCGATCGATCCAAACAGCGCGCGATGCACCATCACCGGCTGTTTGCGCGAACCATCCTCCGCCACGTATTCGAGGCCGAAGCGTTGCGGTAGGTTGAAGTCGACTTGCACCGTCGAGAGCTGCCACAAACGCCCAATGGCGTCCACCAGCTTGATGTCGATCTTTGGTCCGTAAAACGCAGCTTCGCCAGGAATGGTTTTGTATTCAATCTTCCGGCGTTCCAGCACCTTCCTGAGCGATTCGGTCGCGTGGACCCATTGCTCTTCGCTGCCTACAAAATTCTTGCGGTCGTCGGGATTCCAGGTCGAAAGCTCGGTCTGAAATTTGTCGAAGCCAAAGTCCTTCAACACATCCAGGGCGAAGTCGAGACAGCCGGTAATCTCGTCCTCGACCTGCTCCGGCGTGCAGAAGATGTGCGAGTCATCCTGGGTGAAGCCGCGCACGCGGAGGAGGCCATGCATCACGCCCGAACGCTCATAGCGATAGACCGTCCCCAACTCACCCAGCCGCACCGGCAGATCGCGATACGACTTCAGCGAGTCTTTGTAAATCAGAATGTGGCCGGGACAATTCATCGGCTTAAGGCGATATTCGGCGTCGTCAAGTTCCATGGCGTCGAACATGTTCTGCGCGTAATAGCCCTCGTGCCCCGAGGTAAAAAACAATTGCCGCCGCGCCACATGCGGCGTGTAAACTAGCGAGTATCCGCGCCTCAGGTACTGTTCGCGCATCCAGTCTTCCATCTGTTTGCGGATGATCCCGCCTTTTGGGTGCCAGAAGATCAGCCCCGGCCCTGCCAGTTCCTGGATCGAGAACAAATCTAGCTGCTTGCCTAGCACGCGATGGTCGCGCTTCCTCGCCTCTTCCACCTGCTGCAGGTGAGCGTCGAGATCCTTCTTCGAGAAAAACGAAGTGCCGTAGATACGCTGCAGTTGCGGATTCTTCTCATCCCCCAGCCAATACGCTCCGGCAACATTAAACAGCTTGAACGCCTTGATCTTTCCGGTCGAAGGAATGTGCGGGCCACGGCAGAAATCCGTGAACTTGCCGGTACGGTAAATCGAAATTTTCTCATCGGGCTTGGTGAATTGCTCGATGAAATGGCACTTCATGAAGTCGCCTTCTTTCTTGAACTCCGCAAGACCCTGATCGCGAGGCAGAAATTCGCGCGCGTACGGAATATTCTGCTGCACCAGTTCCTGCATCTTCTTCTCGATCTTTGCCAGATCCTCAGGCGTAAACGGAGTGGGACGGTAGAAGTCATAAAAGAACCCGCTCTCGGTCGGCGGACCGTGACCCAGCTTCGTCTCGGGAAAAAGCTCCAGCACGGCCGCCGCCAGCAGGTGTGCCGACGAATGCCGGTAAACTTCGAGCGCCTCCGGATCTTTGTCAGTAAGCAGGCGGAGATCGGTGTCCTTTTCCAGCGGCTTGGCGAGATCGATAAGATCGCCGTTAGTTTTGGCGACCAACGCCGCATCCGCCAGCCGCGGGCTAATAGACTTCGCAATATCGAGGGCAGTCGTCCCCTTAGGAACGTCCTTCACGCTCCCGTCGGGAAGCTTCACATGAATACTGTCAGCCATAATGTTGAAAACCTGCAGGTGTATTGAATGTTTCAGTTTATTGGAGTGATTCGGGAGGGTCAAACCTAATGGAGTTGATAAACCAGGGAAGGCGAGATCGCCCTCCCTGTCGATTGCAACACCTTACACCGTCACATCTCTAACATGCGTAGCGATGTACCACGTATTTCCAAACGGATCCGAAACCCCTGACGTACGATCGCCATAGGGCTGATCCGCCGGCTCCTGGATGGATTTCGCACCTGCTGCCAGAGCACGCTTGTAAACTGCGTCGCAATCCGGCACGTACACATAGAACATCGACTGCATGGGCTGATAGGGACCGTGAGCTTCGCCCATCTCGACCACCGAATCGCCGACACGAATCTCGGCGTGGTGGACAATACCGTCGGGCGAAGCGTACTTGCCCAGTTCCTGCGCGCCGAAAGCCCGCTTCAGGAAAGTGATCACCGGCTCCGCCCGCCACGGAAGCATATACACGTTCACGTTGTGCAGCCCCTTCGGAATGTAGCTCTCGCCCTTGTGCGTGGCGATGTACCAGTGATTGCCGAACGGATCTTTCACACCCGCGCCCCGTTCTCCGTAGTCTTGGTCCTTCGGCTCACTGATCGAAGTCGCGCCCGCCTGTAACGCTTTCTGGTATGCCGCGTCCGTATCCTTCACATAAATGTGCAACGCCGTCGTGTTTGGCTTCGCGTTGAACGACTTGCCTGGAATGCCGCCGCCCATCATCAGCATCGTGTCGCCGATTCGAACTTCGCCGCGGATTCCTCCCGCGCCACCAACCGCCCGCAAAGTCGGTTCCGCGCCAAACGCCTTCTTGGCGAACGCGAGCATCGCATCTCCATCGGCCGCAATCATGTAAGGCGTAACCGTGTGAAAGCCGCGCGGAACTGGGTTCACTGCCGGTTTTTTCGGTTGCTTACCCATCTCGGCGTTCATGCGCCGGTGCATCTCCTCGACCGGCATTTCTTCTGTCAGAGTGGATACACTCCACAGGTATCCAAAGGGATCCTGAAGCGTGCCCTCGCGATGTCCGTAGAACTGATTGGCAATGGGAATCACCGCCTTGGCCCCGGCGCCAATCGCATGGGCGAAAAATTTGTCCACGTCTGGAACACTCAGCGACATCATGACAGGTGAATTCCCCAGCGTCTCCGGACTGAACCGCCCTCCTTCCGGCCACTCTTCCGTCAAGAAGATCGTCGAGTCGCCGATCGTGATCTCGGCATGCGGAATCCCTGTTTCGAGTTCGAAGCGGAACGTTTCCTTCGCGCCAAAGGCTTGCTTGTAGAATTCAATCGCCTTGGCGGCATCTTTGAACGTCAATCTTGGGCTTGCGGTGGTGTGAACGGACGCGATTGGCTCGGCAACGGTGTTCATGGTTTTTCTCCCTTGCAGCAATTCGGATTTCAGTCGTGTCTTAAACTCTTCCCGCGGCAGGTCCCGCAAATCCGCCGCCACACGCACCAGAGGCTCGACGCTGGCACCAACCTTCGCCAGCCTGCCGTCCACCCGGGCCAGCATCGCGTCAATTGCGCGATTCAGTTGTTCGATCTTCTTCGCGTCGTCGTTTCGCGGATTCAGAGAGCGCTTAGGCATCGGCACCCTCCATGCGCGCCCGCAGACTGCCAAGCGCGCGGAATTGCAACTGTTTCACCGCGCCCTCAGTTTTGCGAATCTCCCGCGCGACTTCCTTGATACTTTTCTGCTCCACGAACCGCAGCACCACGACGCGTCGCTGCTCGGGTGGCAACGTACTGACAAATCGAAACAAACTAGCGCGGCGCTCGACTTCCTCAATCTCGGCTGGTTTAGCGGGGATGGATTCGGCGGCAGACGAATTCACCATCAACCGCTCCCGGCCAGTATGCTGCCCGCGATCGGCAATTAAGTTTGCCGCAATCCGAAATAACCATGCCGCAAAGGGGATTCCGCGCCACTCAAACCGCCGCAAGTTCGCCAGCGCATGATGAAATACCTCAGAAGTCAGATCCTCGGTCTCCGCGCGATCCTGCACGCGCCTCGCCACATACGCATATATCCGCTCGAAATTGTTCTCGTAAAGCTCCGCAAAGCGCGCAGGATCCTTCTGCGCCGCCTCAATCAGAAGCCGCTCGTCCGCTTCTTTCCTCAGAGCCTTCAAACAGATTCTCCGCGCGGAGTAGTGTTACACAGGGATAACGGCGGGAAACAACGAAAAGTTACGGGGAAACCGCTACGTGGGAACCTGTGTTTCCCCGTAATACAACTCCTCCATCGCCTTCTTCACCTTCGTCGACACCCCCTCTAAATCCCGCATTGTCATCCCCGCGGTCGAGATCGGCTCTCCCACGCGCATTTCCAGCGGGCGACACTTGATGTGGTAGGTATCCATCGGCAGCAGTTCGTAGGTGCCGATCAGCGCCACCGGCACAATATCCACCTGAGCTTTAATCGCAAGAAAAAACGCTCCCGGCAGAAAAGGTTTGATCTCTCCATCCGGAGTCCGTCCGCCTTCTGGGAAAATCACCAGCGGCATGCCCGCCTTCAGGCTCTTCACCGCCGAGCGGATCGCCGCAATCGAATTGGTCGGCTTCTGCTGATCGATGCATACCTGCCCCGAACGCTTCAACTGCCAGCCCACCACCGGATACGACAATAATTCCTTCTTGAAAACAATACGAAATTGAAACGGAAGGTAAACATAGAGAAAGGGAATATCCATCGCTGATGCGTGGGTGACCGCGTAGACGTGGGTTTTCGAAGTATCGATTTTCTCGAGGCCGATGACCTTAACCGGCGAGAGAATCGTTTTCATGATGAGCCACGACCAGGCTCGCGAAAACCAATGCAGGCGCCGCCCGCTCCGGTCGAACAGTCCGCCCGGAAGTGCGACCAATCCAAGAACTAACGTGTATAGCCAGATCAGAGGATCAAGAATCAAATACGACCGCAGTCGGCTCATCCAGCCGTATGTTTTCCCAGGAATTGCGTGTGGACTCTGTCGCGGCGCAACGACCGGCGTTGCGCCGCGCTCCACTTCCACCGGTGAGTTCACTTCCTGCACGTTTCTATTTTAGGGGAAACTGTTACCGAACGCCGCATCAGACTCCGACCCCAATAATCTGCATTACCTCGCCTACCAGGTAAATCGATCCGGTGACGACAAGCACGGTTGCCGCATCTGCAAGTTCCCGCGCCCGCTCCACAGCACGCCCTACGTCTTCCACCGCTTCAATCTCAACCCCGGTGCGCTCCGCCGCATGCTGAATCTCCTCCGGCGAGGCGGCCCGCGGATTCTCTGGCCTGGTCGCGATCACTCGATCGGCCAAGGGAAACAGAATTTCCGCCATCTCTGAGATCGACTTGTCGCGCATCGCGCCAAAAATAAAAATGAGGCGACGATCTCCATACCGCTCCGAAATTGCTGAACGCAGCGCCCACGCGCCCGCGGGATTGTGCGCCACATCGATAGCTATCTCCGGCAACCCCGGCCGCGCAGCGATCACTTGAAACCGTCCAGGCCAGTGCGTCTCGCGGATGCCGCGCTCGATGCTCTTCGCCGTAATGCCGCTGAATCCTTGTTGATTCATCTCTGCCGCGGCCGCAATCGCCAGTGCCACATTCCGCAACTGATGCCGCCCTACCAGTGGCGTCTCCACAAGAATCTGCTCTCCGAGAACTCGAAGGGGATAGCGATAGACAAAGTCGGATCCTTGCTCGGTTCTTGGTACCAGATACTCTCCACTCCCGGGCGAAACCGGCGGCACATAAGGAACCGCGCTCACGCCAAGCGCTCCCAACTCGAGGATCGTATTTCCGATGACCTCATTTGCCTCAGGTTGCTGCGGCAATGTCACCACTACGCCGCCCGGACGAATAATTCCCACCTTTTCCCGTGCAATTTCGCCGACGGTACTCCCCAAAAACTTCTCATGATCGAGCGAAATATCAGTGATCACGCTCATCCTCGGTTCGACCACGTTTGTCGCATCCAGCCGTCCACCCATGCCCACTTCGAGCACGGCCAAATCAACTTTCTCTCGCGCAAAATAATCGAACGCAATTGCCGTCATCATTTCAAAAAAACTGGGATGCCATGGCAACGCCCTTACATCGATCAATCCTTCCGCAACCCGATCGACCTCGCCCTGCAGTTCCGCAAAACTGTCGTCACTGATCTCTTTGCCGTTGACGCGGATCCGTTCGTTGATCCGCACCAGATGCGGCGAGGTATACAAACCCGTTCTCAATCCTGATGTCCCGAGGATCGATGCCAGCGTCGCAGCCGTCGAGCCTTTGCCGTTCGTCCCCGCAATGAGCACGCTAGGAAAGCGCCGCTCCGGATGATTCATCGCTTGCAGCAATACTCGCATGTGCGCCAAATCGAATTTGTGCGAAGGCATCTGTGCCAGCTCATGACCGAGCGCGAACATTCTGGCCACCGCAGTTTGGTAGGACATAAAGAAGCTCTGAGCTTTCAGCCGTCAACTATCAGCTTGGACCTTCAGATTATCAAGTTGGAAGACAAGATTCGAATGTGGAGGACGATTCCATCGATCCCGGCGCAGCTGGCCCGACAATCGATACCTGACAGCTGCTTTCACGCCACCATAAAATCCAGCGCCCGCGCGATGTAAGGCTTGAGTTCCTTGCGTGGCACAACCGCGTCGAGCATTCCATGCTCCAGAAGAAATTCACTGCGCTGAAACCCCGGCGGCAATTTCTGTCGGATCGTCTGCTCGATCACGCGCGGCCCGGCAAATCCAATCAATGCGCCCGGTTCGGCAATATTCAAGTCACCCAGCATGGCAAACGAGGCCGTCACACCCCCTGTGGTCGGGTCAGTCAGCACAGAAACATAGGGAACTTTCGCCTTATCCAGCCGAGCCAGCGCCGCCGAAATTTTTGCCAATTGCATAAGGCTGATCACGCCCTCCATCATTCGCGCCCCGCCCGACGCGGAGACGACAATCAGCGGCGTTCTCGAATCCAGCGCGCGCTCCACCGCCCGGGTGATCATCTCGCCCACCACCGCTCCCATACTTCCGCCGATGAACGCATACTCCATCACACTGGCGATCACAGGCCGTCCCTGCAATTTGCCTTGTGCGTTAATCACCGCATCTCTAAGGCCGGTATCGTGCTGCGCCTGCCTCAACCGTGACGAGTAAGCCTTCAAATCGACGAATTTCAGTGGATCGGTTGACGACAGATTCCCGTCGAACGTCTCATACTGATTCTCGTCGAGCAACAGCGCCAGTCTTTTTCGTGCGTCGATGCGAAAATGCTTTTCGCACTTTGGACACACATTCAAATTCTCTTCCAGATCCTTTTTCCAGATGATCTGCCGGCAGTTCTCACACTTCACCCACAATCCCTCGGTGCGCACCGTCTTCGCACCCGAAGTATCGAGCTCCCCGGCCTCCCGCTTAAACCAAGCCATAAAATCAGTTGCGAGCACCTGGCACTACCGAGTCAAATCGCGCTTCTCGGTACTCAGTACTCGATCCCCCTCTGCGCCATCACGCCCTTTTCATAAGCGTGCTTCACCTGCCGCATCTCGGTTACTGTGTCCGCGGCCTCGACAATTGTGGAGTGTGCATTCCTTCCCGTCAAGATGACGTGCACCATCTCGGGCTTCTTCTTCAGGGTTTCCACCACCTTTACCGGATCGAGCATCCCATAACTGATCGCATAGTTGATCTCGTCCAGCACCACCAGATCCCATTCGCCTGACTGGATCGCGGTCTCCGCTGCTGCCCACGCCTCCTCGACCATCTTCACGTCTTCCGCATCGGGCTTCTCCGCCCCTACCTTAACGAAGCCCCGTCCCATCTGCTTCATCACGAACTTGTCGCCGAACGCTTTCACCGCGTCCAGTTCCCCGTAGTGCCATGAGCCTTTTAGGAACTGAAGCATCAGCACTCGCATCCCCTGCCCCACCGCACGCAAAGCTGTGCCCATCGCCGCAGTCGTCTTGCCTTTTCCCGGCCCAGTGTTCACGATGATGAGACCGCGGCGTACGTCAGTCATTGGTTTGCAGGATGCTTGATTCTACTAGAAAGCCTTCCAAGAGAAGAACGGAACCCAGACAGCGGGCGCGACGAGGCCCAATAAGTCTTAAATGCCGAACCTCGTTTCTCTGTGGAAGAGAGGCAAAAGCTAGCGTGCGGGCAGGGCTGGCGACCGAGAGCGGTCCTCAACATTGGATTTAGTTGCTTCCGCGCAGATCGGTCTCTCCCTTCATCGCGTGCGCATGCAGTTGGGTCAACGCGGCCCTGACGGTGGTCCCAGGTAAAACCCTAGAGTATGGTCGATCACCTCCCGATTGAGGTCGTGCTGTAGGGCCGCCACTTTGCCGTCCGGAGCCACCAGAACCAGTCGGGGCAAACCGATCCAGTCGAGCTCATAGTCTTTTCCGATCTGACTGCTCGTGCCGCCGGGCAGGAATGCGTTTTGCCAAGGCATGCTCCAGCGATTCTTTCGGAAGCTGACGACCTTGTCGGGAGTCTCGTCGAGAGAGATGCTGACTATGGTGAAATTCCTGTTCTTGAATTTGCTGTAAGCTTCCTGCAAAGCAGCTCGTTCTCCCAGGCAGGGGCCGCACCAGGTTGCCCAAAAGTCAAGCAAGTACCACTTCCCCGATAAGTTTTGATTCGTAATCTCTCCGCTGCCGTCAATCGCCGGCAGGCGAAACAGGGGCGCGGCCTTGCCCGGAACAATCTTGTTCCGGGGATTGAGCAGCGAGATTTCGAGCTTTTCGAGCTTGCTGTCCTTCGGATCCTTGTATTGCTCGAGTTTCGCATAAGCAAGCTGGTAGGCCTTCACATCGTGCTGCCGCGACGCCAGTTTAACGAGAGCCATTTGTGCGCGTGTCTTAACGTGGCGGCTCGGATTGTGGTCAACGATATCTTGCAGGAACTTCCTGGCGTCTTCCGGGCCAAGACCTTCGGACTCATACTCGATAGCTTCGTCTTCCTTGCCCCACGATGCAGAATCAGAGGGAACGACCTGCGAGACCTGCTTGTACATAGAGGACGGAATCGCAGCTTCATAACCGGCAAGTGCCACCAAAAAGACAGCCGCGGTCTGTCGGGCTTCGGCATCTGCGGCAGTCGTCATTTGCACCCGGAGGAATTCTTCCAGGCCCGAAAGGTCATAGTGGAACGGCTTATCGGGAGCTACACTTTTCTGGAAGTCGTCGAACGCCTTGTCATATTTCTCAGTTTCGTTCTTGTAGCGCGTCTCAATTATTGTAAGGGCGTCATTCTCCGCGGGCCTCTGGTCGGTGCGGTCGAAGGAATCACTGACTGCACTGTCGGGCAAGCCGCTCAGGGTGAGAGCCGCAACGATAAAGCGTAGATGTTTTCGCCTAAAGCGAGCCGATTGGGAAACATCTCCGAATTGCCGCCACACTTTTCGGAAGATCGCTAGGAAATCCATGTATTACCCCCCTCGCAGGACCGCTCGAACATGAGGGAGTTTAGTTGCTTCCACGCAAATCGATCTCTCCCGTCATTACATGCGCATGCAAACGGTATTTCCCCGGGCCGTGCTGCTCAAATGACCGGAACAGGCCTCCCTTAGAGACATCGAATGCAGAGGACTCGATGCTGCCTGTCGTCACCGAAGCATCGCGGTGACCGTAATGCTCAGGGTGGGAAACGTCTACCTGAATGCGGCCCGCGCGAACTTCGAGATCCTTATCGCCTTCCACATCTTCGACGACCAGTTCTCCAGCCGACAGCCTGGCCCAAAGATTAGAACGGCGAGGAACCTCGATGGTGGCCTGGAAATTGTTGTGCGGGGTGTCGGAAACGTAAACGTCGGCGCTTGTGCCTGTCCGTTTGATCTCCACCTTCACGCGCTTGAGTTGTTCCTCCGAATTGGCGTGGCAGGTCACGACGATGTTCTTCGAATCGCTGGGAGTAATCGTATAGCCCCCGGCCTCCAGGTGCAGGCGAATCGTGCCTTCGGAAATGAACTCTTGTTGTGCTGAATGTAGTCCCGAATGCGGTGCCGAAGTATCGGGAGCCTGTTGCGCCTGGAGCAAGCCAGGAACCAGCAAGACAACCCAAAAGCCGAGACCCTTCATACACACCCCCGCTTGTAGTCTCTTATACGGGGATTGGCGAACTAAGTTCCGACAAAATCAGGCCAAAACGATAAAAACGCGAATAGAACGCTGGGAGAGCGGTCTTCTATATCGTGCCCCACTTCCTCGTAACCCTGCGGCATTCCTTCCGTTAATTCTTGACTTGACACGTCTTGCAAAAGAACGAACTTTTCCACGGAACTCGTGCATCCAAGCCAACGTATCCCGGTGCAAGCAGATCTCTGTCCCTCGCAGACTGCGGAGGTCTCGTCGTGATCAACAATTGTTTGGTGTTATTGTTTTGCGCGCTCGCGGCCGTGCCTGCTTTTTCCGCTCAGCATGTCGCCATTCACCCCAGATCGGGTTTCGATTCGGCCGATCAGGAAACCATTCGCCAGATCGTCGACATGGAGCGCCAGGCCAAGGAAGCCAGCCTCCGCCGCGACGCCGATTTTTCTCTGCGCACCCTCGCCGACGACTACGTCGCCATCACCCCGCTCGGCCAGGTCACGACAAAAGAAGAAACCATTTCTGCCCGCCGCAGCGGCCAACTCCGCTACGAGTCGATGAACGTCACTGACATGGTCGTGCGTCTTTATGGCGACACTGCCGTGGTCACGGCCCGCGCCGACGTCAAAGGCCACCAGTTGGGCGAGGATTTCAGCGGGCCTTATCGCTACACCCGCGTCTGGGTCCGCCGCAATGGACGCTGGCAGACCGTGAGCTACCAGGCCACCGTCACGCAGTGAACGAGCGAACAGTCTCCTCTGTTCTCAGCGCTCTTCTTCCAGGAGGGCTTATTGAAACTTCTTTCCGCCGTGGGAAATCAGCCTTGAACGGATGAGTGTGGAATCAGCTAAAAGTGTTTGTTTTCTTGACCGCCATGGGCCCATTCGAGGGTACCAGCGGATCCTCTTCACTACCCAGCAATGGCAACGCAATTCGCAGAGCCTCGATCTGCCGCTTCACCCTCAGTATCTCTTCTTCTTTTGCGCGCAGCAATTCCATTACGTCTCTCATGACTTCACTCTCCAAACGATTGCGGGTGTGCCATCGTACATCGAACTTCTGCCATCTACTTTACCAATGTAGGTCTTTCCACTTCTGAGAACAACTCACCAAGGTTCCTAACCCGCAGCAGTCCCATCCCTTAGGTGTCCGACTGATCAGTGTCCGGAATGATAAGGATAATTCTTTAGGATCGTGAATGCTCGATAGACCTGCTCCAGTAAAACTACGCGGGCCAGTTCGTGGGCCAGCGTCATGCTGCCGAGAGAAATGGTGTGCTGCGCCGCACTCCGGGTCGCTTCACTGAATCCATCGGCCGGGCCCACGGCAAAGACCAACGGTAGGGAATTATGATCCTGATAGTCTCCCAGAAAACGCGCGAACTCTTCCGAGGAATATTGTTTCCCGCGGGAATCCAACAGTGCCAGCGTCGATTTTCCCGCGCCCGCCGTCTTACTCGCCTTGCTCGGTGCCCGCCGCCCAAACATTTGCAGAAGCTCGGCTTCGTCGCGCAGCGCCAGTCCTTCTATCTGGGCATATCGCGAGATGCGCTTCAGGTACTCGTCCGTCAGCGACTGGATCGCCGCCTCTTTCGTTTTCCCGATCCATGCAATCTTAATCTTCACGGCAGCTTGAACTTCACTTCCGGCCGGAGGCCAGCACCACAGACGCTCCGAACGCTACGTATTCGCCCTGCACGCACTGCCCAATAGCCGACAGCACCTCCTGATTAATCTGAGGCCACAAGGTCGCGGGAACACGATCCAGCATGGGACGGAACGGCACCGATACTGCCCGTGCCTGCTCCCACACCTCCTCCGGCGTTCCTGGCCAAGTCCAGGGCACATTCTTGGTTTCCTCGTGTATGTCACGAAAACCAGCGCTCTGCAGCACCTTCGAAAGGCTTCCCGGCTGGGCAAAGCGAAAGGGATCAGGACCACCCGGCTGCAACAGAGGGCCGCCCACCTGCCTGTGCACCACGGCCATTGTGCTTCGCCAGTAAGGCTGGTCGAACGGTCCCCACGCTAGAAAACAGGCGCGCGCCTCCGCGCGCAGAACTCGATGCAGTTCCCGCAACGCAAGTTCCACATCATCAAAGAACATTATTCCGAAGCGAGATGTGGCCAGATCGAAACTGATGTCATCGAAAGGTAGAGAGTGTGCGTCGGCCTGCTGCGTAACAAAATTGTCGAGGCCTCGCTCACGCGCCCTGCCCTTTGCAATCTCAAGCAGATCGGCGCTAAGATCAAGCGCCGTAACTTGCCCCTGTGATCCCACCCGCAGCGCGAGACTGATGGCGGGTTCGCCCGTGCCGCTGGCCAAGTCAAGCACACGCATCCCGGGGCGCGGCTGCGCATATTCCACCAGCGCCTCCGTTACCGCCTTGCCCATAGCCGCCGACTTCGCCCTCCACCTGTCGGAGGCGATGAGGCGGTACTCGCTGCCCCAACGGGGTTCCTCTTTGGAAGAAGTCGCCATACGGCTACGCTTTCTTGCGACTTGAATGCGCTATCCTCTTGCCTTTTGTCACCGCGTTCCTGGAGGCGGCCCTCGCTCTCGTCTTGGGCTTCAATTCTGAGGGCTCGAGCCGCTTGGCTGTCTTCCACAAGCGTTCCAGATCGTAGAACTTCCGCGCCTTTTCGGAAAACACATGCACCACGAAGTCAACGTAGTCCACCAGAATCCATTCACCCTGTTTGTAGCCTTCTACGTGCGCCGGCCGCACATTCGCCGTCTTCAGGCGCAGTTCCACTTCGTCCGCAATCGCCTGAACCTGTCGCGGATTCGTGCCGCTGCACAGCACGAAATAGTCGGTGAACGCTCCCGAGCCTTTTTCCATTTCCAGAATAGAAATTTCTTCGGCTTTCTTATCGAGGCAAGCCTGAATGGCTGCCGATACTTGTTGCTTCAATTCGTTTTTTTTCATGCAAAGGGTGAGTCGGTCGTTAGTCGTTGGTTCGTTAGCACAGAATGAGATGAGTCCTCATTGTAAACGACGCTGCTTCGCACTGCCGCTGCGGCCTGTGGATGGATTCTTGAACCACGCGGCTGCCGGCGAACGACTAACGACCCTTATACAGCCCTACTTTCTTGATGTAATCCGCGACTGCTGGCTCGACAAAGCGGGCAAGCGCCTTGCCCGCCGCGGCGGCTTGGCGAATCGCGGTAGAGGAAACTGGCTGATACACGTCGTTCAGCAAATGAATGGTTACGCCGCTCAGTACAAGATCGCCCGTCGCTGCTTGTTTGTGAAACGGACGTGTCACTTCCTGTCGTGGCCGCAAACCCTCCGGCAGTGCATTCGCCACATCGGCCAGAGAAAACCCCGGCCTACTGGCAACCACAAACTCACACTCCCGAAACAGCGCCTCGGCTTGATGCCACTTCGCAATATCCGCGAACGCATCGATGCCGATAAGCATGAAGAGGCGGTCCGCTTTCTTAAATGACTGCTTGAGCCTCTTTACAGTATCGATGGTGTAGTTCGGCTTTTCCACGTTTTTTTCTTTGCGCAGGCTAATAGCGTGAACGTCGTCCGGCGCTTCGAGCAGCGAGGGCGCGAAGTCTTTCTCCTGCGCTGTAGCGAGAGCAATCATGGCATAGCGATGCGCGAATGCCGACAAAGGCAGGCGCTGCTTGTGCGGAGGAACGTTGGCCGGCACAAACAAGATGCGGGAAAGTTTGCAGTGCTCCCGTGCCGCCCGCGCCAGCGCCAGATGTCCGCGATGGATGGGGTCGAACGTCCCGCCAAAAAGACCGATATTCATGCGCGCCTAGTGTCCTAGTTTGCAGGCCCGCTTGGCAAGTTCAACGTTTCGCGAAGCCGTTATTGCGTCACTACTGCTCGTTCGAACTTTGCGTTATAAGCGCTGCAGTACTTTTGTGCATTTGAGTCTCCCTCTAGAAAAAATCCGGGGGCATTGTCCCGCAGTACATTGCTGCACTGTCTGCTTGGCCCACTATTACACGCCGAGCGAACCATCTCTCACGAGAATTTGGAATGCACTCCTGTAATCTCGCCCATTAGTGTTCTTGGCATTAGCATGCGTCCATATGCGAGTAACCCTCCCCCTACTCCGCATCCCGCCTGCCCGTGCGCCCATTCTGCGCTACGGAGTCGCGGTGCTCAGCACGACTCTGGCGCTGATTCCCGCCCTCCTGCTCCCCAACATTGCGGAAAGCCGTTTGGCGGTATTCGCTGTCGCGGTGATGGTGAGCGCGTGGTATGGCGGCTGGAAGCCCGGCCTCGTCGCCACGTCTTTCGCTCTCACGGTGAGCGCGTACTTCTCATTCACCGAAAAACAATCCCCGGCCCAATTTCGTTCGACCATGATCCGCCTGGCTCTGTTTGTTGTGTTGGCGGCTTTGATCTGCTGGTTCAATGCCGCACTGCGCGCGGCCCAGGACGGGCTGCGCCGCTCCGAAATGAATTTCCGCTCGCTGGTGACCCACGCTCCCTACGGAATTTGCCGGTGCGATTCGGCGGGACAACTGCTTGACGCAAATCCCGCGCTGCTGGCCATGCTGGGATATTCCTCAGCCAAGGAATTAATCGGAAGGCATCTCGGAACATTCTATGCCGACACCCAGCAGTGGTTTGAGCTTGCGGATCATTTGCGTGCGACCGCGCCTTTCCATGGCGTCATTGTCGAGTGGCTGCGCAAGGATGGCACGACCACAGTGGCTCGCGTTTCCGGCCGCGCCGTTTCTGACGGAAGCAATTCAAGAACTTTTGAACTATTTGCTGAGGATGTGACCGAGCGCCGCGCTCTCGAGCAGCAACTCCGGCAGTCCCAAAAAATGGAAGCGGTGGGCAGGCTCGCAGGCGGCATCGCGCACGATTTCAACAATCTGCTCATGGTGATTTCTGGCTACTCGGAATTCTTGCTCGACCGCCTCGGCCCGGATCCCGAGCTGCGCGCTCCGGCGCAGGAGATTGCCAATGCATCCGGGCGGGCTTCTTCGCTAACTCGCCAGCTTCTCGCCTTCAGCCGAAAACAAATGCTCGCCCCCAAGATTCTTGACCTTAACGGCGTCGTCACCGAAAACCTGAGAATGCTCACCCGCATGATCGGCGAGGACATCGATCTCGTCATGATTCCTGCGGCCGACCTGGGCGCGGTTCGGGCTGATGCGGGGCAAATCGAGCAAGTCATCATGAATCTCGCTGTCAACGCGCGCGACGCCATGCCCGCTGGTGGAAAGCTGACAATCGAGACCTCCAACGTCGTTCTCGACGAAGACTATGCGCGCTTTCACGCGCCGCTGAAGCCAGGCAACTACGTGATGCTCGCCATCAGTGACACCGGCGCGGGCATGGACTCAGAAACTCAGTCTCGCATTTTCGAGCCTTTCTTCACCACGAAAGGCCCAAAGGGCACCGGACTTGGTCTCTCGACGGTTTACGGAATAGTGAAGCAAAGTGGCGGCTACATCTGGGTCTACAGCGAGCCGGACAAAGGCACGACGTTCAAGATCTATTTACCCCGCGTGGCTGAAACGATCGAGAACGCCGCGCCAGTCGTCGCTTCGACGGAATCGGTCGCGATTGAGCCTGGAACAGAGACCATTCTGCTCGTTGAGGATGAGACCAATCTCCGCTATCTCGCTCGCCAATTTCTCGAGAAGCAAGGGTATCGCGTGCTCGAAGCAGCGGATGGCGCCATAGCCATGCAGATAGCGGTTGCGCATGAGGGAGTGATTCATCTGCTGCTCACTGACGTGATCATGCCCGGCATGAACGGCCGCGAGCTGGCGCAGCGCATTTCAGAAATTCGACCCAACACAAAAGTGCTTTATATGTCCGGTTACACGGAAAATGTTATCGGGCGCAATGGCACGCTGGATGCGGGTATCCGCCTGCTCCAAAAACCATTTAGCCTTCACAACCTGAAAAAGAAAGTTCGCGAAGTGCTGGATTCCACTCCCCGGGAGGTTGCCATGTACACCAAAACCGCTCATGCAAAGGCGCAAGAGTTGCCTTTATCGCGCGCCCAACGTTTTCAACTTCATTTGCCCTTGAAATACCGTTGCCTCGACGAAGAGCAGTGGCACGACGGAGAGACCAGAAACATCAGCCGCTCTGGATTACTATTCGAAGCGGAGGATTCTTTGCAGCCGAATGTATTGCTGGAAATCAATCTTGTGCTTCCCGCGGAAATTGCCGGTCTCTCTCCCACAGAGGTGGTTTGCCGTGGGGAAATCGTGCGCACTGTAAGGCCAGACGGAGAGACAATGCCTCCAGCCCTTGCCGCGAAGATTCTTCAATATCGCTTCCAGCACGGATCGCAGTTGCCGCGGGCGTAGTCGCAGTGCAAAGTTCAGCACAAAGTTCAGTGAAAAGTTCGATCAGGCGCTTTGATGGTGGTCGGCTTCGGCCTCTTGCAGCGCCTGCCCACGCAACGCATCCACTTCCTTGGCCATGGCGTACTTCAGTGCGTCGATTCCTTTGCCGGTCACGGCTGAAAGTTCGTAAAGTTTCAGCTTGTGTTTCTTGCAGTAACGCTTGAGCGCAGCCACTCTGTCCTTGTTAGCCACGTCGATTTTAGACGCGACCATGATCATCGGCTTGTCTTCCAGATGCGCTCCAAAGCTCGCCAGTTCGCCGAGAATCACTTCCACGTCCTTCACAACATCAGCGCGCCCACTCGCGTCCGACACATCAACCATATGAACCAGCAGGCGCGTGCGCTCGATGTGCCGTAAGAACTGCGTGCCCAGCCCAGAGCCCGTATGCGCTCCCTCGATCAATCCGGGAATGTCGGCCACTACAAAACTAATCTCGTTGTTGGCGTCTCCCACCGCGACTACCCCCAGGTTCGGAACCAGCGTCGTGAAAGGATAGTCGGCAATCTTCGGCCGCGCGGCCGAAATGCGGGAGATCAACGTGGACTTGCCCACATTCGGATAACCCACAAGCCCAACATCGGCCAGCAACTTCAACTCAAGCCGGTATGTGTGCTCCTCGCCCGGACGCCCGGGCTCGTGCTCGCGCGGAGCCTGGTGCACCGAAGTAGCGAAGCGGGCATTCCCCCGGCCACCGCGCCCACCGCGAGCGATCACCATGCGTTGGTCGGCTGCCGAGAAGTCGAACACCTTCTCGCCCGTCTCTTCGTCGTAGACAATCGTTCCCACCGGAACCTTTAGCACAACGTCTTCGCCTTCCCGTCCGCTCTTATTAGAGCCTTCGCCGTGGCGGCCGCGCTCTGCCTTGTGCTCGGGATTAAAACGGAAATGAACCAGCGTGTTGTGCCGCTCGCTGGATTCCATAATCACGTCTCCGCCCTTGCCGCCATCCCCACCCGAAGGCCCGCCACGCGGAACATACTTCTCGCGACGAAAGGCCATGCAGCCATTGCCGCCGTCCCCGGCTTTGACCCGGATTTTTGCTTCATCGATGAACATGGTCACCATTCACAGCCGCAAAACAAAAGCCTCGACCCGAAGGCGAGGCTGATGCCGCGTCGCACAGCTCGCCGCGGTTCGCTAACACCCAATCAATATACGGACAAAAAACTACTCTGCCAGTTCCATCGGCTCCACCATCACGAACTTGCCCATCGAGCCCTTGTTCAGGAACTTGATGCGTCCCGTGATCTTGGCAAATAGCGTATCGTCCTTGCCCCGGCCCACATTCAGTCCCGGCTTCACGCGCGTGCCCCGCTGACGCACAATGATGGTCCCGCCGGGAACGATCTGCCCGCCAAATGCCTTGAATCCCAGCCGCTGTGCGTTTGAATCGCGGCCGTTTCGTGAAGTGCCTTGTCCTTTTTTATGTGCCATGAATCAACTCTCAGTCTCGGTTTTTCAGATTTCCATTACTTCTTTTTCTTGGTTGAGGACTTCTTCGCAGACTTCTTCGGCGCGGCTTTCTTTTTCGCGTGCCCCTTCGTAGCGTGCGCCCTTGTGGTCTTTGCCCCAGACTCGTGTTCATCCTCGGAATGAGCTGCCGGCGCCGCCTTCTTCGGCTTGGGCTGCTTCTTCTCTACTTCGGGGGCCTTGAAGCTCTGGCCGTCAAATGCGATCTCAGTGATGCGCACCGCAGTGTACGCCTGCCGGTGTCCGCGCAGCTTCTTGTACTGCTTCTTGCGTTTGTAATGGAATACCAGGATTTTCGCGCCGCGGCCCTCTTCGACGATTTCACCGACCACCCGCGCTTCCGGCTGCGGCTTGCCGATCTGCCCCTCGCCGCCTGAAACCGCCAATATGTCCGGAAAGCTGACTTGGCCATCGGTGCCGGTCGCGAATCTCTCCACTCGAATCACATCGCCGGGCGCCACCCGGTACTGCTTTCCACCGGCGCGGATAACCGCGTACATGCGTCTGCCTCCATCAAATGTCTTGAAATCAGTTCACCAAAAGCTGACCACGCGCACACGGGCGCAACCCTCGAACCTGGTGAACTTCCTGTGCTTGCTGTGTTTTCCGCCGCGGCGCTTAAGCAGCCAAGGCAGGCGTCCCCAGAACGGGTCGGCGAGTACAGTCAAACTCAACCATTCTAGCGTGCGCTGTGGAAATCGGTCAATGCGCGCTTGGCAAAATTGCGGAGCATGTGCGAGAATTCCGCCGAATCTCGGAGGAACCACCCCAATGAAGCGCCTCTCCGCCACGCTGCTCTGCTTGGTCGCTCTCGCAGTATCTTCCCTCGCGAAGCCCGCGCCGAATAAGTCCCCAGCCGCTCCGGACAAAGCTTATCTCCAACAAATCTGGAGTGGCTGGGCGACCCTCGATCCCGCCAACGTTTCCAAATTCTATGCCACCGGCCCGCACACTTTCTTCGACATCGCCCCGCTGAAATACGGAAGCTGGGACGAATACGAAAATGGAGTGAAGGGTGTCCTCTCCGGCTACAAGAACGCCAAGTTTACAGTTAACGATGACGCCGCTATTCACCCCCATGGAGACTTAATTTGGGCCACGGCGACTATCAAGGAAGAGATGACCACAAAATCCGGCAAGGTCGAGATGGGCAACTTCCGCTGGACCGTGGTTTTCGAAAATGAGGGCGGCAGGTGGATGATCGTTCACGAACACGTCTCAGCGCCTTTGCAGTAGCGACCTCGCTCCATCGCCAATGATCGGCGTCCGCGCAAATAACTCCTGCGCGCACCCGTTACCCCTGTAATCGCAAGTAACCTGAGGTCTCTTGCAGAAACAACTCCGTTGCCACAGTGTTAATACAACTGAAGGCGGGGGAGACTTGCAATGAATCGAATCGCTGTTCTGTTTTCATTCTTCGTTTTCGCTAGCGTCGCCTGGGGCCAGCAACCGCAGAGCACGCCGGGTATGGACATGTCCGGTCACGACTCGAGCATGCAGATGCCGATGCAGATGAAAGACATGCCCATGGGCGGAGATAAAGACGCCGACAAAGACAGCGACGCCAGCGCCCACGCCATGCATTCCATGGAAGGCCATATGGATATGGGCCCGCACATGAAGATGACGGCGCTGCGCCCGGCGAAGCCGAATGATGCCGCCCGCGCTCAACAGGTGGCCGTGTCTGCCCGCAAAGCGTCAGAGAAATACACGGACTACCGCACCGCGCTAGCCGACGGCTACCAAATCTTCCATCCTGAGCTTCCTCAGAAGATGTATCACTTCAACAACCTCACGTACGCCAGAGAAGCTTTTGTTCATTTCAATCCCGAGCATCCAACATCGCTGCTTTATGAAAAGCATGGCGACGACTACAAATTGATTGGCGTCATGTACACCGCGCCCAAGCGCATGGACGAAGATCAACTCGACCAGCGCATTCCGCTCAGCGTCGCGCAATGGCACGAGCACGTAAACTTCTGCGCCCCACCGCCGGATCGCAGGCAGGAGATGCGGTCGCCGCATCCGCAGTTCGGTTTGCGGGGATCGATCACCACGCAGGAAGCCTGCGATGCCGCAGGAGGAACTTTTCATCCCGTAATCTTCAATTGGATGGTGCACGTCTATCCGTTCGAAAAAGATCAGGCCAGCATCTGGTCAGTCAGCCGTCAACACGGCGATGCCGATTGAAGCGGGCAGCCATTCCACCGCACATTCAATCGTTCCAACAGAACAGTTTTTTTCCCGCATCCTGAATACACCTTTGTTTGTCCCCTCAATTCCATACAAAACAACAAGACTGTGTTCCGCGCTGTGATCGCGTCGCGGAAGATTAATTCACGTCAAGAATACTCAGCGCTGCTAACCGACACTTCGAACCCGCGTCCAAGAAGCGAACGGCAGAAATTTACAAGTCACGGAACTTTCACTGGGGATGGTTCGTAGTTAATCTTGGAAGCGGACCAGAACTTCGGGGTCCGCCGATGTCACAAAGATTGTTGCGGGGTTCAGGGATTCTCTCACTCTCGGTTTGGCGGCCCAGGTGAGAAAACCCCCATGCACAGCTCGATCGGCCTTTGCAGGCTCGTCGGCTGAAACCCCGGCGGTTGCATTGTAGGCGATTCGCGGCAAAACACAAAGGTTTTATCGCGTAAGTCGTGAACCGGGCCGCCCCAACCGCTCCCCGACGAGATTCGGGGAAGAAAAAGGAGCAGTCATGAAGTTCGCGACAGTACCGAAAAGTTTGGTGATGGGGTTGGCGTTGCTCGTTGCCTCGAGCGCCCTTGCGGCAACGAAAGGCAGTTTGCAACTGAATAACGCGGTCACGATTAACGGAACTACGCTGAAGCCTGGAGAGTACAAAGTGCAGTGGGAAGGCACCGGACCCAACGTCGAGCTGAGCATCATGCAAGGCAAGAACGTCGTGGCAAAAGCGTCGGCGCATGTGGTTGAGTTGCAATCGCCAGCTAGCAACGACGCTGCCGTGACTACAAAGAACGACAGCGGACCAAACTCGCTGACCGCTCTCCGCTTCCAGGGAAAGAAGTTCTCGCTAGAGTTGGGTGAGGCCAGCGAAGCCATGCAGGCTGGCTCAAGCAAGTAAGTGGCAGAACAAACCTCAAAGCAAAGGGAGCACTAATGTGCTCCCCTTTTCTCTGCTTAGCGTACAAAGTCATCTGGGGACACCCGCCTCGGCGGTCCCACCGAGCGCAGCAAAGCGATGTAAATCAGCCGCGCTATTGAGGCGCGGCCTTCTCTAGTTCCGCGTTCAGATGCACGCTGCTGCCACCGCTCACTTTCAGCTTGCGCTCCCAATCCTTGAATCCTGATTTCTTCACCGAGACAGCATGCTCGCCCTCTGCAACCTGAACGTCGGAAGGCGTGTTGCCCACGAAACTGCCGTCGACCTCGATGTCCGCTCCCGTCGGATCGGATTCTAGCTGAAGCTTCGCGCTGGCGGGCGAACTCGCGATTGCGTCTTGTGTCGGCGCAGTCGGCTGAAATTTCGCGAGATCCAGCCTGACGTCTCCATTCACATACGCGGTGATCTCAGTACCCTTCGGAATGCTGATGTCCTTGCCGTGCATGAACAGGAAAAACGGTGCCGCTGGAAAGAATATCAAGCTCGTCGCTACCATTCCGCCTACCATCCCGCCAGTATGACCGCCGCCTTTCACATCCTTTACCGCTCGCAACGCTGCCCTGTCGCCGCTCACCAGTTTTACGTAATCGATGTTGATGTCCAGCTTTCCGCCGCGAGCCATTCTCCTCTTGGCCTGAGCTTCGGTGACTGTCGCGAACGCAAGGCCTCCTTTTGGAATGACCAGCGTACCATTCACAGTGATGTCGTCAAGCACCTCAAAATCCACGGTGTCCCCTACGTGAGCATCAGCCGAGGATATGGTTCGATTTAAGCGAAGCCTCACCGGTGTCTCCTCTTCCAGCACGAATCCTTTTTTCGATGTAAAGTCGGTCTGCGTGGGCTGGGATTGGACGCCTTGCTGCGCGGGCGGTTGCGTTGCTTTAGAAGTGGAAGTCTGCGCCGTTGCAGTCTGAGCTGAGTAAGATAGCAACAGCAGCGCGAGCGACAGAGACAGAGATACCTTCACTAGGAGCCTCCGGTCACACGAATCTTCGAATGTTTTGGGGGGGAACCCTGGGGAATAGCCAATTATCTCCCTGGCGGGGACGATGTCAATCCCAATCCGCGCCAACAAAAAGGGAGCGCTTCACGCGCTCCCTCTGAAACTGATCACTGCCCACTGATGACTAGCCACTACTCGCTCAGTACTTCGGCACCTTCGGATCCACGCGCTCGGCCCAAGCGTTGATTCCGCCGGCAAGGTTGTGCACCTTCTTAAACCCAGCCTGCTGCAGGAACTCAACCGCCTTGGCACTTCGTCCTCCCATTTTGCAATGGACGACGATTTCGCGGCTGGAGTCCAGTTCGTTCACGCGCTTCGGCAGATCATTCAGCGGAATCAGATGTCCGCCGATGTTGCAGATCTGATACTCGTGCGGCTCACGCACATCCAGCACGAAGAGATCTTCCTTCGCGTCCAACCGTCGCTTCAACTCTTCCACTTGAATTTCCGGAAGTCCTGTTGCCACCAGTTTTTCCTCCCCGCGAATGCCGCAAAATTGGTTGTAGTCTATCAGCTTGGTCACAGTAGGACGCGTGCCGCAAACCGGGCAGTCCGGATTTTTGCGCAGCTTCAGTTCGCGGAATTTCATGCCCAGCGCATCAATCAGCAGCAGCCGTCCGATGAGGGGCTCACCTACTCCCAGAATCAATTTGATGACCTCGGTCGCCTGCATTACACCGACCAACCCAGGAAGAATGCCGAGCACTCCGCCCTCCGCACAGGAGGGCACCAGTCCCGGCGGTGGCGGCTCAGGATACAAGCAGCGGTAGCACGGGCCTTCTTCTGTCGCGAACACGCTGGCCTGTCCTTCAAAGCGAAAAATCGATCCGTAAACGTTCGGCTTACCAGTCAGTACGCACGCATCGTTCACTAAGTAGCGTGTGGGAAAGTTGTCGGTGCCGTCGGCAATAATGTCGAAGTCGCGGAAAATCTCAAGCGCGTTCTCGCTGCTCAACCGCGTGTCGAACTTTCGAATATTCAAGAAAGGATTAATCGCCGTGAGCTTATCAGCCGCGGAATCCAGTTTCTTTCGTCCCACGTCGGCGGTGGAGTGAATGATCTGCCGTTGCAGATTGGTGTAATCGACCACATCGAAGTCAACCAGGCCAAGCGTCCCTACGCCGGCCGCCGCAAGATACAACGCCAGCGGCGACCCTAATCCACCCGTGCCAATGCACAGTACCCGCGCCTCCTTCAACTTTTGCTGCCCCTCCATGCCAACTTCCGGCATGATCAGGTGGCGCGAGTAGCGCAGGATTTCCTCCTTGCTTAGGGTTACTGGAATTTCGGTGGTGATTGTGGCCATAAGCTCCTCGGTTGAAATTCTATAACTGCTGATGCGGAAAATCAGGAATCACTGCGCAAAACGCCGAAAGATGGTTTCTCACTCTGAGCAGAGCGTGGGATGACAACAGGAAGGTGCACGCATGGCGCCACCGGCAATCGAAGGCACAATCGAAATGTTATCACCCTCCTTCACCGCGGTCGCCTCTTTCTGCAAGTAGCGAATGTCCTCATCGTTCAGGTAGAGGTTGACGAATGCGCGCAGCTTGCCCTCTTCCGTATACAGATGCCGCCGCAGTTCCGGATGCTGCGCGACCAAGGCGTTCATCGCGCCACCTACGGTCGTAGCTTTCACGTCGACAGTCGATTGCTTCCCGGCATACTGCCGCAAAGGGGTAGGAATGTGAATCCTGCTCATAGGCCTATGATAAAAGATGACTCGAAAGAATAGGAAGATTCAACCGGCGCGATCTCGGTGCCACGGAAGTCACTTACGCCGCGTCTCATCGGCACCTAGAATCAACACGGGGAGAGAATACGATGACGATCTTCGATCCTGCGCGGGGCAGAGTGATTGATGGCGGCGGCCACGGAGGCGGCCTTCTTCGCCTGATTGGACTGGGAATTGGCGCATTCCTGCTGGTGATTTTGCTCTTCAGTTGTGTGACCAAAGTCGGCACCGGTCATGTCGGCGTGCTCACGCTGTTCGGTAAAGTGCAGTCGGGCGAAACCCTGGGCGAGGGCATTCACCTCATCAGTCCGCTGAAAACCAATAACGAGCTCTCCATCCAGACCCAGACGCTCAAAGAATCCGCCAGTGTGCCTTCCAGCGAAGGCCTGATGATGAGCCTGGACACGTCACTGATTTATCATCTCAATCCCGATCATGCCGCCGAGGTGTTCCAAAAGATTGGCTCCGACTACGAAAATGTAGTCGTCGAGCCTACTCTGCGCTCCGCCATCCGCGAGGCCACAGCCTCCCATACCGCCAATGCGCTTTACACTGGCGAGCGCGAAATGGTTGCCAAGCAGATTTATGATCAGGTTAGCCAACAGCTCAATCAGCGCGGCTTGACGGTGGAGAACGTTTTATTGCGTGACATTCAACTGCCGGCAACGCTGAAGGCCGCGATTGAGGCTAAACAGCAGGCCGAGCAGGAATCGCTGGCCATGAACTTCCGCCTCCAGAAAGAAACTCAGGAGGCGCAGCGCAAGCGCATCGAAGCCGCCGGCGTTCGCGACTTCCAGCAAATCGTCGCGCAAGGAATTACGCCTTCGTTGCTGGAATGGAAAGGCATCGAAGCTACCGAAAATCTGGCCAAGAGCGCTAACTCCAAAGTCGTCGTCATTGGAAATAGCAAGAACGGCCTGCCGCTGATTTTAGGGCAATAGAAGTGCGCGCGACTAACGGTCATGTGGGGACAGCCGACCTCGGCTGTCCGTCGCCGCCCAGCGACATTTTCTTCACGCTGCTACCATTGAAACCGTGCCCCCGCTTCTCGACGTCCGCCACTTAAACATCGACTTCCCAGCCAAGAACCCTATGGCGACGGCCGACCCGCGAGCCTGCCCTGAGCAAAGCCGAAGGGTTCTTCCTGCAGTGCGCGACCTCACATTCTCTATCGCATCCGGAGAAGTGCTGGGCCTGGTCGGCGAATCGGGCTCCGGAAAATCGATTACTTCCCTGGCGATCATGCGCCTGCTTCCTCCGCAAGCAACTGTTTCGGGCGAGATCTTTTTTGCAGAAAACGGCGCAACCCGAAATCTAGCCGCCTTGCCCGCCGACTCAATGCGCCAGTTGCGCGGATCGCAAATCGCCATGATCTTTCAAGAGCCGATGACTGCGCTCAACCCCGTGATGCGCGTCGGCGACCAGATTGCCGAAGCCGTGCGAGCTCACGGCGCTCGATCCAAGCATGAAGCCGCAAAGCTCGCCAGTCAGGCGATGACGGATGTTGCAATCCCCGAACCTGACCGCCGCGCCCGCGACTATCCTCATCAGCTTTCGGGTGGCATGCGTCAGCGCGTCATGATCGCCATGGCCATCGTGAATCGTCCACAGTTGCTCATCGCCGACGAACCCACCACCGCGCTCGACGTCACCATCCAGGCGCAGATACTCGACCTGCTCGCTCAGTTGCGCGCCAAGTTCGGCCTGGCCATGCTCTTCATCTCGCATGATCTCGCTGTAGTTTCTCAGGTCGCCGACCGCGTCGCCGTGATGTACGCCGGAAACCTGGTTGAGCTTGGCGCGAAGCGCGAAATCTTTCGCTCGCCCGCCCATCCTTATACGCGCGGTCTGCTGCAAGCCGTGCCCAACCTGCAGACGCAGCGTGGTCAACCGCTCGGAACCATCAACGGCACAGTCCCTCCACTGCACGCGATGCCTCCGGGCTGCGCCTTCGAGCCCCGTTGTGGCTTCCGCGTGCCGGAGTGCGCACAGGCTTTCCCGCCGCTTATCGAAGTCGCGGCCCAACACTGGGCCCGCTGCCCTGTGATTAATTCCAAATAACGATGGCGGAATAAACTCCGCCTGTGTATCCTCTCCGTTCGCGCTCGTTTTATAATCGCGATCCATCTGGTGTTCATTGCGCATACTTCTGCTTAGCGACATTCATGCCAATCTCGAGGCGCTGGAGGCCTGCCTCGCCGCAGCTCCATCCTTCGATCTGGTGGTCAACCTCGGCGATGTCGTGGGCTACGGCGCCTCTCCCAACGAAGTGGTCGATCGCTCGCGAAGCCTGGGAAAGATTTTCGTTCGCGGCAATCATGACAAGGCCGCCACCGGACTGCTCGAACTCGATGACTTCAATCCCTTGGCCGCCGCTGCCGCTATCTGGACCCGCGACCAGTTGACCCCGCCGCACTACGAATGGCTGCACTCGTTGCCGCAAGGCCCGCTTCCGCTGGAAGGTTTTCCCCAAGTACAGCTGGTTCATGGTTCACCGGCCGACGAAGACGCTTATATTGTTTCGCTCGGGGATGCGCTGGTCCCTCTGATCGCGCTCACTACACCTCTAACTTTCTTCGGCCATACTCACCTGCAAGGCGGATTCTTCGCCAATGGCGACAGTGCCGATGGCTTCCGTCCGGAGTACCGAACCGTCGGGCAGGCCGAGTCGGTTCCGTTGCAACTAAAGCCCGCCACTCGTTACATGATCAATCCCGGCTCGGTTGGGCAACCGCGCGACGGAGATTGGCGCGCCGCGTACGCCCTGTTCGATACCGAGGCCCAAATCGTTCACTTCCTCCGCGCCCCCTATAACCTGAAAGCCGCGCAGGACCGCATCTTCGCCGCCAACCTGCCCCCGCGCCTAGCCACGCGTTTAGCTGCCGGCCGCTAATCTAAATTTGCTTTTCTATCCTCGACATTTCCGATCTTCCCTCCCGATGCAACTCCCGTTGTAAACTCGACAGCATGCCCTATCCCCGCCGTCCGGCAACCAAATCTCTCTTTGCCCGCGAGGATTCCTCCCGCGAGAATCCCCCCGAACACCACCTAATCGCCCACAGCGACGGCGGCGCGCGCGGCAATCCCGGCCCTGCTGGTTTTGGCGTCGTCATCCAGGATCAGTCCGGACGTAAGGTCGCCCATCTCAGCGAATACCTCGGCCACCAGACCAACAATTTCGCCGAGTATCAGGGCTTGATCGCGGCACTCGAATACGCCCTGGAACATGGTCCCAAAGCACTCAAGCTGATCAGCGACTCTGAGCTGCTGGTTCGCCAGATCAAGGGCATCTACAAGGTAAAGAATGCGACTCTTCAGGATCTTCACGGCCGCGCGAAAGAATTAATCGCTCAACTGGAATGGTTTTCTATCGGCCACGCCCTGCGCGAACATAATCAGGAAGCCGACCGCCTGGCCAACGAAGCCATGGATAAAGGTATGGGAAGAAGTGTGGCCACCAATCGCGTGGCGCGCCCGCCCTCGCCCGCGAATGCCGGCACAGCCAAGGACCATGTGGGCGCGGGCGACTCGCCCGCGCGATCCACCCCCAACGCCCAACAGGAACTCGAGGGCGTGATCCGCGATGGCGTAGTGGAATTGACGAACGGAAAACTCCCCGAAGGCACGCCAGTGCAAGTGCGGGCGAAGAGGTGAACAGTGCGAACAGATCTGCTCTAGCCAGACACTAAACGCTAATCGCCACAGGCGCACCTCACTCCACCGAAGTGTGGTCGTGCACGATCTTCCATCCGTCAGGAAATTTGCGCAATACTAGTGTGAACAATCCATGCGGCGTCTTGCCGTCCAGCATTGTCAAACGCCATGACCCGCGCACGAAGGCCGCATCCTGGCCCAGCACCTGAACGCGCAAGCCGGAGAATTCCAACTTCCCCATCTCGCGCCCCGCACTCGCATACGTCTCGAGGTAACGGTCAATGGTGGCCTGCCAGCCATTGTGCTCTTTCGCACCCGAGAAAAAAGTAAGTTCCGGTGAATTCCAGTAGCCGGCCATGAAGCCTTCCAGATCGTGACGGTTCCAGGCTTCCTGCTGTTTGTGCAACACGCGTTCGATGGCTCTTTCGTCGTTACCATAGCTTCCCGACTCGGCTTGGGCCAGGGCCTGGCGACTAATTGTTAGCAGCGTGATTCCAAAACAGCATGAAAAAAACAGGAAGAGAACAAACCGGTCGCGCATGCAAACCTCCAAACGCTCACTATCAGAGCGCACCAGTTTCGCACGACAGGAGGAAAATGACCGAGAAGTTTTCGAAGAATAATCCGCAGTTCTCTTGAGCTTACGCCCGGCCCTTCTTGGCTGCGACGGCCTTGCCCGCAACTTCCCAGGGACGCTTCGGCCGATTGACTATAGGTTTGTCGCGATCTTCAATGCGATCGTACTGATAGGACTCGCTAACCGTGCCTAACGATTCGTTGTAGAGGCTAGGCAGCCCAAGCGCTTCTTTCAATTCCTCCGAGAACGCCTGCAGCGCTTTGAGGTGTTCGGCCGTCGCCGGAATTTCCGTCTTTGAGTTCTTCAGGAACTGCTGATAGCCGCGGTTCACCAGTTTTGAGATCTCGCTCCCAATCAGGTATCCGGGGTAGGCGAAAATCTTCACGCCGTCCTCCGGCGTCTTCTGAATCGCGGCCGACACGTTGTATTTTCTCAGGAACACGCGCCCGTTCGTGCCCGGCGCTTCCTGTACGTCAAAACCGTGTTCGCGCAACCAGGTCAGCGCTTCGTCATAACTTCGAGCTTCGATAGCTTTCGACATTTTTTGCCTGTGATTCCTGTTTTCTTAGATGCAGTCGCCGCCCAAACTGTGCGTTGCCTATTTACGGCTGCATCGACTTGCAATCCGTGTCATCTAAAGACACCATACTACATAGCCTGTTTCGCTCATCTTTGCATATTACGATAGTCACGGGAGACTACTTCGAATATGGGTCATACGTCCTCCAAGTTGGCGGCAACTCTCGCAGCGCATAATGCGCCGGAACCCGCCACACCGCGCCCCGGGCAAATTTTGCTCGATCGCATCGGCAACACACCGCTGCTTCGCTTCGATCAACTCACCTCGCATCTTCCAGGTGTCACACTTTTGGGCAAGGCTGAATGGCAGAACCCCGGCGGCTCCGTGAAAGACCGCGCCGCCTCGAACATTGTCGCCGAAGGCCGCCGCAGCCGTTTCACTCCCGGCAAAATTCTGCTCGATGCCACCAGCGGCAATACCGGCATCGCCTACGCCATGCTGGGCGCGGCTCAGGGATTTCCCGTCACTCTCTGTATGCCGACCAATGTCTCTGTCGAGCGCAAGAAAATTCTGGGCGCCTATGGCGCGAACATTCTCTATACCGATCCCGGCGAAGGCTCCGACGGCGCAATCCGTATGGCTCGCGAACTTGCCGCCAAGCATCCCGATTTGTATTTCTATGCCGATCAATATTCCAACGACGCCAACTGGCTCGCCCACTATCACGGCACGGCCAACGAAATCTGGCAACAAACTGAAGGTCGCATCACTCACTTTGTAGCCATGCTCGGCACCAGCGGCACCTTTATGGGAACCACCCGCCGCCTGAAAGAACTCAATCCCGCAATCCGCTGCATCTCGCTGCAACCCGACTCCGCCTTTCACGGTATCGAAGGCGCCAAACACATGGCCAGCGCCATCGTTCCCAAGATCTACGACCCGGCGCTGGCTGATGAGGATCTTGAGATTGCGACTGAAGACGCCCATGCCATGGCCCGCCGCATCGCCCGCGAATGCGGATTATTGCTGGGAATCTCGGCCGCAGCTGGAATCTTCGGCAGCCTCAAAGTCGCCGAGCAGCTTCAACTAAGAGAGGATCAACAGGCCGTGATTGTCACCGTTCTCTGCGACTCGGGCGACAAATACCTGAGCGAAAGGTTCTGGACGGAGAAGTAAGCACTCACAACAGCAGCACAGTGCCATTGCCATGCTGAAGATCTCTCACGCCGACTACGCCGCCCTTCGCCGCCACGGCGAAGAAACCTACCCGCATGAGTGCTGCGGCGTGCTGCTCGGCCGCATGGACGACGATGGCGTTCGCATCGTCACCTCCACCGCACGCTGCGGCAACACCCGCACGGACTCGCCTCAAAACCGCTACAACATTGATCCGCGCGAATTGGTGCGCATCCAACGCGAAGGCCGCGAGCGCGGAGAAGATATTGTCGGCTTCTATCATTCCCATCCCGACCATCCCGCCCGCTGGTCGCCAACCGATTTTGTCGAGGCTCATTGGATCGGTTGTTCCTACGTCATCACCAGCGTGGAGAAAGGGAAAGCGGCCTTTACTAACTCGTTTGAGCTCGCCGGTTTCGACGAGAACGACAAGCAGTTCGCTGACGAAGAAATCGACGTCAGCGCGATCTAGCCAGCACAAACGCACATGTGGGGACAGCCGCCCTCGGCTGTCCAGTCGAGCGAAGCTCGCCCGGCTTCTCGACTGCTGCAGTCTTCTACCGACTTTCGGAACCTTGTGGATTCCTTGCTGGGCAAGGGTTTTGGCAGTTTTTCACACGGGGAGGAGCCCGCAGCTGACAAGAACTTAAGGTTCGCCTAACCTCCGACTTGCCCAAATCCCCCGTCCAGCTTGCCTTCCGCGCGAACCTGCTTCGTGCCCTGCACCAATTCCGGTCACCCGCCTGTGGACAGCGTGCACTCGGCTGAAAATGCGCGACTTACAAATGCAAACTTTTCATTGACTCTGAAAATAGAAAGAGTAGAAACATAATCGTTCTTTGACAGCTTCTAAAGTTTTTCCGGTTGGTGCCGCGTCCGGGACTCAAGCGTAGTCACCCTCCTCATGAAAATGAGCAGGGAGGGCGAGCAAGGGTCTATAGCAAAGCGCTGGTCGAGGAGAACAAGAAGAAACGTCGAAGGCAGGATAGAGTTCCGAGGCGTTGGGTAGGTTTTTCCGGTTGGCGGTAAGCCCGGAGCCCGAGCGAAGATCGCGCGCGGCACCCCGCAAGGGAGACCGCGATAGCAGGTCAAGCAAGGGTCATAAGCGAGCTACTGGCCGAGACGAATGGACCCAACACCACCTCGGAACTCTTAATTTTTGCCCCTAGTTTTTCCTCCCCGATTTGCCACCGAAGCCTATCTTTGCGACTCCTAACGACAGCTGTGCTTTTTAAGCATTGAATACGATGCGAATAAGATGTAACATCAGCGCATGCTTAATGTGGCCGAGGATATCCACTCTTTCACTACGTTCAAACGCAATTCGTCCGACCTGATGAAGCGGATGAAAAAGACAGGGCGACCGCTTGTGCTTACCATCAATGGGAAGGCAGAAGCTGTGGTGCTCGATCCAGTCACTTACCAGCAAGTAGCCGAACACCTCGATGCGATCTCCAGAATTCGCCGCGGTCTGGCCCAAGCCAAGAGAGGCGAGGGACAGACGGTGGATGAAGTATTCGATGAACTGGAAAGAGAGCCCTGAGCGCCACGTCGCGTTATCGCGTCATTATCACGCCGGAAGCCAAGACTGATCTTCGGGACATATATCGTTACATTCGGGACCGTGCTCCGCGAGCCGCGACCCAGTGGAGCGTTAGCGCACGCGCGAGTATCAAGACGCTCTCCCACTTTCCCGAGCGCTGTCCCCTCGCGCCTGAAAGCGCCCACTTCGACGTGCCAATCCGTCAGATGTTGCTGGGCACCGGCAATCGCGGAACCTATCGAGTTCTGTTCGTAATCGTGGATAAGTCAGTACGAGTCATCCACGTCCGTCACGGATCCATGCTTCCGCTCGGCGACGAAGAATCTGGGGAAGATTAGATCGAAGGTTTTGGCGGAAGCCATTATTTCCGGTTGGCGGTGAGCCCGTAGCCGAGCGAAGATCGGGCGCAAGCTCCGCGAGGGAAGCTGCGAAAGCATGTCAAGCAAGGGTCTACACAGCGAGCTACTGGCCGAGACGAATGGACCCGACACCACCTCGGAACTCTTAAATTTTGTGCCCGACTATGCTGTGATCTTCACCAGCGATCTTCCTGAAAAAACTGGTGCTTGGCAGATTTTTGCGCGTGGTCTCCGTGAAGAGGTTATGCTATGCCCTTCAGCGCCATGACAAATGAGCAGAAACAAAAGTTAATGGAGTGGCAGGACAATTTCCAGATCTTCCTTCGCGGACACTACGATGCCGCCAACAGATGTGAGCGGCTGAATCTCTGGTTTGGCATTCCGGTTGTTGTGCTTTCGGTCATTGTGGGAACCAGTATTTTTTCGGCTTTGGGCCGCGACTCCTCTCCGCCCTGGGCAAAGATCCTCGCTGGCTGCGTGAGTCTGCTGGTAGCAGTCCTCGCGGCTCTTCAAACTTTCTTGAAGTACTTCGAGCGCGGAGAGAAGCATCGGATAGCGGGGGCCAGTTTCGCCGCCCTCCATAAAGAAATTGACCAAATGCTCGTTCTCTCTCCCACGGACGACCAGAAGCTTAAGGCGCCATGACATCCCTGCGAACTCGCTGGGACAAACTTAGTAAGGAGAGTCCGATTATTCCGCCCAAGATCTATGCCATGCATAGGGCGGCACAGGCGAAGACCCATACAACGACGTCAATTCAGGGCGGGCCGCCAGAACTTGGACAGTAAGTCAGGGTCAAGGGCCGAGAGGATGCAGGCGGCAGGAGGCCCCAATGGCTACTGTCTCATCTAGCCGTCACAGAGGTATATTCCCATGCTTCTTCGCCGGATTCTTATCCCGCTTGTTCTCCAGCATCGCTAACGCCTGAATCAGCTTCTTCCGCGTCTCGCGCGGCTGGATGATCGCATCCACAAATCCGCGATCAGCAGCGACGTACGGGCTGGCAAACCGGTCGCGGAATTCTTCGATCTTTTCTTGCCGCAGTTCTTGCCGTTCTTGCGGCTTGGTCACCGCGTCCAGTTCCCGTTTGTAAACAATGTCCACCGCCCCCTCCGGCCCCATCACCGCAATCTCCGCAGTCGGCCACGCGTAGTTCACATCGGTGCGAATATGTTTGGACGCCATCACGCAATAAGCGCCGCCGTAAGCTTTGCGCGTGATCACAGTAACCTTCGGAACCGTCGCCTCGGCAAAAGCGTAGAGCAGTTTTGCGCCGTGCTTGATGATGCCGCCATATTCCTGCGCAGTTCCGGGCAGAAATCCCGGCACATCTTCGAACGTAACCAGCGGAATATTGAAGCAGTCGCAGAAGCGCACGAAGCGCGCGCCTTTGATCGACGCATTGATGTCGAGGGTTCCGGCCAGCATCGCCGGCTGGTTGGCGACGATGCCGACAGACCGCCCGTCCAGCCGCGCAAATCCGACGACGATATTTTTCCCGTAGTGCTCCTGCACTTCAAAAAAGTACCCGTCGTCGACCACGGCGTGGATCACATCCTTCATGTCATAAGGCAGATTCGATTGCGCGGGCACGATTTTGTCGAGCCCAGCATCGGCGCGGTCGGTCGGATCGGTGCACGCCTTACGTGGCGGGTCTTCCAGATTATTCGACGGCAAAAAGCTCAACAACTCGCGCACCATCGACAAACATTCGGCATCGTCATGCGCCAGAAAGTGCGCCACGCCTGAAGTTTCGTTGTGCGTCATGGCGCCGCCGAGCTGCTCCTTAGTGACCTCCTCATGTGTCACCGTCTTAATCACATCCGGCCCGGTGATAAACATGTAAGAGGTTTTATCGACCATCAGCACAAAATCTGTGATCGCCGGCGAATACACCGCGCCGCCAGCGCAGGGCCCCATGATCGCGGAAATCTGCGGCACCACTCCGCTATACAAAGTGTTGCGCAGAAAAATATCGGCATATCCGGCCAGCGACGCCACCCCTTCCTGAATGCGCGCTCCTCCTGAATCGTTCAAGCCAATCACCGGCGCGCCCATCTTCGCCGCCAGATCCATGATCTTGACGATCTTCCCCGCGTTCGTCTCGGAGAGCGATCCGCCAAACACGGTGAAATCCTGCGCGAAAACATAAACTAACCGGCCTTCGATGCGCCCGTAGCCGGTGACAAATCCGTCGCCGTAAGGCTTCTGCTCGGCCATTCCAAAGTCGTTGCAGCGGTGCGTGACCAGCTTGTCAGTCTCTTCGAAGGTTCCCTCGTCGAGCAGGAACTCGATGCGCTCCCGCGCCGACATTTTGCCTTCCTTGTGCTGGCGCTCGCGCCGCTTCGCGCCTCCGCCCTCTTCGGCAAGTTGATTGCGCTTTTTCAGTTCTGCGATTTTTTCTTCCAGATTCATGGCGGGAGGATTATAGCTGGTGGGAGGAGGAAGCAGGTGTGCGCTAGATCCCATGAGATGAAAGACTCGACTCGTACCGCCGACTAGCGAAACCTGCGGCGTTACGTCGCTCGTCGCAACACGTAAATCACCCAGGGAGCGATCTTAGTTTCGTTCGCCCACGAGTACGGTTCGTCCCCTTTGGCCAGCGGCTTCAGGACTTGGATGGCTTGCAGGCTCGCTTCTCGATATACCACCCGATACGACTCGTCGGTGCAGAGGATGTCTTCGACTGGCCTGCGATCCTGGTGGTCGGTAACGATGATGCGCACGACATCGCCGCTTCGGGCTGCGGCGTTCTCCGGAATATCCTTGGTCGTAAATGAGGCCCATTCATGCGTGTAAATCTCGGGCGCTGAAACTATGCTGACGATGGTTCCAGTCGGCGTCAGCAGCTTTCCCAGGTCGCGAAAGATTCTGGCCTTCATCGCCCCGGGAATGTTGTCGAACGTGAAGGCGGAGAGCACGAGGTCGAAAGCCGCAGCGTCAAGTTCGTCGAAATTGTCGTCCGGCACGAGACGGTAACCGCCGGAAGGATCGGCCGCGCGCGCGATTCGTAGCATGTCCTCCGAGACATCAACTCCGGTCACATCGAACCCAAGTTTCCTCAGGAACCGCGTTGACCGGCCGGTGCCACAACCGAAATCAAGCGCCTTCCTACCCGTCACATGCTCTGAAAAGATCGCCGGAAGATCGCGGTAGGCGAGGTAATAAGTGTTTGCAAACTCAAGCGTAGCATATGCGTCGGAACGGCTGGCGTCCTCGTAGCAGTTAACGAAGTCCATCCTGTTCTCTTTCTGTTCTGCCGTCTCCTGATGTTCTCATGTCGGTTGCGCGTTTTCGGTTCTGCGTTTGTTTTCCAGATTCATGGCGGAAGGATTATAGCGGTTGGGACTCGTAAGCAGGTGTGACCCACATCACCAGCCTTCTTTTCGTTGAAGCTTTGGCAGTCGCGCAGGTCCACGGCCATAGTCACGACAAAGAGGATCGCGACGACGATCATGGCCGGGATCATGATCGAGGCCACGACAAAGACCACGACCGTCATGACTATTCCGATCACGATCGCGACGAGATGCGCGGGTCGTACCGCGAACACCATGACCACTTGCCGCCCGGCCTGGCCAAGCGCGATCGGCTGCCACCGGGCCTCGAGCGCCAACTAGTCGTACGCGGCACTCTGCCGCCAGGACTCAGAGCGAAGATTGTGCGTTGTCCGTCGACCTGGAGCGGCATCTTCCTCCGCCTCCGCTGGGTTGTCAGCATGTCCTGATCGGAGGCCATGTCGTTCTGCTGAACCGCAGAACGTTCTTAGTGGTGGATGTGTTTAACCTGGGAGTCTAATAAGGGGGCAAGAACATCGTTGCAAGGAGAGGCCAGCCGCAAACTGGCCTCTCGGTCTTACTCCAAATCCGCGCCGAGGATCTGATAACGATACTTCTTCCCATCCCAGTAAACGACCGAAGAAGTCGCTTCCCCTTCACCCTGCTCTTCCATATAGATGCCCAATAGCATCTTCTTTTTCAGCGCCAATCTTTTCACTGACAGAGTCTTGAAGGGCAGATTAATCAACAGGAACTTGGCTTTCGGTTTGTCGGAACGCCACGCCTCCGAGCCCACGCCGTGAACGATCAACAAACAGACGCCTTTGCGCTCCGGTTCATCCGAGGCAAATGTCGATGTAACCTTCACGTCGCCGAAACCGAGAAAGCTGTCATACGGATCAGCCACCACAAAGCCGTATTCGGCCTGATCGGCCATGGGATTCTTGCATCGACCAGCGACCACAAGGTCATCCACACCGTCGCCATCCAGGTCGGCGACAAATTGCGGAGGCCCGCCCAGCAACGAACAATTGTCGCCAAACTCTTTGTGAATGTATTCATCGGTCACCGCGGGGACTGGCGACTTGGCGTGCGCTGGCGGCGGAGGCGGCTGCTTTTTCGATTGGCCGGCAAGCGCAGACCCTGCCGCGACGACAAGTAATCCAACCACGAAATTGATGCGGGCAATTTGGGAGAACGACATGTCCCTTACTCTATTCCCGTTTTTCGCGCCAGGGTATAGACACAAATGATAACCGGTGACCGAAGTACCCACTACTCTTGGAAGTGTTCCCAGCCTCGCGCGTGCAGCTCGTGGCCGACGCCCCCCTGGTTGATGAGGAATATTTTTCTCCCGCGTCCTCGCGTGATCTGCCCGATGCGCGTTATCGGGATCCGCGCAATTCGCGACGGAACCCGCTTCTCTCGAGGCGCCGTGAAAAGCAGTTCATAATCTTCCCCGCCGTGCAGGGCAAGCTGCAAATCAACTTCCTGCGGTGGCTTGCCCACGCTGGATCGAGGTATCAGCTCTGACTCTATTTCCGCACCCACACGGCTCTCCTCGCAGATATGCGCCAGGTCGGTCGAGAGCCCATCGCTGGTATCGATCATCGCCGAAGCCAGACCCTTCTCCCGCAGAATGCGCCCCAGCCCGACCCGCGGTTCCGGAAAGAAATGCCGCGAATAGTCCCGGGGTTTCAGCTTCTTGTTAGGCTTCTTCCGCATCGCCGAAACCGTCGCCGCCGACCCACCCAGTTCCCCGCTCACATATACGAGGTCGCCGGCTCGGGCCCCTGAACGCAGCAGAGCCTTGCCCTTGGGAACGGTTCCTACCACAACAATATCCGCCAGAATCCCGTTAGGCGATTCCGCCGTATCCCCGCCAGCAAGCGTCACTCCGTATCGCTCGGCCAAGCTGATCAATCCCCGCGCAAACCGTTCCACCCAGCTCTGCGGCAGGTCTCGCGGCAGCGCCAGCGAAAGAAACGCCGCCACCGGCTCTCCACCCATAGCCGCAATGTCGCTCAATCCCCGCGCCAGGCACCGATGTCCCACCGACTCCGCCGAATGCCAGTCCCGCCGAAAATGAATCCCTTCCAGCGTGAAATCGGTCGTCACCAGCGTGTCTTTTTCCTTCCCTCCCTGCAGAAGTCGCAGCACCGCGCAGTCGTCTCCAATCCCCGTCGCGATCGCAGGATTTTGCGCAGTCCTCGCCAGGCGGCGAATCTGTTTAATCAACGCTTTTTCCGCAATCTTCACGGCAACTACTATAAGCGACCTCCGCCTACCACTGCGCACGGGCTCAAGACTCACACGATCTTCTTGGACGGCGCCACCCACCTCCGGCATGTGGCACACTTCTGAATTTGACCCCTTCCCACATTGGCACTGGGCCCTCTATGGGCCACTTGGCCAATATGCCCGCGTGCCCGTCTGCTCCGGTAACCTCGCGCCGTCTCCTCTGGTTACTCTGCCTTAAGTAACCGTTAATGACCCTACGGGTCGTTGACAGGGGGAACCCCGTTTGCTACCTTTTACCTGACATTCAAAACACCTTTGGCCGAGTAAAGTTGAACAAGCTAAGTTCTGCATCCTGTTGGGATTGCAGACAAGATGTTTTTCGGCTTTGGACTCGGTGTGGTAGGAGAACGGGCTCGTTGAAAATTTCCATTCCCAAGATGGGAGCGTGCCCGATAAGAATCAGGCGTCCGAACAGGCTTTCTGCAACCTCAGAACTTTGCCTGGAGTTCCGGCCCTGAGCATTCAAGTCGAAAGTAGGAAAGCATTTGCATAAGCGCTTCTACATACTATTTGTGGCCCGCGGAGACGATGGCCAGTTACGCAAGATTTCCATTCCCGTTCATTATCTATACGTGTTCGTAGTCGGTGCCGCTATTGGCTTTCTCAGCCTCACCGGTATTGCCAGCTCTTACGCCCGCATGCTGCTCAAGGTTTCGCATTACAACGAGTTGCGCACCGAAAAAGAGCAGCTTAAAGATCGTTATTCCCGGTTGGAAGAGGTCGCCAAAGAGCGCGACGTTCAGGTCGCTTCTCTAGGCTCGATTGCCAGTGAAGTTTCGGCGCTCTACGGCTTAAAATCGCAGCCCACCCTGGTCACCGCTTCGCAGCTGCAAATCGAGGACGCTGACGTTACTTCTTCACTCGACCAGCTTGTCGCCCTGCGCACCTCCGCCCTTACCGGCGCTGCCAGCGTTGGCATCAGCCTTGGCATGACTCGCAACGCCACCACCGCCGATTGGTTCCGGGCTAATTCCGCTCCCAACCTCTGGCCGGTCGATGGCCAGGTGACGGCCAGCTATGGTGAGCGCATCGACCCGTTCAACGGTGAAGGCGCATTTCACAGCGGCGTCGATATCGGCAGCGTATACGGCCACCCAGTCATCGCGCCCGCGGATGGCGTAATTACCTTCGCGGATTTCCTCGGCGGTTACGGCAAGCTCATCATGATGGATCACGGCCATGGCATCTCCACCCGCTACGGCCACCTTTCCGGCTTCGCGGTCGCTCCCGGTCAGCACGTCCAACGCGGCGACACCATCGGCTACATCGGTCTCAGCGGACGCTCCACCGGCCCGCACCTCCACTACGAAGTTCGCATCAACGATACTCCGGTCAATCCCTACAAATATCTGCGCATGACCATCGCTCACAGTGGCGGCTTCCAGCCCGGCAGCTAGAAACAGTTCTCACTCTCAGGTCTCAGTTTGCTGCCCTTGCACTCTTCCCTTCGCTAGGCTACGTTGATTTGGAACAGGAAAAGATGTTCTCACCCCTTTGGCTCTCCCTGAACGGTTTTACTGAGAACCGAGAACTGAGAACGACCCCGAGAACGAGCCAATGACCAGCTTCTTCCACTCAGTCCGCGAAGACATCGCTGCCGTCTTCGAGTCCGATCCCGCCGCCCGCTCCTATCTCGAAGTCCTCATCTGCTATCCAGGCCTGCACGCCGTCTGGGCGCATCATCTCACCCACTGGCTATGGCGGCACGATATGCGCTTCCTGGCAAGATTCACTTCGCAGGTGGCGCGCCTGCTCACCGGCATTGAGATTCATCCCGGCGCGGAGATCGGTCGCCGCCTGTTCATCGATCACGGCATGGGCACCGTAATCGGCGAGACCGCCATCATCGGCGACGATGTCACGCTCTATCAGGGAGTAACTCTCGGCGGAACCGGCAAGGAGAAAGGGAAACGCCATCCCACCCTAGGCAACAACATCTCCATCGGCTCCGGCGCTAAGCTGCTGGGCAACATCACCATCGGAGACAACTGCCGCGTCGGTGCGGGCTCGGTCGTGCTGCGCAGCGTACCCGCCAACTCCACCATCGTCGGCGTGCCCGGACACATCGTTCTGCGCGACGGCAAACGCGTCGTCATCACCGACCCCAAAGACATTCGCGACCCGCTCTCCGACGTAATCATCAAACTGGCCGCGGAAATCCAGGAACTCCGCGAGAAGTTCCAGCACCACTCCCACGAAGCCCTGGGCGCCGAACCCGACCTGTCGCTGGATGAAGAGAAATCGACGACGAACATCTCTCCACAAGATCTCTTCCAGGACGACTATCTCGACTACCAGATCTGAGGAATAGTTTGGATTGTCATTCCGAGCAAGCGTTTTTTGCGCAGCGAGGAATCTGGGCGAGCCGCGCGAAGCGTCGCGTTCTTTGCGACGCAATAATCGCGCGTTTGGCTCGCTTCCTTATGCACTGACCACCAGCCGCTGGCCGCTACTGCCTCAGCCCCATCCAACTCTCCGACACCACCAGCGAGTTCCCCGGATTATGCGGATCGTACTTCACCGACGTATGCAGCCCCAGCCGGCAGGAATGCAGGTTAATCCACTGCCGCAAATAAGTGACGTCCTGCGAGCACTCGTAAGTTACGCCCGCTACGTCATATTTGTAGATAAGCAACACCGCGGCGTGATGCTTATTTTCAGCCGCCATCTCATGCACATCGATCACTGTCCCATCGGTGATGCGTCCAATGCCGTCCAGCCAGGTGCGCCGCTCGCGCTCCAACTCCGCCGGTCCCTTACTCTTTCGCCGCAAAAGCGCATACGCCCCGATGGCAACAGCCGTGCCACCAGCAACCACCAACGAATAAAGTCGCAATGAATCCATACGAATGAATCCGGGCAAAGACGAATGAAGGGTCGGCCCGCGCGGCCACCTGGGTTTCACCATCAGAATATGACGGAAGCGCCATCTGCGGAAGTGGATGAAAGGTTACCGAGGTGCGAATCCCTGTGGAGCCCAGAACCACGGACCGGCGTCCAGGGATCAGTGGTCGGAAAAGGAAGTCCAGCACACTTTGGCTGGCAAACCGATAGGCGGTGTTTAGGTTTTTACTGGCCACTGATCACTGGCCACTGCTCTTACTTCTGCCCACAAACAAAGTCCCGCGCCAAATCGCCGAACCCGCCCTCCGCCACCTGCCCAAACTGGTCGTCGCGGCGCACCTTCTTGCTCACCACCAGCTTCCCGCCGTGGTCGCGTGAGTAGAACCACTCCGCGTTCGCCACCGCACCCGGCGCCGCGCTCCCGCCAGCGCAGTTAAACCGAACCCGCGCCCTCAACTCCACAAACGGCCCGGCCTGCGCCAGCCGGATAGGTTCTTTGTACTGGACGCGCACCCACGCCGTGCGCAGCCCGTTCTTCTTGGCCGTAACAGAGCTCACCAAAACTTGGTCGCCGCCCGCCGTAGCCCCAATCGTCCGCCACTCTCCCGCAGCCTGCGCCACCAGCCCCACCAGCAGCACCGGAGCCAGCACCACCGCAAACGTGATCAACAGACTTTTCTTCACCGGAGACGGAGATAAAGGCATGAGCAGGCCGCACACACTCTGGGCCAAAAACCCGTTTCTGTCAACTCCGTGCGGATTGATTCGCCTGACTCTGTGTAACCCCGTGTCTCTGTGTTTCAGGAACTTCGGGCACCATGCTCGGCGAATGATGGGCCGGGAATTCTTCTTGACTTCAGCCATCTTAGCACATGCTATTCTTCAAAGCATTAGATATTTTAAAACACAATAGCAATAAGACAACAAGTTTAGGCTCGATTTTGGGCAGAAAACCCTCGAATGCGGTATTGGCGAGTGCGGCCACCAACATAGCGCGTACTGATTCTAAAGGACTTACAAGTAAAACGTTCCGCTAAGTCCCTTAAGCACAATATTTTACCGGCAAACTATTGATTCTAAAAGATCATTTCGCGTTTTTCTCGCTAAGCTCATGATTCTAGAAGACCGAAGGGGGGAGGGGAGTACCAACCAGTAAACCACTTTCCCAAAAATAAAACCACCCGCGTGTCCGCGACTTCAGTCCCTGTTTTCCTTCTGGTCTTCTCTGTTCCTCCGCGACTCTGTGGTGAAAACCTTTTTAGCAGGATGCAACCGAATCCTCTGCTATCGTTGTGTGCTGCGCCGAGGGATCAGCTCCCATGGAAACCCTTCACACCACAAACCTGCAATCGCCAATCGGACCGTTGTTTCTCGCCGCGTCCGCCCGCGGATTAGTCGCCCTGGAATTCGACGCCCGCTTGCCCGGACAGCAATCAATCCGCCCAAACCCGCGCGACCTTCGCCAGGAAAAGAGTGCCTTCACATTCGAAGAATCCGAACGCCTGCTGCGGCCCTATGTGAGCGAACTAGAAGAATATTTCCTTGGCAAGCGCCGCGAGTTCACTTTCCCGCTCGACCTTCGCGGCACTGATTTCCAACTAGCCTGCTGGCGCGCGCTGCTCGCAATTCCCTACGGAGAAACGCGCAGCTATGCTGATATCGCTCGCGCCGTAAGCAAGCCAAGCGCATTCCGCGCTGTCGGCATGGCCAACAATCGCAATCCAGTCGCAATCGTCGTCCCCTGTCATCGCGTGATCGCCTCCGATGGCAAGCTCTGCGGTTACGGCGGAGGCCTCGACGTGAAGCGCAAACTCCTCAAACTAGAAGGCGCGCTCACACGAACACTTGCCGCTTAGACACTGTAGAGCCAAAACACTTTGACCTTCTCCAACAGCAACGCGTCCACTCTTCGCAAAGCCAGCCTCTTCTATCTCGTCTTCGTAATGTTCTCCTACACCACAGGAGGACCATTCGGACTCGAAGACATGGTCACAACTTCCGGCCCCGGAATGACGCTCATCTATCTTCTCGTGCTGCCGTTCTTCTGGTGCATCCCAGTCTCGCTGGTTTCGGCCGAGCTCACTACGGCAATGCCGGTCGAAGGCGGCTTCTATCGCTGGACCCGCGCCGCTCTCGGCGACTTCTGGGGATTCCTCGCGGGCTGGTGGAACTGGTCAGCCTCATTCTTGCTCGGCGGAGCTTATGCCGTTCTCTTCACCGATTATCTGCTTCCCGGAATCACAGGCTGGAAGCACTACGCCGTTTCCGTCGCGCTGATCGCGCTGATTACCTGGATCAACGTGCGCGGCATTCAGATGGTAGGAAAAGTCGCGACCGCGCTCGAGATCTTCATCTTTATTCCAGTGGTGACGATGATCGTGTTGGGGTTTCTGCAATGGCATCACAATCCGTTCGTTCCGCTGATTCCGCCGCATCAACCCACATTCAAGATCTTCGGCGTCGGCCTCGCGCTGGGCCTATGGCTGTATTCGGGATACGAACAACTCTCGACCGTCGCAGAAGAAGTGGAGAACCCGCAGCAAGCCTATCCGCGGGCGCTCGCGCTGGTAGTTCCGCTTTCGATTGCCGCATACTTTCTGCCCACCCTCGCGGGGTTGGCTTCAGCGGGGAACTGGGAACAATGGCATACCGGATATTTCTCCGACGCGGCAAGAATTGTCGGCGGATCATTACTTGGACACGCTTGGTTAGGCACGTGGATGACGCTGGCCGCGATGGTCGGCAATGTCGCGCTGCTCAACAGCACCGTGCTTACCACCACGCGCATGCCTTTCGCCATGGCCGAAGATGGATACCTTCCCGCGGCGCTCACGCGCAAGCATTCGCGCTATGGCACACCGTGGCTGGCGATTCTGGTTTCCGCGATTATTTACGCACTGCTGGCATGGCAGAGCCTGGGGCAGCTCATCTCGGTCTACATCTGGCTACGCTCGGCCACGACTGTGCTGACTGTGCTCTCGGCGTGGAAACTTCGCCGCACGCGTCCCGAGATGCCGCGAGCGTTCGTGATTTCTGGCGGGCGAGTGGGACTGTTCTACGTTGTAGCCGCACCGGTGGTGATGGCGCTGGTGGCGCTGCTAGGCAGCGACCGCTTTGCCGTGATCGGCGGCGCAATCGCAATGGTGCTGGGACCGATGGTCTATCTTGTACTGAATACGAAATCGCTGAAGTCTATGTAGGTCGCGAGCGTTAGCGGGCGAGGGCGCCCGCGCTAAACGACCTCAGCTCACCCAATCCAAAAACTTGTACCACATTCCTGCGAAGGGCAGGAACCACGGCTTTCCGTTGTACAGGCCGAGCGGCGCGCCGGGGAATGGGATGCCGACGAAAGGATTCTCGGGCTTATCGCCTGCGATCAACTCTGCCATCTTCTTGCCTTGATACGTGGCCATGGCTACGCCGTGTCCGGCGTAGCCTAGGGCGAAATACATGCCATCGATCTGGCCGGCGTGGGGCATGATGTCGAAGGCGAAGTCAAGGGTGCCTCCCCAGACGTATTCCACTTTGGCGTCGCGCAGTTGGGGATAAACATCGATCATGCCGCGGCGCAGGATTTCGGCGCTTCGGCGAATGGTTTGGTCGTTTTCGGGGAAGAATGCCGCGCGGCCGCCGAACAGCATGCGGCGGTCGGGCGTAAGCCGGTAATAGTAAAGATAATTTTTAGAATCGTAGATCATGCGGTTGCGCGGGCTGAGTTCGTGCCCCAGCGCTTCTGGAAGGACTTCCGTCGTGATGATGAAGGAGCCGATGGGAATGAGTTTCTTTTGAAGCGCTGGAGTTGCATTGGAAGTGTAGCCGCTGGTGGCGACGAAAACTTCGCGCGCCCACAGAGGGCCGCGCGAAGTGGTGATTTTCCAACCGGATTGGCCCTGGCTTGATTCGCGCTGCAAACTTTCAACGCGCGTGCGCTCGAAGATTTCGGCGCCCGCTTTCACGGCGGCGCGGCCCAGTCCAGCGACGTAGCGCGCTGGATTCGCGCCGGCGCTGACTTCATCGACCATGCCGCCGTGATAAATGTTCGATCCGATCTCAGCGTTCAACTCATTTTTCTGAACCACGCGCAGTTTGTGATTGAACTCGCGCGCGATCACTTCCGCCTGCCGTGCGTAGTCGTCGAAATGCTTCTGTTTGCAGGCCACTTCCAGATGGCCACAACGGGAGAAGTCGCAGTCGATGGATTCGTCGCGGATAATTTGCTCGACGCAATCGATGGTTTCAAGCGATGCGGCGTACATGCGCTGGGTGCGCTCGCGGCCATACATGGAAATGAGTTTATTGACGCCCAGTTTCATGCCGGTCAGGACCATACCGCCGTTGCGCGAACTGGCGCCCCAGCCAATGGTTTCGGCTTCGAGTACGGCGACTTTCGCGCCGCGTTTGGCGAGCGTGCGCGCTGCGGAGAGGCCTGTAAAGCCTGCGCCGATTACAGCGACATCGACTCGGTCTGGAAGGGGGCGCGGGTCCGATTTTCGGGAAGTTCTGCGGTGGTGAGCCAATAGTTTCGTTCTTGCAGGGGCAACCGTTCACCTCAGGGGCTAAAGCCCAAATTCTCAGAGGTAGCTATACGGCGCGCCTGAAGCCGCGCCCTTTCAAAACTCTGGCGTATAATGAAATCAGCATTCACAAAGTGCAGTCTCGTGAATCAGTCGCCCCTCGGCGAAACGCGCCAAAGCTCAGCAGCGACGCATCAATCAGGTCTGTCTTTCCCGCGAAGAATCAGGTCGCTGAGAATCTTGCCTGTTGCCGGGGCGTGCATGACGCCGTGTCCGCTAAAACCGTTGGCCAGGTAAAAACCTGCTACGTCTGGCGACTCGCCCAGAATTGGATGATGGTCCGGCGTCATCTCATAGAGGCCGGCCCATGCTCGTTTGGGATTTACTGGAAGATTCGCGAAGCAGGGGACGCGGTCGGCTGCCCTAGTCAGGATCTTCTCGACAAAGGTCACGTCGAAATCGGTTTTGAAGCCGGGAGTTTCTTCGGGATCGTTCCAGGCGAGGAGGAATCCACGAGCCTCGGGACGAAAATGAAATCCGTTCGACATGTCTATGATCATGGGCGCGGTGTGGGGGAATTCGTCAAACGGCTCACTGGGCACCAGCATTCGGCGCAGTGGTTCGACCGGCAAGTTCACGCCGGCGAACTTAGCTACGCTTGCGGCCCAGGCGCCCGCGCAGTTTACCACCTTGCGAGTGGAGATTGGGCCGCGCGCGGTTTCGACCGATGCGATGCCGGTTGCGTCGCGAGTAAGAGCCGTGACGATTGCGTTCTTCCACAATGTAGCGCCGTGGTCCGCCGCCCACGACATGAATCCATTCATGGCGCTGTAGGGGTCGACAAAGCCGTCGGTGGAGCAGAAACTTCCGCCGAGAATGTCATCGGAGCGCAATTGAGGGAACATGCCGGCGATTTCATCGCCCGGCATCAGGCGAACATTCTTGAGACCCATCTTGACTTGCAAGTTGTAATTCGTTCGCAGATACGCCATCTGCTGATCGCTCGTGGCGCAGAACAAATAACCTTGCGGCCGGTAGTCGCAAGGGAATCCGAGGCGATCTTCGAAGCTGGCATAGAAAGGAATCGAGTAAAGCGACATCTGAATGCTGACGGGAGTCGAAAACTGGGCCCGCACGCCGCCCATGCTCTTGCCCGTAGATCCTTTGCCCTGCGCGGATTCGCGCTCAATGACCAGAATATTGCGGCAGCCGCTTTCAGTGAGGTGATAGGCAATGCTAGAGCCGACGATTCCTCCACCGATAATAACGACATCCGCAGTCTGCATAGACGCAATTTGGAAGCGAACAGGCATTCTAGCGTAGCCGGGTGCGCTTCCTGTACTCGCCCGAGTGGAGCGGGTGTACCCGAGGGCGAGCGCGCGGTGCGGCAGGACATGTACTTCCGCGTCGTTGCTGGAACTTGGGGTGCAAGCGCACTCCACCTCGGTAACTTGCCGAGGTTACTGGGCCTGCCTAGTCTAGATATAGTATGCCCTTACGCTGCCTGCTATTTTCGTCGCATGAGGAGATCGTCGAACCGATCTGGAAGGTGCTCTCCGATCTGGGAATCGAGGGAGAGTACTGCCGGAGCGCAGTGGATGCGGTGGAGAAGGTTACGACTCAACCGTTCCAGATCGTGATGACGGATTGGGACGATCAGCCGGAGGCGGCGTTTCTACTGAAGACGGCGCGCGACTTGAAGGCGGCGCAGCGTCCGCTAACGTTGGCAATTGTGAGCGACGATGCCAGGCTGCCGGAAGCTCTGCGGGCGGGAGCCAATTCAGTTCTCGCGAAACCAATTCGTCCCGAGCAAGTGCGGGACACTATGAGTACCGCGTGCCAACTTCTGCGAGCAAAGCAGCAACCTTCAGCGCAGCAATCAGGAGCGCCGGGGGTTCCGCGGCAGGCGGCGGAAACGGGCACGAGGGCTTCGGCTGCAGCCGCCGCGGCGCCCGCCCCTGCAACAGAAGCACCCGATGATAGCTTTCCAGTAAACGCTCCACCCCCTCGAGATCCAGCTTCCTTTTCCCGAGCGCAATCGTATAAAGAAGTGGAAGTGAAGCCGATCGAAGAGCTTCCTGAAGCCAGCGTAATCGCGACTTCAGAGCCGAAAGCAGCCACGGCAGACGCTACCACCGAACAAGAGCCCAAACCGAAGGAGAAATTGACGGGATGGTCAATGTTGCAAGCCCGGCTAAACGCGCCCGTATTCGGCACCGGGAAAGAGGCTTCGGCGAAAACCGAATTGTTAACGTATGGGGAGACGCCATCTTACGGCACCCGGGCTGCCGGTGTCCGTGCTGCGGAATCACCCAAAGCGGAGTTGCCTACAGAAGAAGTCAAACCTCCCGCGAAAGCGGAATCGAAACAAGAAGCTGAATCGGAGGCCGCTCTTTTCGCCTATATATCGGGGAAAGCCGAGCAGGAAGCGGAGCCTGCGGCCGAGGCGCGGCCAAAAAGTGGCAAAGTCTTGTTGTTCGCGATAGTGGCGGTTGCCGGCGTGATTTTCGTGATGGTGCCTCGCGCGCGGCAAAGCTTACTCACCGAGTATCGAAACGCGGTGCGCACGGGAAGCCGCTGGCTTAACCCGCCACCTGCCCCTTTACCGGAGGCGGCGCCTCAGCATGACAGCTTCGGCCAATCGGGAGATGAGTACAAGTTGCCCGCGGTTGGAAACATTCCCGACGCGACCACCGACCCTTCGCAAATTCAAGTGCTTCCGGTAGTTGATCCGACAGCGAAGCCGGAGAAAGGGTCGGAGGCGAATAGCGGGCAAGCGCAAGGCGCTGCGGTCGAGAACAACAGCCCCTCCGACCAGAGCCAGGCTGCACCCGTCCAGACGACGCAGGGGCAAAGTGGGACGAGTGTGGTCAAGGATCCAACGCTTACGAGCGTGGGAAGTGTGCCGGAGAATTCGGCGGACGGGCCGGATCCGTTCCTGGCGCAAAAGCCTGTTCAGCAGCCGGCTCAGATGGTCGCGTCGCAGTTGGCCGTGCCCCCGCCAGTGCGAACACCTCCTGCAACGCACACAGCTTCCGCAGGCGGCAGCATGGGAATCCCGTCGAGCCTGAAATCACAGCTCGCCCCCGCAACGCCGGAATCAAGCGGGGCCAAGCCGGTAGAGGCCGCGATGTCGTCGATTGAGCCGGTGAATCTGCCGGAAACTGCGACGCGCGAACTGCTGGCTCAAGCGGTTGATCCAGACTACCCGGCAGGGGCGAAAGCGAGCGCGCAGCGAGGCAGCGTGGTGCTGCAGGTGCTGATCGGGCGTGATGGCACGGTTCAAGATGCGAAGTTTCTGCAGGGATCACTTGTGTTTGCGCGGGCTGCAATCGATGCGGTGAGACAGTGGCGATTCAAACCGTATTCTATGAATGGGCGGGCTGTGGCGGTGCAAAGCACGATCACTTTGACTTTCAAGCCGCCAGCATAAACCCTGTGACAAATCACGGTTTGGATCGTCTACTTTATGCGGAATGCGGACTTTCTTTTTGGGAGTTTCTTGCGGATCTATCCTTGGAACCATCGGATTCCCTTGAGATTACCGGTGGGTGACGAATAAGAGCAGCCAAGAGACAAAAAGCAGCATCTACAAGATATAATGAAGAAACGTTCTCCTAGGAAGTGACTCCTTTCAGAAGAAGAACCTGATGTCCATGAAAACTAAAGCTGCGATTCTGGTTTCATCGTTTGCCGTGTTGCTGTTTGTGGTGGTTGGTTCGTTTGGAGGCGTGCACGCCTCGTCCAACGACGGCTCATACCGGCAGATGCAGGTTTATAGCGAAGTATTGTCCCGCGTGCAAAGCGAGTACGTAGAAGACCCCAACATTCCCAAGGTGACGGACGGAGCTCTGCACGGGCTGGTCGAGTCCTTGGATGCTAACTCCAGCTACCTGACCCCGGCGGCCTATAAGGCTTACCGGGCGCACAAGTCGGAAGCCAAGGGCGAGATCGGAGCGACGATCTCGAAACGATTTGGATATGCGGACGTGGTTTCGGTGTTGCCGGGTTCGCCTGCAGAAAAGGCGGGGATTGAGGCGACGGATATTTTCGAATCTATCGAAGGCCAGAGCACGCGGGATATGTCGCTGCTGGAGATTCGCAGCGCGCTGGCCGGAACGCCTGGCTCGACGGTGAATGTTTCGGTGGTTCGGGCGCGCCGGGCGGAACCGCAGAAGATGGTGATCACGCGAGACGTGGTAAGCATTCCGCCGGTTTCCGACAAGATGCTGGAGGATGGCATTGGCTACGTGAAAGTAGATGCTCTGACCAAGGGGAAGGCGCAGGAGATCGCCGCAAGGATCAGAGCGTTGGAGAAAGCAGGAGCGAAAAAGCTGGTCCTCGATCTGCGTAATACATCGGAAGGAGAAGAGAGCGAGGGCGTGGCTACGGCTAATCTTTTCCTGAACCACGGGACGATTACGTATTTGCAGGGACAGAAATTTCCGCGGGAGGCGTTCAATGCGGATCCCTCTAAAGCAGTGACGTCGCTCCCGGTTGCGGTGCTGGTGAATAAGGGGACGGCAGGGGCGGCTGAAATTGTGGCGGCGGCGCTTCTGGAAAATGCTCGCGGTGACGTGGTGGGCGATAAGACGTTTGGCGATGGATCGGTGCAGAAAACCATCGATCTGCCGGATGGCGGAGCGCTGATTCTTTCGGTGGCGAAATATTATTCGCCGAGCGGGAAGGCGATTCAGGAAACTGCGGTGACCCCGAACGTGCTGGTGGCCGATGAAACGGACAACGCGATCTCCGATGACGACGGAGAGGAGGCTGCGCCTGCACCTGCGGAACCCGAGGCCAAGCCCAAGAGCACGCAGGATGACCAGTTGCATAAAGCTCTTGAGGTACTGAAGAGCCGGGCGAGCTAAAGGCAGACATTTAAGTTCGATTGGATCGCGCACCGTTGAGGTGCGCGCTTTTTTTGCGCGCCCTGCTATCCTGAGCTATCGCCATGAAGTCGCTCTATGAAGATCTTCCGCCGGTGGAGATTGCCGGAAGGAAGCTAGTGGGCCGCGTGTTGTTAGGGCTGCTGGTGCTCGTCTCCGGTCTGTTGGGAGCGACAGCTGGCCTTTTGCTGGTCTACACCACAGACTTGCCGCAGGTCGATGCGCTGGAAGCGTACCGCCCCAGTACGATTACGGAGTTATATGGCGATCATGAGCGCGTGATTGGATCGTTCGCGCTGCAGCGGCGCGTGGTGGCGGGCTACGATGATTTCGCTCCGGTGCTGCGCGATGCCCTGGTTTCGATTGAAGACAAGGATTTCTACCGGCATTCGGGCATCAATTTCTGGCGCATCGTGGGAGCGGCGTATCGCGACATTGAGTCCGGAGGGAAAGTACAGGGCGCATCGACCTTGACCATGCAACTGGCGCGCAACCTGTTTCTTTCGCCCGACCGATCGTTCCATCGCAAAGTGCAGGAGACAATGCTTGCGATCCAGATTGAGCGGCGATTTACCAAGCCGCAAATTTTCACGTTGTATGCCAATCAGATTTTTCTGGGGCATGGAGTGTATGGGTTCGAGGCTGCGTCGGAATTCTACTTCGGCAAGCCGGCACGGAACCTCAATCTTGCGGAAGCCGCGCTGCTGGCCGGACTACCCAAGGGTCCGGGAATCTATTCTCCAATCAACCATCCCGATCGCGCCATAAATCGCCGCAAACTGGTTATCAATGCCATGCTGGAAGACGGAAAGATTACAGCGACTCAGGCGGCGGATGCGCGCTCGGCGCCCTTGGCTCTGCATCTGCAGCATGATCCTAATTCCCTTGCGCCTTATTTTGTGGAAGAGATACGACGGTATCTGGAAAACAAGTATGGGGCCGACCAGGTGCATGAAGGCGGGCTAAGAGTCTATACGTCGCTTGATGTCGATCTGCAGAAAGCGGCGAACCAGTCGGTGCTCGACGGGCTGGCAGCGTACGAACGGCGCCATGGATGGAAGGGACATCTGGAGAACGTTGTCGCCGAAGGAAATTCGATTGACAAGTACGCGCATCCCGATTGGGATGACGAACCGGAAGTAAACGGATACGTGCACGCGCTGGTGACATCGTCGGGGGTGGGAATTGCAACGCTGAAGTTCGGACGCTATGCGGCGGCCTTAGGGCAAGCGGATGTAGCGTGGACGCAGGGCAGGATACAGAGTCTGTTGCGGGCAGGCGATATCTGCTACGTAAAGATTCTGAATTTGAGTCCCAATGGAGCGGCGCGAGTGAGCCTGGAGCAGGATTCTGGCGCGCAGGGATCTCTGGTGGCGATCGACAATGCGACCGGGGGAATCAAGGCGATGGTAGGCGGACGGGATTTCAATGAATCGAAATTCGACCGAGCAACGCAAGCATTGCGTCAGGTGGGATCGTCGTTCAAGCCGTATGTTTACACGGCGGTGATTGACCAGGGTGGAAGTCCGGATGACACAATTCTGGACGAGCCAGTGACTTTCGAGACGGGCTCTGGTCCATACTCGCCGCACAATTATGACGAAAAGTTTGAGGGAACCATAACTCTGCGGCGGGCTCTGGCGCAGTCACGCAACATTCCTGCGTTGAAGCTAGCGAGTAAAATTGGGATCAAGAGCGTGATTGACTACGCAGAGCGTTTCGGAATCACGGCGAAATTGCCGCCCTACCTGCCCGTCGCGCTGGGCTCGGCGGAGATTACTTTGATGGAACAGACTTCAGCGTACAGCGTGTTTCCCAACGACGGGGTGCGCGTAACGCCGCGCTACATCACCAAGGTGACGGACTACGAGGGGCGCGTGCTCGAAGAGGATTATCCTGAGGTAAGAGACGTGATCGGCACGCGCACGGCGCGAATCATGACCGGAATGTTGCGGGAGGTGGTGCTGCGCGGCACCGCGGTGGCGGCAGCCAAGATGCCTTTCCCGGCCGCGGGAAAGACCGGTACCACGAACGATTTCACGGACGCCTGGTTCGTGGGATTCTCCCCCACAATGACCTGCGGAGTTTGGATGGGATTCGACGAGAAGAAGACGCTGGGCGCTAAAGAAACGGGAGCGCACGCGGCGCTGCCGATCTGGATGAACTTTATGAATGTGGCGATGGCGGGGAAAGATCCCGGGCAGTTCGAGCCGGCTCCGGAGGTGCCGGTAACTGTTGTACAAAAAGTGGATACGCCCGATACGTCGCCAAGTACGGATGAGGCTCACTAAACTTCTTAACCTATGAAACCCCTGTTTCGCTTTGCGATGATGGCGCTGATTCTAATTGTCGTGGCATTGGTGTCGGCGGTGACGGCGATGCGATTTGCCATTCACGGACAAGAGGTACAGGTACCTGCAATTGTGGGGTTGACGCCTTCTGACGCGGAGCGCGCCGTGGCCGGACTCGGACTGCAGATCGAAGTGGAGCGCCAGTACTACAGCCCGAACATTCCTGAAGGCCGGATCATGACCCAGTTACCGCTGCCGGGCAGCAAGGTACGGCGAGGCTGGCAGGTGCGCGTGGCGCAGAGTATGGGACCGCAGCGTGTATCGATTCCGGATGTAACTAAGGAGAGCGAACGCGCGGCGGAATTGAATATCCGGCGGCGCGGACTAGAAGTGGCGTCGACGGCGGAAATGCAGATGGCCGGAACGCCTGCCGATCAAGTGCTGGCGCAGAGTCCGCCGGCTAATGCCAGCCAAGTGGCAGCGCCGAGAACCAGCTTGCTTGTAAGCGTAGGGGCTGATCCACCAGCTTATGTGATGCCGAACTTTGTGGGGCAAACGCTGGGCAGCGCTGGCAGAACGCTGCAGGAGGCCGGATTCAAACTAGGAAACGTCAGTCTGGCTCCGCCGCCCATCGTGGCATTGCCCAGTCCGGACGCGGCGGCGGGTGCAACTCCGCCGAATCCCGCTCCGCCTGCAAGTGTCGCTCCTCAGCAACCATCGGCGGCCAGCGTGATCGTTACCCAGTGGCCCCCTCCCGGACAGAAAGTTTTGGCGGGAGCCGTGGTGAATTTCGAAGTGCGATGAAGGTTTGTTGCCGCTAGATTTTTTCGAGGATCGCAGCGAAGAAGCCATCGCAAGGAAGAACGCCCGGCAGTGTGCGCAGGTACGGGCCACAAGTGAGTGAAGAAATGTCCGGCCAAATCAGTTCGCCTTCCTGTTGGAGGCGCTCCAGCTCAGTTCGACAATCGAGTACGCGGAACGATGGATTTCTTCCTACAACGAGCTCGATCACGTCTTCGTTTTCTTCCTTTTCCAGAGAACAAGTTGAGTAGATCAGTCGACCTCCTTCAGACACTTGAGATGAAGCCGAACTGAGGATGGCGATTTGGCGTGATTGCAGATTAGTTAAGTCTTCGGGAGAGAGCCGCCATTTAATTTCGGGGTTGCGCGCGAGAGTGCCTGTACCGGAGCAGGGCACATCGGCGAGTACGCGAGCGAATTTAGTGGCAAAGGGAAGATTGCGCGCGTCCGCCGCCACCAGGCGAAAGTTGCGTGTTTCAGAGGCTGTGTTATTCGTGGTCAGTAGCTTCCGCATTAGACGTGCGCGGTGAGCGTGAAGTTCGACGGCGGCGATGGCGGCATCGGGATTGCGATCGGCGATCGCCAGTGTCTTTCCTCCCGGTGCCGCACAACAATCGAGAATGTACGCGCCGTGACCGACGAGTGCGGCAACAAGCTGCGAGGCTTCGTCTTGAATAACGCAGAGGCCGGATCGGAATGCGGAAGTTCTTGTTATGTCTCCGTGCTGGACTCGCCGCGCAGAGGCCAGGACAGCCCCTGGCTCCGTTTCGATGCCTTCGGCTTTGAGTTGGGCCTCCGCTTCAGGATGACGAAGACGGATTGCGGTCACCGGTACCGATTGGTCGTACTGGCAAATGCGAAACGCGAAATCAAGTCCGTAGGCATGGGTCCAGCGTTCGATGAGCCACAGCGGATGGGCGCTGCTGGCTGCGAGCGTCTCGGATGAATCGTGATTGATTGGAGGTTGAGAAAGTTGGTCGCCGAGCGAAATGCCGGCAGCGAGCTCTCGCAGAACGGCATTGACAAAAGGAGCGGCAGAACGTTTGCGAGCACGCTTGACGAGCTCAACGCTCTCATTGATTGCAGCGCGTGCGGGAATGCGGCTGAGCCAGCGAAGTTGATAAGCGGCGAGGCGCAGTGCAATGAGAACCTCAGGATCGAGTTTGGAAAGCGGTTGCGCTGAACTGGCAGCAATTTGAGTGTCAAGAAGTGATCGCCAGCGTAGAACTCCCATTACCAGTTCCGTGGCCAGGGAATGATCGACTGGAGTGAGCCGGTCGTAGGTCTGGGAATGCAGAAGTTCAGAGGCATAAGAAGACTCGCGCTCGACGCGAAGCAGGATGTCGAAGGCAGCTGAACGCGAGGGTGAAACCGCCGGGTGCGAGTCTTGAGTTCTTGGTTTCACGTGGTCAGTATGACCGCGACTGCTCGCAGCCGAAATAAAATCGTGCATCTCCGCATCACAGACCCAGTTTCTCGCCGGGCAGTAGGCGATACCCGTGAATAAAGTCAGCCGCAGAAGTACGTTTCTTGCCTTCCAGCTGGAAATCGAGAAGTTCGAGCGATGTGCCATGGCCGCAGCCGACAAGAAGATGATCGCCTTCGACCTTCAGTTCAGCCGGCAGCAGCGCTCGATCCAGCGCAGCCGCCTGCCGTACCTGTAAGTTCCTGCCGCGAAATGTCGAGTAGGCGCCGGGCCAAGGCTGGAAACCGCGCAGGCGATTGAATATCTCAGTTGCGGCGCGGGAGAAATCGATCAATCCGTCTTCTTTCTTAAGAATTGGCGCGAGGGTGGCGTGAGAGTCGTTTTGTTTGCGTGGATTAAGTTTTCCGCTCTGCAGTTCGCGCAAGGTTTCGACCATTAGATCTGCTCCCACGGCGGCCAGCATCGGTGAGAGCGTCTCAGCCGTGTCGATGGAGTCGATCGGGATTTCCTTCTGCAGAAGGATGTCACCGGTATCGAGGCCCGCGTCAATCCTCATGGTGGTGACACCGGTGACGGATTCGCCGCGCGCGATTGCCCACTGAATGGGCGCGGCGCCGCGATATTTCGGCAGGAGTGAGGCGTGCAGGTTGATATTGCCGAAGGAGGGGAGATCAAGCATCCAGTGTGGAATGATGCGACCGTAGCCAACTACGATAATGGCGTCAGGCTTGAGGCCGGTGAGTTGAGCACGGAAATCGGCGTTGTTCTTGATGGTCTCAGGCTGGATGATCGGCAAATTTAGATTCAGAGCGCACTTTTTGATCGGCGAAGGAACAAGTTCGAGGCCGCGTCCTTTGGGGCGGTCCGGTTGCGTTACCACGAGGTCGACGCGAAATCCAGCCTCGACCAGCCTTTCGAGCGTGGGCACGGCAAAGCCCGGTGTGCCGCAAAAAACGAGATTGAGAGATGAGGACATTGGGCAATTGTGAAATGGATAATTGAGTAATTGAACAGCACGATAGGTACGACAATACTTACTCACTTACGAAATTACCCAATTTCAAATTTCTTCTACCATTCTCCCGCTTTGACCATCTTGCGTATCTTGCGCTTGATGAGGTCGCGTTTTAGCGCGCTGATGTGGCTGATATAGAGCTTGCCATTCAAGTGATCGGTTTCGTGCTGAAAAGCACGGGCGAGTAAATCGTCTCCGGTCTTTTCAAAAACCTTTCCAGTTACATCTTGCGCGCGAATCGTCGCCACCTGGGCGCGTGTCACATTTTCGCGGAAGTCGGGAATACTTAGGCAACCTTCGCTCTGCGCGTGCCGGCCTTCTTTGTGAATGACCTCAGGGTTGATGAGGACCAGTTTGGCGTTTGGATCCTCTTTGAAAGTAACGTCAATGACGGCAATACGGCGCGAGATTCCGATCTGCGGCGCTGCCAGGCCCACACCGCGGGCGGCGTACATCGACTCGAACATATCCTCGACGAGCTTCTTCAATTCTTCATCGAAGGCCGTAACTTTCTCGGCCGGCTTTTCGAGAACGGGATTTCCGAATTTCACAATGGGATAGATCATCTGAAATTAGATCGTCAGTAGTTTTTCAATTGCAGGCAGTAACCCTGGAAGTTACGCAAGGTTTCTCCCATGGAGTCGCCGCCGAACTTGTCGAGCGCGCAGCGAGCCAGAGTGAGCGCGACCATGGCCTCGGCCGCGACTCCAGCGGCCGGAACTACACAAACGTCGGAGCGCTCATAAGCCGCGCTTACGGGTTCGCGAGTGGAGAAATCGACCGAGCGCAGTGGGCGGCGCAAAGTGGAAATCGGTTTGAGATAGCCGCGTACGCGAATCTCTTCTCCGTTGGAAACGCCACCCTCGATTCCACCGGCGTTGTTGCGAGTGCGAGTGAATCCCGTAAAGCTCGCGGCCTGACCATATCCGATTTCATCGTGCACGGCAGAGCCTGGCGAAGCGGCGGCGGTGACTCCTGAGCCAATCTCAACCGCCTTTACGGCCTGCAGCGACATGACCGCGCCAGCCAGCAGAGCGTCCAGCCGTTCGTCCCACTGCGCGTAGGTTCCCAGGCCGGGCGGAACATTGTGAGCGACGACTTCGAAAACTCCTCCCACCGAATCGCCCGTCTTAAGAACTTTGTCCACCTCACCTTTCATGCGCTGCTCAGTTTCATGGTCGGCACAATTCAGAAGGATCTCTTTTTGATTGTAGAGAGACTGAATGTGCTCCCAAGGGACTTCTTGTTGCACGACGGCGTTGCCGACGGCCGAAACGTGACTGAGAACTTCGATCCCGATTTCCCGCAGGAAGGTCTTGGCGAGAGCTCCGATGGCAACGCGCGCCGCAGATTCACGCGCCGAGGCGCGTTCGAGAACATAGCGGGCCTCAGGGAAATTGTATTTCAACGCGCCTGCGAGGTCAGCGTGGCCGGGCCGAGGAGAAGCTACGCGCTTGTGGTCAGCCGGATCACCCTCGCCGACGGGCAGGGCCTCCTGCCAGTTCTTCCAGTCTTTATTTTCGAGTTGGATTGAAATCGGCGAGCCAATGGTCATGCCATGGCGAACGCCAGAAAGAATGTGAGCCGTGTCGCGCTCAATCTTCATTCTGCCGCCGCGTCCGTAGCCTTGCTGCCGCCGCCAGAGTTCGCGATCGAGAAATGCCTGGTCGACTTTGAGGCCGGCGGGCAGACCAGAAAGAAAAGCGACCAGAGCTTCGCCATGAGATTCTCCGGCTGTGAAGTAGCGCAGCATAAGTGCTCGATTCTACCTGATGCGACGTCCTCTGAGCTCTGTGGTCAGACAAACATCATCTCTTGCAGCTAAACCTGAAGAAAAGATCCGCTTGCTTAACTTTCAGGTGCGCGCGGGCGACAATGATTGCTACAATGCTTGTAATCGCTGTTTGAGAACTGCCCGCCGCTCGCGTCATTTCGCAAACTTTCTGGCCAAAACTGGAGGAACTGTGTGCCCCGATGCACAGAGCCAGGGGAAGTGATTTTCCCCAGCAGGAAAATTCGTTGCGCGCTCGTGCATGACCATGTTCTGTTGCGGCAAGGTCTGCGACGCTTGCTCGAAGACGAGGCTGACATCGACGTGGTTAGCGAAGCGGACAATGCGGCGGAGTGCCTGCGCAAAGTTGCCGAGTTCAAGCCGGATGTGCTGGTAGCTGACGCCGCCACGTTTGCGATGCCTGAAGCAGAAGTGGAGCTGTGTGTTGCGCAGGAATCTCCCCGGACAAAATTAGTGTTCTTGAGGATGCAGGAGCACGCCGATTCCTCGTTCGAGGTTCGAGCTGTCCCGGCAGGTTGCGCCGTGCGGCAAACTTCCGCCGAAGAACTGTCGGAAATGGTTCGCAACGCGTGCTTGGGCGATGCAACCAGCCAGATGAAAACATCGCCGGAAAGTGAAACGCAGCAGCACGCCACGACTCTGTTCTCACAAGAACGCTCCCTGACCGCCCGGGAAAAGGAAGTGTTGAAACTGCTGGCGCATGGAAAGACGGTTCGCGCGGCAGCGATGGTTCTGGGGCTGAGCGTCAAGACTGTGGACGCGCATAAGTTCAATCTGATGCGAAAGCTTGGTATTCACAATAAGGCTGAACTGGTGATGTGGGCGATTCAGAAAAGAGTTGTGAAAGTTCCAGTGAATTTCTAGAGGAACGTGGATAGAGGATTATGTCCGAGCGATAGCAGCTGCAAGCTCGGCAAGGCTCGACACTTGCAAGTCCGGATGTCCCTCCGCCGCTCTTACAGCACCCACGCCGCGGCGAGGGGATGGGCGGTTCACCCAAACTGTAGCGAGGCCCAGCGATTGCGCTGGCAGCACGTCGTGGTAAATGCTCTGACCAACGTGCAGGACACGGTGTGCGGCAACGCCGACGCGACTGAGCGCTAGTTCGAAGATCCTCAATGACGGCTTGTAGCCTCCTGCCTGTTGGGCCGTGATGACCTGATCAAATTTAACCTTCAGTTGCGGCTGAGTACAGGCGAAGAGATCGTCGTCCACGTTGGAAATGATCGACAATCGAAAGCGCTTCTGAAGTTCTCCGAGAGCACCGACCGTGTCGGGCCACGGTTTCCAACTCGCCAGCGATTCCGGCAACGATTGAACTTCCGCGATGGTGGGTGCAAAGCCAAGTTCTTTGCCGAACGTGCGCACGACCGATTCAAGAATCTCGCGATAGCGGCGATACTCCCCTTGCTCGGCGCGAGCTTCGAACTCCGCATATAAGCGCAGGATCGTGACGTCCTCCATGTCCGCGCCGTGGGCAGTGAGAATGCGGCGCAGGCAACGCAAGATTCCATCCTCCCAGTTGATCAGAGTGCCATAACAGTCGAAGGTTAGAACTTCGAATCGATTGAAGTCGAGCATTGGTTGAAGGCGAACCTCTGGGACCCGCTAAGACTTAAGGCCGGGAAGTGTAGGAGTCTCTTCGCGAGTCTCGTTGTCAGGCTCCGCCTCGCTCGCAGCGGAGGAGGAAACATCCTCATGCTGAGCGACGGGTTTGGGCGCAAGGAATTTCGCGCTGTTCAGCAAAGGTCTTCCCAGCGAGGCGTTGTAGCTCGTCCAGGGGCTCTCCAGATCGGCCTCGCGCTCGAAGTGGGCTCGCATGGCCTCCATCTTCGAATCGAGATCGTCCATGTAATGCAGCAGAAGGGCTTCGGGAAACATGGGCAGCTTGGGGGAACCGAATTCGTACTCACCATGGTGGCTGATAATGAGATGTTCAAGCAGAGTCTTGAGTTCGGTGGGAAAGTCAGAGACAAGCGCGAGTTTCGACTGCAACATCTCAAGTTCGATGACCATGTGGCCGAGAAGCTGGCCACGCGTGGTGTAGGAAAACGACCGATTGTAGGCGAGTTCGTGAATTTTGCCGATGTCGTGGAGAAAGGCTCCGGTCAGCAGCAAATCGCGATTGACCAGAGGATAGTTTCGGCACACCAGGTCACAGGATCGAAAAAGCGAAACCACGTGGTCGAGCAGGCCGCCAATGTAGGCGTGATGCAGCGTCTTCGCGGCGGGAGCATTACGATAAGCGGCCGCAATCTCCGGGTCTGACATGAAAGCCTGGACCAGAGATTTGAGATGAGGATTCTGGAAGGATGCGACGAAGTCGGTCAGCGTGAGCCAGAGCTCGTCAATATTCTTCGTGGTTTTGGGAAGATAGTCGGAGAACTCGATTTCCGTTTCCCCCAGTTTGCGAAGCTTGTGAATGGTGAGTTGGAAGCGGTTCTTATACTTGTTGACCAAACCCTTGATCTTGAGGAAATCTTCCTGCTCGAAAGCGTTGAGCACTTCATCCACGTTGTCCCACATCTTGGCTTCGAGCTGTCCGCTGCGGTCGCCAAGGGTGAGAGCCAGATAAGGCTCTCCGGTTTTCTTAGGCTTAATCTGCTTGCTGACCACCACGAAGTTCGAGGTAATGATTTTGTTTTCGTGGCGGGTGCAGTCGCCGATGTAAAACTCTTTCATGGTTCTCATCAGTGTAAATCAGAAAGGATGAAGATGCGCCAACGGGCAACGCTGAGTCGTGGATTCTGCGGTAGGGAGTGGATGAATCCAGCTCTGGGGCCCGTCGCGGCCCAAATCAGATCGGCACGCCCAGCACTTTCTTTCTCTTCTTCTTCAGATTCTTGGCTTCAGCGGCCTTTGCTGCGGTGGTTTCAATCGGCTTGGTCTGGTTCGGGCTGGCGCCGGAATCGGTATAACCTTGTTTGATGTCGATGTAAGCTTCTTCGCGCAGCTTGGTCAGATAGGCGCGGAGCGCGGGCTGCAGCTTCTGATAATACAGCGCATCCTGGATTTTAGGCTCAACCTCCTTCATCGGCGGAATACCCGCCGTCTGGTGGCTGATAACCTTCAAGATCACGTAGCCCTGCTTGGTGCGAATCACATCAGTGACTTCGCCGGCCTTCATGGCAAACGTTTTGTCTTCCAGTTCTTTGGCGAGCGAGCCGCGCTTGAACGCTCCCAGATCGCCGCCCTGCGCCGCCGAAGGACCGTCAGAATACTTCTTCGCCACATCTTCAAAGCTGGCGCCCGCGCGAATCTGTTTGAGCAGATCATTGGCCTTGGCTTCCGCGGCGGCCAGAGCTGCAGCATCTTCCACCTGTTTGGCCGCTTCGGAGGAGGCGTCTTGACTCTTGGGAGCTTCGCCGCCTGCAGCTGACGAATCAGCGCCGCTCTGCGCTCTGTCAGCCGCTGGTTTCTCTAAGGCTGGTTTGTCGGCCGCCGGTTTGCCGGCCTTGTGCGGAGCCACCAAAATCTCGCTCAGCTTTATTGACTCGGGCTGTTCCAACTCACTCTTGTGCTCTTCGTAAAACTTTTCCTGTTCATCTTTGGTGATACTCAGGTGAGAGCCGACTTCTTCGCCGATCACCTTTTGCGTGACGAGCTGGTTGCGCATGTTCTGCTTGAAATCTTCGTAAGAGATGCCCTGGGCGGTAGCGGCCTTCTCCAGTTCTTCCATCGTGTCGAGCTTCATATCCTTGCGCATCTGGTCGAGGCGCTTGATCAGGTCGGTGTCGCCCGTAATGCCGAGATCCTTGCCTTTTTCAATCAAGAGCTGCTGGTCGATGAGATCGCGCAGGACGTCCTTCTCACGCTCCGCATAGAGCTTATCGGCATTGGCCGCATCCTGCTGCTTGACGTCATCCCTGAGCTGATCTTTACTGCGGTCAAACTCGGAGAGGGTGATGATCTGGCTATTCACGCGCGCGATAATTTCTTCGACCACCTGCGCGTGGGAGAACATTGGCAGAGAGCCGACTACGACTACGATTGAAAGCAGTTTCTTCATAGGAGTCTTCTAAGGCCAGCCCGCTGCCTGGGTTTGCGGCAAACGCGGAACAGTTCCTTTTCGGTATTTTACTACTTCGCGACAAGCATGGTTGCGGGTGTTCGGTTTTCGTGACAAGAATTGGAAAACGCCCCTTGAGGTAGTGTTATTGTTCAATTTTAAGCTCAATCGATCCAAGAACATAACAGGGATTTCCCATTTTTCGTAACAAGATCAAGAAAACCTTCGCGCGGCGAGAAATGAGGTGTAATTTGACCGCGAGAGAGCCCCAAGTGCAATGATCGGGGGTTGCGATGAAAACTCTTTCCCTCCTGTGCCGCATTGGAGTGGCCTTCGCGCTCTTGCCTTTCGGAGGCAGGGCCTTTGCTCAGGGATGCAATCTAGCAGTCACGCCCGCTGACGATCCTCCGAAGTGTGTAGGGAGTTCCGGTACCGGAGTCCTACTGCGAGGGGCAAGGTACCCCAGGATACTACTGCTCTGTAAGTTATGGGGTATGTACCGAAACCGGCTATGAATACACCACCGCCAGGTTAGCCTGCGACGAGAGCTGTGGCGGCGACTGCGGAGGAGGAGGAGGCGGCGACTGCTATCATGGCTGCGAATGTGACGACGGCTCGTGCAGCTACGCCTGCTGCACCCAGATCCGGATCCGTGGCCGCACCATAACAGCCAGTTTGCGCCCTCCGGTTGGCGGCGGATATTATCGTAACGGCGAGCTTTTACGACGAACTGCCATTTGGTCCCCCGCATGCTAGGAAACCCACCAGATTGGCCGATGCACCCCACTTAGCTGATGTGTCTTTGAGCGAACGAAACAACCCTGGAGGTGAGGCCGTGAAGATGACAGCGCTTGTTCTAGCGGGAGTGTGCGGCATCGCACCGATGCTCTGCGCACAAGAGTCTGCGACGCCCGCCGTAGACCTTAAAGAAACAACGAAAATTGACGTTGCCATGACGAACCGTGGAAGCCAGAGTCGCGGCGGTGTCTGCGATGGGGCCCAGGAAATGTCTACGTACGGCACTTGACGTCCGAGCCGCCCGGGCAGGAGCGGGCAGCACTACCGATCCGAAAGATATCGCCGGACGGGAATCTGATAGGGAACTTCCGAGTCTTGGACGCCTTCCCCCGGCGGAGCGACGGCGGCGTAGAGATTGTGGGCAGAAGCGTTTTTGCAACGACCGACGGCAGAGTCTACCAGACGGCGGTCGCGCATGACGGCGTTTATGTGGTGGAGTTCGCGCAGGACGGCTCAGTGAAAGCAAAGACGAAGCTGGCAACAGGCGCTTCAGTGACTCCCTGGCTCTTGGCCGTCTTTAAGTCGGGCGAATACCTGCTGACTGCCACAACGGGAACGGATAACCTTGCTCCCTTTACGGCGGTTTTCGCCGCGGACGGCCGGCTGGTAAAAACGATCTATGAGCCGGAAGACGAGCAAGCCCGAAAGAAAGCTTCGCCATTCGACTGGAATTCCCGGCCAATCGGCACCGTTGGCGGCGCAGATTTTGTGAGCCGAGGCGATGTTGCCGCTGGCTCCGATGGCAATGTCTATCTTCTACACGGCACCGCCTCGCCGGCGTTGGTGTACGTGATTTCTCCGGCTGGGGAGGTGGTTCGCAAGCTGCGAATCGACGCCGGGGACCCCGCTCTCCTGGCGAGGAGCATCAAGTTCTATTCCGGACGGCTCGCCATCGAATTTGACCGGTGGTTCGACTTCGACCCGCATCAAAACCTCATCAAGGTCACCGACCTTGAAGGAAATTCCATCGCTGATTACAGAATGCTTCCTGTCATCGGAAACCATTCCTTATATCTGGCTGGCTACGGCTCTGAGGGCTTCACCTTCGTCCCCTACGAGAATGAAGAAAAATTCTACCTAGTGAAGGCGAGCCTGCCATAAGTGCGACGAGAGCGGCGACTGCGACCATGGTTGCGAATGTGATGATGGCTCATGCAGCTTCGACTGCTGCACCCAGATCCGAAACCGTAGCTCTGGCAGAGCAGCCCAGCTGCGCCCGCCGATCAGGGGCGGTGGGTACTACCGGAACGGCAGGGTCTACGACGACCCGCCGTTTGGCTTCCTTCATGCCGAAAGGCCGACCGGCTCGCCCGACGTGCCGCATCCAGCTGACGTATCCTTTAAAGGACGGGCGAACCTGGAGGTGAAACCATGAACATCCGAGCGCTTCTCTTGGCAGGCGCATGCAGCGCGGCCCCCATCTTGTGGGGCCAGCAGAACGCGGTGGCGCCGGCCATAAGCATCAGGACAACCAAGGTTGGGCTGCCTCTAGGCCATCCCGCCCAGATGGTCGACAAGATCGCGTGCGACAGCGGCGGAAATATTTACGCCCGCGTTTGGGCTGGCACCGATTCTGGGGCGGCTCGGCTGTCGATCCAGGAAATAACGCCAGACGGGGCGCTGACGAAGAATTTCCGCGTCGCGGAAGCGTCCCGGAATACCGATTTGGCAAAGGGCATCTTTGTTTCCGATGCGGGCAGTGTGTACCAGGCGGCAAGGATAGGGGACGGTCTTTACGCAGTGGAGTTCGCCGGGGACGGCTCGGTGAAATCATCCACGGCGCTGGAAGCCGATGCTCGCGTGGTGGATCCGTGGCAGATCGCGGTGTTCGGGTCGGGCGGATTCCTATTGAGTGGTCTCACGGGAAAAGACCATCGCACCCCGTACACTGCCGTGTTCGACCCGAATGGCAAGCTGGTGAAGACTATTTATGAGCCAGAGGACGAAGAAGCCCGGCAAAAGGCGGAGAGTGGCGACGAGGAGTACACCCGCTCGAACGTCGGAAACCGATTCGTGGGCCTCGGCGACGTCGCTCTTGGTTCGGACGGCAACGTTTACCTTTTGCGTGGCGCTTCCCCTGCTCTTGTTTACGTTATATCCCGGACCGGGGAAGTGGTGCGGAAGCTGCACATTGGTGCGGGACAGCCAGGGTTCGACGCCCGTGATATAAAGTCGTATGCTGCCCGACTTGCTATTGGGTTTGATGGGCCTGACAGCCTCGTCGTGGTAACGGATCTGGAAGGAAAGACGATTGCTGGCTACACCGTGGAACGTCATAAGCCGGATTGGCCAGCTCTAGCGTGCTACGACGCGGATGGCCTTACTTTCGTGACGGTCTACGCCGAAAGAGAGCTTTACCTGCTGAAGGCGAAGCTGCCGTAGATTGCGACAGCAATTGCTGCAGCGACATCCGCAACCTTAGCTCCGGTGTCGCAGCTAAGTTGCCCAGGACGCCGCCTAGTTTATCCCGCCCGTTCCAGAACAAGAGCGGTCATGTCATCGGGAACCAGAGGCTGGCAGGTGAATTCCCCAACACTGTTCAAAATGGATCCGCTGATCGCCTGGGCGTGAGAGGAAGACTCGCTCCCAAGCCGCTCTTTAACGCGCTCCAAACCGAATTCCTCATCCTCGGCCTTGGCAAATTTGCACTTCCCCTCAACCACCCCCCGGGAAACCAGCAGAAGAACGGCTCCTTTTTCCAGAGCCACGGTCGGAGCTTCGCAAGTAGCGTGAGAGAAAAGACCAAGCGGCAAGCCCGTGGACGCGATTTCAGTGATGCCGGTACTGTCTCGAAGCAACCCTGGCGTGTGCCCGGCGTTGGTGTAGCACAGAGTTCCAAATCTCTCGTGGTAGCAGCCGATAAATGCGGGGCAGGGATGCACGCCTCCCGCTGCTTCCATCAGGCCGCGATTGAGCCTGAGGCAGAGCACCTCCATGGCTTCCGATTCATTGATGACAGGTTGCGAAAAGAGCTCGGTTCCGAGCGCGCGAAAGATTTTCTGTGCGGCCGAAAGAAGTTGCTGATTTGTCTCGCGACGGCCGGCAACGTCGAGCAGGCCAAACAAGATTCGTTCCGTGCCGACACGCATGGAGTCATAGAAGTCCCCAGCCACTCGTTTCCCGTAGGTGGTGGCAGCAATCTCCGCGCCGGCAATCTTGGGAAAGTCGCCGGGCTCAGGCTCCAGAACGGGTGGGGGCGCGGCCACACGAGAACGGAATAGAGGACTCATTCGACTTCCAGCTAAGGGGTGAAACTAGCACAAGAGGCAGAGGGCGGGCAAATGCCAGGCATCCGGACCGAACGGATGCTGAACTAGTCGCCGTATTTGTCGCCCAGATACTTGGCAATTTCAGATTCAAGCTGGCCGTAATCGGAGTGGATGGTCGCGCGTAAAGCGGCTTCTGTCGAACTTCCTTCGCTAAGGCGTTGCAGGATTCGCTGGATGTCGCCCATTCCGTAAGAATCGTTGATGTAGTCGACCGCCGCCAACGATTCCGCGTAGGCCACGTAAGCTTCAACGCCGGAGAAGCGCATAAAGCTTCCTTCAAGGTTGTTCAGCGGAATGTTGCGTTGCTGCTTGAACAGTAGAGCCAATTGATGCCCATCGCCGGCCAGAGACTTCGGTTCCAGAAGCTGGGCGATGCCTTCGTTTAACCAGGGCGGGCAACGGCCAGAAGAAATGTGGTTGATGAAGGAATGCGCCAGTTCATGCTTCAAGACTCGGGCCAACTCGGGCGTCACAGAGCTAAGTCCCTTGATGGGAATGCGGAGTTTGCCGTCGTTAAGCGCTCCTATCCAGGAGGGAGCTCGTGTCACGTCGAAGAAATCTTGTTCGGTATAGAGAGTTACAAGAATATTGTCGCGCGGTGGCGTACCGAGATCGCCGGTAAGAGCGTCGTAATCGGATTCCAGCGCGGCCAAAAGTTGTCCGCGAAATGCTTCGGAGGTCTGCTTGCCTTCGTAATGCAGAACGAAGTGGGTGCTCTCGCGCTGGGCGAAGTCCGTCTCCACATCCTGTTCGCGCTGCGCTTTGGCCAGATATTGCTGCACTGACGGATCGGGACGCAATTCGAGAGAGTGCTTCCAGGATGCGATGGCTTCTTTGGTGCGATCCGAAGCCTGCTGCGCATAACCTAGCACCGCATAAGCATCGGCCGATTGGGGTGCGGCGCGCACAGCGCGCTCAGCGTATGGCACCGCCTGCGAAGCGTTTCCGGTACGCACCAGCAAGGCCGCGTAGTAGGTGAGCACTGTAGAATTGTCCGGCTGAAAGCGAAGGGCGTTGTCGAAATAGCGGCGGGCCTGATCGAGGTTGCCGTGCTCGAATTCAAATTTGCCGGCGATAAAATCGGCCGTGACGCCCAACTCGGCATTTCCTTTGGCTTCAAGTTTTGCCAGAGCGTCGGGGTCGACTTTGCCGTCCTTGATAATTGTCTTGGGCAGATCGCCTTCGTTCGCGAGACTGTCCACTGGGACGAAAGCTGGTAGGTCTTTGCCGGCTCCGGAGGACGAAGCCCGGGCCGGCATGCCGCCAGCCTCGACGTGATCTACTGAACTTTTCGGGATGGCATAGCTATCGTCGCCGATGTCATATTCATAGCGGTTGCCATTTTCACGGACGTGGTCGGCCAGGATGGTACGGCCGTTCTTCAAATGGATCGTGTCAGCCCATGCCGCGGTTGAGGCGAGCATCATCCCCATCGTTACCAAGCTAGTGACACGAAGGCGCATTGAAGCGCATTCTAGCAACAGTGAGGTCGGGCACCCACATAACGAAAGTACCGCCAACATTGTGTAAAGTGGGCATCTTGCTGGTTATCTGCCTTCCAACCTTGGCACCGTTGCCGTCCGCAAATGCGCAGGTGCCCGCAGCCCAAATAGCCCGTCCTCGACCAGCCGAGGCACTTTACCTCCAACTGAGCAGCGCCGAACTGGATCCTGGCCGCGTGTTCCGAGTGCGCGGAGCATCGCTGGATCGATCCTCGATTCATATCAGTCTTGAAGATGGGACTATCGCCTTCACGAAAGACGTCATGGGCAGAATTACCGGAGCGTTCTTTGAGGGCGACGGGGAAGTGCTGCTGACTCCGCCCAACGATGTGGAACGCAGATCGATGAGCTTGTTCACGGGAATGGCAATTCTGGAAGAACGCTTCTCCACAGCCTACTTCCGCTTCAACGACAACACAGCCGCTGAATTGCAGCCCGGACTTAGAGCGCCCGAGCAGGCTGAGAAGTTTGTAGCCCAGTGGAATGAGACCGCCCGCAACCTGGCACAAGTGGACGCTATGAGATTGCTGGCGACTTTCAGCGAGAGGCTGCCCATTGCAAACGGAACAAGCTCCAAAGACACGCAACCTGCCCGAACTACCGATCCTGAGGATCGTATGTTGCATGCGCGACTGCAGGGCGATGAGTTGGGCGTCTTCGACGTTCTCTACGATTCGACCGCCAGGGAACAAATCGAGGCGGGACAGTCCAAAACGGCAGAGAACGGAAACGCGTATTACGACGTTTGGACTTCATTCTCAACTGCGAACACTGCGCGAAACCGGGTCCCGGAAAAAGATATTCCTCAGCGGTTGCCTGAGGAAACCGAATCGCATGAAGACCCGTTTGTGGTGCGCAGTTATGTGATTGACGCTCACGTCAAGCCGCCCAAACAGCTGGATGCGGAGGTGAAACTGCAACTCGAGATGAGAGCGTGGCAGGTCCCGTTTCCTGGCATTTGAATTATCGCGTTATCTTCATCTCCAGTCCGTCGAGGCGAACGGAAGTGCGGTGGAATTCATCCAGAATCCTGCGGTGGAAGGCACACGGTTGGCCCGCAGCGGCAACGACCTGGTGGCCGTGATTCTGCCCCAAGCGGCGAAAAAGGGGGAAAAGTTTAGCCTGCGCTTCGTTTACGGCGGAGCGGTGTTAGCCGAAGCCGGCAAGGGTTTGCTTTACGTAGGCGCCCGCGGCACATGGTATCCGAATCGCGGCCTGGCCATGGCTGACTTCGATCTCACCTTCCACTATCCGCCGGGTTGGACTCTATTGGCGACGGGCAAACCAGTACCGCTCTCCCCGACATCGACGAAGACGCCGCAGACTGCGTCGCCGAACGCTGCCGACGAGCAGGTGGGGCGTTGGATTTCGGAGCGGCCTATACCGGTGGCCGGGTTCAACCTCGGCAAATATGTTCGAGCTGTGGCGCAAGCCGGAAACGTCAGCGTGGAGACCTACGCGACGGCCGGCGTAGAACGCGATTTCCCCAAACCTCGCGTACCGGAGATACCGGAGATACAAATCGATCCGCGATCTCCGCCGCGCCCCGGCCCTCCTGTAGTGCTGGCCGCGCCCGCCCCTTCGCCGGCGCGGAATGCGGCGGCCGTCGCGGACGCTACCGCTCAGGCCATTCATTTCTATGCCGAGCGATTCGGCCCTTTTCCCTACAGCCAACTGGCTCTGACGCAATTGCCGGGACCGGAGAGCCAAGGGTGGCCCGGCCTGGTCTTTCTCTCCTCCTACGCTTTTCTGAACGAGGATGAGCGCAAAGACCTCCATATGAACGCTTTCAATACCTTAATTGACCAATTGATTCCCGCGCACGAAACCGCCCACCAATGGTGGGGAGACTTGATCGTGTGGAGCACTTACCGCGATCAATGGTTTTCGGAGGGGCTGGCGAATTATTGCTCTTTGATGATGCTCCAGGAGAAAAACCCCGCAGGCTTCCGGATGATCCTGGAAAAATATCGAGAGAATTTGACGAACAAGCATCTGAATGACAAGACTGCAGACGGCGGCGTCGCGAAAGATGCCGGGCCGGTAACTTTGGGGACTCGTCTTCTTTCGTCGCACTTTCCGGAAGGGTATGAAGCGATCAGTTACGGACGAGGCACGTGGTTATTCCATATGCTGCGCTCGATGTTGCAGGACACTGCGGAGGAGGCTGGCAGAAAGGACCTAAGCCGGGGATGACGGAGGAGCCTTTCGTGCGCGCTCTGCATAAGCTTCGCGAGCGCTACGAAGGCAAAGCAATCAGCACTCGTGAACTTCTGAACGTTTTCGCCGAGGAGCTTCCGCCATCATTGCGATATGAAGGCAAAGCGTCGCTGGACTGGTTCCTGGATGGTTGGGTAAACGGCACTTCTTTGCCCAAACTGGAGTTGCAGAACGTCAAGTTCTCAGCCAAAGCTAACGCGACCGTCGTGACTGGAGTGATACGGCAAAAAGACGCTGCCAGAAGATCTGGTGACCTCGGTCCCCATTTATGCCGTGATCTCTGGTAAAGCTCCGGCGCTAGTCGGCCGCGTATTTGCCGATGGGGCCGAGTCTTCGTTTCGCTTATCGGTTCCCCTGGGGACACACAAGCTTTTGCTGGATCCAAACCGCACTATTCTCACCAAAGAGTAAGAAAATGCCGAGATCTGCGCGGAGACGTGCGTTCTCGTCTCCCGAATCGGAACCAGTTTGCGATTGCGTGTTCTGAAATGGGCCACCCATTTAGAAAACGCCACCATACGCGATGGATTCTGTCTGACCCAAGTGACTGATCCTCCTGCACTTGAGACAGCATGGCCTTGAACGAAGGGGATGGCAACTGAGCTGCTGAAAAGAGCGTGGGTTGAGGAGCGAAAGCTTGAACTCTTGTGCGGCGAACCAGGCGAGTCGAACGAGGCAAGATACCCAGTCAAGACAAAAAGACAGCACAGAAACGATTTTGCTGGTAGAAGATGAGGCGTTTGTGCGCAAGGTGACTGCCGAGGTTTTGGAGTCTGCCGGATACAGAGTGGTCCTCGCGAGCTGCGCGGCCGAAGCCTTAGAGACGACCAGAGGCTTTGCTGCGATCGATCTGGTTCTCACTGATATCGTCATGCCGGGTTTGAGTGGCCGCGAGCTGGCGGCGAAATTCGAAACCCTGTGTCCACGCGCCAGAGTTTTGCTGATGAGCGGTTATCCGGAGGAGCTCGCTTGGTGCAGGCTGTCCACTTTTCCCAATGATTATCTGGCCAAGCCCTTCTCAAGCCGCATGCTTTTAGGAAGAGTGCGAGAAGCGCTCGATTTGAATCCGCATGGTTTGCGCGCGCAAGCTTAGCTCACGCTGGTCTTGCGGTACCGCGTGGCCTGCAGGATTTCATGGGTGATCTTCGACAGTGGCACAATCCGGTCGAGGATGCCCATTTCCGCACAAACACGTGGCATGCCGTAGACTGCGCAACTCGGCTCATCCTGGCCCATTGTAAAACCTCCCTGCTGATGGATGGCGTTCATTCCCTGCGCGCCATCTGATCCCATTCCCGTCATGATGACCCCCATGGCAAGAGAACCAAATACGGCGGCGACTGATTGCATCATCACATCAGCGGAAGGCACGTGTAGCTGATTGTCGGGTTTGTTGGAAAGACAAATCGTTCCTGCCGAGTGGGTCGAGCGGCCCACTGTCATCTGGCATCCCCCCGGAGCGATGTAAATCACTCCCGGCTGAAGCACTTCCCCGTGCGAAGCCTCGCGTATGGAGGCAGCGCATAGACCGTTCAATCTCTTGGCAAACGGTGCTGTAAATCCAGCAGGCATATGCTGAACCACTAGAATCGGAACCGAGAAGTCCGCTGGAAGCATGGGCAGAATCTCCTGTAAAGCCTTTGGGCCTCCGGTAGAGATCCCCAAAGCAACGATCGTTGGAATGATGGACAAAGTTCGCTTCGTGCCAGCTTCCACCGAGCGGGGAGGCTTGCGTGGCGGGTGCACCTGATTTTTCGCGCGCCGAGATTCCGCAGCCGCTTTGATCTTGGTGATGAGATCTTCACGGATGTGAAGGATGTTCAGCGATGCGGCAGAAAGTTCCTTGGGCACATAATCAAAGGCCCCGGACGCCAGTGCGTTGAAAGTCGTTTCCGCGTCTTTCACCGTGACTGAACTCACCATAATAACCGGGCGTGGGAATTGCGCCATGATGGCGCGCAGGGTCTCCAGCCCGTCGAGACCCGGCATCTGCACGTCAAGCGTGATCACATCGGGATCGAGGGTCGCGACTTTCTGCAGAGCTTCGATGCCACTGGCCGCAGTGCCGACCACCCGGAGATCCGCGTCAACGGCAATCATCCGTGAGAGCGCGGTGCGCATGAATGCGCTGTCATCTACAATAAGAACTCCGATTGCCGGCTTGTTGGGTTCGCTGTTCACGTTCGGTAGATGGCCCGGACCAGGCTGTGAACTTCGTCCATGTAGGAATCCAGTTCGAAGGTGAGGCGCGCCCAGTCAAAATCCTTGAGCGGGGCAGAGTTCTTCGCGAGCAGAGCGAACCCCGGGTCTTCGAACAGGTTCACTTGCCGCTGTTCCACATAGCCGTAGTTCAGACCGCTCATGCGGCACAACAAGTCGGCAATATGGACCAGGGCGACCAGTGCGACATCGTGCGTAGCTTGCTCCGGCGCATGATGATGGCTCACAACTTCGATGAGATCGGGAGAGAGCGCCCAGTTTTCGGCAAGCAAACGTCCGCTATCGCAATGCGTAAATCCCAGGGATCTTTGTTCAGCTTCGTCCAGCGGGGTGCCTTCGCTTTTGGCAATCTCGTAAGCCGCCCGAAATTCCTGGGGCAGCACCCAGAGGTTCACAATAATTCCAATGTCGTGCAGAAGGCCTGCCAGATACGCCTTGGCGGGATCGCCCAGATTGATCTTGCGTGCCAGCGTTCGGCAGATCAAAGCGCATCCAAGCGAGTGCTCCCAGAACACAACCGGGTCAACACTGGTTTTGTCTCCCGGCAGCATGTTCATTACACCGCACGACATGGCGATATCGCTGACATGCCGAAATCCCAGGCTGACCACCGCTCCGCGCAAAGAATCCACCTTCTGCCAGCGGCCGAAGATATAAACGTCCACAACATTCGTCGTGCTGTCGTAGGTGAGGTTCCAGACGTGTTCGATGATCATGGCCCGGGAAACTTGACGGCCGGCGTTGCGCATTAAATATTCCAGCAGCGAGAATTCTTTGCTGGTGAGTTCGATGCGGCGACCGGCGCGCTGGGCGCGGTGTTCCACCCGATCCAGGTGAAGATCTTCGACCACGATCACCGACTCCGACGGGAGGTGGCTGCGGCGCAGCAGGGCGCGAATGCGGGCCGAGAGTTCGCTGAAGGAGAAGGGTTTTGGCAGATAATCGTCCGCTCCGGTGTCGAGGCACTGCACCCGGTCTTCGACCTTCACACGCTGCGTGAGCACCAGCACCGGCAGGCTCGGGCGCTTCAGGCGCAGATGGCGCAACACGCTCACTCCGTCGAGCTTGGGAAGATTCAGGTCGAGAATCACCAGGTCGTATTCGATTTCGCTGCCCATGGCGCGCGCCTGCTCGCCATCTTCGACCACGTCGACCGCGTAGTGCTCCCCTTGCAGCCCCTGACGCACAAAACCAGCCAGTGCCACATCATCTTCTGCAATCAGAATCCTCATAAGTGGGCCTTAATCACAGAGCGATTCTAGTTAGAAAAAGCTCAGTTCGAACGGAAAGTCGTCAGCACGAAAGTGAGTATGTGCAGAAATGGAGCGGAGTTGCAAAACGGGATTGACCCCGGCACACCCACCCTCCTTCGTTGCGCACCCACACCGCCGTCCTACGAACGTCTATAATTCCTTCGCGTGAGCGAGAGGGTTATCCTCCCGGGAGAATGAATGCGCCATGTGTTTCTCAGCCACAGCGAACTTTGTGGGCAGCGGCGTTCTGGGAGCGGTCGGAGTCGTCACTCTGACACGAGTGAAGCACCGCCGCGAACTGGTCTTCGCGGCTCTGCCTATCTTGTTTGCCATTCATCAGTTCATCGAGGGATTCGTGTGGCTGGGTCTGGATGGGATTCTATCGCCCCAGGTTGCCCATGACATGGGCGCGGCATTCATGCTATATGCCCAGGGATTGCTGCCTTTTCTGCTGCCGCTAAGCGTGTGGTTGTTCGAGTCCGATAAGAAAAGCCGCCAGCGCATGCTGCCCTTCCTTGTGCTGGGCACTGGGACAACGCTCTACATTCTCTGGGCGCTGACCGCGTATCCGTTGCAGCTCTACGTTCGGGGAAACAGCATCGTCTACATCAATCAGGCGACAAACAATATAGCGGTTGCGATCCTCTATGTAATCGCGACCTGCGGATCGCTGTTTTTCTCGAAGATCAAGCCCATGATCATCTTCGGCGTGGCCAACCTCGCGATTCTTCTGATTGTGATGGAAGTCAAGCGCTACGCCTTCACCTCGCTCTGGTGTGCGTACGCCGCAGTCGCAAGCGTGATCATTCTCGCCTACTTCTGGAGAAGCCACGGACACCGGCCGTTCCTCTACGCGTAACAAGACCCTCCTCGTGGCGCCGTAAGGGTCACTTGTTTTCCCACGACAGATCACCCTTTTTCGTGATGTCCGACTCTGCCGTATTTCAGAAGATGAATTTCAGCCCCAGCTGCACCTGGCGGGGGGCGAAGGCGGCATTGGGCTTCAGAAAATTTTGCGGTTGCTGGTAATAGGCAGGATAGGGAACTCCGTTGGCGTACGTAGTGTAGGGCGTGAACGTGGTGGCTTCGGCAGTTAGGCCGTCGGACGTGATGGTGACCCGCTGGTTGTCGTGGTTGAAGAGGTTGAAGGAATCGGCGGTGAACTCCAGGCGATAGGCTTGGGCGATATGGATTTTCCGGACTAAGCGGAGGTCGGCGGAGGCGTAATCGGGTCCGGTGAATCCGTTGCGGCTGTAACCAGGCAAACGGTCGTTGAGGTCGTTGCCGTCCTGGTTGGGATCGCCGGCGACGGTGGCGTTGACTGGGCGTCCACTGCCGGCCGTGACGATGCTTGAGATTTTCCAGTCATTGAAGACACGGCCGAGGAATTGATGTTCGCGATGGAAGGGACGAGGCTCGATAGAAAAAGCGCCGACGAAACGATTGCGCTGGTCGGTGACGCTGGGGCCGCGTTCACCGTTGGGGTTGTAGGAATTCTGGACGGTGGCGGGCTCGCCGGCGACGAGAGCGTCCTGGCCATCGTCGATGGCACGCGCATAAGTATAAGAGAGGCGAAGATAAGTTCCGCGCGAGACGCGGCGGTTGACGGAAAGAGTAGCGCCGTTGTAGACGCTGGATGCGGCACTTTGAAATTCATCGATGGCCCCGAGTTGCGCGATGGGCCGGCCAAGAGGGTTAATGCAGGGTGGAAATGGGCATGTCAACGATTGGGTGAACTGCCAGGTGGCGAAGGAATCGACAGTGTAGTATCCACCCTGGAAGATGGAACCGGTGGAATTGAAGATGGGATAGGTGAGCGCGACCGGTGGTGGAAGATTTACGTCGAGGGCGCGAATAAGGTGCTCGCCGTGGACATAGAGATAGGAAACAGCGACCGTAGTGTGGCTGGAGACTTCACGTTCAAGAGTAAGGCTGGTTTGCTGCACGCGCGGCGTAACAAAGCTAGGCGCGAAGGCGGAAACATCGTTGGTGACGCCTTGAGTGAACCCCTTGGGCAGACTGCACGAAGTATTGATCAGCGGGCAGGTTACGAGCGGGTTGGGATAGGTAGGGAAAAATTGGTGGTCGTAATAGTTGGCATTATTGAGAAATACTTGAGCGTCGGAAATGCCGTTATCGGTGGCGATGGCGGAGTTATATATCTGGGGAATGCGGACGTAGAACATTCCGAAGCCAGCGCGGATGACAAGCGGGTGAGTTTTGCCAATGGAGTAGGCGAAGTCCGGCGCGCGGGCCGAAGTTGTAGGGCTTGAAAGGAACTTTGCCCGAGGGCGGGAAAAGAGGATTGGAAATTAATCCGGCGCTTGTGAAGGTTTGCAGATCCCACCGGACGCCCAGATTAACCGCGAGATGGTTCGTTACGCGAATGGTGTCCTGGGCGAATGCCGCGTAGTCGTTGCTGTTGGGATTCGATGCGGCTGACCCGAAATTCTGCAGATAGTAGTGCGGCACGGAGTGGGCATAGGCGCGAAGCGGGGTGAGCGGAAGTCCCGCCTCCATCGGTTCGAAGCTGAAGGGATCGACTTTGATGATGTCGAAGACATATTCGCCGCTCTGCTGGCTCGGGAAAAAGTCGTATATCCACGTGATGAGGGAGTCGCCGCCGAACTTCAAAGAATGACGGCTGGTATCGAAGCTAAGAGTTTCGGCAAGCTGGGCGCGGTGTTCGCGCGTAGCGCGTGGCAGCAGGTTCGAGCGTCCGATGCCGTCCATGATGTCGGTAACTTTGATCAGACTATTGTTGGTATTGGTATAAGACTGGTGCAGATCGCGAGAGAATTGCGCGCGAAGATGGCTGGTGAGGCGCGCGGTAAGGCCGGAGGTCAGCGAGGCTGAACCGGTATCGGTGGAGACCGTCTCTTCGCCGTTGTCGGAGATGGAATCGTAGGTGACGGGACTGGCAGGATCGAGAAAAACGTTGTTCGATCCCCAATAGCGGGAGGAGTTGTAGCGCAGGGCGAGTTGATTGCGCGGAGTGAGATTGATATCGAGCTTGGCGTAGGTGGCGTTGCCGATCTGGGCCGCGGGGTAAGCTCCGGCGAGCGAATTCAATTGCCCCGCGGCGGCGAAGACCAGGGCCTGATCGCTGGCCTCGTAGTCGCCGGGAGTGTAAGGTCCGGTACCAGCTTGGGGAACGACCTGCATGGTGCCGTTGAGGAATTCGACGACGTCCGGAGCGTGGAAGTAGTGCTGATCGAATCCGGCGAAAAAGAAAATCTTATTTTTCTTGATGGGACCGCCGACGGTGCCTCCGCCTTGCTGCTGGCGGCTGTGGGGCTTGAAGGTCATGAAGGCGTCGGCGGCGCCGAATCCGCTGTCGCGAATGTAATACAGGCCGGTCCCGTGCCAATGATTGGAACCCGATTTTGTGACGACGTTCACAACCGCGCCACCCGAGCGTCCGAGCTCGGCTCCGTAGGAATTGGAGGAGACGCGGAACTCCTGCACAACTTCGTTCGAGAACTGATAGGGCGTGCGATAGAGGCCGCGAGCCTGGGCGAAGAAGGCGTTGTTGAAGTCGCCGCCATCGACCAGGAAGCTATTCTGAAATCCGCGCAGGCCGCCAAAAGAAAGATCGCCGTTAGTCGAGGATGTGAGGCTGCGCGGGTCTTGCGTCACGCCGGGGGAAAGCAGCATCAGATCGGAGAAGCGTCGGCCGTTAAGGGGAAGATCGGCGATGGCGCGTTCGTCGAGAAGCGTGGAAACCGCGGTAGATTTGGTCTCGACGAGTTGAGGCGCGCCGGAGACCGTGACTTGTTCCTGAGCGCCGGCAATCGTGAGGCGGAATTCGAGTTCAGCCGCAGCACCGACGTCGACATGAAGTTGCGGCGTGACTTGCGCCGACATGCCCTGCGCGACGGCGCGGGCGGAGTAGTCGCCCGGGGGCAGCAGATCGATCGAGAAACGGCCTTCGGCGTCGGAACTCGCGAAGTACCGTAATCCCGTAGCGGCATTGACGGCAACGACGGATGCCTGAGGGATGCGGCTGCCGGTGGGATCGAGGACGGTGCCGTGAATAGCGCCGGTGGCGGCGTCCTGGGCGCGGGTGGGCGAGGCTAATAATGCTAATAATAAGGAGAGAATCAGTGTGAAAAGCGCGGTCCGCGGCATAGGAATCCCACCTCTGGTCGAGATCGGGCTCGGAGGCTTTGCCCGCACGGATTACCGGAGAGAGCGAGCGGGTTGGGAAACCAGGTTCTTTTGTAGCATGAACGAGAGGGGTACAAAGGTGATGGGACCAGTTCTTTTCATGGACCAGTGCCGGAGTGGGAATGCAGCTTTACGCCAACCACTGCGCGCGTGCTATGTTCAGTGTTCCTTTTCGCGCACGATGACACGGGCTATTAGCGTCATAGGAAAACATGATTCGATCGTTTAAAGGAATGAAGCCGGTGATTCCGGCGACCTGCTACGTGGACCAGTCAGCCCAGATTATTGGCGACGTGGTGCTGGGCGAGCACGCCTCGGTGTGGATGAATGCTGTGCTCCGCGGCGACGTGTACGCGATCCGCATTGGAGCGCACTCGAATGTGCAGGATTGCAGCGTGCTGCACGGAATGAAGAATCAATATGGCGTGACGCTCGGCGAGTACGTGACGATGGGGCATTCGGTTACTTTGCATGGATGCGTCGTCGAAGACCGGTGCCTGATTGGGATGGGATCGGTTATTTTAAATGGCGCGAAGATTGGAGCGGGATCGATCATCGCCGCGGGGACGCTGATTCCGGAGCGAACCGTGGTCGAGCCGGGCTCGTTGTGGATGGGCTCTCCGGGAAAGTTTCGGCGCAAGCTGGATGAGAAGGACCAGGAAGCGATCATGCGCTATGCGCGGAATTATTTGGGCTATATGGAAGAATATTTGCGGGAGAGATGAGTGCCGAGTGGCGCGGAGTGTCAGCAGTAGCTGTTGGCAATAAGCGCAACTTTATTGAGACTGTCATCCTGAGCGGAGAAAACCGATTCGCGAAGCGAATCGGTTTGCGGAGTCGAAGGATCCCTATTACGCGTGCACCGCTTTGGACGTCTCAGGGCATTCTCGCTGTGCATGCGACGATGCTGAAGTTCGTTGAGAGAACTCCCTGAAAGGGCGGTGGGAGCAGATCAAGCTGCGAGGGATCCTTCGACTACGACTTGCCTTTCGCGAAGCGAAAGACAAGTCTCCGCTCAGGATGACATTTTCAGGATGACGGTCGAGAACTAAATGATCAAAGCCGTTCGAGGAACGCGAGACCTGCTGCCTCCCGAAACAGCGCTGTGGAATTTCGTGGAGTCGGCGGTGCGCGATGTGTTCCGCGCCTACAACTTCCAGGAAATTCGCACGCCGATTTTCGAGTCGACCGAACTGTTTGCCCGCGGCGTGGGCGAAGACACCGACATTGTTTCGAAAGAAATGTATACCTGGGAGGATCGCGGCCGCGCGGCCAGTGAGAAAGGTCAGTCGCTCACCCTCCGTCCAGAAAACACCGCCGGCGTGGTCCGCGCTTACATCGAACACAAGCTTTGGGATCGCGGCCTGAACAAGCTCTTCTACATCGGCCCGCAATTCCGCCGCGAACGCCCGCAGAAGGGCCGATACCGGCAGTTTTATCAAATCGGCGCCGAGGTAATCGGCCCGCCATCGGCCGGCAGCGAGTCTCCCGCCCGCGATGCCGAAGTTTTGGAAATGCTGGCAACACTACTCGACCGTCTCGGAATCAGCGGCTGGAGCTTGGAACTGAATTCCGTCGGCTGCAAAGAAGACCGCGCAAAGTTCAATGACGCGCTACGCAAGGCTTTAGAGCCAGTGGTCGGCAAGATGTGCGCGGATTGCCAGCGCCGCGCCGTAACCAATCCGCTGCGCGTCTTCGATTGCAAAGTTCCGGAGGATCAGCCCATCATCGAGAAGCTGCCGCGCATCAGCCAGTTTCTGGATGAAGGATGCAGAAAACATTTCGAAGCGGTCCAAGAAATTCTTGCCAAGGTAGGAGTTCGCTTTTCATTGAATGACCGTCTTGTGCGCGGCCTCGATTACTACACGCGCACTGCCTTTGAGTTCACCCACGGAGCGCTAGGCGCGCAGAATGCGATTCTGGGCGGCGGACGCTATGACGGTCTCTCCGAGGCGCTGGGTGGTCCGGCGGCTCCGGGGATCGGATTTGCGATCGGCGAAGACCGGCTGGTCATGTCGCTGCAGGAATCGGCTTCGGCCGAGAGTGTTTTAAAGAAGCCCGATGTTTATGTCGCCGCGCTCGGTGCGGGGACGAACGCCGAAGCGGCGCGCCTGGCACGGGAGTTACGCCGTCACGACCTGGTGGTCGACTTGGGAGACGAGAACTTCCGCCTGAAGAAATCCTTTGAAGCCGCCACCAAAGCGGGTGCCAAATATATTCTGATCGTCGGTGAGAATGAAGTGAAGGCCAATGCGTTTGCCTTGAAGAATTTGGCTACGGGCGAGCAGGTTTCGGTTCCCCGCGCGCAGTTGGCCCAGAAGATTGGTGAACGTTGATCACGGAGGGACGGTTTATGAAGTCAGGTTGGTTGTGTTGCGCGATCTTACTTTTGGCGAGCGCCATACCTGCTTGGGCGCAGACTTCTACGCCGGCGAAGCCGCTAAATCCGCTGGAGCAGTCGTTAATCGCCACCGAGAAAAGTCTGATCGAGGCGAAGAAGAAGGATGACGGCGCGTTTTTCAAGCGCACCGTGAGCCCCGATTTCTCGCTGGTCGGCGTGGATGGCAAGCTGCATGAAGGGCAGGAAGCTGTCGAGGAACTGGGCGACTCCGATCTGGTGGAGTTAACGCCTTACGACATTAAAGTAGTGTCAGCGGGCGAGGCCGCCGCGATCGTCACCTATGATGCCATCGTCCGCAAAGCGCCACAAGAGGACGAAGGCCCGCCGCCGCGCTATCAACATTTCAGTTCAGTCTGGGTGAAGCAGGGAGATGCATGGAAGCTGAAGTTTCATCAGGCCACGGCGGCGCATTGGGGAGACTGGTAGGGGTCGCGAGCTTCGGCCTTCCTGGTATTGCACGCTTCCGCTTCTTCGCGCGGAGCGTCCAATCTTTTAATACTGACTGGTTAAGTATTAGAATTCTTTGCGGGAGAGATCGACTATGAATCGAGCGATGATGATTTTGCTGGCAGCACTGGCGTTAGCGACAGCGGCGATGGCTCAGCAGGAGCCTCCAAAGCCGGCCCCGGAACTCAAGAAGCTCGACGTCTTCGTTGGCACCTGGTCCCTCGATGGCAACATGAAGCCCGGCATGATGGGACCGGGCGGATCGATGACCGAGAACGAGAAGTGCGCCTGGATGGAGGGCGACTTCTACCTGGTCTGCCATTCCGACTACAAGAGTTCGATGGGCAATGGTGTGGGCCTAGCCGTGATGGGATACTCCACCGATGACAAGGCATACACCTATCGCGAGTTCAACAGCTTCGGAGAATTTGAGGATTCCAGAGGCACGCTCGATGGCGATACCTGGACGTGGACCAGCGATGAGAAGATGGGCCCCATGACCATGAAGGGCCGATTCATCATGAAGATGACCTCCGCGACCTCCTACACCTTTATCTTCGATATGTCGCAGGACGGAACCAAGTGGTCCACGGTGATGGACGGGAAAGCGACGAAGAGGTAACAGCCGGTAGAGCACTCAGCACCCAGCCATCCTCGATCACCGACGGGGTAGCTAAATGCTGAATGCTGAATGCATACCTTCACCGTTTATAATCTCTGATTCGGCGCTCAGCCGCATTCCTCACTATAAGGACACAACTTGCTCGACTTTCTAGGCGATCTGCGACGGACCCATATGTGCGGAGCGCTGCGCGCTTCCGATGCCGGCAAAAAGGCCGCCCTGATGGGCTGGGTGAACCGGCGGCGCGATCATGGCAACCTGCTGTTCGTCGATCTCCGCGACCGCTCCGGAGTGACGCAGGTGGTCATCAATGCTGAGCGCAACGCGGCCCTTCATGAAAAATCTGCGGCGCTGCGCAACGAATACGTCATTGCCGTGATCGGCACGGTGAAGCTCCGCGACCCCAATACGGTCAATCCGAATATGCCGACCGGCGAAGTCGAACTCGTAGCGGAAGAGTTGCGCATTCTCAACGAGTCGAAGCTGCCTCCGTTCCTGCCTTCCGACACCGCGCTCACCAACGAAGAGACGCGGCTGAAGTATCGCTACATCGATCTGCGCCGTGACGTGATGCAATTCAACATCGAGCTGCGGCACAAAGTCGCCAAGGCGATCCGCGATTATTTATCAGCTCAGGGATTTTTCGAGATCGAAACCCCGTTCATGACGCGCTCCACGCCGGAAGGCGCGCGCGATTATCTGGTGCCCAGCCGCGTGCAGCCCGGCACGTTCTATGCGCTGCCGCAGTCGCCGCAGCTCTTCAAGCAGATCCTGATGATTTCCGGCTTCGACAAATATTTTCAGATCGTGCGCTGCTTCCGTGACGAAGATTTGCGCGCCGACCGTCAGCCCGAGTTTACCCAGATCGACTTGGAAATGTCGTATCCCGCAGCCGGAGCGCGTCTGGGAAGTGGTGGAAGGCTTTCTCACCGCCGCATTCGCCGCGGCGGGATTTGCCATCAAGACGCCGTTTCCGCGCATGGATTATGACGAAGCGATCCGCCTGTATGGCATCGACAAGCCCGACTTGCGCCTGCCAGCATTCACCGATGTACGGGAGTGTTTTACGGCCGCGAATTTGCTGGAACTGGCCATAAATCCGAATCTGCCGGTGGTCGCGATTCGCACGCCGAAGGTGGGCGAGCTCTCGCGCAAAGAGCGTGACGACATCAAGCCGATGTTCCACGCGAAAGGCGGAGCGAAGGCTTTTGAAGACTTCAAGCGCATCGGCAACAAGTTTCCTGAAGCAGCAGCGGCGATTGCCAGGAAGATTGGGATGGAAGATGGCGATCTGACTGTGATCGTGGCTGGGTCATCACAAGTTGCTTCCGCTCAAGCTGGGCCGCAGACGCCGGTTTCCCAGAATCGCAAAGTAACGCCGCAGGAGTTGGCAATTTATGCGTCGGCGGGCTTATTGCGGCTGGCGCTGGCGCAGAAGTATGCCGAGCGGCACCTTATCTTCAAAAAGACCGGCGACGCGGCGAAAGACTTCCGCTTTCTGTGGGTCACAAACTTTCCCATGTTCGAGTGGGATGAGGGCGAGAAGCGATGGAACGCGGCGCATCATCCCTTTACGTCGCCGCATGAAGAGGATATGGCGAAGCTGGAGACCGGCGTGGAGTCGTTGAACGACCCACTGTCGCCGCTAAGCGCGGTGCGTGCGCTGGCTTACGACGTGGTGCTGAACGGCACGGAGCTGGGCTCGGGATCGATTCGTATTCACCGCCAGGATGTGCAGAGCAGAATCTTCCACGCCCTGGGCATGACCGAAGAAGAAGCCCGCGCCCGCTTCGGATTCTTTCTCGAAGCCCTGGAGTACGGTACGCCTCCGCACGGCGGCATTGCGCTGGGCCTGGACCGCATAGTGATGATCCTCGCCGGAGCTGAAAGTCTGCGCGAAGTAATTCCGTTCCCGAAGACCGCGCGCGCCGTGGATCTGATGGTAGACGCGCCGACACCGGTGAATGAGGCGCAGTTAAAGGAGTTGGGAATTGCAATTCGTAAGGCGAGAGAATGATGGCTCGATCTTTTGGGTGGCGCAGCGCTTCCAGCTGCGATTGAGTCCACTCCGCGTGGAAGAGCGGCGCTTCAGCGACGCCTAAAATGTCCAGAGTTGTAGCGGCCAACCAAAGAAATCCACAGCCACCTTGTGACATCCAACCTTGCGCCTCACTCCCGCTTTGTCTGACAATCAAAGCCAAATATCTACACGCTCTCTGACAACCAAATAGAACCAACTAAGTCCAGTCAATCCAATATTTTGCGGATAAAATCTTTCGATTCAAGATTTTAGCCGGATTCAAAGCAGATCGAAGCCTGCAAGTCGCTGATTCAAAGGAATTAAAAGATTCGATCCGTATTTTTTTTAATCTGGATCTAAGGCAACAGCAAGTTCGGACGCGCCAACACGCGCCAACTATTTTTTGAGCCGGGAAACCGCTAACTCTTCTACTCGAGCCAGCACTTCATCTTCGGTCAACTTAGACGAGTCGATCACCACCGCGTCCGCTGCCGCCTGCAGCGGTGAAGCAGCCCGCGTGCGGTCGCGGCGGTCGCGTTCGCGCAGGTCGGCGGCCAGGTTCGCGGCGACTTCGCCTTTGATCTTCTGCTGCTCCATGCGGCGCTGCTCGCGGACTACGGGGTCGGCGTCGAGAAAGATTTTCAGGTCGGCGTCGGGAAAGACTTTTGTGCCGATATCGCGGCCTTCCATCACCACGCCGCCGCCCGCGCCCAGCTCGCGCTGGCGCGCCACCATCCACGCGCGCACTTCCGGATGAACCGACACTCGCGACGCAGCTTCAGTGACGTCGCGCTCGCGAATGCGCGAAGAAACGTCGTGGCCATCGAGCAGCGTGCGGTTCCCCCCATGGTCGGCTCGAGTTTGATGCGCGACTCCTGCGCCAGCTTTAGCAGAGCACTTTCGTCATCAAACGACACATCATTGTCGATGGCTTTGAGCGCCAGGGCGCGGTACATCGCGCCGCTTTCCAGGTTCACGTAGCCGAGTATCCGCGCGAGACGGGAGGCGATGGTACTCTTCCCCGCGCCCGCGGGACCGTCGATGGCGATGATCAGTTTGCGCTCAGAGTGAAGGATGGGGGTCTCGGTCATTGAGCAAGTAGATGATTGTACACGGAGAGAGGAGGAGGCTTTCTTGACATGCGCCAGTGAGGTCGCTCTTTGTCAAGCGCGGCAGACAATCCTTTAACAAACATGTGACAGTTGCGGCGACTCCTTCTTCGCGAGTGGTGCGTCAAATATGGCATACGTTGGAAGTTCCTGAGAGTGCACTTGCTTTGCAAATGATCGGAAGATAGCGGTGACGCAGAGCACAGCGGGGCGAACCTGCCCCTCTGTAATGCGGCAGTCCGGTTGCAAGCCCCGGACGGTGAAGGAGGGTCGGCATGTTGGAGATCGTGTGGCGCAATCCGCGGCCGCCTGCACCGAGAACCTTGCGGATTACGGAAGTGTGTGCCGATGAATCGACGTCAGCGCCAGTGTGGGTGATTTTCTATCACACCATCATCGCCTCAGGCTGGCCGGAAAATGAATATCAGTTGCTGGTGAACCGGAACTTCGATCGGGGGATTGCGGTCTAGAGGACGAGGAAGAGTCATGTCAGCAGCGGCACAAATCGATCAGGCGTCTGAAGAAATCATTTATGAGTTAGCGCGACGGGTCATCGGTTACCGTTTGAGCGAGTTCGACCGCGTTTGGGAAGCGGCAAACAAAATCTGCGATCGTTATCAACTCAAGAAAGGCAGTTGATCGGTTGGAACGTGGGGCGGCACTACCGGGTTACTTCGCAGAACGATGCAGCCTGGTGGAGGCGACTGCCGGTTCCTTCGCCGGAGTGATCTGCAGCATCGATCGTCCACTGACGTGGATGAAGCTCAGCTCGCGGGCTGCCAGCAGGGCGTTTACGGCTTCTTTCACGCGCGAGCGCGCTACGAAGTTTCCGAAGAAAGTTTCCAGTTCGCTCTGGTCGGCGGCGATTACGCAGTCCAGATATTTCGAAAGCAGAGCTGAGAGAGCTTGCTGGACGGAAAGGTTAACGCCTTCGCGAACGGCGTCGGGCGACCAGCGATAGAGCACATCCCAGAACGAGCCTTCGCCAGCCTTGTAGTCGACGCGCGTGATGCGGAGCTTGGCCAGCAACTCGCCGAGAGCCTTGTCGAGCGCGGCGAGCGAGACGCTGCCGCCGAGAGCTTCCTGCAGCTCTTGCTTGGAGATGGGGCCATCGCTATTGATCAGGGCAAAGGCGTCGCAGGCGAGCGGCGAGTAGGCAGAGCGCGGTCCCTGCTTGGGCGCCAGCTTGGGATTGCGCTCGCCGACCAGCGCATAGAAATATGGGAACGCCGAAGCAGCGACGAGGAAGGCGTTGTTTTCATCGAACACGTTTGCTTCGTAGGCGGCGCGCTCACGGAGCAGGCGCACCATGAGTTCAGTGGCCGCCATGGCGCGCGGATCGGAGTACGCGTGCTGCCACGTGGGGAGCCGATTGTCGGAGCCGACGAAGGCCCCGATGAACGTTGGCACGGGCATGGTCGGGCGCACGGGATACATCAGGCAGAAGCCCACGGCCTCGACGAAGGCGCGCGCCTCCTCGATGGTGCGGATGGGCTTGCCATCGAGGCGCCATTTTTCGCGACGGAGTTGCTGGAGGTCAGGGTCGGTCATAAACAGCTGTCAGCCATCAGGCTATTAGCTTTCAGCCAAACATTCGTCCAGTCGTTCTTGCTGAGAGCTGACGGCTGAGAGCTAGATTCTCTTAAAGGCTTTCTGAATGTCCTTTACAGAATACCGCAGGACGACGGGTCTGCCATGCGGACAGGACATGGGGTGGTCGGTTTTGGCGAGCTCGGCGAGCAGCCAATCCATTTTATTTTGTTCGAGCGGCATGTTGACCTTGATGGCGGCGTGGCAGGCGATGGAGGCGGCAATGCGGCCGCGAATCTTTTCCAGGTTCAGCGATTGCTCCTCGCGCGAGATCTGATCGAGCAGTTCGTGGAGCATGTGCTCGACGGCGGCGGCGTCTACGCCGGCGGGCGCGACTTTTACGGCGACACTGCGGGCGCCAAAGGGTTCGGCTTCGAAGCCGTTGTGCTGAAGCTCTTCGGCGATTTCGGAAAAGATAGCCTGCTGCGCGGGAGAGAGTTCGAGCACGATCGGCATGAGCAGGCGCTGGCTTTCGACTTTCTGCGCGGCGCGCTGCTTGAGGATGCGCTCGAACAGCACGCGCTCGTGAGCGACGTGCTGGTCGACGATCCAGAGTCCGTCTTCGTTGACCGCGAGGATGAATGAGTTGCGGATTTGCCCAAGGGGACGAAGCGTGGAGAGTGCGGCCAGCGTGGGTTCCTCTTCTTGTGTTTCAAGCGCGGGAGCGCAGCCGTTGTCGGGGATGGCTTCGGCGAAGCGGGCTTCGAGTCCGCGGGCTTCAACTCCGCGAGCGACGGGAATCGCGGCGTTGGCCTCGACGGCGATTCCGCCTTCGAACTGGAAGCGCTGAGAGATGGGCGGAGCGGTCGGTGCTTGCAGGGCAAATCCGCCCGCCGCGGGTTCATAGAGTACACCGGGAAGCGCTGCCGAGGCAGCCAGGTCGGATGGCGGATCCCAATCTCGCGCACCTGGGGTGAGGCCTGAGCTGGCTGTGGCGTGTGCATGAATCTCGGTGGTGAATTGAGGCGCAGGTCGCGCCTTCATCAGGGCGGCTCGCACCGTGTCGCGGACGAAGTCGTGCATGACAGTCGATTGCCGAAAGCGGACTTCGGTTTTCGAAGGATGGACGTTGACGTCGACTTCGCCGGGCGGCATTTCAAGAAACAGCAGTACGACTGGAAAGACCGTGGGGGGAATGATGTTGCGGTAAGCCTCGGTCAGGCCGTGTTGAATGAGGCGATCGCGAATCAGGCGGCCGTTGACGAAGACGTAGATGGAATTGCGATTCAGCTTTTGGATCTCGGGTTTGGAGACGAAGCCGTGGAGCCGCATCTCGCCGGGCGTAGCGCCGGCATCATCTTTATTATCGTCATTCTCTTCTTCTTTGCGACGCCACGGGGGTGGCTGGGGCAAGCCTACTCGTTCGAGCGGCTGGACGGCCGCGACCGGGATTAGCTGGTCGAGCGTTTCTTTGCCGAAGACCTGGTAGACGCGCTCGCTGTATCCGGCGACGGGCGGCGCGACCAGCATGGCGTTGGTGGTGGAGTGCAACTCGAAATGCTTTTCAGGGTGAGCCAGGGCGTAGTGCGTGACCAGCGAGGCAATGTGAGAGAGTTCGGTGGATTCGGCTTTCAAGAACTTTTTCCGCGCCGGGGTATTGAAGAATAGGTCGCGAACTGTGATGGAAGTGCCCTGGGGCAGGCCAGCTTCTTCGACTCGGGCCATCTTGCCGCCGTTGATTTCGATGATGGTGCCGGAGGGGGATTCGGCGTCGCGTGTCTCGAGATGCAGACGAGAGACCGAGGCGATGGAGGGCAGCGCCTCGCCGCGAAATCCGAGCGTCGCCACGCTTAGCAAGTCTTCCGCGTCTTTGAGTTTCGACGTGGCGTGGCGTTCGAAGGCGAGCATGGCATCGTCGCGTACCATGCCGCAACCATTGTCGGCGATCTGGATGAGTTTCTTGCCACCGGCTTCAACGATGATCTTGATGCGGGTTGCGCCGGCATCGAGCGCGTTTTCGAGCAATTCTTTTACGACGGAGGCAGGGCGCTCGACCACCTCGCCGGCGGCGATCTTGTTGGCGACGTGCTCGGGAAGGACGTGGATGCGGCCCATGGGGCAGTTCTCAGTTCTCAGTTCTCGGTTCTCAGTTCTCAGTGAGGAATCAGTTTCGCAGATAGGAGCTGGGAAGGCAAAGATCGGGATGCACGGAAGGTGGGGCAGGACCGCATCCGAAAGGATTCAAGCGAGAGAAGTGGACCTCATCATATGGAAATGCCTTGCGGGGGTGTCAGTAAGGTTGAGGAGTAAGGGGTCCCTTCGGCAAGCTCAGGGCAGGCTCTTCGACTTCGCGAGTGCGCCGCATTCGCGACGCACTTACTGCGCTCAGATGACAAACTTAGGAATCAGTTTTCCGTGGGTTCGACTTTCGCTTTGGGCGGGGGCAGGGACCTCGCCGGTTTGCTTTGTTTCGGGCCTGCGATTCCGCCGGAAACGCCACCCGAGACGCCTTCGACTGGGCCACCGGTCTTTGTTATTGCCGCTCGGCGGATTTCGATGCCGTCGTGCTCGTTGTTGAGCACGATGTGGGATGCGCCATTGCCCACGCTACCGCTGGCTTTCGCCTCGTGGTCTCCGTTATCGATTTTCAACTCCGGGAAGTCGGATTGGATTTCGCCATCGCGGGTGCGGGCGTCGACGCGGAAGCCGGCTTTTTCGGGCACGCTCAGTTGAATATCGCCGCTGCGATTGTCGATCTGCACGTTGCCGAGGGAGCGCATGGAGACTTCGATGCCGCCGTTTGCGTCTTGCAGACGGACATCGCCGGAGACATTCTCCAGGCGGATTTGCTTGGAGCGCGTGGTCAGGTGAACCGGTCCGGTGACCTGGTCGGCGTGGAGATCGTCGGAATCGAGATCGAGATCGCCATCGATGCGGGAGAACTCCATGTCGGTGCGGGAGGACTTGAAGTTGACGTTCTTGGCGATGCGCGAGAGTTTAACGCTCTCGCCGAATTCGCCTTCCAGCTGGACAGCGCCTTTGATATCGGCGACGGTGACCTCGTTCAGCCGCCCATTAATGTGGACATCGCCCGTGACCTGCTCGACCTTGGCCGCACACTTTTCGAGGTTCAGCTTTACGCTGCCGGCTACATCTTCCACGGAAACATCGCCGTGCTGGCTGTTGACTTCGACGTCGCCATCGCGTCCGGTAACCGAGACATCGCCGCGGCGCGAAGTGATGTGCAACTCCATTTTGCGGGGGATAGCGATCTCGAGATCACTTTGCACGGCGTGGTCGCCGGCCGCTTGAGCCCTGGCGTCAAGCGTCAAAAGGCCGCCGGTTGCGGTAATCGTCGGCTTGGTTTCTCCGTTGTACTTGTCGGCATCGCTCTGGCTCTCGGCGCCGACGCGTTTGCGGACCGTTACGGTAATTTTGTTGTCGTTGGCGACGCTGACGCGTACGGCGCCATGGTCGTCATTGACACGCAGGCTGGTGGCCCCGGCCGGTATATCTTGTTCGAGGTGATCGTCGAAGTTGTAAGTTTCGCCAAAGATGTTATTCAGATCGTTGTCGTCGATGTTCATGTTGTCGCGAAGTTCGCCCCAGTTGAAGCGGGTAGCCTGGGTGGCCATGAGTCCGAAGACGACGATGACGATAACCAGAAAAATTCCTCCCGCTCCGATGCCGCGCGGCGGCAATCCGTCGCGCTGGGCCTGCTGGTGCTCAACCAGCTTGAGCACTCCCCACAGGATCAGCAGCGCCGGCCAGTAGTGAGCGAATATAGTGCCGAGCCGCGCCCAGGAAAGCATGTGCAGGTTGCCCATCAGGAAGACGATGCCGAGGACAATCAGCACGACCGGTCCCGCAAATGAGCGGCGATGGCGGCGCGGCGGAACCGGCGCCTGTACCGGGTATTGAACCGGGCTAGACATGATGCACCTCCCCGGACGAAGGATCGGAAGACGGCGGTGCAGGCGGTGGTGGTGCAGCGGCAGGGGGCGAAGCTCCGAATCGACCAACGTGTCCGGCCGCCGACGCATTACTCTGCAGCAACTTCACAATACCGACCACCAGCAAGATCGCGGGCCACGTGCGATCGAAGGCGACAATGTAGAGGCTCTGCAGCAGGAACAGAATTCCGATAGTTAACATCATGGCCGGACCCATGATTCGGCGCATACGGCAGCGATCGCAGGGACAAGCGCGGTAGCCCACGGCTTTGCGCATGCGGCAGCGGTCACAGGTGCAGTCCGCGGGGTGAACTCCGATCACTCCCCACTGGCGGGCGAACATCCATCCGCCGAAGAAGATGAGAATGAGGGGCCAGAAACGGTCGAGATTATTCTCCATGATTCCTGCGGTGTGCAGCAGGAAGAGCAGGCCGAGGATAATCAGAATCACCGCGCCCACTGGAACTTTGCCGGTGTCGAACTTGTCGCCCATGCTGAAGGTCTGGCCCAGACCCATGGGATCAGGCGGGGGTTGGCCTTCCTGAAGGGCGCGTGCGGTGCGCACCGCATCGATGATCTGGTAGACGTAGAAAAACGCGATCGAAATGCCGAACAGGGCATCCCAGCTGCCAGCGTGACCTGAGGCGAAGATGAGCAATCCAAAGATCAGCAGGTGCGCCAGTCCCTTGGCGTACTGCGAGCAGTAAACCGCTCCCACGCCGAAGGGAAAGAATCCAGCGAGGATGCCGGCTACGGTGGGATTCGGCCCGGAGCCCGAAGGCCTGGGCGCAGCCGCTCCTGCCGGCGGATACACGGTTTGCGGATAGGAACCTTGCGGAGGCACGAATCCCGCTGCCGGGGCAGTGCCTTCCAAACGGGCTGCGAGACAAGGCTCGCAGTAGACGACTCCGCGGACATCGCGGGTGCAAGTGCCGCAGAGCGGCTTGCCGCAAGTGCGGCAGAAGGCAACCGCGGCAATATCTGGGTGCGTGGCGCAGTTCATACGAACCTCCTGTACGTGGTCACCGACACTACAGGCAGATCCTGATTTAACGGATCCGGATTTAACGGATCAAGGACAGATGGACCCAGCGGAGCGCTGGCCAGAATGAGATGGTTCTCGGTCTGGCTGTAGTTGCGCTCCTGCTTCTGCTCGGGCTGTTGTGTTGTGTCGTTCTTGTGGTCTTTCTTTTCCGGAGCGGCTTCTCCCGCAGGAGTTTCGGCGGGAGCGACCGTGCGCTTGAGTTCGCGCACGCGCGATTCCACCTCGTAGACGAACCGGATGTTCTCGTAGTAGCGGACAACGCGGGCTTGCGTGTTGTAATACGTGTGCCGTATTGCGGCCGGACGCAGGCTCACCTGGCGCAGGTCGGCGGGTTTCACGCCGAGTACGCTCAAGGCTACCGACAGCGCGAAGAAAGCCATGCCAAACGACATGGCAAACCGCGGCTGCCGGACCGTGGACCAGAGGGGCTGCATCGCCCCTGAAGCCCAGGCTTGGGCCCGCTCGATCCAAGAAGGTCCGAATTGCGAACTTCGTGGCTGCGGCGCGGACACGTTCACCCGCAGGCGTTGGGTGTCAACGCCCGTTGTGGATGCCAGAATGTTGGTGACCAGACTGACTGGAGGCTCCACCTCCGTGAGATCCTTCAGCCAGTTGCGGCCCGCCTCGACTTCGGCGAACAGCGGCCCGCAAGCGGAACAAATCCGCGCGTGAGCCTGGAAGCGGTCGAGTTGCAGTCCGCTCAGGACGCCATCGAGCGCGTCCGTGAGCAGGCCATCAAACTCGTGACACTGCATTCCGTTGCTGGTTAGGTCTGGCATCACATCACCTGCCTATAGGTACGTTGTAGAAGGCGGGCAAGTTCCGCCCGGCCTCTATTTATTCGAGATTTCACAGTTCCCTCCGGTACCTTCAAAACGGTTGCGATTTCACGATAGTCAAAATCCTGTAAGTCCCTTAGAATCACCGCCTCACGAAGCTCTGGCGAGAGCTTGGCGAGGGCGGCGTGAACGGTTTCGCCCACCTCCCGGCTGCGCACGCGCTGGTCGGGAGGGGCAGATTGGTCCTGAATTTGCTCGCTCAGGGGTTGGGCGTCTTCGTGGGCCGAGGGCGTGGCGTCGAGCGAGTCGGTGATGCGATCCTGCTTGGTCTTGCGGAAATGGTCGACCAGCAGGTTGCGGGTGATGGTGGTAACCCAGGTGATGAACGCTCCCTTCGAGCTGTCATAGCTCGCCAGCGTGCGATACATCTTGATGAAGACTTCCTGAGTGAGATCCTCGGCGTTGTCGGCCGATCCGGCGAAACGGTAGCAGATGTTATAGATACGGCGGTTGTAGGTCTGAACGATTTCTTCCCAGGCAGCGGCATCGCCGGCGACACAGCGGCGGACCAGCATCGCAACTACCTGGACGTCTTCCAAACCTGAGCTCCCTGGAAAGCTGGAACAACCTCACAAGACAGTACGCGGATGTAGTCCCGTAAGTTCGCGGGGCTAAAGGGCGTGTGTGTGCAAGTTATGCGAAACAGGGCATTGTAGCAGTGGGAGGAAATAAGGCTGTCACTGCGGCGGAATAAACTGGACGTTGATAAAAGCTTCGCGCTGCACGGGCTGCTCTGCATCGGACCGCCGATAGTTCGAGCGTTCGACGATGGCGAGCGCGGCGTCGCTTAGCAAGGCATCGGAGCGCTGCAGCGCTTCGGCTTCGACCACGTGGCCTTTCTTATCGAGCACGGCGTGAACGATGACGGGCTGAATTGCGCCACTGCGGCCCGGAGGCGCAGACACTGATTGCGGAAAGCGAAACGGTCCGGTCAGAATGTCGCCGGGTCCGTGCGACAGCATCTTTTTCGTGGGCACGAACTGGTCGGGATCAGAGTTGGCTGCGTCGGTGAGGCTGTCGAGATGAATCTGCAGAACGGTCACGCCATCTTCCACGATGGAGATTTGCCGCGCCAGCGTGCGCCCGTGGAACTGAAACGTCTCGGAGTAATCGTAAACGGTGTAGATGCCGGGAGCCTCCGAGTAGGTGCGCAGCAGGCCGGTCTTGGCTTCGATGCAGTATTCGGTTTCTTCCCAGCGGCGGCCGGGGGTGGGCGTGGCATCGTTCATGCCGCTGGAAATCAGCATGCACGCGACGTCTGTTCCTTGCCACTTGGCTGTTGCCATGCGGATTAGGGCAGGCGCGAACCTGCCTGTGACGGGCCAGAACACGGACTGGCGCACCATCTGAACGCGCAACGGGATTGGGCCGCGCGGCTTGTCGTCATAAGCCGCGCCTTGGTAGAAGATGCGCAGTTGAGAATAATCACCCAGCCGCGCGGACCAGCGGAAAGTGTTCGGCGACATCCACGTCTCTTCTACTTCTCCAAAGCCAGTGTAGCGCGACGTGCCGGTGGAGTTGAACGACACTTTCATGGCGAACGGCGCCGTGCCCGGAGCGTGCATGCCATTGTTCTGCCGCGCATGCTCAAGCAGATTCAGAACCAGCTCGCGCTTTTGGGGAGTGTCGGGAACGACCGTGGGGCCGGTGGCGAGCTCGAGCGGATCGTAAGGCAAGGCCGCGATTTTCGGGGCGTCTTGCGAGAAAGCGATGCCGCTTATGAGCAGCGCGAACAGAATGGCGAGCGAGGGCCGGGTGGACATGGGGCACACTCCCAGCGGACAAGAGGAAATGTTAGTACGAAGGGGATCAGAAGACAAGACCGAACGTCTGGAGCGCAGCTTTGTCCAGGACGGATAGTTCCGGTTGGCCCGTGAACTCCGGATCAATCTCGAAAACGACAAATGTAAGATCACAGGTTCCGGGGAAGTGTGTACTCAACAGCGCTCGTCTTTCACCTATGGGCGGGGCGGGTAGACGATGAGGTACTGGTAGGCCGCGGCGGCCTCGTCCTGGCTGAGATAGGGAAAAACGGGCATCCTGCCCCGGTAAGAGGTGGGGGGCGTACCCATAACGATGGGAGCACCGCTGGTAACTTTCCGGACGAACTGCGGGAGATCTACTCGCGTCGTGAGCGTGGAGAGCGGCGGAATCGCTCCTTCGAAGATTTGCCTGGCGTCGGGGTTCGGCCCGGTCGAGTTGTGGCAGATGTGGCAGGTGGACTTCACGATGTGCTCACCCACTCGGTAAGACGATTCCTTTACCGCGATCTGATTCTTTTCCGTGCCCGGTACGTCAGAGAGTTGTTCGAGATAGGGGATCAGGGAGCGGATTTCTGCGTCGCTCAAGGTGGGTGGCGGCATGTGTTGTCCACCGGCGTGGAGGCGCTGCAGCAATAGAACTCTGGATTCTTTTGCGACGCTGGTTACATCGGCCCGGCTCATTTCGCGCCCGGCCTTCTTCATTCGCTCCATGGTGCCGGCGACGGAGGTCGCCTGGACCGGACCGATGATGGAATTAATTTCCGGGGGAGCACCGTGGCCGAGATCTCCGTGGCATCCCTGGCAACTCAGGCGATATAGATCGGAACCGTGGAGCGTGATGGTTCGCATGGTGTAACCGGGGGACAGTTCCAGTTGCCAGGAAGGGGCTTGCTCTCCGGGACGGGGCGGAGCTGGGCCTAAGCTCCACGTCCTGGCCATGCTGGTTTCGCCGAATGGCTTGTGGAGGAAACTAATCCAGCTTTCCCCTGACACGGCTGTTACCGAAATGCCTTTGTCAGCTGCAGTCTGACCGAGCAACGACGGCGCCACCAAGCAAACCGCCGCGAGGGTTGCTAGATGCAGACAGCTCTTTGTCACTGCTTCACCATATAGGCAGTTGACTACTTCTTCACGGCCAGGTCGACGGTGGTCGTGCCGTCTGCCGTGGTGATCGCCTGCGTGGTAGGTTTGCCGTCTTCGCTCCACGTTTTCAGAGTGTAGGAGCCCGGCGGAACATCTTTGATGGTGAAAGTACCGTCACTGCCAGTCAGGGCGAAGTAGGGTGTAGGAACAACTACGATGTAGCCGCCCATTTCGAGGTGGAGGTTGCAGAGCAGCTGCGCCGCCCCAAGGTTATCGAATTGGAACGACTTCTTTTGGCCAGGGGACACAATGGTCAAACTATGCCGGAGGCTCTTGTCGCCGCTGATCGAGGGCCAATAGACGTTGTGAGCGACCTGGTCGCTGTTCTGAAAATCCACGGTGGTTCCACGCATGACAATCAGAGTGTGCGGCATAAATACCGAGTTCCGCTGGTCAACCAACGCGTGTTGGGTGGGGAGATCGAACTTCTTGCCCGGAATGGCGTCGATGTAGACCGCAATGTTTTCTGCCGACTTCAATCCAGCCGACGATATTTTTCCTTTTACGTCCCCTGCCTGCGCAACGATCGCAACGAAGAGGAAAAGAATAGCCACAAGAGCCGCCCACCTGATTGTTTTCATCTAAAACACCTCCATTGTCGAAATCCGCCCGGACCGTATGGGCGGGATTTCCCATTTGACCTCGAAAACGGCGCGGTTGTGCGCCTGATTCGCTAGCTTCAACCACTTCCCTTCGAAATACTGTTCATAATTGATCACTTCGGCCAGGGGGCGGCATCGGAAATGGTAAGGTGGAATAGTGGCCGCAACTCGACGGTTCGTTCGAGCCAGGACGCCGATGAGGGCCCCGATTTGCCCGCAACCGGAAACTATGCGGTTGCTGGCGTAACATCGCCATACACTTATTGAACGATGTGGGGCGGTTGCATCCAACGAGCTTGAACCTACGACGTTTGGTAAGTCTTACGGAGCAATGATTACTTGCTGGGAAGGTTCGCCTTTGCAAATGGCGGCTGACTTCTATCGTCACGTTGCGGTCAAACCGCTTCAGGAAATCCTGACTGTCAAGTCTACTTTCGTAGGCATCCGACGTCCTCGAAAGTGGACATTCCTTCCACAGCCTAACCCGTTGCATCCATTGATCCAGGCAAAAGGCCGTTCAAGGAATCAACGACTTACACCGAAAATTTCCTGCATTTTGAAATGTTCCCATGGGAACACTGGGAAGGATTTCGATAGAAAAACTCTACTCGCTGGTGAAGTAATCCACGGTCACAGGATTTTCAAACAGCGAGTAGTCACGGGTGACCACGGTGATGCCGCTATCGGTGACGAAGTAGCGCGAGCGATCGGCTTCAGTGTCGTAGCCGATGGTGGTGCCTTCGGGCAGGTGGACGTTGCGGTCGATGATGCAGCGGCGGACGCGGCAGTGGCGTCCGACAGCTACGTGGGAGAAGAGGATCGAAGAGTCGACTTCGGAATACGAGTTGACGCGAACGTCGGGAGACAGAATTGAGTTCTTGACCGTGCCTCCGGAGACGATGCAGCCGTTCGAGACGATGGAATCGAGCGCGGTGCCCATGCGATCCTTTTCCGCGAACACAAACTTTGCGGGCGGGTACTGGCGCTGATGCGTGCGGATGGGCCAATCGTGATCGTAGAGATTGAAGATCGGCGAGACCGCGACGATATCCATATTGGCTTCGTAGTAGGCCTCGAGCGTGCCTACGTCGCGCCAGTAGAGCGCTTCTTTTTTGTTTTCGTCGATGAAGTCGTAGGCGAAGACCCGATAGTCGTCGACCATCTTGGGCAGAATGTCTTTGCCGAAGTCGTGGCTGGAGTTCGGGTCTTCGGCATCTTTAAGCAGAACGGGAATGAGCACGTCGGCGTTGAAGAGATAGACGCCCATCGATCCCGCAACCTTCTGCGGATTCCACGGGGAGCGCAGTTTGGTTTCTTTGGGCTTCTCTTCGAAGCCATTGATGCGTCCATCTTTGTCAACGTCGACCACGCCGAAGCGGAAGGTTTCTTCAAGATCGATCTGAATGGTGGCGAGAGTGATGTCGGCGGCGGAGTCGAGGTGCTGCTTCATCATCTTGCCGTAATTCATTTTGTAGATGTGATCGCCGGAAAGAATGAGGACGAATTTGGGCTGCTCGGAGCCGATGGAGTAAATGTTCTGATACACAGCGTCGGCCGTGCCCTGATACCACTGATCGCTGACGCGCTTCATGGGGGGAAGAACTTCGACGAACTCACCCACTTCGCGGCCGAGGATGTTCCAGCCTTCGCGGATGTGGCGGTTCAAGGAGAGCGCTTTGTATTGGGTGAGGATGTAGACGCGGCGCAGGTCAGAATTGAGGCAGTTGGAAAGAGTGATGTCGATGATGCGATACATTCCGCCGAAAGTGACGGCGGGCTTGGCGCGATCGCGGGTAAGAGGATAAAGGCGCTCTCCGGCGCCGCCGGCAAGAAGGACTCCGAGAGTGTCTTTCATCGAACTGCTCAAGGAAACAGGTAAGAGAAACAGTAGATGGTAGCACAGGGAAGAACGTTGCCGTGTGCGCCGGCGAACAGGGCAAGAGATCGGAAGCGCATCCCTAAGAGAAAAAGACGGCTGTGGCCGCGTGACTATTTGTTCTGTGAACTCTCGCCGCTCCCGTGGTGCCGGTAAAGCGAAATCTGATGCTTGACCGCCTTGAGTGCACCGAAGCCCCAGAGATTTGCCGGCTCGATATCGTCGTCGGTATTGGCGTTCCAGCCTTCGTCGGGAGGAACGAATTCATTGAACTGATGGATGATCAGAAAGATGGGATCGAGTTGGCGCGCGTGCGTCATGAAAGCGTCGAAGGTGGCGTAGCGTCCGTTCTCTGCGAAGCGCAGGGCGTCGTCGGGACAGTAAGGAGGAGCGTTTGTATTGGGACATCCCCATCCATTCTGCCCGGCGGTGGCGATCGACGCGGTGAAATTTTCGACCCGTGAGCCGGTCTCGTCACGGACTTCGTTGTATGACGGAAAGTATGGGCAGAACGGGGCGACGGTGCAAGTTGGATTGAGCCGGTCGACCCAGCTCCAGAAGTGATATTCGGAATTGATTTCCACCGGTCCGTCGGGAATGCCCTGTGTAGCCCAGAGGAGCGGCTGGCTGTCGAGATACCCAGCCATCATTTTGAAAGTATATTTGCGATTGAGTTCGGGATGATGTTTCAGAAATTCCCTGATCTGAAACCACAGAGGATTGTCCGATGGGTTCGGATCTTGCGCCGCTCCGAGGAAAATCAACATTAGGGGTTTACCTTCGTAGACAACCTGGCGATCGGGATATTCCTGCAGGAGCGAACCAAAGAACGCGATTTCCTTTTCGAACGCAGTCTTACCGTCGAGATCTTTGAACAAGACATTCTCGTCGATGCCGCCGAGAAGGGGAATGAGCTTGAGGTGCGTGCCCAGCTTTGTCCACGCAGGATAGAGATGGCCGGTATTATCGCGAATGGTTTGGTTGTAACTGCGGAACGAGGGCGTGCAGTTCGAAACATATTTGTTGACGAACCAGTCGCTGTTGAAGATGCAGCTGACGTTATTGGTGAGGTCGGTGATGGCGGCGTCGATGCCGAGGTCTTCCATCCATTCGACGTGGCGCTTGATGATGGCGGGATCGGCGCTGTCATAGCCGCCGCCCACGGCTTGCATGTCGGCGGACTGCAGCAGTGGCATGGCCGCGCTGCTTTGAAATGTTACAGCGTTGGGACCGAACCAGGCTTCGTACTCCATGACGACGACGCGGCTTCTTGAATCCACAACTAATGGACCCGCAGGTGCGGACGAGGCAGCGGCGGAGATGCAGGACGCCAGGAGAGGGGCGACCATTAACCAAGCCAGGAGTGCAGGAGCTTTAAGCGGCATACGTCTGATAACCCGCATCGGAAGGAGGAGTTTCGACGATGCGGCGATGAGCTACTTTTCTTCGACTTTGATGCGAAGAGATTTCAGGAACTTGAGATCCTGGTCGTTGACTTTGAATTCCGGGTTGGTGGAGAGGGTGGTGACGAGAGAAGTTTTGTCGGAGGCTTTCTCGCCTTGCTTGCTGACGCCAATAGTGGCTTCGAGGACCAGGAAAATATCGTAGCCGCCATCTTTGATGCGGGAGACAACTTCGGCGATCTGTTCGGAATCGGAAAGCGATTCGTTGATGGCTTCGCCGAGTTCCTTCATGAGTTGTTTCAGTTGCTGGTCCACGTGGTCCCCCGATCGTGACTGCCCTGGCTCAAAACATACCACTAGCGAACTTAGATGCCTGCGGCCGCCGAACGGTTTCGATGGCGGCACAGGTTTGCGTCATTGTAGCGCCAGAGGCTGCTAAAATCGAGCGGTGAGCAAGGTTTCTACCGCACAAAAGTTGGGGGTGGTGGCGCGCGTTGCCCAGCGGCAGGTTAAAGGCAGCCGGACGGTGCGAGCTTTGACTGGCGCCGTGGCTGCTACGGCGCGCGCTTTCGGGAAGGTGCTGCACCAGTTGTGGCTGGAGGTTACTGGGCTTGTTTTCTTAGTGATGGCGGCGAGCGGCGGAGCGGCGGTGGCGCATGAGTATGCGAAATACCAGGCGGGAGCAGATTGGTTTCGGGCGCGTGGTAGTTGCAATTTGTTTCACAGTGACGTTTGCGTGGTTCGGGGTGAGTTCGTTCTGGCGAGTGCGGCAAAAGGGGAAAGGCGGCGCGCGGTGATGGTGGTTTGGGGTCGTGGCGCTGTACGGGACAGCGGGTTCCTCTGCGCTGCGCGCTTCGGAATGACAAAGCTTTCGGGGTTCGGAAAAGAGTTTTAGTCATGGCGGAAAAAGTCAACGCGGCAACGGTGGATAGAGTCAAAGCAGCGAGTCACAGTCTGGTGGCGGATTTTGAGACGTCATCGCATATCGCGGTGAAGCCGCTTTACACTGCGGCCGATCTTAAGGGCTCGGATTACGAGAGCGAGGTTGGGTATCCGGGGGAGTATCCGTTTACGCGCGGGGTGCAGGCGACGATGTACCGGGGGCGTTTGTGGACCATGCGGCAGTATGCGGGCATGGGCGACGCTGAGGAGTCGAACAAGCGCTACAAGTATTTGCTGGCGAATGGAACGACCGGGCTTTCGGTGGCGTTCGATTTGCCGACGCAGATTGGGATGGATTCCGATCATGTGCTGGCAGCGGGCGAAGTGGGCAAGGTGGGCGTGGCGATTGATTCGATCGAGGATATGGAGCGGCTGTTCGCAGGCATTGAGCTGACCAAGATTTCTACATCGATGACCATCAATGCGACAGGATCCATTCTGCTCGCGCTGTATGTGGCGGTGGCGCGGAGGCAGGGAGCGGACATTCGCAAGCTTTCCGGCACGGTGCAGAATGATGTGCTGAAGGAGTACATCGCGCGCGGGACATATATTTATCCGCCGCGGCAGGCGCTGCGCGTGATTACGGACATGTTTTACTGGGCGAAGGAGAACGTGCCGGACTGGAATACGATTTCGATTTCGGGCTATCACATGCGCGAGGCGGGATCGACGGCGGTGCAGGAAGTGGCGTTCACGCTGGGGAACGGCATGGCATATGTGGAGGCGGCTATCAAGGCCGGGCTGGATGTGGACGAGTTCGCGCCCCGGCTTTCGTTCTTTTTTAACGCGCACAGCAATTTTCTGGAAGAGGTAGCGAAGTTTCGCGCGGCGCGCCGAATGTGGGCGCGAATCATGCGGGAACATTTCAAGGCGAAGAATCCGCGGTCGTGGATGCTGCGGTTTCATACGCAGACGGCAGGATCGACGCTGACGGCGCAGCAGCCGGAAAATAATATTGTGCGGACGGCGATTCAGGCGCTGGCGGCGGTGCTGGGCGGGACGCAGTCGCTGCATACGAATTCGTATGACGAGGCTTTGGCGCTGCCGACGGAGCAGGCGGCGCGCATTGCTCTACGCACGCAGCAGGTGATTGCGTATGAGTCGGGCGCGGCGCAGACGGTCGATCCGCTGGCGGGATCGTATTACGTGGAGGCGCTGACCAACGAGATTGAGAAGCGCGCGGCCGAATATTTGGGAAAGATTGAAGTGATGGGCGGAATGCTGAAGGCGATTGAGCGCGGATTCGTGCAGCAGGAGATTCAGAACGCGGCGTATGAATATCAGCAAGCCGTGGATCGCGAGGATGCGATCGTGGTTGGTGTGAACCGGTTTCAGGTGGAAGAGGAGAAGCCGATTCCGACTCAGAAGATCGATCCGGCGCTGGAGCCGAAGCAGATCGAGCGCGTGAAGGCGCTGCGGGCGCGGCGAGCGGCGGGGCCATTCCAGGATGCATTGAAGAAAGTAGAAGAGGCGGCGCGGTCGGGCGAGAATGTTATGCCCAGAATTCTGACTGCGGTTGAGGCTTACGCGACGGTGGGCGAGATCTCGGATGCGATGCGGCGGGTGTTTGGGGAGTATAGAGAGGCTGTGGTGGTGTGAAAACGGTCGCTCGTCGTCGGCTCTTTCCTTGAGGGACTGCGTTTTTTAATCCGCGGTTTTGTAGTCGCAGGCGTTGCGGCAGGGTTCGCAGTACATGAGGCCGTCCTGGCAGAGGCGGACATCGAGCTGCGTCTGACATAGGCAACAGAATTTGTCGCACTCGCATTGAGCTTCGGGTCTTTCGCATTGCGCGCAAGAGTATTTGCTGGGGCTGGTTCCGGTCGACATAGCAGCAATGTAACGCCGAGCGGCGAGATGGGAAACGTGCCGTTAGTAACCTGAATGCGGCGGTAAAACTCCTTGCTGAAGAAGAATCCCGCGCAGGGCAAAGTCGAGAGCTCACCTCAGCGGCTGAAGCCGCATTCCATTTTGCTGGACTTATGGCACGACTGAAGTCGTGCCCTTCCCGATCAGTGTTGTCCTAAAGCTGTTCAGGACAAGACATTCCGATTTGTGGGGCAAAGTCGGTGGTCTCAGTGCCATATAATTCTGGGCAATGACCTTCCAACAGTTGCTGGATGGAGCGGAAGTTCTCGCGCAAAGCGGGAACCCGGGCGTTAGTAGTGTGGAATATGACTCGCGGCGGGTGAAGCCGGGGTGCGCGTTCGTGGCGATGCGCGGGGAGTCGAGCGACGGCAACCGGTTTATTGATCAGGCGATTCAGGCGGGAGCGGTCGCGGTGGTCACGGATTCGGCGGCAGAAAAGCCGCGCGAGGGAGTGGCCTGGGCGGTGGTGCCGCACGGGCGGCGGGCGCTGGCGCGGTTGAGCGCGAACTTTTATAAAAAGCCGGCGGAGCGGATTGCGATTACCGGGATCACAGGGACGAATGGGAAAAGTACGACGGCGTTTTTGGTGGAATCGATTCTGAACGCCGCGGGGCGGAAGAGCGCGCTGATCGGGACGATTGAATATCACGTGGCGGGGAAAGTTTTGCCCGCGCCGCATACCACGCCGGAGTCGCTGGACCTGAATCGCCTTTTGAATGAAGCATTGGGGAATGGGGCTACTGATGCGGTGATGGAAGTTTCCTCGCACGCGCTGGCGCAGGAGCGCGTGTATGGCGTGCCGTTTGATGTGGCGGTGTTCACGAACCTGACGCGCGATCACCTCGATTATCACAAGACCATGGACGAATATTTCGCGGCCAAGCGAGTGTTGTTTGCGGGCTGCGGCACGGATGCGCCGCGCGCGGTGGTGACGAACATAGATGATGAATCGGGTGCGAAGCTGGCGGAGTTCAGCCGGAAGCGCAGCGCGGTGGTGTTGAAGTATGGATGGGAGCGCGGCGATCTGCATGCGGAGAAAGTGGAGGTTACGACGCGCGGGACGCGGTTTGATCTGGTAATGCCGGAGGGGAAGATTGCGGTTTTTTCGGCGATGATTGGGCGGGTGAATGTGTACAACAGTCTGGCGGCGGCGGGTGCGGCCTACGCGCGAGGATGTTCGGCGGAGGCGATTGCTGCGGGGATCGATAAGTTGGCGTGGGTCCCGGGAAGGTTTGAGCGCGTGGATTGCGGGCAGCCTTTTACGGTGGTGGTGGACTATGCGCATACCGATGACGCGCTGCGCAATCTGACGGCGCTGGCGCGGGAACTGGTTACGACGGCGGGAGCGAAGGGAAGAGTGTTGACAGTGTTTGGATGCGGAGGGGATCGCGACCGGAAGAAGCGTCCGCTGATGGGCGAGGCGGCGGGGCGAGGGAGCGATTTCGTGGTGCTGACGTCGGATAATCCGCGCAGTGAGGATCCGCTGGCCATTATTAATGATGCGGTGGTGGGGGTGCAGAAGACTGGAGTGAAGTATAGCGTGGAAGCCGACCGGCACAAGGCGATTGGGTTGGCGATTGGCGAGGCGCGGCCGGGAGACATTGTGCTGCTGGCCGGCAAGGGACACGAGAAAGTGCAGGTTACGCGGGAGGGATCGGCTCCGTTTGATGATGTGGAGGTGGCGCGGGAGGCATTGCGGGGAGCGGGGTTTGAGGGCGAGGCGGCGCGGGCGGGAGCGAAGGCGTGAAGCTGGCTCTGGGCAAGATTGCCGAGTTTGTTTCCGCGACGGGAGAGTTTCCTGCGGACGAAGTGGCGCAAGGGTACTCGATCGATTCGCGGACCGTTGGGCCCGGGCAGCTTTTTTTTGCGGTGAAGGGCGAGCGGCTGGATGGGCATGATTTTGTGGAGCAGGCGATGGAAAGAGGGGCGGCTGCGGCCGTCGTGCGCAAGGATCAGTTGGGGCGCTATCCGCGGGGAGTTCGGTTACTGGCTGTGGAAGACACGCTGGTGGCCCTGCAGAGTTTGGCTAGGGCCGTGCGAAAGTTTTGGGGAAAGCCGCTAGTTGCGGTGACTGGATCGGCGGGGAAAACGACTACGAAGGAAGCGATTGCGCACGTTCTGAGTGCGCGGTTTCGCGTGTTGAAGTCCGAGGGGAATTTTAATAATCACTTTGGATTGCCGCTGATGTTGCTAAAGCTGGAGCCGGAGTATGACGTAGCGGTGATTGAGATGGGAATGTCGCACGCGGGCGAGATTCGGGCGCTGGCTCAGATTGCGCAGCCGGAGATTGGCGTGGTGACGAATGTTGCTCCGGTGCATCTGGAGTTTTTTGATTCGCTGGCGGGGATTGCAAAGGCGAAATATGAATTGATCGAGTCGCTGCCGTCAGGCGGAACGGCGGTTTTGAATGCGGATGATGACTACGTATCGCAATTTGGGCGCGACTTCAAAGGCAAAGTGGTGATGTATGGCACGAAGGCTGGTGCGGACGTGCGGGCGGAGAATGTTCAATCAAAGGGATGGGAGGGTTGTGAGTTTGATGTTGTGATTGGCGGCATGCGCGAACACGCGACCTTACCGCTGGTGGGCGAGCATAACGTTTTGAATGCGCTGGCGGCGGTGGCAGTTGGCCTGGAGCGCGGAATGAATCCCTCGGAGGCGGTTGGGGCGCTGGCTACGCTGGCTGCGGCGGAGAAACGTGGGCAGGTTGTCCGACTGGGTAACATCACGGTGATCAACGATTGCTACAATTCGAATCCGAAGGCGCTCGGGGCGATGGTAGATGCGCTGGCGGGGATGGCGGCGAAACGGCGCATCGTGGTGGCGGGCGAGATGCTGGAACTGGGTCCGGCGGGCGAAGAGATGCACCGGCAGGTTGGGCAGCACATTGCTGGGAAGAAGATTGATGTGGTGTTGGGCGTGCGTGGACTGGCGCGGGCGATGGTTGACGGAGCGAAACAGGCGGGGGCTCGTGCTGAGTTTGTAGCGGGGGCAGAGGATGCGGGCGAGTGGCTAGCGCGCGAAACGCGGGACGGCGACGTGGTCTTGTTGAAGGCTTCGCGCGGCGTGAAACTGGAGAAGGCGCTAGACATTTGGAAGACCCGTCGCGACGGAAAGAATTGAGACGGAAGAAATAGAGACCATCGGTGGACGGAGGCTGATTGCTCTACTGGCTGTTGTTCGTGAAGCTGCAGCATTATTTTCCGCCGTTCCGCATCTTCCGCTATCTTACGTTCCGCACCGCATTCGCCAGTCTTACCGCATTGTTTACTGCTCTCATTGTTGGGCCGCTGGTCATCGGACGGCTACGGGAATTCCAGATCGGACAATACATTCGCGAAGAAGGCCCGAAGGCGCATCAGAAAAAAGCCGGCACGCCAACCATGGGCGGGTTGCTGATTGCGATCGCCATTGTGGTGCCGACGCTGCTGTGGGCGGATCTTACCAACCGCTTTGTGTGGATCGCAGTATTCGCCACCTGCGCGTTCGCGGCGATTGGATTTACCGATGACTACACGAAGGTGGTGCACCGCCGGAATCTAGGCCTGACCGCACGGGCAAAATTGGGATTGCAGATTGCGACCAGCATCGTTATCGCGGTGATGCTGATCGCGATGCAGACTTATGGCATGTATTCGACCAAGCTGATCGTTCCGTTCCTCAAGCAGTTTCATCCTGACTTAGTGGTGCAGAGCCTGGAGCGATTTCCGCATCTTTGGCCGCTGGCGTTCCTGCCGTTTATCGGTTTCGTGGCGTTGGTGATTGTGGGATCGAGCAATGCGGTGAATCTGACGGATGGTCTCGATGGATTGGCGATTGGCTGTACTGTGATTGCGGCGGGTGCGCTGACCGTGCTGACTTATGTGAGTGGGCACGCGACGTTCGCGACTTATCTGGAGATTCCGCGCATGCCGCAGGTGGGCGAGCTGACGATTTTTTGCGGAGCGATGGTGGGATCGTCAATTGGATTCTTGTGGTACAACGCGCATCCCGCGGAAGTGTTTATGGGCGACGTGGGATCGCTGGCGCTGGGTGGGGCGATTGGGACGGTCGCGGTGATCATCAAGCAGGAATTGCTGTTGCCATTTATTGGCGGGGTGTTCGTGATCGAGGCGGTGTCGGTGATCCTGCAAGTAGGATCGTATAAATTGCGCAAGAAGCGAATTTTCAAGATGGCGCCGCTGCATCATCATTTTGAGCTGATGGGATGGTCGGAGTCGAAGATTATTGTGCGGTTCTGGATTGCTTCGCTGGTGTTTGCGCTGTTTGCGCTGACGACTTTGAAGTTGAGATAGGAAATCATTCACCACAGAGTCACAGAGACACAGAGAAAACCAGGACAATGAAAAACCTTCGGAGGACAGACGGCGGGCCATCCTGGATTGCCGAAAACGCAAGGACAGAGACATAAGGTTTGGTTTTCTCTGTGTCTCTGTGACTCTGTGGTGAACATTGATGGAACTTAACGGCAAACGCGTGCTGGTGGTGGGACTCGGCAAGTCCGGGGTGGCGTCGGCGCTTTTTTTGAAGGCGCGCGGGGCGCGGGTTACGGTGTCCGATACGAAGAGTGGGGACGAATTGAGCAACGAGATTCCCGGGTTGCTCGATCATGGGATTACGGTTGAAACCGGCGGGCACGGCGAGCGAACGTTTCGTGGTCAGGATCTGATTGTGGTGAGCCCCGGGGTTCCGGTGGATGCGCCGTTGCTGGTGCAGGCGCGATCCATGGGTGAGGCGGTGATCGGCGAGATTGAATTGGCGGCGCAGTTTCTGCCGGGACCGATTGTGGCAATCACTGGGTCGAATGGGAAGACCACGACCACCACGCTTACGGGGGAAATTTTGACGGCGGGCGGATTGCCGACTTTGGTTGGCGGCAATATTGGCACTCCGGCGATTTCACTGGTGGAGCGGGCTAACCGAGAGACGGTAATTGTGCTGGAAGTTTCGAGCTTTCAGTTGGAGACGATTCAAACATTTCATCCGAAGGTGGCGGTGGTATTGAATGTGACACCCGATCATCTGGACCGGCACCGCACCTTTGAGGCTTACGTGGATGCGAAGGCGCGGATGTTTGAGAATCAGCAGGGGAGTGATTTTGCGGTGTTGAATGAGGATGATCCGACTTGCGTGGCGATGGCTTCGAGGACGCGGGCGCAAGTGTTCTGGTTCAGCCGACAGAAGGAAGTGAAGCAGGGCGCGTGGGTGCGCGAGGGGAACATTTTATTTCGCGACGGCCGTGGGCAGCGGGAGGTCATGCTGGTCTCAGAGATTCCGCTGAAGGGTGCGCACAATCTGGAGAACGTGCTGGCGGCGGTGTGCGCGGGGGCGCTGATGGGATGCGCGCCGGAGAAGATTCGGCAGGCGGTGCGCGAGTTCAAGGCGGTCGAGCACCGGTTGGAGTTTGTGGCGACGATTCGCGGCGTGGAATATTACAACGATTCGAAGGCGACGAATGTGGATGCGACGATCAAAGCACTGGAATCTTTTCCCGCGAATATTCACCTTATTCTTGGCGGCAAGGACAAGGGCAGCGATTACACAGTGCTGAACGATCTGCTGCGGCAGCGGGTGAAACGCGTGTATACGATTGGCGCGGCGGCGGCGAAGATTGAATCTCAGATTAAAGGTGTTGAAGTAGTGCATGCGGAGACTTTGGAGAACGCCGTGCGCAAGGCGAACGCTGTGGCGCAGCCTGGTGATGTTGTGCTGCTGGCTCCGGCTTGTGCGAGCTTCGATCAGTTCAAGAGCTATGAACACCGCGGGCGCGTGTTTAAGGAGATTGTGCTTGGGCTGGGGTGAAGCGTTGAGGCCGAGGGCGGAGGGCACTGCAAGGGATCCTTCGACTTCGCTCAGGATGACCGGGTTGGTTGAGGATTCCAACCCGAACCAAAACAATCAACAAACAAAAATCAACAATCAGCAATTCCTTTTCCGCGTCTCTGCTTCTCCGTGGTGAAATGAATTCCCATGGCGAAGCGGGTTAGTGTGGATCGGTGGCTGTTTACGGTCACCATGCTGCTGGTGTTTGTGGGGCTGGTGATGGTGTTTTCGGCGTCGGCGGTGATGGCGCGGGAGCGGTTTGGGTCGCCGTACGCATTCTTGGTGAAGCAGTTGATCTGGGCGGCGGCCGGTTTGGTGGCGATGGTGGTGGCGATGCGGGTGGATTACCGGCGCTACAAGACGCCAGCACTGGTGTTTTCGCTGCTAGGGCTGACCACGCTGCTGCTGATCTCGGTTTTTTTTCTGGACCGCTCGCACAATACGCATCGCTGGTTTCGCGTGGGCGCGTTTTCGTTTCAGCCCTCGGAACTGGCCAAGCCGGTGCTGATTCTTTTTCTCGCCTATTTTCTCGAAGCGCGCACGAAAACCATGGATGACTGGCGCAACACGCTGGCGCCGGCCGCGGTGCCGGTGGTGATGCTGCTGGGATTGATTGTGTTGCAGCCAGACCTGGGTACGGCCATTGCTTGCGCCGGGATTGCGGCTTGCATTCTGTATGTGGCTGGAATGCGGCTGCGCTATTTCGGGTATGCATTTGGGGCGGCGCTGGTGCCGCTGTATTTCTTGATTTTCCATGTGAGCTGGCGGCGAGACCGGATTCTGGCATTTATGAATCCGTATGCCGACCGGCAGAAGACCGGCTTCCACATTATTCAGTCGCTGATTGCGGTGGGCACCGGAGGCGTGACCGGCACCGGGCTGATGGAAGGCAAGCAGAAACTGTTTTATCTGCCGGAGCCGCATACTGATTTTATTTTTGCCGTGACTGCGGAAGAGTTGGGACTGGTTGGGGCGATGTTTGTGGTGACGCTGTTTGCGATCTTTCTGTGGCGCGGGATGCGGGCTTCGTGGCGGACGGAAGATGTTTTCGGACGATATCTTGCGGTGGGCATTACGAGCATGGTGGTACTGCAGGCGTTCATCAATATCAGCGTGGTGCTGGGCATGATGCCGACGAAGGGGATTCCGCTGCCGCTGGTGTCGTATGGCGGGTCGTCGCTGTTTGTGACGCTGGCGTGCGTGGGCGTGCTGCTGAATATTACGAAGCAGGCGGAGTGAAAAGTCATTGAGTCATTGAGTGATCGGGCCATTGAGTGATTAAAAGGATGTGTCCGGTAACTCGATCGAGCACAGTCAGCCGATGACCAAGCGCTCAATAGTTTATAGTCACCTGATGCGGGCCATTCTGGCGGGCGGCGGGACGGGCGGGCATGTGATCCCGGCGCTGGCTATCGCGAGCGAACTCAAGAAAAGTTATGGGGCCGAGGTGCTGTTCATCGGGACGGCGCGCGGGATCGAGAACCGCCTGGTGCCGGCTGCGGGGTATCCGCTGCAACTGGTGCGGGTGGGGGCGCTGAAGAATGTGAGCTTGATGACGCGGGCGAAGACAGCATTCGATTTGCCGCGGGCGGTGTGGATGCGGGGCAAATGTTGAATGAATTTGCGCCTGACGTGGTGATTGGCGTGGGCGGATATGCGTCGGGTCCGGCGATGCTGGCGGCGGTGGTGAAGCATATTCCGACGCTGGCGTTTGAGCCGAACGTTGTGCCGGGATTTGCGAATCGGGTGGTGGCGAAGTTTGTCTCCGGCGCGGCGGTGCATTTTGAGGAGACGGCGAAATATTTTCGGCGCGCGGAAGTGACAGGCGTGCCGGTGCGGCAGGCATTTTTTGAGATTCCGGCTAAGCGCGGTGGAACTCCTACTTTGCTGGTGTTCGGCGGAAGTCAGGGAGCGCATGCCATCAATGAGGCGATGATCCGTTGCTTGCCGGAGTTGCGGCGGCAGGCGCCGGGGATTCATATCATTCATCAGACGGGCGAGCGTGACTATAATGACGCGCTGGCGGCGTAGCGTCTTAATCTAGCAATCGGGCGAGTCGGCAGAAGTTTTCAAATTTATTGAAGATATGCCGGCGGCGTTTGCGCAGGCGGATCTGGTTGTGTGCCGGTCAGGCGCGAGCACCGTGGCGGAAATTACGGCGGCGGGGAAGCCTGCGATTTTCGTGCCGTTTCCGCGTGCGGCGGATGATCATCAGCGGGTGAATGCGGAGGCGCTGGCGCGCGACGGAGCGGCGGTGGTGGTGGAGGAGTGGAAGCTGGAAGGAGTCTGGCTGGCGGAGACGGTTGCGGCGCTGCTTGGCGATCCGGCGCGGCTGGCTGCGAATGAGTGAGGCGGCGCGGGATTTGGCGCATCCTAATGCGGCGCGGGATATTGCGGCGATGGCGGCGCGGGTGGCGGGGATAGAAGACCAATTGCGTAATTGAGGAATTTGGTAATTGTGCAATTTACGATTCGCTGATGCGCCGTTCGAATTTTGCAGATTGTTCCTTTTACTAAATTGCCCAATTACTAAATTACAAAATTACTCAATGTTTTTGCCTTATGTTTGCCAAGATTCAGCAGATTCATTTCGTGGGCATAGGCGGGATCGGCATGAGTGGGATTGCCGAGGTGCTGCTGAATCTCGGTTATAAGGTTTCGGGGTCGGACTTGAAAAGTTCTTCGACCACGCAGCGGTTGGCGGGGCTGGGAGCGGCGGTATTTGAAGGGCATCGTGCGGAGAATATTGCCGGGGCCGAAGTGGTGGTGACGAGTTCGGCGATTGCGGAGGAAAATCCAGAGGTTGATCGAGGCGCACCGGCTGCATGTTCCGGTGATTCAGCGGGCGGAGATGCTGGCGGAGTTGATGCGGTTGAAGTATGGAATCGCCATAGCTGGCATGCACGGCAAGACGACGACGACTTCGATGGTGGCGGCTGTGCTGGCCGGAGGAGGGCTTGATCCTACGGTCGTGGTGGGCGGGCGCGTGGATGCGATGGGGTCGAATGCGCGGCTGGGGAAGTCGCAGTATCTGGTGGCCGAGGCGGATGAGAGCGATCGGTCGTTTCTGAAGTTGTCGCCGATTCTTTCGGTTGTAACCAACATCGATCGCGAGCACATGGATTGTTACCGCAATATGCGGGACGTGAAGAAAACGTTTTTGGAGTTCATGGATCGTGTTCCGTTCTATGGGATGGTGGTGGTGTGCAATGACGATCCCATGCTGCGGCGGTTGCTGCCGCAGGCGCAGCGGCGCACGGTGACTTACGGGACGAAGCGGGGATCGGATTTTTTGATCAAGTTGGAAAATGGGGGAGCGTCGGGGAATGTGAGGGCGGAAGGTCAGCCGTTCAGCCGGTTTCGCGTGAGCTATCAAAAGAAAGACCTGGGCGAGTTCACGCTGCATGTGCCGGGAGTTCATAACATTCTGAACGCGACGGCGGCGATTGCGGTGGGCGTGGGGCTGGATATTGCGGTGGAGGCGATTCGCGCGGGGCTGGATCAGTTTCGCGGGGTGGACCGGCGGTTTCAATTGCGCGGGCGGGCGGCGGGGGTGAGCGTGATCGACGATTACGGGCACCATCCTACGGAGATCAGGGCGACGCTGGCGGCAGCGCGGCAGTGCGGATTTGGCAAGATTCATGTAGTTTTTCAACCCCACCGATACACGCGAACACGCGATTTGCTCGAGGAATTTGCGACGGCGTTTGGGGACGCGGATTCGCTATTCGTGCTCGATATTTATGCGGCGAGTGAGAAGCCGATTGAGGGCGATCAGCGGGGAGGCGCTGGCAATGACGATCCGCGAGAAGGGGGCACGGAGCGCACAGTACGTGAGTTCGTTCGCGGAGGCAGTGGGTTCGGTTGCGGGTGCGGCGCAGGATGGGGACATGATTCTTACGCTGGGAGCGGGGAGCGTTTCGCAGTTAGGGCCGATGATTGTGGAGAGGCTGAAGGAGCGGTTGGAAAAGCAGGGCGCTTAATTTCCAGGCGGTCACGTATCTCTCATTGCTAACGGATTGGGGATGGGCTCGTCCAATGTGGCAGATGGAGATATGGTGATGAAGAATACGCAGGCATGGGTATGGTTGACGGCTGGAGTGCTGGCTTTGGGGTTGAATGGTTTTTATCACGATGGCGGCGCGGTTTGGGCGCATCGGGCGGTGGATCGGGTTATGGGCCGGGTCGCTGACCGGTCTGGAGCGGTGCTGGCGCTAGCTACGGGACATGCTGGGTGGTTTATGGCGAAGGCGAACGTGATGGCGGCGCGGAACGAGACTGCATCCTGCCGCTTGGCGACGGCAGCGGCGCGCTTCCAGGGCAAGATGGCACGAATGCAGGGCGGATTGGCACAGTTCGAAGCAATGTCGGCGCGTGAAGAAGCGGCCGTGGCGAAAATGGAAGCGAGCCGGGCGCGGATCGAGGCGCAGGTTGCGCGCGTGCGCGTTACGCCGCTCGCCTTCGATACGGTGGAGATTCCCGCGGTCTGTCCGCGGGTGCGGGTCAATATTCCGGGTGTGAATGTTCCGCGCGTCAGCATTGAGGTGCCCTCGGTGAATATTCCTGAGGTGCATGTCGATCTCGGAGCCGGGCCGGTTTAGATTTCTCTCTCCCTACGAGCGGGCGCGGGGCTAAGCCGCGTCCGCTTTTTTGTGTTGAGGGCTGTGGCGTGGGGCGGCGGGGCTTCGCCGCTTGGGTTCGCTGCGCTCTCTCAGGGCAGGCTCGTGTGGGGACGGGCGAAGGCGCCCGTCCCCACACGAGCCGACTATCCGAATTTCCGGTGATGCCCAACGCGATTCCCACTGTGCAAATCTTCGATATTTTCTCTGTCTGAAATCTCAAAATGAAGTTATAGTTTGAAGGCTCAGCGATTCATAGCGACAACTGACCTGAACTGATGGCGCGGAAGTCAGGTTCCACCATCTTGCAGGAGGAGTTGTACCCACCCAGCGCTCACGCTGCGCGCGAGGAGATTGACGGGCCTCGCCTCGACGACTCGCGCCTGCTCGACCTGGATGTGGATGAGGAATCTCCGTTCCTGCGCGGGCAAAGGCGCGTCTCCGCGCGCCGCAGTACTCTTCCCCCAAGAACTGCAAGCCGTTTGCTGTGGGTAACTGTAGCCGGAGCCGTGCTGTGCGGCGCAGGAATCGCCGCCGCCGCTTTGTATCACTATGGCGAGCGCTCGTGGCGGTTTCGCGTGGAATCGAGCGACAACATTGAAGTCACGGGCATGCAGAACGCAACCAAGGCGCAAATTATGGAAGTGATGGGCGCCGATATTGGGCGCAACATCTTTTTTATTCCGCTGGCGCAGCAGAAGGCGCAACTGGAGCAGATTCCCTGGGTGGAATCGGCCAGCGTGATGCGGTTCGTTCCTAACCGGCTGAAGGTGGAAATTCACGAGCGCACGCCAGTGGCTTTCGCGCGGGTCGGGCCGCGGATGTTCCTGATTGATGCCGGCGGCACGTTGATGGAGCTGTCTCCTAAGCACAAATATTCGTTTCCGGTGATTCTGGGGATGAATCCGGGCGAGCCGCTTTCGACACGGGCGCCGCGCATGAAGACTTACAGCGAGATGGTGCGGGATCTGGACGCGGGCGGGGCGAGCTATTCGCAGGATCTGAGCGAAGTGGATGTGTCCGATTTGGAAGATGTGAAGGTGCGGGTGAATGATCCGGCGGGGGATGTGCTGGTGCATCTGGGATCGTCGGATTATCTGCGGCGCTACAAGATTTATGTAACTCACGCGCAGGGATGGCGGCGGCAGTTCGAGAAGTTGGAGTCGGTGGATCTGCGCTACGACAACCAGATCATTGTGAATCCGGATGCGGAGCAGCGGACGGCTAAGACGGCGGCTTTGAGCCCGGCGGCGGCGAGAGCGGCCGCAGCGGCGGGAGTGAAGCCGGCGGCGTTGCTGACGCGTATCGGGCCGCACGAGCGTGCGATACCGAAGCCGGCCTTCGAGCTGACGCCAAAAAAACTTGCGGCGACGAGTGCTGGGACTAAGAAGACGGCCGTCAGAACAAAAGGAAGAAAGACCGCGAAGCCGGGACGGGAGACTGCGACGAAGAAGGTGTCAGCCGAGCGCGAAGTCCGGGGCGCCGGTGAAGAAGTCTCTCGTCACCGCGGCGGGCAGAAACCGAGTCCGGCGGTGGCGAAGAGCCAGACGAATCAGCAACCGAGTCAGTGATGTTTTTGGGGAACTCATTGGGGAACTCATAACGAATGGCGAACCAGCAGGGAAGTTTTCTGACGGCGATTGACGTGGGCAGCGCGAAGACCTGCGCGCTCATGGTGGAGGTTACCGACAACGGGTTGCGCTATCGCGGGCACGGCGTGGCGGAGTCGCGCGGGTCGCGCAAGGGCGTGATCGTGGAGCTGGACAAAGCGGTCGCGGCGATTCAGAAGGCGGTCGAGGCGGCTGAAGATGTAGGGGGCGCGGCGGTAGAGCACGCGATCGTTGGCATTGGCGGAGCGCATGTTCGCGGAGTGAACAGCCATGGCGGCATAAGCCTGGGCACGCGGCCGCGGGAGATTGGGCGGGATGAGATTAAGCAGGCGGTAGACCGGGCACGCGCGATTCCGCTTCCGGGCGATCGCGAAGTGCTGCACTTGCTGCCGCAGGAATTCATTCTGGACGATCAGGCGGGCGTGCACGATCCGCTAGGCATGATGGCGGCGCGGCTGGAGGTGCGAGTTCACCTGGTGACGGCAGCGGCGAGCGCGGCGCAAAACGTGATTACCGCGGTGAATCGCGCAGGCGTCCACGTGGATGACACCGTTTTCGAACCGCTGGCGGCGGCGGATTCTGTGCTGCGGGCCGACGAACGCGAGATGGGAGTTTGTCTGGCGGATATCGGAGCGGGATCGACGGAGCTGATTGTTTTTCTGCACGGGGCAGTCGCTTACACCGGAGTGATTCCGGTGGGCGGCGACCACTTCACCAGCGACTTGTCGGTGGGCATGTGCACGCCGCTGGCGGAGGCGGAAAAGATCAAGAAAGTGTACGGCAATGCGATTGTCACGTTGATTCCTGAGGGGAACGAGGTCGAGGTGCCGTCGGTGGGCGACCGGCCGTCACGCTTGCTGCCGCAGCGGCTGGTGGCGGAAATTCTCGAGCCGCGGGCCCGCGAACTGTTCGAAATGATGCGCGAGAATCTGCGGCAGAGTGGAATGTTCGATGCTTGCCTGGCTGGCATTGTGCTCAGCGGCGGGGGGTCGCGGCTGGCGGGAATTTTTGATGTGGCGGAATCGGTGCTGCGTCGTCCGGTGCGACTATCGTGGCCGACACCGCTGGCGAAAATGCCGGTGTCGCTGGCCGAGCCGGAATTTGCCACGGTGCTGGGCATGGTGGCATACGGGCAGAGAGCGCGCGTGGCGCGCGGGTTCCAAGGGGATCGGTGGGGATCGAGATTGAAGGCGCTGCTGGTGGGATGAGGACGTAACGGCTTATGCAGAAAGCGGGTTCCTCGCCGGCTTAGTCGGCCCGGAATGACGAGATTGAGCAAAGGGAACTTAGCGCAAGAAAATCAGCTCAGGGGCGGACGAAATGAAAAACGATTCAGCAAAAAACGATTCGAAGATTCGCATCAGTTTCAATGAAGAACCTCTCAACGACGCCAAGATTAAAGTGATCGGGGTGGGCGGCGGCGGCGGCAACGCGGTCAACCGGATGATCGATGCTGGAGTGGAGGGCATCGAGTTCGTTGTGGCCAATACGGACTTGCAGGCGCTGCGGTTGTCGCGCGCGCCGGTGAAGCTGCAGCTGGGCGTGAAGCTCACCAATGGGTTGGGCGCGGGCGCGAATCCGGAAGTGGGACGGAAAGCGGCGCTCGAAGACTCGGACAAAATCATCGAGGCGCTCGAGGGCGCCGATATGGTCTTCGTGACTACCGGCCTCGGCGGCGGCACGGGCACGGGCGCGGCTCCGATCATCGCATCGCTCGCCAGCGAGATGGGCGCGCTGACTGTGGCCGTCGTGACCAAGCCGTTTTCGTTTGAAGGAAAGCGGCGCATGACGCAGGCTGAGAAGGGCATTGCCGAGCTGATGGAATCGGTGGACACGACGATCGTGATACCCAACGAAAAGCTGCTGGCGGTGGCGGAGAATGCGGGATTTTTCGAGTCGTTCCGCATCGCTGATGACATTCTGCGGCAGGGCGTGCAGGGAATTTCAGACATCATCACCATCCCGGGGATCATCAACCGCGACTTCGCCGATGTGAAAACGATCATGGCCCGCATGGGCTATGCGGTGATGGGCACGGCGACAGCGAATGGCCAGAATCGGGCCACGGAAGCGGCACAGCGGGCCATTGCGTCTCCGCTGCTGGAGGCGGGCGCGATCGATGGGGCGCGCGGCATTCTGATCAACATTACCGGGTCGGCGTCGCTGAAGTTGGCGGAAGTGCAGCAGGCGTGCAGCATCATCCAGAGCGCCGCAGATGACGACGCCAACATTATCTTTGGCGCGGTGATGGATGAGAAGATGAAAGATGCGGTGAAGATCACGGTGATCGCCACCGGCTTCGGAGAACTAAGCCGGCCGCGCCAGCGGCATACGGAAGCGCGCAACTCTTTTGCGGCGTCGCACGACGAGGCCATGGAGTTTCCTGAAAGCGCAGAGCCGACTCATGTGATGACGTCTTCATTTCCGGAGCCGATGGAGGCGGGTCGGATTGAGGAGCCGCGGATGGCGGAGTCGGCACCAGCGGCTATAAACCATGCTTCTGCCGAAGTGATCTCTCTCGACGCAATGCGCAGCGCGATGGTGGCGAACTTCGAGCAGGCGGATCTGGACGTTCCGGCGTTTCTGCGCAAACGCGGGGACGTTATGTGAGAGGAAATTAACGCCGTTCCAAGAAGTAAAGCAGTATTATTAGGACGTCGGGTTGAGAAAGCAGCAAAGGTTTGCGGCAATGTGCCGTATCTTTTCAGTAACGAGGTAAGCATTACTGTGGACTCTGGCACAAAGGTAATTCCCATTTAAGTGCTTGTCCCATAATGGGTTATGAAAAATTGCACATTTTATCGGAAGCAAAGTTTATAGTTGCGCGAAATACTCTAACTCCCGTAGTATCGCGGAGTTGAGCGAAGTTTGCGGTCAAGACCGGCAGACTGGCAGGCTTCGTGCATGGAATCACCTCAGGAAAGCCGGAGATCAGAGGAACGGACCAGAGATGTCTAAGTCGGGAACGCGCTACCTTCGTGTCGTTGTCGTCCTATGTGGGATGGGTTTGGTCCCGGGATTATTTGCGGCACACGTCGACACGCACGCGCTGAATAACGGCAAATCGAAGTCCGCAAAGGTGAATGAGACCCAGCGGACTCGGCGCCGCATGCGCCATCTGGCCCGCGGCCGTTCCGCGCCTGCCCACAGAACCAGCCTGACTCGGGCGTCGGTGAGCAGCAGCACCACGCGGCACAGGTATCACGAACGCTTCTTCATGAGTTCTTTCGCCGAGGGAATCGCAGCCGGCGACCTTACAGACGGAGAAGATCCCGTGGTGCGCCAGGCCGCCCTTGATGCCCTGGGAAATATGAACGGGACGGTGGTGGCGATCGAGCCAACCAGCGGACGAGTGCTGGCGATGGTGAACCAGAAACTCGCGTTGTCAAGCGGCGCGCAACCCTGCTCCACCATTAAGCTTTCGGTGGCTCTAGCGGCGTTGAATGAGGGATTGATTTCGAGAGACACGGAAGTCCCGCTCGGCGGCCGCAGCCGCATGAATCTTACCGAAGCGCTGGCCCGCTCTAACAACGCTTACTTTGAAGCTCTGGGGCGTAAGCTGGGATTCGAAAAAGTTGCTTATTACGCCCATGAATATGGACTGGGCGAGTTAGCCGGCTACGACATTCCGGGCGAGCAAGCCGGCACGTATCCCGATGAAGCGATTCCGCAAAAACTGGGCGGTGTGGGCAGGATGTGTTCGTTCGGCGAAGGCATTTCCATGACACCGTTGCAGTTAGGCGCGATGGTTTCAGCCATCGCCAACGGCGGCACGCTTTATTATTTGCAGCATCCAACAGCGCCCGAAGAAGTTGCGAATTTTCAGCCGCGCATCAAGCGGCAACTCGATATCGCCCCGCTGATTCCGGAAATTTCTCTGGGCATGGCTGGCGCGGTGCAATATGGAACGGCGCGCAGGTTGGGGCTGAACTTCAACGAAGAGGAAATCCTGGGCAAGACTGGGACGTGCTCTCACGCCGGCACTCGCTTCGGCTGGTTCGCCTCTTACGCGAATACGAGCCGCGGGCGCGTGGTCGTAGTCGTCTTCCTGCAAGGCGGCCGGCCCACGTTTGGCCCGAAGGCAGCAGAAATTGCGGGGGTGATGTACCGGAATCTCTACGACCACAACTTTTTCATCGCCGGCACCAAAGCAGCAGACACTACCCCTTCCAGACCTGAAGGCGCGATCCAGTAATTCAAGACGCAGGATTCTGATATCAGTTTCACAAAAGCCTTTCGCAAAAGCCTCTCTCCAGAGAGGCTTTTTATTTTTTCGCGAACACGATTACGAGCAGCGCACCAGACGCACTGTCAATTTTTAGGTTTTTCTAACACGGGAATTGCAAGCGCCGCCGATATGTAACTTAGCCACTCTGCGGCAATCCGGTGAATATAAGCGCTCGATGATGAATTCGATGAGCATAGTACGTGGCAGCTACAGCGCCGGCCTGGTGGCGCTTTCCGTCGTACTCGCGGTATGCGCCTCCTATGCCGCGCTTGATCTCGCCCAGCGCGTCTCTTCGACCAAGGGCCGTGCGCGAGCCATTTGGCTGTTCGCCGGCGCAACGGCGATGGGGGTGGGAATCTGGGCGATGCATTATGTCGGCATGCTCGCCTTAACCATGCCCATGCCGGTTTATTACCACCTCCCGACCGTGGTGCTTTCATTGCTGGCGGCAATCGTTGCTTCCGCCGTTGCTCTCTTTGTGGTCGGCCAATCGCAGATGAGTCTCCGGCAGGAAATCGCCGGCAGTGTGGTCATGGGTGGTGGAATCGCGGCCATGCACTATATCGGTATGGCCGCCATGCGCTGTTCGGCAGTGACGGTTTACGATCGCAGAATTGTTGCGCTTTCTATCCTGCTGGCGGTTGGCATCTCCTGGGTCGCACTTCGCCTTGCCTTTCGCCTGAGGGATGAGCAGCGGGTAAGTCAACGGAAAATCGTTAGTGCTCTGATTATGGGCAGTGCAATACTACTCATGCATTACACCGGCATGTGGGCTGCGACCTTCTACCCTTCTGGGCGCGCATTCAATGTTGCTCATGCAATCGACATTTCCGCTATCGGCATCGCGGCCGTCAGCACGATCACTTTCCTGGTTCTAGGAACTGCAATCGCATCTTCGTTCTTCGATAGATTTATCGCCCTACACCGAGGCAATCTCGACATCGCGCGGGAGCGCGAGTTGTATTTCCGCACCATGGCGGAGGCGGTTCCCGAAATTATCTGGACCGCTAACCAGGACGGAGAAGACGACTACTTCAACCAGAGGTGTTTCGATTACACCGGGAATGACGCTCGATCAGATGCGGGGCTACGGGATGGAAAGTGATTGTGCATCCCGACGATGTGGACGACTGCTTCGCGAAGTGGCAAAACGCGCTGCGCACCGGCACGTCATACGATGTGGAGTACCGCCTGCGAGGGAAAGACGGAAGCTATCGATGGTTTCTGGGCCGCGCCAATCCCATCCGAAACGCGAAAGGAGAGATCGTCAAATGGTTCGGAACATGTACCGACATCGAAAATCAGAAGCAGAGCCAGCAGATTCTGGAAGAGCAGATTTTGGAGCGGACGACGCAGTTGGCTGACGTCAATACACGATTGCAGGAAGAGATGCTGGAGAAGGACTTTGCCCGCAATGAACTGGACCAGCAAAACGAAAGAATGCTGGTGGAGCTAACCGAGCGCTCCCAGCGGGCGACCATGCTGGCGAAGATGGGCGAACTGCTGCAGAGTTGCATGAGTCGGGATGAAGTTTTTGCCGCCGCGCTGGGTTACGCGCCCAAGATATTTCCCGGCTGTTCCCGGAGCAGTAGCGCTGCTGGATGCTTCACGAAGCCTGGCTGAAGTGATCGGTTCATGGAGCGAGTGCCAGCTTCCTCAGACCGTGTTTGAACCGGCAGACTGCTGGGCGTTGCGCACCGGACATCCGCATCTGGTTGTTGCCGGCGATTCCACGGCGCCCTGCGCTCATGCCGCGGGAGTGAAGAATACGTACTTGTGCATTCCGATCCTGGCGCAGGGCGAAACCCTGGGCATCTTGCACTTTCAGGCGACAGAGGACACTCCCCAATCTGGAATCCTCTGAACTTTCGTTCAAGACCACATTCGCGGGACAAGTGGGATTGTCCATTGCCAACATAAGACTGCGGGAAGCGCTGCGAACCCAATCGATGCGGGATGCCTTGACTGGCCTTTACAACCGGCGCTACCTGGAAGAGACGCTGGAGCGCGAGGTGCGGCGCGCGGCGCGCGCGGCGCAATCTCTGGGAATTCTGATGATTGATCTGGACCATTTCAAGAGCTTCAACGACACTTATGGCCACGATGCAGGGGATGCGGTGTTGCGCGAAACCGGGCAGTTTCTCGCCAGGCGGCATTCGGGCCGAGGACTTCGTATGCCGGTTCGGAGGAGAGGAATTTGTGGTGATTCTGCCCACGGCCGACATGGATACTTCACGAGCGAGGGCCGAGCGATTGCGATCCAAAATGAGAGAGCAGACGATCATGTTCCAGGGCAGGTCGCTCGGGATGGTCACGATTTCCGTAGGCGTGGCTGCATTTCCTGAGCATGGCATGTCGCCTAAGGAATTAATGGCGGCGGCCGATGCTGCGCTATATGAGGCTAAGCGCGGCGGGCGCGACCAAGTAGTAGTGGCGTCTGCGAAAGCCGTGGAAGAAGTTGCATTGCCCGGCGCGGCAAAAACCGCCGCGGGATGGAGTTGACCGTTATGGTGCGAAAGCAAGAATTATTTCTTGCGCTCGTCGCGCTCAACCACTCCATCTTTAATGTTAACGATGCGATGAGCGTACTCGGCGATGTCGTGCTCGTGGGTGACGAGCACAATAGTATTTCCCTCGCCATGCAAACGATCGAATAACGCCATGATTTCACTGCCCGTGGCCGAATCCAGATTGCCGGTGGGTTCGTCGGCAAGAATAATGGAAGGCCGATTGACCAGGGCGCGGGCCACCGCGACACGCTGGCGTTGGCCTCCAGAAAGTTCATTCGGTTTGTGGGTCATGCGCGATTCCATGCCCACGGCTGTCAATGAGGCTTTGGCCCGTTCGATGCGCTCGCCGGTCGGAATTCCGGCGTAGATCAACGGCAACTCCACGTTATGCAGAGCGGTGGCGCGAGCCAGCAGGTTGAACGTCTGAAACACGAAGCCGATTTCTTTATTGCGAATGCGCGCCAGTTCATCGTCGTCGAGTTCGCTGACCAACTGGCTGTTCAGCCAATATTCGCCCTTCGTGGGCGTATCCAGGCAGCCGATCAAGTTCATTAGCGTGGATTTGCCCGAGCCGGAAGGTCCCATGATAGCAACATACTCTCCACGTTCAATGCGGAGGTTAACGCCGCGCAGGGCGTGCACCTGCTGCTCGGAACCCATATCGTAGGTCTTCCAGAGATCCTCAGCGGCGATCATGCAGGACTGTGGGGGCGGCGCTGTAACGGCATTCGGTGCCATGTTGATCACTTCTGCGGTTGCCATTTTTTTCTCCTGCTCCGGGGCCAAGTGGATCTCCGAGATTGGATTCGACTTCTAGAGTTCCGTTTTGTGTTCGTTTGTTCGGGACCCGTTATTCGAAACTGCACTTCGAGATCTGGACCGGCTTCTCCGTTGGACGGATGAAGCTGGCGAACGTTATGTCTCGTCTTCTTTCTTAGGGGCAGCGTTATCGATTTTGACGCTGCTTCCAGAACGAATCGTGCGCAAAATCTTGTAACTGCCGGTGATGACCTCGTCACCCTCCGCCAGGCCCCTGACTACCTCGATGTCGCTGGTTCCGGCGATGCCCGTGGTAACGGGCACGAACACTGCCTTCTTGTTGCGAATGACGAACACGCCCTGGATATCCTGCTTCTGATCCTTTTCCCTGGATGAGGTTTCTTTTGGAGCCGGTCCCGCGGCATGAACCGAGCCAGGTGTAGCTTTCTCCTGCTCCAACTGCGCCTTGCTGCGAACCGAGAGCGATTGAATCGGAATGGACAGCACCCCGCTGCGGGCGGCCGTCGTGATCTTGGCAGTGGTAGAGAGTCCGGGGCGAAGATCCTCAGGAGGATCGTTTACCGTCACCACCACCTTGAAATCCTTGGCTTCTTCGCTGGCAGTGGCCTGCTGCGAGGTGGCCACGCCTGTGGAGCGCACGATGGCGTTGTCTCCGATTTCGGAAACCGTCCCGTGGAAAATCTTTTTCGGAATGGCGTCGATGGTCACTTCTGCGGGCTGTCCCAAGCGGACGTTAACAATGTCCGTCTCATCCACCTTTACTTCGGCAGTGATGACTGACATGTCGGCCAGCGTTAGCAACGTGCTGCCGAGGGCGTTTTGAATACCTATCACGACTGACTCGCCCTCCCGCACCGGCAAGTTGGTGACAACTCCGTCGTATGGGGCCGTGTAGGTCGTTTTCTGCAGCACATCGGCGACGCGTGTGAGATTAGCTCGGGCCTGAGCGACGTGCCGATCGGCAGAATCTTTCTGGGCCTTTGCCTGGGAGACGCGCGCTTTGGCTTGGACTAGCCCGGAATCGGCGGTGGCCCACGCGTTCTGGCGGCTGTCGAAGTCCGATTTGGCGATCAGTCCATCCTTGATTAGACTTTGCGCGCGCTCCCAATCCAGTTTGTTACGCGCATAGTCGGCCTGGGCGCGCAACAGGTCGGCGTTGGAGGTGCTGAGGGCCGCGTCAGCCGCGATCGCATCGGTTTCAGCCGCCTGCACCGACGCTTGATTGGCGGTTACATCCGCCGTGGATTGCACGTTTTCCAGTTGCGCCAGCAATTGACCCTTCTTTACGTGATCCCCTTCCTTAACGTAGAGGTGGGTGATTTTTCCATAAGCATTCGCGCCGATGTTGACATACGTCTTGGGCTTGATTTCGCCTGAAGCGCTTACCACCGAGGACAAGTCCTGGCGCTGCACTTTCCCAGTCTGCACCGTGACAACATTCTTGCCGCTCTGATGGACCGTGATTCCGACAATGATCGCCAACACGACCACCGCACCAACCCCAATCGCGATTTTCTTCCAAGGTTTCATTATTCTCGTCACCATCCTAGGTATCGCGTAACCGAGCTGGCAATTATGCCAAATCCCAGCCGTTTACTCCCGAGATTCCCTGGCCGATATATAGGGATGCTTCCGTAGTATGGCGGACACACATTCTGGGATACGATCCTGAGGACAGGAAAGTTCCGATGTGGAATGCCAATACCCTGGGAATCCGGAGAGCGCCGCGCTAACCGATATTGCGGACAACCGGCACTTGGAATTATAGCTTGGCGGGCGCGGTTCTTGAAATATTCAACTGCTCCACCGGGCAACTCGGCAACCGCATCGCCGCGTCCAACGGAACGGGTTGGTTTCGACCCTCAATTCATTCTTTTAGCGTGACTTAGCCTTGCTTTCGCCCAACTGAGGGCCTAGAATGGACGCACGAAAGTCTGTCGTGGCAGGAGTCCCTCTCATGTTCCGGGTTAGTTCATGGTACCTTTCATCTCTCGCTGTCGCGGCTGTTGCCGCGGGTTTGGCGTGTGCGGCCCAAGCTCAAGAGGACAAGCCTGCCGCTGCAAGTGATCCGAAACCCACCGCCACCGTACCTAGCTCTCAAGCGCAACCCACCGATGAGATCGATCCCCTCAAGCGCGCTCCCAACGCAAAACAGAAAAAGCAGCAGAAGCGATCGCTCAATATCGAGCTTAGCAAGACCTACAAGAAGTGGTTGAACGAGGACGTCGTCTGGATCATTACCGACGAGGAAAGAGCCGCCTTTAAGCAGCTCTCCAACGACGAAGAGCGCGACAACTTTATCGAAGCCTTCTGGCAGCGCCGCGATCCCACGCCCGACACCGAAGAAAACGAATACAAGGAAGAACACTATCGGCGCATCGCCTACGCCAACGAGCATTTCGCGGCGGGAATTCCGGGATGGAAGAGCGACCGCGGCCGGATCTACATCATGTACGGTCCTGCCGATGAAGTTGACTCGCATCCCTCGGGCGGAACCTACGAGCGGCCCATAGAGGAAGGTGGCGGCGAGACCTCTACGTTTCCCTTCGAAGATTGGCGCTATCGCTACTTGGAAGGTATCGGGCAGGAAGTTATCATCGAATTCGTTGACACCTGCATGTGCGGCGACTTTCACATGACCTTGGATCGCTCCGAGAAAGATGCGCTTCTCTACACACCGAACGCGGGTTTGACGCTCTACGAACAGATGGGTATGTCGAGCAAGGCAAGCCGTTTTAGCGGAGGTGGTCTGGAAAAGCTGGGAGCCGGGCCTGACAGCGCTAGCCAGTCAACAAAAGAATTTGATCGCCTGGAGCAATTCGCCAAGCTGCAAGCGCCGCCGCCGGTCAAATTCAAGGATCTGGAAGAAATCGTCAACACGAAGATCATTACCAACCTAATGCCCTTTGATGTGCGCTCGGATTTTGTGAAGGTCACTGGAGACACGGTGCTGGTGCCGATCACCATCCAGATGAAGTATCGCGACATCACTTTCGCCAATAAAGACGGGGTTCAGCGCGGCACCGTGAATATCTTTGGCCGGGTAACCACGTTGACTGGCAAAGTGGTGCAGACCTTCGAAGACACTGCTCAGGTCGATGTGCCCGCGGAATTGTTGCCGCGTACGGCCGAAAATTCTTCGGTGTATTGGAAGGCGCTGCCATTGCGTCCGGGCCGTTACAAAGTTGAGATCGCGGTGAAGGACGTAAACGGGGACCGCAAGGGTCTATGGAGCCGCGGCATTGTTGTGCCGGAGTATTCCGACGATAAGCTGTCAACCTCTTCCCTTATTGTGGCCGACCTGATGGAGCCGGTGCCTACCAAAGATGTGAGCACGGGCAATTTCGTGATCGGCTTGAATAAAGTTCGTCCCCGGGTGGCTCCTGCGGACGGCAAGCCCGCACTGTTCAAGCGGACTAAAGACCAGAAGGTAAACTTCTGGATGCAAGTCTATAATCTGGGCGTGGACGAGAAGACGCACAAGCCCTCCGCCACGTTCGAGTTTGACATTGTCAACATTGCCACTAACAAACCGGTGGTGCAGAAGACAGAATCCACTGAGCAGATGGGAAACGTAGGCGAACAGGTGACCTTGCAAAAATCGATTGCCTCGGCGAATTTGCCGCCGGGCGTGTATAAGATTGAAATCAAAGTGAACGACAACATCTCCAAGCAGACGGTTGATCCTTCAGCGACGTTCGCTGTGGAATAAACGGACTGCTTGATTTCCCCGGGGGTTGGAGTGAAGCGTCGCCATCTCGGATTTTGGACGGTTATCGTCGCGTTGTCGCTGCCCGCATGGGCCGCCGAGCGGCCGGGTGCGATCTCGGGATATGTTCGCGATGCCTCTGGCATACCCCAGATGGGCGCGGTGGTTGAGATTGTTGGCTCCGCTGCTCGCAGCCTGACAGTGTTTACCGACGGCGCCGGCTTCTACTCGGCGACCGACCTACTGCCAGGATTCTATTCCATCAAAGTCTCGGTCCCTTCCTTTCTACCCGCCTTACGCGAAAAGATTGGCTTGCACCCGGGCACCAGCGTTCACCTGAACATCACTCTGAACACGCTGCTGAATGCCATGCGAGTGGGCCCGGGGCGCGGCACCGTCGACGATGACGACTGGAAGTGGACTCTGCGCTCGGCCGCGAATCGTCCAGTTCTCCGCGTGTTCGACGATGCCGCCGGCAATGCGGAACAGCGTGACCACTCTCTGAAAGGCACTCTTTCTTTTCTGGCCGGTTCAGCCGCGGAAGGTTATGGCAGCGGCTCCGACATGAGCACGGCCTTTTCCATGGAGCGCTCGATTTTCTCGGCGGATCGCGTCGGACTCAGCGGAAATGTCGGCTACGGAGACAGTCTGCCCACCGCCGTTCTGCGTGCGACCTACTCGCACCGTCTCCCCGATGGCTCCGGACCCTCCATGGCGCTCACCGTTCGCCGTTTCGCGCCCTCCGATCCCAACCTGCACTATGCTGCGCTGCAGTCGGCGGCGCTGACTGCAGGGGATGACTTTTCTGTGGGCGACGTGCTGGAATTAAAGTTTGGCAGCGAACTGCAGACCATCCAATTTCTTGGACACGTAACCGCCTTTCGGCCATTCGGCGCGGCCGATCTGCACCTCTCGCCGAATACTGTCGTCGAATATGACTACGCGACTTCTTTGCCCAACACGCGGGCCGAAAAGGGTTTTGATTCCTCGCCTGCCGACCTCAGCGAGGCTGATCCTCGCATCAGCATGTCCAACTTCGCCACCCGCCTCGAACGCGCACACCATGAGGAACTGAATGTCTCCCAGCGGATCGGCAGGAACAATATCCAAGTCGCGGTGTTCACCGATCGCGTGGCCGACACTGCTTTGACTGGAACCGGCAATGTTACCGCGGCGGGCGGCTACCTCCTGCCTGACGTCTACTCGGGCACATTCACTTATGGTGGCAACACTTTAGACACGCGCGGCCTCCGCGTCGTACTCGAGCGGAAACTCTCTTCCGACCTCACCGCTACCTTGGATTATGCCTATGGTGGAGTCCTCGATCTCACCAAGCCTGACGTCGAACTCCAGAATGTCCAGGAATGGATCTCCACCCAGCGCCGGAACGCCGTCGCCGCCAAGCTCAGCGGCACGCTGCCCGGTTCCCACACCCGCTGGATCGCTTCCTATCGCTGGATAAGCGGGCCGGCATTAACTCCTGTGGATATGTTTAATGCGTCGCCCGGTCAGAGCGATCCCTTCTTTAACCTTTTCATCCGTCAGCCCGTTCCAACCCTCGGCTTCCTCCCTGCCCACATGGAAGCTCTCGTTGACCTGCGCAACTTGCTGGCTCAAGGCTATGTGCCGGTCATGGGGCAGGACGGCCAGACCGTCTATTTGGTCCAGGCTGCACGCTCAATACGCGGTGGCGTCACTATCACCTTCTGAGTTAAATCGGACGTAAGTCACACAAGATCAATCGATTCGATCCTGCCGATCACAAATCCAAATTCATTCCAGACGTAACGATTCCGATTTCCATAGACGCATATGAAAAAACATGCGGCAATGGCGATTTCTTCCCGTCTCCTCAGCCTAACCTATTGAAACATATGATGAATAACCGATTCTCTCTTTGGCCAGAAACCTGCCTTCAGAATTGCATCGGCATTTGCTTGGGATTCCCAGACTCAACTTGTTTCTCTCAGACCACAATTCTCTTGGAGGCTTCAGATGCGACGCATAGGGGCTGCTGTTGTCGTAACTTTGTTGCTTGCGGTGGCGGGCTATAGCCAGACCTTTCGTGGTGCCATCAACGGAACGGTCACCGATCAATCGGGGGCGGTGGTGGCTAGCGCTGACGTCAAAGCCACCAACGTTGCCACCGACGTATCGGTAACCACCGATACCACCAAGGACGGCGAATTTTCTTTCCAGGACATGCCGCTCGGAACCTACAAGATCTCAGTCACGGCTTCAGGCTTTAAGCCGATGACTGTCGACAATGTCACGGTCGCGGCAGGAAGTGTTTATACCCTTCCGGTCAAGCTTACGGTCGGCGGGACCGGCACAACCGCCATTGAAGTTTCTGCGGCAGCGCTCGTTGTCGATACCACGACTTCGACCCAGAGTGACACCATCAGCGACGTCGCGGTGCAGGAAATTCCTTTGAACGGACGTGATTTCTCGCAGTTGATCGCCGTTTCGCCCGGCTACGGCGGCTATTCGGTTGGCGGTTTCGGCTCGCTCAACGGAACGCGCGCCAACCAGATGAACTGGCAGGTTGACGGCACCGACAACAACGACTTCTGGCACAACATTCCCGCCATCAACCAGGGCGGCGTCTCCGGAATCGCCGGCACGGTGATGCCGATCGATGCCATTGACGAATTCTCCGCTCAGACCCAGTCGAACGCCGAGACAGGACGCAATGCCGGCGGAACCGTCAATCTCACCATCAAGAGCGGCACCAACCAGTTGCACGGCAGCGCCTACTATTACAACCGCAACGAGTTCTACGCGGCGTCTTCGCCGTTCTTTACTGCATCTCCTGAATTTCCGAAGCCGCCGGAGTTGCGCAATCAGAATTACGGCTTTACCGCCGGCGGACCGATCGTCAAGGACAAGACTTTTATCTTCTTCGGCTTTGAGAAGGAGAATTACATCTTTGGATTGACCGGCCTTTCGACAGAACCGTCGAATGCCTGGGTTGCAAATGCGCAAGCTCTGCTCACAACGAACGGCGTACCCGCGAGCCCACTCTCGGCCAACCTGCTCGCCAGCCTGTGGCCAAGCTCGATCCAGAGTCTTACCGCAACGCCCAGCAACTACTTTGCCACCGTGCCGGGCACGGGCTACAGCTACAACGAGGTCTTGAAGTTCGACCAGAACTTCAATGACAGAAACCATCTTTCGATCCACGCCTTTTACGGGCAAGGCAGCCAGACCCAGCCCCCGGGCGCTAGCTTAGCCCTGGCGACAGCCAGCTCAAACCTAGGGTACTACTTCGAAGTTGCCCCTATTCGTATCGAGAACTACTCCGCGGTTTTGAATACGGTTGTCACGCCCCGGTTAACCAACCAGGTATTGTTTGGCATCAGCTACTTCAACCAAATCTTCCACGACTCCAACAACAGCTTCAGTGAGCAGGGGCTTGGCCTGTTTACCAGCCCTGGTGCTCTGATTGACGGGAAGCCGATTTCGGGCGCTCCGAATATTGCCATCTCTGGCTTCGATCAGGTCGGCATCACCCCTCCTGAAGGACGCAACGACATCACCGGCCACTTGACCGATGTCCTCTCCTACATCGTCGGCAAGCACCAGTTCCGTTTCGGCGGTGAAGTTCGCCAGGGAAGAGTGGATGAATTCTACTTCCGGCGCTCGCTGGGAAGTTTTACGTTCGATGGAACGCAGGGGCCATGGGCTGGCAGTTGCGCCCCCGCCAACACCACCCAGTGCCTGGACACGACCGCCCTAGCCGACTTCTTGGCCGGCGACGTCTCTACCTCGTCGATTGCGATCGGAGATGCGGAACGGTTTGTCAGGGTAAACGGATTCAGTTTCTTCGGCCAGGACGACTGGCAGATATCCCGCAAACTGAACATCAATTTGGGGCTGCGCTATGAATACATCGGTCCGCTCCACAGCACGAACAACGATCTTGCAGTTTTCATCCCAAATCAGGGATTGAAGATTCAGGGCAATGGCATCAACTCGATTTTCCCGCCCGACAAGAATAACTTTGCGCCACGCTTCGGATTTGCCTATCAGCCAACGGCCAATGAAAATCTCGTAGTGCGCGGCGGAATCGGCGTGTTCTACGATCAGATCAACATGAACCCGTTCCTTGATTTCCGTCCGCCAATCAACGGAGCGGACGGTCTACAGGACAATCCGATAGGCCCGCACGCGGTCGACAACTATAGCGTTGATCATTACACTTGGCAGGCAAACACCCCGATCTTCCCGGGACTCACGACCTGCCCAACACTAAGCGGCTGTGGAACTAACTACTACAACGTCTACTCCGTGGGTCAGAATTTCCGCACGCCCTACTTTTACAACTACAATCTGCAGATCGAAAAGGGCTTCGGGAACGGCGCTGCTGTGTGGCAGATTGGCTACGTAGGTAGTGCGGGCCATAAGCTGGGGGTGATGGATAATATCAATCCTGGTTTTACCGCCGGAACACCGCCTACGCTTGGGCCGCTTAACGCCCTATACCCTAACGTCGCCACGGTGCTGCAGCTCAACAGCGTTGGTAATTCAAACTACAACGCTCTGCAATCGACCCTCAGAATACGATCTTGGCATGGCCTTTCGTCGCAGTTCGCCTACACTTGGGCACACGAACTAGATACGATGACCGAATATCGTGGTTCCATTCAGACCGACTTTACGAATCCGAAGCTGGATTACGGCAGCGGTGACTTCGACACGCGGCAAAACTTCACCGCTTTCTGGACTTACGATATACCAGGATCCTCGCATGGCCCTAGCATTCTTACCCACGGTTGGCAGCTTAGCAGTTTGATGTCATTCCATGGTGGGCAGCCGTTCAACTTCGATGCGGGGACGCAGCGCCCGGGCCTGAACCTCAACACTACCGTGGCGTCAAACCCCTACGTTTCGCATGTGTTTAGCGCGGCGAAAGGCGGCATGGCGTGGGTTAATCCAGCGGCATTTTGTGTTCCCGGGTCGCTGGGTTGTCCGGGACCCAGCAGCCCCTTCGGCGACATAGCTCGCAACGCTTACTACGGACCAGGCTTCGCCGATTTCGACCTCTCCGTGATCAAGAACATCCCTGTGACAGAGCGATTGAAAGTACAGTTACGCGCCGAAATGTTCAACCTGTTTAATCGCAAGAACCTCGCGACCGGAGCCGGTTCCGTAGGTTCTACCGGCTACGTCGGTGATACTATCGGCGACTTCAACGGCGCGCCGGGGCTTGGCCCGGGAGAACCCTTCAACCTGCAGATTGCGGCGAAGATTATCTTCTAGCGTCGTCTCTCTTCACCAGCCCCTGCCGCTCGCGGCAGGGGCTTTTATTTTCCGGAGTAGATCCCCCTCAGCTGTGAATGCCGCCTCCCCTCCCGTCGTATGACTTCCGTCACTAGGTAACCTCATTCCGCCAATGCTACCCTGCACTCATCTTCTTTCCCCAAAGCGTCTGTTAGGAGACCTTGATGCGTCGCTCGATCTGTGGAGTCCTCGTCCTCATTCTTGGCGCGTTCTTTGCCGCGCCTCTTTACGCTCACCACCTCAAGCAGGGTGCTACCACTTCCCTGCCGGTGACCACTTCGTCGACAGAGGCTCGCGCCCTCTACGAAAAGGGCATGCAGGACTACGAGAATCTCTACCTGGAGCGCTGTAACGACGACTGGCGCGCGGCCGTCAAAACCGATCCCAATCTCGCCGTGGCCTGGGCCTGGATCGCCTTCAACAGCACCGATCCCAAGGAAGTGAGCGCGGCCCGCGAAAAGGCCAAAGCGCTCGCGCCCAAGCTTTCCCCGGAGAGCAGTTGATGGTCTCCTGGATCGTCAAAGTGCAGGAAGGTGACTTCATCGGCGGCATCTCCGCCATGAACGATTTGCTGGAAATGTATCCCAAGGACAAACATTTGTTGTATCTCGCCGGCAACTGGCTGATGGGAGAAAACGGCGACGAACAAGCTCGAAGGATCATGGAGAAGGCGCTTACTATCGATAAGAATTTCCCCGCCGCCCTGAACGACCTGGCCTACCTGCACGCGCGCAACCGCGAATTTGCCAAGGCCTTTGGCGAGATGGATCGCTACGTCGCGCTGCTGCCCACGGAGCCGAACCCGCAGGATTCCTACGGCGAACTGATGCGCATGGCAGGAAACTTCGAAGGCTCGCTGCAGCACTACCGCGCCGCGTTGAAGATCGATCCTGATTTCGTCACGTCGCAGGTTGGCCTGGCAGATACATATGCGTTGATGGGCAACCAGGAGCGGGCTCGAATCGAGTATGACAAGGCGATCCGCTTTGCCCACAACGAAGCGGACCGGCTCACCTACAGCATGCAGAAGGCGATGACTTTCGTCCGCGATGGTAAGTTTGCCGAGGCCGATAAGCTTTTCCAGGAAATCGCTCAGACCGCTCACGCCAAAGAACAAGATCTGCAGGAAGCGCAAGCCTACCGGCAAATGGCGGAATATCAGGCAGACCACAACGCGGCACTCAAAGACTTGCAGGATGCTGAGGACTCGCTGGGACATCGCAGCGCAATTTCGAAAGGCGATAAAGATGAGGAACTCTCCCGCATTCTGCGCCTGCGCGCCGTGCGAGCCGCGGGGGCCGGCAACGCAGAGTTGGCCGGCAAGTCTCTAAAGCAGGTCGAAGCCATGGCCGCGGGCAGCCGCAACCGTGTGATCCAGAGTTCCTACAACGGCGCGGCAGGTGCCCTGCTCATGGATCAGAAGAAATTCGAAGAAGCCATTTCCTATCTTGAAGAAGACCAGGACAACCCCTTTACCATGGAGCTTCTGGTGCAGGCCTACTACCAGACCAATCAATCGGATAAACTGCACGAGATCGAGGTCAAGCTCCGAGGAACGAATATGCCCACCATGGAGCAGGCGGTGGTAGTCCCGGCTGCGCGACAGCGTCGGCCGCAAATCTAAGTGGCTTTTAACTCTACCCGCAGAGTTCGTCTATACTGTCCAGCGCCAGCGTGAAGCCGAGAAATCTTCCGCTGGCGTTGGCTTTTCTTTCCGAATCATCCTGATGTCGAGTTATTAGTGAATTCTAAGAAATGAACTCTAAGATCGATCGACGGTCGCGCCAGAGAGTCGCGGCCCGGCTACCGGTGCGGGTTCGGAGCTCTGCGGCGGACGCAGAGATGACTGCGCAGACTCGCGATGTCAGCACCAATGGCGTATTCCTCTATACCGAGTCCCGCATGGCGGAGGGCTCGGACGTCGAATTAATCCTCATACTCCCGCCTGAACTGACCTCGGGCGAGAAGTGCTGGGTTTGCTGCCATGCCCGGATATTGCGCGTGGAACAAGGCTCCGGCAAGGAGTTTGGAGTCGCGGCCGAGATCCGGCGAATGGACATCTTGCCCGAGCTTCCCGTCTGAGTGGCTGCACCGATTTCAGTGCACTGAAGCCGAAACTTGGCACCGCAAGAAGCGCCCCGCAAGAACTTGCAACGATCTAAAAACTTCACAGTCACCAGGCAAGAAGTACAGGCAATGCCGTCTTCAAAAGCGGCCATGGCGGTATCCCTCAGAAAAGGCTTTCCCTAATACCACCCTTAGTGCAATAATGTCGGCCCAAGAATTGCTCTGGCCAAATTCAGGAATTAAGGTGGCCTAGTTATGTGGATAGACAAGCTCGCGGACGGTGTGGTTCAGGTGCAAACTCCCATCGGACCGCGGTTTCTGATGCCCTCGTTTCTTCAGAGGCTATACTTTGTTTGGATGTTCCGGCACTTTCCCGTTCTTCCTCACGCTGTGCTCAGCAACGGGCAAAAACGAATGATCGACCGTCTGTGTTCCGAGCAGAGGTTCGTCTCCATGGCCTACGCGGATGGGATGGAGGACGCTCCAGTCATCGGCACGGTAGAGAGACGCCCGAAGGGGCCAGATTCATTGCCACCTCGGCGTCCGGTAATCAGCGAAAGTCCCAGCGGACTGGCGGCGGAAGTCCGTCAACGTTCGTAGCCCGAATCGGCGGACTTTGGCCCACGTCTAATCCTCTTATCCACCGAAGGTGGCAAGCCCGTGCGCCTGCTGAAAACCTTATCCGACTGGAGTGCGCACTCTTTCAGTTCGATTCTCGTTGCATTGTCCAGTTGACAAGGCGTGTCGCCTCGATAGTGACGGCACCCTTCCGCGTCGCCTTCCCAGCGATGAGCTACCCGGGGGAAATGTTACAATCACAAATTGCCCCGCCGGTAAAATGCCTGCTGTGGGCGCGTAGCTCAATTGGCAGAGCAACTGACTCTTAATCAGTAGGTTGAAGGTTCGATTCCTTCCGCGCTCACCATCTTATCTGTCGAAGTCATGCAGGCCGCCAACATTAGTTAACGAGCTCACGTCGCGTTCGAGATACGTTGCGAGATAGGAATTGCGTCGTCAAGGTCCGGCAACCGCGCTCCGGGCAGACCAGCGACCGACCCAATTTCCGGCCGATCACGGACTTGAAGCCGGACCCGGCGCTCCGCGACCATTGTTGAGATGCATGCGATGAAGCAACGAGTGGGTCCACTATAGAGGAATTCCAGGGCGATGTTCCCGCCGACATATCCCAGCATGGTGTAGTTGCCCATCCGGAGCGCATCCTCGGTGCGGTAGCGGCTGGGATACCACGCACGGACGGCAATCATGGTGCCGGCATACGGCGCCACCAGCGCCGGAAAAGACAAGACGCCTTGGCCATCCCGGCCGCGGCGTGCTGTTAAAGTCGAGATCACGGCATGGCGCAGACGCGGAAGCGCGCCTTTGCATTCACAGCGGTAACCCTGGATGCCATTATCAAACTTCAGGCTTTCGGGAAGCTGGTCAGAATTGATCGTCTCTTGAATCACAGCTTATGGCGCCGGAGGCGAGCGGCAGGGGTACCGAGACTCGCGAAGATTCACGCAGGAAGCAATTCTTCAGAAGAGGGAATGATTCTTCAAGCTCTGACAGACCTCGGCCGGTTCCAAATCTTCTTGTCGGTGAGGACCTATCGGGCTAACTGGATACTCCCGTATTCTTTGGAGGGTCGACGCGCCAAACGTACAGGAATTTTTCGTCGCTCGACGTTTCGACAGGGATGTTTCTCTCTCGCGTAACACGGTTCAAAGCAGAGCGAAGATTCTGCATCTTCTCGCCGTTCAGACTGCTCAGTGGAATCTTGACCGCTTCCTTGGCGCTCAACTTTCCCAGGTCAGCCAGAATGTCCCCAACTGCCTTTCGATGTTTTCCTCTACGACCCTGCGGAACATCAGACCGACTTACCGAAGCATAGTGGGTGCCATCTTCGTTTCCATTACGTCTCATTTCCGGCCCCCTTTCATTGCGTACGCTACCGTACGCAAGAAATCGTACTGGAAAGAATCATATCCTGCAACTGAAAATCTATACGATCCAGCAGTTGCGATAAATCAAAACGCGCAGTCGTAGCCTAAAGGTCTTGTTATTAATCGTTTCCACTCTCGCCCTAAGACTTGCTAAGAGTTCTCCCGTATGACTTGGGCCGCGCTACGATGGTTAGCAGCATGGGTGACTGAGACGCTCGGGAAATAAGAGATGTTATCGCAATTCGTCCTGGCGATCTCCTGAGGGGCACCCAACCATGCCAGTTCCGTTGGCCAAGAGCAAGCACAATTTCGATGCTCATGCATTCCTCGCTACCATTGGAGAGGGCAGGAAGTTTGTGCGTTTCCCGAAGAAACAAACCATCTTCACCCAAGGTGATGCCGCCGCTGCCGTGTTTTATATCCAGACGGGCAAGGTAAGACTCACCGTGCTCTCGAAGACCGGGAAGGAAGCGACTATCGGAGTATTAGGCGAGGGAGACTTTTTCGGTGAGGGTTCGCTGGCAGGCCAGACGCTCCGCATGGGCTCAGCAACCGCACTGACGAATTGCTCGGTTCTGCGAATCGATAAGAAAGCTATGACCGAAGCGCTTCATCGCGAGCACGAAATGTCTGACATGTTTGTGGCCTATTTGTTGGCGCGGAACATGCGTTACGAAGAGGATCTAATCGATCAGCTCTTCAATTCGAGCGAAAAGAGGCTGGCCCGGATCCTCCTGCTGCTCGCCCATTTTGGCAGGGAAGGCAATCCCGAAAGTCTAGTTCCCAAGATCAGTCAGGAAGTGCTGGCGGAAATGATCGGCACCACGCGCTCGCGCGTCAGCTTCTTCATGAACCGTTTTAGAAAATTGGGATTTATTCACTACAACGGCGGTGGCCTGCAGGTCCATAGCTCGCTGCTCAATATTGTTTTGCACGATTGAGTGCATCCACATTGGCCTTTAGATGACCGGGCTCACACCCGCTGGCTCCCATTCCATCGGTAACAAATGACGGACCCGTGCTGAGGCCGAGGCGCTCTGCCGATGGCCGCACGACAGGCAGATCGCTCCCACCCCCCTTATCTCAGTCTCTTTCGATATTTCATTCTCGCGGACTGCAACGGTTCCGGCCGCGACTGGTCCGGCACACACATCGCAGGAATAAATCGAGAGGTGAAGGTATTGTTTTCTCATTTGTGTCCTCGCCGCGTCATGGCGGTCTGCTACACAGAGCCTAGACTTCCACGAACGAAACAACTGGTCACTATTGCTCGTCTCGAGTTCGCGTTCCCGTTTTCGAACCCGCGACTTATTCCAGTTTATTGCCTGTGATCATGCAAATCTGTGCCGAGCCATCCCGAACGGGAGTGTCCAGACGCCCGGATCGCGATCAGCAAGTCTTCAGATCGAGCCTCGGCTGCCACTGATCAGGTTAATGACCAGCACTACCAACGCAACAACCAGCAGCAGGTGAATCAACCCTCCAGCCACGTGGAGGCTGAAGCCCAGAAGCCACAGAACTAGAAGCACTACAAAAATCGTCCAAAGCATGATTTATCTCCTCTGGTTTCTGTCACCTTAGTAAATGGCTTTAACTTGTAAATGGCTTTCAATGGTTGGAATGCTCCCGGGAATAATTCGCCTCGCATCCCTGCAGGGCACCCCGAACGAGTCAACTATGACAGGACAAGGCAGACCACGCTGTGCAGGATTGCTCACATTGTTAGAAAACTCTTCTAACGCTTGGCTTTAACGATAAGATCGGATTGAGCAATTCAGAACAGATATTGTCGGCTGCCTGGACGATGATGATACTAGAGACGAGCATTTCTTCTCTCTCTTTCAGGTCCTCTGAACTAAGTCAGCCATCTGAAGTCATCTCCTCTTAGTTCTACAACTCCGAAAGGAACATTTCATGAAAAAGACAATGTCCGTGTTATTGATGAGCGCCATAGGTCTGTTTGGGACCTACGCGTGGGCAGGCTCGGCTCGGGAAGACACGGTCGACCGCATGCAAAAGTCGGTTGAGGTTCTGCACGCGATCATGTCAACACCAGACAAAGGGATTCCGGAAGAAGTGTTGAGCAATGCAAAGTGCATCCTGGTGGTGCCGGATCTGATAAAGGGCGGCTTCATTTTTGGTGGCAAGCACGGACGTGGCGTGGCCTCTTGCCGCACGGCTGAAGGCTGGAGCGCACCGGCGTTCGTCTCGGTGGGCGGCGGAAGTTGGGGATTGCAGATCGGCATCGAAGGCGTTGACCTGGTCATGCTGGTCATGAATGACCGTGGCTTGCAGCATCTGCTTTCGAGCAAGTTTGAACTTACCGGGGAAGGATCGGTAGCAGCGGGCCCGGTTGGCCGCCATGCATCCGCCGGAACTGACTGGCAGATGAATACTGAAATGCTGACCTATTCGCGCTCGAAGGGCGTCTTCGCCGGCTTGACCTTGGAAGGTGCGGTGGTGGAGCAGGACAACGACTCGACTCGCGCCATTTACGGTAAGCACATGATGTTTCGCAACATTCTTTCCGGCAGGGCCGCAACTCCGAGAAGCGCAGATGCGTTCATCAGGGCCGTGTCAGACGCAGGACAACAGGCCAAGGTTGCCGAAGCACGAGAGGATAACAAGTAATTGCGTCAGAAAGCGCCAGCAAACCCTGTCTGTGGCTGACCGGAATTGTCCATCGGTTCCGGTCAGTCCTACAGGTGCTTGATGACGGGCTCTCGTTAGTGGGTGATTGATCATCCGAAGGGCAAATATGAAAATCAGTCTGCGGAAATGTCTTTGGGCACAAGTAGCCTGCCTCAGTCTTGGCTCTATTTTCGTATTGGCTCAGTCACCGAATCCCGCACAAAATCTGGATGACTGCAAGGCTGGCCGTGAAACCTGCGACCGTTCCAAATTGAACCAGTCGGCATCGGCGGAATTGGTCCTTGCCAAGCACGCCCGCAACGTGCTGGATTGCAGGAACGGCTACGATTCCTGTAATCGCTCGAAGCTTACCGGGCCAGAAGCGATTGCATTGGCCGTGGCCGATCATCAGCGCAATGTCTCTGCCTGCAACGACGGCATTCACTCCTGTGACCGGTCCAAACTGACAGAGTCCGAAGCGCGCGATTATTCCGTAGCGAAGCGCCAGCAAAACCTGGCCGACTGCAAGGACGGCGTAGGCTCCTGCGATCATTCTCAATTGACAGCGTCGGAAGCCGGAGAAGTCAAAGTGTCGAGGCGCCAGCTCAACGTTTCTGACTGCAAGGAGGGCGTGGGACTCTGCAATCACTCTCAGCTCACGTCGACGGAAACGACAGAAGTAACGGCCGCAGAACACCAACGCAACGCGCAGAATTGTGAGAGCGGCTGGAACGATTGCGACCGCTCCAAACTCACTCCGTCCGAAGCAGGACGGACAGCCTACTCAGAACATGAGCGCAACCTCGCCGCTTGTAAGGACAACCAGGAAACTTGTGAGTACTCAAAGCTGACTTCCGCTGAAGCCAAGACGTTGGCCGACGCCGAACAGAAACGCAATTATGCGGCTTGTCTGAAAGGTTACGGCTATTGCGACCACTCTCGACTCACGCCCACCGAGGCTGGAACGATCCCGCCGAAACAAACGCCAGATGTTCGGTAGATTTCGAGAACACGACTAACCTGGCAGTTCGGATCGCGAAGAGACGCCATATTTCTGCAAAGAGAACAGCTATCGATCGAGCAGCACTCCCAACTCGTCTGACTCGCCCCAGGCCTTGACGTATTGCGCTTTGCCAATCGTGCCGGGCCCGTTCGGCCCCATCTCGTAGTAAACCTTCGCTTCCAAGGGAAACTGCTTTAAAGCCTCTGTCAAGTCTTTTACGGTCCATTCCTTGTGTGCCATATTTCTCCCACTCAGCGACCAAGTCAGATTCCGCACCGGGGATCACTGTGCAGGATTGCACGCGACCGTCGGCATTGGCGGCACCGCCTTCAACTGGTCCAGCGCTGTCAGCACGCCTTGCCAGTGAACCTGGTTCTTCTTCGTCTCGATCGGTGCGGAGAGGTCGGAATAGAACCGCAGGAGGTTATCGCGCAGCTCCGGCGATGTCCGATTGAACTTCCCCTCGGACAACTGAGCGAGCAACGTTGCGTAGGTATCGTCGGTCAGCGAATATTCCGCTGCTTTGGTCGGATTGCCGGTATCCAAATCAGAATTGGGCAGCACCAGGGAGTCGGTGCGCACTGCTTCGAGAAACGCACGGTATTGATCGACTGTCGTGTTGATGCTTTTGAAATACAGATCCTCAGTTTGGGGGGTCGGGTTGTTAAACGCCAGCCCTTTGAAGGGGCCAACCCTCGGCATGTATCGCAAGAGCGTTGACATGATCCGGGTTCCCACACCCGGCTTCACGTAATCTTTTCCCCACTGCTTTTCGTAATCTGAACGCGAAAGCCGATATAAAAACTTCCGTTTCGCGAAATCCGGCGTTTCGCGCATCAGATCCTTTTTGTGGGTTTGCAACGCGACCTGTGTCATACGCGGAATCAGCCGGCTTACCGCGAAACGATACGACCCGATCGCCAGATCCTCGTGAGTAAGTACCTCTTTCAACTCCACTCCGTAGACTACGGGGAAAACGCGCTCCAGCAGCGGACTTAGACACTTGGAATCCAATGAAATCGTGGTATTGCTGCGACGCATAACGATTCTTCGCGACCTGCACCGTATCGAAGCCGAACTCTGTTTTCAGGTGTGCCGTCCTGTCCTGGGCATACCGAACCGACTTGCCATATTTCGCCCGCAGCTTCGGGTACTCGATCGCGACGGCCGAGTTGACTGCCGGGTGGCCAGCGATATCCGCTGCATAATGCGACAGTGCGCCCAGCGCGAAGGCGTACTCGTCGACATCCTGACTTTCGAGCATCAGTTCACGAACGAAGTCTCCGCTGCGAACGTAATGCACCAGGTTGCTGAACTCTTTACTGCCGAACGGGTAGTAGCCCAGATCCTGGATGACGGCGCCCCCATAGGCATACGCGTGCGCCTCTTTGAGTTGGTCCTCCGACAGGCCCGGATAGCGCTGGAGCAGCAGGGGCCGGATCTCGTCAGTCCATAACAGGTCGACGATTTCCTCGTGCGTCAAAACGGAGTATGCGGACGAACCGCTGCTGCACAGGAACACGACGAGCAGCAGGGTCACCACTCGGACAGAGAACAGGCGCCAAGGTTTAGCTCTGGCGCCTGACGAGATTGGCGAGTGGCTCATGGTTCAAATGCGCCCGAGAACAAGCAGAATGACCACGACGAAAAGGACCAGCCCCAAGCCTCCCGTCGGGGCATAACCCCATTGCCGGCTGTGCGACCAGCGCGGCAGCGCACCAACCAGCGCCAAGATCAGGATGACGATCAATATAGTTCCAAGCATGGTTACTCCTTTTTTTCTTGCGACTCAGCTTTGTTTATAGGCGTTCCGGCCGGTTTCTTAATGTTCAAAACTGCTCAGTGAAGAGTGGCTGACGTCGAGGATCCGTTCTCTTTGGGGAATGCGGGCGACGACACCGATGGGCGCTTGTCCACGCGCCAGACTCCCTTCGGTGAACGCATGCAGGCCAAAACGAAAGTGGCACGGGCCCAAAATTGGACCCGTGCCGATATAAGACTTAATCAACCTCCGTACACCTCGAAGAGACCGTCGCAATCAATTCGCTACTTACGAGGGTGCTCCTCGGCCTTGGGCGCTTCTTTCGCAGGACGAGGAGCCGGCTGCGCATGAGCTGCAGTCTGAGGACGCGGTGCACTCTGGGCTCGAGGTGCGGTTTCAGCTCGAGGTGCGGCTTCAGCCCGAGGTGCGGCTTGTTGACGAGGGGCTGGCTGCGCATGAGCGGCAGTCTGAGGACGCGGTGCACTCTGCGGACGGGATGCGGCTTCAGTACGCGGCGCCGTCTTTTGACGAGGGGCCGGCTGTGCATGAGCGGCAGTCGGCTTACTGGCCTCAGTGGGCCGAGCCTCCTTTGGCTTTACTGCCTTATTCTCATTCGTGCGGGTCGCAGCTGCTTTATTCTCAGCTGGCTTATTCTCATTCGTGCGCGTCGCAGCTGCTTTATTCTCCGCTGGCTTATTCGCATTCGTGCGGGTTGCAGCTGCTTTATTCTCAGCTGGCTTATTCTCATTCGTGCGGGTTGCAGCTGCTTTATTCTCCGCTGGCCTATTCGCATTCGTGCGGGTCGCAGCTGCTTTATTCTCAGCCGCCTTATTCTCGGTGGCGGGACCTTTGTAAGGCGCTCCCGCTTGCTTGGCCGCGACCACTCCCTTGCCTCCAAACTCCCCCGGCTTCGCAGTTGCAGCGATAGCCGGCCGCCCGTGGTTCACGGACGCCCGAAGTGCCTGGTTCGTACTGGCCGCGTGCACATGCTGGGTCTGCATCGAGGTGGGCGGCGTGTGCCGTTCGTGTGCCGCAGTTTCTTCCGCTGCAGACGGGCGGGCGCTGATTCCACCATTGCCGCCGTTATAGCTGACATGGTTTGTGGTGCTGTTGATAACGGTCTTGTTGTAAACATTGTGAATGTTCGTGACGTTCACGTTATTCACCGAGCGATTGTAGTTGAAGGCTCCATCCTTCCAGTAACCACCTTCATAGCCGGAACCACCATAGCCGTAGCCGTAGTCGACTCCGCCATAGAAGCCAACGTGGTCACCCCAGTAGCCCTCATTCCAGGCGAAGGCGTTGTCGCCCCAACCCCAATAGCCAGGGGTCCAGAGCAGGCCGGGTTCGGGCGCCATCACCCACGTGCCTGGCACCCAGAAGTAACCGTCATCCCCATAAGACCAGTAGCCGGGGGTCCACATATAACCGTCTGCGGGAGCCATGGGTTGTTCGTAAACAGGCAACGCGGGCGGAGCGATCGTGATCGACACGCCGAACTGCGCCAACAATGCAGCTGGTATGGAAAGTATAAGAAGGGTCAGTAACAGCAAACGGATAGTACGCATTTTGAACCACCTTGCCAGATCATCCTTCGATTACCCGTTAAACTTGAGAGCATTACGGGCTGCGTGGATCAGAGGCGACACGTCTGGTTATAAGAATTTCATGAAGGCGCAGCCCAGTCTGAGCAAAACGGCTCACTCTTCGCTTATGGTTAAATCCAATGAATCAACTGTTCCGAAATGATTCTTTGGCGAAAAAAGGCGCGAGCCCAAACAGCAGACTCGCGCCGAGTTTTAAGCTAGTTGAATCCCAGGACACACGCGCGATGAGCCGCTAAAGTGTGACGCTGAGCGCAACGTTGATCCCCGGATACATCGGGTTGCAAAGGTAATACACGCCGTTGATGTCGATGACATAAAGGTCTTGCGTGTACAGCCAGTTACTTGGCCACGCGTCAACGAATGCGAACGAATATCCGCCGTATTCGAAGCGGTGATTGCTGTAATCGCCCTGGGTAACACGAAATGTGTGTTGCCTTCCAAAATTGGCCTGATACCGCTCGGCTGGAATGCGACCACCGTTGCCGCGATCCGCCTGCTGTGAGCCTTGCTGCGCGTTTCTGTTTTCTTGCTGGGTGTTCTTGTTTTCCTGCTGTGCGTTCTTCTGTTCCTGCTGGTTATTTTTCTCCGGCTGCTGCGCGCTTTTTTCTTCCTGATTCTTGTTCTTGTTCTCCTGTTGTGTGTTCTTATCTTCTTGCTTTGCGTTCTTGTCACCTTGCTGGGGTTTCTCCGGCTGCGCCTTCTTCTCGTCCTGTGCAGGCTTAGCTTTCTGTTCTTCCTGCTGGTCGTGCTGCTCCTGTTGCGCGTACGCGGGAGCCGCGATCGCGGTCAAAGATAGAACTGCTGTGCTGATAACTCCAATTAGTCTCATTGTTGTTGCCTCCATGACTGCCTGGAGGTGCGCGGACAAATCGCCGCGCACCTAACAGGCTCTACTGCAAGTTTCCTGTGGTCGCGTTGACCGGACTGCCAATGGCTTCGCCGGACACAAGAAGTTCCACCCTCCGGTTTTGCTGCCGGCCGGCGGGGTTATCGTTCGAGGCTACCGGCGAGAGTGTTGCCGAAGCCTCTGGATGAAACAGAATTTGTCGCTACGCCTTGTTGCACCAGGTAATCGCGTACCGAGCTGGCACGATTTTCAGACAAGTTCTGGTTCATCGAATCGCTGCCCACGTTGTCCGTATAGCCGCCGACTTCAATGTTGAGTCCAGGGTAGGCGAGCAGAATACCGGCGACTTTCGCCAGTTTCTCGCGCGCGCCCGGCTTCAACGAGTATCTTCGCAGTGTCAAACAACACATCGGACATGCTGACGATGAGTCCTCGCGCGGTTTCGCGAGTCTGCAGGATAGAGTTCAACTGCTCCGCCAACTTCGCGCGCATGGCCACCTTGTCGGTCTCCGCCTGTTGCGCATTCAAATCCGACCGCTGTGCCGCCAGGCGGGATTGTTCCGCATCCGCCTGGGCTGCCGAGAGTGCGCTTGCTGAGGAAGCCTGGTTGTCCGCCGCGTCGGATCGGGCTTGCGCCGTTGCATTTTGTGCATCGGTCGCGTCGTTGCGTGCCCGCGCTGCATCCGACTCTGCCTGAGTCTTGGCGGCCCGGGCATCCATGGTGTCAGATTCGGCTTGAGCCGTTGCTGCCTGGGCTCTCGCTGTATCGGACTCGGCTCGATCCCTCTGCCGGCATCGCATCATCCGCCTGCCCTTGCGATCTGGCTTGCGCATCCGCGGAATCCTGGCGCTCGTTCGTCAGGCGAACTTCGTCCATTTTCTTGACTGCGATCTCGCGCGCATCTTCGGCAGTCTGCACGGCCTCGCGGGACACAGCAATCAGCGGTTTTTTGTCGATGTGTCTGTCTGTGGCGTAGCTATCCGCGCGATTCATCAACTCTACGGCGTGTTGATAGCTGTCGCTGGCATATTGCTCGGCTCCCTCGGATTGAGCGATGCGCAGTGCATTCCGCGCTTCGAAGAATTCCAACGGCAGCCTGGCATTCAGAACCACTGGATCGAACTTGTAGCCGGTCGGAAGGTAGCCGCCGCGCTCCATCAACTCGTATTTGGCGTTTACGGCTTCGGTCGTTCCCTTGGTGTCGTCCCGAACCACATTTTCGAGAATCACTGCATTGCTGGGCTGGCGAACCGCATAGTAAGGTTCCGCGGTAACGATCAGAGCAAAGGCCTGAAGGTCCGTGGTGACTTGGACTTTGCTGCGATGGTCGTCGCCTACGAGCACTTCACCCAGGTTCACGGCGCGGCCCTCCGGCGAAATCGCCCACAAAACGTAGGTCAAGTACTCATTGCCAAATGTTGTTGGTCTCTGCAGATTGCCAAATTCAGCCTTGACGACGATGGACCCTCGTCTGCTGTTCACCTCGGCTACACCGTTGGCTGAAGGCATCAGGTCGGTGCCGGTAAAATCCAGCTTCGAAGATCCGCTGCGATGCCGGTAGTTGACCGCTTGCACGCTGCGGCTGATGACAGTGACACGGAACGTGGGCATCGGATTCATATGCTCAACGTCACCGTTTTTTTGGGAATTGGTCTGAGCCACTGCGGGCAAACTGAGTGCAATGGCGGCGGCAAACAACAGCTTTGTGTTCACAAATATCTCCTTGTGGCAGAATCTCTGCCGGGTTCTTTCCAACTGTGAGTTTCGTGACTTTGGTGTTTCTAAAGTGGCTGCGGCCACACCTCATCCTTTGCCAACGTGGATCCCGGAAAGGGAGTGAAACAATCCAAAAACGTTCAGCAGCCACAGAACCACGGCAATGACCACCACGCCGTTCAAAATTGACTTGATGGATCCCTGCATGGGAATGAAGCGATTCACCAACCATAGGAGAACACCTACCACAATGAGAACTTCCAGGAGTTGAATTAAGGGCACGGCTTTTCACCTTTCTGTTTCACGGGCTAACTCCCCTCGTCCGCCTGGAGGGTTGCCCTGATTTCAGTTCGCGAGCTTTTAGGGTCAAATCGTGTTCGCCACAGGGTCGCGGCATACACACGGACGAAGATACTGATGGCTGGATGTGGCCCTCGCGTGACCCCGATCAGGATCAGCAGCGGCCTTAGGAAAGAGTTGCGAATCAGCGGTTCGCGGCTCCGTCTTCACACTCAGGAGAATAGAGAATGACAGGTGCCGGTCTGTCGCGTCTGTTCAAGATAGCTCACATGCGGAAAAAGATCGCGATGCCGGCGCCGCTATCGCTTATCTTGCCCGCGCTTAGCCCGGCCTGGCGCGGTTCACCGGCTCAATGGCTTGGTTTTCCCGGAAGAAATGCATCTGCGACCACGAATATTCGAACTCGTGTCCGCACTCCAGGCAGACTTGGTACGTCCGCTTCTTGATCGTGAACACGCGGCTCAATTGGGTGTGATGACATTCCATGGCAAACCGGAAAACCCAGAGTAATGGTTTCATAAATCCTGCGCTCGCTGCCGGCGTTCGCAACTTCCATTCGCATCCAGCCAGTTCAAAAGTGAACGCACGCTCGCCCGAGCCAGGGCAATGGCGCAGTCCGCGGCTCCGTAATATATGTTGATGGTGTCGCCGTCGGGAGCCATCGTATAACCGCAGGGGAACACGACATCGTCGACGTCTCCGTGAACTTCGTACTCCGCCTCCGGACCAAAGATCCACGAATCTCCTCGCAGCAAACACTTTGCCGGATTCTCCAAATCGAAGAGCGCCAGGCCAAGGCGATACAGGCAGCCGGAAGGCGTGTGCCGAACTCCGTGATAAAGCACGAGCCATCCTCTTGAAGTCTCAATGGGCGGTGGCGACAGCCCGATCTTGTTGGCATCCCACCAGGCGCCGCGGCGGGCTTCCAACATCAGTTTGTGACTGCCCCAGTGGCGCAGATCCGGAGAGTAGGAAATCCAGATGTGCGCTCCGAGGTTGGTTGCGGGCCGGTGAATCAGCGCCCAGTACCCACCGATTCTCCGGGGGAACAGCGCCGAGTCTTTATCATCCGGCGGCATGATTACGCCGTAGCGCTCGAAGGTTCGGAAGTCCTTTGTAAGAGCCAGAGACACGCCGGGGCCGCCGCGCGAATAAGAAGTATAAGTCACGACATACTGCTGCAGTTCCGGTACGAATGTGATGCGCGGATCCTCGATGCCCCAGATCTCTTCTGGAAAATCTTTAGGGTTGGGCATTAGTGTCGGTTCGCTATCGATCTGCCATCCATCGACGCCATTGATAGAGCGCGCGGCGCAAAGATGCGACAAGCCGCGGCGATCTTCAACGCGGCAAAGCAGCAATGTTGAACCATCCGCAAGCAGCGTCGCGCCCGCATTGAACACACTATTGATTGAGTATGGCCAATCCTTACTGGTGAGAATTGGATTGGCTGGATGCCGAAGCAGTAGCGGTTCGAAACCAGTGCTCAGAGTGCTCGTAGGTTTTTGTGCGGATGGTCACAACAGGATCTCCTTTAGTTCGGACTCTTGCAGAGCACGCATTTCCAGCAGTGCCATCAAGAACGATAGCGTCGATTCTGCTCCCTGATTTTCGTTGGCACGGTCGGGATGAAGGCCGTCGCGGCAGCCCCCGGTAACGGAATCATAAAGAGCAAGTTGCAGATCGTTGTCGCCCAGGAACCAGTTGAAGGCAGACCACGCGCCCCTGCGCCAGCGGCTGTCACCGGTTACCCGGTACGCTTCCAGACATGCAGATACCGCGCCTGCCGCTTCAATCGGCTGTTGATCGAAGCGGGCTTTTTCGCCATCCCTCCGATAAAAGCCCTGCGAGCCGATCGGAACAAAATGGCCGCTGGTCTCGCAACGCTGCGTCTCCATCAGCCAATTCAGCGATTCGAGTCCGGCGGAAATCATGCCATCGTCCGCGCATGCCGAACCCGCGAGCAACATAGCTTGCGACAGCCTGGCGTTCCCGTAAGCCAAAACATCTTCAAACCACTTCCATTCGGGGCTTTGGATCGACTCATACAAGTCGAGCAGTCTCCGCGCCAGGGCAAATCGTACGCGCTGGGCGTCGCGGTCTCCGGGATACGAATGCAGGTATTCTTGAATTCCGAGCAGAGCATAGGCGCAGGCCCGAGGACTACGGAACTCAACCACCGCGGGCAGCGAAAATTCGAACAAGCGCCCGGCAGCGCCTCTCAATCCACGATTCGTCGACCGCGCGAGGAGAGTCCCAAGCGCCCATAGCGCGCGGCCATGAGAATCTTCCGATCCCTGCTCTTCCATCCATCGGTGGTCGTAGCCGAGGAAGTTTCGGAACCTTTTCTTCTCTGGATTGAAGGCATGCACCAGGAATGCCAAATACCGGAAAGGCCAATCGGGATTGACCGATTTGGCTTGTGCGAACTGCTCGATGCCCAGTTGTTCCAGCAACACCGTAAAAATGAGTGCGCGCGCATTGTCGTCGGTGGTATATCCCTCGGCGCGATTGGGGATGGTAAAGATTGCGTGCTGCAGCATCCCCGTGTCGTCGGTGAGCGCGTTCACATGATCGAGTTTCAGCTCGGGAAGTTGGTTCAGCGATTTCTCGGAAATAGCAGCCGCGAATTGAACCTGCGGAGTCTCCATGCGGTCGGCTGCGCACCCGGGAAAAACTTTCCATATAGCCTTGCGCGACTCTTTTCCAGACCATCTCCCGCGCAAACAGATAAGCGCGCTTACGCATGGCATGGCGTATCGCCGGGGTGTCCAGTAGTTCGATCGTTTTTTGTGCAATCGCATCCGGGTTTTGGAAGGGAACCAGCGCGCCGCGGTGGTCATCTAACAACTCAAGGGCGTGCCAGTAAGGAGTCGAAATAATCGCTTTGCCCGCACCCAGTGCATAGGCGAGCGTCCCGGAAACCACTTGCGCCTCATGGCGATAAGGAGTGATGTAGATGTCGGCCGCGCCAATAAACTCGGCCATTTCCTCAGGGCTGGCGAAGCGGTTATGAAAGATTACCTGCGACTCCACTCCCACCTTCTTGGCCAGGGCCTGCAAGGAGTCGCGGTACTTGTCCCCCTCCCGCCGAAGGATATGAGGATGCGTCGCGCCCGCGACGATGTAAACGACATTCTTGTGTTTCGACAGAATCTGCGGCAGCGCTTGGATCACGTTTTCGATTCCCTTGTTCGGCGAAAGCAGGCCAAACGTGAGCAGGACTGCCTTCCCTTCTACCCCGAACCTGTCTTTGTAGAAATTCGGATCGAGAAATGGCAGGTCTGGGACTCCGTGAGGAACCATGTCGATCTTGCTGCCCGGCACGTTGAAGATCTTCCTGCAATATCTGGGATGACAGTTGGCTCATGACAATGAGGCGGTCCGACAGTTCTCGCGATCTCTTCCATGACCGCAGTTGGTTCGGGTCGGGCTCGCGCAGCACCGTGTGCAGTGTGGTGACCACCGGCATCTTTAAGCCCGCGCAGCAAGTGCAAGATATGGCTTCCGGCGGCGCCGCCGAAGATTCCGTACTCGTGCTGCAGGCACACCATGTCAATGTTGTTGAAGTTCAAGAATTCGGCCGCTTCTTGATACGACTGTCAAGTCGTCCTGGGCGAGCGACCAGCGCACCCGCGCGGGATAGTCATATCCCTGTTCCGTATCGTTCACCGGCAGCGCCAACAATCGAGCCGCCCCGTACTCTGTGGATATGGCCTCGCACAGGTCAGTGGTGAACGTAGCGATGCCACAATGTCGCGGAAGATAGTTCCCGATCACCGCGATTCGACTGGGCAGCGATGGCTTCGATTGCACTCGCGGGCGGGGCGTCGAGGAGACGTCTTGCACCGGCAGGCGGGGCGTTACGACCTCCAGGACCGGGGTAGGAAACATAATGTTCGGTAGCGCCATTTGTACCCTGACTTGATACGAAAGGTATCGAACCAAACCACCCGGAGGTGGGAGGCAAGTTATCACTAAGCTGTTGTGAAATTCGTCTCTTGTCAGTATTCAGCAAACTTGGCTTTTGGACTGATCACAATTGACCAGTGTGTTGCTGGCGGATGGTGCATCATGCGGCTATGAAAGCGCCCAAAGACCCGACCTTGGCCGTTCGTTGTCCGACTTGCGGAGCCAAGCCGGGAGAGAAGTGTGAACTCAGCACTGGTCAACGGCGCACCGCGCCGCATCGCGACCGGCGCTTACTGGCCTTCGACAAGTAGCGCGCGCTAACCGATCAGCCCGCCCCAATCTATGGGAGGCGAACGTGAGTGGCTCCTCATTCAGGCTATAGCGGGGCCTTGGTGGTTAATTTGATTTGGGTTAGGCGCCAAACGTCCGGCCCTCCGGCTTCGGAAACGCCCTCAGCCTCGAGCCCATTACGCGTTATGCTGCGACGTCTGTCTCGCATCTGCGCTGTCCAGATAACAGCTGCGCTGGACATGCCGGGAGTGTGCTGTAACCACCGCATAGCGCACCCCCAGAAAACGTTTCGCAACAATCCCCGTGACCTCGATGCTATTGAAGTGCTGTAGCTTTACCTTCCCGAAGATCTTCTGCAATGCGTTCTGAATCTTCTTCGCTCCGAGGGCGCCAGGAAACATCACCTTGACTTCTGCCGCCATGAAGAAGAAGTTCCATCCCGCGGCATGGATCTTGCGATCAAGGGCGGATACATCCAGCATCTTGACCAGGCGCCAGTTCCCCGAGCAAGGCTCGGTCTCCACGCCAAAGGACTGCATCATCAGAGATTCATTTGTCAGAATCGCGCCGACTTGGATGGCTGCTGGCATGAATCCTCCTGTGAAACTGGCGCACTTTGCCTCCTGAGAGCGCAGTTAAGACGATCAGCAACAGTGCCTTCATCTCAGGGTCGTTCACCACCTCTTGAAATGCTGAGCAGAATAGCTCACTTCTTGAAATCCACTTAGTCTTATAATGCTGTCTTATGAGGTCGCCTCCAGCACCTTCCAAAAACCGCGGATTCGATCCCGACACTTTCCTCGCTACGATCGGCGACGGCAGGAAGATCTTGTCTGTTCCGCAGAAGGAAATGATCTTCGCACAAGGGGATGCGGCGGACGCCGTCTTCTATATCCAAAAAGGCAAAGTCCGGCTTACCGTCGTATCCAAGGTCGGGCAAGGAAGCGACAATCGCCATAGTGAGCGAAGGCAACTTTTTTGGCGAGGGTGCTCTGGCAGGGCAGCTTCTGCGTATGGGCTCAGCGGCCGCCATGACGGATTGCGAACTTCTGCGCGTCGACAAGAGGGCCATGATGGACGCACTGCACCGCGAACACGCATTTTCCGACATGTTCGTCGCGTATTTGCTGGCCCGCAATATCCGTTACGAAGAGGATCTGGTCGACCAACTGTTCAATTCCAGTGAGAAGAGACTGGCCCGCGTCCTTCTATTGCTCGCTCATTTCGGCAAAGAAGGCGTTCCTGAAACCGTGGTTCCTAAGATCAGTCAGGAGACCCTGGCGGAGATGGTTGGAACCACTCGTTCGCGAGTCAGTTTCTTCATGAATCGCTTCAGAAAATTGGGTTTCATCGACTATGCCGGGGGAGTAGAAGGCGGTCTGCAGGTCCACAGCTCTCTGCTCAATATAGTTCTGCACGACTAGGTGTCGTCGAAGAACCTAGCACTCGCCCGTTCTTATATCAGTCTTACAATTCATCCAGGCCTTGCAACACATAACGCGCGAAACGTTCTATTTGTTTCCCTGACGTTCCGGCCCCCCTGAGTCGCCGGATCGTTCCCGGGCGGTTTGTTCGGATTTCGTAACAAAAAAGACTCGCGGTTCTCGACATTCGCAAGTTGATGTAAAAGGATCGGACAGAATCCTTGGCACCTTTCGCAAGCGTACATAGGTTCCCCCGCACCGGCGGATCACGGGCAATTTGATTCGCATATTACGGGTCGCTAGAAAAAGCGACTAGCATTCAGTTAGCACGCGAAGTATCTTTCCCCAACTGGCGTATTTTCGCAAAAGACTCGGGATAAGTTGTTCGGGCAAAAAATGTCCGCGATGACACAGTAGGGTCCAGCCGCCCGCTCCCCCATCGGGCTTTCACGCGTGGGACATCCTCCGCGCGATTGCTGGTTCACTCCTGCGACGCTCGGCCGGAGAAAGTACCCATGCGCACCACCGCAACTTTAGTCGCCATGGAATCCCCTGTGGAAGCTGCGCACCATGGGGTAGATGAAATCATTCGCACTTTGACGGGATTGATCGAAATCGTAAGCCGGGGACGGGAATCGATTGAGCCTTCCGCAAGCGGTGCCGAAGAAGTGCTGGTCGATACTGAAGTGGATGGCGCCCGCTATCTGCTGGTACGCATGCGGCGGGTGGGGAACGGCCGCATTCAACTCAGCCCGCGCGAGCAGGAAATCGTGCGCATGGTAGCCAAAGGTCATCCCAATAAAGTAATCGCAGATGTGCTAAACATCAGTGCCTGGACCGTCTGTACGCATCTGCGGCGCATATTTGCCAAACTCGGCGTGGGCTCACGCGCCGCCATGGTAGCTCAGCTTCTCGAGTTGGGAGTTCTCTCCACCGATCATCGCACTAACGATCATCGCGGCAACGATCCGCGCAGCTGCGATCATCGCATCGCTGATCAGCGATTGCCCAGCCTGCCACGCTGATGCTGCAGAAGATTAACTACAGCTCATACTCAGGTTGCGAGCCCGGTGGCAGTTGACTGCCCGCGTCAGTTGCCAATGTCGAGCCCGCATGGACACATTCTGACTCGCGTTCGGCACGCTTACGGTGGAGAATCATGCTGGCTTCGTCGCTTCTCCGGACTTGACGCAGCAGCCGCAACACATTTCCTCCCAGGATCAGCGCTTCCTGATCCTGCGGCAACCCAAGCAGGCGAATCTTATGAAGCTCTAGGCCAGGATGGAGCCATGGACCGTCCGATCCAAACAGCACCTTCCGTGCCCCGGCACGCTTGATCGCCTCGACGATATAGTCGAAGCGCCGAACCCCAGACGTGTCGGTATAAACGTGAGGGTAGCGCACGATTTGATCGATCACCTGCTGGTGCGCTTTCCAGTCATCGGCGAAGCTTCCCAGGTGCGGAATGATGAAATTAACGTCGGGAAACTGAGGAGCGAGCATATCGACTACTTCCGCCCGGCCAACCACATCCGCCAGAAGCGGCAGCTTGAACGCCCTGGCAGCCTCGCAGACTTCCCGTGTGGGCATAGCCTCGAACCCATGCAATTTAATGCCCCGGAACCCCCACTTCCGCACTGCACGTTCGACCATGGAGAAGATGCGGCCGGCGTCGCGTGCGGCATGGACAAAAGCGAACCCAATCAGCCGTTCCGGGTAGCGGGCCACAATGCGCGCGACCTGCCGATTCGCCTCGTCATAATTGCTGTGAAAAGGAGCAAATACTACCGTTTTGGCTATACCGGCCCGTCGCGCGCGGCGCAAATAGGGCTCGATTGGCGCATTGGTGTTCCACGGGGCAGTCATGCGATCGCCCTTTCCCGCGTGGCAATGGCAATCGATGATCATGCGCTCTGCCATTCTTTCTGCCGGTGTTCGCGCGGGGCAGGATGAAGCTTTGCCGCTGCCGCCAGATACCAAATGCTGGTTTCGATTCCCCGAAAGAAATTGGGCAGGTAGAATTTTTCATTCGGTGAATGCATATGGTCATCGGGTGAGCCAAAGCCCATCAACACCGTTGGGATGCCTAAGACCTTCTGGAACACGTTGACCGAAGAAATCGATCCCCCCGATCGCAAGAAAACCGGCCATGAGCCAAATCCCTTGCGATAGGCAAATGCCGCCGCTCGCACGGCCGGGTGGGAGCGATTAACTAGAACGGGATTCGAAGCGGAAATAGTTTCGACCTTAACCTTCACCGTAGGCGGAGCAACTCGAGCGATGTGCTCTCGAAACAGCCGATCGATTTCCGCAGGATCCTGGTCCGGAACCAAACGCATGCTGACCTTCAGCAAAGCCGAAGCTGGAATAACTGTTTTCATCCCCGGACCTCGGTATCCACCGGAGATCGCGCTCAACGTCAGTGCCGGACGAATCGTTGTTCGCTCGTACAGACTGTAATCCTTCTCGCCCCACGTCTTCGTTACTCCTGCATTACGGAAAATGTCTATGTCCTTGGGACCGGTTCGCCGCATGTAATCACGTTCCTTGTCACTCCACTGCCGCACCTTGTCATAGAAGCCCCGAATGGCGACGCGTCCCTCCGAATCGTGGAGAGTGGCGACGATCTCGCATAGAGCCTGAATTGGGTTATGAACCGCCCCTCCAAAATTTCCAGAGTGCAGATCTTCTCTTGGCCCAAGCACCTGTAGTTCAAGGCGGAGGTTTCCCCTTTGCCCATAACCAATCGCGGGGCGGTCGGCGCCCAGCATTCGGCTGTCCGACACTACAGCCGCATCGGCGCGCAGTGCCTCCCGGTTTCGCCGAACGAAACTCGGCAGTCGCGAGCCGCCTCCAAGTTCCTCCTCGCCTTCGAAAATGCACTTCACATTCACCGGTAATGAACCCTCAGTCTTTAGGTAGGATTCCAGCGCCTTCACATGCGTGAAGGCTTGTCCTTTGTCATCGCAGGCCCCTCTGCCGTAAAGGTAGTCACCGCGTATCTGCGGGTCGAACGGAGGCGAGCGCCACTCGTGAAGAGGCTCCGGAGTTTGTACGTCGTAATGGCCATATATAAGGAGCGTAGGGCGGCGCGGTTTACGCTGCCATGCCGCATAGACAGTCGGATGGCCGCCCGTGGGCACGACTCGAACGTCTGGCAAGCCGATCTGCCGCAAGTGATTAGCCAACCATCGGGCGCACTTTTTCAAATCAGTTGCGTGCTTGGGCTGGGAACTGACGCTGGGAAAGCGGAGAAAGTCTTTAAGCTCCTCGATAAAAGTCGCCCGGCGAACCCGAGCGTATTTGAGAGCGCGGTGCGGATCCAAGGCTCACCCCAGTGTGATTGGGCTTCTTGCGTTCGTCGAGACCCGCTCGTCGAGGCCCGTTCGTCGAGGCCCGTTCGTCGAGGCCAAAGGTGCGATGAACACGTTGTGACCAGGATCGCTCAGTTCGCTGTGCGGGACTCTTCGACTGGTCCTCGACCCGAGTTACCATCCTTCAATACAAAAGTGCATCTTCCAGAAGCTCATCTTCGAGCCAAAGCGTGACTAGGGGAACCTCGAGCGCATCGCAGTCACCGCAGCGTCGCAACGCGTTGAAATCCGCTCGGCGCTGCCTATCCTTATAGGCGCCTGCATGTGGATTGTTGCCAGCATTGCCGGAGGAACCCCCGCTACTGGAAGAACCGCCGCTGGAGCCGCTCTTCGGCGGGGCACTGGGGTGGGGCTGGGCAAGCGAAACCGTTTTATTTTGCGAGTAATTGTAAGTCAAGTGCAACCTCGCTCTCTGATTGGCCGGTATGTTCCACGATCTTCAAGATCAAGGCACAATTCACACCGCGACCGGAAAGCCTCTGGACTCGCTTCGCCGCCGTTTCAGCGCGAGCCGTTAAGCTCGCGCTGGAACGTGGCGTCCCGGTCAGACTTCAAACTCGAACTCTCGGGCCGGCTGCCGCTGCGGAGAGACCCCCGCTTTCTGCCGGCCGTTTGCCTTCACTGGCGTCGGTTGAGTCTGGTCCCAGGGCAATACGCGATGCGATCCTGTCCGCTTGCTGAGGCCCATCGCCTGCGCGCTGGTGAGCCATTCTTCGGATTGCTCGGCAATTTCGAGCAGCAGCGTTTCGAATTGTGCCCTGGTAGTCTGCAGGATATGCGGTTGCGCCAGCCAGCGCAGCACTTCGCGTCCCGTAACGCCCATGCGCTGACGCGGTGAAGTGACGAGGCGCTCGTTGAAGTAGCGGATCAATACTTCTTCCACCACATCCCAGGCATTGTCGGCGCCGAACAACCGTTTGACATCGTCGGAGTCGAGAATCTTGAACGCCTCTTCCAGCAGTTGCATCACTTCCACGCGCAGCACGTTCAGATGGCCGAACGACAACCACTTGAGGTTATTGCGCAGATCGAGGCCGGCGCGCCGCACGATGGCAATGGAACCGAAGCTCGGATCGTAGGCCCGCTCGCGGATCACGTCGGAAATGCGCTTGTCGCGCCAGAACAAAGTGACCTGGTGAACGAAGTGAGAGAACAGTTTGTGAAAATCGGTGTTGGCGCGAGAGCCGGTTGGAACCGGCGCGCCGCCGTAACCGAAGATCCGCTTGTAAGCCGACAGGCGATCGCTCTTGCGTATAGCGCAGCACATCGCGGCGATCAAACTGATAGAGCGCGAAAGCGCCCGGTCCACCGGAGAGCCGCACCGTGCCAGCCTTGAACAGCTCCTGCAGCTTCTGCACCACGCGGAAGACGCCAATCTTCTCATGCTGCCAGAGGTAGTACATGTCTCCGACGGCCATGATGCGTTCGGAGGTGATGGTCTCGTCGTACGGTTCGACGCCCGGCGGAATGCGCGTGACGCCGAAATCTTTGGCGGCTTCCGGACCAACGCCGGCCAGAGACGGCCAGACCTTTATCCGGCGGTGGTGGAATCTTCGAATCCGAGTCCACCACGGAGGCCAGCATGTCGTCAATCTGCTTGGTGAGAGCGTCGGCGAGCTGCGGGTTCGAGATCAGGTCGGCCGAGAGCCGGCTGGCCACCTGCTCTCGCAGAGCCGCTATGCGGTCATATAAGCCTTGATAATCTTTTTCCGTCGCCATGGATGACCCTCCTCATTCAAAGCCTCTTCACCTCACATGCGCCGCTAGTGCTTTTTTGCATACTGCAGTTTGTGTTCAAACTGCATTTCCAGTGGTTCCGGAACCTGCATGCCGACCTGCTGGCCTTGCGTGAACAGCTGAGTCAACTGGTCGCTCAGATCGTCGAGCGCATGCCGCACACGAGCCGTGCTATAGCCGTCCGGCAGTATGTCTATATTCGCCGGGTCTTTCGCTCCTTGAACCATGTTCATGAGAGTTTGCAATACCGGCAGCAGGTTGTTGGTGATGGCGATCCGGCCACCGTCTTGAATGAGACGTGGCAGCTCGTCCGTGACCGAGCTTTCGATCTCAGTCAGCACGTCTTCCAGATACATTGCCGGCAACTCCCGCTCATCGTAGAACTCCAGCAGCAACGTCTGGCGTTCATTCGGCCCGATGAATACAGAATCGAGCGCGAACCGCACCTCGTTGACCGTCTCAGCAATTACCCCCAGCTGCCGCGAGATCAGCACCAGCTGCGTTCCCAGGAACGCCGGCAGACGCGTCGTGCTCAACAGGAAGTACTTGCCATTGACCAGCCAGCTCTGCAACAGAGAAGTCATATAGTCGGAAATCATCCGGAAATTGGTGATGTCCTGTTCATCCTGCACAGAGTTGGAAAACTGATTGTCTCTGCCCTGCCTCAGGAAGTAGATGCCGTAAGTATCCCGAAGCGAGCCCAACGTGCCTTTGATCTTGTCCGGATCGGATTCGACACGTGGTTCCTCATTGAAGCGAAGGTGCTCCGCCCCCATCAGAATCTTGAAATAAGTGTTCACCCTCAGGATTGAAGGTGGAACAACGCCAAATTGCTTCACGATCTCCGCAATCTGGCTCTTCGCCATTTCGCGCAGGGCCTTCACGAACTCCGGGTCGGCGGTGGGATCGAGTGGATACAAACTATCCAGCAAAGGCAGGCAGTTGTCCTGCGCAACCTTCGCCCGAGCGTAGAGGCTGGCCTGCGCCCCTGAAATCACGCCGGCCAGGTCGGATTGCACCGTGTACGTGCGTTGGTTCCATTTCGACTCGACATGGCCTTCGACCTCAGTGAGGCTGAAAGATTGGGTCAGCGCGCCGACGAACCCCTTTGCATCGGCGGTGTTCGGCTTCCATCCCAGCGCATCGCCAATCGCTCTTGCAGCGATCTGTCCCAGTCCCTGGTTCGCGCCGCCGCCTCCGGAGCCAAATCCCGCTCCCGGGCCAGGCCGGGACGTCACCGCCGGCAGGATAGCCCACCTCTTCCGTAAGAATGGGATAGGAGATCGCATCCTCCACGTCCTTGACCATTCGGGCGCCCTTTCCTCTTCCCTTTACTTGAAAGGCAAGATTCACAAAGTCGCCTTCGAGTTCCGGTGCGGGATCTCCAGCTTCGGAGAGGCCGTGGATGTTCCTGAGCACAATGTTGACCCAATCGCCATCGCCGAATTCAGAGCCGGCTGGATGGAGAGGGGGCGTCAGGAGCGTAGGAGAGCCGAAGGTAATCTTAATGGTGCGGTCGGAGACGACCGTCGGTGCGGCGCCCGCGAGCACCGGACCAGCGATTACGGCCGGGGGGACCGGGGGCGCTTGGATCTGCAAGGGCTGGGTGAAATCCGCCGACCCCGGATCGAAGATCGAATAGCTGGCTGGATTTAGCGCGCTGTGGTAAGCCGCCAGCGCCTTTTCGTAATGCGCCCGCTGCGCTGCGTTCGCATGCGACGGGAGTTTTGGCGCCGTGAGTTGCGTGCCCCAGCTTGCCGAGACCGGCATCGTGTGAAACTGCTTCTTGCTGAACACAGCATCAGAGAAAGTAATCGTGATCGAATTATTCGTTACGTTGAAATCTGTCACTGTGAGAGGCATGGTATGTCTCCTTCCGCCACGGTTATTCTCTGTTCCGGTTTGCGGTTGACTCAAGGCGCCGGTTGCCCGATACGCCAATTTGATGCCTAAGAGCGCGGCTGTTCAAGTAACGCCCTCCGCTTCCAAATCCTCAACTCTTGATCGAGCGAGCGTAATCTGTTGTCCCACATTCGTCGACTGCATCGAGATGTTCATCGTCCCCAGCCGCTCCGCCAGTTCCTGCCAGCATGCCGCCAAAGCTGCACTGCTTTGTTCCAGGGGCTCGCGGCATTGCTCAATACCTTGCTTCACCGTGCCAGCCCAGGGCAGCCATGCTCGCCGCCCCGCGCCCAGTCTCGCCAGCTCTTTCAGCTTCTCGTACGAAACCAGTTCCGACGCGAACTGTTGCTCCATACGGTGAAAACATTCCTGGCAAAGCGTAAGCGAGCGCCGCGCCCGGTCGAGATCAGGCGGATGCCCAACCGCCTTGCGCGCATTCAACGCGGCTCGACGCGCCTCCTGCAGTGTTCCCATCAGGTCAAGCACTGCGGTTTCCACGCCGTCCGCCAGCGCCGATTCGTCATCGGCTGGTTTATCTCCCATGGTGACCTCAAGCGCATTCAACGCGTCGTGCAGGTGATGGAGACAAACGGACAACTCGCGAAATGTCGCTTCCAGCGCCACGGCTATCTCCTGACCAGTTCCTTATAGAAGTTCTTGGTGATCACTCCCGGCCGCGCCAGATGCGTGTCGAGCGCATGCCGCGCCGCCCCAATCAAATATCGCTCCGGAATAATTCCCGGGTCCGTCCCCGCCGCCAGCCGCTGCGCCGCTTCTTCAATCATCTTCTGATCTTTCTTTCCGAAGCGAATCACCTCCGCCAGAGGCTTATTTCCCAGCGACCGGAAGGGCTGGTAGCACATGGTGTCGACCGCCAGTGCGCACGCTTTGGGAAAAGTCGCCAGTACTCTCCTCGGAATTGTGCCGGCGCGCGGGTTAGGATAAATTCGAGTCCACGCCCGCGTATATTGTTCCGCTTCCTTTTCAAATCCCATGCGCCGCAACATCTCCGAGCTGATCAGCAATCGCAAGTACGGTGTGGGGTGCGGCCCCCTCGGGTTGAATCCAAACACCGCCGCCGGCGCCCGTCCGATCACATCCATCAAAGAACCGACAACCTCAGGCCCGCCCAGCAAGCAGCGCACTCATATCGGCAAACATCTCGCGATTCCAACGCACCCAAACCGAAGCGACCGATCGGCCCAGATCGGCCTTCAGCAACCGCAGCCCAACCTGGCGCGGAACATCGTTGCTCAGCCCGAGATCGCTTTGCAAATTGTGGCTGACCTCGTGCATCACCGCGCCCAGCGTCCACGGATTCACCAACCGATGATAGGGCAGCTGCACCAGCGGAAACGGATTTAACTGCTTGCCCAGCCTCCGCACCGGAATGCCGCGCCGAATCGTGGCCGGAGCAAAACCTGTTTTCATGTAGCAGAACGGCGGCGGCGCAGGCACCGACCTGGCCACGCCCAGGCCCGTGTATGCGGCCTGATAACAATCCATCGCGATGCGATCGCAACTCAGCAGCCAGTCCCCATATTGTCCTTGACGCTGGCCGAACAGCTCGAAGTAAAAGTCCCAGATCTTCTCGATGCCCTGCACCCAGCGATGAGCCTGGTCCTTGTGTGTCACCACTCTCTGCAGCCGGGGCGAGCTTGGTTTTTCGCTGGCTGTGGCAATCGAGTCGTGAACGTTCCTCGACATCTTCAACAGGCCGCGTCGCAACTTCGTAATCAGATCGTTGACGACTTGAATGTGGCCTTCCGAAGGCATGCTGCCGCCGGTGCCGAACTCTTCCCGCTTGAAGGGACGCAAAGCCGCCGCGTGACGCGTTACGTTAATCGATTGCGCCCGCAACCAGGGCAACAATACGGGGACCGCTCCGGCCGCGGCCTCGGGCCGCTGACGCGAGGTCGGTTCCACTCGCATTGTTGTTTCTGGCAAAGCTTCGGCCAGCGTGCCCATGGTCCTCACCTCAGGAGTCGCTCTCAGTCTCTTATCGAATGACTTGTCCACAACAGCGGCAGTAAGACGGAGCCGGCGCTGTCGTTGCCGTTGGTTGTGCCGCGGCGGGAGTGCCGCACGTCGGGCATGCCGCACAAGTGCATTGTCCGCCGACCACCTGCCCATAGCGAACGCCAGCTCGGCCCACAGTCGCGGGCGCCGCCCCGGCGCGTGCCACTGCCGGCCTGCCGGATGCAACGCCAGGTCTGCCGGCTGCCACTCCCGGAGCCGCGTAGACCGGTCGACCGTAACGGTACCCCACACCTCGCCGTCCATAGCGCCAGTGCGGACGAGCCACGCCTCCGAAGCGCCCGTGGAACTTGCGCTCCAAGTGCCGGTGGCGGCGAAGCGTTTGCGTGCGAAGCCGCGGCGTGCCCAACACTCGGCGGGTCTGCCTCGCCAGCGTTCGGACCGCGGTATGCGGCGTGATGCGCGCCCCTCGCGCCACTTTGTGCGCGATGTTGCCCACGGTGCGCCGGGCGATGCTCGGCACCGCGCGCAGCAAGTGCCGCGTCTGGGGGTTGCGGTGGAGTACTCTTCGCGACTTTTCCGATTCCCCGCGTCAACTTAGGCGTGGCCTTCGTCAGCGCCTTGGCAATCTTGGGAAGAGCTCGCTTCGCCATCGGAGCCACTGCCTTGGCTACCACCGGTAGCAGCTTGCTCGCGGCCATGCCAATCAGAGGCAGAAAATGTTCGGCGGCTTCATCTTCGCTCTCCGACTCTGCCGCCAGTTCGCCCAGATGTTCCATCATGGCGTCTGGATAGATTTTGCGGATGGGACTGAGTTCGTCTTCGTATTCGTCCTCGGCTTCGGCCTCGTCCTCATATTCGCTTTCACCGAGCAGGCTGCCGGCAATATTGCCGAGGGCTCCCAGCCAGCCTTCGCCTTCCAGTCCGGCTTCATCTTCCATCTCACCTTCCAGTTCGTCTTCGGTCTCGTCCTCGAGTTCCGCTTCGAACTCGTCTTCGAGTTCAGGCAGGGCTTCCAGCTCACTTTCATATGCCATGACGAAATCCTCCTGCGAAATGTGATCGAACATAGCGAGCTAACGTGACTAGCCGCTGACTGATCGACGACTAGCCCATTACTTAGCGCAAAGCGCTGCGGCGGCGGCGCGCCGCGAAACGGCTGCGCAGCCGGCGCGGACGCTTGTAGGCGCGGCTCACTTTTATGTTGCGCCGAATTGCCGTAGCGCAAGCCTTCGGATTGCCCAGCACTCGCCGGATTTGTTTCGCCGCCGTGCGTCCCGCGCGTTGGCGCGTGATGCGCATACCTTTGGCGGCTTGCCGCTTCAGGCTCTTCACCGTGCGGCGCATGATTGTCGGCACTGCCCGAACTCCCGCTCGCGTGCTGCGCCGGCGTCGGAGAATGCGCGTCAGGATGGCTGTTCCTCGCGTCAGATGCGGCAGAATACGCCTCAAAGCTCTGCGATCCTTGGGAGAAATCACAGTAGCAACCGCCGCCCCCGCCATAGCTTCCGCTTCGCCCTCATGGGCTTCGTTGGACGCAGCTTCCGCCATCATTTCCGCGACAGCTTCGTTGTGCGTCAGTTCGTGCGAGGCAATCTCATTAGCAACTTCGGATTCTGCTTCGTCCTCGAATTCGTCCTCGGCCTCGTCCTCGTATTCTCCTTCGCCCAAAGCCCCGGCAGCCATGGATCCCAGCTTGCCGCCGATCGGACCGCCAATGGCAGTGCCCACAATTGGCGCCGCTACTTTCGCCACACTCTTGAGAATGGGGAGCGCTTTCTTCAGAAAGCCTCCGAAAGAGAACTGTTCGGTTTCGTCCTCGTATTCGTCCTCGGCTTCGAGTTCGTCCTCGCCTTCGCCGAGCAGGCTGCCGGCTATATTGCCAAGCGCGCCAAGCCAGCCTTCGCCTTCCAGTCCCGCTTCATCCTCGAGTTCATCTTCGCCGATGGCCTCGTCTTCGAGTTCGTCTTCTGCTTCGCCCAGCAGGCTGCCAGCAATGTTGCCAAGGGCGCCAAGCCAGCCTTCGCCTTCCATGCCTGCTTCATCTTCGCTTTCGAGTTCGCCCTCGTGGAACTCGTCTTCGAGTTCCAGCTCCAGTTCGCTCTCTTGGTCCGCCATTGTTCTGACCTCCTTCTGGTTGATGACGACGCGAACGACAGTAGCCCCGCGCCACCAAATCGTCTAGTCACATTTTGTTGCGACCCCCTTTATGTTCGCTGGAACTGGCTTCGCTTGAATGTGCGACAGAGAAGAGAGAATGCAGTACGGCAGCTTCAACGAAAGCTTGCAGTGACGTGGAAGAGCGGCGCTTCAGCGCCGCGTAAAGAGTCCCGATCAAGGCGGCTTCAGCCGCCGTGGGCGTATTCTTAGACGGCCCTAGTTAGCGTAATAAACCTCCTCCACATTCTTCCGCATCACAGCCTTGGGCGCAGGATGCTTTTCGAAATGCCGCACTGCTCGCTCCAGGTCCTCAAACAAATGTCCAGCGAGATCGCGGCTCAATCCCAGGCGCGCAAGAACTCGTTGCACCACCAGGTCGCCGCGATTGGCCGGCATGGGATAAGCGGGCACCTGCCATCCCGTCGCCCGTAATCGCTCCGCCAGATCGTAAAGCGTGAAGCCCGGTTCTTCACCTTTCCTTATCGTCCAGGTGCAGCCCGGAACCCCACCACGGCCGTCGTACACCAATTCAAATACTTCGAGTTTCTTCAATTGATCCGCGAACCACACGCCAACGTCGGCGCAGCCTTGCGTGATTTTTGTATAGCCTTCGCGTCCCAACCGAACCAGGTTGTAGTATTGCGCTGCGACCGCGCCTCCAGGCCGCGAGAAAGTAAGACCAAACGTCGGCATGTTACCGCCCAGATACTTCACCCGAAAAATTAAATCCTCCGGAAGGTCCTCGGCCTCCCGCCAGACCGCCCAGCCACAGCCGAGCGGCGCCAAGCCAAACTTGTGTCCCGAAGCGTTGATCGACTTCACCCGTGGCAGACGAAAATCCCACAGCACTGCGGGATGAATAAACGGCGCGATGAACGCGCCGCTCGCCGCATCCACATGGATGGGAATATCAACTCCGCGTTCCTCTTCTAAATCGTCCAGCGCAATCGCCACTTCCTGTACAGGCTCATATTGCAACGTATAAGTCACGCCGAGAGTCGGCACAACTCCAATCGTATTTTCGTCGCAGCGCGCGAGTACTTCCCTCGGCGACATCAGTAGCCGCCGCCCCTCGCACGGCACTTGGCGAAGCTCTACGTCAAAGTAGCGCGCAAACTTCGGCCAGCAAATGTGCGCCGGACCGCATATCAGGTTTGGTCTATCGGTCGGTAACCCCGCGCGCTCGCGCTTCTTGCGCCATCTCCATTTCATCGCCAGGCCGCCCAGCATCGCAGCCTCGCTCGACCCTGTAGTAAAACAGCCCATGGGGTGGGCGGCGTCAGGCGAGTTCCATAAATCCGCCAGCATGCGGATGCAACGCGTCTCAAGCTCCGCGATCTGCGGATACTCGTCCACCATGTTCTTGTCGAGGCCTTCCTCCATCAACTTGCGGATTTCGGGCTCAACCCAGGTCTGGCAGAAAGTGGCGAGGTTCTGGCGCGCGTTCCCGTCAAGCAACAGTTGATCGTGAACCAGTTGGTACGCGCCTGTGGGATCGGTCTCTTGTTTCGGTAGTTTGTACTTCGGCAACGGATGCGGAAGAAAGCCGGTGCCAAATACTTCCTCACCACGCTCCGAAACAAGTTTTTCTTTGCTGCGAATGGACATGACCGCTCTCCTCGTAACGGAGGTGATTGGTCTGACCCGGGTCTACATTCATACAACCAGACGAGGAATAATGCAACTCGCCAACTCGCGTTCCAATAAGTATTCTTAAAGATTCGTTGGTAGCCAATGCCAAAGAAGCCGGCTCAAATTCGCACTGAAGATGTCGCCCGCTTTAGGTTGCGTCACCATCATTTATTGGACGAACCTCCCGCCGACCCAGTCACCATCTGCCGCGATATGTGCGGCGTTCAAGCGCAGGTGATGTCGGCGGCCTATCTTCAGCTCTGGACGCGCAATCATTCCATCACCAGATCGCAAATTGAAGATGCGCTGTGGAAGACTCGCACGTTGGTGAAGACTTCCCTCATGCGCCAGACGCTGCATCTGATTCCCACTGAAGAATTCCCGCTCTACATCGCCGCCATGAAATCGAGCCGTCTCGCCGGCGCGCTGCGCATAATGGCCAAGTTCGGCATCACGCGCGAAGAGGCCGATGCCCTCACCGGCTTAATCATGGAAGCTCTCTCCGCCGGGCCACTCAGCAGAGCTCCAATTCACGCTGCGGTTCGTCCCAAAGTAAGCAAGCGAGTAAGAGCCTGGATGGAAAGAGTCTGGAGCATAATGCGCATTCCCGTGGCCGAAGGACTCATCTGCTACGGACGCGGCGATACCAACGAAGTGAGTTTCATTCGCGTGGATCGCTGGCTGCCCAACTTGAAGTCGAAGCCAATCTCCGAGACCGATGCACAATGTGCTCTCTTCCGCAAATATCTGCGCGCCTACGGTCCAGCCACGCCCGCTGACTTTTCCCACTGGGCGGGCATTCCCATGCCCCGGGCCAAATCCGTGCACGCTCTCGTGAAGCCCGAACTGGAAGAGGTTCCCGGCGGCAAAAAAGATTGCTGCTTGCTGCGCGAGGATATCGACCTCCTAAGGAAGAGTTCCGGGGAAGCTTGCATTCGCCTTCTACCCAGCTTCGATTCTTACCTGCTGGCTCATCGCGAAAAGGATCACCTGCTAAGCGCGCAGCACTACAAGCTCGTCTACCGCAACCAGGGCTGGATCTCAGCCGCAGTGCTTATCGATGGCGCAATCGCAGGCGTATGGTCTTACAAACTTCAGCACAAACGGCTGCTCGTAGAAATCAAACCATTCGGCAAGTTCTCCCGTGCCGCGTGCGCAGGCACCCAGCGTGAAGCCGAGCGGCTCGCGCTTTTCTTCGAAAGCCAGCTGGACTGCCGGTTTGACGCATAACACCCTCCCGAAATCCCGCCATTTGCTTTTATCCCGCCGCCAGAAGAGGATACTAATCCATGATCGTGAACTTCGCGGAGCGGGCGCACAACCATAACTGGGAGCTAGATCCAGTCACCCGCTCCCTGCTCGATACCGATTTCTACAAGCTCCTGATGCTGCAGTTTATCTGGAAGCATTATCCGAAGACACGCGTGCAGTTCACTGTGTTCAATCGTTCTTCCAGCGGCCCGGTCGACACTTTCTCTCACGAAGAACTCACCGCGCAACTCGATCACGCGCGCAATCTTCGCTTTCGCAGATCCGAACTGGTGTGGCTGGCTGGCAACACGTTCTATGGCCGCCGCGGAATTTTCGAACCAGCTTTTCTGGAATGGCTGGAGCGAGACTTCAGACTCTCGGACTACGAGCTCTCGGTTAAAGACGGCCGCTTCCACCTCTCCTTCAACGGCTTCTGGACCGACACCACCATGTGGGAGCTCTATTCGCTCTCCATCATCAATGAGCTGCGCACCCGGGCTAATTTGAAAAAGCTGAGCGAGTTCGGCCTCGACATCCTCTACGCCCGCGCGAAAACCAAGCTCTGGAGCAAGATCGAGCGCCTGCGCGACGTTCCTAATCTTAACGTCGCCGATTTCGGCACGCGCCGCCGCCACAGCTTTCTCTGGCAGGAATATGTTGTCGAAGCCATGGCCGCCAATCTCGGCAGCGGTTTTACCGGAACTTCAAATGCCTTCCTCGCCCACAAGCACGACCTGGAAGCGATCGGCACCAACGCCCATGAGATCCCCATGGTCCTAGCCGCTCTGGCGCCCGATGACGAAGCCCTCAAGGCTTCTCAATACCATGTCCTCGAACTCTGGCAGAAAACGTATGAAGGCGCACTCCGCATCATGTTGCCCGACACTTTCGGCACCACGCAATTCCTCGAGGGCGCACCCGACTGGACTGCCGATTGGACAGGCCAACGCATCGACAGCAAAGATCCGTATATAGCTGGAGATGAATATATCGCCTGGCTGATAGCCCGCGGCCGCGACCCGCACGACAAACTCATCATTGCCTCCGATTCGCTCGATGTCGATGACGTCCTCGGACTCCATGCCTATTTTGGTGGAACCTTCGCCAGAGGAATCACGGCGAAAGATTTCCGCAGCGCCGCCGATTTCCATGATTCACAAAAGTGGACTCCCGGACGCCGCATTCGCCTCAGCGCAGGTTGGGGCACGCTTCTCACCAACGACTTTCGCGGCTGCGATCCCAGCGGCGGCAATGGCTTTGATCCCATCAGCCTCATCAGTAAAGTTTCCAGCGTCGAAGGCCGCCCTGCCGTGAAGCTCTCCGACAATTACGCGAAAGCCCTTGGCCCGCCTTCAGAAATCGAGCGCTACCGTCGCGTTTTCGGCACTGTGGGAGTGAGCAACGTTCCAGTTCTTACCTAACCAATTGAAACTAAACCCGTTAACAAGCCTCCACCTTCGTGCCACGATATGGCACAGCCGAGCCATGTACGCGCCATTGGCCCTCCGATACTCTTCTTCTTGAGCAGCACTTGGGGGAGGGCTGATCAACAGACGTCCCAAGACTCAACAGAGTCTGGGACGTTTTGTTTTGCGCTTCCATCCTCCCTCCCGACCAAACCCCGCCTTGTATAATCAATTCCCTCCCTATGCGAGCCTCGCTTTTCCCGTGGACACTTTCCTTATCGCTGGGAATGCTGCTAACTTCGATGCCGCTCGCCCAGGTTGTTCCCGCAAGAAGTCCAGCAAGTCCAGCCTCGCAAAAATCACCAGCGCCCAGTCCAGCCCTCCCGCAATTTGAAGATGTCGCGCAGAAGGCTGGCCTCACTGTTCCACACATTTCTTCGCCCGATAAGCGATACATCGTGGAATCGATGAGCGGGGGCGTCGGACTGATCGACTGCGACAACGACGGCAAGCTCGACATCATCACCGTCAACGGTTCCACGGTTCAGCGCTATCGCCAGGGCGGCGATCCCATGATCACGCTCTACCATCAGGACACCGACTCCAAGACTGGCGATCTCAAATTCACTGACATCACCAAGTCCGCCGGCCTCACTCGCAAAGGCTGGGGCATGGGCGTGGCCGTCGCCGATTACGACAACGACGGCCTGCAGGATATCTACGTCACCGGCTTCGGCGGCAACGCGCTCTATCACAATCTCGGCAATTGCAAGTTTGAAGACGTAACCGAGAAAGCCGGCGTGGCCGCCGGAGGCTTCAGCACCGGCGCCGCCTGGGCCGATTACGATCGCGACGGCAACGTCGATCTTTTCGTCTCCCGCTACGTTCATGTCGATATCGACAAGCTTGCCCGAGTTCGGCAACGATCCTCGCTTCTGCCGTTTCAAGGGAGTGCTCGTGCAATGCGGCCCCTGGGGTCTGCCCGGCGAATCGGATTTGCTCTTCCACAACAAGGGCGATGGCACGTTCGAAGAAGTTTCCAAGAAGGCGGGCGTAGACGATCCGCATCACTACTACGGATTAGGCGCGACCTGGGGCGACTACGACAACGACGGCTGGCCCGATCTGTACGTCGCCAACGACGCCGGCCCCAACTTTCTCTATCACAACAAGCATGACGGAACCTTCGAAGACGTCGGCTTGCTCGACGGCGTCGCTCTCAGCGGTGACGGCCTCGAACAAGGCTCTATGGGCGTCGATTGGGGCGACTATCTTCACGAAGGCCGCCTGTCGATGATCGTCACCAACTTCGTCGAGCAGGGCTCGACCCTCTATCACAACCTCGGCAAAGACAATTTCGCCGACGTCAGCGTCCGCGCCAGATTGATGAAGCCGACATATCCCTTCGTGAGTTGGGGCACCTCATTCTTCGATATGGATAACGACGGCTGGCTCGATCTATTCATCGCAAACGGCCACGTCTATCCCCAAGTGGATACGATTCCCGGCGGCACGCCCTACCGCCAGCCCATGCTGCTCTTCCGCAATCATCGCGACGGAACCTTTGACGATGTTTCGCAATCGCTCGCCGCCATGCCCCTGCAATCCAGGCGGGGCGCCGCTTTCGGCGACATCAACAACGACGGCAATGTCGACATCGTCATCTTGAATGTCGGCGAGCCTCCCTCGCTCCTGCTGAACCACAACGACACCTCGAATCACCGCGTGCTCTTCAAGCTCGTAGGAATGAAAAGCAACAAGGCCGCCATCGGTGCGCGCGTCACCGTGAAAGCCGGCACGCTGGTGCAGTTCAGTGAAGTCCGCGGCGGAGCCAGCTACCTCTCGCAGAACGACCTGCGTCTCCATTTTGGATTAGCCGCCAACGACAAGATGAGCGAAGTCAGCATTCGCTGGCCCAACGGCGAAACCGAAGTTCTTCACGACGTCCCCGCCGATTTCATTTACACCGTAGTCGAGAGCTCCGGCATTCAGCAGAAGGTGGCTCTGCCCCTGTTACCACAGCGCTGATCGTCGCGGAGAAAGTACCAACGTAATCAGGATTAGTCCTTACAATCGCGCTACAATCGCGCTGCATGGAACTCAAACGCCTGGTCGCGCGTCTCACCTATCGCATTGAGCCCAAGCCCGAAGGCGGATTCATAGCCCACACCACCGATCCCACGGCCCCGCCACTCGAGGCCGCCTCGCGCGAGGAATTGCTCCAAAAGATCCAGGCAAGCATCTCCGCCAATCTTGCCTCTGAGTTCCCCAGCCTGAAACTCCCACTCGAAAATCAGAAGGCCCAAAGCGCCTTTCACATCGAGCCCACGCCCGAAGGCGGATTCGCGATCCATTCTGCCGACCCCAACGCACCGCCGGTCGAAACAGTCACCCATGAAAAAATCGAGAGTCGCCTCGCGGAAAAACTCATCGGCTTGATGGGAAAAGACATCATGCCAGAGCTGCAGGCGCTTGCCGCCCAGGGCAAGGCAGGCGACATCCAGGTCGTCGTGAAACGATCAATGGGGTCCACCGCGCATGCCTTGGACCTCGGCTTCCGGCGTCTCCCGAAAACAACAACCGCGGATTTCAGCAACGTCGGCAACACGATCGGCAACTCCCCAATCATTCCCGAACGCAGCAGTGCCTGGTCCATCTTCGGCTTTTTCTTGGCATGGCTCGCCGTTTCCGCACTGGTGTACTTCTTCTTCCACCACCGCTGACCTATTCACTCGATCCCCAGCTGTCTCTGAATTTCCTCCAGCGGCACACCCTTCGTCTCCGGAACCATGGTCTTCACCCAAATCAGTTGCAGCACCATCATGCCCGCGAAAAACAAGAAAACATAACCGGGCGGAAACTTGGTGACCATCGCCGGAAAGAAAGTTGTGAGCAAGGCGGCAAACACCCAATGCGTGAAGCTGCCGAGCGTCTGCCCTTCCGCGCGATGACGATTGGGGAATATCTCGGAGATAAGAACCCAAATCACCGCTCCCTGGCCGATCGCGTGCGCCGCGATGAACGCGAAGATGCAAACCGGCACGATTGAGAAATGATCTGTAAAGAACGCCCAGGCGACCAGGCCGAGCGAAGCGATGTAGCCGACCGAGCCAATATAGAGAAGTGTGCGGCGTCCCAGCCGGTCGATCAGCCAGAGGCCGACAAAGGTAAAAACCAGATTCGTAGCGCCAATCCCGATCGATTGCAACAGAGATGCTTTCGCCCCCAGGCCGGTAAGCTCAAATATGCGGGGCGCGAAGTACAAAATCGCATTGATGCCCGACATTTGATTGAAAAACGCAACCAGGATGGCGAGCAGGATCGGTTTGCGAAGACGCATGGTCCAGAAATGTCCAGACGAAGCCTGCTCCGACGACGCAGCGTTGATCGCGTCCGCCTCGGCTGCTACATCGGCTGGGGAAGCGTCCGGCTCAATTCGCTGCAGTACTTCCAATCCTGCTTCGCGATCACCCTTTCTGCTCAACAGCCAGCGCGGACTTTCAGGCAGGCCAAAGCAGAACACCGCATAGAGCATCGACGGAAACGCCGCCACGCCCAGCATCCAGCGCCACGCGTTCTCGCCCATACCCGCCAGCAGCGCGTTCGAAACATAAGCGATGAGGATGCCGAAAACAATGTTGAACTGGAACATTCCGGCAAGCCGCCCGCGATACTTCGGCGGCGCGATCTCCGAAATATACATCGGCGCAACCACCGTCGAGATGCCAATGCCCAACCCGCCGATAACGCGGGCGAGAATGAAAACGGCAACGTTAGGCGCCAAACCTGAGCCCACCGCGCCAACAAAATAAAGAACGCCGATCCAAAGCAGCGTGGCCTTGCGCCCGAAGTGGTCAGCCGGCCAGCCCCCGATCAGCGAACCCACAACCGTGCCATAAAGTGCCGAAGCCATCGCGATGCCGTGCAGCCCTGGAGCCAGACCCCACAGGGTCTGAATGGTTTTTTCGGCGCCGGAAATAACGACGGTGTCGAAACCAAAAAGAAACCCGGCAAGCGCCGAAGTAAGCGACCAGAAGAAGATGCGGCCATTCATGAGTTAGGCAAACCGATCACAACAAAGCAGGAATCTAGGTACTGGGTACTGGGTACTGTCCCTCACTACTTAGTCAGCGGATACCCCTTCTCCCGCCAATCCCGAATCCCACCATCCATCGAAATCACATTCTTATAACCCATCTTCTGCAGATTGTCCGCCGCCAGCGCCGACCGAAATCCCCCGCCGCAGTAAAGCACAATCTCCGCATTCAGGTCAGGCACACGAGCCTCAATGTCACGCTCAATGATGCCTTTGCCCAGATGAATCGCCCCCGGCAGATGGTCCTTGGCGAATTCACTTTCTTCCCGCACATCCACCAAAGTAAACTTCCCACCGCCATCCATCTTCTTCTTCACCTCTTCAACAGTAGTTTCCCGCACCCGCGTCTTGGCATCATCGACGATCTTAAGAAACCGCGGAGGATGCTGTTGCGCCATAAAAACCCCCTTCCATCCGACTAACAATGACCATCCTACCAACCCTCACCCTCTTCCCACATCGGCACTTTTTCCACACCCTTCCTGTGACATCCAACCTTCCACCCCTCCGTAAACTAGAACTAGTATGCTCACCGAACCAACCAGACTCCCGAAATACCTCTCGACCCTCACGCCCAGCGAACTAGCCGTAGCTAAGTCCCACCTTTTCAATATTTTACGTTCAAACCCTTGGCTATCAAGATTTTGCGCTAATAGCCTCGAACTGATCGCAAGCAACTCCAATCAAACCAATAATTTACAAACCCGATCCGAAATTTTTTCCAATCCAGATCCGAAAGGTACAAACCTCATGTCGCTCAACAAGAACACCCGCGTCTGCACCCACATCAAGGTCAACGGCGTCCCTTGCGGCTCGCCCGCCCTCCGCGGAGAAGTCTTCTGCTACTTCCATCAGCGCATGATCCGCGGCGTCCGCACTCCGCCCAGGTCGCGCCTCCACCCCATCGCCCTAATCGAGGACGAGCACGGCATCCAGGCCTCGCTCATGGAAGTCATCAACGCCCTGGTTCGCAACACCATCGATTTCCGCCGCGCCCAGCTCATCCTCCGCGCCCTCCACATCGCCGTCAAGAATTCTCCCCGCGTCCATTTCGATGGCTACCAGAGCGAGATGACCCACCAGGTTCCCGACTATCCCGCTGCCCCGGCAGCGCAGAAGCCCATTGAGCCGGCCATCGCGCAAGCCGCGGCTCTCGCGCGCATTCCGCGCCCCAAGCCCGTCATCATCACTCCGCCCCGTCCGCCCGCCATCGCTGCCTCACTCGATCCGGCTAGCCCCAAGCCGCCAACCGCCGCCAGGCCCGCATCCTCCCTCCGCAACATCGCACGCCGCCGACGCTCAGGATGAAAACCTCTTGCAGATACATCAGCGGCGATCGCCGATTTTGCAACCGCCTCGGCTATAATGTCCTCTAACGCTGGTTGGGTTTGCGCGACTCGCTCCCTGCAGTGCCAGAGCAAGGATTCAGCCCTCGTTACTAACCGCCGCGAAGGAGTTACGTATGGCGATCCAGAAGTCGGAAAGCATCTGGCACAATGGCAAGCTCATTCCCTGGGACAAAGCCACGATTCACGTGATGTCGCACGTGGTCCACTACGGCTCTTCGGTCTTCGAGGGGATCCGCTGCTACGCCCGCCTTCCGGCCCCGCGATTTTCCGCGCCCAGGAGCATATCGAGCGCCTGCTGAATTCCGCCAAGGTCTACCGCATCGACGTGGATTACTCGCGCGAGCAACTGGTCAAGGCCATGCTCGAAACCGTTGCCAGCAACGGCAGTTGGCCCTGCTACGTCCGCCCCATCATTCTCCGCGGCTACGGCGAGGCCGGAGTGAACCCCTTCAACTCCCCCACCGAGGTTTACATCATCAATTATCCCTGGGGAAAGTATTTGGGCGGCGAAGGCGAAGGCTGCGACGCCTGCGTCTCTTCATGGACGCGCATTGCTCCCAACACCCTGCCCGCCATGGCCAAGTCGGGCGCGAATTACATGAACTCGCAGCTCATCAAGATGGAAGCCATCGTCAACGGATTTGCCGAAGGCATCGCCCTCGACGTGAACGGCTACGTCAGCGAAGGCTCGGGCGAGAACGTGTTCATCGTGCATCGCGAGAAGCTGATCACCGCGCCGCTGGGCAACTCGGTGCTGCCCGGCATCACCCGCGATTCGACACTGCAGATCGCCCACGACCTGGGCATTCCGGTCGTCGAGCAAATGATTCCGCGCGAGATGCTCTACATCGCCGACGAAGCTTTCTTCACCGGAACGGCGGCCGAGATCACGGCCATCCGCACCGTCGACAAAATCAAGGTCGGCAAAGGCGGGATCGGCCCGATCACCAAGGCAATCCAGAAAGAGTTCTACGCCATCGTGCGTGGCGAGAAAGACGATCGCCACGGCTGGCTCACTCCGGTGCCGGTGCGCAGCAAGCAACCGGTTGGAGTGTAGGTACAGCGATAGTCCGCGTTGCTTCGTTACTTCCGACGCGCGTCGAGACTCCACGGCCCCGCGCCCAACTGCGAGATGAGCAGCGCTCCGCCCATCATGGAAGCGTTCTTCATGAACATGATGAATTGCATCTGGTGCATCATGGGGTCCGCGACGACCCAGAACTTGTGCATCATGGGAGTAACGCCAGCCAAGAATAGAACGATGAACCACGCCCCGATCTTGGCGCGGTAGCCGAGCAGGATGCTAAGGCCTCCAGCGATAGCCAGGACGCCTGAGATCGGAACAACGATGGAAGCCAGTGGAACGCCCTGCGCAGCCGCGTAGCCGATGATTGGGCTGGTGAAATGCATCGGCCCGGACATCAGGAAAATCAGGACGAACAGCAGGCGTCCCAACAAGGCTATAGGACCTGCTCCTTCCAGGGAAACGCTCGCTGACTGTGATCGAACCGGTAAGCTTGAACTGTTAGCTGCCATTGTGGGGCTCTCCTTAAGTTATTCTTTGCGACAATTGGTTTTGGCTCTCACTTCAAACGGGACAGAGACTGTTCGCGGCCGTGCCGCAGGCGCATGCCCGCGAATTGCACTTACACTTGCACCGATTGCGCTGCGGGACGATTGGTTGCGGAAGCTGCGACTTGAATTTGCTCGATGGCGGCCGCGCGGGCAGGTTCCGCGAGTTCTCCGGGTTTCTGATTCTCGGCGTGGATGAAGGTCACATCGGTCAATCCGATGAATCCGAGGATGTGGCGCAGGTACTGCTCCTGATGGTCGTATTGCGCGGTGGGAGTGCCAGGGCGATAAGCACCGCCGCGCGACGTGACGACTACCACCTTCTTCCCTTTCAGAACGCCTTGCGGGCCGTTCTGCCCAAAAAGGACGGTGCGGCCGACGCGCACGATCTGATCGATCCACGCTTTCAAAGGGGCGGAGATCGTGAAGTTGTACATGGGCGCGCCGATCACAATCGTATCAGCCGCCAGCAACTCGTCGACCAGCGCGTCCGAAACGGAAATAGTTTCGCGTTGCGCGGGAGTCAGGGTGGCTGGGTCAGAGTGGATTGCGAGGGCCCACTCGTCGGTGATCAGCGGGAGATGGGTCGTGGCCAAGTCACGCTCGATCACTTTCCCGCGTCGGATTTTCCTTCTTCCAGGTTTCGGCAAAAGCTTGAGTCAGTTGGCGCGAAATTGAGTTGCGGCGGGCGCTGGAATCGATGCGAAGCAATTTCATAAGATCCTCCGACTTCAGAAGGGTTGGATGCAGAGGCCGCCTACTGGTTACAATAAATAACTCTAGCCCCTTTACATTGTAGGAACTATAGAGTAACCTAGTATCCATATATGACTCGCGCGCGCCAATCGGCCAAAATTCCATCTCCTTGCGCAATCGGCGGGCTGTTGGAGTTGCTGAGTCGACCTTGGACAATGCATATTTTGTGGTCACTCAGCACCAACGGGCCCATGCGCTTCGGGGTGCTCAAGCGGCAGATCGCGGGCATCTCGGCGCGGGTGCTGACGGAGCGGCTGCGCACGCTCGAGGGCGCGGGCTTTGTCTTCCGGCATTATGAACAGACCATTCCTCCGGCGGTGACTTATGGCATTACCGATCGCATGAAGGATATTGAGAAGGTGCTGGCTCAACTGGAAGGGCTGTCGCGAAAGTGGCAGGGCGAGGGTAAGGTGCTGGGCGCTGGTCGAGGGACTTCCGCGAGGGCGGGCGCTGGGGCGTAAAGGAACATCGTCGACGTGACACGCTCAAAGAGCGCTGTCGTCTGCTTACAACAATTGACCGTCAACTTCCGGTTTGCCCGTGATTGATCCTCGGTATTATGCTGCCCCTTAGCTGTCCAAATTGAAACTCTGAACGAATGAAGGAGAAATCATGTTGAAAATCAGTGCGCTTGCTTTCGCAGTTCTCGTGGTCGGCCTTTTGTGGTCTGCACCTGCGGCGCAACCTCAAGTTTCCGTTGGCGTAAACATCGGACCAGCTCCCGTGTGCCCTTACGGATACTTCGATTATGCCCCATATGACTGTGCCCCTTACGGTTACTACGGGCCTGATTGGTTTGTTGGCGGGGTGTTTCTTGGAGCAGGCCCGTGGTTTCACGGCCCTCACGGCTTTTACGGACATGTCGACAACCGGTTTGATCCTCATCACGGTTACGCTGGACCGATACCGGAGCGCGGGGCGGAGCGCTTCAACCACTTCCAGGCAAACGAGGCGCGAGATGGGCGAGGCAACGTAGGCAACGCTGGCCATGATCCGAAGGGTGAGCACGCGCTCCCCGGATATCGCGGTGGTGGCCATGCTGGTGGACACGGCGGCGGGCGCCGCTAGAGCGCAATCCGGGTTATACAATTCGGTTACCCGATTCGAGTTACGCGATTCAGTTTACGCGATTTGCGTTTACGCGATTTGCCTGAAACGATCCGCTCCAAGCGAGAGACGAGATAAGGCGCGGGTTGCGTCTTATCTCGTTTGCGCTCCGCAGCTATTGGGAGTAGCCCGATCGGGGCGCTGCCGCATCGACACGAACGCCGATGCTGGGAGTGGAGTGCGTTCCGTTTGAACCCCACTCGCTAACAACTCGAGCTCGTGGCGAATGAACGGCGCAAGCTTGTGCTATGGCGTGATTTCAACAGTTAGGCCACTCAAGAGTAATCTCACTGTAAGATGTGGCATGACTTGCCTACGAGGAATCCTGCTCGCGTCCGCGGTCGTCGCTCAAACCGCGAGTGTCAGCTCAAGCCGTCAGGAGCAGCCTATTCTGCTGGAGGAAGGCGATTTCGTCGCCAAGTTGGAACTGTCACGCGAGATTCCTCCGGATAAGGACCATCCCTTAGCACGCAAGCTCATTGCAGCTGATGAAGGAGAAATCAGCTGTGAGCCTACGCCTCAGAAAATCTTTGTCGCCCACTATCGAGCGGAACCGACAGCACAATTCAGCATGAGGGACGATCGCATCCTTATCGCGGCGAAACAGGACGATGGATTCGAAATCCTTAAGGTACTGCAATCTGAAACCGTCATCGTCGACGGCAGCCTCTCCTCCGACAACGATTTCGAGGAAGAATTCATCACCATCGAGGGAAGGCATTTTCTCTACATCCGCACCAGAGTGTCGGGCTCGGGAGGAATCGTCGAACACGATGTTTATACGATATCCAGCGACCAGAAACTCTCGATTGTTCCTTTTCAGGATGTGAGTAAATCCACAATACTGAAAGAGAGCGAAGAACTGCGCAACGGCGGCTATCGCTTTGCTGAGGGTGCCTTCACATTTGAGTCGGGCATTTACAAACCACGAGATGGCGAATGTTGTCCTTCGCTGGGGAACTTTGATGCTGAGTTCAGGTTGGAAGGAAAGTTCAATCAAGACGCACACAGCCACGCTTTTGAACCGGATTTCAGGTTTGTCGTCGCAAAGCAATGGAGAAGCACCGACCGTTAGCTTGATTCAGCCCGGCCCGGGGGCATCCGTTCAGTCGGTTAGCGAAAAATCTCTATTACACTCACAATCACAGGACAAGCTAAATCCTTCTCATCCGACGAGTAATTCACCCCTGTACTGGTAGGAAATTGGGATCAAGGTTGCATGGACTTCTGGAGGGGCGCGAAAGTGGCAGGGCTGGTTAGAACAGTTCCGCGCCCGCGCTCATAGATTGAACCAAGACGGCCTAATGCGCCGGTCCCAAATATTGATCGAGCCAATTGAGTGTTTCTTTGATCAGTTCGTTGCGTGGGATGTTATGTCCAGTTTCGTAAATCAGATGTTTCTTCTGGTCTTTCGGCGAGCCTAGCAGACGGAAAAAAGGCTCCTGGTTCGAAACCACCGGAAAATAGAAGTCATAACGACCGTTCAGCATCAACGTCGGCTGCTTCACATGGGGCAAGAAGTTAATGGTGTCAACCTCAGGCAGTGATCGCTCATAGTTGAGGCCGCCAAGAGCCAGCAGGGACACTTTAATCCGGGTGTCCAGGGCTGGAATAAGACCTCCCATTACCGCTCCCCAGCTGTATCCATAATATGCGAGCCTTTCATGATCCAACTCGGGACGCGTCTCGGCGTAATCGATGGCTCGCGACGCATCCTTGGCCCACATAATTACATGGTCCCGCCAGGTGCTGGACATGTTCGCCGTATCGTCCTCCATGCCGTCGCCACGCTCGTAGGTCCCCTTGTACACGGGAAACAGGACGGCACGACCGCTCTTCAGAAGCGCATCCAGGGCTGCGGTTGAATACGGCGAGAAGGTGCGGATTAAGAGCGCGTTCGAGCCAGGGAAGAAGATCACGGTCTGGAATGGCGGCCTCGCTTTTCTCGGAAGAAATAGATAAGTGATTGCCTTCTCATTTCCATAGGCTGCCAGATAGGTGATTTTCTCCGTGGTCCAGCCATCATCGCCACTATCTAAGTGTTCTACGCTGGCATTTAGCGGAGTCTTGTCGTAAGAATATGCGCCGCGATAAGCAAGGAACAACTCCTGCGAAACCGGTTTCTCCTGACTTAGGTCGCGCCTTGGGGAGAGAACTGGATCGCTTGCCTGCTTGGGAATCGATGCCGGATCCATGTACTTTACACAGCGAAACCCCACGTTGGAAGCACGTAGAAATGGCGATTGTGCATCAGGGTCAATGAACATGTAGTTAGGCTCGTCCCAAGCCCCGCCCAGAACATAGCGCCTGCCAGGTTCGGCCTCGTTCCATACCCACTCCTTCACGTTTCCAGCCATGTCGTAGTTGCCCCAGGGGCTCATCCCGAGCTTGCTACCGACGCGCAAGCTGCCGGAACTGCCAAAGTTGCTCGCGGGAACGATGAAGGCCGCAGACATGGCCCCAGCCGCACGATTCCAGTGATAGATCGTAGGCAGGCTTTTGCCCGCGTACTCCGCGTAGGCTGCGGCCTCGTACCAACTGACGCCGGTCACGGGAAAGTCGTCCTGTCCCTTCGGGTATTCCCCCTGAATCCAGTCTTTCGGGCCGGGTCGTCCTGCGGCATCGTGGAACATCGCCATCGCCTCGTCCCATGCCAACTTCTTACCTTTCTCGCGGAACTCCTGTTTCCAATACGCTCGCTCTTGATATCCACCGCGATCAACGAAGGCCTTGAATTGCCGATTCGTCACCTCGTACTGATCGATCCAGAAGTCACCCAAGGCAAGTGCGGGGATGCCTTCGTAACCAGGTATCACCAGTCCTCGCGGATACTTTGGCGGCAGTGAGACTCTAACCATACCCGGTGGAATTTTTCCCTCTCCATCGAGAACGACGGTTGCTTTCTGTCGAGGTCCACCGGGAGAGGTTTGCACCCAGCGTCCAAACAGACCCATTGTCGTGCGAAACACGGTTCCAAATCCTGGCTTCTCCAGTTTCCAGATGAAGTTGCCCTGGGGCGCGCGGACATCGTTCAGTGGACTACGCCCTACGAATTCCCAAGGAGCGTTCTCATCCCCATAATTTCTCCGGTACACGTTAGCCCCAGGTGGTGTCGTTTCCAGCGAGATGGGATAGGAAATCTGCGTCCAGAGCTTTGTGAGCGCAGGGTCATCACCGATGTATTTCTCTGCCTTAGAAGCGAGCGCGAAGGCATCGCCCAGGTCTCCTTTATCGGCGAGGTCCGAAATCTTGGGCAGGGCTACTGTCCGAGCCCAATGCAGGCTACGGTAATGCTGCACGCCCCATATCAACCCCACGGCCAGCGCGACGACCACTGCCGCAGGCGGCGCCATCCTGCGAAAGAGATTCCGATCCGGGGCAAGAACCACTTTCACACCGCGCGACGTGGTGAAGCCGGCAGCGGAGTCTCGCGATATGCCGCTGTCAGTGTCGCGTTTCAGGCGTTGCAAGTTTGCACGCATGTCGGACGCGTGCTGATAGCGCAGCTCGCGATCTTTCTCCAGCGCCTCGCGGACAATCAGTTCCAGTCCAGCCGGGATGTTGGGATTCAATGATGAAACCGTGGCCGGCTCCTGGTGCAGGATAGCTCCGCAGATTTCGCCCGAACTTGCGCCGTCGAACGGCAGCTTGCCCGTCGCCATTTCGTACAGTACCGAGCCAAAGGAAAACAGGTCGGTGCGGGCGTCGAGTTCTTTCGCCCTCACCTGCTCCGGCGACATATATGCGACTGTGCCCAGCATCGCGCCGGGGCTGGTCAAGTGAACGGATGTGACCTCCGTTTCGGTGTTCCCACTGGATCCGGCGTTTTGAGCCGTTACTTTTGCCAAACCGAAATCGAGAATCTTCGCGTGTCCGCGCTCCGTGACGAAAATATTCGCAGGCTTGATGTCGCGGTGCACGATCCCCTTGACATGCGCGGCGTCGAGGGCGTCGGCAATCTCGACGGCCAGGGAAAGAATCGAGTCGGTCTCCATCGGGCGATTGCCGATCTTGTGCTTCAGCGTCATGCCGTCCAGATACTCCATGACGATGAACGCTTGACCATTCCGCTCATCAATTTCATGGATCGTGCAAATGTTCGGATGATTCAGCGCGGAAGCCGCTTGTGCCTCGCGCTGAAAGCGAGCGAGCGCTTGGGCGTCTTTGGCCACGTCATCAGGCAGGAATTTGAGAGCGACGAAGCGATGCAGCTTTACATCCTCGGCTTTGTAAACCACACCCATCCCACCACCGCCCAGCTTCGCGAGGATGCGGTAGTGCGAGATGGTTTGGCCGATCACTGGAGCAGAATGCTACGTCGGTGAAACGGGCAAGTCAATGAAGGCCCGTGGAGTTGAGAGCAGCTCAACTTGTCGGGCTTTGTCTGCGTCGTAATGTGCTCGTCAATAAACGCGCAAGTTGGCGACTGGTCTTTGCGAATGCGTTGTGCCGAAAGCAGGAGCGGCCTATAATTCGCAGGCTGGACGTGAATCGGGAGTTTCTGAGGCAAGGTATGAAAGCGAATCTCCTGCCTTCTCTGTTTTTTCTCTTCTGTGTGTCCTTTGTGGTCGGTTTCGCGGTTCGTCCCGCAGCGAGCGCACACGCCGGCGCTACTGGCGCACAAACCAAGACCAACGCGCCGGGAGAGTCGAACATTGCAGTAGAGAATTGGGCCAAGCCGAAGTCAGGTTGGCTGTATGTGCTCGATCCGAAGCCCGATGCGGGCGGGCCGGGAGGACGCGTCTGGCTGGTCGACCCTGAAACCGGCAAAGTGATGGGCAGCATTCGCACCGGCGACAATGCGGATTTTGCGCTGTCGCCGGATGGAAGCCGCCTGTATGTCGCGTCGATCTCGGAGCGCGATTCCAGCGAACTCGCAGTGATCGATACCGCCGAAGGCACGGTGGTCGAGAGAGGCGCGATCGAGGACCGCGAAGTGGGCAATGTGATGCCGGCATTTTCGACGATGGCGGTTTCCGGTGATGGGTTGGTGCTGCGAATCCTGATAGACGCGCCGAAGTCGGCAGACGCGGATTTGTTTCTGCTGGCGGCGTTCGACACGCGAACCGGCAACTTTCTGCCTAAGAGCGTGCACTTGGGGAATTGCGGTCCCGGGCGCTTCATCTCTTATCCAACTGCGGATCAATTCGATTTTCTCTGCCCGAGAACGAATAGGGTCAGGCTGATTCGTGCGGACGCCGATTCCCGCGAGCTGCAAAACATTGACGTCGTACTTCCGTGGGAACGACGCGTGGGGGTTGCCGAGGGTATTGAGGCTCCGGGCGAACAAGATATAGCGATCGTGCGCGGAGATGGCGCCGTGGTTAAGATGAACGTTGACAAGCACGAATTTGCCGAGACCTCGGCGCAGCCTGTTCTTCCCAACCGCATTCCGCCTGCGGCGTGGCCAAGCTCGCCCGACGGCAGCAGAGTCTATGTGGGATACAACAAGTATTATGACCGCGCCTACGACAACCGCTTTTATCTGGATTACGGGCGGCCTCCGAATCTGCGTCCCAATGACGCGACGGCGGGCGAATTCCATGTGCTCGACACGCACACTTGGCGCAAGATCGGCACCATCAAGACCAAGATGCCTTTCTGGAGCGCCGCGATGAGGAACGACGGCAAGACGCTCTATGCGATGGCGCCGCAGAAGCACAGCATTCTGGTAATCGACACGGTGAAGATGCGCCAGATTCGAATCCTCAAAGTTAGCGGAACGCCCGCGCTTGCTCTGGTTGCGCCTTGAGTTAGTGGCGGATGCGGGCGAGATTATATCCGTTAAGCAACAATCCCGAGGTAGCGATTCTGATCGCGTAACTGCGAGCCGGGAAAAGTGCCGTGGTTGGCAATGGAGGCTCGCTGGACGCAAGGTGTTGGCCGCTTGCCTGGGTAGAGGTGTTACCAAGGTCATCTTGGGGAGGGTGACGATTCGGTTCATCATAGGCAGAGCTTGGAGGGAAGCACCTCCCAGGAAAAGTCTGCGATGAATATTGATGATCTGCTGCGGATAGCGACGGAACGCAAGGCTTCTGACTTGCACTTGAAGGTGGGTAACTATCCTCACCTGCGCATTGACGGCGAGCTGGTGCCGCTGACCGAACAGCCGCGGGTGAGCGCGGAAGACATGCTGACCATGGCGTTCAGCATGATGTCGGCGCGGCAGAAGCAGAAGTTCAAAGAGACCACGGAAATCGATATGGCCTACGGCGTGGCCGGGCTGGGGCGGTTCCGTGTGAACATTTTTCAGCAGCGCGGCAACGTGGGACTGGTGCTGCGCGTCATCCCGACGAAGATTCGCGCGCTCGATGAGCTGTTTCTGCCCAAGGTGGTGGAGCAGATTTGCGAGATGCCGCGCGGGCTGGTGCTGGTGACGGGCGTGACCGGTTCCGGTAAATCGACTACGCTGGCGGCGATGGTGGACCGGGTGAATTCCAGCCGCGCCGAACACATTATTACGATTGAAGACCCCATCGAATTTCTGCATCGCGACAAAAAGGGTTATGTGAACCAGCGCGAGATTCAGGTAGATACGCCTTCGTTCAGCGCGGCGCTAAGAGCTTCGCTGCGTCAGGATCCGGACGTGATTCTGGTGGGCGAAATGCGCGATCTGGAAACTATCTCTACGGCGCTGCACGCGGCGGAAACCGGACACATGGTTTTCTCGACGCTGCACACGCTGGACGCGGTGGAAACGGTGAACCGTATCATTTCGATTTTTCCGCCGCCTGAGCAAAAACAGATTCGGCTGCAGTTGGCGGCGGTGCTGCGAGCGATCGTGAGCCAAAGATTAGTGCGGCGTTGCGATTCGGAAGGGCGCGTGCCCGCGGTCGAGGTGATGATCAATACGGCGTTCATTCGCGAATGTATTCTGGTGCCGGAAAAGACGCGCTCGATTCGGGATGCGATTGCGGCCGGTACGTCGCAGTACGGCATGCAGACCTTCGACCAGTCGTTGTGGGATCTTTTCCAGGCGGGGCTGGTGGCGTACGAAACCGCGCTGGAGAACGCTTCCAACGCCGACGACTTCAAGCTGCGCATGCAGGGCATCGCTTCGACGGCGGATATTTCGCGGCAGTCGATGCAGTCGGCCGGATTTGGTGGACGGTAAAGTCGGCTTCCGGCTTTCCGGCTCTCGGCTTCCGGGAATACTGGATTCCGTTTTTTTGAACTCCCGCAAGCCGGATTCCGGACGCCGTTTCTTCTCGCCGCTGCTTTCTCTCCATTCCGGTCATTAAAAGGATTATCGTTAGCGCATGGCGTTTGCGCGTCCTAAGAAGAAGTTCTATTCCGAAGACGAGTTGTATGAATATGCCGTGGGGGCGCTGGGGCGGCGCATGCGCACGGTTGCGGAACTGAAGCGTTTATTTCGCGGGCGGATTGAGGATGCGGAGTCGGAGTATGGGCGGACGCTGGTCGAGTTGGTGATCCGGCGGCTCAAAGATCGCGGCTACCTGAACGACTCGCAATATGCCGCTTACTTTTCTTCGTTGCGGCGCGACAATCAGAAATTTGGCCGGCAGCGGGTGGTCACCGATCTTAAAGTGAAGGGCGTGCATGGGGACGTGATCGACAAGGCTGTGGACGCGGCTTTTGAGGGCGTGAGCGAAGAAAAACAGGCGCGCGAATTTCTGCGGAAGAAACGAATGGTGAAACCAAAAGATCAGAAGGAGGCGGCGCGCATCTTCCGGCAACTGGCGCGGGGCGGATTCGGGACCAAGACAATCTTTTCCATTTTGAAGAAATGGGATGTGGATGAAGAGACTTTGAGCGAGTTGGAAGGCGAGACCGCGTGAGCGCCGTGCGGTCGATATTTGCTTGGCAAGAACCGTTTTGATGGTGCATACTCCAATCGCCGTTCCCCAATACATTTCCCAGGAGGAGTTATGAAGATGACGCTGAAGACTGTTCTCGCTGCGATGCTGCTCGTTGCTGTGCCGGTTGTGCTGGCTCAGGATGCAGCTACGGATGTGAAGAAGGGCGCCGACAAAACTGGCCACGAAACCAAAGTCGCGGCCAAGGACACCGCCAAAGGCACGGAGAAGGCGGCCGATAAAACTGGCCACGAAACCAAAGTTGTGGCCAAGGACACTGCGAAGGGCACGGAGAAAGTTGCCGATAAGACTGGCCACGAAACCAAAGTTGTCGCAAAAGACACGGGAAAGGGCACCGAGAAAGTCGCCAAGAAGACCGGCAGCGGCGTAAAGAAAGGCGCGAAGGCCACCGGACACGAGAGTGAAGAAGGTGGGCGAGAAGACCGAAGACGCAGTGAAGTAGCGGCAAGAGCTTAACCACAGAGGGCACGGAGATCACAGAGGACGGCGCACGGGGCGGCCCTGTGTTCTCGGTGCCCTCTGTTCTATTTTTCCGGTGCTAAAATCGAAGTTTGCTTACAACATGCTGACTGGTTCTGAAATTCGCCGCAAGTTTCTCGACTTCTTTGTGCAAAAGGGGCACAAGGAGGTGCATTCGTCGTCCTTGGTGCCGGCGAATGACCCCACGCTGCTGTTCACAAACGCGGGCATGAACCAGTTCAAAGACGTTTTTCTCGGGCTGGAGAAGCGCGAGTACTCGCGGGCTACGACTTCGCAGAAATGCGTGCGCGCGGGGGGCAAGCATAATGATTTGGAGAATGTGGGGTTCACCAACCGGCATCACACGTTTTTTGAGATGCTGGGGAACTTTTCGTTTGGCGATTACTTCAAGAAGGATGCGGTTGCGTATGCGTGGGAGCTGATTACTTCGAAGGAATGGTTCGGAATCGATAAGAGCAAGCTGTATGTGACTGTTTTCAACGGCGAAGGCGGCATGGAGCGCGATGCCGAGGCTTATGACTTGTGGGCTGGGCAAGGCGTGCCGAAGGATCGCATCTTTGAGATGGGGCTGAAAGATAATTTCTGGCAGATGGGCGACACCGGGCCCTGCGGTCCTTGCAGCGAGATTCATTACGACATGGGGCCGGCGGCGTCTGAGCAGGGGCATACCGATTGCGCCTTTACTTGCGACTGCGGGCGGTATGTCGAGATTTGGAATTTGGTGTTCATGCAGTTTGACCGAGATGTCAGCGGGAAGCTGAATCCGCTGCCAAAGCCGTCGATTGATACGGGCATGGGGCTGGAGCGGGTGACGGCGGTGTTGCAGGGTGTGATTTCGAATTATGAAACGGATTTGTTCATGCCGCTGATCAAGCGGGCGGCGGAGTTGACGGGCATACACCGCTCATCAGACGGATCTGCAGAACAGAAGCCAAGCGAAATCGGCTGCTTCGCTGCGGGTGATCGCGGACCACTCGCGCGCAGCGACATTTCTGATTTCGGACGGAGTGTTGCCCTCGAACGAAGGTCGCGGCTATGTCCTGCGCAAAATTATCCGAAGAGCGATCACGCACGGGCGATTGCTCGGCCAGACAAAACCATTTCTTCATGAGATGTTTTTGCGGTGCGGGATTTGATGCGGAATGCCTACCCGGAACTCGATGAGTCCAGTGAGCAAGTGTGGAAAGGCTATCTTGGCAGAGGAGATGCGTTTCTTGCACACGGTGCAGGCCGGCCTATCCATGCTGGAAAGGGAGCTCGACGCATTACGTGCTAAAACGGGATGAGCCTCTTCGGAAACGCTCGGGGTTGTGAGGTCTCATCAGAGCCATTGTATTGCCCGGAGAGCTTTTAAGCTTTACGATACGTTGGCCTGCCTCCGGATTTCATGCGGATGTTCTGCGAGATCAAGGGGTCGAGCATTGACAAAGCTGGCTTCGACCGCGCGATGGAAGAGCAAAAGTCTCGCGCTCGCGCTTCGTGGAAGGGCGGCGCGAAGCAGACCGCGAATCCCGCCTACCAGCAGCTTCCGAAGTCACTCTTCGAAGGGTATCGGCAGACTCGGTCAGATGGATGCGAAGTGCTGGCGCATCGTTGCGCGGTGTGGCAATGGGTTTCGTTAGGCCAGGAAATATTGGCGAAGTGAAAAGCGCAGGCGAACTCAATATCGGAGACATGGGCGAAGTGATTCTGGACCACACTCCGTTCTACGCAGAATCGGGCGGGCAAGTGGGGGACGAGGGATGGTTTTATTCCGAGATCAGAAACCATCGTCGCTGAGGTGACAGGCTGCTACTATCCGGTGTCTGGGTGTGCGGGCGCATGTAGTTTTCGTCAGACAAACGATTCGCGTGGGCGACAAGGTCGATGCGGTGGTGAATGCTGAGGTTCGACAGTCGACCATGCGGAACCACACGGCTACGCATTTGCTTCATGCTGGGTTGCGCGAAGTTTTGGGGAAGCATGTGAAGCAGGCGGGGTCGCTGGTGGCGCCGAATCATTTGCGCTTTGATTTTTCGCATTTCACCGCGGTCGAGGACGAAGAATTGCAGGACATTGAGGACCTCATCAATAAGGAAGTGCTGCGCAATGTGAAGGTCGAGACGCTGACCGACGTTCCGATTGATGAGGCGATTAATAAATATCACGCGATGGCGCTGTTCGGCGAAAAGTATGGCGACAAGGTGCGCGTGGTGCGGATTGGCGATTTCTCGACGGAACTTTGCGGAGGCACGCACACGGGCGCCACCGGCGAGATTGGGCTGATCAAGATTCTGAAGGAAGGCAGCGTGTCATCGGGCGTGCGGAGAGTGGAGGCGGTTACGGGTGAGGGATCGTTAGCGCATTTTCGAAAAGATCATGCATTAGAGCAGGTGGTGTCTACGTTCGCCTCACCCACCCTTGCGCACAAAACGCGCAAGGATGGGGCACCCTCCGCGGAGGAGGGATCGGCTCACGCCGAGACGATGTCTCCCGCCGAGGCGCTGAGAGCAGAACTTGAAAAGAAGGACTCCGAGATCAAGCGCCTCAGCCGAGAACTGGATCAGGCGCGGATGAAGTCGGCTTCGGCTTCGATCGGCACGGCGAATATCGGGGAGAAGGTTAAAGATGTGAAGGGCGTGAAAGTTCTGGCGCATCGCGTGGATAATCTGGAACGGGCGCAGCTGCGGACGCTGGTCGATCAGTTGCGCGAAAAGATTGGGTCTGGTGTGGTGGTGCTGGGCTCGGCCTCGAATGGAAACGTTTCGTTGATCGTGGGCGTCACTAAAGATTTGACTGGCCGGGTGCAGGCGGGAAAAGTAATTGGTCCGGTGGCGCAGAAAGTTGGCGGCAAAGGCGGAGGGCGTCCTGACCTGGCTGAGGCCGGAGGAAAAGACGCTGCTGCGCTGGATGCCGCGCTGGACGGGGCTTACGCGGTAGTGGAGTCGCTGCTGACATGACCGCTAACGCCGATTCCCTCGAAGAGCGCTTGCGATTCATCAAGCAAAAGGGCCATGCCATCTATCTCGATCGACTTCACGCATTGCACGGCCAAGGAATTACTTTTGTTGCTGGAACAGGTGCGCGCCGATATCGCGCGCCACGCGCCCGGTTCAGTGCTGGTGCTGGCCGATTTCACGGGCGCGCAGATTGACAAGAAGGTTGCCACGCGAATCAAGGAAGTTCTGGTGCTTGACCGGCCTTATGTGAAACGATCTGCGTGGGTGGGAACGGAGAGCCTGCCGCGGGTTTTCTACGAGCACTTCAAGAGCTTCTCGCAACGCGAGCTGCCGCTATTCAAGACGCGGGAGGAAGCGATGGAATGGCTGGTGAGCGAGTAGTTAAGCAATAGACCGTTTGCTTCCGCAGTTGTCGATTCCGACGAACGAGGGTCGAGATTCGCTCGACGGACAGCCGGGGCGGCTGTCCCCACATCTCCTTGAGGAGGTTCTCATGGGCCAACCACTCGATCCTAAAAGAGCATTTTTCTACGGCCAGTTTGTGCAGGCCGCTTACACCATGTTCAGAACTCCGGGGCCGGATCCGCTGCGGCCCGAGCCCGCCGGCATTCCCGACGGATATGAACTCGGGGCGTGGATCCACATGTCGGATTTCGTTCTCAACATCAAGGAGCCGGAATTCTACGGAATAGTCGTTCATGGGATACAGGACCCGGACTCGCGAATCATTGCCATTCGCGGCACGAGGGCGCGATCGAGTGGATCGACGATGCGGCGGCGATACCCATTCCGTTTCGTCAGGTGCCGTCCGCCGGGCGGGTGGCGACCGGCTTCGATACGATTTATAGCTCGTTGAAAGTAGTGAAGCGCACGCTGCCGAACGAACGCGCTCTTGCGGCCCGAACGGGCGCGGCAGTTGCTCCTGAAACTTTCGGCGGATCGTTCGCCGAGCAACTTGAGCAGTTGGCGATTGTCCGGGAAACTGTGCGCGGGGTGGCGCCTGCGGCGGAAGGGCGCGGGCGGCAGCAGCGGCCCACTGTGGTCACCGGCCACAGCCTGGGCGGAGCGCTGACTACGCTGTTCGTCATGGAGAACGCTGCAAAAAAGAAGTTCGATATCACGACTTTGTGCACATTCGCTTCGCCACGGGTCGGCAACAAGGAGTTTGCGCGCGTCTTCGATTTGCTGCCGATCGATTCGTGGCGGATCGTGAACAGGCTCGACTTAGTGCCGAAGCTGCCGCCACATATTCCCGTGTTGCTCGATTACGATCACGTCGACACGGCTTATCCGTTCGCGTCATCCGTCTTCGCGAAGAATAGCCTGGTGTGCTGGCATGCCATGGAGACGTATCTGCACTGGCTGGATGCGAGTTCGGCTCTACGGCAGGAATGTAAGCCGTAAGAGAATGGAGTTCAATCTTAGTTTGACATAGCTATCTTAAATAGCTATCATAAAAATATGCAGGTCAGCGTAGCTGATGCCAAGAATAAACTGCCGGAATTGATTAAGGCGGTGGAGCAGGGAGAGCCTGTGACCATCTGCCGCCGGGGCGTGCCGGTGGTGGACATCGTGCGCACAAAAAAGCCAACTCGCAAGAAGCCGGTGCTGGGAACCTTGAGGGGAAAAATCCAGATTATTGATCCCGACTGGTGGAAGCCCATGACGGACAAGGAAGTGGAAGATCTCTTTGGAGGAGGCGAGTAAGTGTGCGTGTGCTTTTGGACACGGCGGTTTTGATTTTCGCCGTCGTATCCCCTGAGCGTCTAAGTAAACCAGCGGACGCGGCTTTGAGAAATCCGGACAACATTCGCGAGTTCAGTACCGTCTCGCTTACTGAGATCGCCATCAAGACAATTTTGGGTAAGCTGAATATGTCCGCGGAAATTGCACGCCAAGCGATCCGGGATATGGACGTTCGCATCCTGCCGTTCACTGCCGATCATGCTTTTCGTGTATTCGAGCTGCCGGCTCACCACCGCGATCCCTTTGACCGGCAAATCATTGCTCAGGCAATTTCGGAAGATATTCCTGTTGTCACTTCGGACAAACAATTTGGCCTCTATAAGGGACTGAAGCTGATTTGGTGATCTCCGCGGGCGAGGGCGCCCGCGCCACGCTTTAACTCCTCCACTTTAACGTAACCGGGCCCGTCATGGGATGCTTCATCTCGCCTCCGGTGCGTTTCGCTTCAAGATAAGCTGCCTTCAGCTGGAAATACCATTTCGCGGGACGATCGGCGTCGTCGATCAGCATTAGATGCGGATTATATTGCAGGCCTTCGGCTTGCAGTTCCATGGTGCGGCGGTCCTGCTCAACGAATTTGGCGAAGACGAACTTCAGTAGTTCGGGGCCGAAGGGCAGCCAGCGGAAAATGTTCCAGGCCGCTACGACGTCGATGCGGCATTGATTGCGCGTGATGGGCGTTACGGTGGTGAGAGATGAAAACCAGTACTTCCCTGCCCGAATGATCTCGCGGCGCAGATTGGGCAGAACGAAATCGATGGTAGTGGTGATGGAATCGGCGGCGGCGTACAGGCGCAACAGCTTGTAGGGCGCAGAGTTTGAGCTGGGCGTGTGCGCGGTCATGCGAAAGCCATTGGGGATGGGTTCGAAATTCTTGTGCTTCTCGTGAATGCTGCGGCGACTGCGCCACCACCAGGCCTGATGCACGAACGGTCCGTGCGCGGGATCCATCAAACCGATGATGCCGTGGTCGATGCTGACGGGCATGTCGGCGGTGAGGTAGGCGAGTTTGTACTTCGGGCTGAACTTTTCGATCTCAGGGGAAGGTTCGGGAGCTTGTTCGGGCTCCGCGAATCCCGCGCCCGGCGGACCGGGATCGGGTATGTAGACCCAGACAAAACCATCCTGCTCTTCGCAGGGATAGCTGCCGGCGTAGATGCGCTCAACTTTCAAATTCTGATCGGCGGTGAGTGACGGGATTAGCTCGCACTGGCCGTTGTGCGCGTCGAAGGTCCAGCCGTGGTAGGAGCACTCGAGGTTCTCTCCGTCGAACTTGGCGCAGTGCAGCGGCATGCCGCGATGGGGACAGGCGTCGCGCAAGGCGAAGGGGCGGCCCGCGCGATCGCGTCCGATAACGAGCGGAATCTCGAGCAGCATCGCCTGGTGGAGTTGATTGCGATGGACGCGGTCGGCGGGCAAGGCGCGATACCAGAAGCCGGTCAGCATGAGGGAGTCGGTCGCCTGGCGTTGAGGAGAGTCGAGTTCGGGCATGGAATGGGTTGCCGATTGTTGAATTTCGATTGCCGATTGAAAAACCTATGCTAGCATTCGCTGGTCTTTTCAGCGCATCCGGAAATGTGAGGGAGGGGCTGGATGGAGTTCATCGGACATTTTCGCAGGCTCACGCCAGTGCAGCGGAACACGTTCATTGCCTGCTTTATGGGCTGGTCACTGGACGCATTTGACTTCTTCATTCTGACCTTTTGCGTCAGCGCCATCGCGACGCAGTTTCAGGCTAAAGTTTCTGCCGTCGCAGAGGCCATCTTCCTGACGCTGGCGATGCGGCCGGTGGGCGCATTTCTGTTCGGTCTGATGGCCGACCGGTATGGGCGGCGGATCCACTCTGATGGTGGATATCATCGCGTACTCGGTGTTTGAGCTGGCCTCGGCGTTCGCTCCTTCGTTGAAAATCCTTCTCATCACACGGGCGTTGTTTGGAATCGCCATGGGCGGCGAATGGGGCGTCGGGGCCGCATTGGCGTTTGAGACTTTGCCTGCGGAGGGACGCGGATTCTTCTCCGGGTTGCTGCAGGAAGGTTATGCCGTGGGCTATCTGATGGCGGCACTGGTTTACCGGACGGTTTTCCATTGGTCGGCTGGCGCGGGATGTTTATGATTGGAGCGCTGCCGGCGTTTCTGGTCATCTACATTCGCACCAAAGTGGATGAATCTCCGGCCTGGTTGCAAGGGCGCGTGTCCAGAGAAACAGAGAGCCGACTTGGCAAGGATATTATGACGTACGTGGGCACTTTTATCTTTCTGGTCGTGCTCATGTTTTCCTTCAATTCGTTCAGTCACGGAACCCAGGACTTGTATCCGACCTTTCTGCAGAAAGACCACCACTTCACGCCACAGACGGTGGGGTTGATCGCCATCATCGCCAACGTAGGCGCCATACTGGGAGGGATATTCTTCGGGACTTGGTCGGAAAAAATCGGCCGGCGAAAGGCGATCGTGATCGCGGCGCTGCTGGCGATTCCAGTTATCCGTTTGTGGGCGTACTCGCATACAGTGCCCATGCTGGCGCTGGGCGGCTTTCTGATGCAATTCATGATTCAGGGTGCGTGGGGAGTGATCCCGGCGCACCTGAATGAACTTTCGCCTCCCGCCGTTCGAGGAACGTTCCCGGGCTTCGCCTACCAATTGGGGAACCTGCTCTCTTCGCGAAATGTAGTGATCCAGGCCAAGCTAGCCGAGCAGCGGTACGGAGGAGCGTTTGCTCCGGTGCTAGCCTGGACGGTTCTGATCGTTGCCACTCTGGTTGCGGTGGTCACTGGCAGTGGCCGGGAACGGAGAGGAATAGACCTATCGAATACTAATTAAGGAACCCGATGTGCAATTCTTGGCATCTAGATGGCACGAAGGCAGCATTGTCAGACAGAGAATCCTGTGGTACGGTAGGTAAAATTTCACGCCTTCGTAAATACTTTTTTCAGGGCCCTCTAATATTGAAGTTTGCGCGAATGCGTGCGGGGTAGCGCCACTATGAAAGAAACAATGGATTCGGTTCCGGCCCAGCAGTCAGGAGACGAAGAGAATTTCGCCAACCGCAAGCTGATCCGTCCGGCGCTGCCGCGGCCGGATCATAACCACGGTAACCATAACTCGAATCACAACGCCACCCACAACGCAAATCACATGCAGGAACGCCGGGACAGGAACGAGCGACACGACCGGCCTGAGCGAGGATTCGAACGAGGCGACCGTAACGACCGTCCAATGGGGCCGGGTGGCGGGCGCAAGCCGGCGCCTCCGGAGCAGACCAACGCGGAGAATTTCTATTACCAGAAGCAGATGCAATCGCGGACACCCATGGTGATCGTGCTGCGCGACGGCGAGGAAGTACACGGCATTATCGAGTGGTACGACAAGACTTGCATCAAAGTGATCCGCGATAATGGCAGACCCAACCTGATGATTTACAAGCCCGCTATAAAATACATGTTCAAGGAAGACGAGAACGGAAGATAGAAATTGAGTCATTGGGCGATTGAGTCATTGGGCGATTGAAGAACTCTCCGCATCTTCTCAGTTTGGCTCGATTGGTTCTTAAATCACAAAATCACCCGATCACTCAATGCTCGATGGGTTTACGCTACAGACACTCCCGTTGACAATCTCTCTTATCTCCCATAGCATCAACCACTTGAAGCATAATCCTGAGTGCCGCACCGGGAGCCGTTCGTGATTAAGCTCGATATTATCAACGAAGTGGTCGCCAGAACCGGCATTACCAAGACCAAGGCCGAGTTGGCAGTGGAAACTGTCTTTGAGAGCATGAAGAATGCGCTGGCCCGCGGCAATCGCATTGAGCTGCGCGGGTTTGGCGTGTTTAACGTGCGCCCGCGCAAGACCGGCATTGGACGCAATCCCCGCACAGGAGCCGAAGTCTCAATTCCTCCGGGCAAGGCCGTGCGCTTCAAGCCGGGAAAAGAACTGCAGTCGATTGATTAGGAAATCGGTTTTCGGCTTTCGGCGTCCGGGATCCCGCAGGTTCATGAACAAGACTCGGTCCGGGCGTCACTTGGGAGAACTTCGCCGCTTCCGTCTTGTGTCCCGCCAGACGTAGTAGCATCTAAAGAATAGGCTTCGACTGGATTGCGAGGCCGAACAATCGCATGTCGGAAACTACTCCTCCTGCAGTTTCAACCCTGGAATACTACCGGCCGTTTCCGGTCCCGGTGCGCCGCATTCCGCGGCAGCGATACTGGCTTCATGCCCTGCTGTTGCTGGCGACCTGTTTCACCACGCTGGTTACAGGGGCGCGCATGCAGTACAACTTCGCGCATAATCTGCCCGCGCTTTCTTTGAGCGACGACTCCGCCCCGTTCTTTCCGGCAAACTGGATATTCTCGGACCCGGTGCTCTTTCTGCGCGGCCTGCCTTTCGCCAGCGCCGTGATGCTATTTTTCCTCGCCCATGAGATGGGCCATTATCTCTACTGCCGCCGCTATGGAATTTACGCGACCCTGCCGTTTTTCATTCCCATGCCCACGCTGATCGGTACCATGGGGGCTGTCATCGTGATTCGATCTCCGGTTCGATCGCGCACTGCCTTGTTCGACGTTGGGATCGCTGGACCGATCGCTGGATTCCTGGTTGCGCTGGCGTTGCTCGTGGTTTCGCTGGGATGGTCGAAACCGATACCAGTGTTGCTTCACCCGGCCTCACCCGATATTGAGCTTGGCTATCCGCTAATTTTTCAATGGGTCCATGGCTTGCTGGCCACGATGAGTCCGGGAAGTGTGGTCGCTGCCTTCCCCTTGAACCGCCTGCTTCTTCATCCGGTGGCGATCGCGGCGTGGGTCGGCATGTTCGCGACCGCGCTGAATCTATTGCCCGGCGGACAACTCGATGGCGGACACATTTTATACGCAATCTCGCCCCGAGCCCACTGGTTCGTCTCGAAGCTGGCGATCCTGGTTCTTCTGTCGATGGCTTATTACTTCTGGACGGGATGGATGCTGTGGGCGATTCTACTGCAACTGAGCGGTCTGCGCCGTCCGCAAGTCGCGGAGTTACCGCGCATCTCAGGTCCCCGGAGTTGGCTGGCCATTCTCGCACTGTTCATGCTGGTGGGCACGCTTAGCCTCGCGCCCCTCGGACACCATCCGATGCAGGAAACGGTTCGCGACCTGATGCAGGCATTGCACGACCTATTGCAATATGCCGGCGGTTTGTTACTGCACTGGTGGAGACACTGAAGCAGAGATGCGGTTATCTCAGGAGTACGCGGACACGTCTAGAAATTCACGCGCATGCGATTGGCCGCATGAGCGAGCTCAATCTCTTCCCGCCGCGCTCTTCTGGTCCGAAAGGTACATCTCCGCCACATGTTCCACAATTTCACCGGGCTTCGCCTCAGCCAGATTAGCCAGCACGACGACGGTCAAGCGATCATCTACATAGCGCGCAATGGCACTCTTGAATCCCTGCCACGCGCCGTCGTGCCTGATGACGCGGTGTCCATGCCGTTCGCTAATGAACCAGCCGAAGCCGTAGCCGGCTTGGTTGGGTTCACCGTTTTTCAGTTTCGCCGGGGTCCACATTTGGTCGAAGCTCGAACGTTTCAACAGTTTCTCGGTGTATAAGGCAGCATCCCACTTCCCAAGATCTAATACGGAAAAATACAGACTACCGTCGGCCGTGGTATTGACCATAGGCGCCACCCATTCCTGGTTCTTTAGTTCACCCTTGACCAGCCTGTAACCCGCGGCGCGGTTGGGAACAATAGCGGCCTCGCTGATGATGCTCGTGGTCTGCATTCCGAGCGGCTGAAAAATCCGCTGTCGCAGAAAATCTCCATAGAATTCTCCGGTCACGCGGTGAATTAGAATCCCCAGCGTCAAGAATCCGAGATTGCTGTAATCCCACTTCGTGCCCGGCGGATATGCCAGCGGGATGCCTTCAACCATTTTGAGCAGATCTTCTTCGGTCCAGTCCTTGCGAAAATCGAATTTGTCGGGGTAGTCTCCGAAACCGGCGGTATGGCTCAACAACTCCCGCACCGTCACTTCCTTCCATGCGGCCGGAGCATCTGAAAAATATTTGGTTAGAGGGTCGTCGAGGCCGATCTTGCCTTCCTCAACCAGCATCATCACTGCGGTAGCGGTAAACTGCTTGCCCACCGATCCTGACTGGAACACAGTCTCCGGCCTCACCGGCACTTGCAGCTCCACGTTCGCCAAACCGAATCCCTCCGCCTGTACGGTTTTTCCGTCATGCGCCACGAGCAGCGCAACCCCCGGAATATGCTGCCGCTGCATTTCGTCGCGGATATACTTGGCGACGTTAAGAGAAATATCGGATCTGGCCTGAGCATAAACCACCTGCATCGCCACAGGCGATAAACCGAATAAAGTGATGAACAGCGTGCACAAGCCAGGGGGCTTCGTCATGAGCGAATGCGGAATCGCCCGACCAGTCTAAGGTTTAGGGTTCGACTTCGGCAACTCCTGGCCGTTTGCGCTCGGGATCTCGATTCGGAAGACCGACCCTTTGCCTAACTCACTCCTTACCGTGATGGATCCTTTGTGAAGCTGAACGATCCACCGGGCAATGGCAAGACCCAGGCCGGCGCCACCGAGTTCGCCGCTTCGTGCCTTATCCACGCGGTAAAAGCGTTCGAAAATTCTGGCTTGGTCTTCGGGTGCGATACCGATGCCCGTGTCCTCAACGCTCACCGCGACACGGCCTTGCTTCGCTTCAGCCGAGAAGGTGACCTTCCCGCGCGCCGGGGTGTATTTGAAGGCGTTGTCGAGCAAAATGTCGACCGCGCGGCGCAACGCATTGTCGTCCCCGATCACGGGCAGAGGTTGAGTTCCGTACCGCTGCTCAAACTGCAAATCGCGGACTACTGCGACCTGACCCCACTTCAAGGCCGACTCGCGCACGGTCGGGAACAGATCGACGGGACGAATGTCGAGCGCTTCGCGGCCCGAATCAGCGCGAGCCAGCGCTAAAAGCTCCTCAATCAGTTTGGACGTGCGATCAGTTTCCAGAAGAATATGGCTGAGAGCTTCGCGGTATTCCGCCTCGTTGCGTGACCGGCGCAAGGCCAATTCCGCCTCGGTACGAATGAGCGCGATGGGTGTTCGCAGCTCGTGTGAAGCGTCGGAGGTGAACTCCGTGATTCGCAAGAAAGCTGATTCAATCCGCGCCAGCATTTCGTTCAAAGTATCGGAGAGGCGCTGCAGTTCGTCTCCAGTGTGCAGCGACTCAAGCCGGCTACTGAGGTTGTGGCCGGAGATGGTGCGGGCAGTGCGCGCCAGAGCATCGACAGGGGCCAGCGCCCGACGACTCAGCCAATACCCTACCGCCGACGCACCCAGCAGCAGCAGCGGCGCGAACCACAACAGGTATTTGCGGAAGGCATCGAGAGTCTCCATCTCTTCATGCATGGGGTGCCCGATCTGCACGATGTAAACGCGCCCATCCACATCAATTTTCTGGCTGATAAAGCGGAAACGCCGGCGCCCTAATCTGCAATTCTCATAACGCGGCCGACCTAATCCATCGAGCGACAGCGAAGCCAACGGGTGCTCGTCGAGGAAGCGCGAACGATAGATTGAGTTTCCGCCGGGATCAGTGATCTGCAAATAGTCCTCGGAGCGCTCAATCTTATAGTCTTCACTCAGCTCCGCCATTAACCGCGGCGTTGAAACATCCTTACGCGCTTCCAGGAAGCGCTGCAGGTCGGCAGCGTGCCCCTTTAGAACTTCGTCGGCAATGTCGTATAGATTCTCGCGCAGGATGAACCACATGCCCACGCCGAAAATCAGCTCCGCGAGAAGGAAAATCGCCAGGTACCACAGCGTCAAACGCAGGCCGATCGAAAGGCGTTTCACGGCGCCGACTCCTCGCGGATCATGTAGCCAACGCCGCGAACCGTGAGAATCAGCTTGGGCAGTCCCTGGCGATCTACCTTATGGCGCAGAAGCCGGACGAAGGCATCGAGCGTGTTCTCTTCGATTTCCCGATCAAAGCCCCACACCGATTCGATCAGCGTGTTCCGGGGAACCACCTTGCCGGCGCGGTACATCAACCGCTCCAGCAGGCTATATTCGGTGCGGGTCAAAGCGATTGCCACGCCGGCGCGGGAGACTTCGCGCGATTCGGGGTCGAGGATGAGGTCACCAACCTGCAGGCGGTTCTGCGGACGCGAAGTAGCGCGACGTTGCAGCGCGCGCAAACGCGCCAGGAGTTCATTGAAGGTGAAGGGCTTGGTGAGATAATCGTCGGCGCCCGCGTCCAGTCCGCCCACCACGTCTGGCACAGAGTCTTTGGCGGTAAGCATCAGCACCGGGGTGGCGATCCTTTCCTGGCGAAGCCTCTTGGCCAGCTCAAAGCCATTCATCTTCGGCAGCATGACGTCGAGCACGACCGCGTCAAATTCATAGGCGCGTGCGAGTTCCCAGCCTTCGCCGCCATCGCAGGCGCACACCACATTGTGCCCCTCTTCGCTCAGGCCGCGGCGCAGCAGTTCCAACATGCGAGGTTCATCTTCAACCACAAGCAGCTTCACAGCGTCTGGTTGTACCACACTCAGTTCCACGAGTAGGCGTGGATTTCTCTACTGCTATTAATTCATCCTTACCTGAAGATTGGCTGAAGGGATTGTCAGAGGATAAACGTTAAAGAAAAAAGCAGTGAAATTGGAGGCGCGGGTCGGAATCGAACCGACGCATAAAGGTTTTGCAGACCTCTCCCTTACCACTTGGGTACCGCGCCCCTGCTCAATACGTTAGCGTTCCCTGCGGAAAAAGTCCATCTAAGCCGCGAGCGAGGAGAATCACGGACAGGTAAGCTGCGCCGTCCCGAAAGGCTTCAACTGATATCCCTGATTGGTGCCGGGGTGGGAGGCAGGCTGTCCCGCCAGTACGGTTACAGTTCCCGAAAAGCCAGAGGCGCACTCGGCCAATCCGCCGGTCACCTCTGCGAACGCAGCTACGTCAGCTGAGCAAAGGCCGCTGGCTGAGCCGATGCACCAAGTCGTGGTGCCAGTGATGTCGACGCTGGTGGGCATAGTCTCGTAAATGCCAGTGGCGGTGAACTGAGCTTGGGAGTTGGTGGTGGCGGCTGGACTAACGCTGACGGACTGGAGGGAATGATTGTTGCCGCCGCAGGCCAGCAGGGTAATCGAGGTTGCGAGAAGAACACCGAAAAGACAAGCCGGCCGAGGTCTCATTGGAGCCTCCTGAGTTTGGCCCATATGGAAATCTGGAGCGGGAGACGGGATTTGAACCCGCGACTTCGACCTTGGCAAGGTCGCACTCTACCACTGAGTTACTCCCGCTCAGTCCGATCATTTTACATGATTGCCTTTCCAGGGGCCACCGCCGTTTGGCCCAGGTGAATGCCCAGTCAACCACAAAATCGCGAAAGAGGCGTCGGCGCAGGGCGGCAGTTCAAGAAAAACAACCGCAATGCTTTTTTGCGTTCTGGGGCCGGAGGCAGGACCTGGTGAATCAATTCAAACTGGACAGTTCCCGCTCGACGACAGGTGCGTATGACCCATCGCAGGAGAATGCGGCAAGGACTATGGGACCTATTGCGCCGTCAGCCAAGTCGAAGGCCGCTGCTTCCGGCAGGTGACGACTCATGACGGCCAGATTCGCATTCCGCGTTGCCAAGAATATTCACGCTCCGGTGGTCATCTCCCGCGCCCACTGCATTGCTTTCCAGTGGCATTCGGTCACAACGCTTTCGGGCAGCTTTATTTGAGCGCAGAGTTTAGAGAGCTTGGGCCAGTCCGCCAATTCCTGGGAAATCATTAACTGGTACAAAAGATCCAACTGGCTTGTCTGGCCGAGGAGCACGGCTCTGGTTTCGCGATCCAGGCTGATTCCCTCCAGCACCACTCCCATCGGTATCTCCAGAATTGCGTCCATCATGGAAAGCAGGCCTACAAGAAACAGATCCGATTCTCCATGCGGAATCCTGGGACCGAGCAATTCACAATAGCGGGCCCGGACCATGGCGGAAAGCACCAGATCGGAAGGTTTGTCTTGACCGGCGCCCAGCGCAGCAACCATACGCACCCAGCGGCGGACCTCGCGTTCGCCCAGAATTGAAAGCCCGTGCCTGACAGATTGGATTTCTGCGGAAAAGCCGAAAGCCGCCGAATTCAAATAGCGCAGCAGCCGGTAACAGAGCGAGGCCTCGCCCTTGATGATGCCGTCGATCTCTGCAAAGTCAATTTCATGGCGCGAGATGGCTTGCAGCAGGCGCAGGTAATTGGCTTGATTCTTGGGAATCTCGCGAGCCTGCAGAAGCTCGGGCTTGCGGAAAAAATAGCCTTGAAAGTAAGAGAACCCCGCCTTCTGGCAGGCGCTGAATTCTTCGCGGGTTTCGACTTTCTTAGCCAGCATCCTGCAACTGGGGCTCCCGTAGCGTTTGATCAGAGCAGTTGCCTCTTCGGCCGAAGTGCTTTTCATGTCCAGCTTGAGAATGTCTGCAAGGTTCACGAGCTCCGCCCGCGGATCGTTCGCGACGAAGTCGTCGAGCGCAATGGTGTAGCCCCCCTCCTTCAGACGAACGCACGCCGCCTTCACGAGATCGTCGACCGGCACGGATCCCACGATTTCGACTACCGCCTGGCTCGAAGGCAGCAGCGTAATGTAATCCTTCAGAAGAGTTTCACGAGTGCAGTTGATGAACGCGCGCCGGCCATCGCAGAGCGTATCCAGTCCCATCAATATCGAGGTATCCACGGTGCTGCGTGACGCGGCATCTTGGTCAGTGCTCTGGAAGTAGTCATCGACCCCGTCGCGAAAAAGTAGCTCGTAACCGAATACCTGTTCATTGCTGGTGAGAATGGGCTGGCGGGCCACATAGCGCCGAGAACCATGGCTGCCCTTATTCGCGGGACTTGCGGTTAAGCTGGTAGATTCCACAATAGTAGGATCGGCACTTCGCGGGACAAGCTTTAATTGAGGCTTACGGCTTGAGCGGGCACTAAAGTGGCCAGCGCCCTGCGTTTCTAGTGAACCGACCACTGCGGATCTTCTTCCGGCTTCACGACGTGGCCGTCGCGCATGTGGATGATGCGATCCCCGTATTTGGCAGCCTCCGGATTATGGGTGATCATCAGCACCGTCTGTCCTAACTCTTGGTTGGACTGCCGCAACATCTGCAAAACAATATTCGAGTTCTCCGTGTCCAGATTGCCCGTGGGCTCGTCGGCCAAAACGACCGCAGGCTTGTTGACCAGCGCGCGGGCCAGAGCCACGCGCTGTTGCTCGCCACCAGAAAGCTCCGAAGGACGATGGTTCAGCCGCTTGCTCAGTCCCAATAACTCGCAAATGCGCAAGAAGAATGCCGGATCGCGGTCCCCATTTCCGGAAATTTCCTGCGCAATGGCGATGTTCGAACGTGCGTCGAGAGTGGGCAGCAGGTTGAACTTCTGAAAGACGAAGCCGATTTTGCGCTTCCGCATTCGCGTGCGCTCGGCATCGGAGAGCGTGGCGAAGTCGTCTCCATCCAGGATGACTTTGCCGGAATCAGCGCGCGTGAGCCCACCCAGCAGGTAGAAAAGGGTGGACTTGCCACTGCCGGAAGGGCCGACCACGGTGACGAATTCCCCTCGTTCCACTCCGAAGGAGACGCCGCGGAGCGCGAGCACATCGATCTTTCCCACGCGATAAGTCTTGTGTAAATCAATAGCTTCGATGAATGCGCCCATGCCAGCCTAGATATTACACGCAATCTCCCGACAAGAATTGATGCAGTCCTTGGGCTGAGCTTCCTTACTGAGCCAAATACTGCCGATCCGTCAAACTCAACTGGGACGCTATCCCCCGACACTCCAGTAAATCACAAGAGGAAATCGGCAGAAAACAGCTGCGCGATCATCGCTAAATAAGGAAGAAAGAAATGGTAGGCACGACTGGACTCGAACCATCGACCTCTACCGTGTCAAAGCGGCTTTCCGCCGTAACTTACTAATCTTTAACGGCACTCGCTGCCAGTTTGAGGCCCGTGGTACAGCTTATTGGACCCAGATTTCTCGCGTCAAGAATCTCGTGGTTGCGCCGTTTCGTACGCAACCGGACCCTTCGATCCAAAGCTCGCTTGATAAGAGAAGTTAGCTTGAACCGTGATCGCTGCTACTTTGCTTGGCAAAGAGGGTTCCAGTTCCAGGCAAGGGCCGCCTTGAAAATTATGGGTTATAGGCATTTGTAAACCTACTCGTCGAGATTTGTTCTTTTTCCAGCGTAGGTCGGGAATGTAGTTCCAAACATGGGCGCGCCGCTTTTCGACTGCTCTTTCGTGACCTCATCCTGAATGACATCCCAATGCTCCGCGAGTTTCCCGGCTTCGATACGCACAACATCTGCGGCAATCCAATTCACAGGAGCACCGAAACCGCTAAATCGTCCGTGCACGATCACGAAGTCTCCCTCGGCCACGATCGATCCTGGTTCGTACTTCAACGTGGGCGGAAGGCTCTTGATGAGATCGAACAGACCCTCACGACCAGGTGCAATGTGAGCGCTGTGTTGAATGTAGTCCGGCGACCAGAATCGTTCTGCGGCGGCATAATCGCGCCTGTTGAACAGCGTGTCGAACGCTTCCATGACGAGAGCCTTGTTTTGTTCCGGTGTGGTCTTCGGCACGTTGCTTCCTTTCAGGCTTAGGAGATCACTTCGATTGCATCGACGCGTGAGGGATAAAACGCCAGGTGTTCCTTAATACTAGCGACTGCCTCATAAGGTTTTTCGTACGTCCAAACAGCGTATTCTGATTTCGATCCGCCGATGGGAATGCTGTAGTAGGTACAATCACCCTTGTACGGACAATAGCTGTAATGCGTGGTCCGAACGAGAAGCGACATGTCTGCATCGTTGCGCGGCAAGTAGTAAACCGGCGGATATCCCTTCTCCTCAAGCCGAAGCGCTTGCGCCGACTCAGCGACGACCCTGCCGGCGACCGTTACACGCACCCTGCCCTCAGCCGGAGAGATCGTGATGGGATGGTCCGTCCCAGGAATTCTGATCTCCTTGCCTTTGCTCGTCTTTGTCTCCATTGCGCTCCTCGCGGTACTAGTTACAGCTTCGAGCCGCCATCGACTGGAATGCTCGCCCCTGTGATCCAGCGCGCCCCATCGGACGCCACAAAAGCGACTACGTCGGCGATGTCTTCAGGTTTGCCGATTCGCTTCAATGCCTGCATTTCCAACGTGACCTCGCGGCCCGCTTCTGTCTTCGTAAAATTCGACATATCCGTGTCGATTACTCCTGGTGCGACGGCATTTACGCGTATGCCACTTGGCCCGAGAATGGCGGCCCAGTGTTTGACCAGAGTCTCAATTGCTCCTTTGGTTGAGGCATAAGCAAGAATTGAAGGGTTCTCCAAGCCAGGCTTGCCCACCACCGTACGAGCTACAGCGGAAGAGATAAGAATGATGTTTGAGCCCTCACCAAGGATTGGCAAGAGTTGCTGCACCAGGAAGAATGGGCTTCGGACGTTCGTCGCAAAGAGGTTGTCAAAATCCTCTACCGTGTAATCCGCGATGCGTGCCGCCTTGCTGATTCCGGCGTTGAGAACAAGCACATCCAATCGATCGCCCACGATTGGGCGCACCTGTTTTGCCAGCAGCGCAGTACCGTTCGGAGTTCCCAGATCCGCCGAGATCGCTTGTGCGCGTCCGCCTTGCGCTTGGATCTCGGAGACAAGAGATTCCGCTTCCTGCGCGGAGCGGCCATAGTGAACCAGGACGTGTGCCCCGGCCCTGGCAAGTGCCGCTGCCGTCGCGCGGCCAATGCCGCGTGACGCCCCGGTCACCAGTGCTGTTTTATTTTGAAGCGTAGTCATTTTGCATTCCCTCTCATTCAGTTCATCAACGGCATGCGGCGCAATAAAATGCAGCCGAACTTTGGCGAGTGGCTTCCAGCGCGATGTCTGTCGGAAAGTCCACCTGATCAGCGGTAATCGAAAGTGTCACACTGGCAATCCAGGAGTCGTAGTCACCGGTGTAGCCTACTCGCTCTTGAAAGGCCCCTGTGTACGCCTTATTTTGCGCAATCTCAATGGTAGGGATCGAGGCCCCATCCATTCGGCTGAATGCCTTGAGACTGCCGCCGTCATCGAGAATCGCTACGTTCTCGCTAACGCCAATTTCTCTGGCTTTCGCCACCGCGTTATCCACCATTTTTCTGTGCTAACTCAGAAGAGATGCTGTATTTCTTCAGCACATTAGCCATTGGACACCTTCCTCCACTTGATATGTAATGCGTGTCTTCGGATCTGCCTTTTCGCCTCAATGCCTGCAGTTGCAACGTGACTTCGTACGCGTCGTTCAGGCATTCATTCCGCCATCCACGGTAAGATTCGCCCCGGTGATGTAGGAGGACTCCGGACCAGCGACAAACGCCACCATCGCGGCGATCTCATCCACACGCCCGTAACGATCGAGCGCTGTGGCGGCCTTCTGCGGGACCGCCCAATCACCCGAGGCGGGATTTAAATCCGTGTCGATCGGACCCGGCTGGACGTTGTTGACCGTGATGCCCCGGTTCCCCACCTCTCTGGAAAGCGCCTGAGTGAACATCTTGACGGCTCCTTTCGTGGCCGCGTAGGGCACAAGCCCGGGAGCAACGGCACGCTCGCCCACTGCCGAGCCGATCATGATGATGCGACCACCCTCAGTCATGTGCTTCAGCGCCGCCTGCGTCGCTGCGAATACGCCGCGGACGTTGATGTCAAGCACGCGATCCATCTCTTCCAGCGTGGTCTCCACGAACGGTTTGGGGATGGCCGTGCCGGCATTGTTCACAAGGACGTCCAACCTGCCGAAAGTCGCCACGGTCTTTTCGACCGCTGCTGCGACGGCATCGGCATCAATGGCGTCCGCCTGAATTGCGATCGCTTTTTGGCCAGCGCGTTCAATCGCTTTGACTATGGCGGAAGCCGCCTGGGCGTCGTTCGCGTACGTAATGGCGACGTTTGCTCCATCTGCGGCCAGACGCTTGGCGACTGCTGCGCCGATGCCACGCGAACCGCCGGTGATGAGCGCAATCTTTCCTTCCAATTTCTTTGACATTGTCCATCTCCTTGACTTAAACATATGCTCATCAGGCATGAGCCAAATCTTATTGCTCGCCCAAAGCATCCCAATCACTACATTGGATTACGCAATTAGCCAGTAGTAGCACACTTGAAGCATACTTTGTTAGGCTTGGTGGCAATGCTTCACAAGCATGGGGATTGGAAATGGAATTACGACACCTGCGTTATTTCGTTGCGGTCGCCGAAGCCGAGAGTCTGACCTTGGCGGCAAAATCTAAGTTGCATACCTCGCAGCCTTCGCTCAGCCGCCAGCTTCGAGACCTTGAGGAAGAAATTGGCACCCAACTCATGACGCGCACAGCTCGTGGCGTCGAGTTGACACCGGCGGGTCGAGCCTTTCTCGATCACGCGCGCGGAGTGCTATTGCAGGTTGACGCGGCGGCCGAAGCCGCACGCCGGGCCGTTCATCCCGCCAAGCCCTGCTTCTCGATGGGCTTTCTGACCGGACACGAATTGACCTGGATGCCCGAAGCCTTGCGTATCCTGCGCGACGAGCTGCCGAACATTGACGTGATGATATCGAGTCAATATTCCCCGCTACTTGCTGAGAGCCTTTCGAAAGGAAAAATCGATGCCGCTTTTCTTCGAAAGGAACGAGCGATGCCAGACCTGGCGTTCCGTCTTCTCGTGAAGGAGCCTTTGGTGGTGATCTTGCCTAGTGACCACCGTCTCGCCGCGCTTAAAGCGATCAGTCCGAAGGACCTGGCAGGCGAAACATTCGTGATTGTGTCTCATACGGCTCCTGTACTGCGTGCGGTCATCGACAATTACCTGAAGCGATCGGGAATCAATATCACGCCAGCTCACGAGACGGACCACGTCACCATGGGAATTTCCTTAATTATGTCGACCCGCGGGGTGGGGCTGTTACCTGCTTACGCACAGAACTTTCTCCCTGCGTCTGTAACGAGCCGCCCTCTGAAGGGAGATGCGCCAACGGTCGATCTGGTCCTCGGCTACAGAAAGTCGAACCAGTCTCCGATCCTCAAGCTTTTGCTTTCGAGAGTGGACGAGTTGGTCGCTCGTGCGTCGAAGAAGATCCGCTAAAGCTCTCAATGCATCGCAGGCATCGGCTGAATTTGCCGATTCGACGGACTTCTCACATATCCAATCGTTAGTACCGATAAACGCACTTGTGGGTACTTACAAGATCCAGGTCGTTACTTGCCACTTCCCTCGCTGCGAGTTGTGCCGAGTCTATAGTCATATTCGCTCACTTGACGGCAAACTGTTGTTTCCCGCGAGCGCCCAGCCACACCGGCGTCACCGCCAGCAACGCCGTTCCTGATTCCGCGCGCTAATGCTCTGACGTCGGAACACGCGATTTCACGATCCCGGTCGTTGGAGCGGTCTCCGGAAGGGATAAGTGGACGCTGACCCTGGTGTGCGATCAACGTCCTCTTTCTTGGGGGGATTGAGACAGGCTCGGCGCAAGTTCGCGAACGAGCACTATCCCAGCTGTGGGTCAATTCGCCAGATACGCCGCCACCACGATGCCATCGTTGCCAGTTCCCTCGATGACGAGAATGTCTCCGTTGGTGTCGATCAGCAGGGCGGTCACATTATTGTCAACCGTCAGCGTGCCGCCGCTCCCAAACGTGGTATCCAGCTCGCCGTTGGTGTCGAGCCGTGCAATGCCACCGAAATTCGGCCCAACTTCGGCAAGCTCAAGGCCGCCGACCACGACCTGACCGTTCGATTGCACAGCCAGGGCCTGGGGGGTGTTATTTGCCGTGGTGCCGAAGGGAAATAGGGTGTTAACAAAGGTAGTATCCAGCGTGCCCGTTTCGCTAAAACGCGACACTCGCACGTCAGTGCGGTGACTGTTCTCGCCCCCAGTGCTGAGAGGCTGGGCCACAAGATAATCGCCGTTCGACTCGAAAATGGTCGGGAAAGGTTCGAACCCTGCCAACGGGCTGCTCGCAGTCAGAGTTCCCGCGGTCACCGTGGATAACAGCACCCCTGTAGAGCTGAGCTCCAACACTCTGCCGTCTGGATCCTCACCACCCACAGCCAGGTAGTCGCCATTGGAGAGGAGGGCCAGCGCCTGCGGCCCTGCTATTTGGGCGGGCGTAATGAGCGCAACCCCGGCCGTGCCAAAGTTCGGGTCCAGCGCGCCATTGGAGTTGAAACGCACGAGCGACAGCGACCCCGGGGTGTGCCTGCCGCCATCTTTAAAGCCGCCCATCAGAATTTGTCCGTTGGGCTGCAGCAGAAATGCGCTCGGAGCATCTAAACCGGCGACGAAATTGGTCGCCGCCACGCCGTCAGTGCCAAAGGTTGTGTCTAGCTTGCCGCTGGCCGTGAACTGCGCCAGGCCGAATTGGAGTACGCCCGAGGCGGTGCCGCCTACCGTCCCTGCGACAAGGATTTTGCCATTCGGCTCCAACGCAAATGCAAACGGTTGAAAAGTGAAGGGAGAGAAGTTGGTGATTGTGCTCCCCTTGGTCCCAAAGGTTGTATCCAGCTTGCCGTCCGCGGTGTAGCGCGTCAAACCAATCTGCGTGGCCTCGTCCGACACGAAGTCGAACTCGGAGAGCACCACGATGTCGCCGTTGGCCTGCTGGGCCGCGCCGATCGGTATCATGACCGGCGACCCGGCGCCGGTGAAGATGGTGGTTACGGTTCCATCCGTGCCGAAATTCGGGTCCAGGGTGCCTGCCTGGGCCTGTGCGAAGTTGACTCCAAACACCAGACCAACTGCTAATAGTCCAGCGATCATATGAAATGTAAATGTCCTCAATGTCTTCTCCTTTTTATATCGACTTTGGCAAACGGAACACGATCTAGGATGCGGTATTACGTCGGTGTATCCGATGTCTGCTCGTGGGCCATGGTGAGAAGGTACCTTCGCGAGGATTGGCGGTTGTCAGCGAGATGTATCGGGCGAGTAAAATTTAAGTAACAAAACTCTTTCCCGTCCCGGTTTGCCGCCAGCTTAGTGGAGCATCTAACCGGGTAGGTTTACGCCACTTAGAAAACCACCCAAATGTCCAGTCAACGCCACCAGGCCAACTGCCAGAAGTTCAACGGCCAGACGGTAGTTTGGCAGGTACACCGACCCTCGTCGCGCGCGGAAATGCACCCACCACACCAGCCAGATCATCACAGTCGAAACACACGCCAGAACGAGGTGCAGCAATAGAATGCCCTTCAGTTTCTGTCCCTCGAGTTGGAACTGCCACGCGAGTAGTCCAGTAGCTACAACTGGAACGGTCGAAATCGCCGCCACCAGCAGGTTGTAATACGCCGCGTCCGCCAAGCCACGACGCTTGGTCCATTGCGCGAGAAGGTCGAACGCTACCGCCGTGATGAACAGCGCGATTGGAAAATGGATCAGCACGACATGCTGAGCATGCTTGGCCAAGAATACCGTCTTAGGGTCGAAAGGATTTACCATCGCCATACCTCTTCTAGATTTGCAGCGCCTCTTCATTCCAATCTGAATTCGTGGCGCGGTGAAAAGCCCCCACCCCCGCGCAAAAGGAGAGAGCAATCGCGAGGGTGAGGCTCGCACACGCTACGGTAAGTAGTAGCGGAACGAAGTGAAGATCATTCCATCCAGCCCGTGCGGCGCTCCGCCGATCTCCGACTAAGTGTTGGCTTCTACATAGAAAGCTTCGGCCCACCCGATACGGCCGCCGGTTCGATGCCGATTTGAGTTGCATGAGTTTCAGCGGAGATAACAGACTTACTGATCTTTTATTCCAGGCCAGCCCATAGAATGTGACTCCAGTTCGCTCTGTGACTCGTTGTGCAGAACCGACAAGAACCGGTTTTATTCCGCGGGAATTTATATGGCGTCAAGACCACACTCGTTTCTCACGCAGGCTGACAACCCCGGCGATGCGGGCATCGCTCACAGGGACCGCGACATGTGGTGAAAGGGATGAGGGAAGCCGGGGATGCAGGAGCAGTTGGTTAGTGGGAGATCCTACGGTCAGGCTCTCCCCCCCGGACAATACAGAAGACTAACCACCGTACAAACTGACAGTGTCGACGTACATTGTATCTTTTTCACCCTTCACCGGCCTGCATTTCATCTTAGCCTTCTTACCAGCTAGCCTCTTCACCTTGTCCTGGTTCGCGATCTTGAAAACCTTGCCCTGATCGTCAACCATGACCACATCTCCGCTTTTGTCTGCACAGTTCTGATCACAGGCCGCATGGCCCGCGGTCTGCGCAACACACTTGCTGTTACAGAGCCACCCAGTCATTTCGGTCGCTTTGCCCACGTCCTCGGCAAACAGCGAGATTCCCAGCCCCAAAACAGCTGCTAGCAAGCAAGCCATTTTTTTCATTGTTCCTCCTCAATGAGAACTCCATCGGGTCAAGGTCTGAGAACCCGGAGAACTTATTCTGGTGATTGCTCTCGGATTCGGACTCGCTGTGTACAACCGGCAACCCACGGTTTTATTCCAAGGAATTTTTGTGATCTACGGGAATAAAATGCTTCCTCGCTGGTTTACCCTTGTGTGCATGTCGGAGAGAACGTGCCATCGGAATCTTTCGAGCAGCTAGCCATGCCTCACTTCGAGCGGCTCTATAACTTTGCTTGCTGGCTGACGCATGACCGGCAAGAGGCCGAGGATCTGGTGCAAGAGACCTACGCCAAGGCGCTTAAGGGGTTTTCCTCGTTCCAGCCGGGCACAAACTTTCGCGCCTGGATCTACAGGATTCTGCGGAATGCGTTTCTGACCTCCCGTACCGGGCTGAAGGCGACCGCCACGGTGCCGCTCGATCTTGAAGGTGAAGAGGAAGTGTTGCCAGTAGTCAATGAGACGCCAGAGAGCATTCTGTTGCAGCGTTCGAATGGGCAACTAGTGCGGCAGGTTCTGGAGCAACTGCCGGTCGCCTATCGCGAGATCCTGCTGCTATGTGAGGTCGAGGAAATGTCATACCAGGAAATCTCTGACGCCCTCCTCATTCCGATGGGGACGGTGATGTCGCGTCTATCCCGTGCCAGGAAAGCACTACGCGGTGGCCTGCAGCAACAGTTTGCAAAAGGATGAAACCAAATGGTGAACCATGGTTTGTGAAGCTTGGAAGGCAAAACTCGATACATACCTTGACGGCGAGGTTCCAGAAGAGGAGATGCGCACCTTCGACGCTCACGTGCGCAGCTGCCCCTCGTGCTCCTCGGATGCCCTTGCGCGCGTACAGATGAAACGCGCGATTCAAGCCGCTGGGAGACGTTACACTCCCAGTGCTGAGTTCCGGAAGAGGATGCAGCAGAAGATTGCTGCAAAGCCCCGGCGCAGTTTTGGTCTGGGATGGACGTTCGCTGTGGCGGCAGCCGCCATTATCGTGGTCGGGACTTTGACTTCAGTCTATCTGGGAGCACGATCGGGCAAAGATCAGGTTTTTAGTGAGATTGCAGACTTGCACGTGGCGGCGCTGGCCAGTTCATCGCCGGTCGATGTGATTTCGACCGACCGGCATACGGTAAAGCCCTGGTTCCAGGGAAAAATCCCCTTCGCGTTCAATTTGCCGGAACTTCAGAACTCCGAGTTCTCTCTGCTTGGCGGCAGGATGACTTATCTTGATCAAACGCCGGGCGCGCATCTCATTTACGATGTGCGGAAGCACCATATTTCTGTGTTCGTGTTCCAGGAACGCTCACTGCCGGCCAGTCTGGACGAAAATCCTATCTCGCCGAAGAAACAGCCGTTCAACATGGAAACATGGAGTCAAGGAGGCCTTCGCTATTTCGTGATCGGAGACGCGAGTACTGCGGACATCGCCAGTCTTGCGAAATTGTTCAAGGCCGCGTCATAGATTTGACTGTCGACTGCGAGTGGGCTGAGCTTGGGGCTGGGGCCTCAACAGGACAACCACATTCTGAAGTTACGACAGAAACTGGAGAGCGACCCTTCACACGTTACACTTTCTCACCGTGCACGGTCGGGGCTATAGGTTTTTGCCTTAGGTGGAGCGGCGCAAAGAGCCGGCGCGATCGAGGTGTCCATCGAGCCTAACTCGACGTCAAACAAACCCGACTGTCTTCGCCGATACCGCTTCGGAATCGCAAAGCTCGCTTCCGTTCCATTTCGGCCCGTCTTCGAACAGATACAGAACTGAGTCCACTTCGCCGAGTTCAAAAATTAGGTGCACACTGCTGGAGGAAGATACATAGCAAATTTGGTGTCGGCCCACTGGCTGCATCTCCACGTTCGACTTCAGGACCCTCGCCGAATTTGGAACGTATCTCCGTGAAATCCCACGTCGCACCCAGCGCTACGCCTCCTATCTGAAAGTTGGTCTCCGCTGGCTCTCTACTCTGAAATCTTATGGCTGGACGGGATTCACGAACTGGGAGTCCTTCTCGCCTCGTATAAGACCACCAGTCGGAGCTATCTAGTCGCACTGCAGTCCCTTGCGACATTGCAGAACCGATGAGAACGCCCATACATAAGATCAGAGCTGCACACAGACATCTCAGTGGGCACAGAGTCCAGCGGTGCATACACCCGTATCTTACGACGGCTTTGGGTAGCGTCCACATAACTGTTGTAACCGGGATTACACCAACGACCGACCTATCGCTTCAAAACCGGCTGGGTCGGGCCTGCGTGTAAACCCTGACACTCGACCGGCTCATTGTGCTACCGCTGCCCGCCCTTCGGAAAGCACCGTATAATCGACAGAGTCATGAAGAAAGTGGTCCATGCCGCTTGTCCGCACGATTGCCCCGATGCTTGCGGGGTTCTGATTACAGTTGAAGACGGACGGGCGACGAAGATTCAGGGCGATCCCGAGCATCCGGTGACGCGGGGATTTTTGTGCGCGAAGGTCGCGAAGTATCTGGACCGGGTTTATTCGCCGGATCGGGTGCTGTACCCGATGCGGAGGGTTGCTCCCAAAGGATACAGAAGTGGCGCTGCAAGCGCGGGCGAGTCGCCCGCGCCCACACAAATCTGGCAGCGCATTAGTTGGGATGAGGCTCTGGATGAGATTGCTGAAAGTTTCCGCAATATCATTGCTGAGTTTGGCAGCGAAGCTATTCTGCCTTATTCCTACGGCGGCACGCTGGGAGCTTTGAATGGCGCTTCGATGGATCGCAGGTTTTTCGGGCGGCTTGGCGCTTCAGAGTTGGAGCGCGCGATTTGCTCTGCGGCGGGTGAGGCTGGTTTGATCTCTGTGCTCGGGGTGAAACTTGGCACCGAGCCGGAACAGTTCGTTCATTCCCGCTACATCATCGCGTGGGCCTCGAACATCCACGGCAACAATGTTCACCTGTGGCCGTTCATTGAAGAGGCGCGGCGCAAGGGGGCGAAGCTGGTCGTGGTTGACCCTTACCGCACGCGGACTGCGGCATGCGCCGACTGGTATCTCCCCATCAATCCCGGCACAGACGGCGCGCTGGCGCTCGCCATGATGCACGTGATCATCGGCGAAGGGTTGCACGATGCGGATTACGTGGCGAAATATACGCTGGGCTTCGATCAACTGCGGGAGAAGGTGAAAGCATACTCTCCGGAGCGCGTGGCGCAATGGACGGGGATTTCGGCTGAAGATATCCGCAAGCTGGCGCTGGAATATGCCACGGTGCGGCCTTCGGTCATTCGCCTGAATTATGGCGTGCAGCGCTCCGAGGGCGGTGGCATGGCTACGCGTGTGATCGCGATGCTGCCCTGCATCATTGGGTCATGGAAGGAAGTCGGCGGAGGATTGCAGCTGTCGACCAGCGGAGCGTTTGGGCTTAACAAGGAAGCTCTGACGCGGCCCGAGCTAAAGTCACCAGAGCTCGAACGTCCGCCTCGAACTGTGAATATGGTCGAACTGGGCAAGGCTCTGAATACGCTGAGCGATCCTCCGCTGAAGGCGTTGTTCGTCTACAACTCAAATCCGGCGGCGGTTTGTCCGAATCACAATGAAGTGGTGCGAGGACTCAAGCGTTCGGACCTGTTTACTGTGGTCCACGAGCAGTTTTTTACCGACACAACTGACTACGCCGATATTCTGCTGCCGGCAACGACTTTCTTCGAGCACAAAGATCTTGCAGACGGCTTATGGCCACTACTTCGTGCAGGTATCGGACCAGGCAATCGAGCCGATGGGCGAGTGCCGCTCAAATGTTGAAATGTTCCGCGCGCTCGCTGCGCGAATGGGATTCGACGAGCTCATGTTTCAGCGAGAGCATCGACGAGATGATCGACGGTGCTTTGAATTCGAGTAATCCGTGGCTGCAGGGAATCACTCGCGAGCGGTTGGAGCGGGAGCGACAGGTGCGGCTGAACTTCTCGGCTTCCGGCTTCCGGCTTCCGGCCTCCGGGGTCCGTGGTGAGCACGCAGACGAAGCTGGTTCGGCGCCTTTTCTTCCCTTCGCCAAGGGCAACTTCCAGACTCCTTCTGGTAAGGCTGAACTTTATAGTGAAGCGATAAAGGCGCAGGGGCTTGACCCCGTTGCCGAGTTCAGGCCTCCAGGGGAATCGCGTCACTCCGCACGAACACGCTTTCCGCTTGAGCTTCTGGCGCGCAAAGCCGACAACTTCCTTAACTCGAGCTTTTCGAACCTGCCGTCCGTGCAAGCGATGGAGGAGACGAACCTTCTCGAAATGCATTCCAGCGACGCTCGCGCCCGTGGGATTTGCGACGGAGAGACGGTGAAGGTATACAACGGGCGAGGAGAAATCTTCTTGAAGGCTCGAGTTGATGGCGCGGTTCAACCCGGGGTGGTATCGGCGAGGCTGAACTGGGCCAAGCTGGGCCCAGGATTCCGGAACATTAACGTGCTCACCTCAGAAAAACTTTCCGATCTGGGCAACTCCGCCACGTTTTATTCCGTCTTGGTTGAAGTGGAGTCTGCCCGGTCCATTCCATGAAGCCACCGCCAAGAGTGGCATGTCGCAGTTTGATAAGGAAGCGAGCCAGACGCGCGGTTATTGCGTCGCAGAGAACGCGACGCAACGCGCGGCTCGCCCAGATCCTTCGCGGCGCAAAGAACGCTTGCTCAGGATGACAAGCAAACTGCGTGGCAACTTGGACGCTTTCCATTTCTCTACGTATAATGATCGTTTTCCTACATCCCAGAGGCTGAGGTCGTAGCGATTCATTTTTGCTTTCATGCAGACATTGCTGTGCCTGAGCGCGGCCAGGGTGCTTCCGGGGCCTGTGATCTCCCATCTTCTTCATTTGCACGGCTTTGCCGGACGTTGAAGAGATTGGGATGGGCTTTGGGAATCGTACTGGCGCTTTCCGCCTCGCTGAGCTGGGCGCAGAGCGACGTCATTTCAGAGATCGACATTCAGGGCAATCGCAGAATTCCCGCCGAAACCATCAGGGCGCGCATCTTCACCCATGCCGGGGACATTTACGATCCCGCCGCGTTAGAGCGCGACTTTAACTCGCTGTGGAACACAGGCTATTTCGAAGACATCCGCTTCACGCGGGAACAAACACCGAAAGGATGGCGGCTGATTGTGCAGGTCAAGGAAAAGCCGACCATCCGCGAGATCAACTACGTAGGCTTGAGCTCGGTCTCAACGAGCGACGTGCTGGACCGCTTCAAAGAGGCCAAGGTCGGACTGTCAGTTGAGAGTCAGTATGACCCGACGAAAGTGAAGAAAGCGGAGGTAGCGATCAAGGGTTTGCTGGCGGAACATGGACGCCAGTTCGCCACCATCCGCACCGAAAAGCGGGACATTCCGCCGGCCGCGGTTGGGATCACATTTGTGGTCAAAGAAGGTCCAAAGGTCAAGGTGGGGAAGATCAAGTTCGAGGGCAACAAGAACGTCAACAGTCGAACTCTGCGCTATGCCATGAAGAATCTGAGGCCTATCGGCATACCGCACTCGATCTTTCTGGAAAACATATTCGCCAGAACCTACGACGCGACCAAGCTGGATGAGGATACGGAACGAGTCCGCAATGAATACCAGAACCGCGGCTATTTCAAGATGAACACCGCGGGCCAGCCTAAGACGCAGATTCACGATACCGGCCACACCGGTCCTCATATCCCGCTGTTACAGGGCGGGCCGGGCAAGGCGGTTGACATTACCATTGCCATTGAGGAAGGCGAGCGTTACACGCTGGGCGGGATCACCTTCAAGAACAACAAGGCCGTCGCGAACGTGAAGGCGTTGCGCGCCATCTTTCCCATCAAAGACGGAGACGTCTTCAGCAAAGAGAAAATAGCCAAGGGTTTGGAGAACCTGCGGAAGGCCTATGGCGAGTTGGGCTACATCAACTTCACTTCCATTCCAGACACCAGGTTCGACGACGAGAAGAAGCTGATTTATCTTGATATCGACGTAGACGAGGGCAAGCAGTTCTACGTGCGGCGTATCGAGTTCCAGGGCAACACTACGACTCGCGACAAGGTGATCCGGCGTGAGATCGCCCTTGAGGAAGGAAACATTTACAACTCGCATCTCTGGGAGTTGAGCTTGCTGCGCTTGAACCAACTGGGATACTTCGACCAGTTGAAGCCGGACGATCCGAACATAACGGTTCGCCAGCTCGACGAGAAGAACGGATTGGTGGATCTGACGCTGAAAGTGCATGAGAAAGGCAAGAACAGCATCGGTTTGAATGGAGGCGTAAGCGGATTGGAAGGGGCGTTTGTTGGCATCAACTACTCCACCAACAATTTCCTTGGTCTGGGCGAGACCTTGCAAGTGCAGGCGAGCCTGGGAAATCTGGCGCGAAGCGTCCGCTTCGGCTTCACCCAGCCGTACATGTTTGACCGGCCGCTGCAGTTTGGTTTCAACGTTTACTACTCCAAGGTTAAGTATGACCAGGCGCGGCAACTCTCGATTTTTAGCGGGCAGAACCTGAACCTGCCCAACGCGGTGCTGCAGAACCTGCAGAATTACACTCAGTCGAGCGCAGGGTTCACGACCTCGTTAAGCTATCCGCTGCGCCGTTCGTTCAAACGCCTGGGGATTACCTATTCGTTCGATCGATCGTCGCTGCTGGCCTTGAGTACGGCATCGAAGAACTTGTTCGAGTTCCTCGCTTTCCGCGGCATCTCCGGACCCAATGCGCTGAATGGAATCATTACCAGCAAAATCTTCCCCAACTTCTCGATGAACACCATCGATAGTCCGATCTCACCACACCACGGACAGCAGTTAACGTTGGGAGCGGAATTTGCAGGGATTGGAGGGACGGTTCGCTCCATTCGGCCAATCGTTCAGTACAAGAAGTTTATTCCGGTGCAAAACCGGCGGAATGCGTTGGGCTTCAATATTCAGGGATCTTTTATCAGCGGTTATGGCGGGCTGGTTGCGCCGCCGTTCCAGCGTTCCTACATGGGTGGTGAGAATGATCTGCGCGGCTTCGACATACGGTCGGTATCGCCAGTGGCATTCTTGCCGAGTGTGGGCTCGATTACGCTGACCGATCCCACCGGCGTGCCTGTACCGAAAGACCCGTTGAATCCGCGCGCCGGCAATGTGACCATTCCGATCCCGGTGGATCAGATCACGTTCCCGGGTGGCGATTTCAGCGTTGTGACCAACATGGAGTACCGCATCACGATCTATGGGCCGGTGGCGTTGGCGCCTTTTGTTGACATGGGGATTGACCCCATTATCCGGAAGTCGCAGTTGCAGATTGCGACCCAGCAATACCAGCAGGTCACGCAGACGCTGGTGGGCTGTCCCTACCTGTCGCAGACGGCCACCGCCAACACCTGCGCACTGGGCAGCCCGTTGTCGCCGGCACCCTCGCAAGATCTGCAGGTGCTGGGATCCACCAACTGGCGTCCGAGAATGTCCACGGGACTTGAACTGCAGATGTTCCTGCCGGTGATCAATGCGCCCTTCCGAATTTATTGGGCCTATAATCCGTTGCGGCTGGATAATAACGCGAACCCGCCAATTCCGATCACGCGCAGCATGTTCCCGGGTTTCAATTGCCCGCCGAATGCGAGTGCGTGCGGGCGAAGTAAGGCGGCGGGTGACTATACTTACGCCCTGGCGACCGAGACGTATTCGCCAAGCTTCTTGTTGCGGGAGCCGCGCAAGACGTTTCGCTTCACGGTGGCAACGACGTTCTGAGTCGGGTTCCTGGCTGCAGGAAGGTTTGACGGGGCTGGGGAGGCTCTCTATAATCGTTACGATCCACGCCATTGCAGAAAGTTGAGCAGGTGGACTACACGTCCGCAACCTCGGCGTGTGGCGCTGGGTGGTTGGTTGCGCCTAGTCTTCGAGACGGCGGTCGTTGCCAGAGACGACAGAAGAACCACAAGATCTCGCGCGCACGGTCCGGCGTTTGGGAAATCTGAGTTCACTCTGGGAAGCATATTGACTGGAACGATGTTCCAAGGAGTTAAAGCGATCCAATGACAAGTAAGTTTCTGCGCTCTATCCTGGCCATTGCGGTTGTCTCGATGATTTCCGCATGGGCCCAAACTGCTGGCGCCGCTCCCTCGGGCGCGGCGAGTTCGCCCGCTGCCGGTTCGCCCGCAACCTCGGCAGCTTCTCCAACGATTGCGACTGGCACCGGCACCAAGATTGGAACCATCAACATTGAGCAAGCTGTGGTCGGCACCAATGAGGGCCAGCGTGACTTCGCAGCTCTGCAAAAGAAGCTGGAGCCCAAACAGAACGAACTGAAGGGGCAGAACGACGAACTCGAAAGTTTGCAGAAGCAACTGCAGACACAGGGCGACAAGCTGAACGAGGATGCACGCGCCGCCCTTGTCAAGCAGATCGAGACTAAGAAGAAATCCTTCGATCGCTCGGTGCAGGACGCTCAGGAAGACGCGCAGAACCAGCAGAAGGAAATCTTCCAGCGCATTCTGCAGAAGATGGCGCCCGTTATCGTGAAGCACGCGCAGGAAGGCGGCTACGCCATGATTGTCGACACCTCGAACCCGTGGCCGCAGAGCCCCGTGCTGTGGTATGGCGAGGGAGGCGATATTACTCGGGCTGTGGTTGACCTGTATAACACGCAGTCCGGCGTGCCGGCGCCAACTGCTCCGGGAGCGGCAGCCAAGCCTGCGGCTCCAAAGCCGACGACGCCGAAGCCTGCGACGCCGAAGCCAACCGAACCACCGAAGTAGTTTTCGCGACACCGCGAGTGTCGGGAAAGTTCCCAAAGGCCGCGCGCACGCGCGGCCTTTTTCTTTGCTTGGTGCAGTTCCTTTGACGACGTCCTGGTGTCCTTAGCAATAACAGCATTCACGCTGAGGAGGACACTATGTTTGACCGCACGCTCACTCCATCTTGGGATGATCGCTCGCGCCGGGGATTGACTGCCTTGACCTCGTTCGGCTTGCAGGTCGTGGCAGTCGGTGTGTTGCTGGTGTTGCCGCTGCTTCGGCCGCAGGGCTTGCCTTCGTTTCGCCAGATCTCGATTCCGGTTAGTTTGGGGCAACCTATGGGCGATCCTGCGCCAGCCAGAATCCACGCGAGCGGCTCGGTGGCCGCGCCGAGAGTTGCAGACATCGTTTTAACCGAGCCAAGACAAATTCCTACCAGCATTTCGGCGGGCGCCGAGGATACGGAGCTACCGGCCGCGCCATCTGGGACCGGGGTACCTGGAGTGGGAGGCAGCGGCGACCCGCGGGGAGTTGATGGTTTGTTTGACAGAGCTCCGCATGCGATTTTGCCAGCGGTGCAGCCGCCAGCGGTCATTGCTCCGCTTCGGATCTCGAACATCAGTGAGGGTAATCTGATTCGCAAAGTGCAGCCAGCGTATCCTTCGCTCGCCCGAAGTGCGCGCATTCAAGGATCAGTGGTGCTGCAAGCGGTCATCAGCAAGGAAGGCACAATCGAGAATCTCCGGGTTCTTACAGGCCATCCCATGCTGGTGCCGGCGGCGATCGAGGCGGTAAGCCAATGGCGCTACCGGCCTTACATTCTGAACAATGTGCCGATCGAAGTGGAGACACAGATTACGGTGAACTTCTGGCTGGGCGGGAACTGATTAGGGACCTGGACCCGAGGTAGCAACCAAGCAGGAGTAGCCCAAGCGTAACCTGAGGAGGCACGCCGCTGCCGCTATAATCGAGCTCAGTGGCGACCACTGTAGACATTCTGAACCGCGTGGCTACGCGCCCTACATGGGCGGAAGTTTCCCTGGCCACTCTCCGGCAAAACTTCCGCACTGTTGTGAAGCATGCGGGTGCGGGGGTGACCGTGTGCGCGGTGGTGAAGGCCGACGCTTACGGCCACGGAGCCGTGGAATGCTCACGCGCGCTGGAATCAGAAGGGGCGCGCTGGCTGGGCGTTACGTCACTCGATGAGGCGATTCCGTTGCGTGAGGAGGGCATCGAGACGCGAATTTTGTTGATGACGGGCTTCTGGCGCGGGGAGGAGAGTGAGATTGTCCGCCTGGGACTTACTCCAACGGTGTGGGAACCATGGCACATCGAGGCCCTGGAGCATGGTGCTGCTTTGGGTTCGGTGCGGCATGCGGTCCACTTGAAAGTGGATACGGGGATGGGGCGGCTGGGCGTGGCGCTGGAGGAACTTCCCCTGGTGCTGAAGGCTCTCGGCGCGGCGCCACATCTGGTTCTTGAAGGTCTTTCGACGCATCTGGCTTCTTCGGAAATTATGGATGCGCCTTCGGTGGCGGAACAGGAGCGCCGCTTCGAGGAGGCGCAGCGCATGGTGCGAGCGGCCGGATTCGATCCTGGGTTGATACACATGGCCAACACCAGCGCGCTGATCTCGCGGCGGGAGACATGGCACAAGATGGCGCGTCCGGGTATCGCGCTCTATGGATATTATCTGCCGTTCCAGCGTGCGGGACGGGAAGTGAGCGGCGGCACGCTGCGGCTTGGGGTGAAGCCGGTGCTGACGTGGAAGACGCGCATTCTCTCGATGCGGAACTTCGCCGCGGGGCAGGCTCTGGGTTATGGCGGCACTTACGTGACCAAGGCGCCGGCGCATGTTGCGGTGCTGCCTGTGGGATACGCTGACGGATACAACCGGCAGCTTTCGAATCGCGGGCGGGTGATCGTTCGCGACCACTATGCGCCTATCGTCGGCAGCATCTCGATGGACCTGACACTGGCGGATGTGACGGGCATTCCGGGAATTGCCGTGGGCGATGAGGTGATTTTGCTCGGTGCTCATGACGGTTTGAGCGTCGATGCACTCGAACATGCTCGCCTGGCTAATAGTTCGCCTTATGAGATTCTCTGCAATATCTCGAAGCGCGTGCCGCGAAGGTACGCGAGCTAGCGTTGCACGCGCTAACGTTTCTCGGAAAAGACCTTCGATGAGCATTTCCGTTCAACAAAATTGACCTGTCCCCGAAGGACATGGGAGAATGCTCTGCGTTATGTCCCTCCGCAGTGAAGTTATCCTCGTAGTCAGTTTGTTTGTCGCGATAACTGCCACTCTAAACGCCCAGCAGTCGAGTACCGGAGCTCAGGCCGGAGTAGCTACCACGATGAGCAACAAGCCCATTACGACCAGGAGTGGCGGAGTCGCGGCCGTTACGCTGTCAGTGCTCAATGAGAAGATGGCTCCTCTTGATCGTCAGGCAGTGGTAAAGCTCTTAGACGAAAACACGAAAACTCCCAGCTGGCAGCCTATCTTGGAAAACTCCGAAGCCACTTTCGAGGTGGGGCTGGGAAAATACGATTTTGAAGTGAGCGCAGTCGGCTACCTTACGGGACGCAAAGAGCTCCTGGTGAGCAGCATTCTCCAACCGGTCCCAGTAAAGATTGTTCTGCTGCGGGATCCTGACGCTCCTGAATTGGATAACGGGATTGCTTCCGTGCCTGGAAAGGCGAATAAGGAAGCCAAGCGCGGGGTTTCAGATCTCAAGTCCGGCAGAACTAAAGACGCGCAGAAGCATCTGGATGCCGCTTATAAAGAGGCGTCCTCAAGCGCTTATGTGAACTTCCTTCTCGGCTACTTGTCGTTGCAGCAGAATGAACTCGAACGCGCCCAAACTTATTTCCAAAAAGCTACGAGCCTCGATCCGCATGACGTGCAGGCGCTCGACTTGCTAGGCCGGCTGTATTTGGCGAAACGAGACTTTGCGACGGCGAGCACCACCTTGCAGCAAGCTATTGCCACTGATCCTGAGAACGCGCCCGCCCACAGCTTCCTGGCCAATGCTTACCTCAATCAGAGTGACTATAAGAATGCGCTGGCTCAGGCTGATCTCGCAATTGAGAAAAGCAAGAGCACCGCCAGCGCCGCCCAGATTGTTCGGGGAGAAGCCCTGGCTAATCTGGGTCGTAATGACGAAGCCATCCAGGCGCTCAAAACCTATTTGCAGGCCGCGCCCGATACCACTTCGGCGCCGCCGGTGCGCGAACTGATTGCCACTCTAGAGGCCCGCTCTCCTGACAAACCCTCCGCAGAGCCGGCAAAGCAATAACTGATCCGGAAAATCCGGCCCTTCCAAGCTCCCATCCAATGGCCGTTCTCGCGGTTCGCTGTTGTGAGCTGATGATCCGCCTAATCGTTTGTTATCCTCGAAGTACATGCCTTCCCGCTACGCACAATGGATGTATGACCGGGAGCACCGGCTTACTGCGGTGGACAACAACCGCGTGGTGCGTCCGCTGGATTGGGGCTTGGAGTTTGCGCAGGACTGGCCTTGCCGAAATGGATGGCAGCCGGGGCAGGTTGCGGAGGATCCCGCGAAGTTCCTCGTTGACTTCAACCGCCGCATTGTCGCAGCGAGCGACGAGTTTTTTTCTTACACGCAGCCAAGCGACTTTCGACTTGAAAAGCGCGAAGTTCAAGTTTTCTCCACACGCGAAGCCCCGGACCCGAAGCTCGAAGCGAAGGTAAAAGGAACGTTTGCGGAGTTCTTGCGGTTTACAGCGCCGGTGAAAACTCCTTATCCGGAAAACAATCTGGTGAATGCACGCTGGTTTCCGGCGCGCGGGCGGCGCGCGATTGTTCTGTTGCCGCACTGGAACGCGGACGCGATTGCTTACGTCGGCCTCTGCAAAGTTCTCAACATGCTGGGAATTGCGGTGCTGCGGCTGAGCATGCCTTATCACGATATCCGCATGCCGGCTGAGATCAGCCGCGCTGATTATGCCGTCTCAGCCAATATTGGGCGCACGCTCGATGCGGTGCGGCAGGGCGTGGTGGATGTCCGGTGCTGCCTTGATTGGCTGGAGCAGCAGGGCTATAGCAAGCTGGGAATCGTGGGCACGAGCCTGGGTTCATGTTATGCGTTCATCGCGGCAGCGCATGATCCTCGCATTCGAGTGGCGGCGTTCAATCATGCGTCTACTTATGTGGCCGATGTGGTGTGGCATGGACAATCGACACGGCACATCCGGCAGGGGATCGAGTCGCAGATCAATCTGGAGACGCTGCGTCAGTCGTGGCTTGCGGTTAGTCCAATGGCATACTTCGATCAGTTTTCGCGGTGGCCGAGGAAGTCGCTCATCATTTATGCGAAGTACGATTTGACCTTCTTGCCGGAACTCTCGCGGGACGTGGTGGCTGAGTTCGAGCGGCGGGGACTGGATCACAAAGTCGTGGTGCTGCCTTGCGGCCACTACACGATGGGCGAGGCACCTTACAATTATCTGGATGGATGGCAACTGGCTTCGTTCCTGCGGACTGCGTTTGAAGGATAGGGAGTAGTCCGCAAATGGCAGTTAGCAATTCGCCCTTGCATTGGACGCCAGCGTTCTTGCTCGCGAGTTAGAATGTTTGTGTGAGAGACATGCTGGCCAGCAGCGTTGTACCTGCGATTGCGGAGCACCGGCGGGGCGAGTTTCTAATCAGTACCAGCCGCGAGCGGCTGAGTCTTGACGTGGTTCACAGCTTTTTGACCAGTTGTTATTGGGCCGAGGGCATCTCGCGGGAAGTCGTGGCGCGGTCGATCGAGCACTCGCTGTGCTTCGGCATTTATGAGGGCAGCGGGGCGCAAGTTGGCTTTGCGCGGGTGGTCAGCGACTTCGCGACGGTCGCTTATCTGGGCGACGTATTCGTGCTCGAGTCGCATCGCGGACGCGGATTGAGCAAGTGGCTGATGGAGTGTATCGTCCAACATCCCGCGCTTCAGAATCTGCGACGCTGGATTCTCTTGACTCGTGACGCCCACGGGCTTTATTCGCAGTTTGGTTTTACTCCAGTTAAAGCTCCTGACCGATACATGGAACTGCACCAGCCCCACGTTTACGAGCCTGCTTAGAAGTCGGGATAGAAATTCCTTGCGGAGCCAAGGGTAGCGCGTGCTGGAGAGGGATGCTTCGTTTACTCAGGATGACAGACAAGAGATCGGAAAATAATCACGGTGCGCAGGAAAACTACATGAAAAGTTCCGCAGGTAAGATGTACCGCCCGATGTATGAAGCCGATCCGCAGATTGCGGCCGCCATTGACAACGAAACCCGGCGTCAGCATGAGGGTTTGGAACTGATTGCTTCCGAGAATTTTGTCAGCGAAGCTGTACTTGAGGCGGCTGGTTCGGTGTTCACCAACAAATACGCCGAGGGATATCCGGGAAAGCGCTACTACGGCGGGTGTGAATTCGCGGATGTGGTGGAGAATCTGGCGCGCGATCGGGCGAAACAATTGTTCGGGGCGGAGCATGCCAACGTGCAGCCGCATGCGGGATCGCAGGCGAACATGGAAGCTTATGCGGCAGTCCTGCAGCCGGGCGACACGATTCTAGGGTTGAATCTGGCCCATGGCGGGCACCTGACGCACGGGCATCATCTGAATTTTTCAGGAAAGACGTACAAGATCGTTCCGTATGGAGTGACGAAAGAAGCCGAGACGATTGATTATGACGAACTGCAAAAACTCGCAGAAGAGCACCGGCCGAAGCTGATTATTGGCGGGGGAAGCGCGTATCCGAGAATTATTGATTTTGCGCGCATGCGGCAGATTGCGGACAAAGTGGGCGCTTTATTTTTGGTTGACATGGCGCATTTTGCGGGGCTGGTGGCGGGCGGAGCGCATCCATCGCCGGTGCCGCATGCGCACATCGTGACGTCCACGACTCACAAGACGTTGCGAGGACCGCGAGCCGGCTTGATTCTTTCCAAGGCGGAGTTTGCGGCCGCGATCGATAAAGTAGTTTTCCCTGGGATGCAGGGCGGGCCGTTGATGCACATCATAGCCGCGAAGGCGATCTGTTTTCAGGAGGCGATGCAGCCCGAATTCCGCGATTATGCCAAACAAGTTGTGGCCAATGCGAAGGTGCTGGCGGAGACGCTGGCAGGCGAAGGGTTCCGCATTATTTCTGGCGGGACCGATACGCATCTGATGCTGGTGGACGTTTTCTCGAAGGGGATGCTGGGCAGCGATGCCGAGAAGGCGCTGGGCGAGGCTGGGATTACGGTCAACAAGAATGCGATTCCCTTTGATACGAATCCGCCGATGAAACCGAGCGGCATTCGAATTGGAACGCCGGCCTTGACTACGCGGGGAATGAAAGAGGCAGAGATGCGGCAGGTCGGACGCTGGATCGCGGAAACGCTTCTGCATAGGACGGATACGGCGGTGTTGGGTAAAATTCGCAAGCAGGTGTTGGATCTGTGTGAGGCATTTCCTCTATATGCCGAGCGCAGGGCGAGGGCGCAGGCTGAAGTGCGTGCATGAGCAAGGTGCTCTAATAGTTCTGTGAGGTCCCGCGGTCTCTATGGTTAAATTCAATTCGTGAAGATCGCCATCGACATCCGGCGGATGACCGAGTTCGGCGCGGGGACTTACATCCGCAACGTGGTGCGGACTCTGGGACGGCTTGACCACGAGACGACCTTCTTCCTGATTGGTTCTCCTGCCAAAGTTAAGGAAATTGGACAGCTTCCGCCTAACTTTCACACTATTCCCCTGGAAGGGCCGGAGCGCTCGCTGAAGAGCTACCTCGGGTTCCGCGCGATTGTGAAGCGACTGGAATGCGATTTGGTGCACATTCCGAATCTATTCTCGGTACCGCGCGCTCTGCCCTGCCCCTATGTGATGACAGTGCATGACATGCTGGAGCATTTGTCCAGCGAGGGGCAGCGAACGGGTTTTTGGGGATCGCTTTACTTCCAGTCGACAAAACTCGTTTTGCGCGGCGCGGCGCGCATTTTCGCGGTGTCAAACTTTACCAAGATCGAAATGGAAAAGATGTTTGACGTTCCGGCGGGACGCATCGAAGTGGTCTACAACGCGATTGATGAGAGGTTTCTGCACGGCCATGCGAGCGCGGCGGATCGGCAGTTGATTGCCGAGCGCTATCAGGTGACGTATCCGTTTCTGCTGTATGCGGGAAGAATCAGTCCACAGAAGAACGTGGTGCGGATGATTGAGGCTTTCTCGGCGCTGAAAACGGAGTTGGAAAAAGATCAGGCGTTTCCCGACCTGAAGCTGATCATTATTGGGGACGATGTGTCGGGGAATCCTGACCTGCGGCGGACGGTGATCCGCAGCGGGGTGCAGAACGATGTGCGCTTTCTGGGGTTCGTGCCGATCGAAGTGCTGCGGACGTTTTACGACCAGGCCAAGATTTTTGTTTTTCCATCGCTGTATGAGGGGTTCGGCTTGCCGCCGCTGGAGGCGATGGCGCATGGCACGCCGGTGGTGACTTCGAACGTTTCATCGCTGCCCGAAGTGGTGGGGAACGCCGCAGTGCTGGTTCATCCGGAGAACGTTTTCGAGATCATGCGAGCGTTGCACCGGGTGCTGATGGACCAGCCGCTGCGGGAGAAAATGAAGGAACGCAGCTACCGGCAAGTGACAAAGTTTTCCTGGGAGAAATCGGTGCGGCGAATCATGTGCGCTTATCGGGAAGTTGTGGGATCCGGGAAAGACGATTCGACCAGTGAGCCGGCTGAGCGGACAGAAATACCACGGCCCGCGTAGCCTGACTTAGAGCGCTGTTCACTTGCCGTTCGGTTTGAACCCAAACAATATTTACTTCAGCAGAGGCTGGCCAGGCGAGGCGATGGCGAGCTTGTGCAACTTGGCGGTGACCCGGTTGCGGTCGGCATCGGTTTGGGCTGAGGCGAGACGCTTGCGGAGGGTTGTGATCTTGTGCTGACGGGCGCGGCGCCGGCGAATTTCCGGGCGGCGGCTGGGTGCTGACATGGAGTGTGCTCCTGAGAGTGAATTGAGAAACTAAACTTGCGGCAGCCGGACCTGTAAGCCGAATTCTGTCCGCCGGATTGCTCCAGCGGGACGGTCATTCCTCTGGGCCACGCATTGCTGCGAGGCTCTAGCGACCTACCCGAAGGTTTGACGCGCCGAGCCGGTGCGTGCCGAAACCTGATTCGTAAGAATCAAGTTCCGGCTCCCTTCCTATTTGGTCTTGCTCCGTGTGTGGTTTGCCCTGCCCGCTGCATTGCTGCGGCGGCGGTGCGCTCTTACCGCACCTTTTCACCCTTACCCCGATCCGTGAAAACAAATCCTGAAAGACCAGGGCGGTATGTTTTCTGTGGCACTTTCCGTCGGACGGGCTTGAACCCGGCCTCCCGGACGTTATCCGGCACACTGCTCTGCGGAGTTCGGACTTTCCTCTCCCTGCGTCCGAAGACGCGGAAAGCGACCGTCCGGTCCAGCTGCCAACAGGATTATTATATGCGAAGTGCTGTCGCCGAAGCCCACGGGGGATGGCCTAGAGTCCCCGATGTTCCATCTCGAGCAGCGTCTTCTTGCGTTCCACGCCCCAGCGATAGCCGCTGATGTTGCCATCTTCGCGGACCACGCGATGGCAGGGAATCGCAACCGCTACCGGGTTTGTCGCGCAAGCCCGCGCCACGGCCCGACTGGCACTGGGTTGGCCAATCGCCTTGGCTACCTGGCTATAAGAGCGCGTGGCGCCAAACGGGATCGACTGCAAGTAGGTCCAGACGCGCCGCTGAAATGCGGTGGCGCGGATATCCAGCGGCAGGGCTGCGTTCAATTCCTTGCCAGTCATTTGGGAAAGCAAGGCGGCGATCCAGGCCTGCAAGCCGCCGTCGTCGGGTTTACGCGCGGCGAAGGGAAATTCGCGTTTCAGACCTTCGATCAATTCTCCATCGGAGCGTCCGAACTGGATTGAGCAAACGCCGCGGTCGGTTGCTGCGATGAGCATGCGTCCTAGCGGGGAATCGGCGCAGGCGTAGCGAATGGACGCGGCAATCGCGCCCCGGCGATATTTGTCGGGCGTCATGCCGAGCTGCGACGCGGTTTTCTCGTACAGGCGGCTGCTGGAGCCGTAACCCGCGTCATACATGGCGCGCGTGACGTTGTCGCCGGCCTGGAGATTGCGCTTGAGCAGGCGCATGCGGCAGGAATCGGCATATTCCCGTGGTGTGATGCCGAGCGCCGCTTTGAAACGGCGCTGCAGATGAAAAGGGCTTTGCCGAAAGGCCTTGCTCAACCGGTTGAGCGTGATGGGCTCATCGAGGTGCTGCTCGATATAGCGGCAAATCTGTTTCGCCAAGTCCGATTGGGGATTGCCGCTAACCGACCTCGGACGGCAACGAAGGCAGGCGCGAAAACCGGCCTTCTCCGCCTGCTCGGGACGCGAATAGAACGTGACGTTTTCGCGCCGCGGACGGCGCGCTGGACACGACGGCCGGCAGTAGACGCCGGTGGTCCCGACGGCGAAGACGAACTCGCCGTCATGCGAGGCATCGCGTGCGACCACTTCGTCCCAGCGCTTGTCGTTGTTCTGGTGTTCGTCACCTGGCGCAAAGCTGGCCGGGTTGGCTGACTTGGAGTGTGCGGCAGGCATTTCGCTCGGGAATCCCTCCGCGAGTATGGCACTTGCGGCCATGGTTGGGGAAGTCATGTTGTTGAGAGTCATGATAGGAACAGCGTAGAGCAGGCGCGGATGAGCGGACTATCCGAATCTTGCTGGTAAAGTGAATCAGTGGTCGGTTCCTGGTATTTGGTAATCGTCGCTCGGTGGTCAGTCCTTAATTGCCCAGCGGATGGAATGGGCCCAGCAGGCTCGATACTCCAGAACGCTTTCGCAATTCGGAAAGCAGCGCGCTGGCGGCGTTGGTGTAGGTCTTGCTGGGGTCGGAAGGATCGGCCCAAACCGCGTCGTAGATGATCTGGGCGGCTTCTTTCAAGTCGATGTGCAGGGCAGCTTCGAACACGTCGATGCGCTCTTGCAGGCGTTCGTAGCAGGGTTTGCAGATCGAGGCGGGATCGGCAGCATCACTGTGATTTTCCCCGAGAGCGCAAAGCGCAGGTGAATTGGCGACTTCGGCATGCGCCGCGGAAAGCTGAGATTTGAACTGCTTCAGAAACTCTTCTCTCTCCTGCTCCACTCTTTCCTGTTCAATGGCAGCAATCTCAGGCACGGAATCTGCAGCGGGCTGCGCTGGCAGAACCGCCGCCGCGGCCACGTTGGGCGAAACCCGCTCTTTGCTGTTGCAGGCAGGGCAGATGTCAAGATTGGCCGGATAATAGAGTCGGCAGTTGGCGCAAGGCATGCCGAAGCCTGAAGACTTGTGCGCGGAGTTGGCACCGCTCCTGACCGCATTTCGAAGGTCACCTCGTACATCGCTCCGCACTTTGCTCTCCGGCTGCACGACGGGCGGTGCGGTTTTAGCGGCTGCGCTTGTGGAGCGTGTCAAGTCCATGCAGTTTCTCCGAAAACCCGTGAATGTTCAGTTGCGTCCGGCAAGATACGCATTCTCGAAATACAGCTTCCAGTCTAAGCAGTCTCAGCGCCCGGTCTAAATCACGGGAGTACAGTGCCTAGCACTGTCCCACGGCGTCCGGTTACCGCGAATTTGTCTCTTTCTTCTGCATCAGGTTTAGAAGCTCGTCGTGGCGGGCGCGATAGAGCTTGCGCTCAGGGTCGAGCCGGGAGGCAATTTCCAGTTCCGACAATGCTTCCTCGTAGCGGTCCATGGTCATCAGGCACGCCGCCAGAGCGTAGTGGTTATCGGGAGAAGCGTTCAAACGAAGCGCTTCGCGAAACTCCCGTTCCGCCGCCGGCAGCTGCTCCTGCCGGAACAGCGCGGTACCGAGAGCGTGGTGAGAGGCGTCAGAATCGGGGTTAAGCGCGACCGCCAGACGGAGCTCCCGGACTCCCTCTTCCAATTTGTCATTCAGCAGCATGGCTTCGCCGAGGGCGCGATGATCGGCGGAGCTGGTAGGGTTTTGGCGAACCGCCAGTTGCAACTCATCCACCGCGCTGCCGTAGTCTTTCTTCGACATGTAGGCTCGGGCAAGGCAGGTATGCCCCTGCTGCCACTCGGGATGCTGGCGGTAAAGCTCGCGGAGCTCGACCATGGCGGCATCGAAGTTGCCCTGGTCGCAGTAGGTATTGCCAAGGTTATTGCGGACGGAAGCTTCCTCCGGAGCGAGCTTTTTAGCCTCGCGATATTCCACAACGGCATCATCGAGCTTGCCTTGTTCGTGCAAGATCAGCGCCAGGTTAGAGTGCGCTTGCCAGAAGGCCGGTTTCAGATGAATGGCGTGACGATAGGCATCGATGGCGGCCGCCAGATTTGAATCCGCGTGCAGCGTGATGCCCAGGTCGTAATAAGTATCCGGATTGTCGCCATCGCGGGCCAACGACTCGAGAAAAGCGTGGACCGCAGCACCGTACTGGCCGTTGGAATAAAGGGCAAGAGCGAGGAATTGATAAGCCTCGGCGTTCTGGGGGTCCATGCTGAGCGCGGTGCGGGCTTCCGCGATTGCGTTGGGGCCGTCATCGAGACGATAGAAGATATAGGCCAAGCTGCTGTGATTCTCGGGGAGATCGGGCATCAGCTGAGCCGCAATCGTGATCTCGTCGAAAGCATCGTCCCAACGTTCCTGCTGGCGGAGCATTGCGCCCAGCGCGAAGTGCAGCGCGCCATTTTGCGGATCGATGGTCAGGGCCTGGCGCAGGGCGAGTTCGGCTTCGTGAAAGCGTTGAGCCCGGGCATGGACGGCAGCCTGCACCAGAACTGCCGGAATTTCGGCGGTCGTTGCAGCGTTTGAAAGCTCTGAACTCGAAGAGCTGACGGCCTTCTTACCCAGAGCCCGGATCAGATTTGCATCGGCGCCAGCGGATTCAAGCTCACGAATCTGCTCTTTAGGCGGGACGCTGGCCATACCGCGCTCTTGAATGATTCGAGCGAGTCGAAGGTTGGGTACGCCCGCCGCAAGCCATGCCATCAACTGGGCTGGGTTCACTGGCTGGCTTTCGCTGGAATGGGCAGCCACAGCCGCAAGAAGAAAAAGAAGAACTGACAGGCCCCTGCACTTCACTCGGACTCTCCAGGCAACGGTTTTGCTTGCTGACTTGCGCTGATTGCCGCGGTTCGCGACGTTTTCGAACCGCTGATCCACCTTAGCCCGCAGGTGGAACCGAGGTAAGATCACGGAAGTAATGGGCCGGTATGGTGGGGAAGTCTGGCGACGCTGCTTCTGGCCGAGCGTCCGTGCGGTCACGACTGCCTGATTGTCGTCACAGCGCCCGGCACTCGAACTGGCAGAGTAATCAGGCTGACTGGGGGCAAAGGTTTGACTTCCCCCTGCCTGTCCAGTACCGTATAAAGAGGCGGCAGTGTTGTTTGTGGAGGTTTTCGATGTTAGAAGGTCTATTTCAACCGACGCACCTGATCATCATTTTTGCCATTGCCCTGCTGGTCTTCGGCCCCAAGAAATTGCCTGAACTGGGCAAGGGCCTGGGCGAGGGAATTCGTGCGCTGAAAGAGGGCATGAAGGATAATGCCCAGACTCCGACCGAGGCGAGCAAGACCCCGGAAAATAAAGAACCGAAGGCCTGAACGAACTTGTTTGTCGGGCGAGTGATGGTTCTTGATTCGGCTGCTGCCTTCTCTGCGTTTTCCCATCCTTTTAAACTGATCCCGCATCTGAGCATTGGCTTCTGACTCTGGCCGTCTGGAGGTAGTCCGTGTTGCGTAAGAGCCTGTTCGTCGCCCTCGTCGTGTTGTTGGCATTCACGCCCGCAGTTTTGGCCGATCAAATAACTTTGAAAAATGGCGATCGCCTAAGCGGCAAGATCGTTAAGTCTGATGGGAAAACGCTGGTGCTGCACACCGAGTTCGCCGGAGACGTGACCATTGACTTCAAGGCGGTCACGCAGATCACGAGCGATAAGGAATTGCGGGTGGGCACGTCGGATAAGAAAATCCTAGTCGGTCCGGTAACTACGAGCGACGGAAAGATTGAAGTCGCCACCAAGTCCCAGGGGACGGTAGGTGTTCCTCTGGGAAACATTGTGGTCATCGGCGACCAAGCCGAATACGAGAAGCTTGAGCATCCCGGCTTGCTGCGGGGCTGGAATGGCGGGGTCAACCTGGGCTTCTCGCTGGCTCGGGGCAACAGCGAGACCAGCAATCTGGCGCTGGCGGTTAATGCCATCCATCCTACGTTGAATGACAAGACCACCATTTACCTGAGTTCGATCGACACGAAGAATGACCTCGCTACTCCCAGCACTGTGGCTAATCTGGTGACGGCAGGAATTCGGTATGATCACAACCTTACCCCGCGAGTATTCGCCTTCGTCGGGGCCGATTTTATGAGCAACGCGCTGCAGGACCTCGATCTGCGCGGCGTGTATGGCGGCGGACTGGGTTACCACGCGATCAAATCTTCCGATACAACATTGGATCTACTAGCCGGCGTCAACTATACGCACGAGACTTATTCGAATGGGCCGGTGGTCCTTCCTGTCACGGTGCCGCCGGTTTATACCTCCTATGGAGTCACCCACAGATTCATCGCGCTGACTTTGGGCGAAGAACTGGCTCACAAGTTTGGGAAGAGCACGGTGGTGACGGAAAAACTTTACCTGTACCCTGACATGTCTGACACGGGAGAATATCGAGCCGCGTTCGACCTGGGAACGGTGACAAAGATCAGCAAGTGGCTGGGCTGGCAGAATCAATTCACTGACATTTACATATCGAATCCGCCACTGGGGACCAAGAAGAACGATCTGATTCTGACGACGGGGTTGAATTTTTCGTTCACTCATTAAGAACAACTCCAGCGATGAAGAAAAGGCGGAGCCGCTCATGAGAGCAGCTTGTTTCTTTCAGGCAATGGGATCGAACTTTTTACTGCGGGCCTCGCGTACATCCACTTGAAAGAGACGTCTATTTCCGGGTAGAGTACTGTTTCTCGTTTTGCCTGGGTTCCTAAAGTTCCTTAACAACAGGAGTCTGCTTGATGCGTCGCGCCTTGATAGTGCTGCTCGCTCTGTGCTGGTTCGGTGTGTTTTCCTTCTCTCAAACTGCAGATGAACTGATTGCCAAGAATATTCAGGCCCGGGGCGGGATAGAGAAGATGAAGGCCATCAAAACCCTTCGCATAACCGGCAAGTTCGACGGTGGCGGAGGGTTCACCGCTTCCGTGGGCCAGGAAAACGAGCGCCCCAACTTGATTCGGGAGACGTTCTCACTGCAGGGCATGACTGCGGTGCAGGCCTATGACGGCTCAACTGGCTGGCAGATTCAGCCCTTCGGCGGAAAGAAGGATCCGGAGTTAATGGGCGAGGACGACATGCGCGACCTGCTGCTGGACGCAGATTTCGACGGGCCTCTCGTCGATTACAAGGAAAAGGGCAACACGGTCGAATATTTGGGCCACGACGTGGTCGATGGGGACGATGCGCTGCGGCTGAAGATCACGCTGAAGAACGGCGACATTATTTACTACTACCTCGACCCGGATACCTTCATCGAGATTCGCAAAGAGATTCAGCAGTTTATTCGGGGATCGGTACGCGACCGCGTGGTGGGCCCGGGCTCCTATAAACCAGTGAATGGCGTAATGTATCCGTTCTCAATCTCGCAGGGACCGAAGAACCATCCTAATGATCAAACGGTGACGGTGCAGAAGATCGAAGTGAACGTGAAGATCGATCCGGCGGATTTTGCGCTTCCCGCGTCGCTGAAGACTGAGGAGAAGAAGTCCGGGTTGGTCGGAGTCCACTGATCCATTCCGATGAAGGACAGGAGTTTGACCATGCGTCACGCGGTGATTGTTCTGGTGGCAGTCTCATGCTTAAGTGTTTTGCCGGTTCTCAAACAGCGGAGGAACTCGTCAACAAGAACATCCAGGCCAAGGGTGGGATCGACAAGATCAAGTCGGCCAAGACCCGGCTAATGAGCGGCAAGGTCAAAGGCGGCGGCAGACGCCGCTCGCAGTTGCGGCCTTCGGACAAATGAACATGCGACCAGATTTGGTTCGTCAAAATATCTCCATGCAAGGGATGACCGCGGTGCAGGCGTACGACGGTTCCGTCGGCTGGCAGACTCAGCCCTTTCGCGGACGCAAAGAACCGGAGTTGATGGGCGAGGATACCCTGCGGGATCTGCTTCTGGCCGCTGATTTTGACGGTCCGCTCGTCGATTACGCTGAAAAAGGTAACACGATCGAATATCTGGGGCACGACGATGGTGGATGGCGATGACGCCCTGCGGCTAAAGGTCACGCTGAAAAACGGCGACATCATTTATTACTATCTCGATCCCGACACCTATCTTGAAATTCGTAAAGAGATCCAGCAGTTTATGCGGGGCTCGGTGCGGGAGCGCGTGGTGGACGTGGGTTCCTACAAGCCGGTGGATGGAGTCATGTATCCTTTCTCGATCTCCGAGGGACCGAGGAACAATCCCGGCGCTCAAGTGACCACGATTGAAAAGATTGAAGTGAATGTGCCTATGCAAGAGTCTGACTTTGCGCTGCCCGCGTCGTTGAGGACCGAGGAAAAGAAGTCCGGGTTGGTCGGGATTCACTGATTCTGCCCGGATCGTGATGGCGTCGGGTGGGAAGTGACGGCGAGACGCCGCCACGACAGCCGCCGGGGACCCTTCGGCTTCGCTCAGTGGGGACCGGCGGCGCTACAAAATCAACTACGTGGAAAAGGACTGGTAACATGAAAGCATCCGCTCGCAATTCTTGGGGAATGATTGGGTTGTTCGCTGGAGCTATGCTGTGCGCACCCTTGCAGGCCGCCGCGCAGGCGGCGTACCGCTTTGACGCCGCCACCGTTTCCGGGCTGCCGGCGCGCAACATCGGCTCGGCCACGATGAGCGGGCGCATCGCCGCGGTGGATGCGGTCGAAGAGGACGGCCGCATCACGGTGTTCGTCGGCGCGGCCAGCGGCGGAGTCTGGAAGTCGGTAAACGGCGGCACGACCTACAAGCCGGTGTTCGACCGCGAAGATGTGCAGTCGATCGGCGCGGTGGCGATCGATCCGTCGAATCCGAAGACCGTTTGGGTGGGCACCGGCGAAGGCCTGGACGCGCAACAGCGTTTCGGTGGGCGACGGCGTTTACAAGTCGACCGACGGCGGCGAGAACTGGACCAACGTCGGCCTGAAGGACAGCGAGCACATCGCCAAGATTCTGGTGGATCCCGGCGACGGCAACGACGTGCTGGTCTGCGCCACCGGCCATCTGTGGGACGACAACGACGAACGCGGCGTCTTCCAGACAACCGACGGCGGCAAGACCTGGAAGAAAGTTCTGGCCGGCGCGAATGGCTCGAGCGGCTGCGCTATGATGGCGCGCAGCAAGCAGGAGCCGAAAACAATTTATGCCGCGATGTGGGATTTCCGGCGGCAGGGCTGGACCTTCCGCTCGGGCGGTCCGGGCAGCGGACTGTTCAAATCGACCGATGGCGGCGAGCACTGGACCGAGATCACCGACAGCAACGCAAAGGGCTTGCCGCCGAAACCTTAGGGCCGCGTCGCGGTTGCGGTGGCGCCGTCGAAGCCGCAGGTGGTCTATGCCAACATCGAAGCCGAAAAAGGCCGAGGGCTCTATCGCTCCGACGACGGCGGCGCAAACTGGACCAAGCTGGATGCCAGCAACTACATGGTGTGGCGGCCGTTTTATTTCGGCAACCTGATCGTCGATCCCAAAGACGAAAACAAGATCTTCAAACCCGATCTCATCCTGCTGCTCAGCAACGATGGCGGGAAAAGCTTCAACGTGGTTTCGGGCAGCGACCATGGCGATTTCCACGACGTCTGGATCAATCCCAAGAATCCGAACATCGTGATTGCCGGCGACGACGGCGGCTTGTGGCGCAGCGAAGACGGCGGCAACCGCTGGAAGCATCAGATGAACCTGCCGGTCTCGCAGTTCTATCACGTGAGCATCGACAACGCCGATCCCTACCACGTTTACGGCGGCTTGCAGGACAACAGTTCCTGGGTGGGCGATTCTTCGTATCCCGGCGGCGTGAGCAATCGCGCTGGGAAAACATGTACGGCGGCGACGGCTTCTGGATGTTCGAAGACCCTCCGATCCCGACTTACATCTATGCCGAGGCGCAGGGCGGCGAGATCGGGCGCGTCAACCGCTACACGCACGAGACTCGCGGCCATCAAGCCCTGCCGAATTACGGCGAGAAGAAACTGCGCTTCAACTGGAACACGCCCATTCACATGAGCCCGAACGAGAAGGGGACGATCTACATCGGGGCGCAGTTCCTGTTCCGCTCGCGCGATCATGGCCAGTCCTGGGATCGCATCTCTCCCGACCTGACCACGAATGATCCGGAGAAGCAGAAGCAGGAAGAATCCGGCGGCGTCACCATCGACAATTCTTCCGCCGAGATGCACACCACGATCTATTCGATCTCCGAGTCGCCGAAGAACGGGCAGATCATCTGGGTGGGCACCGATGACGGCAACGTGCAGATCACGCGCGACGGCGCCAAGACCTGGACCAACGTCGTCGGCAACGTCGCCGGCCTGGGGAAGAATTCCTGGGTCTCGACGATCGAGGCCAGCCGCTTCGACGAGGCCACCGCCTACGCCACGTTCGACCGGCACACCTTCGGCGATATGAAGCCCTACGTCTACAAGACCACGGACTATGGCAAGACCTGGACCGCGCTTCCCGGCGCAGGAAAGCGGCGTGCGCGGATATGCCCACGTGATCAAGGAAGACACGGTCAACCGCAACGTGCTTTTCCTGGGCACGGAGTTCGGCCTGTGGATTTCCGTGGATGGCGGCCAGCGCTGGGCGCAATACAAAGGCACCGACTTCCCCGCCGTCGCCGGTGCGACGACATCGTGGTGCAGCCCCGCGAATCCGATCTGGTGCTGGCGACCCACGGGCGCGGCATCTGGATCATCGACGACATTTCGCCGCTGCGCGCACTCGACTCCCGACCTGATGGCGAAAGAGGCGACGCTGATTCCGGGCCGGCCGTGCAATGCAGTATTTCGAGCGCAACGGCGGCTGGCCGGAGGGAGACGAAACTTTCCGTCGGCCGCGAGCCGGCCGCGGACGCGCAGATCACCTACTACCAGAAAGGCCGCCACATCTTCGGCGATTTGAAGATCGAGATCTTCGATCAGGATGGCAAGCTGGTGGACACGGTTGCCGGCAGCAAACATCGCGGGTTGAACCGCGCGAGCTGGGCGATGCGCGTGAAGCCGCCGGCGGTCGCTCCGGCGGCGTCGGCGCTGTTTGAAGCGGCGCAGGGCCCGCGCGTTCTGCCCGGCACTTACACGGTGAAGCTGACCAAAGGAGATCAGGCCTACACCGAGCAACTGAACGTGGTGCATCGATCCGCGCGCGAAGTATTCGCTGGAAGACCGCAAGGCGCAATTCGATCTCTCGATGAAGATCTACAAGGTGCTCGAGCACATGACCTATGGCGTGGAGGCGATCGAAGGCGTGCGCGATGCCGCCAACGCGCGCGCGGCCAAGCTGCCGGAGAAAGATCCGCTGCGCAAGCAACTGCAGCAACTCGCCGCGGATTGTGACGCGCTGCGTTCCAAGATCGTCGCCACCAAAGAAGGCGGCATGATCACCGGCGAAGAGCGCATCCGCGAACTGCTGGGCCAACTTTACGGCGCGGTCACCGGATACGACGGCAAGCCAACGGATTATCAGGTGGCGCGCACCGAATCACTCGGTCACGAACTGCAAGATGTGATCGACGACTTCCAGAAACTGACGCAGAAAGAATTGCCGGGGATCAACGCGAGGTTGAAGAAGAAGAAGCTGGAGGCGATCACCGTGCTGGCCGAAGGCGGACTGGCAGAAGAAGCGGGCGGAGTCGTCGGCCGCGGCGGGCGCGGGAATGCAGGCGACACGAGACAGGCTACGAGAGATGGATTAGCGGGCCTTTTAAAAGCCTGAGCTGGCTAGGCCAGTTCCAATTCAATTTTCTTCGTGGCCGGATCCAGCTTCGCGATGCGGAACTTGCGAATCTGCCCGGCGCGGGCGGCTTCCGGCTTGGCATCATCGTGGGCCGCGACGCCCTTCCATCGCGCTTGCAGCATCGAACCCAGCGAAGACAGATCAGGCTTGATTCTTCGACTCAGACTTGGAATCAGACCTGGAATTAGACTTCGTAGCTGACGAAGCAGAAGCGCTGGGCGACTTTCCTTCGGCCGCATTCTTCTCATCCATCCGGCACTTGCCTTCGACTGCCTTCGCCGAGTTCGACGCGTGCGTGCCCATCCGAAACCTCGACCATGCGGCCCGTGACCATGTCGCCTTCCTTGTGCTCGGCGATATATTCATCCAAGCCGCTGGGCAACAAGTTGTTTCATGCTCAGCCGCAGCTGCCGTTTCTCGGTATCGACCGCGAGCACCTGCGCCCTGACCACCTGCCCAACCTTCAGCACGTCCTGCGGATGATTGATGCGCTTCTCGGCGCTCATCTCGCTGATGTGGATCATGCCCTCAACGCCTTCAGTAAGCTGCACAAATGCGCCGAACTTTGTGATGCTGGCGACAGGCCCTTCAACCACCGAGCCCGCGGCGAAGCGCTGAGCAACTTCGGCCCAGGGGTCGCCCAGCGCCTGCTTCAGTCCCAGAGAGATGCGGCGCTCGGCAGCATTCACTCCCAGAATTACGGCGTCGACGGTCTCGCCCGGCTTCACCAACGTGCTGGCGCTTCTTAACTTTTTTCCCCACGACATTTCCGAAACGTGGATCAGGCCTTCGATGCCCGGCTCCAGTTCGACGAACGCGCCGAATTCGGCCACGCGCGTAACCGTGCCGCGCACGCGTTCGCCGGCGTTGTACTTTCCCGCGACAGCGTCCCAGGGATGCGGCTGCAACTGCTTCATGCCCACGGAAATGCGGCGCTTCCCGGAATCGTTCGTGATCTTAAGCACCTTGGCTTCGATCTGCTGCCCAACGGAAAGCACGTCCGCAGGCTTGCTCACGCGGCTCCATGCAATGTCACTCACATGCAGCAGGGCGTCCACGCCGCCAATATCCACGAAAGCGCCGTAATCGGTGAGGCTGCGGACCGTGCCGCTCACGGTATCGCCTTCTTTCATCTCCGAATAGCGGCGATCCTTGGCCGAGCGCTCTTCTTCTTCCGCGACGACGCGGCGATCGACCACCACGTCTTCTTCGGCCACATCGAGCTTGATGATGCGGCAGAGAATCTCCTGCTCTACTAACTTTTCCATCTCGGCGGCGTCACGAGCTCCGCTGCGCGAGGCCGGCATGAACGCTCGCACGCCCACATCCACGCTGAGGCCGCCCTTGATAACGCCGGTCACAGTGCCCATGATCGTAGCCTTATCGGCAAAGGCTTTCTCCAGAGCCGCCCAATCCTTCGGCCGGTCAACTTTGGCGCGGGTGAGCTGGTAGTAGCCCTCGGGATCGCGGCCCTTGACGGACACCTGCAGCTTGTCGCCGGGCTTCACCGTTTCGTCAGAGCTCTGCAACGTCGGCCAAGGGCAGAATGCCTTCGCTCTTGAAGCCGATGTCGAGGAAGATCGAGTCGGCGGAGACTGTGATCACCGTTCCCGTGATTTGCTTGCCGCCATCTCCAGCTTTACGGGAATGGGTCTTTTCGTACTGGGAAAGCAGGTCGCCGAATGATTCGCGCGGATTCAGAGGCAGACTCAGCAAGATTGTGGAATTTAGGAGCGCCTGGGTTGGACATATCGATTTAGAAGGTAGTCAACAATAGAGGCACGACCAGAGTCCTGGCACTCGCGTGGACTCCAGAGATCAGTTGTTTTCGTTGCTGGCCCGCTTCCAGGAAATCAGCTCGCCGATGGTGGAGCTGGTGCTCGAAACCGGCTGCTTATAAGCCTCAACCTCGGAACGCGAAGCCTCTTCGCCGACGGCGCGGATGCTGAGTCCGACCTTCTTTTCTTCCGCGCTCATCTTGATGATCTTGAAATCGTGCTCAGCCCCGGGCTCAAGATGCAGAGGCTGGCCGTTGCCATCGACCGCTTCCGACTTGTGGCACAGGCCTTCCACGCCTTCGGCGATTTCCACGAATGCGCCAAACGCGGCTACCCGCAGGACTTTGCCGTGAATCACATCGCCGACGTGGTGCTTCTCGAAGAATGTTTCCCAGACATCGGGCTGAAGCTGCTTAACTCCCAACGATAAGCGCCGCTTATCGGGTTCAATGGCCAGCACAATGGCCTTTACGCGATCGCCCTTCTTCAACACTTCCGAAGGATGCTTCACGCGCTTGGTCCAGCTCAGGTTGCTGACGTGCACCAAGCCATCGATGCCATCTTCAATCTCGATGAAGGCGCCGAAGTCGGTTAGATTGCGCACCCGGCCTTCGACCGTCATGCCTACGGGATATTTATCGTGCAGAGCGTCCCAGGGATTCGCCGCCAATTGCCGCATGCCAAGAGAGATGCGGCGCTCGCCGGGATTCACGTTCAGCACAACGCATTCGACCTGGTCGCCAACGTTGACCAGCTTGGAAGGATGCTTCATGCGCTTCGACCACGTCATTTCGCTGACGTGCACCAGGCCTTCGATACCTTGCTCAAGTTCGACGAACGCGCCGTAATCGGTCACGCTGATCACGCGCCCGGAGACATGCGCACCCACGGGATAACGATGCTCGGCATCGAGCCACGGATCGGGCGTCAACTGTTTGAAGCCCAAAGAAACGCGCTGCTTCTCTTTGTCGTACTTCAGAACCTTGACTTGAATCTGATCGCCAACGTTCACCAAGTCGCGCGGGTGCGTGAGCCGGCCCCACGACATGTCGGTGATGTGCAGCAACCCATCCAGCCCGCCGAGATCGACGAACGCGCCATACTCTGTCAGGTTCTTCACCACTCCCGTCAGGATCGAGCCTTCTTCCAGATGTTCGAGCGTCTTGCTGCGTTTCTCGTTCTGCTCGCCTTCCAGCAGCTCTTTGCGCGAGACGACAATGTTGCCGCGTTTTTTGTTGACTTTGATGACGGTAACTTCGAGGGTCTGGCCTTTCATGCCGTCCAGATTGCGGATCGGCCGCAGATCGACTTGCGAGCCAGGCAGAAATGCGCGCGCGCCGAGAATATCGACGGTCAAACCACCCTTGGTCCGTTCGATCACGGTAGCCTTGATGGGCCTTTTCTCTTGATGAGCTTTTTCAACTTCGTCCCAGGCGTGAAGGCGCGCCGCCTTCTGGTGCGAGAGGTTGACGTAACCTTCCTCGGTTTGCCCTTTCTCCCGCATGACCTCGATTTCGTCGCCGGGCTTCACCTTCGGCTTGCCCTCGTGATCGAGCACTTCCGAAAGCGGCAACATGCCTTCCGACTTGGTGCCAATGTCGACCACCACGTGCGTCGACGTCAGCTTCAGCACCGTGCCTTTGATAACCCGGTCTTCTCCCACAGCCTCTTCGGTTTCGGTGGTGAAGTTCTCCAGGGCTGAGGCGAAATCTTCGCTGGCGTGCTTGTCATCCGCCGCGGGCGCGGAATGCGATTCTTCCTGTGCAGAAGAGGCGGTCGAGTCGGCGGTTGCGACCGGAGCCTGATTCTGCTCGGTCAAGTTAGTGTCGGGCGCCGTTGGTTCTGTTTCGGTTGCAACGGCGGAAGCGCTATCGGAATTGTGGCTGGTGGTGTCGTCGGACAAAGTCATGCCTCTCTGATATAGCTCACACTCAATGCGCGGGATGCGGGGCCTGCTGGCGGACTGCTGGAGTGAGTCGTTTGGTTGTGGTGGGCTCACCCTGGCGAGTGAGCTTGGACAATCCCAGCTGCCGGACGTTTTACAGAAACCCGCGTCCAAAGGGAACTCTTCGACTATAGCAACGCCCTCCAAACAGTGTCAAACGCAATTATGCAATGGCCTCTTCGAGGCAGAGGTTTCGCTAGCGGTTGCCGCGCGGAAGTAACATTCTGTTCATATTTTTGTAAGAATCCGGCCTACTTTTCTTCAGGACTTGCATCATAATGTGGCGCTTTTTGTCGAAATTAGAACGCGAAAGAGCCCGAAAGTTGCCCAAATCAATTCTCAAATCCACCTTGGTAGCCCTGGCCGCGGCGTTGCTTACTCTCGCTGCCGCCGGCCAGGAGTCAAACGTTGGTCCGGTGCTGCAGCCAGCACCCGAAGTCCAGGGAACCACGCTAGCGCCTAATTTTCGCGTAGCCGCCTTCCGCCTGGAGACGCTGGACAATGATAATGCCGGCATTGCGCCTGATCCAGCCCCGGATTCTTCTTCCGCAGATTCCGGTCAGCAAGAAGGTTTGCTTAAGCGAAGCCTGACCCGAATTGGTGGCGATCAGAAGCGCCTATACCTTGCCCCCTTCAAGCCGCACAACTTCAAATGGGACGCAGTCGTCCTACTCGGCACCGGCACCCTCCTGGTGTTTGACCGCCGGATTGAAAACAATGTTCCCAACTCCCATTTCAAGCTGTATCAGGATACTTCCGATGCGGCGATCGGAGGACTGGCCGGCTCACTTCTGGGAGTTTGGCTATACGGAATTAAGACCGAACATCGCCATGCCCGGGAGACTGGCACGCTCGCACTGGAAACCCTGGTGAATGCTTTCCTGATCTATACACCGATGCAGTTGGTTTTCGGCCGCCAGCGTCCCGGCGAAGGCAATGGTCAGGGTGACTTCTTTAAGCACCACGCCATCGACACCTCTTTTCCCGGCGGCCATGCCATGTTCACTTGGGCCATGGCCTCCGTGCTGGCCGATGAGTATCCCAAGACATGGGCCAGGGTGCTTTCTTACGGCGCAGCATTCACCGTGACCTTCACTCGCTTTATGGCTCGCGATCACTGGGCCTCCGATATGTGGATAGGCACCGGCCTGGGCCTTGGCATCGCCGAGAATACCTTCCATTCGCACTGCAACCCGGAATTCGAATCGCAGTGCAAGCATCATCAGTGGTGGTGGAAGGCTGTGAAGGTGGGGATCCAATAGACGTTCAATAGCAAATCCTCGGACGAGGCCGCGAGTACCCGCGCCCGCCCGCGATCTGCTACCCTGCCTTGTCATGGATTACCTCTGGACTCCGTGGCGCTACGCCTACGTCAGCACCGCGCAGAAGACGAGCAGGTGCGTCTTCTGCGATGCCGTGAACGCCGGCGACGACCGGAAAGGTCTCATCGTGCACCGCGGCCAGCATTGCTTCATCATTCTGAATATGTATCCCTACACGCCGGGCCACGTAATGGTGGTTCCCTACGCGCACCTTGACGAACTCCGCAAACTGCCGCTCGAAGCCGCCCACGAGATGATGGAACTCTCGCAGCGCATGGAATCCTTACTGCGCGAGCTGTATCGGCCCGATGGCATCAACCTCGGCATGAACATTGGCCGAGCCGCCGGAGCAGGCATCGCCGGGCACATTCACATGCACGTCCTGCCACGATGGGTTGCTGACGCAAATTTTGTTTCGGTGGTGGGTGAGACGCGGATTCTGCCGGAGACGCTGGAGGAGACGTGGAAGCGGATGACCAAGGCTTTGCAGGAGCGGGAATAGGCGCGGAGCGAAATGACTGAACCGCCCACCTATGGCATCGAGCTAAACGAGCGAATCAAGACGTTCGACTGTCCGGATTGCGGCGAGAAACAAATGACGGTCTGGGGGTTTGTCTCCAAGGACAACGTCGCGCACGCGATCTACTATGCCGGGCTGATGACAGGACATGATCAGACTTCCGTGCGGCTGACCGTGAGCATCGGTGGCTGGGGCATTGCGAACGTCGACGAGCAAAACGTGGAAGCTCGACATTGGATCTTCATGGAAGCTCGGCCGACAAGCGATCGCTACGAAATAATGGTCCGTGACCCGGAAGAATCCTATTATTTCAATAGCAAACCTATCTTGCTCGGCAAACCTATGGCTCGTGCAGAGGCTCTCGCCAGCCCGCTTCTGGATGAATTCTTCGCGGTCGCGGATTTCGTGGCCTTCAATGACCCTGCTGTTAAGTCCTATTTGATCAGCCGCGACGTCAGCCTGTCGGGCCGGAAAGGCATCGATTGAGACTGGCAGGCTCTAGCCTTCAGCCGCGAGTTTTTCCATCTCTTTTTCATCGATCACCTTTACCCCCAACTCTTTCGCCTTGTCCAGCTTCGACCCCGCATCCGCCCCCGCCACGACGTAATCCGTCTTCTTGCTGACTGACCCTGTGACTTTGGCACCCGCGTCTTCGATCATCTTCTTGGCTTCATCTCGCGTGAAGTGCGCCAGCGTTCCGGTCAGCACAAATGTCTTTCCCGCAAGCTTGGTGCCGCGCTGCTTCTTCTTCCCCGTTAAAGTAAGCCCGGCTTCGCGCAATCGCTCGACCAGTTTGCGATTGGCGGCGATGCCGAAGAACTCCGCAATGCTCTCTGCGATCCGCGGACCAACTTCGTTCACATTCCGCAGTTCTTCCACACCAGCGCTCTCCAGCGCTTCCATCGATCCAAAATGCTCAGCCAAAAACTGCGCCGTGCGCTCGCCTACAAATCGAATGCCCAGCCCGTAGATGACGCGTTCCAGCGGCAGCTTCTTCGAGTTGTCAATTTCGTCGAGAATGTTCTGCGCCGATTTGTCGCCCATGCGCTCCAGGCTAAGCAGATCTGCTTTGGTCAGCTTGTAAATGTCCGCGACGTTCTTCACCAGGCCTCGCTCGGTAAGCTGGGTCACCAGCGCGTCGCCCATGCCGTCGATATTCATGACCCCGCGCGAAGCAAAATGCAGAATGGTCTCGCGCAGTTTCGCCGGACAATTCGCATTGACGCAGCGATAATCGACTTCACCTTCAGTGCGCACTACCTTCGTGCCGCAAACCGGGCAAGTCTCCGGCATATGAAACGTCTTGTGTCCCGCGAGGATGCTCTTTGTCGTCGATTACCTTGGCTACTTTCGGAATCACATCGCCGCCGCGCTCAACCTGCACCCAATCGCCGATCTTCACGCCCAGCCGCTCAATCTCGTCCATGTTGTGCAAGCGTCGCATTCCGCACCGTGGTGCCGCCGATTAAAACCGGCGCCAGCATCGCAACCGGTGTGAGTTTGCCCGTTCGTCCAACTTGCACCCGAATGTCTTCAAGCTTCGTGATCCCCGCACGCGCAGCGTATTTGTAAGCGATCGCCCAGCGCGGGGCTTTGCCGGTGAATCCAAGTTCATCCTGCAGCGCCGTGCGATCGACTTTGAGCACGATACCGTCAATCTCATACGGCAACGAATCACGCTTATCCTCCCACTGGCCGATGAAAGCCCATGCTTCGTCGATATCGCGCACCAGCTTGCGGTTCTGGTTGACCTTGAATCCGGCGGCGTCGAGCGCGTCTAACGTTTTAGAATGCCTGTCGAAAAAAGTTCGGCCATTTTGCAGCAGCATGTAGGAGAAATAATCGAGCCGCCGCTCGGCTGTGACTTTTGGATTCAAGCTGCCGAACCGTGCCTGCCGTGGCATTGCGAGGGTTGGCAAACAGCGACAGCCCTTTGCCCTCGCGGTCTTCGTTCATCTTCTTGAAGGCTGCGAGCGGCATGAGCAGCTCGCCTCGCACTTCAAAATCCAGCGGGATGCCCGCTTTCTTCAGTTTTTCTTTCGGAATCGAAAGCGGTACCGAGCGCACGGTGCGCACATTGAGGGTTACGTCTTCGCCCACGCTTCCGTCGCCGCGAGTAATTCCACGAACCAGCTTGCCATCTTCATAAATCAACGCCAGCGACATGCCATCGAGCTTCAACTCGCAAACGTAATCCACATCTTTTCGCCCGCTTAGCTCGTGCACACGGCGCTCCCACGCGCGAAGTGCCTCTTCGTTGTAAGTGTTGTCGAGCGACAACATGGCGGACGAATGCCGCACTTTCACGAATCCTTCGCGCGGCTTGCCTCCAACCCGCTGCGTCGGAGAATCTGGCGTGACCAGCTCCGGATGTTCCGCCTCCAGATCCTTTAACCGCTGCATCAGCTTGTCGAACTCCGCATCGCTGATTTCAGGATGGTCGAGGACGTAATACAGATATTCGTGGTGGCGGATCTTTTCGCGAAAAGATTCGATCTTTTTTTCGACATCCTTTGTGGCAGCAGGCATCGCAGAGATTATAGGCGGGAAAGAACCTCGTAGGGACAGCCAGGCGGCTGTCGATACGCCAGCAGACAGTTACACCAAATCGTCCAGCTTCAGTGCCTGACTCCCGCCCTTCCACGACGTCTCAAATTGCTTCTGGACGAATCCCGCGTCCTAGTCGCGGCTTCTAAACATGCCAGAGCCTTCATCTCTTTAATCCTTCTGATTCATTCTTGGACTCGCAATCGAAAGCGACTCCAGAAAGAGGCCGGCGAGGCGCGCCCCTTGCAAGTGACGCTAGCCTATGCGAAATTTAAGACCTTGCCTAGTCAGAAGCAAATCGCGCCACCACCAGAATCCGCAGTCGCCAGCCGATTCCCTGCGGCCTTCCTCAAGGCCTTCGACACTAACAACCGAATCAACTTGTACCTGATCGAAAGTGTCGCCTCGGAAGCATGGAAAGCCAAGCCGCCTGACGGCAAGGGCCGCACCATCTCCGCCATCGTCGCTCACATGCATAATGTGCGCGTGATGTGGCTGAAGGTTTCAGCCAAGGGAAGCGAAATTCCGGCGCAGCTCGATCGGACCACAGTCACGCCGGCGCAGGCGTTGAAAGCGCTGGAGCAAAGCCGCCATGCTCTGAGCGGGCTGATTGCGCGCGCCCTCGAAGAGGATGGACGCATCAAAGGCTTTCGCCCTGATGCCGCAGGCTTTATCGGATACCTTATTGCACACGACGCTCATCACCGTGGCCAAATCGCCATGCTAGCGCGGCAACTGGGCTATCCTTTGCCACAGAAGGTAACTTTCGGTATGTGGGAGTGGGGCTCACGCTGAACCGAGTTCTGCAATAAGCTCAGGTACAATCCAGCTTCGGTCCGGCTATGCGCAAGGCAGCTCTGCTTTACAACCCCAATTCCGGAGGTAGCCGCAAGCGACGCCAGAAAGAAGTCGAGTCGTCAGCGGCATTGTTGCGTGCCGCCGGGGTCGAGGCTGAACTTGTGCTCTGCGACTCTTCCGCCGAGGCCGAGCGGCAGGCGCGGCTAGCGGTGCAATCCGGCTGCGATACGGTTTTCGCCTGCGGGGGCGATGGCACTATCCACACGATTCTTCAAGTACTGGCGAACACATCTGTCGCGCTCGCCATTTTGCCCATGGGCACGGCCAATGCGCTGGCGCATGATCTGGGCCTGCCCATGAAGGTCACAGAAGCGGCGCGGGCTGCCTTGCGCGGAGAACCGCGCCGGGTAGCTTTGGGCCGCATCGAGTATCTCGATCTGAAAGGCAAGCCCGGCACACGCTTTTTTGTCGTCGCCGCCGGCGCCGGCGTGGATGCGCACCTCTTCTACAAACTCCACACCGGAACCAAGCAGCGCATGGGCATGGCCGCCTACTATGCGAAAGCCTGGCATCTTTGGTTGACCTATCCCATGACCCGCTTTCGGGTTGAATTCGCCGAGACCGGCTCAAACGAGTCGCGCAGAGCCGAGGTCACGGAGTTGATGGCCGTGCGCATTCAAAATTTTGGCGGAGTGCTTCGGGAATTGGCTCCCGGAGCCGCTCTCGAGCGCGGCGATCTGCGGATTGTCTTCTGCAGCACTGCCAGCCGCCTGGCTTATGTTTCCTACGTAGCGCGCGGCTTGTTGCGGCGCAAGTGGAAAGTTCCGGGCATTGACCTCGCATACAGCCAGCGAGTTTCATGCAAGTATTTGGATGAATCGAATTCCGTTGGCGCTAAAGATGCTAAAGGACAGGTGCAGCCGAAAATCTATGTAGAGACTGACGGGGAACTGGTAGGTACGCTGCCCGCCGAAATCACCATAGTGCCAGACGCGTTGACATTGCTGGCGCCTTCCCGCAGCTCTTAGGGCGCGAAGTGGTAATCACAGAGATATCCGAATAGAATCTTCAAACCCTTGGAACCCGTCACTCATTTCTTAACCGGCGCATGCATGGGCCGCGCCGGGCTCAACCGCCACACCGCACTCGCTACAGTCGTGTTGACTTTGGCAGCCGAAGCGCCCGACTTGGATGTCCTCAGCCGATTCGGCGGTCCGGCCTTCGGCTTCGCCCATCATCGCGGATTCACGCACTCCTTCCTCGGAGTTCCCATCGACGCAGCCGTAGTTCTTGGCTTCGTTTACCTGATCTGGCGTTTGCGCGGACGCAAAATAAGAAATCCCAACCTCCCGCCGCGCTGGGGATTGCTCTTTTGCTACGCCTGCCTCGCCGGCCTGAGTCACATTCTGCTCGATTTCACCAATAATTACGGCGTGCGCCCGTTCTGGCCGTTTTCGGAGAAATGGTATTCCTGGGACATCGTGTTCATCTTCGAGCCGATAATGTTTGGCTTGCTGCTTCTCGGATTGATTGTTCCGTCGTTCTTCTCGCTGATTGACAGCGAAATTGGCGCTCGCTCGCGCGGGCGAGGCCGAGTCGCCGCAGCCGTAGCCTTGGTCTGCGTGGTTTTACTGTGGGGACTGCGCGACTTTGAGCATCGCCGCGCGGTTAACGCTCTCGCCGCCCGCACCTACCAGGGCGCGGAGCCGCTTCGCGCTTCCGCCTATCCCTCGCTGGCGAACCCGTTCCGCTGGTACGGCGTGGTGGAAACGGCTGCCTTCTTTGTGCTCGCTCCGGTGAACGCTCTCGGCCCAGATATTGATGCCGAGGGCGATCTCACTATCCGTTACAAGCCGGAAGAAACGCCCATCACTCTGGCCGCGAAGAAATCCTACCTCGGCCGTGTGTATCTGGACTGGGCGCAATATCCCATTACTGAGACTGAAACGCTCCCGCCTCCCGGCGGTTACATCGTGAACTTTCAGGATCTCCGCTTCGTTCAATTGCCGAGGCTGCTGAACCGCGGAGGTGGACCGCGCCGCGCCCTCGGCGCTGGCGTTCAACTCGACAAGAACCTCCACGTTGTCGCCGACATTTACGGCTCCGGCGAGAAGCAACAGGCCTTCCCCGAACCTGATTGACGCAAAAAGGAACTCTTCAGATGATGAGCTGCGAACGGCATCGCTTGACGTACCGCCCTCCCCGCGCCCAGAATAATGTTTTGCTTCCCGAGGTGCTTATGCTGCCCTATCTATTCGTCTTGTTAGCAATCGCCGTCCGTTTCCTGCCCTTCGCGGGCCCACTGAATGTGCTTCCGCACGCCTGGCACTTCACTCCCGTAGCGGCGTCGCTGCTGTTTTTCGGAGCTCGAGGTTCGCGCCGTCAGATGTGGATACCGCTAGTTCTACTGGCAGCTACTGATGTCGTCCTCACCAAGTTCATCTACTCGTCTTCTCTCTCCTGGGATCACTTGGTCACTTTCGCCTGGTATGCGGCGATCCTGTGGCTTGGGACGAACTTGCGCGAAAAATCCGGGCCAGTGCGAGTAGTCGGCGCGGCCCTCGCCAGCTCAGTTTCATTCTTCCTGGTAAGCAACTTTGCAGTTTGGGCCGCCTGGCAAATGTATCCTAAGACTTTCTCGGGTCTAATGATGTCCTACGCTGCCGGTCTGCCGTTCTTCCGCGGCACCGTCGAAAGCGATCTCTTCTTCTCTGTCGCCTTTTTTGGAATACCGGTCTTTCTGCACGCTCTCGCTGGATGGATGCGCAGGTCATCCCCCGACCACATCGCCGCCGCGTAGGAATCGCCTGAGGGAATCATGTAGGGACAGCCGCCCCGGCTGTCCGCCGAGCGTAGCGAGGTTCTTCTTCCCGACGGACGGTCCCACGAAGCTCTTACTGGCTCCGCACTAACCTGCTGCCCTTCGTCTGCGACTCCGCCGCATCAACAGCCACACCAGCAATCCTCCCGCAAGCGCTCCCAGCACCCAGGAAAAATGCCGCCGGAAGACTACCCCCATCACTCCCACAATCTGCGGACCGAACCACAGCGTCAGCAGCGAAAGCAACAGAAAGCGCACAAATCGTCCGGCGAAGATCGCGGCTATAAAATCGCGGAACTTCATCTCAAACACTGCCGCCCCCAGCACGAAAATTTTGAACGGCATGGGCGGGGGCAGCATCCCCGGAAACATTAGCGCCCAGAATTCGTGCTGCTCAAACGAGCGATGAATCCGCTCAAACCGGTCTTCCGAAATCCGCTTGCGTAACACCTTCTCGCCGCCCAGATATCCGATGATGTAAAGCGGAATGCTGCCCAATGCCGATCCCAGAGAAGCCATCACCACATAAAACAGCAGCCGCTTACGGTCGTTGTAAACATACGCCGCCACGATCGCATCCACCGGCATCCCCAGCAACGCAGAATCCGCGAACGCAATCACGAACACACCCCAGATTCCGAGATGCTGCAGCAGCATCCAAATCCACGCCGTGTACCGCGCCAGAATGTGTCCGATGGTTTTCAAAGGAGATTTAGTCTACGTGAAAAGTCTCCTCGCTATTCACATGCCTGCAACATTTGACGAATTCGAGCCGCTAAACCCTTTGTTTACTCACGGGTTACCTTCGGGTGTCTCTGCACCATTTTTGATGCACATTTCATCGCCCAGTAACATTCCCCTGCTACAACAGAATCATGGATCCGCACCTCTACAACACGCTGATCCTTTCCGACCTGCACCTAGGTGCAGAGACCAGTCACGCCCGCGAAGCCACGCGCGTGCTGAAGGAAAATCGTTTTCAGCGACTGATCCTGCTGGGCGACATCTTTGCAGACCTCAACTTCGCCCGCCTCACCAAAGACCACTGGAAGTTCCTCGGCTACATTCGCAAGCTTTCCAATCCCAAGCGCAACATTGAAGTGGTGTGGGTGGAAGGCAATCACGATCACGGCCTCACCAACATCATGTCGCATCTCGTCGGCGTGCGCGTCTACCAGGACTACACCTGGCAGTACAGCGGCCTGCGGCACATCGCGATCCACGGCCATCAGTTCGACGGATTTCAGGTGAACAATGTGCGCTTCAGCCGGTGGGGAACGTCGCTCTATCTCAAGTTGCAAAAACTCGACTTTAAGAGCAAGCCCATCGTGCGGCTCATTGACCGGCTCAACACACGCTGGCTCCGGATGTCGCCGAAGGTCTCCACCGGAGCTTTGCAATATGCGCGCCAGCACGAAGCCGATCGCATTTTCTGCGGACATACGCACGAAGCGATCCATGTCGAAGAAAACGGAATTCACTACTACAACGCAGGCGGCTGGGTCGATTCCCGCCTGACTTACCTCACCATTGATGAACAGGGGGTTCGCATCCATGAGTTCAACGAGCATGAGTTTAACGAGCATGAATACAATGAGCGAGCTGACGATCGTGATTCCAGCCAAGAACGAGGCGAAGCTGATCCCCAATTTGCTGACTTCGCTGACGAATCAGGACTACTCGAAGATGCCGAGTACGAAGGTGTTGGTGGCTGACGCCAACTCGACCGACGGCACGCCCGACATTGTTCTAAGCTTCCGCGACCGCCTGAACGTGAGCGTGATCCGCGGCGGAATGCCCTCAGTCGGCCGCAATTTGGGCGCGGCACAGGCCGAGAGCACTTACGTTCTCTTTCTCGATGCCGATATCGAACTGGCGCATCCCTCCATGGTTCGCCGCGCCGTGGAACTGGCCCAGCGCAAGCAGCTTCAGTGCGTGACCACCAACATCCTGTGCCGCGGCGGGAATTGCATCGATAAATTGCTTTACGCGGGCAACGATCTGTTTCAATATCTCTCGCGCTTCCATCGTCCCTTCGCTACGGGAATGTTCATGCTGTTCGACGTACAAAAATTCCGCGAACTCGGCGGATTCCATGAGCAAGTCCTCTTCGCCGAGGACTACCTGCTCACTCAACAAGTGGACCGGAAACGTTTCGGGATCGTCCGCGGCGGCGTTTACACCACCAATCGCCGCTTCCAGAAGATGGGACACATGCGCGTGGGCTGGCTGTTCCTTAAGACTGCAATGAATTACTGGAACCAAAACTACTTCCTGCGCGACCACAAATACTGGCAGACCTAAAACTTCCTCGCCAACAAGTTTGCCGCGAGTTTTTCGTGGCCATAAGAAAACCGGATCCAGCCAATCATCTGGATCCTGTTTTTGCATTCGTCCTGAGCGAATCCTTTTCAGAAGCGCAGCACAATACCCGTCGAAATCCGAACGTTATTCTGCGTCGTGCTGAAGAATCGCGTCTGAACGTAATCTCCCTGAAACCGCCAAGCGATCGGACGAATGATCTTGTAGTCGATCCCGCCGCCCAGTGCAGTCGCAAAAGATGTATCAGAGCCGACCCCATCGTTGACATTGACGTGGGCCCCTCCGAACAGCGCTTCTGCGAAAGGACGAAACTTTCCTACGGAAACCGACACTCGTGGCCCAAAAAGAAAGTTGTGCTCGGTGATGCTCGCATTTACCGTTAATGGACACCCGACGCCCGGGCACAGCAAGACAGAGTTCTCTGAGCCATAATGGCTGTCGAAATCAGCAACGATTCCGACCCACGGAATGATCTTTCCTTCTACCGAAGCCTCCCAACCGTTCGTGTTGGCGCGGTCAATCGAAGAAAGATCGGTGTTGTAATAGGAATATCCGAAGAAAACGTTCCCGCTGGTGGGAATCTGAGCGTTTGCCAGGCCTGCGAAAAGCAGCAGGGCAAAAACGATGAGTCCGATTTTTCGCATGAACATTTAACCTCACTTTCCAGGGTTGGCTGAAATGCAAAGCTGTCAATCTTTTGATGCCGACACTGCAAAGCGGACACGGGGAATTTCAGATGTTCCGGCTGTCTTCTGAGGAAAAAGTCACAGGTGTTTCTCCGACGTTTGATCCATCCGACAACGTCTCCAACCCGAAATCATTCAGGAAGTTTCGCAAGCGGAAAGTGGACAGCGGCACGCGCGATTTTCAGAAGCGCCACACGATCCCGGTAGATGCCCGGGCGTCATTCTGGGTAAAGCTCAAGAAGCGGGTGTGCATATAGTCGCCCTGCAGCCGCCAGGAAAAATTCTTAAAAGGAAGCTTGCGATCGATCCCCCCGCCAAAGTCTTCCGCCACCGGCCAGCGCGCACCTCCTGCTGTGGTGCGCTGCACTCCTCCCATTAGGTGGACGAAAGGGCGCCATTTTCCGTACGTAAAAGAAATTCGCGGTCCAAAGAAGAAGTTATACTGTCGAGTTCCTACGCACCCCGCTCCGGTGCAATAGAAGCCGCTTCCATCCAACACTAAACCGACATTCCTAAACCGGTGAAACGGCAGCGCTTCCGCCGAGCCATTCCAACCGTGAAAGGAATAACGGTTTATAACATCGACAGAATTGGCGTAGCCAACTCCGGCGTAAACGTTTCCAGTCGGAAGAAGTTGGGCTTGTGATTTTGTTGGAAACAGCATCAAGCTCAGCAATGCCAGAACTACGGCAACGGTTTTCGACACGAAAATGGATCCTCCCCAGCAATTGTGCCAGCAGCAAATTCTACCTGAATGCGCGAAATTCGTTAGATGCAGTGTAGCCGAGACTCAGGATGCCCTGTCCGCCAAAATATGAGCTAGTGCAAGACCGGCACTCCCCACAAAAAATTACAGTTTTTTCATGATTCCGAACCTCACCTCAGCGCGTCTATCTATTAACATGCAATCTGAGCAAACGAATTCGCCAACATCATCGCAGCCTTACCACTTGGCTGCCTTTCGAGCAAAACACAAGGAGTCGAAGTTGAAACTCAGTTTGGAAACTCGCAATCGTGGCGATGTCATGATCGTTTACTGCCAGGGCCGTATCGTCTATCGCGACGAGGCTACCGCCCTTTCACGTTTGGTCGATGAGGTACTGGAAAAAGACGGCAAAGTGGTTCTCGATCTCAGCGGCGTAACTTCCATCGACAGTGCTGGAATCGGCGAACTGGTTTCGCTGCACACCCGCGCGCAATCCCAAAACGCAGCCCTGAAATATGCAAGCCCCAGCCCGCTCGTGCGCGAGCTATTGGGTCTTACCAACGTGGATTCAGTTCTCGAAATCCACTCCGGCATCGGCGAAGCTCTGGCCGCGTTTCAGCATGGAGAAGTCTGCGCCGATTGCTAGGTCCAACCCGGCTTCAAAAAGAATCCCGCGTCGCTTGGGCTTAATAGAACCTAACAGTTCTGATCGGAATCACGCGCCGGTTACGAAGAACTTCGGGCCCAGGCTGGTTTCGACTTTGCCAGGAGCCGCGTCTGCAGTGACGTCCTGCACGAATTCGCGGCGGCGTTCCGGGCCCTTGCGCTCAATCACGCGCACGCGGCGGGCCGGCATATTGCTGGGTTCGAGGCTGAGGATGCGACCTTCCCGTACTTGAATGTTCGAGCGAAACCAATCAGTGCGGAACATTCTTCCCGCGGCATAGAACGTCATAGAAGCGGCGATTGGACCTTCGAAATCAGCATCGGTGCAGGCAAGGATGCGCTTGCCCATTTCCTGACTCCAGGTCATGCCGCCGACCAGGGGATCGTTGAGGCGGCAGCGTTCGAAGGGCATGGCGTGTGAGAGCTTGCGTAACTGCAACAGTTGCAGCAGGACGGAACTCTTGGCCAAGTTGGTCACGATCACTTTGGCTTCGGTGGCCGACACGCGCTCCAGCTTGATGTGCAGATCGGGCGTCCATTCGCGTTCAAACTCTTCGCGGGCCAGCGCCAGGCCTTTGTCGGTCGACTCCACATAACGCAGCGTGGCGCGGGCCAGGATCAAACTGAAGAAACAGGTCACCACGGTCGCGATAACCGGAATGTAGGTTATGAGAGTAGTGAGGGGAACGCTGAACGAATGGATCCACTGGCCAAGCATGCTTAGTTGGGCTCCTCGCTGCGCGCAGAGCGCGCGGCTGAAGTTAAATGGGGGAGGGATCCGGGAGGCGCGCAACTATTTCGCGAGCCTCAGTTTGGGCGTCGTTCTGATGCGCCTTTTTGCGCGCCGTTTTGGCGACCAGACAAGTTTAGCGAGACAGTTGTGACCGTCCCAGATGCGCATGGTGCTGAGGCCGAAGCGGGGCGAGGGCAGGGACTTTGGTAACTGTCGAGGACCTCTCTTTACCACACAGTCACACAGCCACGAGAAAACACAAGAAAGACATAAACAAAATCAAATTTCTCTGTCACTCTGCGGTCGCCGAATTATTCCAGGACGCTGTCATCGAGCTTCTTTCTTTCCCAATCGGCTGCGGCCTGGACGAAGGCCAAAACTAACGGATGGGGCTTTTTTTCGGTGGAAGAGAGTTGGGGCTGGAACAGGGTGGCGACGAAGAAGCGGTGGGTGGGCGATTCGATGGCCCGAATTTCGCCCTCGCTGCCGCGGGCTACGACGGGGAAACCCGCTTCCATGGCGCACCATTCGTACTCGGGATTGACTTCGAAGTTGCAAAAGAATTCTTCGGTCACGATTTCTTTGTCTTTGCCATAGAACGATTGCAGGTAGGAGCCGGGCCGGAGGCGAATCTCCGGTACTTTGCCGGATAGCTTCGGCGCGTCGCCTTTGCGGCCCGGCACCGCGCAGGCAACGGGATAGATCACGATATTTTTAGAGCCGGAATTGTTCTCGGTGCTGTCGGCGTCGGCGATGCCGAGAACGTTGCGGGCAAACTCGATCAGGGCGTACTGAAAGCCTCCGCACGTGCCCAGAAAGGGCCAATCGCGACGGCGCGCGAATTCGATGCCCTTAAGCATGCCAGCGAAACTCTTGTAGGGACTTCCGGGAGAAGCCCAGAGAGCGTCAAAGCTTTCAAGGATTTTTTCTGCGTCAGCGGACTGTAGCGCGGGTGTTGGAATCCATTGGACTTCGATTGTTAAACCCAGCTTCCGGGCGGCGTGCTGCAGAGCGTCGGTGGTGGCGTGGTGAGAACGGAAATCGGGATTAAAGTCACCGAGGATTCCGATGCGAACGGCGTTGCTCACGGGGCCATTGTACTAGAGGGGGAGGCGGTGAAATCTGAAGTGAGGTTTAGGAGGCTGGTGCCAAGGGAGAATCGGAGCACCAGTTGATTTTCGTCTCTGTTAACTCTCCCGTTGAAATCGATAGCGCCCCGCGCGCTCCAGAGCCACCGCCTCCGCCACTTTCAAGAATGCCCGCCCCGCATGTGAGAGTCCCGCCTCCTTGCGGTAAATCAAACGCAGCTTCCGTTGCACGCGCAGTTCGCGCACTGGAATCCGAACCAACTCTCCCCGCGCCAGTTCCGCTTCGACGCTGATTTCTGGCATGAACGCCACGCCGTTTCCCATGGCGACGAACTGCTTGATGGCCTGCAGCGTCGGCAGTTCAAGTCCCATATGCAGCGGCGTCTTATATTTCTGGAATGTCTGCAGAACTTTCTCGCGGTAGGGTGACGAAACAATATGCGCCACAAAGCTTTCCGCCCCCAGTTGCCGGATGCTCACCTCCTTCGCCGAGGCCAGGGGATGCTTCGGCGGCACCACCAGCACCAGTTCGTCCAGATAGGTCACGACCGAATGGAGCCGCGGTTCTTCCGGCTTGTACGAGAGCACTCCGAGTTCGGCGTTGTGCTGCAGCACTGCGTCAGGAATGCGGCTGCCCAAAGCCCGCTGCACCGTAATCTTGATCATGGGATGCAGTCGCCGAAACTCGGCCAGCACCGGCAGCAGATAAAGCGCCGTGAACTCGTTGGCCGCCATCACCAGTTTGCCCTTCTGCAGTTCCCGCAGTTCCGTCAGAGATTCGTGGGCATCCTGACGCAGATTCAGTAGCCTCTCGGCATATTCGTAGAGCACTTGCCCCGCGTCAGTGAGCACGCCTTCCCGCGACGAACGGTCGAACAGCGCCTCGCCCAGTTCATCCTCTAGTTTGCGGATGGTCTGGCTTACTGCCGACTGGGTGCGGTAAAGTTTTTCGGCGGCGCGGGAGAACCGGTGTTCCCGCGCCACTGCCAGAAAAACTTCCAGCTGAGAAAGCTCCATTTTCCTAGCCTCTTATGTACACTTCAAAGTCCATTAGCAAATCTTATCATAGAAGACATTCTAATGATCATTGAAGAATTATAAGATTTGCTTCAACCCCCTCTCCTCGTATCATAAACATGGCGGTAACACCCCGCCAGATCAGCGTCCTCCAAGGAATGTCCATGAGCACCGAGCAGGTCCGCATCACCGTCTTCGACACCACCCTCCGCGACGGAGAACAATCGCCCGGTTGCAGCATGAATCACCAGGAAAAGTTGCGCCTCGCTCACCAACTCGACCGCCTCGGTGTTGATGTAATCGAGGCTGGATTCCCCATCGCCTCCGAGGGTGACTTCGAAGCGGTAAGAGCCATCGCCGCGGTTATCCGCCGCCCAATTATTGCCGGACTCGCACGCGCCTGCCGCCCCGATATCGAACGCGCCTGGGAAGCCTTGCAACGCGCGGCCCGCCCGCGCATTCACGTTTTCCTCGCCACCTCAGACATTCATTTGAAGTACAAGCTGCGTATCACGCGCGAGGAGTGCCTGGCCCAGGCCCGTGAGTCGGTCGCCTTCGCCAAGTCGCTATGCAACGACGTCGAATTCTCTCCCGAAGATGCCACGCGCACCGACCCTGAATTTCTCTGCCGGGTGCTCGAAGCGGTCGTCGAAGCCGGCGCCACTACGCTTAATATCCCGGACACCGTCGGCTACACCGTGCCTTCTGAATTCGGCGAACTGATCGCAACCATCCGCCGCCGCGTCAAGGGAATCGACAAAGTTACTATCTCCGCCCATTGTCACAATGATCTCGGGATGGCGGTCGCCAATACCATGGCGGCCATAGGCGCAGGAGTGCGTCAGGTCGAGTGCACCATCAATGGCATCGGCGAGCGCGCCGGCAATGCTTCGCTCGAAGAGATCGTTATGGCCTTGCGCGTTCGTCACGACCGCTACCCCTACGAGACGGCGATCGCCGCCGAACATCTTTTCCCCGCCAGCCAGCTCCTAAGCGAGATCACTGGCGTGCCGGTTCAGCCTAACAAGGCCATCATCGGACGCAACGCTTTTGCTCACGAAGCCGGCATCCACCAGGATGGCATGCTCAAGAATCCGCTGACTTATGAGATCATGACTCCGCAATCGGTCGGAGTTCCTGACTCCAAACTCGTGCTCGGCAAGCACTCGGGCCGTCATGCCCTTGCCCTGCGCTGCGAGCAACTCGGCTACCAGTTCGACCGCCGCGCCCTCGATGACATCTACCGCCGCTTTGTTCGCCTTGCCGACAAGATCAAGCACGTCGAAGATCACCACCTGCTTGAATTGATCCGCGACACCCATAAGCCGGCGGCTTCCGCGACTCCGCTGTTCGAGCCGCTGCCTACCGCCATCGCAGCCGCCGCCAGCGCCTCCGCTTCAAGCACAGAGCCGTCGACACCATTTCCCATGGCGCCGCAACCCAGCACTTTCAGCGTGCCTATGACCGTCCCTGCCGACCACCACGAGCAGCAGCAGGAAGATTATCTCTGGGGCGTGTAGCCGTTTGGGTAATCTGGTGATTTGGTAATCGAGTAATTTGAAATCGGAGTCAGCTTTCATTGCCTCCCGATTCTCGACCTAGGGTTACAAAATTACGAAACTCCCCAATTATAAAATTCCCGCATGCTCCTAAACCTTACCATCCTCCCCGGCGACGGCATTGGGCCCGAAGTAACCGAGCAAGCCGTCCTCGTCCTGCAAGCCATTGCCGACGCATTCGGCCACCAGCTCCAGCTCCAGAAAAAAAATATCGGAGGCGCAGCGCTCACGGCGAGTAATGATCCGTTGCCCGCTGAAACGTTGCAATCCTGCCTCTCTTCTTCCGCCGTCCTGCTCGGCGCCGTGGGTAGTCCCGCCTTCGACCATTATCCCAACCACCTTCGCCCCGAAGCCGGACTGCTCCGCCTGCGCCGCGAACTCGGCGCCTACGCCAACCTGCGTCCCGCAATCTGCTTTCCTGCGCTCGATGATTGTTCTCCGTTGCGTGCTGATCTCGTTCGCGGCACCGACATAATGATCGTTCGCGAGTTGCTGGGCGGCCTTTATTTCGGAGAACCGCGCTCTATCACGGGCGCGCCCGGTTCGCGCCTCGCCACCAACACGATGACTTACGGTGAACCTGCCATCGAGCGCATCGCCCGCGTCGCCTTCGATCTCGCGATCAAACGCCGCCAGAAAGTTCTTTCCGTCGATAAGGCAAATGTTCTGGAGTGCTCTCGTCTCTGGCGCGAGGTCGTGACCCGTTGCTCGAAAGATTATCCCGGCGTGCAGCTTTCCCACATGTACGTCGATTCGGCCGCCATGTCGCTCGTGCAGCGTCCCAAGGATTTCGATGTTGTCCTAACCGAAAATATGTTTGGCGACATTCTCTCCGACCAGGCTGGCGGAGTTGTGGGCTCGCTCGGCCTGCTGGCTTCAGCCAGCATTGGCGGCCCGGTCGGCGTATACGAGCCGGTCCACGGCTCCGCGCCTGACATTGCTGGGAAGGGAATCGCCAATCCGCTAGGCGCAATTCTTTCCGCTGCCATGCTGCTGCGCCATTCGTTTCAATTGGAACGCGAAGCCGCCTCCATAGAGAGCGCCGTCAGCGATGTGTTGAACGCTGGATTCCGAACTCCAGATCTTGCACGTGGAAAGAATTCGACTTCAACTTCGGAGATGGGTCGCAGGATTGTAACGGCTCTTCGACGTCTGCCCGCACACGAAGCATCGAAAACCGCATAACATTTTGGAAGTTCTGAGTCAGTGAGTAATATTACGCCCGCTCTTCGTTTACATCGTCAAGCATTGCCGCCCGAAGCAAAGCATTGATTCTGGTCTGATAACCCTTGCCCTGCTCGCGCAGCCAGGCGACCACATCGGCATCCAGCCGCACCGTGAGCTGCCGCTTTACAGGTCGATAGAACGGATTTCGTACAGCGTGCTTCCAAAACCGCCTTGTAAGGGGAGGAATATCGGAGTAGTCAATCTTGTCGTCTGGCATGGATGCCAGGGCCGCGACCTGTTGGCGCTGCTTGCGCGTCAATGGTCTAACGGTAGTTCTTTTCGCGCTCTTTTTCATAGCGTTTTCTCTCGCTTCGGTTGGCCCGGCGAGCCGAAATGATGCGGATCGTTTCATCCGGCTCGTCATCGCCGAATTCAACAGTGTGCCACCAGCAAAAGCAATACGCCGTCTACTGTTCCCAGCGTTTGCCAGCGAAGTTCACCGCTGTTCGCGCTTTGGCACTATCCCACTCGAACCGAATCGTGCCACGCCATAATTATAACTACGGATATGTAACTACACAAAAGGTTTACCGCCGTCATCCGCTTCGGGCTAAACTCTGGGAGCCGGTCCTCCCGGCAAAGTCTTCACCGGTTGCGCCGCCACCGCAGCCCGCCCGTCATACTTTCCAGTTACGTCATACCAGCGCACCCGCACCATCTCCTGAAACATGCGCGTCCCATCCAGCAGCGGATTGATTCGAGTCCCGCCCACGTGTCCCCAGCGCACCGGTACTTCATCCACGCGCAATCCAAACTTGCGCGCCAGGAACAAAATCTCCGGATCGAAGCCCCAGCGCTCGATGCGCTGCAGCGGCAGAATCATCTGTGCCGCCCGCCGCGTGAACGCTTTGAATCCACACTGCGTATCTTTGAATCGCAGCCCCAAAATGACTCGGTTCAACCCATTGAACACCCGTCCAAATAGTTGCCGGTGCAGCGACTGCCGCTGCGTCTGCAATTCGGCCCGCAGCCAGCGCGAGCCGATTGCGATGTCCGCCCCCGCCGCCAGTGCCGCCAACAATTTCGGCATCTCTTCAATGGGCGAAGACAGATCCGCGTCACTGAACACGACGATTTCGCCTCGCGCGCTCAACATGCCATTGCGCACTGCGTAGCCTTTGCCGCGGTTTCCCGGATTCTCCACCAGTCGCACCAACGGATCCTTCGCCGAGAATGTGCGCACAATCTCCGCCGTATTGTCGCGCGACCCATCATTCACCACGATTACTTCTGCATCCCATCCCCGCTCGTGCACGTAAGCCAGCACTCTCTCAAGAGTCGGCCCCAGCCGTTCGCCCTCGTTGTATGCCGGGATAACGATGCTGTATGTCATGGTTCGAATCGCAGCTTCCCCATGGCGATCTCTTCCGCAGCAAGGGAAACGCTTAAGATGTCCCCAGCGCCATCCCTGTTGCCTAAGAAATAACTCCGCCATTGTACGTCGTGAGCAAATCGAAAAACGGAAAATCCGAGCTCAAAAACTGAGAACCGGGAACTGGGAACTTTCTTCTTCCTCACGCCACGCTGCGTTTTTCCACCAGCATGCTGAAGAATTCGTTCACCAGTTCGGCGTCCCATAAGCCCTGGCGGGCTTCATCGCGCATGGTTTGCGCGGCCTCATCGTGCGAAAGCGCGGGTTTATAAGGCCGCGCCGTGCGTAACGCATCGTAGACGTCCACCACCTGCAAAACCCTTGGCAGTAGCGGGATCTCGCCCGCACGCATTCCATCAGGATATCCCGACCCATCCGCATGCTCGTGATGATGCCGGATAATCGGCAACACCAGCCGCAACGATTTCAGCGGCTTGCAGATATTCTCCCCGGTCACCGGATGCCGCTTCATGACCTCCCACTCCTGAAGCGTCAAGTCGCTGCCCTTTTTCAAAATCGCATCCGGCACCGCAATCTTTCCTAGATCGTGCAAATACCCGCCGCGCCGCAGCGCCACGATCGAATCTCCATCCAGCCCCAAATGCCGTCCTAAATCCATGGCCCGCGCCGCCAGCCGCTCGCAATGGCCCTCTGTATACGGATCACGGCTTTCCACGCTCAACCCCAGTGTGCACAAAACGGAATCCGCCGTCTCCAACTCGTCGGTGAATTCCTTCACCCGCAACAGCGATTTCACCCGTGCGGTCAGCTCTTCCGCCAGCACCGGCTTGTTCAAAAAGTCGTCCGCCCCAGCTTCAATTCCGCGCAGCTTGTCCGCGCTGTCGGTTAATCCCGTAATCAGCACAAACGGAATCAGTCGCGTTGCCGGATCGCTCTTCAGCTCGCGGCAAAAATCGTAGCCCGATTTCCCCGGCATTCTTACATCCGAAAGAATCAGGTCAGGCGCTTGCCGCCGTACCTCCGCCTGCGCCTGCTGCGCATCCGCAGCCGTCACCACCTCATAGCCGCGCATCGTAAGCAACTGGCTCATCAGCCCCGCAATACTAGGCTGGTCGTCCACCACAAGTATTCGGGGAACCCGCCTCACCGGCCACAAACTACCCATACTGTGTTCAAAACCCGCTTCCAGCTTGGAAGTTGCTCGTGCCTCAGGGCGCTCTGCCTGACGGGAATCATGGGAAGATATCATCGCTACCGTTTGTTGCTTCTCCGATTTTACTGCAATCTCGACCCAGCCGTACCTCTGCCCGCCGCAATTGTGCCGCTCCGTCTTCACCTGGGCTTAAGCCTTGCTCCGATCTCGGATACTGTTCCACTTCGGAACCGGCTTTCACACCGGCCCCGCATTTGTGACGTCTAACCTTGCCCTCCACCCCGTTTCCTGCTTAACCTCGGCCCATGCTCCGCTTCCCGCAGTTTCACTCCCGAATGACGTTGACGCTTCTAATCTTCTTTCACGCGGTTGTTACCGCCGCCGCCGCCAAACCTCACACCATCACTTTCGGAAAATGGACCCCGGTTCAGTGGACTCCCGAATCCGGCGCGAGTGTCGCCGATGAGAAACGGCTCACCCTAAGAGTTCGTCCACTCCTGGTCGACGCCCGTGTCAAGGAATTCACGCTCGGTCCCGCTCACGACGTCACCGATCGCCTGTTCGTTGTCCGCCGCGCCTTCCGCGTCAACGACAACCTGCCTCAAGAATCCCCCTCCACGCCGCATTGGCAATGGCAGCGCGGCGGATGGCTCCTCGTCGACCGCATCACCGCCCGCATCTCTGCCATCAACCTTCCTGAATTTGATGCCCTATACTCCGCCGCCAGTTGGTATCGTGATTACGTCGCCTACTGCGGCGTCTCCGAAGATGGAAGCAAAATCTACGCAGTTGTCGCCCAAATCGCCCACCGCAAGCCAGTTCTGAAGAAGCTTCTCGCAGGCGCAACCACTGAAATGAAGGACGCCGCATCCGATCCCGCCTGTCCCGCCCCCACCTGGCAACGAAGCCCGTCGCGAGTCACCTTCGAGCCCACCGGCACTCCCAAACAAACCTTCGCCATCCGCGGCCACACCGTAGATCTGCTAACTCAGGAAGAGGACGAAGAAGAAGCCTCAAAATAAAAGTAGGCGCGCTGCTCAATCAAAAAGCTTCCGGCCGAAGTCCGGAAGCCGGAAAGCGGAAGCCGGCTTTTCAATCCCCCGTCGTCTCCACTGCCGGCGATTCTTCCACTACGACCCGCTCTTTCACCTTCGCGCTCGTCACCAGAATCACCGAGAGAATCACAATCACACTCCCCATCACAATAAAGCGGTCCACGCGCTCGTGCAGAATCAGCCAGCCCAGAAATACCGCCACCACCGGATTCACATACGCATACGTGGATACTTTCGAGGTCGGCACATGCTCCAGCAACCAGATGTACGCCGTGTATCCCACCCACGATCCGCACACCACAAGATAAAGCACCGCGCTCACCCCGCGCGTAGTCCACCTAGCCCGCGAGAACTCTCCCAACGCCGCGGCGAACAAAAGGTTCCCGGCGCCAGCCGCAGTCACCTGCCATGCCGTGGCGCTGAATACGTCCATCCCGGACTGCCAGCGCTTCGACAGCACCGATCCCAGCGCCCAGGAAAACGATCCCCCAAGCAGCGACAGCGAAGCCCAAAACTCGCGCCGTCCCAACGCCGACCTCGTATGCAGCTCTGGCCAGAACAAAACGAAGAGTCCGACTATGCCCAGAGCCAGCCCGGCCTTCCCTCTCCAGGAAACGCGGTGATGCCCAAGCAACAGTGAATCCAGCACTAGGAACCACAACGGCGTGATCGCAATGATCAGCGCCGCTAACCCCGAGGGCACCGAAAGCTCCGCCCACGCCAGCGTCAAGTTGCCGCCCATCAGCAGCAGTATCCCCACTACTGCCGACAGCGCAATCTGCCGCGCCGAATACCGAACCCTGCGCCCCGTCGCCGCGCACACCGCCAGCATCACCACGCCAGCAATGAAAAACCGCACGCCACACATCAACGCCGGAGGAATCGTCTGCACCGCAATATCAATCGCCAGATACGTCGATCCCCAAAACAAATACACCAGCCCGAAGGCAAGGATTACCGCAAACCGGCTTGGGCTCTGAGTTCTGTTCATGACCAATGAAAAGCGAGAGGATTATAAAGATATCAGACGCGCCAGCCCATCTTTCGACTCGACCAACTTGAGGTGAGTCCGCATTCGCCCCCCGTTACCAAAGGACGCCAGGGGGTTACACTGCGCGGCGGCTCACGCTATAATGACTCAGTAATGTCGATGGTAAGCGATGCTGCGCAACAAACCCAATTCGCATTTGCCCGAGTGCTGGCTGCACTGCCTGGTTTGTCCAAGGCGCTATCGTGCGAATCTGCCTTCGCGCCTGCGTCCCAGCCTCTTCGCTAGCGACTAGTTCCCAATCCTCCACGGCAAGTCCGCTCACTGGCGTATCTCCCTCGCGGATTTCCGCCGGTTCACGTCAACGACTAGCGACAGCTCTTAGCCTGCCCTGAGCGAAGCGAAGGGACCAACGACCCGGAGGATTCCATGACCACCAAGACCATGCCCGCAACTGCTGGACCTAAAATCAAGACCGCTCTGCCCGGGCCCAACGCCAAGCGCGTGCTCGCTGGCGATGAGAAATATATTTCGCCGTCCTACACGCGTTCTTATCCGCTCGTAGCCAAGAGCGGACGCGGCATCGTCATCACCGACGTTGACGGCAACGAGTTCTACGACTTCTCCGCCGGCATTGCCGTGGTTTCCACGGGTCACTGCCATCCCCACGTGGTCGCCGCCATGCAGAAGCAGGCCGGCGAACTCATCCACATGTCAGGCACGGATTTTTACTACGAGAGCATGGTGCAGCTCGCCGAGCGCCTCTCAAAGATCGCGCCCATGCCCGGCCCGCACAAAATCTACTACGGCAACTCCGGCGCCGAGGCCATCGAGTGCGCCCTCAAGCTCGCCCGTTATCATTCGAAGAGGCAGAACATTATCGCCTTCTTCGGCGCGTTTCACGGACGCACCATGGGCGCTCTTTCCCTCACCGCCTCCAAGCCGCAGCAGCGGCGCCGCTTTTCGCCGCTCGTGCCCGGCGTGAGCCACATTCCCTATCCCGATCTTTATCGGGGACGCAAAGACGCCACGCAAGACCCCGACGCCTTCGCGCTCAGTTGCGCTCGCTTTATCGAAGAGAAACTTTTCAAGACCACGCTTGCTCCCGAAGAAGTAGCCGCCATCTTCGTCGAGCCGGTGCAGGGCGAGGGCGGCTACGTGGTCGCGCCCACAGTCTTCATGCAGGAACTGCGCCGCATCTGCGATCGCCACGGCATCCTGCTGGTCCTCGACGAAGTGCAGAGTGGCGCGGGCCGCACCGGCAAGTGGTGGGCCGTCGAGCACACCGGCGTTGAGCCTGACATGATCTGCATCGCCAAGGGCATCGCCTCGGGCATGCCGCTCGGCATCTGCATGACGCGCTCTGAAATCATGGATTGGGTTCCCGGCTCGCACGCCTCAACCTTTGGCGGCAATCCCGTATGCATCGCGGCCGCGCTGGCGACGCTCGATGTGATCGAGAAAGAAAATCTGCTCGATCACTCCGCCGATGTCGGCGCGCACATGATGAAGCGCATGGCGAACTGGCCGACGAAGCTGAAGCTGGTAGGCGATGTCCGCGGCCGCGGCCTCATGATCGGCGTCGACATCGTGAAAGATAAATCAACGAAAGAATACGGCGCGGCCGAGCGCGACCAGATCGTCGAGCGCGCCTTCGAACACGGCGTCCTATTCCTAGGCTGCGGCCCCAGCTCAATCCGCCTGTGCCCGCCCCTGATCGTGACCAAAGAAGAAGCCGACGTCGCCCTGGACGTGCTTGAAGAATGCATTCAGCAGGTGGGCAAGTAGCAACTGCGCGGAAGATATAGGCCGTGTGGGAGCGGGCGACTCGCCCGCTCGGTTTTAAGAAAGGCTCAGTGTCAAGTGAGCCTTTTCATTTTTATCCCCGATGCGAGTGCTTCGAATGCCCGCCGGAAGAATGCCCTCCGCCGTGCGATTTCGCGAAATGCATTTTCGGAGCCTTCGGCGCGGAATAATGTTTCGGCTTCGACGCGTGCGACGAAAATCCATGCTGCCACGATGACTCGTGCGACTCGTGCCGCGAAGACTTCCCGTACGAAGACCCGCGCCCAAAAGACGATCCGCGTTCCGATCCGAAGCGCGGTGCGTCTCCCCGCGAGCGGCTCGCCATAAGCGTCCGTGAATTCTCTGCGCCTCGCGAGTTCCCGTATCCACTGAACCGTGACCCAGACCCAAACGATCTAGATCCCGCGAATGAGTTAGCGCGGCTATTCCCGACATAACCTTCTCCGCCCCGACTCGCCTGCCATCCATCGCTCGCTCGCGATCCTGACGTCCGTGAGCCGGCTGGCGAAGATGCCCGCCCGAATTGCCCGCCCGATGCAGCATGCCCGAACTGCCGCCAGTCGCCCCCACGTTCCATCCGACCGTCTCGCCGAAAACCCTCACGGCCTGATCGACCCGAATCAAACGACCGACCCGACCCAAACGCCCCATACGACGCAACCGACCGCCGACCTTCCCCGCCAGCCCGCGTCCCACCGAAGTTTCGCCAGCCATCGCCGCGCCCTGCTCCCCGGCCCCACCCTCCAGCCACCGACCGATTTCCATAACCACCGCCCAGACCGCGGTGCCCATCGTGCACCCAAACACTCGATCCGCGAAAGCCGCCATCGCCGCCGTGGAATCCGAAATCGCTAAAAAAGCCATTGTTCACAAACAAGGTCTGCGCCAGCCAACTCAGCGCCCATCCCCAACTCCGCGGCCCCAGCAGCCCCGTAAATCCAGGCAACAGCTGCGCCAGATTCGCCACCGTCCCCAGCAGCGCCCCAAAGCCGTTCCCCTCGGCATAAGGCAGCGCCGGATAATCTCCCTCCGCCGGAGGCCCCCACACCGCATACGGATCATAGTTCGGCACATACATCCTCATCGGATCAGCCGGCCGAATCGAAATTGCGCTCTGCTCCCCTTGCGCCTCCATGTTCACCGAAAGCTGCGGCGTGCTCTCCAGTTGCCCATTTTCCCGCGCATCAGCCCGCAAGTTCTGGATCGCATTCATCACATCCGCCCGCTGCTCTAGAAACGCATTCCCCAGGGCCGTAGTCCACGAGATATCTTGAGCAAGCCGCGCCACCACGTCCGGAAACGCCACCAGCGCCTGCACGCTCGCATCCCAATTCTGTTCCTGCGCCGCCTCGATCAGGTCCCGACCACGCAAATACGCGTTTGCCTGAATCCACCGCTGCGCCTCAAAGACCTCCAGCGGATACGTGCTAGCCACCAACACTTGGCTCAACAGCGCATCCGGATAAAGCGCAATCGGCGCCGTCAGATTCTCCAGCTGATTTTCCGACATCAGCGGCTGCGCCAAATCCGCGTCCGTCGCGCCCTCCGGCGACATTTGAGCCAGGCAAAAAGAGCCCGCCACAAAGGCAAGCACGATCGCCGCAATAGCTCTTTTAGGAAGCCTTACCCGAGAGATGAATCCAGACATTTGCCACCTCCACACTTGCGTAGTCGGGCATGCCAAACGCCAAATCGCCCTGGCGTTTCCGGCACTCTTTATTCTTACGCGGAAGTCAGCGGGGTAGCGGCCTGCTGCGTCCACAGAATCTGGTGAGTCACGAAAAATGGAGCACTAATAAAACGTCGATCATTATTGCCCACAATATTGCCAACAATTCTACATCAACTGAAGGATTCAAGGGGAACGAGTGGCCCCTATGATTTTGGGTGGCGCAGCGCTTCTTAGCGCTGCGATAGTAGCCCCACCAATGACCCGGGCTTCAGTGGGGCGCACGCCCATTTTGTAAACTGGGCACTGTACTTGCGAGACCTATACCTTTCGGAAGAGGTTCACTATAAACGGGAAGTCGGCGTCCAGCGGGCGTTTCAGCCCATCGCGTTGGCAAGTCCGAAGTAAATTCCCCCGAGAGGTATGAAACATGTTCGCTCAGTCCCCTTCGTGTTTACTGGGCAAGAAGGTTGGTAAGTTAGGCTCGATTGCTCCTTTCGTTACGGCTGTAGTGTTGTGCGGCTGCAGCTTGACCGTACCGTCGGCAGCCCAAACCTTGACCCGCGACGCGTCACTGGCACCCGGTTTCTATGTCGCGACCAACGGAAACGACAACAATCCCGGGACGCTCTCCCAGCCTTTTGCAACCCTTGGTAGGGCGCAGCAGGCCATGCAAGGTTCCTCGACCAAAACGACCTACATCCGAGCTGGAATCTACAAGCCTGCGGCTGTCACGGGCGCAAGCTGCATGAACGGCAACGCTAGTGGCGCATCCGTTGACCTGAGTTCTAACGACAACGGTGAGACTTGGTCGTTTTATCCTCCAGACAGATACAATTCGGCGATCTTTGATGGACAGTCGACCGTTGGCAATTCCGGGGGAACCGGAGGCAACGGTACGGGCTGTGCCTTTTCAGCATATAGCGTTTCCAACATCACTATCGTTGGACTTCAGTTTGAGAACTACCTGTACTCCGCTTTTTGGGTCAACACGGGCAGCAATCTTACGTTCACGAGCAACGTGGTTCACAATGTGACGGCGGCTGCGTGGGGCGCGGGCGCGGTTTCTACAGTCTGTGCGCCGGGTACAGTGGTGAAAAATAATTACATGTACAACCTCGCTTATACCGGTACGGAGTTGGTAACCAGATCTGACTGTCCTGAAGGAATTTCCAATATTGTGGTGTCAGGAAATGTCATTGAAAATTCCTGCACCTGGCCTGCGGTTGCTGGATTCGGCAATGACCAAAACGGAGGCGACTGCGGAGCCATCTATTTAGACGATAGAACAGCGTCATCCACGAATACTCAGGTTGTGAATAACTATGTCAGGGATGTCAATATCTCCTCGGACGGTGCTGGTGATAATGGAGCGAATGGCCGAGACGGCTGCTGTGCGATAGGAGTTTATCTGGATGACGGGACCAGCAACGTGACCGTCAATGGGAACATTCTTGCCGGGATCATGAGCGGCTGCATTCAGATGAACGATTCTGAAAACAATGTGATTACAGGTAACATTTGCGACCTGGCTGATTCCGCATATCAAAGCATTGTTATTTATGGGTGGGGACGTCGTACTCTAAGAACGATGGACGGCAATGTCTTTGAGCATAACATCGTAATCTCCGACAGCAGCGGAGACGGCTTTGGGTTCTTTGGTTCCACGCGGACGCCAGATCCGATGACCATCAGCAATAACGTCTACTACAATTACGTCGGCTCATCGATCACCACTACCGGAAATTCGGCGGTGGGAAGCGATAGCAATCCTGTCTACGAACACCCGCAAATTTCCGGGTGGAAATACCTTATAGCCAAGGGAAGCCCGGTTTTCAGCTCACCCGTCTCATTTCCGGGAATTATCGGTGGCTGGGGACCACCGTTCTTCCCCATACCCAAGAACGGAACTCCGCCCTCCTGCCCCCATTGAGTTGTTCTTTTGGCTCTTGCCGACGCGGGGGATTGACAGCTTACCGGGTGATTCACGGGTTTGGAAGAGAAATCAGGGCTCATGCCGAACGTCGGGCGGCGCGGCGCGGCCGCGAGTCGGCAGACCGTGAAGCGCGGGACGTCCGTCGCGCGGGTTTTCGGACTGGCTGAATCAATACCTCGGCGGGGATTTCGAGCTGGCTGTGCAACTTGCGAATCATATTGAGCGACAGCGGGCGGGCGCGGCGCATCACTTCATAGACACGGGTTCGCTGGCCAATTACTCCGATCAAAGCGCGATAATCCTTGCCTTCCTGCTCCAGCCTGAACTTGATGGCTTCAACTGGGTCAGGAAGGTCAATCGGATAATGCCGGCGCTCGTAGGCCTCTGCCAGCGTCACTAGGACCTCCAGTTCGTCGCCTTCCGGTGTTCCCGTGGCAGCTCCCCAGACCGCCTCAATCCGGCGCATAGCGGTCGTATAGTCGGATTCCGTCCTAATAGGGTTAATCTCCATACCTCACCCTCCTGACATCAATCTTGTCGTATTGCGCGTGCGTGCCAAGCCATTTGATGAACATGATCTGCTTCTGATAATCGACAGCGACCACCAACCTGTAGGCGTTGCCCTTGATGTTAAACACAACGCGGTCGCCGCCCACGATGCTGGCATTCGCGTATGCTTTGGTCACATCGGCTGGCGTAAGCCAATCCGAACTTTGAACTTCGTGAAACCAGGCATCCAGAGCCGACTTGACGGCGCTTCGGTCCTTGCTGCCACGGAGCGACTCAACGAAGTCCCTCAACGTCTTACGGGCGATGATCCGCACAAGCCAAAATCATCCGTCACTAACATGATAGCATGTGCCCAAAACGGGTACAACAGAAAAAGGCCTATCCTCGAACTGCGTACTTCCCAGTTTGGGAGGAGACAGCCGATTTCTTCCCTCTACTTGTTCGGTCATCACATCCCGTCACAGGCCGACCCGACTACAGTTAACCCGGTGAGCTCATCGTGCCTCCAGTCTTAACATTTTCCAGGCGGTTTTCAGGTCGCCCCACGCAGGCGGTGCTTCGGCTCCTGGACTGGCTGGCCGAGCACACGCTGCCGCCGGAAAAGATTGCCCCGCATCATCGCACCGGCCGCCGCGGCGAAGAGGCGGCTTACTTTCATTTGCGGAGGCTGGGCTACACGATGGTGGCGCGCAACTACCGCTCGCCGCGCTGCCGCGGAGAGATTGACTTGATTGGATGGGAAGACGATGTGCTGTGCTTCGTCGAAGTGAAGACTCGCACCACGCGCGACGTCAAGCCCGGCGAAGCTGCGGTGGACCAATACAAGCGACGGCAGATCGCGGCCGTGGTCCGGGAATATCTGCGCCGGCTTCCACTTTCGTGCCAGTGGCGCTTCGACGTGGTCAGCGTATATTATGAAACATCGAAGGCCGGCCAGCCGCAGATTGAAGTGTTTCGGAATGCCTCCCTGACGGCGTAGAATAACGATTCACTAATCCTAAATAGACGAGGTTTGGTTGAGTGCCTGAACTAAGAAAAGATCCTATTGTTGGCCGGTGGGTGATTATTTCGACAGACCGCGCCAAGCGTCCCACGGATTTCGCGCGGGAGAACGTGAAGTTGAAGGGCGGATTCTGCCCTTTCTGCTATGGTAACGAAGGCAAGACGCCGCCGGAGATTCAGGCATATCGTCCGGGATCGAATGGCGGACCAGCCTCGCAGCGCGATACGCCAGGCTGGACCGTCCGCGTGGTGCCTAACAAGTTTCCTGCGTTAGGAATCGAAGGCACGCTCAGCCGCCAGGCCGAAGGCATGTTCGACCGCATGAACGGCATCGGCGCGCACGAAGTGATCATCGAGACGCCGGACCACAGCGCGAGCCTGGCAACGCTGCCTCCCAAGCGAATCGAAGACGTACTGTGGACGTTTCGCGACCGCATCCTGGATCTGAAAAAAGACCGCCGGTTCAAATACATCCTGCTCTTCAAGAATCACGGCGAGGCAGCGGGAGCGTCGCTGGAGCACGCCCACTCCCAACTAATCGCGCTGCCAATTCTGCCCATCAACGTAGTCCAGGAACTGGAAGGCGCAAAACAATACTTTCTCTACAAAGAACGCTGCGTCTTCTGCGACATCATTCGTCAGGAAGTGGAGAATGGGAGCCGGGTGGTGGCGGAGAACGAAAACTTTTTGACGATTGCGCCTTATGCGCCGCGCTTTCCGTTTGAGACTTGGATTTTGCCGAAGCAGCATGAGTCGGCGTTTGAGAACTCGTCGTCGCACATGTTTGAGAATCTGGCGAAGGCGCTGAAGAACCTGCTGATCAAGGCTGACCGGGTGCTGGATAATCCTCCGTACAATCTGGTGATCCACACTTCGCCGGCGCAGGATCCGACCAACGATCACTATCACTGGCACATGGAGTTCATGCCGAAGTTGACGAAAACGGCGGGCTTCGAGTGGGGGACGGGCTTCTACATCAATCCGACGCCGCCGGAGGAAGCTGCAAAGTTTCTGCGCGAAGCTAGCGTGGAGGAGCCGGTTCCAGCGACGGTTGGGTAGCTGCCTTTTAACAGGGTTCGTTCAGAAAAAGAGGGCACGGCCAAAAGGCCGTGCCCTTCGCAGTTGGACGAGAGAGAACCGAGAGCGGAAGACGCACTTTGGGGGAGGGTCGCCGCAATCGATCTTAGGGAATATTATTGGCAGCGAGACAGCTGGTTGTCACGAAAATGTAAAAAGATGAGGACGCGAGACCGGAGGTTTGGGGTCGAGAGCGTTCGAAGTCTTATGCTTGGGTGCGGTCCTGGAATTCTTCGTGCCACGCCATCTGGATGGCTTCGAGCTTGCCTTCGTTCGAGGTCTTCGGATCACCTTTGAAATCGGGCAATTCGGTGACGTAGCGATGCAGGTCAGTGAAGCGGACGGTTAGGGGATCGATTTCGGGATGAGCTTCGGAGAGCAGGATGCCGAGGTCTTCGGCGTCGTCCCAGGTTAGAGATTTTGGCATGGCTGGCTCCTCGGAGATGGTGGTCAGCAATTAGCGGTTGGCAATTAGCAATTAGCTGCAGAAAATTGCTGATCCCAGGCTGTCCAGATTACGTGGACGCTAACCGCCAATTGCTAACTACTAATTGCTCAGTGATGCTCTTCCGAAATGTAATTGCGGTTCCAGGCTGGGACCTCGACCACTACTTTGCCCGGTTTCGTGATCTGCACCTGGCAACCGAGACGCGAGTTTAACTGCAAGTCGGCGGCCATGTCCAGGCGGTCGGCTTCGTCGTCGTCCATGGGCGAAAGATTTTCGGCGCCCTCTTTAATCCAAATGTGGCAAGTCGTGCAGGCGCAATTGCCGCCGCAGGCGTGGTCGAGCGGGACGCCGTAGTTCAGCGCGATGTCGAGAATCGACTCTTCCTTGCCGTGATCTTCGTAGGGCAGTTTGCCGTGCTCGAACTGCACGGTCTTGCCTTCGGGTAAGAACGTAACCTGCACCGTGTTTTCGCCGATCGTTTTCTTCTCGTCGATCGTTTTTTTGTCGATCGTGTTTTCGCCGGGAGCTTCTTCGGTGGCTGTGCCGGCGGATTGATTCTTTTCCTCTAACATGCAAACTCCTCTTGAGTGATTGAGTAATTGGGAAATTTAGTAATTGAGCAATCTAAACCCTGTGAAGTTATTCGATGGTTTTCAAATTACCAAATTACCCAATTACTCAATCACTCGAACTCTGCTTTGGCCATGGGATGCGGGGCCGTGGGGCCTTCGCCCATGTCGGCTTCGTCCATGGTCTTGCCTTTTAGCGCGGTCGAGACAGCGCTATCCATCATTAGTTCCGCCAAGCGCGTTGTGCCTTGGTTGAGCGCGTCGATGGCTTTGCGGATGGCCTGGTAATCGTCTTCAGCTTTCACCGCAGTCAACGCCTTCTCCATCTTGGCGATCTTTTTCTTTTCGTCGGTGGTTAGGTGTCCCCATGCGGGGCTCTTCTTGCCTTTGTCGAGAGCGGCTAGGATCGTGGCGGCCTCATTGCGCGCTTCGATCACCTGACGCTGCCGGAAATCCTCTTCGGCGCTATCGAAAGAGTCGAGGATCATGCCCTCGACTTGCTCGTCAGTTAGGCCGTAGCTGGGTTGGACCTGAATTTCGGCCTCTTTGCCGCTGCGTTGTTCGCGGGCCGAGACATTTAGAATGCCGTTGGCGTCGATTAGGAATTTGACTTCGATACGCGCCATGCCCGCGGCCATCGGCGGGATGCCTTTGAGATCGAAACGAGCGAGCGAGCGGCAGTCTTTTGCGAGTTCGCGCTCGCCTTGTAGGACGTGAATCGCCACGTTGGCCTGGCCATCGACTTGCGTGGTATAGAACTGCGTGGCCGAGGCGGGAATGGTCGAGTTGCGCAAAATGATTTTGTCGGTGACTCCGCCCGCGACTTCGATGCCGAGCGACAGCGGCGTGACATCGAGCAGCAGCATGTTCTCCGTGGCTTCGGAGCCACCGCCGAGAATGTTGGCTTGCACGGCCGCGCCCAGCGCGACAACTTCATCGGGATTCAGATTGGTGTGGGGCGCGCGGTGAAACAGTTCTTTCACCAGGGTGCGCACTTTGGGAATGCGCGTGGATCCGCCGACGAGGACGACTTCGTCAATTTGTTCCGGCTTGAGGCCGGCATCTTTCAGGGCCTGCTTGCAGGGACCGACGGTGCGGTCGATGATGGGCTGAATGAGTTTCTCGAACTGCCCACGCGTAATCTCGCGGAGATAACGCTCGCCGCCGGGAAGTTCCACATCGAGCTTCACTGACGGCTGCGAGGAAAGCGCGATCTTGGCTTCGATCACGGCGTTGCGGATGGCTTGCACGGCTTCGCCATTGCGGCGCAGGTCAAGTCCAAGGTCGCCGAGAGTATCGTCAAGCGCGATGGTGATTAGCAAGTTGTCGATATCGTCGCCGCCGAGGTGCGTATCGCCGTTGGTGGCGATGACTTCGAAGATACCGTCATGCAGCTTGAGAATTGAAATATCGAACGTGCCTCCGCCGAGGTCGTAGACGGCGACGATTCCGTTCTGCTTTTTGTCGAGGCCGTAGGCGAGCGATGCGGCGGTGGGCTCATTCACCAGGCGCAGAACTTCGAGGCCCGCGATGCGGCCGGCGTCTTTCGTGGCTTGACGCTGCGCGTCGTTGAAGTAGGCTGGGACGGTGATGACGGCCTTCGTGACCGGCGCTCCGAAGAAACGCTCGGCATTGCGCTTAAGCTGGCGGAGAATAAGAGCAGAAATTTCCGGCGGAGTAAACGTTTTATCGCCTAGCTTGATGCGCAGGACTTCGCCGGGTTGCAGATCTTCGGCGAGGCGGAAAGGAAAGAACTTCAATTCCTCCTGAACGTCGTCGACGCCGCGTCCCATGAGGCGTTTGATCGAGTAGACGGCGCGCTCCGGCGTTTGGGTCAGATATTTCCTCGCCGCATTGCCGATGACAGGCTGGTTTTTCTCATCGAGCGCGACCACCGAAGGGACAAGATTCGAACCGTCGTCGCCGGGGATGACGACAGGGCTCTCCCCTTGCATGAAGGCCACGAGAGAGTTCGTGGTGCCCAGGTCGATTCCGACGATGCGATCGGTAGCCATTGTGCGATTTTGCGAGTGAGTGATTTTGCGATTGAAAATCTTGGCCTTTCAATCACTCAATCACCCGATGACTCGATCTCTCAATTCTCCAAGACTTCGCTTACATCCCTGACTAAGTTGCGGATGTAGTTGCGGCGGTTCAGCACGTCCACCATTTTGTCACGCTCCTGCCTGCGCTCTTCTTCCGAGACGGGCTGGCCATTTTGTTCACGCTGAATCATTCCATCCCATCTCTTCCAGCGATCCTGGAGTTCGTGCAGGAGAGCTTCGTGCTTTTCTTCGAGTTCGAGCTTCTGGCGGCCGATTTCTTCAATCAGCGCGGGGTCGTCCTCGCCCGTCTTCTTCTGCGTACGCAGCTCTTCGAGCTGCATGTTCAGCTCAAACACTTCCTCCAGCAAGTCGGGAGGAACGATCTGTTTCTTGAGATCGCCTGTTGAGCGCGCCTTTTCGGTTGCGCTCTTTGACTGCTCTTCCAGTTCGACGCCTTCGAGCTTCAAAAGATACTGCGTGCGCTTGATCGGATCTTTCAACGTGCGATACGCGTCGTTGAGCAAGGAACTCTGTTGCAGGCTCCACTCCTGCTCCTGGGTGCCGGCGCGGGCGTTGAGATCGGGATGCAGCTTGCGGCTGAGTTCGTAAAAGTCCTTCTCGAGCGCAGAGACGTCGAGATTCAACTTGCGCGGCAGGGCGAAGAAGGCGAAATAGTCCACTGGCGCAGGGGGTTGAACCTTGCCACAGGCCTCGCAGAAGTGGACGGCGCGCATAGTGCCGCACGACCAGCAGGATTGAGTCTCCTCTGGTGCGGGCTTCGCGGTAATCGTGGTCAAGGACGAATTGGTCATATCTGCCTACATTTCTGGATCAGCACAACCTGGTTCCGATGCAAGTCCAGGGGCTGATTCGCTGGCGAGGGCGGTCGCGCCGTAAACGTTCGCGGGCGAGGGCGCCCGCGCCACACGATCATGCCGAGAACGAGGTCCCGCAGCCGCATGATTTTGTGGCTTGGGGATTCACGAAGACGAATCCCTGCTGCATGAGCGTTTCCTGGTAATCGAGGATCATGCCGTGCAGGTAGATAAACGACTTCGGATCGACAAACACGCGCACGTCTCCGAATTGGAAGATGCGGTCGCGCTCGCGCGGCTGCGTGTCGAAGCGGACGTTGTAGCTTAGACCGGAACAGCCGCCGCCCTGCACGCCGAGGCGCAGTCCGCCCTGCTCGGGCGAAATACCTTCTTTGGCCATCGCGCTGCGCACTTTGACCAGGGCTTTGTCGGTGACTTGGATGCCCTTGGCCGGCGCTTGCGCCGGTTGCGCGGTTTGTTCGGTTGCGGTTGTCATTTGCTTTTCTGACGCAGTCCCTCAGGGGCTAAAGCCGCCATCGATGCGCGACCCTTACGGCACGACTAAAGTCGGGCCCTTCCCGATCGTTCTGGCGCGGCTGAAGCCGCGCCCTTTCAAAGCTCAGCCGCGTCTCGAAGCCCCAGCCGCGTCTCGAAACTTCAGCTGCGGCGTGGATCTATGCGAAGCTACTGCGCTACCGCGGAGGTGACTGGCTTGGCGCTCTCCTGCTTCTTCTTCCAGTCGCCGATGGCGGCGCGGATCGCGTCCTCGGCCAATACGGAACAATGGATCTTCACGGGAGGAAGCGACAGTTCCTTCACGATGTCCATGTTCTTGATGGTGAGGGCTTCATCCACCGTTTTGCCCTTGACCCACTCGGTGGCGAGTGAGGAAGATGCGATCGCGGAACCGCAGCCGAACGTCTTGAACTTGGCTTCCTCGATGACGTTGGTTTCGCGGTTGACCTTGATCTGCAGCTTCATCACGTCGCCGCACTCGGGTGCGCCGACCAGGCCGGTGCCCACGTCCGCGCTGCTCTTGTCCATGGAACCGACGTTGCGGGGATTGTTGTAATGATCGATTACCTTATCGCTGTATGACATTTGCTCTCCTGAATTGCAAAATCTCTTTCGCCCCTTTGGGGCTTGTTAATCGTTTGTCACCGTTACCCACGGCTTACGCCGTGGGCTGCACTCTTTTCGCCGCTTCGCGGCTTGGCGCTACTTACTCTCCGGCCCACTTCACATCTTTCAGATTGATGCCTTCTTTTGCCATTTCGTAGAGCGGAGACAGTTCGCGCAGGCGCTCTACGGTTTCGATGACGCGGTCGGCGACGTAATCGACTTCGGCGGCGGTGTTGAAGCGGCCGATGCCGAAGCGGATCGAGCTGTGCGCCAGATCGTCACCAGTACCGAGCGCCTTTAACACATAAGATGGTTCGAGCGTCGCGGAGGTGCATGCCGAGCCGCTGGAAACTGCGATGTCGTTGATGCCCATCAGCAGCGACTCGCCTTCAACGTAGGCGAAGCTGATGTTCAAGTTGCCGGGCAGGCGATGCTCCATGGAGCCGTTGATGTAGGTCTCATCCAGGCGGTTCATGATGCGATCGCGCAGACGGTCGCGAAGGCTGGATAACTGGGCAGCCTCGCGAGACATTTCTTCCGAGGCAATGGCGCAGGCTTTGCCCAGGCCAACGATGCCGGGAACGTTGAGCGTGCCGGAGCGCATGCCGCGCTCGTGGCCGCCGCCATCGATAATGGCGGAAATCTGCACGCGGGGATTCTTGCGGCGAACGTACAACGCGCCTACACCTTTGGGACCGTACATCTTGTGGCCGGAGATCGACATCAGGTCGATGTTCTGCTTGTTCACATCGATGGGAACCTTGCCGACGGCTTGCGTAGCGTCGGTGTGGAAGATGATGCCGCGCTCACGACAGAGCTTGCCAATCTCGGCGATGGGCTGAATGACGCCGATCTCGTTGTTGGCCGCCATGATGGTGACGAGGATGGTCTTGTCGTCCATGGCGCGCTTCAGTTCTTCGAGATCGACCAGGCCATCCTTCTGCACGGGCAGGTAGGTGACGCGATAGCCGTATTTCTCAAGGCGCTTGCAGGTGTCGAGCACGGCCTTATGCTCGGTGACCGCGGTGATGATGTGGTTGCCCTTCTCGCGGTACATCTCGGCGACGCCTTTGATGGCGAGGTTGTCGCTCTCTGTGGCGCCGGAGGTGAAGATGATTTCTTTGGTAGTGGCGCCGATCAGCTTGGCGATGCGCTCGCGCGCGGTTTCAACGCCTTCTTCGCCGGCCCAGCCGAAAGAGTGATTGCGGCTGGCGGCGTTGCCGAACTTTTCCATGAAATAGGGCAGCATTTCCTCCAGCACGCGGGGGTCCATGGGCGTGGTGGCGTGGTTGTCCATATAAATGGGGAGCTTCACTCCCTGGGGAGCAGCGTGCCTGGTGACTGAGAGTTGCTGGGGGATCTTTACATCCGTGCTCATAATTGCGTCTCCTACCTGGTTAAAATCTCAAGCATCTTGTTGCTAGACGATGGTCACTAATTCTGCAGCTTTGACGGTGTCACCTTGAGCCGCTTCCGGCTCCTCGCGCATGTGTGAGATCTTGATGCGCTTCAGTACGGCTTCGATGCTGTCATTTACCTTGCGCAGCGGCTCGCGGATGTTGCAGCGGTCGCTCTGACCGCATTCGCCGCGAACGGTGACGCAGGAGGTAATGAACAAAGGACCGTCGATCGCCTGAATCACCTCGAAAGCGGAAATCGTATGCGCTGCGCGCGCCAGGCGGTAGCCTCCGTTGGTTCCGTGCTGCGACTGCAACAGGCCAGCTTTGGCCAGCCGCTGAAGAATCTTCGCAAGGGCCTCGGGCGGAATGCCGAAAGAATCGGCAACGTCTTTCGCGCTCGCGCTGCGAGTTCCTTCATGGGCGTGGTCGGCCAGGTGCTTCATGGCCATGAGCGCGTAATCCGCCTTTTTGGTCAACTTGAGCATCCCGACTTCTTGAACCCCTTGCCTGCTTGAATTGCGACCTTTTCTGTCGTAATTCATTCTACGACCGTCACCCTCGGTTGTGCAAGCCTTCACAGGCAATTGTACAGAAATGGTGGTAAGCGGTAACTATCCTCGGCTGAATGGTTTAGCTTAGGCGATTGTTTTGGTCGGATTTCTGTTAAATCGGCGAGCATCGAGCACCTCGATCTATGGGCCACGCCAGCTTCCGAGGAACTAGCTGACGGAAAGCCTCCCCCAGAATTTGCCGGGATTTAACGACGAAGGACTTGACAAGTGGCGAAGCAGGGCTAAAATACCGGAAATTCCCCGCGAATCCGCCCTCCGATGTTTCCGGTAGGACGAGGCTTCCGGATTTATGACCTCAAAGCCGTTCTCGCACCCTCAAAACGCCAACAAGCAGCCCTGCAAACACCCGCGCGTGCAAATCGTGAGCCGGGAGGAGGACGCGGAGTTTGTGGAGTGCCTGGAGTGTCGTGAGATTTTCGAAGCCAGCGAGCTTAGAGACATGAGCATTGAGGAAAGCGCCGAAGGTGAAGCGCAGGAATCATAGGCCCGAAGCTCGCCTCTCACCTTTAGTAACCACTCTTATTCGATTTGCAACTTGTTTCCGGCGATAAGGGCTGCTAGTCTGCGGGCCGGGGGCGTGCATGTCTGCACGCGCGAACTCATGTCGAGCGTAGCGCTGGTGGTCGACGATTCCATGTTGATCCGCTATACGGTCTGCCGCTTTCTGGAAGAGCGCGGCTTTGCGGTGGAGTCGGCCACTAATGGCATAGAGGCATTGCAGATTCTCGAGCGAGTGCGTCCAGATTTGATTGTGACCGACATGCACATGCCAAAGATGTCAGGTCGTGAGCTGATTACCGCGCTAAAGAAAAAGCCTGAAACTGCCAACATTCCTATCATCATTGTTGCAGGCCGCGGCAGCGGCTTCGATGAGACGGAAAAACGCGTCGACTTTGCCATCTACAAGGATATTGACATCCAAAGCCAACTCGAAAAGGCGTTAGATACAGTGATGGGAAAAGCTAACGGACGTGGGGCGGGGTTGTAGCCGCGTTTCTACGTAATCTCAGCCGTTTGTTTCGTGGGGGCCGTGCTAGCGCAGGGCAAGGCTTGCCTCAGCCGAAAAATCCATCGGGGCAAAATCCTTTGACAAGAATTTAGGATAGGCTGCGGCGGCAATCATGGCCGCATTGTCCGTAGAAAGCGGTCGAGATGGGAAATACACAGGCAAGCCATCCTGAGCACCCTTACGCTCGAATGTTTTCCGCAATTCGTTGTTGGCGGCCACTCCACCTGTGACGAAAAGCATAGCTACCTCGTAGGCGCTGGCCGCAGCCAGAGTTTTGCCCACCAGATCTTCGACGATCGCCCGCTGAAACGAGGCGATCAAGTTTAACGTCTGCTTATCGGAATGCTCCATGTAGTCTTCCAGTTTCGGCTGGGAAATGCTGGCCAAAGCCTTGCGACGCGTCTCGATGGAGCGACGCATGTCATGAACTTCGACGTAACGCAACACCGCGGTTTTGATGCCGCTGTAGGAAAAGTCAAAACGCGGTTGATCGCTTTCTATTTCTTTCGGGCTGCGCCGATCCCGACGGTCGCGATGCTTGATCTGAGCCGGAGGGAACTTCACGGCAGTCGGATCGCCATGGGGAGCGAGCCGGTCGATGATTGGCCCTCCCGGATATCCGAGGCCCAGGAGTTTGGCGGCTTTGTCGAAGGCCTCGCCGGCAGCGTCATCCCGGGTGTGGCCGATGTTTTCGTAGCTCCAGCTTTCATTCTTCTGAGCTGCTAGATAAAGGTGAGTGTGCCCGCCCGAAACGACGAGAGCGAGCACGGGGAATTGCAGTTCGTGGTTACCTTTCTGGCGCTCTTCCAGCAAGACTGCGTGAATGTGACCTTCAAGGTGGTTGACCGCAATCAACGGCTTATCGAGAGCGAACGCCAGCGCTTTCGCGTAGCTGATGCCCACCAGGAGCGCTCCCGCGAGGCCGGGACCTTGTGTGACCGCGATCGCGTCGACGGAGTTGTAAGCACGATTCGCATCAGCCAGCGCTTGTCGAACAACCGGAACGATTGCGCGCAGATGCTCGCGCGAAGCCAGTTCGGGCACTACTCCGCCATAAGGCTGATGGGTCGCGATCTGCGAAGCCACGACGCTCGAAATCACCTGCTCGCCGGAGCGCACGACGGCCGCAGCCGTTTCGTCGCAAGAGCTCTCGATGCCGAGGATGTAGGCGTCTGGCATAATCAGTTCTGATTTCTTGCTTTCTAGATTAATCCAAAACGCGTTGCGCCTGGTGAATCAGGCGGGCCAATGACCAAATGCTGAAGGAATTTGCCATCTCGATTATCCAAACTCTGCGCCAGCATGGGTTCCAGGCTTACTTTGTCGGCGGATGCGTGCGCGATCTCCTGCTGAAGCGCGAGCCCGCAGACTACGACATCGCAACCAGCGCAACGCCTGCTGAAGTGATGGAACTTTTTCCAGAAACTTACGCCGTGGGGGTGCAGTTTGGCGTGGTGCTGGTGCCGCTGCCCGAAGAGCACTGCACAACGAGTGATGAAAGCGCGCCGGCGAAATCTCAAGCCGTGGAAGTGGCGACGTTCCGCAGCGATCTCGCCTACTCGGACGGACGGCGTCCCGATGAAGTGCGATTCAGCCAAGATCCGCGAGAAGATGTTGCGCGCCGCGATTTCACCATTAACGGAATGCTGCTCGATCCGCTGACCGACGAAGTGCTCGACTTTGTCGGCGGTCGTGAGGATCTCGAAGCAGGAATCATCCGCACCATCGGCGATGCGGAGCGGCGTTTTGGGGAAGACAAACTACGCATGCTACGCGCGGTGCGCTTTGCGGCGCGCTTTGAGTACGAAATCGAAGCGGCGACGCTGGCAGCCATCCAACACCGGGCGCAGGAAATTCAAGTTGTCTCGCGCGAGCGGGTTCGCGACGAACTCACGAAGATGCTTATAGAGGGTCATGCCCGTCGCGCTTTTCTGTTGCTGGATGAGAGCGGGTTACTCAACGAAGTGCTGCCCGAAATCTCTGCAATGAAGGGCGTCGAGCAGCCGCCTGAGTTTCACCCAGAAGGCGACGTCTTTGCGCACACTCTGCTGTTGCTTGAGCATCTACCCTATCCTTGTCCGCCGACTCTGGCTTGGGGTGCGCTGTTGCACGACGTAGGCAAGCCCGCGACTTTTCGTGTGGCGCCTGATCGCATCCGCTTTGACGGGCATGTAGATGTGGGCGTGAAGATGGCAGAGGACATCTGCGAACGGCTGCGCTTCTCCAAGCAGGATATGGAACAAGTACTCGCATTAGTTGATAATCACATGCGCTTTGGACATGTCTCGCGCATGAAGGAATCGACGCTGAAGAAATTTCTTCGCATGCCGAAGTTTGGTGAGCATCTCGCATTGCACCGCGCCGACAGCCTGGCCAGCCACAGCAATCTGAGCACTTATGAATTCCTCCGCAATAAACTTACCGAGATTCCGCCGGAAAATATTCGCCCCATTGCATTGGTTACCGGCGACGACTTGATTGAAGCCGGATATCGGCCGGGGCCGAAGTTCCGCGAGATTCTGGAGGCCGTGGAAGATGCTCAACTGGAAGGGCGACTGCTTTCCCGCGATACCGCGCTTGAATTCGTGAGGCGAGAGTTCCCGCTCTGAGAGCGGATGCCGGGCAAGCGTCAGGCTTAGGTTTGGAATGCTAAAATCGGAGTTCCCAGCTGCGGTTTTGTTTGGAAGTCAGCATTGGAGGGTTGCATTGGAACAGGCAGGCGCGGGACTGGAAAAGATTGTGCTCAGCTCGCTGCGACGTGTGCCGCAGGGCGAAGCTCCGGTGCTGGCCTGGCCGCTGGTTTGCGGGTCGGCGGTGGCCGGCCGGACGCGGGCGTTGCAGTTTGCCGATGCCGTCTTGCAGGTCGAAGTTCCCGATGCTGGATGGAAGCGCGAGATGCAGAGTTTGGCTCCGCGTTATCTCGCCGTGCTGAATCGTTATGCCGGAACGCAAGTTGAAAGAATCGAGTTTGTGATTCGGCAGGCTTGACGGCGAAAATTATTTTTCGACCGCTGTCGCTCGAGATGAAGAATGAAAGTCACAGAGAAAGATGTTGCCTACGTCGCCGATCTGGCTAATTTGGAGCTTTCCGCGGAAGAGCGCGCCGGCATGTTGCGGGATTTGAACTCGATTCTCGGGTATATCGAAAGGCTTAACGAACTCGATACTTCGAACGTGGAACCAATGGCGCAGGTATCGGACCGCTACGGTGTCGACGAATCCAAACAGGGCAGCGAGAGATTCGCCTACGCCAGCCGCGAGGACGTGGTGGAGGGACTTCGCAAGTCCTTGCCGCAGGCAGTCGCGCTGGAGAATGCGCCTGATGCGGATGGAACGTATTTTCGAGTGCCCAAGGTGATTGAAAGATAGTCCCGCGCGGATCGAATTCCGCGGCACAATCGTCCCTTTGAACCTTCTGCAATGCTTTCTTTACCGTGATGAAATTGAAAGTCCTCACCATCGATGCGGCGCGCTCTGCCGCGCAGGAGCGCCAGACTACGGCGCTGGCGCTTGCAGAGGCGCACTACGCGCAGATTCAGAAAGAGGATGGGCAGATCGGAGCGTTCCTCACTCTTTGCAAAGAGCGCGCACTCGAGCAGGCCGACCGCATCGACCGTATGGCCGCCGAGGGCAAGCCTTTGCCGCCGCTGGGCGGTGTGCCGGTTGCTATTAAAGATGTCATGTCCACGCGCGGGGTGCGCACCACGGCGGGCTCGAAGATTCTGGGCGATTACGTTCCGCCCTATGATTGCACCGCCGTAGCGCGCATGGAAACTGCCGGAGCGGTGATTCTTGGTAAGACAAACTGCGATGAGTTTGCCATGGGTTCATCGAATGAGAACTCGGCGTTTCATCCCGTGCGCAATCCGCGCGACGTGAGGCGCGTACCGGGAGGGTCTTCGGGAGGCTCGGCTGCGGCGGTTGCCGCGGACATGGCGGTAGCGGCGCTTGGCTCGGACACAGGCGGATCGATTCGTCAGCCGGCATCGTTCTGCGGGGTAGTGGGATTGATGCCGACTTACGGGCGCGTCTCACGCTACGGCCTGATTGCGTTCGCGTCTTCGCTCGATCACATCGGGCCTTTAGCGAAAACCGTCGAGGACGCCGCGATTGTGCTGCGCACGATTGCCGGGCGCGACCCTATGGATTCGACTTCAGCCGACCTGCCTGTGCCGGATTACGTCGCCGAACTTGAAAAACCAGTGCGCGGATTGAGATTGGGCGTGGCGAAAGAATATTTCGGAGACGGACTCGATGATGAAGTCCGGCATGCGGTTGAGTTGGCGATCGACAAGTTGAAAAGCCTGGGCTGCGAGATTCTTCCGGTTTCGTTGCCGCACACGCCATATGCGATTCCCACCTATTATTTGATTGCAACCGCGGAAGCGTCTTCAAACCTGGCGCGCTACGATGGTGTGCACTACGGTTACCGGGCTGCGGGAGTGAAGTCGCTCTCTGAGCTGTACCGGCGCAGCCGCGACGAAGGTTTCGGCGCGGAGGTGAAGCGCCGCATCATGCTCGGCACTTACGCGCTGAGCGCGGGTTATTACGATGCTTATTATCTGAAAGCGCAGAAAGTGCGGACTTTGCTGGCGCGCGATTTCGACGAAGCGTTCCGCAAAGTAGACGCGATCGTCACGCCGACGAGCCCGACGGCGGCGTTTCGGCTGGGAGAGAAAGCGAATGATCCACTGGCCATGTACCTGGCAGATATCTACACGGTTACCGCGGATTTAGCGGGGATTCCCGGAATTTCTGTACCGTGTGGAGAGACGAAAGAGAAATTGCCCATCGGCCTGCAGATTCTGGGAAAGCATTTCGACGAAGCGACTATCTTGCGAGTGGCGCAGGCGTATGAGCAGGCGGCTTAGATTGGCTGGTAGTAGCGCTCCCCGGCGCAGGCGCGGCAAAGCACTTTCTTTTCTGTGCGCACTTCTCTGCGAAAGTTAATGCCTTCGCCGCACGCTTCGCACACCACACGTTCCCCTTTGTATCCGGGAAACTCTTCTGGCGGCAAATCTACTTTTACCCACTGAGTTGTGAACAGGTCTTCATCGCTGATCTCGCGATATGCCAGCATCTGCTGCTGGTTCTTGTCGGCGATTTCGGGATGCATCTGGCGGGCAAGAGCTTTCGACGATTCTTTGGCGGCGATGCGAACTGCCTTGCCGGAGTTTACGTCCACGAACGTTGCCGCGACTTTTCCCCAATCGCGGAACTTTAGAGCACGTTTGCCCAGACGGCAGCCAGTGACTACGGCAACGGCGTCGGTGGCGCAGCGATCGATTTCGACGAAGGTGACGAGGCGCTTGCGGTCTTCCTTATTGCCGCGCGGATCTTCGATCCCCAGTTTCGCGAGCCCCAGCATCGCCAACCGCACACCGAGGACCTGCCCGGCACAGAGATGTCCGTGGGCTTGCTCGGCATCGCTGAGATATTGGTCGAGAGACTTCATAAGAGCTGGCGGGTATCAGCTTTCAGCTTAACATCCGGAAACTACTTTCTGCGCCAGCGCACGCCGTTCTTGGTATTCTCGACAAGAATGCCCGCGGCAGTGAGTTCGGCGCGCAGAGCATCGGACGCCGCATAGTTGCGCCCGCGGCGGGCGGCTTCCATTTCGTCGACCTTCTTCTCGATGTCGGCGTCGGAGAGTCGGCCCGACTGAACCACCTCAAGGATCTCGCGACTGATGTCTTGATCGCGGCCTTCGGTGGGGGCCCAGTCGAACACCTGCTTCATCTTGGGCCCATCGTTATCGTCGAGCACGGCAAAAATCTCATCGAACTTTTCCATGGCAGCCAGCAGCGGCGCAGCGTCGTCTTTCTTGATCTGGCCTGAATCAATCGCGGCGTTGGTCTGCCGCACCATTTCGAAGATTGCTGCCTGCGCCTGTGCGGTGTTGAGATCATCCTCGAACGCAGCCCGCATGCGGTCGATGGTCTCGTGTGCGAGCGCCTGCATTTCCGGATTGCAGCCCGGCGGAAAACCCCCGGCCGTCAAACGCTGGCGGAAATTGCGCAGCCGATCGACGGAGGCCGCGGCCTGCTGGAGTCCATCGAAGGTAAAGTTGAGCTGATTGCGGTAGGGAACCGACGCCAGCAAATACCGAATGGACGACGGTTTGTGACCTTTCAGCACCAGGTCGCGCAGCGTGTAGAAGTTTCCCAGGCTCTTCGACATTTTCTCGCCTTCGACCAGCAGGAAGCGCACATGAAACCAAAAGCGCGCGAATGTCTTTCCAGTAAGCGATTCCGACTGTGCGATCTCGTTTTCGTGATGCGGAAACACCAGGTCTTCTCCGCCCGCATGCAGATCAAAGCTCTCCCCCAGTTCCTGCATCGACATGACCGAGCACTCCAAATGCCAGCCCGGGCGCCCCGGACCGATGGATGTTTCCCAGGAAGCCTCGCCCGCTTTTGGTGCTTTCCACAAGGCAAAATCGCGCGCGCTGTCTTTATCGTATTCGTCAACGTCAACGCGGGCTCCGTCGAGCATTCCACTGAAGTCTTTCTTCGAAAGCTTGCCGTAATTCGGAAAGCTGGCAATGCGGAAGTAATACGATCCGTCGTCGGTGCGGTATGCGATGCCCTTCTCAACCAGCTTGGCAACGAAGTCCGCCATTTGCGGAATGTTCTCAGTGGCGCGCACCAGCTTCGGCTGCTCGATGCCAACCATGGCAGAGTCTTCAAGAAATGCCTTCTCGTACTTTGCGGTGTACTGCTGAACGCTGACCTTATCGCGCGCCGCGTTGCGAATAATCTTATCGTCCAGATCCGTAATGTTCATTACGTAGCGCACTTTGTAGCCAGACTGCCGCAGGAATCTGTGCAGCATGTCGACCGCGATAAAGGTTCTGAAGTTGCCGATGTGCCCGTAATCGTAGACCGTCGGGCCGCACGCATACATGCGAACTTCATTGTTGCGGAGCGGATGGAACTCCTCGATCTGCGAGGACATGGTGTTGTAAAGGCGTAAGGCCATAGGTTGATTTCGCGCTGAGAGATGAACCCCAATTCTAGGGGGATGCCGGAAACAGGGTCAACCGGCGCGTACTTCGGGCGAAGAATGCGAAGGCAGCGCGTGAGTCTGCGCCTTCAACCGGTGTTGTACCAGAAAAACATAGTGCAGCGCCGAGATAATTGTGAAGGCAAAAGTGGCGCGCAGGAAGACGATGCGCGTAATTCCGATCCAGCGTGTTGCCCGAATGGACGATAACATTACGAAAAAGACGGCGGCAATCTGTGAGAAGGTATTCGCCTTCCCAAAGATGCTGGGCCGGAAATCGCGCAATCCCGCGATTGCGAACAGCACCGCACTGGCGGCGAGGATGGAGATGTCTCGGCTGAACACCAGTACCGTAAACTTCCACGGAATCTTGTGCAAGATGGAGAGCACAGGAAACATAGTGCTCAACAATAATTTGTCCGCAATGGGATCGAGATATTGCCCGAGCAGCGTCTGCTGGTGCAACTTGCGAGCCAGCAGTCCATCCAGGCCGTCGCTGAATCCCGCAACCACGAACAGGACGAGAGCCCATAAGTAGCGGCCTTCAACCAGTTCGATCACAATAAAGGGAACAAAAGCCATCCGCAGCAGCGTTAGTTGGTTGGGTGCGGTGAAGATTTGCGATAGCTTCACACCGGGTCCTCAGTCGGACGCAATACGGAGCGCGAGCTTGCGGGCCGAGGATTCTTTTCCCGCGCTCTGGCAGGGTCTAACTGCTCGGCCGGCTCAAGCCCGGTCTTGGCCGAAAACCTCTGCGAAAGCGAAGGCAGATTGCCGTCTGGTAGGTCGAGCTCGATGCGTTCAATCCGGTGCATCGGGAAGAACACGACTGCGGGGCTGAACGAATCGCCATCTTTCACCATCACGACGAAGTCTTCGAAAGATGCCAGCTCGATGCCGCTCATGCTAAGCCCCTCCGGGGCCAGCGCCAGAATCATGCCCCAGAACTTGTCCCGCGGATTCCCCAGCGTGACGACGACCATCGACCCCGGCGAAAAAGGAGCTGAGGCGGGCGTCGGGGCAGAGGAACCGTCCCCCTCGCGCTGAGAATATTTCGGCATGAGACGATTGTCGCCGTCGCCGCCGCACTTGGCAACTGGCAATCAGAGTTCCCTAGGCCCTCTCAGGCGAAATGGGCACTGTAACATTGCGAGAACCCTTCGACGACATTAGAATGAGTGCAGCGTAGGCGCGTAGCTCAGTTGGTTAGAGCGCTACCTTGACACGGTAGAGGTCAGGAGTTCGAGTCTCCTCGTGCCTACCATTTCTTTCAACCAGTTAGAAAACCCGTCCAACAATCTGGGTCCCAATCAGAGAAGCTCTGGCGCGGTTTCGAAAAGCCTATCCCAACAAAACCCAACTTTGGCTCAGTTGGTGACAAATCGCCCTGACGCTCATTGGACCCCGGAAAAACACAGGGTCAGCTTTCGAGCCGCCCGGTTTGCAGTCTGACTCGTGAAAAGCCGTCGGTGGCAGCCTACTTCAGCTCCAGCACTTCCTTTTCTTTGGCCTTGCTCATCTCTTCCATCTTCTTGATTTCGTCGTCGGTCAGTTTCTGAATCTCTTCGAGCGACCGCTTCTCGTCGTCTTCGGTAATTTTCTTATCTTTCATCGCCTTCTTGATGGCATCGTTGCCATCGCGGCGAATGTTGCGCACTGCCGTGCGGTGCTCCTCGAGCACTTTGTGCAGGTGTTTCACCATCTCCTGCCGACGCTCCTGCGTAAGCGCGGGCACTGGCACGCGGATCAACTTGCCGTCGTTCATCGGGTTCAGCCCGAGCTCGGCCGACCGAATCGCCTTTTCGATCGCTCCTACCTGCGACGGATCGAAGGGCTGCACCGTGATCATCTGCGGCTCGGGCGCGTGCACCTGAGCGATCTGGTTCAAGGGCATCTGCGAGCCGTAATAGTCGACGCTCACACTGTCCAGCATGTGCACCGAGGCTCGGCCCGTGCGCGTGGCCGCCATCGCCTTGCGAAAATCTTCTACAGCCTTGTCCATTCGAGTCTTCAGTTGAACTCGAATTTCCCTTAGCGGCCCGCTGTCAGCCATGGTTTAGCTCCGTAGATAACTGGGAATCAAAACGTTGAATTATAAACCGAACAAAAAATCTGGCCACGGAGTCGAACGGATCACCGGATCAGAAAAGTCAAAATCCGTGTGAATCCGTGAATATCCGTGGCACGTCCTACGCCCCCACCCTCGACCCAATCTTCTCCCCGCTAACCACCCGCCGAATGTTTCCATGCTGATTCAGATTGAACACAATGATCGGAAGATTGTTGTCCTTGCATAAACTGATCGCGGTGGAATCCATCACCTTCAACCCCAGCTTCAGCACATCCATGTACGTAATGTCGGTGAACTTCTTCGCGTTCTTCACTTTCATGGGATCTGCGTCGTAAATGCCATCGACCTTGGTGGCCTTAAGAATTGCGTCGGCTTTGATCTCCATGGCCCGCAGCGATGCCGCAGTATCGGTCGAAAAATAAGGATTCCCCGTACCTCCAGCAAAGATCACGACCCGTCCCTTTTCCAGATGCCGGATGGCGCGCCTTCGAATGAACGGCTCCGCCACCTGGTTCATTTCAATCGCTGTCTGCACGCGGGTATAGACTTTCTGCTTCTCCAGCGCATCCTGCAGCGCCAGCGCGTTGATCACGGTCGCCAGCATGCCCATGTGATCGGCGGAGACCCGGTCCATGTCCCGAGCCTGATCGGCCACGCCACGAAAAAAATTGCCTCCGCCCACCACGATAGCAAGCTGCACACCCAGCTTGTGCACGTCGGCTAATTCGGCAGCAACCTCATGGATGCGCGTCGTATCAACACCAAAGCCCTGATTAGCAGCGAGAGCTTCTCCGGAAAGCTTGAGCAGAACGCGTTTAAAGGCAGGGGTCGTGGAGTTCATGTAGGCCTGGTACTCGTTCTTGTAGCGAAAAAAGGCGCCCCTCAGGGCGCCTGAACTTACTCAGCTTTCTGTTCTGTAGGCTTGGTGGTGGCGACCGTTTCAGTTGCGTCGCCCACTTTAAATCGCGCGAAGCGCCGCACGCTGATGTTCTCGCCCAGCTTTCCGATCTTTGCCGCAATGAGCTGCGCAATCGACATGGTCTGGTCCTTGATGAAAGGCTGCTCCAGCAGGCAGACCTCCTCGTAGAATTTTTCCATCTTGCCGGCCACCATCTTCTCCGCAATATTCTGCGGCTTGCCGGAAGCGACGGCCTGCGCGAGATAGATCTCCTTCTCGCGCTCGAAATCCGCCTTGGTCACATCTTCCTTGCGCACAAACTTCGGATCGCTGGCCGCAATGTGCATCGCGATATCGTGCACCAGTTCTTTGAAGTCCTCGGTGCGCGCCACGAAATCGCTCTCGCAGTTCACCTCGACCAGCACACCAATCTTGCCTCCGGCATGAATGTAGCTGGTCACCGCGCCTTCGCTGGTCACGCGCGTCGCCTTCTTGGCCGCGACCGAAACGCCCTTCTTGCGCAGGATCACAACCGCCTGCTCCATATCGCCCTTGGCTTCCGTAAGGGCCTGTTTGCAATCCATCATCGGAGCTCCGGTCTTTTCCCGGAGGTCTTTCACTTGCGCCGCAGAAATATTCGCCATAGTAGTGCTCATAAAATTCGTTTCCAGTTTCTGGTTTCTAGTTTCGAGTGCTATGAATGTGTGTCCGCGCTCCAGGCTACTCGAAACTGGAAACCTGAAACTGGAAACTGCTCCTTACAAACTTTGACCCGCGCCGGACGACCCGCGCGGGTCTAGAATTCACACGTGCCCGGTTTTTATTTGCGCTGCAAACCACGTCCAGCGTTCCTGGTTTAACTCAGAACTGAGAACCGGGAACTGAGAACTGTTCTCAAACCGTCTGACTCTCCGCCTTAGGCACGTCAACCTCAGCATCCTCGTTCGCCACCGGCTTCTTATGTGTCCCCGGACCCAGCACCTCTTCCATGCTGATCTCTTCGCCCAGGTCCACGCTATCAGACGCAGCCGCATGTTCCTGCGCCCGAAGCTCGAGCGCCGCCGCCGCATCTTCGGCTTGCTGCATTTCCCGGGCCTGCGCTTGCTCCGTCGCCGCCGTCATGTCGGCGACCTGCTTGTCGGTCATCAACTGCGCGCCTTCGGCGATCGATTCCGAAATCTTCGAAGTAAACAGCCGGATCGCGCGCAGCGCATCGTCGTTGCCCGGAATCACGTAATCCACTTCGCTGGGATCGCAATTCGTATCCACCACCGCGACCACCGGAATGCCCAGCTTGCGCGCCTCGCGCACCGCGATCTGCTCTTTATTCGAATCAATCACAAAGATCGCATCCGGCAACCGGCTCATATTCTTGATGCCCGCCAGGTTGGCCTGCAGATGCTTGCGCTCGCGCTCGAGCTTGATCACTTCTTTTTTCGGCAGCAGCTCGTAGCGGCCATCCGTGGCCATCTCGTCGAGCTCTTTCAGCCGCTTCACCGACTTCTGCACCGTAACCCAATTGGTGAGAAGCCCGCCCAGCCAGCGCTGGTTGATGTAGAAGCCGCCGCACTTGGTAGCCTCTTCGGCAATGGCGTCCTGCGCCTGGCGCTTGGTGCCCACGAACAGCACAATCTTGCCGTCGGCGGCCAGTTCCTGCACGAACTTCGACGCCTCTTTGAACATCTTCAGCGTCTTCTGCAAATCGATGATGTAAATCCCGTTGCGCTCTCCGAAGATGTATTCCTTCATCTTGGGATTCCAGCGCTTCGTCTGATGCCCGAAGTGAACACCCGCTTCGAGCAACTCCTTCATGGTGATAGTAGCCAATGAACCTCCTTATTCAGTCTGCATCCTTCGCGTTAAGTTCCGCTCCGGATTGCCATTCCCTGCCCCGCGCCGCGAGGCACAGGAAGAATTGAACACCTCAAAACAGCTGATCAGTGGCCAGTTGTCAGTGGCCAGTGAACCCTAAAACAAAACCTTGTCATTCCGACCCCGGAGCGCACGCGAGGGGCGGAGGAATCTCTACCGCTTCGAGAACTGGAACCGCTTACGCGCGCCCTTCTGGCCGTACTTCTTGCGCTCTTTGCCGCGCGAGTCGCGAGTGACCAAACCCTCGGACTTCAACTTGCCGCGCAACTCCGCGTTGAACTGCATCAAGGCCCGCGCAATACCGAGCTTCACGGCATCGGCCTGGCCGCGCACTCCGCCGCCCAAGCACGCTGGCGACAATGTTAAACGCGGCCGCGGTATCGGTAGACGCCAGTGGCGCCTTCGCGGCCGAGCGCTGCGCTGGCGTCACGAAATACTCTTCAAACGCTCGTCCGTTTACCTTGAAATCGCCGCTGCCCGGACGCAAATAAACCCGCGCAATCGCCCGCTTCCGCCGCCCCGTTCCGTAATACTGAACCAATTCTGCCATTTAGCTCTTAGCTCCTAATCTGTTGTCACCCGCAGCGCATTGTCATCCTGAGCGCAGCCCTTCTTCAGGCGGAGCGAAGGATCTCAATCTTCTCCGACCTCAACACGCGGAGGAACCTACGCCCGCACTTCCAACTTCAGATCCTGCGGCTTCTGCGCCTCGTGCGGATGCTTGTCGCCCTTATAAACATTCAACTTCGACAGCATGTGCGCCGCCAGCTTGTTCTTCGGCAGCATGCGCCGCACCGCATCTTCAATGATCTTTTCCGGCTTGCGCGCCAAACGCTTGCGATAATCTTCGGTGCGCAGACCGCCCGGATAACCGGTGTAATGGTGATACTGCTTCTGCTCCGACTTCATGCCGGTCGTTCGAATCTTCTCCGCATTCACCACAATCACGTGATCGCCAGTATCAAGAAACGGCGTGTACTGCGGATTCTCTTTGCCCATGAGGATGCGTGCCACTTGCGAGGCCAGACGTCCGAGCGTCTGCCCCTCCGCATCCACGACGTACCACTTGCGCACAATTTCCCCCGGTTTGGGGAAATAGGTAGACATCAGAACTCTCCCAGAATAAAAAGAATCGCGATTGAATAAAAAAGAAGACCGCTCGTTGATTCCCCGGCGAGGACGCCAGACCATCAGGCGGGCAACCGCGAGACTTCCCAAAGCTTTAAAGATACCGTAGCCCGCAACAGATTGTCAACGCTACGTTAACGAACGGTAATGTCCTGGAAAGCGCCCTTTCTCATTCGTATGCCAGCGCCTCAATCGGATCTTTCCCCGCCGCCTTGAACGCCGGATACACTGCGCCAGCGATTGCCCCAACGATGGCGACAATCATGGCCCGCACGACCCAATCTCCGCTCACCACAACCTGCACCAGCGGAAAGCGCTGCCGAATTCCCCAGCTCGCTGCAAAACTAAAAACTATGCCCAGCGCGATCCCAACCATAGCCAACAATCCAGTCTCGCGCAGAATCGCGTTCACGATGTAGAACTTGGACGCGCCCATCGCTTTCAGGATGCCAATCTCGCGCGTGCGCTCCATCACCGCCGCGTACATCGATTGAAAGATCACCAGAAATCCAATGATCAGGCTCACCCCAATCACCACGCCGATAAACGGCCGGAAGCCCGGCAACCGGCTCGGGGTCATCATGCTCAAATACTCTTCGGTCGACTGCACGGCATATTTCTCCATGCCGGGCTGGCTCTTTACCTCGTTCACCACCGCCTCTGCATTGGCAGGATCGTCGAGTTTGACATAGAAGACCGACGCCTTGTCTTTCGCTCCAATCAAATCCTGCAGTGTGCCAAGGGGCAGAAACTTTCGCGCCCCGCGGCCGTTCTCGACAATACCGGCTACTCGAAACTCGTGATTCAGCAACTCCATCGTGCTGCCAACCTTCACGTGCTTCTGCCGCGCAATGTAGTCATCCACAAGAATGTCATTCGGCCCCTGGAACGGCCCTCCAGCCACATATTGAAACGGCCCGCCTAAAGCTTCAAAGCTTGGCAAATCGATTCCATCAATCACCTCGAGCGAGCCCGCGGTCGAAAGCTGCCAGATTACCGGGCTTACCACTTTGACATGCGGCAAGCCCCGCAGAACGTCTCCCACCTTGATGGGAACGGGCGCCCCGCTGATGCCCGCCAAATTGGACGACCCCGGCGGCTGCACAATTACATCCGCCCCAATGCCGGCAGTCCGAGTCTTCGAATCGTTCATGATGCCGTAGCACAAGCCGGCGATCAGCAGAATCAGCGCCACTTCCAGCGCAATAGCCACAATGCTGATCAGCGACCGAATCGGCCGATGCACCAGATTGGCGACAATCATTTTATTCATCATGGGTTCGAAAAGATGGAACTCAAACGCTTGTCAATCCGAGCGGAGCGAGGGATGCCAAATTCTCAATGGCTATTTGCCAATTGCCAACCGCTAATCGCTGTTCCGACTTTCCGGCAGCGGCGCAACCGCACTCGACTGCGGCCGGTCCAGATGCACCACTTCCACTCCCGGAGGCTGCTCCAAAGCAAACTGATCGTCTCGCAGCGCTTTGTTGATCTCCAGCTTCAGGATATTCAGCTTGATGTCATACTCCTCTTGCGGACGATAAATTTCTATGCGCGTCGGAAAGCTGACGCCATCGTAATCCTTGTAGTTCGCATAGCGGGCATCGGTTGCCAGATTTCCCTGCTCATCATAAATATATTGGCGATGCGGCTCCAGATCGGTGCGGCTGAACACGATCTTGCGCGCCAGTTTCCACCCCTGCTCGCCTTTTCGAATCACCACCAGTTCGTAGTCTTCCTGCAGAACCCGATGGCCTTTCGAGTCATGCAGAATCTCATAACCGCTCTCGAGCACGGCAATCTCTTGCTCCGGATCGATGTGCCGTATCAGCAGCGCCTCGTAAATGTCCTGCGGCCGGATGCTTTCCATGGGCTGGTCTCCATTGTGGCTCCGCACATCGTTCCGCCCCACCACAAAGCGATTCTTAGGAGGAATCCAAAGCTTGAATTCCTCACCGTTGCTCACCATGTCGAAGGCCGTCGTCCGCACAATCGGCAGCAGCCCAATCATGTGCAGCATCGCAGGCTTCCGCGCCAGCACGTAGCCGCGAATCTCTTTGTAGTCGGTCACGTGCCCCTTCTTTGCTCCCCCCACCGACGTATCTATATCCACCGTCGCTTGCAGCGACTGCGTCTTCTCCGCCTGCTGATTGACGCTGTCAATTAAGGCTGGCTGGGTCGATTCTCGAAGCGGGGTCTTGGAGTAAGTCTCCTCCACCGGTCGCGTACGAAGCACGCAACCCGTTGTCGGCAAAACGGCCAGAAGCAAGGTCAAAGCCCAAAGCGGCGAGCTACGTCTCATGAAGTATTAGATGACTCCTAGGACATTTGAGTATAGCGCTCTACAAAGGGTGCAAAACTAGCTGACCCCCTATTTAAGCGAATAAACATCGCTCTCGCCACCACCGGAACCCTCCAACCGCAGAACTTCCCAGCCAAAACCTTACTAAAGTCAGCTACGCCCGCCCTCCCTCATCGTCTAAACTGTCGCCATCGTGCGCAAGATCGTCTGGCTCATCTTTTTTGCGGCATTCGCCGCCGCAGGCTGGTTCGCCTGGGCTCTGTTGACCCCCATTGTGCCTCCCGGACAAACCTTTGTGATGCTGCGACCGGGCTACTCCACCCGCCGCATCGCCTCCGAACTCAAGTCTGCAGGCGTGATTCGCAGCCAGGAGGCTTTCATCCTCTGGCGCTATCTTCGCCGCCGCCGCTCCCTGAAGGCCGGAGAATATCTCTTCGACAAGCCCTCCAGCATCATCGACATACAAAAACGCCTGCGCCGCGGTGACGTTTACTTCCATACCGTAGTCGTGCCCGAAGGCTTCACCATGTTCGATATCGCCCGCGCCATCGAGGCCGCCGGACTCGGTCCCGCGCAAGACTTCCTCAAAATAGCCCAATCCGATACCTCGCTCATCGCCGACCTCGCACCCGGCGCTCCATCTCTCGAGGGCTATCTTTTCCCCGACACCTACGAATTCAGCCGCATGCAAACCATGCACGAGATGGCCGCCGTCATGGTCAAGCAGTTCCGCCAGGTCGCACATCAGATTGGATTAGTTCAAACCCCAGGCAACGGAGTTCAGGAGAACAGCCCCACGCCAACCAGCTCACTCCCAATTGTGGTAGAGACCGACGTAGAACGCACCGTGATCATGGCATCCATAGTCGAGAAAGAAACCGCGGTGGCCGAAGAACGTCCGCTAGTCGCCAGCGTCTATTTCAACCGCTTGGCAAAGAGAATCGCGCTCGACGCCGACCCCAGCATCATCTATGCCGAGCTGCTGGCCGGGACTTACTCCGGCGCCCTGCACCATGACGACATGCGCTTCAACTCACCCTACAACACATACATGCACACCGGACTTCCCCCCGGCCCCATCGGCAATCCCGGCAAAAGCGCGCTAGAAGCTGCGATGCATCCCGCCCAAAGCGACTACTACTATTTCGTCGCCGACGCCGCCGGCCACCACCGCTTCGCCCGCACCATCGAAGAACACAACAACAACGTAGCCGCCTACCGCCGCGCCATGCGGGGACACTAAAACCGGCTTCCGGCTTTGGTTGATTGCCCTCAGTTCCCAAATTGGTTTGGCGCTCCGAGAAAAGAGGAGTTGATGTGAGATTCATCCTTCTGTTGGTCTGCGAGCCCATCTAGCATGACAGGAAAACCCGAAGGAGCATTCTCAATGAGCGGGACGTACACCGACCTGCAAGCGTGGCAGGCGGCCATGGATCTTTGCGGAAGACATCTATCGCATCACCAAAACTTTTCCTAAGGAAGAAACATACGCGCTGACCGTCCAATTGCGTCGAGCAGCTGTGTCAGTGCCGAGCAACATCGCCGAGGGCAAAGGTCGCTCCTCCGAGAAAGAACTCGCACAGTTCCTCTGCCACTCCCGAGGATCGCTGTTTGAGATAGAAACCCAACTCACTCTTGCCAGACGCTTAGGCTACATCGATGCCGCAAAAACGGATGCCGTTCTCCGAAAGGCAGCCCGTGTTGGTCAACTCCTCAATGGTTTGCTGCGATCCATCCGTCCCCCGGCCGCAGCCTAACCCGCCAAAAGCTAATTATTGAAGAAAAAAGAGGATCTCTACGAACCCGGAAGCCGGAAGCCGGAAGCCGGAAGGTCCGGAAGCCGCAAGCCGCTTCCCTTCCATCCATCCCTGCAAAATCAAAACCGCCGCCATCCGATCCACTGCCTTCCCTCTCTTTTCAATCGACAGATCCGTCTCCCGCAGCAGCCGATTCGCTTCCGCCGAGGTCAGCCGCTCATCCCACAAATGCACCGGCAGCCGGAACCGCTTCCGCAGTTCTTCCGCGAACACCTGCATCTTTTCCGATTGCGTCCCTTCCGCGCCACTCATGCGCAGCGGCAAGCCGACCACGATCTCCCGCACGCATACTCGCGAATCACCTCCTCCAGCGCCGCCAAATCCTGCCGCTTGTTCCGGCGCTGTAAAGTCACCAGCCCTTGCGCGGTAATCCCCAGCGGATCCGAAACCGCCATCCCAATCCTTCTCGACCCCACGTCCAGCCCCAGCACTCGACCCGCCGGACGCTCCGCTTTCTCTCTTTGAAGGCTCACGCCGCGATTATAAGCGCCCACACTTCTTGGCTTCCCGCGCGAGCAACCCAACCGTATCGCAAGCCCGTTTCGAGTTATGGAACCTGCAGCCAGTAATCTCTTGACAACACGGGTAACTCTGCTAGAGTGCGAGAAAAGCTGCTGAACGCTACAATGGACTTACAGGTGCCCTGTCTATGAAGAATGTTTATGAGGTTTTGCGGCAGAAAGAAATGGAACTGACCCGTCTCGAAAAAGAAGTGGAAGCGCTCCGGCTGGTCGCTCCCTTGCTGTCCGAAGAGAAAGAATTGAACTCCGAGATGGCGAAATCGTCACTCCCTACCGCGGTCAACGGACCGCAGCAACCCATCCGCATCCCGGCGCCCCCGGTCGTCACGGCGCCGCAGCCTGCCCGCGCAGCCGGTTGGGACGATACCGCCAAGCGCTGGCCGTAAGAAAAGGCCGGCACAAAGCGCACATCTTTCTGCGCCCTGATTTTCCGCTCCCTACCAGCCTGGGATCAAATCCCAGGCTGTTGTGTCTCTGCGATTAAACTGGAGCTATCTCCTATATCGCTCGGGAAGGGCACGGCTTTAGCCGTGCCGTCAAGAGACAGGAAAGACGCGGACTTTAGCCTCTGAGGCCCCAGTTTAGTTCTCACCTTAATTGCAGGATGTCTTCTAGGATTTAAGCCGCCACGATCTCCCTCAGCGCCACCAGCAGCCGATCCACTTCCTCCGCGGTGTTGTAGTGCACGAGTCCGATGCGCAGGAAGCCGCCCGACTTTTCTACATCGAGCCGCTCCGTAAGGTTCAAAGCGTAGTAGTTCCCGTCCCAGGTGAAGATGCCGCGCTCGCCCAGCTTCGTGGCGAGTGCAAGCGGAGTCTGCTCGGAACTCTGATTGACAACGCGCAACGCCAATGTAGGACAGCGCTCGGCAAAGCGCGCAGAATCCGTGATGCCGTAGATCTTAAAGGCTGGGATCTGTCTCAGCCCAGCAATCAGGCGCTCCATCAATCCGTGCTCATACTCATGAATGGCGTCAAAGGCAGCGACAATCGCGGCCCGGCGCGTAGCGGCCTGAGGCTGCGAGAGATGCATTTGCGCGCGGCGGCCAAGATCGGCGAAGTAGTCAACGCAAGCGGTAATGCCGGCGATGCATTCATGGTTAAGCGTCCCCCACTCCCAGCGAAGCGGGCTAGCCTCAGTAAGCGGACGAACTTTGTAAGGACGCAGCCGCTGCAAGTGCGCGCGCTTGCCGAAAAGAACTCCCATGTGTGGCCCAAAGAATTTATATGTGGAGCACACCAGAAAATCACAGTCGAGCGCCGCCACGTCGATCAGCCCATGCGGTCCGTAATGCACCGCGTCAACATAAGCGAGAGCGCCCGCGGCGTGCGCCAGCCGGACGATCTTTTTCACAGGATTGACCGTCCCCACAGCATTCGAAGCATAGCCAACCGCAACCAGCTTCGTGCGCTCATTGATTTTGCTGGCCAGGTCGTCAAGATCAAGCGTGCAATCTTCTTCATGAATCTCAGCCCAACGAATGGTCACGCCCTTTTCTTCAAGCGCAAGCCAGGGAGAGACATTGGCGTCATGATCGAGGCGCGTGACCAGAATTTCATCTCCGAGTCCGAGTTCGCGGCCAATCGCGCGGCTCATCGCGTAAGTCAACGTAGTCATGTTCGGACCGAATACGATTTCGTCGGCCCCGCAGTTGAGAAAGTCGGCCATGGCGGCGCGTGCCTCCGCGAGCATCGCATCCGTGTTGCGGCTGGTCGCGTAAGCGCCACCAGTGTTGGCGTTATTTCGGCGCAAGTAATCCGAAATAGCGTCGATCACCCGCTGCGGAACTTGCGTTCCGCCAGGCCCGTCGAGGAACGCGGCGGGATGTCCATTCACGGTTTGCGCAAGCGCGGGAAATTGCGAGCGAACCCAGGTGACGTCGAGCGCGGCCGGAGCGGCAGTTTCAGTGATAGGCATGATGATCCATCTATCTTCCCACGGCTCTAACAAAATCCGCCAGCATCCCATAAGCCGTCGCGTACAATCCAGGATTTTCTTCCGTGATAGCGAGTCCGGGAAAGATGTCCGTCTCGAAATAAATGTAGGAAGACGTGCCGCAGATTTGCGCCATAGGATCAGTGATCGGGACTTGCTCAAGGCGTACTCCCGCCGCAACTCCGCTCTCCGTTCTCTTAGCGCGGCAGACAAGTTTGTAAGGCCGTCCTTCTTTTCTAGCCCCGCGCACGGCCTCCGCGCTCACCCCGCGAATCCCTTCCCGCTTGATCTCCTCCAAACGCACCGGCATATCCATCAGCACCGTGACGAGTGCCGCCGTTTTCACCGCGGCGTCCCAGCCGTCGATGTCGTGCGAAGCATCGGTCTCAGCGATGCCAAGCGCCTGCGCCTTTTTTAAAGACTCCTCAAAGCTCAGGCCATTTTCCATTTCATAGAGAATCACGTTCGTCGTCGAATTCAGAATCCCGTGAAATCCCTGCAGATGGATCAGAGGTAGTTGGGGTAAAAAAGAAAAAATAGGCACGCCATCCATCACAGTAGATTCAAACAGAAAGCGTTTTCCGCGCGCCGAGGCAAGATCGCGAAGTTCGCGATACGCGTGAACGATTGGTCCCTTATTGGCGGTGATGGCGTGGGCTCCATACTCGAGCGCCGCGCGAATGTGATCGACCGCGGGCTGCCCATTTCTCACATTCAGCCCAGTAGCTTCGAACAGAACGTCAGCACAAGCCGCGGCCAGCCAGTCACGAACATTGTTATGTGGAGCGGACCTGCCCTGAGCGGCAGTCGAAGGCGCCCCCGCCTGCGAAAAGCCAGAAATCAGTTCCGAACTCTCCAGCAAGCCCGCCGCATCCAGACCCTCTGCCTCAGCAATCCATCCCATCCGCCGGGTTGCAACTCCTGTAATGCGCCACGAAATGCCATGCCGTTCGCGCAGTTCCCGCTCGCGATCGATCAGCAACTGCACCAGCGTCCGGTTGACATTGCCGAAGCCGAGGAAGCAAAGGTTGTAAGTATGAATGCGGAGTCCCTCGCCTAGCCCATCACCGTCGTATGCTCGGGCCTCACCTTGTACATCACCCGCACTTCGCCAGGCTGGCCATACGGATATTTGTCGACGCCAAGATATTTCTTAGCCATCTTGTCGATGTGAGCGCTGGCGCCCTCTTCGGTAATCTCAACTACGCGGCCGCGAATTTCCAGATAGCGGTAGGGATTCTCCGGATCCATCAAAGTCATGGCCACGCGCGGATCGCGGCGCACGTTGCGATCTTTCTGCCGTCCCTTGGCGGAGTTGAAAATCACGTGTTCGCCGTCAAAGTCGCACCACACCGGCGTCACTTGCGGACTGCCGTCGGGCATCAACGTGCCCAGGTTGGCGAAGGCACGCTTCTGAAAAAGATCGCGATACTTCTCAGGGATAGCTTGCGGCATGAAGACCTCCTTGCGGTCGTGCTATGGAATCGACAGCACATTATAGTCGCAGGGCCGGAAAGCGAGCACATTTGCAGCGCGGCGGCAATTCCCAGTATTCTTGCAGGCCATCGTTTTCCACTGAAAATAGGGAGAGAGACGCATGATCCACTCATCCCGGCGCGCGAATGTTTCCAGCATTCTTTTCGCCAAGTCAATATCTGCCCTGCTTACGGTACTCGTGGCACTTTCCGCGCTCGCCGTCGCGCAAACTGCAAAATATCCCCAGACCATCGTCTTCATGACCGACTTCGGCATACTCGACGACTCCGTCGCCATCTGCCGCGGCGTGATGTATTCCATCATGCCCGATGTTCGCATCGTCGACCTCACGCACCAAGTCACGCCGTTCTCCATTCTCGACGGCGCGCGCTTTCTCTACGGCGCAACCCCTTACTATCCCGCCGGTACGGTATTCGTAGTGGTCGTCGATCCCACCGTCGGCAGCACGCGCAAGGCGATCGTCGCCAAGTCGAAACGCGGACAGTATTTCGTGTTGCCCGATAACGGCCTCCTCACGCTGGTCGAGCAGCGCGACGGCATCGAGGGCATCCATGAGATCACGAACACCGGTTGGATGATCGGCACCAAGTTGTCTTCGACATTCCATGGCCGCGACCTTTTTTCTCCCGTAGGTGCGCACCTCGCGCGTGGCGAGGATTGGACCAACGTTGGTCCGGAGATGCCAGTCGCATCGCTGGTCCGCTTGGAATTGAAGGCACCGCAGCTCGATGATCGCGGTATTACCGCCGAAGTAATTGCGACGGACGGCCCTTTCGGCAATCTCGCAACCAACCTCGACGGTGACATGTTCCTGAAGCTCGGCTACCAGCGCGGGCAGGAAGTTCCCGTGAGGCTCGGCGACAAAGAGATGAAAATCAAATTCGTGCGAACCTTCAGCGACGTTCCGCTAGGCCAGCCCCTGCTTTACATCGACTCGCGTGGACGGCTCGGCCTGGCGGTGAATCAGCGAAGTTTTGTAGAGACCTACAGAATGAAGCCGCCGCTGGAATTATTTATTCCGCGTACCGGGAATTGAGTTTTTGTCCGATCAGACCTGGGCGATGTCGCTATCAATGCGCGGCAGCACCGCGCGCAGCAGCGCCTCAAAGCCGGTCTTGACGCGCTCGCCGGTTTCCATCACTTCCTGGTGCGAGAGCGGCTGGTCAAGGATTCCAGCCGCCATGTTCGTCACGCACGAAATGGCAAGCACTCTGATTCCCATGTGACGCGCGGCAATCACCTCGAACACCGTCGACATCCCCACTAAATCCGCGCCAATGGTTCGTAGATACTTGATTTCAGCGGGCGTCTCATAACTCGGCCCGCGCAGAGCGGCATAGACCCCCTCGTAAAGGGTCATTCCGATCTTGGCTCCCTCTTCCTGCGCCGCCAGTCGATAAGTCTTGTCGTAGGCGTGCGTCATGTCAGGAAAGCGCACGCCAAAACGGTCGTCGTTCGGCCCAACCAGCGGATTGTCTCCCTGCAGATTAATGTGGTCGCGGATCAGCGCCAGTGCGCCTTGCTGATAATTCAGGTTAATCCCGCCCGCCGCATTCGTCAGAATGACGGCGCGAATTCCCATTCTTCCGAACACGCGCATGGGGAAAGCGACTTCCGCCGCGGAATATCCTTCATAAAGATGCACGCGGCCCTGCATCACAGCCACGGGGAGAGAGCCCACCGCGCCAATTACCATTTGCCCTGCGTGTCCGATCGCCGTAGATCGCGGAAACGCCGGAATCTGCGCGAAGGGAATGCGCGTAGCTTCTGCCATCGAATCCGCAAAGCCGCCCAACCCCGAGCCAAGAACCAGGCCGATCCGCGGACGCAGAGCAGTCTGCGCCAGAATGGATTCCGCGGCCGACTCAGCCGAGCTGAATGCGTCGTCGATCATTCGTTAACCATGTGTCATCAGTATTTCTTCTCGAATTTCGCGAACTCGCCCTCCAACTTCCACTGCATCCGCGCACGTTCATTCGCCGCCAGGAACTGTTCGCATGCCGCGGAGGGTTTCTCCGCGCCCGCCTCAACTCCCACGCAAGCCGAAGTCACACGAAACACGACCTTCGTATCCATCCACAAGCTCCGCCCCGGCAGAAAGCTGTGTTCCAAACTCTGCCGCGCCATGCGTTTCAAATCCGCATACGACAAGTGGTAACTCTCGACCGCGCGCAAATATTCATGCGTCAGGTCCGAACGCGCAACGCCTTCGTCATCGGTCGCCAGCGCCACCGGAACTCCATACTTCATATAAATCGGCAGCGGATGGTCATCGCCGCTTACTCCCAGGATCATGTCATTCGAGGTCAGCGCGATTTCCACCAGCACGTTGCGCTCCGCCATTTCATGCAGCAGGCCGATTGCATCTCTTTCGTTCATCACAGAAACCCCATGCCCGATCCGCTCCGCATGTCCGCGCTCGATCGACGCCCGAATGTGAAACGCCAGATCCTCCGGTGGCACCAGTCCCATCGCAAGTTCGCCGGCGTGCAGCGTGATGTGCACCTTAGGATAAACGCTGTGAAGATAATCGATCATTGCCATGTGCTCGTTGAAATCGTGGAGCGGCACGTACCAATCCTCAGGCATCACCAGATTCAGCCCGACAAATCGCGGATCGGACGATGCCAGTTCAAATCCCAGCAGAATCTGAGCGAACACAATTTCATGCGGCAAGCCGCGCAAGACCTGATAAAGATAGCGCACCGTCACATTGCATCCAGGAGCAGCGTCCGCGATGCCGCACTTAAGAATCTCTTTGGCGCGAGCATCGTCGGCGGCGAGTTTCTTCCCCGTCTCATCCGCCACGTCTTTCATGCCGGCGCTCAACAGCGCTTCGCGCATTTTGGCGAAATCCGCATTCCAGTCAACCTTTGCCGCCAGTCTCGCCGCTGCGCCGCCATCGGCGGTATGCATGAACTCCACATATTGCAAATGATCCATGCCCGCGCGATTCGTCGCTGCGGCGATCGCCTCCGCAACATGAGTGTGCGAAGCCAGTCCAAATTTGTCGAACGCAGCAAAGAAATGATCATGCCCTGATTCGTCCCCCGGCCTCCAGTTGCGCATCGACCACGCGTCAATCATCTGGTTGTAAAGCACATGATCGGCGTAGCTGCAGCGGGCTGCCGGTTTCGCCGTGTAGTTCTCGCACGAATCACAAGGAGGCGCCAGCAGTCGCGAAGCAGTGCGATCCACGCACAGCCCGCCATCAGCCGCGAAATCCACCAGATCTTCCGCGTAAATCGCCCCGTCCAGATGATTGTGCAAGTCCCCGCCTTTGGGCAGGTCGCGCAGAAAAGCCAAGAGCAACGGCGGCTGCTTGCGAATCGACTCCAGGTACCGCGCCGTATGCTGCTCAGCACTTTGAGCAGACGCCCACGCAGTCAACAACAGAAACAACAAGCAACGGCGCATCACCATTCGCATGCTTGCCGGCACGATCATCCTCCAGGGGAAAAGCTTGCGTCAGAAAAGGAATTGTAATCTGTCTCAGGCGCGGGGATCGCGGAAAAGAATCGAGACATGACTCCAACTTGAAACTCAATGCAGCCAGGCGATCGCGGCGATCACCAGCGCAACCACCAGCAATGCTCCGAGGATGTATTTGTTCGACGCGATCCACGATTCCGATCCTACGGTTGCGCTCAAGAACGGAGCGGAATTGTCAGAGGATAGCGACATTGCGCGGCAGATCGCGCGAGACATCAGAACTTGGTGCAATGATCGCGGCAACAGGCAGGCCCATCAGCAGCTGGTGCCGGATTCTTGCCCGAGGTCTCGGCCGAAGCAGAACTCTTGCGCCACCGAAACGGCCGACCCCGTCTCCGTCGGACGAGCGACCTGAAGTTCTCCACGCGAACCCGCTTTTTGCGCCGGCCCACTTGCGGGTTGCGGAATCCGCTGGCCGCGCCATTGCTTCTCTTCGCATTCCACGCAGAACGTACGCCCGTGCGAAACCGGAAAGCCGCAAGCCTGGCATTTCTGCAGAGTTCTCAACACCGCAGGCACTTTCAGCGACTCAGCAGCGGGATCGGGCTGGTCCGCACTCACCGATGTCCGCACCGCTGCTGACCAGAAAACCGGCTTCTTAGCCGCCGCTTCCGTCTTCGCATTTTCCAATCCCGTGTTCGTCAGTTGCTGCGCCGGAGCATCTGCTGGCGGTGCAGATTCTGACGGTGCAGATTGTGCCGCCGGCACGGGCTCAACCACCGGACTGGCCACAGTATCGGCGGCCGCAACCTTTATAGGACCGTCAGCAATGATCGTTTCAACCTTTGCCGCTTCTTGAACCTCCACAGCCTCCGCAGTCGCCGGCGGCTGCAGTTCCACGCTCGTCGGCTCCGGAACCACCACAGTCTGTGCCGCCACTGCATGCTTCACCGCGGTTTCCACCATCCCGCTCAAGCGCTGCAGCGCCGAAAGATCGCGCTCGTCAAAAGCCCGCGGCTTGCCTGAAAGTAACTCGAAGACGCCGAATACCTGTTGCTCGCTCACGATCGGCATCACCGCAACCGAAGCAATGCCCAACTGGCGGCAAACTTCCCGGTTCACTCGCGGATCACTCTCAGCTTCGTCGCAGCGCAAAAGCTGGCGCGTGCGCACGCTTTCTCCCGAGAGTCCATATTCCATCGAGAGCAGCGCGCCCAACTCAGGCGCGTTCGCGCCCGCGCTGGCTCGGCAAATCATGTCGTTGTGTTCGCCACGTCGCAGCGCGATCGCCGCGCCGCTGGCATCGGTAATGTACTGCGCGCGCTCGGCCAGCAGCTGCAAGGCCGCATCCAGATCGCGATGGGCCATTTCCGCTAAAGAGCGGCCGCTGTCTTCTCCCGGAAACCGCTCCGGCAATGTCTGGAAAGAATGCACTGTCTCGGGAACGTTTCCCTCCGAAACGCTCGCCACCGGCGATCGGGTTGCGCTGCTGCCTGCCATGTCTTCCTCCACCACAGGCGATACGGAACTGTGGTCGGCAATCTGTTGATCATCCATGGCGCGCGTGCCAATCCTTCGTTGAGTTATGGCTGCCAGGGCGCAATCTGGCCTGCCGCAAACTCACTTCAATTTTAAGGATGCTGTAATCCGAGTCTCGCTCCCAGCGGGCACAGTGTCAAGAGTACTCAGATGTCGCTTGGAAGTACTGTCATCAGGAAAGTCGCAATTGGCAACTAGCACTGGCCTGAACCGCTACACAGGCCGCGTGCGCACCGCAGTATTGGCCAGCGAGTTGGCCTCAGCATTACTCTCGCGCGGAACATGAGAGATCGAGAAGCTCAGCGCGCGAGCCAGCTTGCGGCAAGTCCAATGCAGAGAGTAGAGGCGCGAGCTGCGGCAGGAATACTCGCCGCGCATCTGCCTTACAACAACTTGAGAGTCGGAATAAACGTGCAGAGCTTCGGCCTTCAGGGACACGGCGTACTGCAAAGCCTCCAGCAGCGCCATATATTCGGCGACGTTATTATCCTGATGGCCAATCCATTTGGCGATGCGGATGGGACCGCTTTCACAGCCGTCGATTACCACTCCAATACCAGACGGCCCTGGGTTGCCCAGAGAGCCACCGTCCACGTAGGCCACGAGGTCTGGCATCAGTGCTTCTTTTCCGTTATTAGCAAGATGCGCCGAGATTTTCCCTGCGTCAAGCCGATTCTTTGGTTCGCAGAACTTTTTTTGCTCTTTCGGGCATTGTGCAAGCTTCTGTGAAAAAACAGCCCGAAATGGGAATCGAAATCCATAAGCTCCAACCTTACAACAGCTTGCATCCTCCGTTATTCACAGCCTCTAGCTCTCGTCTTGCACCAATAGTTTGCGTTGACATTTTTCAACTCTCTGTTAAGGTTGGTTGCGTCGACGGTTGAAAGGGTTAGCGAAATAAAACTTGCTGACCCGATGTAGACTGAGTGATCAGCCCGGCGAGGCAACTTGTTGGGCAGCCAAACCTGAAAAAACCGACGGCGCTGCGAGGTGCAGTTGGGGTTTGGGACTGTGAAAGCAGTGATCGCATCAAGGGGCTGTGACGGTACATGCGTCCACGTTGTTGACTCCCTCGCAGGAGTTGGCGGCTAGAGCATAACCAATGTCACGGCCCTTTCAATTTTTTCCCGCCTTTACTTTCTCCCGACCAAACCAGTTCCTCGTTTCAGCCTAGAATCAGTCCTACGGCTACTGCCGCCGCCACCAGTTTGACCAGCCATCCCAAAGCATGCGACGCCGCAATAGCCGGAGCAATTTTCAGCCACAAAGCGTTCACAATCGTCAGGGGCAAAGGTCCGATCAGCCAGATCGCCAAAGCCAACTTCAAAGTTCCGCGGTAGGAATAGAGATGCAGTCCGCCACACAGGAAAACAAAAACGCCGCACGTAACAAACGGCAGCAGGCTGGACCAAAGGATGGCTTTGTTTTCTCCCAGCCCGCCCGCGTATCGCCAGATCTCCGGATTCCGGTCGTACCGCTTGTAAAGCCAGTCGCCCATGAACAGCCAGTCCGTCAGCGACGACAAGATGCCGCTAGCCAGCACAGCCAGCGTCACTCGGCCCCAAGTCATATCGCTTCACGAACTCCTGCCGTCTATCCCGTACCTAGAAGCTACGCTGCCACCTCGCCGGCAATCATCTCATCCACGTAACACCAGATCCAGTCTTCTCCCGGCTCGATCGACCGCATCACCGGATGGCTCACCTGATGAAAATGCTTGGTAGCGTGCTTGTTCTTCGAGGAGTCGCAGCAACCCACGTTCCCGCATAACATGCACATTCGCAGATGTACCCAGGTGTCGCCGAGTTTGACGCACTCCTCACACACATCCGTGTCGGTGGTCGTGATCTTGATCTGATCCAGATGCTTGCATTTCTTCGCCATTCTTAACTCCCCCTAACGTTGTGATCCTGAGCCAAGGTTGTGCTTCGCGAACCCAAAGCACAACCGCACTCGAAAGCCTGCCCTGAGCGTAGTCGAACGATCCCTAGCGTCTCTCCAACTCTTTACGCTCCCAATGCGCCAGATTAGCCGCCGCCTCGTAGGTGCTCTGCAAAAAGCTGAGCAGCGCCTCCCGCGGTGAAGCTGCACTGCGAACGTCATCGTACATCAACAGAAACTCCTTCATTTGCGGATGATAAAAAGCCGCCGCCGGCAGCACCTTCTGCTCGGCAAAGCCGGCCGGCTCCGGCGCCGCATAAGCGTAGAACGCCGCGCCCCTGATCTCGCCCCCGCCCGGCCAGAATCCCGCGCTGATCACCTCATGCGAATACGCCTCGCGTGTGATCGCATCCGCTCCCGGACGTTCCGGAGCCCTCCGCCCGGAGAAGCGCGTCACACAAAGGTCGAAGCTCCCCCAAAAGAAATGCACCGGACTATCTTTACCAATAAACTTTGCACGAAACTCCTGAAAGATATTGCCGCTCAGAATAAGTATCTGCCAGAAGCGATGCGCATACTCGCCATCATAAGAAGCATGCTGTGTATCGCTCTCGAAGCGTACCGGGTTCGGCACCTCACACGGCATGCTCCATATTCTCACTACAATCCCCAGCGATCGCAACGCGGACATGAATTCCGCATAAAACTCGGCGACCGACTGCGGCTTCAGTGCCAGAGTTTTCGACGTGCCCCAACTCGTGTGGATCTCCAACGTATGCTCGATAAAGTCGAACTGGACTTCGAAAATCCCATCGCCATAAGGAATCGCCGAAGTAGTCAGCCCGCGCGCATTGACATAAAGCGCCACCTCCCACCAGTGATTCACCAGTGGACTCTGCGCCAGCCGTACCTTGCCCACAATCTGCGTCCACATGTGCAGCGTGGCATAAGTGTCCTGCCAGGCCGCCAGCGGCAATTCAGGCCATGTCTCCTGCTTCGGATGGTAGGCATGCGCGGCCATAAAATCCTCCGCTTCCGACTCGGACGAAGAGATGGTACCACCCTTGCCTTCCGATTTGAGCGGGAACCAAAGCAACCTAAATAGCAAACGCCGCCGGATGATGGCCCGGCGGCGTTCGTCCTACCTGTGAGCAAGTTCCGAGTTATGTCCCGGTTCCCGACAAAGGCAGCAATTGCGGGCTGCCGGGGCTGCTATCAAACACTTTGAAGGTGGCCTTCTCCAATCCCGTCTTGCTGGGAGTGAAGTACATGGTGAGCGAACAGCTACTCCCGGCGGCAATGGAACCACCGCAAGGCGCGGAATAGGTGAAGTCTGCGCTGTTCGGTCCGGCCATGTCGAAGCCGCTTATGGTAACCGCCGTACTTCCTTCATTGTTGAGCGCAACCACGAGGCTAACCTGCGTTCCTTTGGTTACGTTTCCGAAGTTAATCGACGGAGGATTGAAGCTCAGCGCCGTTCCCGTCCCCGACAAAGCGACGGTCTGCGGGCTGGTCACATCGCTGTCGGATACGCTTAATGTTCCCGATGCATAACCGACCGCTGTGGGTTTGAATTCAACGCTGATGGTGCAAGTGCCGAGGTTGGCAATCACCAAACCATTTGTACACGTCGTACTCGCTGCATTGACAAACGGCCCGGAGATGGTGATGGCTGGAGTGTTCAAAGTGATGGAAACGCCAGTCTTGTTGGTCAGAGTGATTCTGCTGGGCGCGCTCGTGGTTCCGACCGCAGTGTTGGCAAATGCGACTATGTTTGGAGCCAGCGAAACGTTGCTGGTGCCGGTTCCCGACACGCCGACGATCTGCGGGCTGGTGGGATCGCTGTCCTTAATGATGACCGCGCCCTTCTTCGGGCCAGTTGTTGTCGGAGTGAAGGTGAGCCCGATGGTGCAGCTGGCCCTCGCCGCCAGAGAACCAGTACAGGTGTTGGAAGCGAAGGCGAAGTCTGTCATCTCATTCAGTGTGACGCTGTTGATAGTGATCGCCGCGCTGCCATTGTTCTTTACAGTCACGGTTTTGGTTGCGCTGGTGGTGTTTTTCAACTGGTTGCCAAAGCTGACTGGAGCTCCGGTGATGGAAATTGCTGTGCCAGTTCCAGACAAGGCGATGGTCGATACCGAATTGAAGAAACCGTTGTCGTTGATAGTGACCGTGCCAGTTCGAGTTCCTCCCGCCTTAGGCGAGAAGTAAACATACATGGTGCACGTGGTGGTGTTAGGCAAACTAGACGGGCAATCGTCAGATTCGGTGAAATCACCCGTGATGGAAATGTTACTGATCGTCACCGGCCCCACCGCGCTCAGAATGACCTGCTGTGGCGGAGACGTGCTGCCAACGCTCTCCAGCGGGAAGTTGAGACTGCCAGCTGAAGTGTTGAGGGCCGCAAAAGCGGTTATGCCGCGAATGCGGTAGTTATATTCGTCGGCCACCAGGAAGTTGCCCGAGGAATCCTCCCAGATGCCGGCGGGATAATAGAACTCAGCGTTAGTGGCCGGGCCACCATCGCCGTTGAAACCGGCGCTTCCGTTGCCGCCAAAGGTGGTCATGAGGCCAGCCGTGCTCACCCACCGCAGCCGTTGGTTGTACTGGTCGGCAATGAACAGATTGCCATTCACGTCGGCCCAAAGTGTGTCGGGTTGGCAGAGTGAATTTTCGATGGCTATGCCGTCACCGGAGAACGTGCAGGCTCCATTTCCGGCGACAGTCGTGATCACGCCGGTAGCGGCATTGATCTCACGGATGCGCTGGTTGGAGCTATCGGCGATGTAAACATTGCCGGCTCCATCCACAGCCACAGCGGCGGGGGCGTTCAGCCTTGCGTTAGTCGCCGCACCGCCATCGCCCGAGAAGCCCGCCTCACCCGGAATGCCCGCGATTGTGTTAATCGTTCCGGCCGTGACTTCGCGAACCACCTGGTTGTTGATATCCGCAATGTAGACGTTGTTATTGCTGTCCACATACACGGAGTTGGGGCTGTTGAGCTGGGCGCTGGTAGCCGGGCCCCCATCACCGCTATAGCCGCAAGACGTGCTGGGGGCGCTGGTATCGATGCCGGCAAAGGTGCTGATGTCGCCGGCCGGGTTGACCATCCGAATTACGCAGTTGTAGTAGTCGGCGATGTAGATGTTGCCGGAGCTATCCCGGGCAACGCCGTCGGGATCATTCAATTCGGCCGCCGTGGCCAAGCCCCCATCGCCGGTAAAGCCCGCAGTCCCAGTGCCCGCGAAGGTGTTGACCACATCGGAGGATTGCACCAACTCACGGACCATGTTGTTACTCTGGTCGGCGACGTAAATGTTCCCGCTCGGGTCCTCATAGACACCCCACGGATAGTAAAGATCCACTCCCGTCGGGGCGACGCCATTGACCACGGTGGCTTCGCTCGTGTTGCCGTTGCCGGCGATGGTATTGATATTGCCGCCCACGGTGAAGCTGCGGATGCGTTCGTTCGACGAGTCCGCAACGTAGACGTTGCCAGAGGAATCGACAGTCACACCTTGCGGATAGTACAAGCAGGCCGCAGTCGCAAGGCCGCCATCGCCGCAAAATCCGCCGCTGCCCGACCCCGCGATGGTCTTGATATTCCCGCCCACCGTGAACTGACGGATGCGCAAGTTGCCGTTGTCGTCCGCGATGGTCACAGTGGTGCCCGCGCTGTTGACCGCGAGCTGATAGGTATAACTGATTTGCGCGCTGGTGGCCTTGCCGCCATCGCCGCCGAAACCAAAGCCCAGCGCATTGTTCCCACCCACGGTTCTGATAAAGCCGCTAGTCTTGACTACTTCGCGGATGACAAAGTTGCTGGTGTCGGCGATAAAGACGTTGCCATTGCTGTCGACGGCGGCTCCGGCTGGCTGGTTCAACTCAGCGGCGGCAGCATTACCGCCATCCCCGCTATAACCGCAGCTGCCGTTTCCCGCGAAAACACTCATCGTGGAACTGGCCAGAACGAACTTTTTTACCTGGCAGTCGCTGGTGTCGCCAATAAAGAGATTGCCGGCGGTGTCGGCCGTCACGCCAATCGGGTAACACAGGGTAGCAGTACTGCCACCGCAAGTCCCTTGCGTTCCAGCAATGGTGGTGATGGTGTTCGTACTATCCACCTTGCGGATCACAAAGTTGTAAGTATCGGCGATGTAAACGTTGCCCGCGGCGTCCACGGCAACGCCGGAGGGGTTGTTCAGCAGGGCATTGGCCGCGCCTCCCACAACACCGTCGCCAGCGTAACCGGCCAAGCCGGTGCCGGCGAGCACAGTAAGCAGTCCGCTGGTATTGACCTTGAAAACGCGGTTCTGCGAGTTCGCTGCAATGTAGTAGTTGCCGGAGCTATCCACTGCGACAGCCACGGGGTTGTTCAGATTCGCGTCTAGGGCGGGCATATCGCTGGGGCCGCCGCCGATTACGGTGGAAATCACATCCTGCGCCAACGCGGGCAGCGTCAACAGCAGGGCAGTCAAAAGAAGCACAAGCAGGGTTGTGGTACGGCGCATGGGATTTTCTCCTGGGAAGTCTCGAAAATTGAATTTCGCGTAACCCGCCTTCAAATGAGCGGGCAAATCAGCGGTGGTAGCTCGATGCAAGGACATGGACATGGTGGCGATCCTTAATTAACGGGATTAGTGGGCTACGCCCGGGCTGCCTTTTACCTGGACAAAGCGTTCCCATCGATGTCCGTTAGCATCGTGGTAGACCACGAAGAGAGCGGGCTGCGTTCCCTTTTGCCAGAGTTCGAATTCGTGGCGCGGGATGACCACCTGCTGTGCCAGCTTGACTTCGCCACGATTGCGCCACAGTTTAACCGGCTGGAACTGGGCCAAGGCTGATGCCGGGTGAGTGCGTAGCGTCACAACTGCCTGCTTCAGGTCGGCGTCGCTGTAGTTGAACAGGCGCACCTGGAGCATGAGCGTCATCTGGTCACCCTGCTCGACGACGTTGCTGACGCTGTAAGAACCAGCGAAGTCGCGACCGTCCTTCGCCAAACCAGCGATAGGGATGAGCAAGAAAGCCGTGACTAATACCAGGGCAGGGTTTTTCAAAGCGCGCGAATGCATAGATCCTCCTGAGATCAAAATTGGAAGCGAACTCTAGATCGACGACCTGAGGTGAAACTGAACTACGTAGCCGTGGGGGACGGCTGGGCTTGCGAAAGCGTCCGAATAGTAGGCGCGGTCGGCACGCTTGTCAACAACAAAATAGGCCAAAACTGGCGCTGGCAGGCCCGTAGAAACAGACGCGGCTCAAGATCCACTTTAATCTCGGTTTATGCTTGGTCTCGCGATCTTGGAATAAAGAGCGGGCTTGCTCACGCGCCCTGCGTGATAAGGATCGATAAAACTCCATGCCGTCTTGTTCGCTCGCTTGTCCGAAGCCCGCAGAAAATTGATAATCGTCACACGCCCTAATCAACGTCAGGACAACTTCACCCATGCCGGCTGGAATTCGAACCCGCGACTTACGCAAAGTCTACGCATCACCGCCTCCATTAGCCTCTGGCGGCGGTTTCGGTTTCGGTTCGGCGCTCGGCAAAGCGAACAAACGCGCCAAAACCGAGATCATTGCCCTCGACGGCCTCTCTCGAAATTCTCCCCGGAGAGATCTTCGGTCTGCTGGGACCGAACGGCGCCGGCAAATCGACGACCGTAGGTATCCTCACCACACGCGTTCGGCCGACTGGAGGTCAAGCCTGGATCGGCGAGCACGATGTCTGGGCGCAACAGGTCGTGGTAAAGCGAGTGATTGGAGTCGTGCAGCAGCGCCCTAATCTAGATTTTTCTCTCACCGCTCGCGAAATTCTTCTTTTTCATGGCGCTTACTTCGGCATCGATTCGCAGAAACGAGCCGAGCGCGCCGACTCTCTGCTCGATCGCTTCAAACTTCGCGACCGCGCCGATCAGATGGTTCGCGGCTTTTCCGGCGGCATGATGCAGCGTCTCTCCATCGCGCGCGCCATGATGCACGATCCCCAGGTTCTCTTCCTCGACGAGCCCAGCGCCGGCCTCGATCCCCAAACCCGCTTGCTGCTCTGGGAAATCATTCGCGAATACAACCAGAGCGGCAAAACCATCCTGCTGACCACGCACAATATGGAGGAGGCCGACGCTTTATGCCAGCGCCTGGCCATCATCGATCACGGACGCAACATCGCCTTGGGCACGCCAGAAGAGTTGAAAGCCTCGGTCCCGGGAGGTTATCTGCTGCGCTTGCGCTTCGGACAAAACTCCCCAGAATTGCTGCAGCGTCTTCAAACTTTGCCCGGCGTCAGAGAAGTGCGCGGGAAGACTGAAGCGAATAGCGACAACTCCGCCGACGTATACGCCGACCGTGGAGGCTCGCTGGTTTCCGAAATCGCCAACCTCGCCTCCGTCGCCTCGGTTGAGTTGTGCGACGTGCATATCTCCGAGCCCAGCCTGGAGAATCTGTTCCTGCACCACACCGGAAGGAGCCTGCGCGAATGAACTGGAAGACGTTTCTCGCCCTGCTGGCGCGCGACGGTCATGTCGCCCGCCGCAACTTCGTCCCTCTGGTGCTGCAAACATTCCTGCAGCCGATGATGTTCGTCTTCATCTTTGGCCGCGTCATGGTAAGCAGTGGCTATATGCCCGCAGCATACAAAAGCCTGCTGCTCCCCGGAATCATGGCGATCAGCATGGTCTTCACCGGCGTTTGGGCGGTAGCCATGCCCTTGATCGCCGAATTTCAGTTCACTCGTGAGATCGAAGACCGCCTGCTGGCGCCCATAGAAATCTCCTGGCTGGCGATCGAGAAGGTCTTCTTTGGCACGCTGCAGGCGCTGGTCGCAGGACTGGCCGTGATCCCGGCAGCCTGGGTACTGCTGCGTCCGGGCGTGGAATTGAACATGCGCTCGCCGCTGAGTTTTGCCAGCGTAACGGTGCTAGTGGCGCTGTTCTCGGCCTGCGGCGGTCTCGCTCTCGGCTGCACTGTCAATCAAACTCACATCGGCCTGATGTTCAGCATGGTTCTGACCCCAATGATATTCTTTGGCTGCACCTACTATCCCTGGAGCGCATTAGGCCACTTTCCCATCCTCCAGAAAGTAGTGTTAGTGAACCCGCTGGTCTACGCCAGCGAAGGCCTGCGCGGAACCCTCGTTCCCCAATTCCCGCACTTACCGGTGATGGCCGTGTTCGTAGGTTTGGCCCTATTCGACCTGCTGTTCCTGGGAGTCGGACTGCGCCAGTTCCACCGGAAAGCTGTCAGTTAGGCAGCGCTCGGAGGCGAGGAACCTGCAGTTGCAGCGCCGCAACCCATGTGGAGACAGCCGCCTCGGCTGTCAGCAGAGCGATGCGACGCCCGTGTAGAACGGACCCTCCTGTCCGCTGCCAGCGCCCAAAGTCTTTCCTTCCTTGCCAGATTTGGGACCCTGACGCGCGCAGCCCCCAACCCAACGTCACGGCCACCGCTGCGACCCGTGTAGAACTCTCGCAATCTCCACGGCTTCGCCTCCCACTCGATATACAGCAACGAACGGAAGAGGGGAAAACACCAATTCACGCGTGTCCTTTGTCCTGCCAGGCCGTCCTTGCTTGGGGAACTTTGCCAGCGACGCAACGCCGTTATAGATTGTGTGGGCTACTCGCTCGGCTGCTGAGGGATTCTGCTTGCGGATATACTCGACAATCGCTTCCAAATCGGCTGCGGCTTCGGGAGACCAGCGAACTGTCATCAAGACCTGAGGATGCGCTCCATTCGCCGGCCGACTTCCTCATGCGACACAAACTTGCCGCTATCCAACGACGCCATCCCTTTCTGCACTTCTATCTTGAACCACTCGGCATGATCGAGATAATCCACGACCAACTCCTGCACGACCTGGTCCGCGGCCCTGCCAGTTTCAGAAGCGATTCTGGTGAGCTTCGCCTCAACCTCGGGTGCCAAAGATATTTCCATAGTCGCTATTGTAGGCCGGGACGTTCGAATCTCCAATCCCAAACCATGTAACCCACTGCTTCAGGCCCCACACCCTCGATACCATCTACACGCGGCTCAGACAAAACCGAAACCGGGATGGCCGGGACCTTTTCCACAGCCATCCACACCCCCTCTGTGACATCCAACCTTGCCCCCCTCCGTAAACTATAAGTAGTATGCTTCTCCGAAAATTCATCGCCCAGAAACTCCTGGCCACTCCCGCCGGCACAAAATTCGACGTCCGTAACACCTTATTTTTCAATATTTTGTGCGCAAACCCTTTGCTTGCAAGATTTTACGCGGACTTCTTCCACCGCCACGGCGCTAACCCTAGCCTTATCAAAGATTTAGAAACTCGATCCGGAATATTTTTCACCCGAGATCAATCCACCAGAAACCTAACCACCAAACCATCGAAAGGCTCAACCACCATGGCAGTCAATTTCAACACTCGTGTCTGCACTCACATCAAGGTCAACGGCGTCCGCTGCGGCTCGCCCGCTCTGCGCCAGGAAGTCTTCTGCTATTTCCATCAGCGCATGATTCGCGGCGTCCGCACTCCGCCCAAGTCGCGCCTTCATCCCATCGCCATGCTCGAGGACGAGCAGTCCATCTAGGCCGCGCTCATGGAAATCGTCAACGCCATCGTCCGCAACCAGATCGACGTAGCCCGCGCCCGCCTCGTCCTGCGCGCCCTAAGCATCGCGGCCAGGAACGCAACCAAGACCCACTTCGATTGGTCGAAAAGCGAAATGGTCAAAGAGATTCCCCAATATCCCGCAGCCCCGCCGTCGGCTGGCCCATTCGCCGCGGCCATCGCCCAGGCCGCAGCCCTGGCCACTATCAACACGCCGCAGCAAGAAGAGTCGGAACAAGAGCGCCTAAGCAGCGCCTTCCCCACCGCGCCTGAGAACGCCCGCCGCAAACCGCCCGCAAGCGTAAAGGAGACGGGTCGGGCTCGCGCCGCAAGAAGCCGACGTAGCGGATGACTTAGGCTTTGATCAGATGGAAAGAAGCAGCAAGACTGCCCACTCCACACAAGCGCAACTTAGTGCTGTTCGCGTTTGCGGAGGTAGTCGATGAACATTTGTTCAACGGGCTTGTCGTAGGCCATCAGGACGTGGCGGACGGTGTGGCCGCTGACGAAGTGGCAGACTTCTTCGGCGAGGTTCTTGGCGTGGTCTCCGGCACGCTCGAGAGATTGGGTCATGAAGATGATCTGAAGGCTGGCTTGGCGGGCGATGTTTTCGGGATTCTCGATGTGGCGCAGGAAGATCAGGTTACGCAGGCGATCGATCTCGGAGTCGGCGCGGAGCACGTCGACGGCTTTGCCGACATCGCGGTCAGAGAAGGCATCGCCCACATCGGCGAGCATCTTCTCGAGGATGGTGGCCATCTGGGTGAGGTCGCGGGTGTCGTCGGAGTCGATGCGTCCGGCGGCGGCTTGCGCGCTGTTGGCGAAGCTGAGCAGCAGGTCGCCGATGCGCTCCAGGCTGATCATGAACTTCATGCAGGCCAGAAGTTCGCGGGCCGCGACAGGCTCGACTTCGGTGATGACCGAGGTGACGGCGCTGTCGATTTCCATATCCAGCGCGTCCAGTTCGCGCTCACGCTGCCGCAGAGAGTTCAGCAGCGGGCTGGAGCCGGTGGCGATGCCTTCGGCAGCGGCGCTGGCGGCGTCCTTAGCAAGGCGGCAAGCCTCGACGGTGCGCCGGACAATATATTGATGGGCGGGTTCGGGAGTGAAGCTCTCGGCGCGGGCTGTACTCATGAGGCTTCCTGTGGCGCGGTCTGGGAGTGCGGACCTGTTGATTCTAATTCTAGGTATCTTTAACTAGATGTCAACGCCTTAAGGATAGACTTTATTTCTTGGTAATGGGTTAAGAAGGTGTGAATTTTCGGTTGTTTTTTGAGCGGCGCGCGCGATAGTGAGGCAGTGTGGGCAGGATCTCTACGGCAAAGCTCAGGGCAGGCTGCCGGTGCTATTTGGTGCGGCGTCGCTGCTGCTTGGCGGCTCTGCGTTGCTGCTTCTGATAATTCTTCATGGCTTTGCGCTGTTTCCTGGCAATTCGCTTATTCGTTCTTTGCTGTTGCTTGGCTGCCTTCCGAGCCTCCCGGCCATTTTCGCCGATGCTTTGGTTTTCACGTTGAGCATAAGCCGGTAACGACCAGACGACACTGGAGGCGAGCAGAAGAGTGAGCGCAACAATTCGTTTCATAACCTCTCCAGAGGGAACATCCTGCAGCAATCTTAACACTGAGGGTGCACGGGACGACGAGATCACGATGGTACTGCCTGGGCGCGGGGATTAGCCCAGGCTTGGACCCTTCGACTTCGCTCAGGGCAGGCTCCTTCGGCATGCTCAGGGCAGGCTCCCGAGGCGTCCATCACCGCCTCAGCCGCGACGATTCTATGCGGTGGGAAGGGTGAACAGGAACGTGGCGCCGTGGGCCAGTTCGCTCTCCGCGCGGATGGAGCCGCCGTGAGCCAGCATGATGTGCTTGGCAATGGCGAGGCCGAGGCCGGTGCCTCCAGACTCGCGGGAGCGCGCTTTGTCGACGCGATAGAAGCGTTCGAACAAGCGCAGAAGGTGCTCGGAGGCGATGCCGGCGCCGAAGTCCTGGACGAAGAATTCGACGGCATGGGGAACGGGGCGGGCGCCGAGAACGATGCGTCCGCCGGATGCTCCGTATTTCAGGGCGTTGTCGATCAGGTTGGAAAAGACCTGGTGAATGGCTTCGCGATCGGCCAGCACATTAGGAATGTTCTGAATAGTCGATTCCTGAATTTGCAGGTCGATGCCATGAGTGCGGGCGATCTCTCGGAAACTCTCTTCGGCATCGTGGAGGAGTTCGGCGGGGGGAACGGACTCGGCATCGAAGCGGGTCTCGCCCGATTCGACGCGAGCCAAAGTGAGCAGATCTTCGGTGAGGCGGGACATGCGGGAGGAATTCTTGCGGATGATTTCCAGAAATTCCCGCGTGGAGGCGGCGTTGTCGAGAGCGCCGTCGAGCAAGGTTTCCGCATAGCCCTGGATTGAAGTGAGAGGAGTGCGCAGTTCGTGGGAAACGTTGGCGATAAAGTCGCGGCGGGTCTTTTCAACGCGCTCGGTTTCGGTAAGGTCGCGAAGCACAGCGACAGCGCCTCCATCGGGCAGAGGGGCGGCGGTGACGTCGAAGGCGCGGCCGGGAACGATGGAAGTGGCGCGGGCAGTCTTGACTTCGTGAGTGTGAGCCGCTTCCTTGACGGCGGCGAGGAAGTCGGGGTCGCGGATGGTTTCGACCACGGGCTGCTGCAGGCGCGTGCCTTGCGGGACGAGGCGGTTCATCGGCTGGTTGGCCCACTGCACCAGGCCATCGGCGCTGACGGCGATGACGGCGTCCTGCATGCTGTTGAGCAGGGTTTCGAGCTGGCGCTGGCTGGAGCGGACGGCGTCGAAGCTTTGTTCGACGCGGCGGGCGGTTCTGTCGATGGCGCCGGCGACGCGGCCAATTTCATCCTGCGAAGGTTCGAGGATGCGCGCTTTGAGATCGCCTTCGGCGATGCGGCCGGCGACATCGACGATGTGTTCGAGGCGGCGTGCGCTCCATTGCGCGGCGGTGGCAGCCACCACAAGTGCGAAGAGCAGCGCCAGGGCAGAAGCCAGTTCCAGCCTGTGGCGAACGTGCGCGGAGACGGCCTCGACGTCGGAGAGCGGGTAAGCCAGGCGCACCGCGCCGCCGGAGATGGGAACCGCTACGTAAAGAAATGGAATGCCGAGGGTGGCGCTCCGGCGCTCACTGCTGCCAACTTTCCCGGCGAGAGCGGCGGCGAATTCGGGGCGTGCGAGATCGTTTCCCGAGGTGGCGGGATTCGCTTCCGAATCGGCGAGGACTCTACCAGTGGAATCGATGATGGTGACGCGAGCGCCGGCGGACTGGCCTTCCTGAGCGGCGATGTCGGCCAGGGAGTGAGAGCTGCGGTCGGTTTCGACGCGGTGAGCGAGGAGTTGAGTTTTCTGAACGAGGTTGCGTTCGATCTCGCTGCGCAGCGAAGCCTGCCAGGCGTCGCCGATCATGACGTCGAAGATTACGGCGGCCGCGACGATGACGACTAGAAAGGCCGTCAGCAGCTTGAGGAATATCCGGTTTATCACTTCTTGCCCACTCTGGTCTTTCTCACTCTGGCGCCGCTCCCTTTGGGGCCTCGAAGCGGTAGCCGGCGCCGCGCACGGTCTTGAGGTAGCGCGGGTTTTCCGGGTCCGGTTCGATTTTCTCGCGGATGCGGCGGACGTAAACGTCGACCGAGCGCGGGGTCACGTAGGAAGTATCGCGCCAGACAGAATCGAGGAGGTGATCGCGGGAGAACACGCGACCGAGGTGGCGGGCAAAGTAATCGAGCAGGCGGAATTCGGTGGCAGTGGTGGGAACGGTCTGTCCGCGAACCGTGAGGACCATGGCTGCGGGGTCGATGGCGATATCGCCAACCGTGAATGGACTGGAAGGAAGCGGCCGCTCAAAGCGGCGAAGAACGGCCTTGACCCGGGCGACGAGTTCGCGCGGGCTGAAGGGCTTAGCGATGTAGTCGTCGGCTCCGAGTTCAAGGCCGAGGACGCGATCGGCTTCACTGCTTTTCGCGGTCAGGAATATTACGGGCACGGCGGCGAGGCCGGGGGTTTGACGAATGTTGCGGCAGAGTTCCAGACCATCTTTGCCGGGAACCATGATGTCGAGCACGAAGAGCGCTGGACGCTGGCGCTCGGCATCGGCGATCACGTTGGAGCCGGCGGCATAAACGCGAACGGCGAAGCCGTCGTTCTCCAGGTGGTGGCGAACCAGGCGCGAAATATCGGGATCGTCTTCGACGACGAAGATGGTTGGTTTCACGGGTTCATTGTAACGAAGGCAGTTGCGAGTACCTAGTACCGAGTGGGTAGTAGGGAGAGTGAGGAGAGATTTTTATCGGATTGTAACAATCAGGTTGGAGGCGGGGTCGAGATGGAAGCGCTTGCCTGGTGGGATTACTGTGGTGGCGCTGTATTCGGTGATGACGGCGGGTCCGGAGTAGGTTTTGCCGGGTTTCAGGTGGTCGCGGGAGTAGATTGTCGTTGAGAGTTTCTTGGCTTCGAATAGGACTGGGGCGTTGGGCTGGGAAGGCGAGCCGAGCTTTGCTCGGCTTGAGCGGCCGAGGGTGGCCGCCCCCACTTGGTCCATCTTGCCTGCCTGGTTCAGCTGGCCTATGTGAACTGTGCTCGTTGGCAGCGTGGCGCGGAGGCGCAGAGTTACTAACTCTACTTCGCGAGTTGCATGGGCGTAGCCGTAGCGGCGCTGGTGTTCTTGCTGGAAATCGGTTAGCAGATTCCTGCTGAACGGGAGATTGAGTTCGTACCCTTGGCCGCGGTAGCGGATGTCGACGCTGCGGTGATAGTGCACTGTTCCCGGCCACGCCTCTTTCTGAAAGTCTTTCGCGGCTTGTTTCTGCAGGGCTGAGAATTCACGATCGAGTGGCGCTCTCGGAATTTTTCCGGCAACGCGCCACAGGACGGTGCGGGAGTAATCCTTGACGATGTCGCTGACCAGAATGCCGAGGGCGGAGAGCGCGCCGGGCATCGCGGGAACGATTACGTGCGGGATGCTGAGAGCTTCGGCGAGGGCGCAGGCGTGAAGGCCTCCGGCGCCGCCGAAGGCGACGAGGGCGAAGTCGCGGGGATCGCGGCCGCGCTCGATGGAGACGACGCGGATGGCTTTCTCCATGGTGGCGTTCACCACGCGCACGACGCCTGCGGCGAACTTGTCCAGGGTGAGAGGACTACCTTGCTGCTTCAGCCATTCGCGGGTGATGCGGCGGGCGCGTTCGAGATCGAGAGTGAAGTCACCACCGAGAAAGCGACTGGGTTGCAGGCGACCTAGTAAGAGGTTGGCATCGGTGACCGTGGGCTGCGTGCCGCGACCGTAGCAGATGGGGCCGGGATCTGCGCCGGCGGATTCGGGACCGACTCGGAGAACGCCGCCGGCGTCGAAGCGGGCGAGCGAGCCTCCGCCCGCGCCCACGGTGTGGATATCGAGCATGGGGACACTTACCGGGAGGCCGGCGACTTGGGCGTCGTTGGCGGTGGTGATGGCGCCTTGGACAAGAGAGACATCAGTGGAGGTGCCTCCCATGTCGAAGGCGATGATGCGAGGGAAGCCGCTGCGTTGGGCAGAGGCGGCTGCGCCGACTACGCCTCCGGCGGGGCCGGAGAGAACGGTGCGGACCGGCTCGCGAGCGGCTGTGGTCAGAGCAGTGATGCCGCCGCTGGATTGCATGACGAAGATTCGGGGTGCTGGGGCTAAAGCCCCGGAATCTCTTTTGGCGCTTTTCGCGGCGCTGAAGCGCCGCTCTTCCACAAGGCGCGGGTCGCCGCGGCCACACGGGCCGTGCTTCGCATGGCTTCCTTGAGCGCGACAGGTCAGCGGATCGGGACTCCAAGTTCTCCAGGTAGCGCTGCATTACTGGTTGGAGGTAGGCGTTGATGACGACCGTTGAAGTGCGTTCGTATTCGCGGAATTCGGGCAGAATCTGGTGTGAGATGGAGAGTGGGAGCGCGAGAGGCTCGAGGGCTTGGGCGACTGCTAATTCGTTTCTCGGATTTGCGAAAGAGAAGAGTAGCGAGATTGCGATGGACTCGGGTTGTTTGGCCGCTATTTGAGCGACCAGCAATTTTAAGTCCGCTGTCGAGGCGAAATGAGGATTTCGGCGTCGCTGTTGGTGCGTTCTTCGATGCCGAAGCGCAGATCTTTCGGGACCAATGGTTCGATGCGGTCGAAGAAGAAGTCGTAGAGCTTGGGGCGGGCCTGGCGGCCGATCTCGATGGCGTCTTCGAAGCCGGCGGTGGTGACTAGGGCGGTGCGGGCGCCTTTGCGCTCGAGCAGCGTGTTGGTGCCGACAGTGGTGCCGTGAAGAATTATCAGTTCGCCTTCGTGTGGGATTTTGCGGAGCGCTTCGACTATGGCTTGGGAGGGATCGGCGGGAGTGGAGAAGACTTTGAACATTTGCAGGCGGCCGCTCTGGTCTGTCCAGACACAGTCGGTGAAGGTGCCGCCGGTGTCGATGGCTACGCGGAGAGGTTGAGGGCGGCGGGGCATGGAGTTCAATCGGGAAAATTAGGGTAACATTTGCAGCTATGAGATACGCATTTCTGGTGGAAACGTACGCCACCGAGCGGGTGAAAGTGGTCAGCGTGTGGAGCGAGTTTCGGGATGAGGATCTTCGACTGCGGCCGCGCGAGGACGATGCGCGGGGGCGGAGCGTGCATGAGCAGATGGTGCATCAGTGCGTGAGCGAAGACTTGTGGTTCCGAAATATGCTGGGGATTGATGTGGGCGCGCCTCCGCTGCCGAAGCAGGAAGTGCGGTTGGAGTTCATGAAGCGGTATGCGGAGGACAGCGGGAAACGGCTGACGGCGCTGCAGCAAAAAGACGAGGCGTGGTGGGAGGGGGACACGAAGTTCTTTGAGGTGCAGCGTGCGCGGGCGTGGGTGATGACGCGGAGGATGACGCATACTTCGCATCATCGGGGACAGTTGATGGCGATGCTGCGGATGCTGGGGCGGGAAGTGCACAGCAATTATGGGCCGACCGCGGATACAGGCGGGCTGATGCAGAATCATGCGCCGACGATTTATGCGTATGGGAGTCTGGAGGCGTTGCTGGCTGGAGGGGCGAAGGCGAAGTTGCCGGGGAGTGGAGGGAAAGTTGGTGACGGAGAGACCCGGGATCTAGTTTCCTGTCCAAGGATTGAGAACTGTCTTGAGGACGGTGAAGTGCTGGACGTTTCGAGTGACGAGAGTTAAGCGATGGACTTGTGCCGTAGCGGCTAAGAAAGCGTCCATGGCTTCAATCGGACGCCCGAGAACCTCAGCACGACGGACGATTCTTCCGCAGGTGTCGGCTGCGGTTGGATCGATCGGCAAAATCCTGCCTTCGAAACGAATCGGCAACTCATAGCGCAACCATTCTTCAAGCCGGCGCTGGCGTTTACCGCTCGTCATGCGATCTATTCCGTAACGCAATTCCGTGAGCGAGATTACGCTTAGATAGAGGCTGTCTTCGTCGACTGATTCCATCCACTGCGCAAGACCGGGGTTAGGCTGTGGCTTCACCCACTCTGAAACCACGTTCGTATCCAAGAGGAAGCTCACAAGTCAACTTTGCGGGTGCGGCCTTTAGGTCGTCGCAGCCTTAGCCCTGAATTTCGAAGTGGCGAAGCGGCGAAGAAATCTGCGAGGGTACCGACGCGCTTGGTTTTGCGATTCCATTCGTCGGCGTCGACCACTACGGCGGCTTTGCGTCCGCGGCGGGTAATGGTCTGCGGGCCTTCGGAGGTTGCACGATTTAGAACTTCGCTCAATTTCGCTTTGGCTTGGGCTACGGTCCAGGATTGGGTTTGAGAGCTCATAGGAAACCTCTGGATGGTCATCGATAGTCATTATAGTCATCTGCAGAGGTGGGCGCAATTGATAATTGCGGAGATCCGCTCGGCTGGACGGCCGGGGCGGCTGTCCCCACATGAGTCTGTCTGGCGATCCTCGTTGGCTATCCCTTTGTGGTGAAGGCCAGCGTCAGCAGCGTCTTTTGCTCTACCTCATGCGCTTTGGCGCTGCCGGTGGCGGGGCTGGCGCTGGAGCTTCGTTTTACTGACATCACGTGGCGTTGACCGGCTATGCGCTCGAGGCGCGGGAGCATGTTGAAGAGGGCGCCCATGTTTGCAGGCTCTTCTTGCACCCAGACTATGTCGCCTGATTCGCCGTGGCGGGCGAATTCGGCGGTGAGTTCTTCTTCCGGGAAGGGATAGAGTTGCTCGACGAAGACGATTGCGGTTGAGTTGTCTTTTCTCTTCTTGCGTTCGGCCTGAAGTTCGTGGCCGATCTTGCCGGTGCAGACGAGGATGCGGTCGGCTGCTCCGATTTCGGTGTCGGGGAGTACGTTCTGGAAGTTTTTCTGCGTGAAATCCGCGATGGGCGAGGAGGCGTCGGGATGGCGCAACATGCTTTTGGGAGTGAATACTACCAGCGGTTTGCGCCAGTGGCGCAGGGCTTGGCGGCGGAGCAGGTGGAAATATTGCGCGGCGTTTGAGGGCTGCGCGATCTGGATGTTGTGTTTCGCGGCTAGTTGGAGGAAGCGTTCGATGCGGGCGCTGGAATGTTCTGGTCCCTGGCCTTCGTAGCCGTGAGGGAGAAGCAGGACCAGGCCGGAGAGCAGGTTCCACTTGGCTTCGCCAGCGGAGATGAATTGATCGATGATGGCTTGGCCGACGTTCACGAAGTCGCCGAACTGAGCTTCCCAGAGAACGAGCGCTTCGGGATAATCGCGGCTGTAGCCGTATTCGAAGCCGATCACGCCGGGTTCGGAAAGAGTTGAGTTGTGGATTCCGCAGCGGGCCTGGCCCTCGGCGATGTTTTCCAGCGGGACGTATTCGTTCTCATTTTCGATATCGATTAGAACGGAGTGGCGCTGGTTGAACGTGCCGCGGCGGGAATCCTGGCCGGAGAGGCGAACTGGAATGCCGGCCTTTGCCAGGCTGGCGAAGGCTAGAGCTTCGGCCATGCCGTAATCGACGGGGCGCTTGCCCGCGCCCATCTCGGCGCGCTGTTCCAGTAACTTCTTTACTTTGGGATGAATGTGGAAGTCATCGGGATAGGTTGTTAAACGCGCGGTGAGGTCGGCTAGTTCTTCTGCTGACAGTCCCGTTTCCACTTCAAACTCCGGCTTGTGGAGACCGCCGTAATATTGGTCCCAATAGCTGGGCAGGTCGCGCATCAGAGGCTTCTTGGTGACCTTACCGGCATCTTTTTGGGCGGATTCGAACTCGGCTTTGATGGCGGCGGCCTGGGCGGGAGCGTCGGTTGCGCCGATATCGTCGGCGTAGATTTCCCAGAGCGGCGGATGGTCTTTGATCTTTTTGTAGAGCAGCGGCTGGGTGACGGTGGGGTCGTCGACTTCGCTGTGGCCGTGGCGGCGGTAGCCGATCAGATCAATGACTACGTCGGTGCCGAACTGGTAGCGGTATTCGGTGGCAAGGCGGGCGACGCGAACCACGGCATCGACATCTTCACCGTTGACGTGGAAGATGGGAATGGACTGACGGCGTGCGATGCAGGCCGCAAAGCGCGTGGAGTGCTCTTCGAGATAGCTGGTGGTAAAGCCGAGAAGATTGTTGACGACAACATGAATTGTGCCGCCGACGGTGTAGCCGGGGAGGTCGGCGTAATTCATGGTTTCGGCGAGGATGCCTTGTCCGGCGAAGGCGGCGTCGCCGTGAACCAGCAGCGGGAGATATTTTTCGCGTCCGCCTTCGCCGGTGCGGTCTTGCTTGGCGCGAGTGCGTCCGACGGTGACGGGGTCGACGGCTTCGAGGTGGCTGGGATTGGAGACTAGATGGATGTGAACCTTGTTGCCGCTGCGAGTGATGTATTCTCCGGTCGCGCCCATATGGTATTTCACGTCGCCAGAGCCGAGAACGCTGCGCGGATCGACATCTTCGAAGCCGGCAAAGATTTCCTGAGGCGATCGGCGGGCGACGTGGGCCATCACGTTGAGGCGGCCGCGGTGGCTCATGCCCATCACGAGTTCGATGGCGCCGAGGCGGGAGGCGGTATCGAGGAGTTCATCCACCAGCGGGATCAGGGCAGTGACACCTTCGAGCGAAAAGCGCTTGCTGCCAAGGTAGCGCTGCTGCATGACTTGCTCGAAGACGTCGGCGCGGATGAGCAGATCGAGGATGCGTTGCTGGTCTTTCTGCGGAACCTCGGAACCGGTAACCTCGAAACCCTGAGAGGGCGATTCCATGCGCTCGTAGATCCAGCGGCGGCGTTCGGGAGCGTAGATGTGATTGATCTCGACGCCGATGGTTGAGGAATAGATGGCGCGGGCTTCGCGGGCGTAGTCGCCTGCGATCTGCAGTTCGGGAGTGGGACGAGGGCGCAGGAAACCGAGGGGATCGAGGTCGCCTTCGAGGTATCCCCATTGGCGGAAGGCGCTGAATACGCGTTCGCGCTCGGGGTTGGCGCCGTTGTTCGGGGAGGTGTCAATTACTGCGGCGCTGCCGCTTGAGGTCTTAGATTTCGGGGTTGCCATAGGACTCGCTACTAGAATAAAGGATGCGCGGCGGGATTGGGGAGATTCTGGCGTCTCTAAAGACTTAAGGACACAGGGGATCACAGGGTAGGGCGCCGCCGCGCGGGCGAGGCCTGTGTCAACTACTCTCTCGGGAATCCGCACGCAGCAGTGGAGATGCCTTTGGCCGTGTGGTAGTGTCGGCATGGCGCGGGCGAGTCGCCCGCGCCCACACGTATCAAGGAGTCGCGTTATGCAGGGAAATGGTCTGGTACAGATTGTTAGCCGGTATTCGGTGGAGGAAACGGTGCAGCGTTTGAAATCGGCTCTTGCTCAGAAGGGGTTGCAGGTGTTTGCGTTCGTGGATCACAGCGGCGAAGCGGAGAAGGTTGGAATGAAGATGCGGCCTACGAAGCTGCTGATATTTGGCAGTCCGAAGGGAGGGACGCCGCTGATGGTGGCTGCGCCTACGCTTGCTATTGATCTGCCTTTAAAGGCTCTGGTTGCGGAAGACGAAAACGGGAAGGTTTGGGTTTCCTACAATAGTCCGGAGTATCTGCAGCAAAGGCATGGCGTGCCTGAGGACTTGATCAAGAATATTGCGGGCGCCGGCACGCTGCTGACGAAGGCTGTGGAATAATGCTGCCGTCCTCGGGAGCCGCTGTGGCTGAAAATTCCAATCGAGCTCGCGACCATTTAGCTAACGAACGCACTTTCCTGGCTTGGGTGCGCACCAGCGTGGCAATTGTGGTGTTTGGATTTGCGATTGGGCGGTTTGCTATCGCCCTTAGACAGTTGGCGAAATTTCAGGGGCAAGTGTCCAAGACTACGGGGCTTTCTGTTTGGATGGGCATGATTTCAATTATTGCTGGAGTTGTGATGGTGGTCGCTGGACTGTTTCGCTATAGAAAGACGCGGGCACAACTGGAAGAGGGCAAGTTTGAGCCGGCGGGATTTATTGTCGATCTGGTGACGATTCTGACTGTATTGTTTGGGCTGGCACTGGCAGGGTATTTGATTTACGTAGAAAAGAGTTTGGGCTAGTGGCGGCAGTACCGAAACTTATGGCGAACGATCTGGAAAAGGAAGCGGCGGCGCGGGCGAGCTTGCGGTTCGTCAAAGACGGTCAAGTGGTGGGACTGGGCACGGGATCGACAGCTGCGTATTTCATTCAACTGCTGGGCGAACAGGTGAAGAAAGGTTTGAAGATTCGAGGTATACCTTCGTCGGACCGTTCGCGGGAACAGGCGGCGAGCCTGGGGATTCCGCTCACTACGCTGGATGAATTTCAGCAGATCGATGTGACCGTGGATGGAGCGGATGAGGTTGATCCGCAGTTGCGGCTGATTAAGGGTGGCGGCGGGGCGCTGTTGCGGGAAAAGATTGTGGCCTCGGCAACGAGGCAGTACGTGATTATTGCCGATGCCGGTAAGAGAGTCCCGGTGCTGGGAAGGTTTCCGCTGCCGGTGGAAGTGATCAAGTTCGCGCAGGCGGTGGTGGTGGAGAAGATTGAAGCATTGGGGGCGAAGGTGACGCTGCGGCTAAACGCTGACGGAAAGCCGTTCTTAACCGACGAGAATAATCACATTCTGGATTGCCGGTTCGGACAGATTCCGGATGCCGATGGACTGGCGCGGCAGCTTAGCGATATGCCGGGAGTGGTGGAGCACGGATTGTTCATTGGGATGGCTGGCGTGGTGCTGGTGGCTGACGGCGGCGAGATTGTGGAGCTGCGGGCTGGGAAGTAGAAACCATTCACCACCGAGACACCTTCGGCTCCGCTCAGGGCAGGCGCCGGCACAGAGAAGAGCAATTCTAACGAGGAACAACCTAAAGAAGGGTTCCCTCTGACTCTGTGATTCTTGTTGTGAACTAGAGTTTCGCAAGAGCAGAGGCATTTGAGATGGCGTCGGGAGCACAAGTACGGGGTTGGGATCTACCGTCGCGGCGGCGCGGTTTGCGCTACCGGGTGCGAGCGCCGCTGGATGTAACGGTGCTGCGATCAGGGATTCCGGAAACCCTGCCCGGACGGTTGGTAAACCTGGGCGAACGCGGAGTGGCGGCGATGGTGGCCGGTGAATTGTTGCCGGGTGAAGGCGTGGGAGTGGAAATCCGGCTGCCTATGGTGGCGGAACCGTTGCGCACGCGGGCGCTGGTGCGGCATCACGACAAGCTGCGTTCGGGGATGGAGTTTATCGGGCTAACGGCGGAGCAGCAGGCCGCCATTCGCGACTGGGCAGGAGAAGCAAAGGCGGAGCTGGAAGGGAGTGTCGGCGCCAGGATCCCAATTGAATCCGGTAAAGGTTCTGAGAGTGGTTCGGAGGAAACTGGGCCAGCCGAAACGGGGCCTGGTGGGACGCTGCCTACTCGCGGCAAGCGGAGCCGCCGGATGTGGATATTCCTCTTGGTGGGCGCGGCTATTTTGCTGGTGGTTTTGTGGTGGCGCTGGAACCGCGGATGGGAAGAGTTGGAGTCCGGTCTGCAAAAAGAGGAAAAGATTAGTGAGCCGCAAGAGGCCCAGGTAAACGTTCCCGCCGACGAGATGGCGAAGTTGGTGATACACCGCGTGGACCCGGAATATCCCGCAGCGGCGCGGCCGGCAAAATTGAAAGGCGTTATCGCTCTTGATGTAGTGGTTGGACGCGATGGTTCCGTCATCGACGTACACGCGCTGAATGGGCCGGAGGTGCTGGCAAAGGCGGCAATCGATGCTCTGCGCTGGTGGCGGTTTGAACCTTACCGTGTTGACGGGCGGCCGGTGGTTGTGAAGACGACGGTGGCGGTAGAGTTTAAGCCGTAGGGGTGTGCGGCTTCCGGCTTCCGGCTTTGGGAGCTTCTGTTCTCAGCTTCCACTCAAGAAATCAAAATATCTTTGGAAGACGGTTGTTTTATCCGGACGCCGGATAGCGGATGCCGGGTTCAGATTCTGCGTTTGCGCATGGCGCTTAGGACGATCACGCCGCTGACGGCGAAGGACATGACGGCGGCAAGGGCGGCGATCACCCTAAAGGTTGCGTTGAGGTGGAGGACGTCGGCGAATACGGCTACGACAGCGAAGACGACTCCCAGCGCGTTGAGCCAGAGTGAACTTCGAACCGACGACGATCTGAGCGAAGAAGGGGAAGGACCGGGACGCAGCCGAAGTTGCAGGAGCAGCGCGGCCATGCCAATGGCGGCGACTACGACCAACGCCACTGGGCTCAGGAACGCTCGACGGCTGGTATAGAGGACGACCAGCGCAAGAGCAGCAAGCAGCAGACCGGCAGCGATAATTGCCGCGCTGCGGCGCTGCGGGTTCGGGCCAGGGATCGAGGAGTTGTCAGGCACGGAATATCGTTATCAGGGTTATACAGGCGATGGGAAATGTTTTCAATTAGGCGCGCCGACACCTATCCGCCTGCTGGCCTGGCGGTTCAGGAGTCCGACGTAGCGGGAGTCACGCCAGCCAGCCACTCGGCCGGAAGAGGATCGCCGTGATTGACGGCGTAGAGGACTAGTTCGACCCGGGATGAAATGCCCAGTTTGTCGAAGATGCGGAAGAGATACTTCTTGACAGTGTGCTCGCTGAGGCTGAGTTCCCGGGCAGTATCGCGATTGCTGAGGCCCTCTGCGACCAGTGCAACGACCTGCTCTTCGCGGGGGGTGAGCATCTGGCCGCCGTGAGTATTAACGATGCGCAGCGAAGGGACTTCGGAGATTAGGTCGAGCAGGAAGGTCATCTGCTCCGTATTCGCCCAGATCTGCCCGCCAGCGACACGCTGAATGCAGCGGCAGAGCAATTTGAAGTGGGTGTCGGAAATGCAGAAAATACCACGCGCCCCGGAGCGAAAGGCGCTCACCACCAGCGCGCGGTCGTAGGACTCGACCAAAAGAACCTTGGCGACCGCAGGGTGGGAAAGGTGAACGCGGCGCAACGCTGCCATCTGATCGGCAATGCTGAGGGAGTGATTCAGCGAAAGAACAACCACGTTGGCAGGGGTAGAGGCTACCGCTTGAAGGATTGAGGCCATGTCGACGGGGCAGGTGGAGATGCGGAACTGGGAGCGGCGACGCAAGGCGCTGGTGAGTAGTTGAGCTTGCATACGGTTGGAGTCCGCGATAAGGACGGTGATGGCGGACGAAGATGCGGTCGAAGACAGATTCATGAAAGGACTCCGCATGAAAACGTTAAGCAAATGTGATCTTAGGGCTGCGCCGTGAACTACTCAAGGAAACACGTCACATAATTTGGGGCTGGCGTTCAAATCGGGACAATCGATTGCGGTGTTGTGGAAAAGCTAAGTAAGAGCGTTAGTACCTGCTCGTGTCTTCACGACGTGAAGCGCTCGAATACCTGCAACGCGGGATTTTTTGAATATCCGAGTGGTCGCTGCCTAGGGGTTGTGTGATTCGGCAAACATGCAAGTCTACTTTTGTGGGTAGTCAGTAAGGGAACAGTCTTGCGGCTCTGGCGAAAAGGCGCCCGCCAAAGAAGACGCGTTGTGTTCTGGGTTCGGTGCTGTTTTACGCATAAATTCGAAATGTCTACGTTCGTGGACAGCACTTTCCATGTCTTGCTGAGAAATTCGTATCGAGCTACCTTGCACAAAGAGAGCCGCGGAAGCTGAGCGGCTCTCGGAATCCAGGAAAACAGAGCCCATCACGCAATGAAGCCCTTCGTTGGCTGGACAAGAGTTGCGGTGATGGGCGTGTTGTTATTGCAGCTTTGCGTAACCGCATTCCCCCAGGAGGAAAAGAGGGAGCAGCACCTGGGAGCAGGCAAACAGTCTTCTCAAGCTGGCCTAACCGGGGCTGGAGTGGGAAGCATAGGAATGACGGTTGCAAAACCCGGGCAAGCGGACGGTGTGGGAAACCCTCAGCTCGGAGGGGAACGCCGTCCGCTCTACCGGCTCACGCGCAGCGACGTTGTGGCATTGAGCTTCACCCTCTCGCCAGAGTTCGATCAGAATCTCACCATACAACCGGATGGATATGTCGCGCTGAAGGACGCGGGAGCTGTGCTCGCCCAGGGACTCACGCTGGACGAGTTCCGTGTGGCCGTGCAGCACGCGTACGCCGGGTATCTGCATGATCCGCAGGTTGCGGTGGCACTGAAAGAATTCGAGCATCCTTATTTTGTGGCTGGGGGAGAGGTGGGCCGGCCCGGCAAGTACGAGTTGCGCGCGGACACAACCGTGCTTGAAGCGGTAGAAATTGCGGGCGGGTTTACGCACGAGGCAAAGCATTCGCAGGTTCTTTTGTTTCGGCGTGTAAATGACGATCTGGTGGAAGCGCGAGTATTCGACATGAAGAAGATGCTGAAGGAAAGACGTTTGGACGAGGTCGTCCAATTGCGCCCGGGTGATTTGGTGTTCGTTCCGCAAAATTCCGTTTCGAAGGTCGAGCGATTTCTCAGCAAACCTTCCTTAAGCATGTACGTGAGTTCCACACAGTTTTAGCAGAGTCAGAAGACATCATGAGGCATGAGGATCCAGCGCGCAGATCAGAGGCTGCTTCGCCAACGATGCGAGAGTTGGCGGTGGTCTTGTTCCGACAAAAGAAAATCTTTGTCGGCGTTGCGTGCGTGGTCTTTGTTTTGGCTGTGGCCTACGCTTTCGCCGGTGCCACGTATCGCGCCCATATTCGTGTATTGGTGCGACGGGGGCGTGCCGACCCTCCTGTGGCGGCGCAGCAGAACGCCGCTCCCGATTTTTCGCGGGTGGAAGTGACGGAAGAAGAACTGAATTCGGAAGTGGAGCTGCTGAGGGACGACGACGTTCTGCGCCGTGTGGTCGGGGCCAACGATCTGGCTGCACATGACTGGTTACGATGGCTGCGTCCTCACGAAGAACAGGCAGCGCGCGTGGAGCGAGCCGCAAAGAAACTAGCCAACCGGCTGCAAGTGGAACCGATCAAGAAAACCAACCTGATTGCGGTGAGCTATGACTCGCCGGAGCCGGAAGTGGCGGCACACGTGCTGCAATCGCTGGCCAGCATTTACCTGGAAAAGCACATGGAGGTTCACCGGCCGGGCGGACAGCTTCATTTTTTCGATCAGCAGACTGCGGAATCACGACGGCAACTGGAGGAAGCGAAGGGAAAGCTGCTGGACTTTACGAACGGACACGGCGTTGTGATGGCCGCACAGCAACGCGATCAATTACTGCAACGCCTCGATGAGGCGGAGTCGAGCTATCGGCAGACTCAGACCGAAATGTCGGAAACTGAGCATCGAGTTCAAGAACTCAAGGCGCAGTTGATCAGGTTTCCCGAGCGAACGGTCACTCAGGTTCGCACGGCGGATAATCCCGAGCTCCTGCGGGCGTTTAAGGCCAGTCTGTTGGATTTGGAGTTGAAGAAGACTCAGTTGTTAACGAAGTTCGAACCGAACCACCGTTTGGTGCAGGAGGTGGAGCAGCAGATCGTCCAAGCCAAGAGCGCGATCGCGGCCGAAAAACTAACTCCGCTCCGCGACGAAACTACAGACCAGAATGCGAACTATGAGTGGGCCAAAGCGGAGTTGCAGAAGGCGCAGATTGAAATGACGGGATTGGCGGCACGGGAGACAACGACGCGGGCGCAGGTGACGCAATATCGCGGCTTGGCTCGCCAACTCGGCGAGGACGCCATCAGTCAGGATGATCTGACGAGCAGCGAGAAGGCGGCACAAGACAACTATCTGCTCTACGTCAAGAAACGGGAAGAAGCCCGGATGGGCGATGCGTTGGATGAAGGCGGAATCGTCAATGTGGCAATCGCCGAACAGCCCGTGGTGCCTCCACTGCCGGTGTGGCCAGCCGGGGTGGTCGTGCTGGCTGGTTTTGTGGCAGCTCTAACGTCAGGAACTGGGGCGGCCTTCGCTGCCGACTATATGGACCCGGCTCTGCGCACGCCGGAAGAAGTGATGCGGTGTTTAGAAATCCCGGTCCTAGCTTCGCTACCGGTGGAAATCGACAGGCGGCGTTCCGCCTGAAGGAGATGAGATGAGCGCTAACGCAGAGGTGCTGCAGGCGTCCGAATTAATTGGGCCGGGGCCGCAGGAAAGAGCATTACCGGAGGCGATCTTTCGCGAGACGCATGATTTTGATCCGGAGAACTTTGCGCAGGAACAGATTCGGGGCCTGGTGGGGCGAGTCTTTTTTAGGGGCGGAGAGCGGCCAATGAAACAAGTTGTGTTCAGTGCAGCGGAACCGCACACAGACGTGGGAAGAATCTGCGATCTAGTGGGACAAACTCTGGCCCAGGAGACCCGTGCCGACATCGCCATCGTGAGCCGAGAGTTGCGCGCCGGGGGCATAACGCGGGGTGATCGCAATTTGTCGCGAAGTGCGATCAAGGCGTGGTCGACCAAGACTGGAATCAACCTCTGGCGGGTGCCGGAAGTCGGGTTGCGCGAACGAAGTGAGGAATCAGGCACAGGAGGTTATTGGCTTTCTTGCCTCGCTGAGCTACGAAACGAGTTTGAGTATGCCGTAATTCACGGGCCGGCGGCGGGTATATCGAGCGAGGCTGCGCTGTTGGGGCAACTGGCGGACGGAATCATTCTGGTGCTTGGCGCTCAGAGCACGCGAGGGGCGGCCGCTCGAAAAATTAAAGAAACCCTGGAAGGTGGGCAGTCCCGCATCCTGGGAGCGGTGTTGAGCGAAAGAATTTTTCCCGTGCCGGAAAAGATTTATCGCCGGCTCTAGGGCAGCGCTTTAGGTATTGAGAACTTTTACAACGAGTAGTAGCAAAATGCCGCGAGCAGTTGCGGCACGAAGTGACAATGCTGTGCAAAGGAAACCGGGAATGCGCGATGGGACTCAATGAGCGGTAGCTATGGGCCTCCGGCAGCGGACGTTGTCCGCTGGGCACAAACGGGGCCGCAGTTGGTAATGGAGACTACCCCGCCGCAGTGGTTTGCGGTTCAAACACGATACCGGTTTGAAAAGAGGGTCGCGGCAGAACTCAACCACAAAAGCTGCGAAGTTTACCTGCCGGTGCGCACTGAAAATCACCTGTGGAGTGACCGGCAAAAGGTAGTGACGATTCCCCTATTTCCTGGATATGCGTTCGTGCATATCGATCAAAGCCTAAATGCGCGGCATGTGGTATTGCAAACTGCAGGATTGATCGGCTTTGTGACCTTTGGGGGAATCGTCGTGCCGGTACCGGCGAAACAGATTGAAGATCTGCAATTGCTGCTGCGAGAGAAAGGACTTTTCTCCTTGCAGCCGTTCGTTCACGCAGGACAGCGGGTGCGAATTCGGGGTGGATGCCTGCACGGAATGGAAGGCGTCCTCATGCAACACGAGAAGGGAAAGCTGTTGATCTCAATTGAGTCGATCCAGCGCTCGCTGGCAATTGAGGTCCAAGGGTACGAGTTGGATTTGGTCTGAAGTGTCTTCTCCTTACCTACATAGGCAGCGGAAATCTCAGGGAACCGAATCGGTTGCGCGATTAATCCCTGGAGCAGCCTTCGCCGGCCAGAAACCACAGCGGTCGACAGCAGCAGGACTCGGTGCCTTCTCGCTCTTCAGGGCTTTACGGACTGGGCGTTGGACGGAATTGCAGAGTCAACAACGGGGCGTGCCCGCTGACCGTGGCACGCGAAACGTTCTCATTGTGGGAGCGGGCGGACTAGGTCGGCGAATTGCGAATCACCTGGAAACGCACCCAGAGATGGAGCGAGCATTCTGCGGATTTCTGGACGATCGAAAGCCATTAGGAAATGGCGTGGTTGGCCGCACCATCCATCTGGCACAGTTGGCACGAACTGAATTTGTGGACGAGGTGATTCTGGCTGCGCCGCATGATCGGGATTTGACGTTGCGCGTGCTGCGTTCGGCTCGCCAACTGTGTCTCGACGTAAAGCTAGCGCCCGATTTGTTTGATTGCGAGACGACTCGGGAAACGGAAAGGATTGGGGGCATCCCTCTTATTTCCCTGCATGAAGAGCAATTGCCGGTGGGTCGATTGTGGCTGAAACGTGCGCTTGATCTGGTAGGGGCTGGGGCGGCGCTGATTTTGCTGGCTCCGGTGCTGGCTCTGCTGGCAATTCTGGTGATGCTGGATTCGCCGGGGCCTGCGCTGTACGCCGCACCCCGCGCGGGCCGCAAAGGCAGACCATTTCGCTGTTACAAGTTTCGCACCATGGTCAAAGACGCCGACGCATTGAAAGAACAGTTGCGCGGCCGAAATCAGAGGCGGGGGCCGTTCTTCAAAATCACAGACGATCCGCGAATCACGCGGATTGGACGACTCCTTCGTCGCTACAGTCTGGATGAACTTCCGCAGCTATTGAACGTATTGAAAGGAGAGATGAGCCTGGTGGGTCCGAGGCCGCATCCTCTCGATGATTTTTCCGCGTATGGAATTGAACATTTGCCGCGGCTGGATGTGACCCCGGGAATAACGGGACTTTGGCAGGTGACGGCTCGCCGAAATCCATCCTTTCAAGCCGGAATGAACTTGGATATCGAATACATCCACCGCTGGAGCTTAGGGATGGACTTGAAGATTCTGCTGAGAACAGTTGGGGCTGTTCTGCGGGGAGGTGGAGACTAATGTTGGGGTCCGCGGTTTCCGAGCGGACGCAACCCGTCACGTGGGTGGGCGAGGCAGCCTGGCGGGGTGTTCGGATGGCGCTGCGTCCGATGCACGCGATGATGATGGCACCGGCTGTGCTGTTTCTGGCGGCTCTGTTGGCGATGCTGCTGCGCCATCCTGATGTGCCTTTCTACGAAATCGATCGCGTCGCATTCGGATTGTTGGTTCTGGGGGTGGGTGCGCGCGCAATGGTAACGCGGCAGCGGTTGCTGGTAGTGGAGCGGGCGACCTGGCCAATGATCGGGCTGACGGCTTTGGCGGTCGCGAGCGTGGTCGGACAACCGTTCGACAACCAGACGTGGTGTCTGCTGGCGGCAAAGTTTATCGTGCCCTTTGTACTGTTTCACATTGCGGCGCTGGTGTTTCGAGAGGAGCGGTGGTTGGAACAGTTCGAGCTTTTCGCGCTGATCGTTCTGGCCTACCTGTGCTTTACGTCAATCGCATTTCTGGTGGGGGCGAAGTCGTTGATTTTTCCACGCTTTATTCTGGATGAAAGCCTGGGCTACCACGCCGACCGTGCTCGAGGACCCTTGCTGCAGGCCGTGGCGAATGGGGTTTCGTTGAATCTGCTTGGCGTACTGGCACTGCACTCGCTTCTTCGCGGAAGAATACGTGGACTGCGAGCCGTGCTACTGCTGGCTTCCTTACCGGTCGCGATACTGGCAACCATGACGCGCGCCGTCTGGCTGTCTTTTGTGGTAAGCGTGGGGGTTCTGATTTTTCGCACCAACAACCAAAAGCTGCGGCGTATCTGTGTCGCTGTGTCGATTGTGAGTGCTTTCGGCTTGCTCATCGCTTTGAGTTTTGACGACCAGCGGCGCGCTCTCGCGGACCGTTTGCATGAATCCGGACCTGTCGATTTCCGCCAGGCGGTTTACGCCGGGGGCTGGCAGATGTTTCTGGAAAAGCCGCTTACGGGCTGGGGCGTAAACCAGATGCCCACGGAGTTGGCTCGACACGTCAGCGGTTATAAAGAAAAAGAACTGTATCCCCACAATACTTACCTGGAACTGCTGGTGGAGCACGGCGTCCTGGGCTTGGCCCTATATGTGTGGCTGATGTGGGAGATTTTGCGGCTCGGACGGGGCATGGTGCCACGGGCCGAGCACGATGGCCTGCTGAATGAGCAGTTTCATGCCTTGTGGCCGGTATTGCTTGGCATTTATTGGGTGAATGCCGCCGTTGTGGTGATGAATTATCAATTCGTGAACGGCCTTCTCTTTACCATGGCGGGAATGCTGGCGGCGCAGCGGCGGCGCGTTGCTTATGATTTGGAACCCGACGTAAGTCCGTTTTCCCGTTCGGCTCGTCACTCCGCTGCATAAGACTCTTTCCATCCAATTCCCCCAGGCTGCATTCCGTGCTGACAGTCGCTTATCTCGCCAATCAATTTCCGGTGGCGGTTGAACCTTACGTGGGCGAAGAAATCGAGGAATTGCGGCAGAGGGGAGTACAGGTCATTCCAGGCAGTGTGCGAAAAGAGGGCGAGAGAGGGTGCGCATCGCCTAACGTTCCTGAACCGGAGAGTCTCTGCCTGCAACCGATTCGAGTTTTGATCGTCCTGCAAGCTCTCAGATTGCTGTTGCGGCGCCGGAAGCGGATTGCCGACTTGCTAAGGCGGGTGCTGCTGCAAGGGAAAGAATCGCCCAAACGTCGAGCAAAAGCTCTGGCGCACACGTTCCTAGGTGCTTGTTACGCCGTAGAGCTGCAAGAACGCGGCATAGATCACATCCACGCGCACCATGGATATTTCGGATCATGGATTGCAATGGTGGCAGCGCGGTTGCTGGGAATAAGTTTCAGCTTGACGCTGCACGGGTCGGACCTGCTGCTTGATGGCGCCTATCTCGACACGAAGCTGAATGATTGCCGGTCGTGCGCAACCATTTCCGAATACAACCGCCGTTACATCCTGCAGCATTTCCCGGACGTCGATCCGGACAAGATAGTAGTGTCGCGGTTGGGAGTCGATGTGCCGGCTCACGTGGAATTCCGTCGATCGCGATTGGCTGCTGGCGCACGCCACACTCTCGCACTGCTGGCCGTAGGTCGACTGCATGCGGTGAAGGATCATGCGTTTCTGGTTCGGGCCTGTGCTCGATTGTGCGATTGCGGTCTCGACTTTGAATGTGCGATTGCGGGCGAAGGGCCGGAGCGGAAACGTCTGGAATTGCTGATCCGCCAGAAGGGCCTTCAGGACCGCTTTGTGCTGCTCGGCCACGTGGAACGGCAGCAGATCGATTCACTCTACCGGCGCGCCGATGTGGTTGTGCTTACCAGCCGCAGCGAGGGAATTCCGCTCGTTCTGATGGAGGCGATGGCGCGAGGCAAAATCGTGCTCGCGCCCGCTATTACAGGCATCCCCGAGATTGTAACTCCCGGAAAAACCGGTTTCCTCTATACGCCGGGGACGATGGAGGATTTCCTAGCGAAGATCGTCTTCATTCACCAACTGACGAAGCGAGAGGACTGCAACGCCGTGAACGAGTTGGACTGGATGCGGCACGCAGCGCGAGTACAAGTACTTCACAACTTTAACCGCAGCAAGAACCTCGCCAGCTTCGGCGACCAATTTCTGCAACGGCTCTCAACCCAGGATTTCGCAACCCGTGACTGGAGCGCTCCCCATGAGGATTTTGTTTTGCAACAAATATAACTATCCCTTTAGTGGAACCGAGGTCTACCTGTTTGAAGCCATGGAGCTCATGCGGTCCAAGGGTCATGACGTGGCGCTGTTTTCCATGAGCGACCCGCGAGGCCGACCCACCCCTTACGACCAGCACTTCATGCCGCACATCGATTTCAAGGAGCAGAGCGGATGGTTTCACAAAGCGAAGCTGGCGGGGCACGCAATTTACTCGCGCGAGGCGCGGCGAAGAATTCGGGCAATGATCGCGGATTTCCGCCCGGACGTGGCCCACGTGCGCAATATCTATCATCAGCTGTCACCATCGATCTTATGGGAGTTGAAGGCGCAGAGGGTCCCGGTCGTGTATCACCTGAACGACTTCAAGGTACTTTGTCCCAGCTACAACCTGGTGTTGCGCGGCGAAGCTTGCGAGGCCTGCAAAGGTGGCGAGTTCTGGCATGCACTGAAGGAGAAATGTTACCCGGGGTGGAGCGCGCGGGCGACGTTGGTGGCGGAGGCATACTTCCACAAATGGCTGGGCACATACCGCAAATGTGTGGATTGCTTTCTCGCGCCCAGCCAATTTGTACGTAACAAATTTGTAGAACACGGTTGGGATGCGGCCAGATTCGAAGTGCTTCCGCACTTTCAGCCCGTCAAAGCAGCTGCAGAGCGATGCGCCGAGAGTGCTCCGCTGCTGTACTTCGGCCGGTTGTCTTCAGAAAAAGGCGTAGCCGACTTGCTGCATGCCATGCAGCGACTGCCGAGTCTCCGACTGATCGTTGCTGGAGATGGACCGGAACGCGGCAGGTTGGAGCAACTGGCCTTCGAATTGGGATTGTGCAACGTGGAATTTGCCGGCCACTTAACAGGAGCCCAACTAACTTCCGCAATCGCCAACTCCCGGTTCACGATATTGCCATCACATGCCTATGAAACGCTGGGCAAGACCATTCTTGAATCCTACGCGGAGGGGCGAACGGTTATCGCTACCGACATGGGTTCGCGGCGCGAACTGGTGCAAGAAGGCAAAACGGGGTTGCTGTACAACACTGGAGACGTGGGGCAACTTACCTCGGCCATCGAATTTCTCAGCTCGCAACCGGCACTCGCGGACAAAATGGGGCGGAGCGGGTCAGGAAAAGTTGTCGCAGAGCTATACGCCAGGAGCACACTACGAGGCGTTGATTGCGTTGTACGAACGATTGGCTAACGGCAAGAAGCAGCGGTCACGCACGCCAAGGCAACAGCGTTCTCGAAGGACGGCCGTTGAGGTGAGTGACGCGAGAGTTAGGGTTTCACCAGAGGACAGGGACGGCTTCGTTCCGTTGCAGCGCCTTACGTTTACCCCGATTTTGCCCCGCTTCGCGGTCATGCCCGCAGAGTTCCGTAAGCCGAGGCTTAGGATCGCGTTCATAGGCGGGCGTGGCTTAGTTTCGAAGTACAGCGGCATCGAGGCTTACTACGAAGAGGTGGGAAAGCGGCTGGTTGGAATGGGACATCACGTGACGGCGTATTGCAGGACTTACTTCACTCCGCCTGGAAAAACCCACAATGGCATGCAGGTGGTCCGGTTGCCGACGAATCGCTCCAAACATATGGAGACGGTAGTGCACACATTTCTCAGCACGCTCCATGTTCTCACCCAGCCTTGTGATGTGGTGCACTACCATGCGCTGGGTCCGGCGCTATTTTCGTTTATTCCTCGACTCGCCGGGAAGAAAACAGTGGTCACGGTGCAAGGGCTGGACTGGCAACGCAAGAAGTGGGGACGCCTAGCTTCTGCAGTGCTGCAACTGGGGGAACGCGCCGCGGTGCGCCTGCCCGCCCGCACAATGGTCGTGTCACGGGCTTTGCAGGAACATTATCGTGCGGGCTATGGAGTCGAGACGTCGTATGTGCCCAATGGAGGAGTGCTGCGCGAGCGGTGTCTGCCTGACAAGATCTTCGATTGGGGGCTTGAGCCGGGAAAGTACATTTTGTTTCTCGGAAGGTTCTCTCCGGAAAAGGGCTGCCACCTTTTGGTGGACGCCTACGAGAAGCTGAACACCGATACACAACTGGTGCTGGCGGGCGCGTCGAGCTATTGTGACGACTACTCGCGCCAGTTACGAACTCACGCCGGCGAGCGAATAAAGATTTTGGACTGGGTCTCAGGAGAAGCGCTTGACGAATTACTTACCAACGCCATGATGTTCGTATTGCCCTCCGATCTGGAGGGCTTATCCCTCGCACTGTTGGATGCAATGGGCGCCGGGGTCTGCGTGCTTAGCAGTGACGTCGCGGAAAACCGGGAAGCAGTGGCCGACACTGGATTTACATTTCGGTGCGGTGATGTTGCAGATTTATCCGACCGCCTGCGATTCCTGATTGCAAATCCCGCAGTGCGCGAGGCTGCGGGGCAAGCCGCGAAACGGCGTATCTGGGAGCATTATCAGTGGCCGAAGATTGCCGAGGAGATCGAGGAGGTGTATCTCGAAATGATGGGCAGTCAGATGACCGGGTCCACAGCCAAGAAACCGAGCGGCCGGGTTGAAGCGTTGGCAACGGCGACGCAACGAAAGGAGGGATAAAGCATCGAGGCGGGCAATAGTACGGAACGCCTACTGTTCACATAAAACCGAGCGCAGTAACAAGAGGACGGGGATTCCCGTCCTTTTTGTTTACAATGGAGCTTCGGTTAAAGGTTCGCTTCAGTAAGCTGGCGACGTGCCTCACTGGCCACGCGATTCAGCGAACTCCTATTCATGGAAAATACGATTCTCGTCACCGGCGGAGCGGGGTTTATCGGATCCAATTTCATTCTGCAGCGAATTGAACAGGATCGAGCCGGCTTAGTAAATCTTGACAAACTCACGTATGCGGGAAATCTGCACAATCTGGATACCATCGCGAATCAGCGGCGCTATGAGTTTATCCATGGTGATATCGCCGACCGCAGGTTAGTCGGAGGTTTGCTGGAGCGTCGCAAGCCACAAGCGATCGTGCATTTTGCCGCCGAAAGCCACGTCGATCGCTCCATTCGCGGACCTGAGGACTTCATTCGCACGAACATCGATGGGACATTCGCACTGTTGGAAGAAACGCGGGCATATTGGGAAGGTCTGCCTGAACAAGAGCGAAACAAGTTTCGCTTCCTGCATGTTTCTACCGATGAGGTGTATGGCTCTTTGGGAGCTAAAGACGCTGCTTTTTCCGAGAGCACTCCCTATGCGCCGAATAGTCCGTACGCCGCTTCGAAGGCAGCTTCCGATCATCTCGTGCGCGCTTACCATCACACCTACGGCTTACCGACGCTGACCACCAATTGCTCGAATAATTATGGACGCTTTCAGTTTCCGGAAAAACTGATACCTCTGATGATCCTGAACGCACGCGACGTCAAGCCCCTTCCTGTTTATGGGGACGGACAGAACGTGCGGGACTGGCTTTATGTCGAAGATCATTGCCAAGCGATTGCAACCGTGCTCGGCCGAGGACGTGTGGGAGAGACGTATAACATTGGCGGATGGAACGAGAAGCGGAACATCGACATCGTAGAGTTAATCTGCGATCTTGTGGATGAGACGGTGGGTCTGGGGAAGTCGCCGCGACGCAATCTGATTACATTTGTGAAAGACCGTCCGGGCCACGACCGGCGCTATGCCCTGGATGCAAGCAAGATTGAACGCGAACTCGGCTGGCGTCCGCTGGAAACATTTGAGAGTGGAATTCGCAAGACAGTGCGCTGGTATTTGGAACATGAAGAGTGGGTCCGCGACGTCACCAGCGGCGGTTACCGGCAGTGGATTGAGACGCATTACTCTTCTTGAATTTCGCCGGGCAGTGGGCAGAGCTATCGTCCTATGATGCACGCTTCTCACAGCACCGCGTATAAGGGAATTATTCTCGCTGGCGGTTCGGGAACGCGTTTGTATCCTTCGACGCAGGCCATGGGAAAAAGCCTGCTTCCGGTTTACAACAAACCCATGATCTACTACCCGCTCTGCACGCTGATGCTGGCGGGGATTCGCGACATCCTCATTATTACGACGCCGGATGACGTGCGAAAGTTCGAAGCGTTGCTGGGGAATGGTGGGCAGTTCGGCATCGAATTGCAATACGAAGTGCAGCCCAAGCCGGAAGGAATTGCACAGGCTTTTTTAGTGGGCGAAAGTTTTATCGGCACCAACCCTTGCGCTCTCGTGCTCGGTGACAATATTTTTTACGGACACGATCTGGCCAAGGACCTACGCGAATCCGCGACCAAAAGGCACGGCGCCCGTGTTTTTGCATACCCCGTCCACGATCCCGAACGCTATGGAGTTGTGGAATTCGACGGCGCGGGCAAGGCTCTCAGCCTCGAAGAAAAGCCCGGGAAGCCGAAATCGCGGTACGCAGTCACCGGCCTCTATTTTTATGATGCGCAGGTGGTGGAGATGGCAAGAGCCTTGAAGCCAAGCGCGCGGGGCGAATTGGAAATCACCGACGTAAATAAGGAATATCTAAAGCGTGGGCAATTGGAGGTTGTGGTGATGGGACGCGGAATGGCCTGGCTGGATACAGGAACACATGAATCCCTGATGGATGCGTCGCTTTACATTCAGGCGATTGAGAAGAGGCAAGGCCTCATGGTCGCTTGCCCGGAAGAGATCGCATTCCGCTCCGGCTACATTACGGCGGCTCAGGTGGAGAAGATTGGCAATTCGATGAAGAATAATAGTTATGGCGCTTACCTGCTTCAGCTCTTGCGCGAGAAGGTATTCTGATGAATACAGTGCAAGCGACTAGTCGCGCGATGGATACGTTGAAGAAAATTTCGACCTCGCTTCCCGGAGTGCTCATTCTCGAACCGCGCGTGTTTGGAGACGAGCGTGGGTTCTTTTTCGAGAGCTATAACCAGCGGGCTATGGCGGATGTGGGGATAACTGACAGGTTCGTGCAGGATAATCATTCCTGTTCTTCCCGCGATATTATTCGGGGACTGCATTACCAGGTAAAGCATCCGCAAGGAAAACTTGTGCGCGTCGTTGAAGGAGAGATTCTCGATGTGGCCGTCGATTTGCGGCGGAGTTCTCAAACTCTTGGCCGCTGGGAGGCGGTTCGATTGTCAGGCGAGAACAAGCGCATGCTGTGGATTCCAGCGGGCTTTGCGCACGGATTCCGTGTGCTCTCGGAGAAGGCCCACGTGCTGTACAAAGCGACGGATTTCTACGCGCCCGAATATGAACGCACAATCGCCTGGAACGACGCGGACCTCAAGATCAATTGGGAACTGGATGGCGAACCGGTGGTCTCGGCAAAAGATCAGCGCGGCGTCGCGTTCCGTGACGCTGAGAGTTTCGAATAAACCTGATGCGAGTCACAATTTTTGGCGGCTCCGGCCTGCTGGGCAAGGCGCTGATGCGCGAGTGGACTGGAGACTCCGTTACCGGACTCAGTTCGCGCGATGCGGACATCCGCGACCCGAAGAGTGTGCAGCAGGTTCTGCGAAGGACACATCCGGAGTGGATCGTCCTGGCCGCCGCTTACGCCGACGTCGATGGATGCGAAGGTAATCCGGAGCTGGCCTTTGCCGTAAATCGAGACGGAGCAGTGAACGTCGCCGCTGCGGCTAAGGCGATCGACGCGCGGCTGATGTTCCTTAGCTCCGATTATGTATTTGATGGAAAGAAAACTATTCCTTATGAAATCGGCGACGCAAGGAATCCGCAAAGTATTTATGGACGGAGCAAGGCCGAAGCGGAAATCAAACTGCTCGAGTTGATGCCGGATTGTTGCATCGTCAGAACGTCGTGGCTGTTCGGAACTGGCGGGAAATGTTTCCCCGAAACTATTTTGAAACTCGCTGCGAGCCGGCCTGCCCTGGATGTGGTAAATGATCAGCGCGGCTGTCCGACTTACGCGGTGGATTTGGCGCGGGCCATTGTGCAGCTGTGCCGCAAGAACGCGGGCGGGATTCTGCATGTGACCAACGCCGAGGATTGCACCTGGTTTGATTTCGCCCGTGAGATTATTGAGAAAGCGGGGCTTGCCACAACTGTACGTCCGGTCAGCAGCCAGCAAATGGCGCGGCCAGCGCCGCGACCCGCATATTCAGTTTTGTCGCCAACGAGTCTGCAAAGCCTCGGCATCGCAATGCCCTCATGGCGCAGTGCGCTGCGCCGCTACTTGGAAGAGCGGCAGGCGACAACCTAAGCACGATTGCCTCGACTTCCGCCGCCCTGCTACGATTGCCAAGTCCCGCCTGGGGAATCGCGTGCACTTAATCCAGAACTACATTGATGGCCGATTCGTGTCCGGCAAACGTGAGTTTGCGGACGTGAATCCTGCCGACGGAAAGATTATCGCGCAGGTTTCCGAAGCCGACGAAACACAAGTGGACGAGGCCGTACATGCAGCTCGGCGCGCCTTGCGCGGAGAATGGGGAGGGCTTGGAGTTCGCGAACGTGCGGGGCGATTGCATCGGATCGCGGACGCGATTGAAAAGCGGTTCGATTGTTTCGTGCAAGCTGAAGTCGCCGACACAGGCAAGCCGGTCGCGCTCGCTTCAAGTCTAGACATACCTCGCGCGGCGGCGAATTTTCGTGCCTTTGCTGACCTGGTGAAAATGACTGGGCTGGAATCGTTTCAGACGGAAACTCCAAACGGAACCAATGCTTTGAACTATGCGGTGAGAAAGCCTCTCGGCGTCGTTGGCGTGATCACGCCCTGGAACCTGCCGTTGCTTTTGCTGACCTGGAAAGTTGCGCCAGCCCTTGCTTGTGGCAACGCAGTCGTGGTGAAGCCTTCGGAAGAAACTCCGGCTACAGCTGCGCTGCTTGCGGAAGCGATGCAGGACGCGGGAATTCCAAATGGCGTCTACAACGTGGTGCATGGGTTCGGACCGGAATCGGCAGGAGAATTTCTGACCCAACACCCTGATGTGGACGCGATCACATTCACCGGTGAATCAAGAACCGGTGCGGCGATAATGAAGTCGGTAGCGCCCACGGTGAAGCCGGTATCGTTTGAACTTGGCGGCAAGAATGCAGCGATCGTATTCGCAGATTGCAACTTCGAAGAAACAGTGAGCGGATTGGCCGACGCTGTGTTTCTTAATACCGGCCAAGTCTGCTTGTGCGCGGAGCGGGTTTATGTAGAGCGTAAGATCTTTAACACCTTTGTGGAGGCGCTAACCCAGAGAGCGGAGAACTTGCATGCGGGCTGGCCGAACGACCGGAAGACTGACCTGGGGCCTCTGATTTCGCCACAGCATCGCGAGAAGGTGCTCTCCTATTACCGGTTGGCCCGCGAAGAAGGAGCAACGGTTGTGACGGGAGGAGGCGTTTCGAAATTTGGAGACGAGCGCGACAACGGTTTCTACGTGCAGCCGACCATCTGTACTGGGCTCGCGGAATCGGCGCGGTGCGTGAAGGAGGAAATCTTTGGGCCGGTGTGCCATATCGCGCCTTTCGATTCCGAAGAGGAAGCCGTCGCCATGGCGAATGACACCAAGTACGGACTCGCCGCCTCGATCTGGACCAGCAACTTGAAGCGCGGGCATCGCGTAGCGCAGCAGATGAACGTTGGCATCACCTGGGTGAATTGCTGGTTCTTGCGTGATTTGCGAACGCCGTTCGGGGGAGTTGGACTTTCCGGCATCGGCCGCGAAGGCGGAATGCATTCGTTGAACTTCTATTCCGAATTGAACAATATTTGCATTCGACTGTGATAGCTTCGGCTACCCAAGCAGCACGGAGGCAGCGTGGAAAAGCCTAGCTTAACGATGAGTGGAAACGAGAGCAAGGTCGTCGAAGGGAAAGCGGCCCCGCGCGGCAAGTATCCGCATGTTAAGCGCGCCGGCGATTTTCTCTTTGTGTCTGGAACGAGCGCGCGTCGCGCTGACGATACGATTGCCGGCGCTGAAGCTGATCCACCCGGTAGCGCGCGCCTCGACATCCGAGCGCAGACTCGGGCTGTGATCGAGAATATCCGCGACATTCTGCAGAGCGCTGGGGCGCAACTGCAAGATGTGGTCGAGGTTTCTACCTACCTGGTGGACATGAATGATTTCGCTGGCTACAACGAGGTGTACGGCGAATTCTTTGGATACGATGGTCCGGCGAGAACCACGGTGGCGGTGCATCAGTTGCCGCATCCGCACCTGCTGATTGAGATGAAAGCGATGGCTTATAAACCGAAGGAATAGGAGGCACGATGGCATCCATCAAGAATCTGAAGGCTTTCAACTTTCAGGCCTGGATCGAAGAGAATAAAGACAAGCTCAAGCCTCCGGTGGGAAATGCGCAGGTGTGGGAAGACGGCGAGATGATTGTAACCGTGGTAGGAGGACCCAATCAGCGGCGGGATTATCACGACGATCCGACCGAAGAATTCTTCTACCAGTTGAAGGGCAACATCTCTCTGCGCGTTATGGAGAAGCCTGGACAGCCGCCGCTGGAAATACCGATCAAAGAAGGCGAAATCTTTCTCTTACCGAAGCATATGCGTCACTCGCCACAGCGGCCGGCTGACACGATCGGAGTAGTCGTCGAAGTTCCGCGCCCCGAGGGCTCTCTTGATGCCTTCGAATGGTATTGTCCGAAGTGCCATCAATTGATCTACCGCGCCGAAGTTAAACTGAAGAGCATTGTCAAAGATCTGCCGCCTCTGTTTGAAAAGTTCTACAGCGATGAAAGCCGGCGCAAGTGTAAGCATTGCGGCACGGTTCATCCGGGCAAGTGAGCATGCCAGTCATCGATATTCATAACCACTTTTTTCCAAGTTCGTGGCCCGACCTGACTGCGCGCTTTGGCACGCCGAACTGGCCCTGGATCAAACACACCGAACCGGGCAAGGCGGATATTATGGTGGGCGAGCGATTCTTCCGTCACATCTATTCGGCGTGTTGGGATCCTGAGGTCCGGTTTCAGGAGATGGATCGGGACGGAATTGATCTGCAGATTATCTCCGCCACGCCAGTCCTATTTGCGTATGAACGCCCGGTGGAACATGCTCTCGATTGCGCGCAATTGTTCAATGACGCGGCGCTTGAGCTTTGCAGCCGGGGCAAGGGCAGACTGAAAGCTTTTTGTCAGGTGCCTTTACAAGACACCAACGCGGCTTGCAAGGAACTTAGCCGAAGCATGCGCGCCGGACATTTGGGCGTGCAAATCGGTAATCACGTTGGAACCAAGAACCTGGACAATGCGGGCATTGTAACTTTCCTGCATCACTGTGCCGATGAAGGCGCGGCTGTGCTGGTTCATCCCTGGGACATGATGAGCCAGGATCGAATGCAGAAATATATGATGCCCTGGACCGTCGGCATGCCGGCGGAGACACAACTTTCTGTGGTTGCGCTGATTTTAAGTGGGGCGTTTGATCGGTTGCCGAACACGCTTCGTGTCTGTTTCGCCCATGGCGGTGGAAGTTTCGCGTTTTTGCTGGGGCGTATCGAGAATGCCTGGCATCATCATCCGATCGCGCGCGGCGACTGTGAACATCCACCCAGCTTTTATCTCAACCGCTTCTATGTAGACTCCGCCGTGTTCGACCAGCATGCTCTGCAGTTTCTGGTCGGAACATTGGGAGCGGATCAAGTAATGCTCGGTTCGGATTATCCCTTTCCGTTGGGCGAAGAGCGCGTGGGCTCACTCATCCGCCAGAGCGCTTTTTCGCAGGATACCAAGACTAAACTTCTGGGCAAGAATGCGGTCCGCTTCCTGGGACTTCAGACTGGCGCCCCTGAAGTTGCCGATCAGGAGGCTGGCACAGATGTTGCCGTGAGCGACGGTAGGCGACTCACATACAGCTCGTATTTGAAAGTTCCGGAACTCCTGGAGTTGCAGCGCCCACAGTCTTTGCCAACTCATCATGACGAATTGCTTTTCATCATTGTGCATCAGACCTATGAACTGTGGTTCAAGGAACTGCTGCATGATCTGGATGCTGTGGTGGCGAATTTGCGACGCGCTGGCGAGTCTCCGCAATCGCACGACGAGGTGTATGAAGCGGCGCGACTGCTGCGCCGCTGTACAGAGATCACACGCGTGTTGGTGGAGCAATTCACGATTCTGGAAACAATGTTGCCGACACATTTTATGGCATTTCGCGGCCTGCTTGAACCCGCCAGCGGATTTCAGTCCGAGCAATTTCGCGAGATTGAATTTCTTTGCGGCTTGAAGGACGAGAAGATGCTTCGCTACCACAGGCCCACGCCGGAGGCTTATGCCAGCCTGAAGCGCCGCTTGGAGCAGCCTTCGTTACACGACGTATTTTTCGGCGCTCTAAGGGCAATGGGCAAACTGCCTGCGCTCAGCGGGACCGCGAGCGAGAAAGAGCAATTCGAAGCCCGTGCCCGCGCCGTTCATGCACTCTATAAAGATGAGCGCCACCATCGCGACTGGATTGATGTTTGCGAGCGGCTGACCGAGTTTGACGAACTGGTAGTCAGCTGGCGTTTGCGCCACATCCAACTGGTCGAGCGCATCATCGGCGTTCGAATGGGCACGGGTGGAAGTTCCGGAGCTTCTTACCTGAAATTAACACTCGACAAGAAATTCTTTCCTGAATTGTGGGAGGCAAGGACCTTGCTGACGGAGTGAGAGGGCATTCTTCTCACCGTTCTCTCAGATGAAACCTGCACGCGACGAAATCACACTGATCGGCGCCGGACTGAACGGCCCGCTTCTCGCTATTCTTCTGATGCAGCGGGGATTCAAAGTTCAGATCTACGAGCGGCGTCCAGACATGCGGCAAGTGCGCCAGAGCGCGGGACGTTCCATCAATCTCGCCCTCTCGACCCGCGGCATTTATGCTCTGCAACAGGCCGGCGTGTGGGAGCGAATGCGGAGCATCATCATTCCAATGAGAGGACGGATGATGCATTCGACGGGCCGAGAACTTACCTTCCAGCCCTATGGGAAGAACGAAATAGAGGTCATCAATTCGATATCCCGATCCGAACTTAACATCGCGCTGATAAATGCCGCGGAAGAACTCGGGGCAACCATTCATTTCAATCAGCGTTGTATGGGATACGATCTGAGGAGCGGCGTGATCCGACTGCGCCATCAAGAAACTGGAGAAGAAGTAAGGCGTGAGACCGTTATTGTTATCGGCTGCGACGGCTCGGCGTCGGCGATTCGGACGGAGATGCTCAAGCTGAGCCGTTTCAACTTTTCGCAAGCATATCTCGACTACGGTTATAAAGAACTGACGATTCCGTCTGGTACCGACGGCAAGCACTTACTGGAGACTAACGCCTTGCACATTTGGCCACGCGGCAATCATATGCTGATCGCATTGCCGAACATCGATGGCACATTCGCTTGCATTCTGTTTCTGCCGTTTGAGGGCGCGGACAGCTTTGCCGGGCTGACCACACGCGAACAGGTCGTACAGTTTTTCGAATCCCGCTTTCCTGACGTGATCCCGCTGATGCCGCAACTAGCCGAGAATTACTTCGCCAATCCGATTGGCACGATGGTTACGATCAAATGCTCGCCCTGGCATGTGGAAGGAAAATCGCTGCTTCTGGGAGATGCGGCTCATGGCATCGTTCCTTTTTTTGGCCAGGGCCTGAATTGTGGATTCGAAGACTGTACTTGTCTGATGGAGTTGCTCGACCGAGACGGTCCTGACTGGGGGCGCGTGTTCAGTGAGTTCGAGAACGCACGCAAGATCAATACCGATGCTATTGCGGATCTGGCCATAGAGAATTTTGCGGAAATGAGAGATCGCGTGGCCGATTCGCGGTTCCTGTTTCGAAAGAAAGTGGAATTGGCTCTGGAACAAAAATATCCCAAGATTTTCGTGCCGAAATATGCAATGGTGACCTTTCATCGCCTGCCTTATTCCGTGGCCTTGACGCGCGGGGCTGTTCAGGACCGGATGCTGGAGGAACTTTGCGAGCACATTGATCGCGTGGAGGATCTGGATTGGGATAAAGCTGACCGTTTGATTCACCGAGACCTCACTCCTTTGGAGATGCGCGAGTGATCGACTCCGAATTCCGAGCAAGCGAAGATTTTGCCATCGCAATGGATGAACGCGATCCTCTGAAAGAATTTCGCGATCGCTTTCACTTCCCTAAGACAGCAGACGGGGATTGCATTTATCTATGCGGCCACTCGCTTGGTCTGCAGCCTAAGGCCGCGGCGGCATATGTTGAGCAAGAACTGAAAGACTGGGCGCGGCTTGGCGTAGAGGGTCATTTTCGAGCAAAGAATCCTTGGGTGCCCTACCACAGGTTGCTTGCACAACAGACGGCGGAATTGGTCGGCGCCAAACCGCTCGAAGTTGTGGCAATGAATTCGCTGACCGTGAACCTTCACCTGATGATGGTTTCGTTTTACCGTCCCACAGCGAGCCGGCACAAAATCGTCGTGGAGCGGGGCGCATTTCCTTCCGACCGGTATGCGGTAAAGTCACAACTTCGTTTCCACGGATTCGACCCGGCGACCTCGTTAATTGAATTGACCCCGCTGCCAGGTGAATCTTGTCTTCGCGATGAAGAGATTGAAGCATTCATCGAGCGCGCCGGCGATGAGATCGCACTGATCATGCTTGGAGGAGTGAATTACGCGACCGGGCAGGCTTTTGACCTGGAACGCATCACGCGAGCAGGTCGCGCGCGTGGGTGTGTGGTGGGCTTTGATCTGGCGCACGCGGCTGGCAATGTGCAGTTGAAGCTTCACGAGTGGGGGCCCGACTTCGGGGTATGGTGCAGCTACAAATATTTGAATGGCGGCCCAGGATGTGTCGCGGGTTGCTTCGTTCACGAACGGCATGCGCACGAGCGGGATTTGCCTCGCTTCGCGGGTTGGTGGGGCCACGACGAAACGTCACGGTTCGAGATGGAGCCGAACTTTCAACCAATATCCGGCGCGGAGGGCTGGCAGTTAAGCAATCCCTCGATCGTCAGCCTGGCTATCCTCCGTGCATCGATGGAACTCTTCCACGAAGCGGGAATGGAACGCTTGCGGGCCAAGAGTCTGTCATTGACCGGTTATTTGGAATTTCTGCTGAATCAGAGAGCATCCCCGAACTTCTCAATCGTCACGCCACATGAAAAACAAAGGCGTGGCGCACAACTTTCTATCCGCATCCTCCAGAACGGAAAGGCGCTATGTGAACAACTCGCTCAAGAAGGCATTGTTGGCGACTGGCGTGAACCCGATACCTTCCGCGTTGCCCCGGCACCTCTGTACAATTCCTATCGCGATGTTTTCCGGTTCGTTCGGCGATTCACGGCCGTAATGGGCTGACTGTGGAAGCACGCGGGTGCTTTTCGGATTACTTCAGTAACAAACATGTCCTTACACTGTCCACATAAACTCTTAGAGTGGGCATAATTTCTGTGAGGCAACCCGGCAGGTGGACAGGACTCGTGTGCGTGGTGGTATGCGCGCACGTATTCGTGTCTTTGCTGGCACCTCGCAGCTTTGGGCTTACCGCTTTTGGCGACGTAACGCAATGCGTTCTGCTGCTTTGCGGGACATCGTTCATCCTTTCGAATACCAGAACCACAGATAAGAAGTCTCAACTCTTTTGGGTTCTCATGGCGGTAGGTTGCGGAGCGTGGTTGTGTTCGCAGATTCTGTGGACTTACTTTGAAGTCTACCTGCGCCAGGAAGTGCCGAATCCATTTGTCGGAGACGTAATTTTATTTCTCCACGTTGTTCCCATGATGGCCGCCCTGGCCGTGCAGCCGCATGTTCAAAAGAACGATCATTCCCTGCGACTCGCATCCTTGGACTTCTTTCTGCTGCTCACGTGGTGGCTTTATCTGTATCTGTTCATCGTGATTCCGTGGCAGTACGTCTGGCCGGACGAGATCGCCTACGGCAACAGCTTCGACTTGCTTTATGCCTGCGAACAGATTGTGCTGGTTGTGGCGGCCGGCTTGGTTTGGAAGCGCAGCCGTGGCGCCTGGAAAACAACTTACGCGCGATTCGTGAAAGCAGCACTGCTCTACAGCGTGAGTTCGATTATCGCTGGAGTGGCCATCGATTTTCATTTCTACTATACGGGCAGTCTTTACGATGTTCCGCTAGTCGCAGCAATGGGTTTGTTCGCCGGGGTAGGACTCTTATCGCCCGAAACTTTGCGTGACCGATCGAGGGAAGAGGAACCGCGTCACGACCAAAGCATGTGGACGGCGCGGCTGGCGATGATGGCGGTTTTCTCCACTCCGCTGATGGTGGCTTGGGCGGAGTTCGGAGGCGGCGCGCCCGCGCGGGTGCGCTCCTACCGGCTGTTGTTGACCGTTGGGGCCATGGTATTCATGGGCACGCTGGTATTTCTGAAGCAAAACTGGATGGACCGGCAACTACTCCACTTGCTGCAGCTGTCGCGGCAGAACCTTGATGAAACATGCAAGCTCAAAGATGAATTGGAGAATAAGGAACAGTCTTTGCGTTGGCACAGCCTGGAACTGCAGCGAAAAAATCTCGAGCTTCAGGAAATCTCTTTCACTGATGTCCTGACCGGGGTGTGGAACCGGCGCTATCTCGAAGAGATTCTTACGGCCGAGGCTGGGCAGGTTTTGCGAAATTACCAGCGAGCCCGCGGCGGGGACATTCGTAAGATGGATCATCGCGACCTGGTCTTCATGATGGTGGATATGGACTTTTTCAAAGAAGTAAACGATGTTCACGGCCATGCTGCAGGTGATCGCTTACTGCTGCGGGTGGCTGAGCGCCTAACCAAAGTCGTGCGCAAATCCGACGTGCTGGTTCGTTGGGGAGGGGAAGAGTTTTTGATCATGTCGCGGTCCGCCGATCCGTCAGGCATACCCGCTTTCTGCGAGCGAATCTTGGAGGTTATCTCATCGGAAGCATTTGATCTGGGACACGGTATTCATGTGCGGAAAACTTGTTCCGTGGGATGGGCTCCTTTTCCCTGGAGCCGTGGCGCATTCGAAGCAGTTTGCGCTGAAGAAGCCATCGAACTCGCGGATACCGCGCTCTACCGGGCAAAGGCGGGGGGACGCAATCAAGGCGTGGGAATTCTACCAAGCGAAGGGGCAGCTGCCGCTCCCCATGCGATCCAGGTGGGAGTGTTGCAAAGCGATAACGGAGTTCTTACACGTATTGTGAAAGTTCCGAACCCGGCCTTGGCGAATGGCGCCACTGCTGCAATTGAATACGTCGTACCCAGCGAACCGCGCGACGTCTGACCTTTTCCGCAAGTTGCTCGCGCGCAAAAACGGCCTTTGTCGTAGAAGACTGAGCCGATTAACAGACCAGGCCCGCTTGACCTCCAGCGCCTGCGTTGAATACAGTGGGGCCTACCTTGCCAGGCTTGCCAAGATAGATGGCGCGCAGGTGACGCCAAGTTGGAGCACGCTGCGCTAGGTCAAGAATCAGAATTTGCGAGGCAAACTAGATGATGAATGCGAAAGCTAATCCCCGCCCGACGGGCCTGCGGCAGAAGGCTCAACTGATGTCGGCATCAGAGATTGAGCGCACCCTGGTCCGCCTGGCCTATGAAATCGTCGAGAAAAACGACGGGGTCGAGAGTTTAGGATTAGTCGGGATTCGCCGCCGGGGCGTCCCGATCGCAGAGCGGCTGGGTAAGATTATCGCCCGCATCGAAAATGCACAGGTTCCAGTCGGCACGTTGGATATAACTTTCTATCGCGACGATCTTTCCACTCTCGGGCCTAAGCCTGTAGTTCAGGAAAGGGAGATTGGGTTTTCGATCGAAGACAAGAATATCGTCCTGGTCGACGATGTTCTTTTCACGGGACGCACAACACGGGCCGCAATGGACGCGCTGTTTTCGCACGGCAGACCGCGCCAGGTGCAGTTGTGCGTTCTGATTGACCGCGGACATCGCGAACTGCCGGTTGAGGCCAGCTTTGTTGGCCGCAATGTTCAGACCACCATGAATGAAGTAATTGAAGTCAAGTTAACCGAGATTGACGACGCCGAGAAGGTTCTGCTGATGGAGAGGTAGGATTTTCGTCACCGGAGTTGGCGACTTAGAATAAAAGGACGGCGGAAAACCGCCGTCCTTTTTCGTGAAGCAATGGTTTAGGCCAACTTCGTGCAGATGGCCTTGGTTTGGGTGTAGAGGTTAAGGGCATCGTGCCCCATCTCGCGGCCCCAGCCGGATTGCTTGTATCCGCCGAAGGGAAGCGCGGCATCGAAAATGTTGTAGCAGTTAATCCAGACCGTACCCGCACGGAGTTGCTCCGCGGTACGATGAGCTTTACTGATGTCGCGAGTCCAGACCGCAGCAGCCAGGCCATACTCGCTATTGTTGGCACGTGGCAGAATTTCTTCGGGATCGTTGAACGGCATGGCCGTCACCACCGGTCCAAAGATTTCCTCCCGCACCACCTTCATGTCTTCGCGAGTATTCACAAGAACCGTCGGTTCTACGAAGTAACCCTTGTCGCCCTTCTTGTGGCCGCCGGCAAGAGCAGTGGCGCCTTCAGAGAATCCCGCTTCCAGATAACCGCAGACGCGGCTTAACTGCTCCTGGGAAACGAGCGGCCCCATTTGCGTTTCCGGATCGAGACCCGCCCCTACGTTGATTTTCTTCGCATGTTCGGCGACACCTTCCACCACCCTGTCGAAGATCGGCTTTTCGATGTAGAGCCGAGACCCGGCACAACAGCACTGGCCATGGTTGAAGAAAATTGCGCTCGCGGCTCCCGGGATTGCTGAGTCGAGATCCGCATCTTTGTAAACGACGTTCGGAGACTTACCGCCAAGCTCCAACGATACTTTTTTCAAGTTTCCCGCCGCGGCGTGAACAATGAGCTTGCCAACTTCGGTGGAACCGGTGAAAGCTATTTTATCGACATCCGGATGAGCGGCCAGTGCGGCGCCGGCGGTCTCCCCATAACCTGGTACGATGTTAACCACTCCTTCTGGGAAGCCAGCTTCCATGATGAGTTCCCCGAGACGCAGCGCCGAAAGCGGCGTCTGTTCCGCCGGCTTTAGGACCACGGTGCAGCCTGAGGCGAGCGCCGGACCAAGCTTCCAAGCCGCCATCAACAAAGGGAAATTCCAAGGGATAACTTGTCCCGCGACCCCTACAGGTTCGCGCAGCGTGTACGCAAGATATTTCGCGCCCGGAGTGTAAGGAACCGAGAGCGGAATCGTGTTGCCTTCGAGCTTCGTGGTCCAGCCCGCCATGTAGCGAAATAAATCGACGGCCAACGGGACATCAGCGGCACGCGCGATGGTAAGAGGCTTGCCATTATCCAGACTTTCGAGGTAAGCGAACTCTTCCGTATGCGATTCCAACAGATCGGCGAGCTTCCAGATGAGACGGCCGCGTTCCGATGAGGTCAGCTTCCTCCACGGACCGTGATCAAAGGCTTTACGTGCGGCCTTTACCGCTTGTTCGATATCTTCGCGATCGCCCTCCGCCACCTGCGCCAGAACTTCGCCCGTGGCGGGATTATAAGTAGGGAAAGTCTTGCCGGAAATGGAGTTTACCCACATACCGTTGATCAACATCTTGCGCGGCTTTTCGATGAAATCCGCGACCTGCGGATGAATTTGCGGTGACACTGCGATACCCATATCTCCTCCTCAAATCAAGAAATCAAACACGAGAGATCAAGCCGGAACTTCCATGATGTGAAGCTCACAATGCGGGCGGATAACAATGACGGAAGTAATGCTAGTCCCCAGTCAGAACAAAAGCAATTGCGGTGCGGCTGGCTCGATTGGAAAATGACTCGCCGAGATTACTCTCCGTAAGGAACCCAAATATTCTTTACTTGAGTGGCGTGCTCGAGGAACCAACGGCCTTCGGCTAGCTTCGGATTGAACCAGTCGATGGCCCGACCCTCATTGCTCCACACCTGTTTTAGATTGCCAACCGATCCGGCTTTTGCGGCAGAAGCATTGGCTTGGTCGCCAAAAGACCAAACGGCATCCACATCGTCGTGCTCGGCCAAGACTTTCAAGAGTTGAGAACGATAGCCCGTGACAATGTTCACCGCGCCGCCAGGCAGATCGCTGATGTCGAAGAGCTGATAGAGGTCGGCGGTGATGAGCGGATACATTTCCGAGGGAACAGCGATCACGGTATTTCCCACTGCGAGTGCGGGCATCACGAGGGAAAAAAAGCCGAGCAGCGGCGCCTCGATGGGACAAATAATGCCCACAGTTCCGAGCGGCTCGTTCATGGCAATCGCAATGTTGCGGAACGGAGGATTGTGGACGGCACCGTCAAACTTGTCAGCCCATGCCGCATATGCAAAGATGCGCTCGATTCCGAGGTCCAGTTCGGCCGCTGCTTGCTTGGCGCCGACGACCGCTGTCAGCTCCCGCATAATTTCGTCGCGGCGTTGAGAGAGATTCTCGGCGCAATAATAAAGAACCTGCGCACGATTGTGCGCCGTTGCTCTTGCCCATGCCTCCGCTTTCCGGGCGGCCTCGACGGCGTTACGAATGTCTTTCCGGTTGCCCAGCGATGCTTCGCCTAACAAACGACCGTCGGATGAGCGCACCTCCATGCTGTAGCCGGAATCCGGGCGCACCTGCTTTCCGCCGATGTAGAGTTTCACAGTGCGATCGATGGCAGGAGTGCTTGCCTCCGGCTCTTTCGTTGCGGGCAGAGCTGCAGGTGTGTAAGTCGCGGATAACCTTGGAGCGTTCTTGAACCATGAAGGCTGCAAATATTCCAGCAGACCTTCCTTTCCGCCTTCGCGTCCGTAGCCGCTTTCGCGGTAGCCGCCGAAACCGCAGGAAGCGTCGAACAGGTTCGTACAATTCACCCAGACGACGCCGGCCTTCAGTTGTGCGGCAACATGCAACGCAACATTGATGTTCTCGCTCCAAACGCACGCGGCCAGTCCATACACTGTATTGTTCGCCAATTCCACCGCTTCTCTCGGAGTACGAAAAGTCATGGCAGCCAGTACCGGCCCGAATATCTCCTGCTGCGCAACGATTGAAGTCGGATGCACATTGCTCAACAGCGTTGGGGGATAGTAGAAACCGCGTGAAGGCAGTACGACCTGGGGTTGCCAGCACGTTGCGCCTTCGGCGATTCCTTGACCAACCATGCGCTGGATGCGTTCCAGTTGTACGCGCGCAACGATTGCACCGATGTCGATTGCCTTGTCCAATGGCGAGCCAATGCGCAAGGTGCTCATGCGTCGCTGGATTTTGCCGATCAAGGATTCGGCGATGCTTTCCTGCATCAGCAGTCTCGAACCCGCACAGCAAACTTGTCCTTGATTGAACCAGATTCCATCGACCAACCCTTCGACCGCGCTATCCAGGTCAGCATCGTCAAAGATAATGAACGGAGACTTGCCGCCCAGCTCAAGCGATAAACGTTTTGGAGTCGCTGCGGTGGCGCTGCGAATCGCCCGTCCCACTTCGGTCGAACCCGTGAACGCAATTTTGTCGACGTCGGAATGTTTCACCAGGGCCTCGCCGGTGGAACCGTCGCCGGTCACGATGTTGACGACTCCAGCGGGCAATCCGGCTTCCTGGCAGAGTTCGGCGAATGCCAGTGCGGTCAGCGGAGTGAATTCGGCGGGTTTCAAGACCACGGTGTTGCCAGTGGCCAACGCTGGAGCAATCTTCCACGCTGCCATCAGCAAAGGAAAATTCCAGGGGATGATCTGTCCCACGACCCCGCACGCTTCGTAATCAGAAAACTCCTGATCGAGAAGTTGCGCCCAGCCCGCATGATAGTAGAAATGCCGCGCCACCAGCGGAATATCGATGTCCCGGCTCTCGCGAATTGGCTTGCCGTTGTCCATCGTCTCCAAAACGGCAAGGAGGCGGGAATGCTTTTGGACGAGCCGCGCCAGGGCATACAGGTAACGTGCCCGAACATGGGGAGTGAGTGCGCGCCACTTCGGAAATGCTGCGCGCGCAGCGCGCACCGCAGCATCGATGTCAGTGGATGAACCTTGAGCAACGGAGGCCAGCTTCTCTCCGTCGGAAGGATCGACCGTCTCAAAATATTCCCCGGCGACCGGTGCTAGCCAGTCGCCGTTGATGAAGTGCCCAAAGCGATGGCCGTGGCGCTCCAGCCAAGCCTGCGCTTCTTTCGGATCTTCCGGCGCGGGACCGTACTCCATCGTCACAAATTTTTCGGCAATGCTCATGAAGGCCGGATTGGTCCTTTCCCTCGCAACTAAAAACCACTGACTACGCTATGGGATGACGATACTCCGCAGAATAGCGTCCGGTTGCATGGTGCTCCAGTTGCCGCTCGATGTCGCCTAGCAACGCACTCGCGCCAAAGCGAAAGAGTTCCGCGCGCATCCACGCTTCTCCCAGTTCTTCTTTCATCATTGCGAGCCAGTCGAGCGACTGTTTTGCCGTACGAATTCCGCCAGCCGCCTTGAAACCCACAGCCATTACTGTTTGCTCGGCGTACTCGCGGATGGCGCGAGACATTACCAGGCCCACCGGTAGCGTGGCATTGGTGGGCTCTTTGCCGGTCGAGGTCTTGATGAAATCAGCCCCAGCCATCATGGCGACGAGACTGGCGCGCGCCACGTTCCGCAAAGTAAGCAGATCGCCGCTCGCGAGGATGACTTTCATATGAGCAGATCCGCAGGCTTGTTTGAAGGCCGCGATTTCGTCATATAGGGCCTGCCAGCGTCCGCCAAACACATGAGCTCGCGTGATCACAACGTCAATCTCGTGAGCACCCGCTTCCAACGAGCGGCGAATCTCCGCGACTCGCTCTGCGAGGGGCGATAGGCCCGCCGGAAACCCAGTAGAGACGGCCGCGACTCGTACGCCACTCCCTTCCAAGGCGTGCAGTGCCGTTTCCACAAACGCGTGATAGACGCAAACCGCAGCGACCTTCACATTAAGTTCTTCAATTCCGAGCTTCTGCACGAGATCCTGCTGCACTGGCTGCCGCGCCTTCGCGCACAGACGGCATACGCGCTCTTCCGTATCGTCGCCGGAAAGGGTGGTGAGATCCATGCAAGAAATAGCTCGCATAAGCCATGCTGCCTGCCACTCCTTCTTCACAGTTCGTCGCGCTACCTGCGACTGGACGCGGCGTTCGACCGCGCTTGTGTTCACCCGAACTTCCTGAACCCAATTCAGATCGAGAGGAATTCCTGCATTCGGCAGGAGTAGCCGGTCACCCAACGCAGCTGTGGAAGTTCCTCCGAGCGCCTGATTCTCTCCGGCATTGGGTGTCGTTCTGAGAATCGCTTCGGGATTGTCGCGGTCTACGGGCACTGGATTCTTCTAGGTCTCGCGGTGTAATTGTACGGCAGGAAATCTCACAACGCGAGTGCGCCAGGGTTTACAATTGCCCTCGATTTCACCATTAGCAAATTCCTGTCGACATTATGAGGAAGAAAACCCTGCCCGCAGATGCCGCGGCAAGACTGCGCCGATCGGCGACAAAAGTGATGAAGAACGCGCACGCACCCTACTCGAAGTTCCGGGTTGGGGCCGCGATTCTTCTATCGAATGGAGAAATCTTCTCGGGCTGCAACGTGGAGAACGCTTCCTACGGAATGACCAACTGCGCCGAACGTACAGCAATTTTTTCCGCGGTTGCGCAGCTTGGTCCCAAGATCGATATCCGCGCTGTCTTTGTAGTCAATGACCATGGAGCAGCTTGCTCTCCGTGCGGCGCCTGCCGTCAAGTCATTTATGAATTCGGTCCCGATGCAACAATTTTCTTTCAAGGCGCTGAGGGGCCCAAGAAGGCGCATATCACCGAACTGCTTCCGGAAGGGTTCCGTCTCCAGTGAATTCTCCTCCGGGCACGCCGCAGAGCTTCCGAGCGATTGACGTCATTCGCAAGAAGCGGGATGGCCGCGAACTGTCTCGGAACGAAATTGAATCGCTGATCAATGCGTATACGCGCAATGATATCCCTGATTATCAGGTTTCGGCATGGCTGATGGCGGTAGTGTTGCGCGGGATGACGCGCGCCGAGACTGCCGCTCTCACGGATGTCATGCTGCGATCGGGTGAAGTGCTCGATCTATCTTCCATTCCCGCAAGGAAAGTCGATAAGCACTCGACCGGCGGAGTCGGAGACAAGACGTCGCTTGTGCTGGCGCCGCTCGCCGCCGCAGCAGGCGTGACCGTTCCTATGATCAGTGGCCGCGGTCTGGGACACACCGGAGGCACTCTCGATAAGCTTGAGGCCATCCCCGGCTTCAACGTGAATCTTTCCGTCGCTCAATTTCGAAGTGTGCTCGACGCGTGCGGATGCGCCATGATTGGTCAGACGAACGAGATCGCACCCGCTGATCGCAAGCTCTACGCCCTCCGCGACGTGACCGGCACGGTGGAAAGCCCGTATCTGATCTGCGCTTCCATCATGAGCAAGAAGCTGGCGGAGGGGATCGATGCGCTGGTGCTCGATGTAAAAACTGGTTCCGGCGCGTTTATGAAAAGCGAAAAAGATGCCGCCTTTCTCGCCGAACTCATGGTTGAGACCGGTGAGCGAATGGGCAAGAAGGTGGTGGCACTCATTACCGATATGGATCAACCCCTGGGATGCATGATCGGCAATGCGCTTGAGGTGGTCGAAGTAGTCGAAGTGCTGCGCGGAGAAGGACCAGAGGATTTGCGCCAGCTCTGCCTCGAACTTGCGGGTTGGATGCTGCATTTGGGCGGAGTCTCCGACAGTGTCGATGAAGGGAAGAAGCAGAGCGAGAAATTGATCGCGTCCGGCAAAGCGCTAGATAAGTTTCGCCAGATGGTAGAACTACAAGGTGGCGATTCGCGGGTAATCGACGATCCGAAAAGACTGCCGCAGGCTCGACACACGATGATTGTTTCGAGCCCGAAGAGCGGATATGTGACTTTGTTGCAGTGCGAGCAAGTCGGCATCGCGAGTGTCGTTCTGGGTGCAGGCCGCGAACGCAAAGAAGATTCGGTCGATCCCGCTGTGGGAATTGTGCTGCGCAAAAAAGTTGGGGACCCGGTCGCGGCAGGTGAGCCGCTGGCGACGATTCACTACAATGCAGAAGCGCAGGCGGTTCGCGCCAGGCAACTGCTTGAGGAAAGTTATCAGTTTGCTGATTCGCCGGCGCATAAGAAAAGGCCTTTAATTCATCGCGTGATCGGAAAGCCCGGAGAGAAAAACTGAATGGGACGATTCACCGGAATTCTCGGCCTTCTCACCATGCTGGCACTGGCTTATATCTTCTCGACCAATCGCCGGGCCATTCGCCTCAAGACCGTCGCGTGGGGCCTGGGCTTGCAATTGGTCTTCGCGATCTTTGTCCTTAGGATTGACGCAGGGCGAATTGCGTTTCAGAAAGCGGGGGATGCTGTCACGAAGCTGCTGAGCTATGCTTACGCGGGATCGCATTTCGTCTTTGGCGATCTGGCCAAGCCAGGATCGCAGCTGGGTTATTTTGCATTCGGAGTGCTTCCTACCGTTATCTTCATCGCGGCTTTCTTCGCCGTGCTCTATCACTTCGGCGTTATGCAGATCATCATCCGGATTTTTGCCTGGGTCATGACGCGCGTGATGGGCGCGAGCGGTGCGGAATCGCTAAACGTTGCGGCCAGCATTTTCATGGGGCAAACGGAAGCGCCGCTGACCATCCGGCCTTTTCTTCCCGATCTCACGCGCTCTGAACTGATGACCGTCATGACCAGTGGCATGGCGCACGTATCCGGCGGAATCATGGCTGCGTATATTTTTTTCGGAATTGATCCGCGCCACTTATTGAGTGCCGTCATCATGACTGCGCCGGGCACTTTACTGATGGCGAAGATGCTGGTGCCGGAGACCGAACAGCCCCGGACGGCAGGCCGAGTCATCATGAGCGATGAAGAAGAAAAAGCGGAGAAGGAAGAAAATCTGCTGGGAGCGATCGCTCGGGGGACCACCGACGGGCTGCACCTTGCGCTGAACATTGCCGCGATGCTTATTTCGTTCCTGGCGCTCATCGCGCTCACTGACGGCATCCTTGGGGGTATTCATCATTGGATAAGCTGGTTTCCCGAAAGCCTGGAAAAGATTTTCGGCGTGCTCTTCGCCCCGGTGGCATGGGTGATCGGAGTACCCTGGCATGATTGTGGGTTTATCGGAACACTGCTAGGCACACGAATGGCACTCAACGAACTGGTGGCATTTTCCATGCTTGGGCCGGCAAAGGCAACGCTCGATCCACGATCCTTTACGATCGCCACGTTTGCGCTTTGCGGCTTCGCCAATCTCAGCTCAATCGGAATCCAGATCGGCGGAATCGGAGCGCTCGCTCCCAATAAGAAGGGCGAACTGGCTCGGCTCGGAATTCGAGCGATGCTGGCGGGAACCATGGCGAATCTGATGTCGGCATCGATTGCCGGCATGCTGCTCTAACCCACAACGAATAGTTGAGGAAAGGATTTCCTGTGAAGCAACTTCGAATTACGTCCGCGGTAATTACTTTTTTAGTTATGACGAATTGCCTTGGGCAAGCTTCGCCCAAGCGAGTGATCATCGATACGGATCCCGGCACCGACGATGCGATGGCGATCATCCTCGCTTTGAATTCTCCAGAACTGAAGGTGGAAGCGCTGACGGTGGTGCCGGGAAACGTGGACTCGCAGCAGGGCTTGGAGAATGCGCTAAAGATCGTTTCGCTGGCCGGGCGCTGTGATGTTTTAGTCGCACGGGGAGCGCACCATCCGCTGAACCAGAAGCTGATCACAGCGCAGTACTGGCACGGGAAAAACGGCCTGGCCAATGTCGAGTTGCCGCCTTCGAAATGCCAAGCCGATTCGCGCTTCGGTCCGGATCTCATCATCGAGATGGTGCATAAATATCCGCATGAGATCACATTGATTCCAGTGGGGCCTCTGACCAATATTGCGCTTGCGGTTTCGAAGGATCCTTCGATTGCGGGGCTGGTAAAGGATATTGTGATCATGGGCGGCTCGATCAGCGGCGGGAACGTGAACGGCGCGGCGGAGGCGAATATATATAACGACCCGGAGGCTGCGGCGATTGTGTTCAATGCCGGTTGGATGGTGACGATGGTCGGTTCTGACGTCGGTGAGCGGACGCTCATCACGCGAAAATACCTTGCAGAGCTTCAATCGTCGCAGGGGCCGCAAAACGATTTCATCGCGAAGATTGCGGAGTTCTATTTGACCCGCAGCGAAAAGAGCGGATACAGCGGGGCCGCGATGTACGATCCGCTGGCGGTCGGGATTGCTTTGGATCCAACTCTGGGTACGCTCAAAGAGATGCACGTCGACGTGGAGACTAAAGGTGAGTTCACTCGCGGAGAAACTGTGGCGAACCGCATGGGATCAAATGAGAAAAACGTCTTGCATGGAGATCACTATGAGATCGAAGGGGTGATCGAACTCAAGCCGAATGCACGCGTCTGTCTGGCGTCAGACGCGGACCGGTTCTTGCAGATGTTTGTGAACCGGGTTCGCGGCAGGTAGAGCTTATCCATACGCTCGCGCGACTAAAACAATTGCCAAACCATAAAAGATAAACATCAGGCCGAGGTATGCCTTGGCGCGAGGGCCGGAGTTGGCAAATTCCTTCCACGCGACAATCCCCCAGAGCGCCGCAACCATGGGAGCGGATTGTCCGATAGCGTAAGAAATGGCAACGCCAGTGAAGCTCGCAGCCACCAGATTAAAAACCGTACCGATGCCCCAGATGCATCCACCAAAAAGGCCCAGCAGGTGACCGGAGGCTGGTCCGCGGAAAAATCCGCGAAAGCTTACCGGCTCGCCCACCAGCGGATGTTTCATGAAATAAATGTTCCAGATGAAACAGGAGAGCAATGCCCCCAGCGTAAGAAAAACGGCGGCGCTATAAGGCCCCAAGCTATTGCCGCGGGTCATCGCATGCGTCATGAACGGCGCCCAGAGGCCCATCAGAATTCCCGACACCACGCAGGCGATTAAACTTTTCTTTGAGACAGCACGTCCTGCAGCCGCGAGGCTCCCATAAGCCTTGCCGTCAAAAACTACCGCAATAAATGCGCACGCAACGCCAAGCGCGAGGAGGGCCGCATTCCCTCTTGGCTGAAGCGCATAACTGAGAACAGTTCCGACCACCAGCGCGATCCCGATGGAAATGGGAAAAGCAACAGCAAGTCCGGCCATGTCAATCGCCGCTACCAGGAGTAGATTCGCGAGGTTGAACAGCGCTCCTCCGATGAGGGCGTTGGCAATATTCGTGGCGCCGGCGGCACGGACGTTGTTCAGAAAGCTGGACGCATCGTTCCCCGTGCTACCCATGGTGAGCGCAAGCACGAGCGAGATCAAAAAGATTCCAACAGCGTAGTCCCAATAGAACAGTTCGAAGCGATAGCCCTTAACGCCCTTATAAGTGTTTGCCCACGAACCCCAGCAGATGGCGCTGGTAATCATCATCAGCAGCGCAATGCTCAGACTCGATGGCGTGAACAATCTTCGCTCCTTGAGATGTTATGAAGAGGAAGTGTACTGTAATCCTGTTTCGCTGGCATCACAAGTGATCACGATCACAGAGCCAGGGTCGGCGGGAACTTTGGGGTGTCGACCCGCGTCACTTACGAATCTCGCGCTGTGCAGGTTCGGGCGCATGTTTGATGAACTATGCGTTGATCTGCGAGTAAGTTGATCGCCGCAAAAACTCTCCCTGCCCAGCGCGGCCGAGAAACTTGTCTCCTTCTACCACGACGCGCCCTTTGGAGAGAACGACGTCAGGCATTCCCGTGACTTGGATGCCTTCAAACATCGAGTAATCCACGCGCATGTGGTGAGTCTTGGCGCTGATGGTGTGCTTTCGCTTGGGATCGAAGATCACGAGGTCGGCGTCGCTGCCGATTGCAATCGTACCTTTCCTCGGATACAGGCCGAAGAGCTTTGCCGGAGTTGTGGAGACGAGTTCGACGAATCGATTCACGCTGAAACGACCTTGAGCTACGCCGCCAGAGTAAATCAGGCTCATGCGATGCTCGATACCCGGGCCGCCGTTGGGTATCTTCGTGAAGTCGTCGCGTCCAAGCTCTTTCTGCTCTTTGAAACAAAATGGGCAGTGATCGGTGGACACAATCTGCAAGTGATCGCGCTTAAGGCCGTTCCAGAGTTTCTCCTGATGCCATTTCTCACGAAGCGGTGGCGTGAAAACATATTTCGCGCCTTCAAAGCCGGGTACGTCAAAGTTTTCGATTGAGAGATACAAGTACTGCGGACACGTTTCGGCATAAACGGGAAGGCCGCGGTCACGGGCCTCGCGAACTTTCTCTAGAGCCTCGTTGCAGCTCAAATGCACAATATAGATCGGAGACCCTGCCATCTCCGCTAACGCAATCGCACGCGACACGGCCTCGGCTTCAGCGGTGGTGGGCCGGGTGAGTGCGTGATATTTTGGCGCCTTCTTTCCTTCGGCCAGCGCCTGCTGCACGATGACGTCGATCGCGCTGCCGTTTTCCGCATGCATGCAAGTCAGTCCGCCGTTTTTTGCGGTGGTCTGCAGCGCACGGAAGATGCTGGCGTCATCGAGCATGAAGACGCCGGGATACGCCATGAAAAGTTTGAAGCTGGTCACGCCCTCTCCCACCAGGGTATTCATTTCCTTCAGTTGACCATCGCTTATATCGGTCACGATGCAGTGAAAGGCATAGTCGCAAACGGCTTTTCTTGAGGCTTTGTCCATCCACGTATCGAAAGCTTTGCGCAGCGGCTGACCTTTGTATTGGATAGCGAAGTCGATCAGCGTGGTCGTGCCGCCGAAAGCTGCGGCGCGCGTGCCGGTCTCAAAATCGTCGGCGCTGGTCGTGCCGCCAAACGGCATGTCGAGATGTGTGTGAACGTCGATGCCACCAGGGAAAACGTACTTCCCTGTGGCGTCCAACACTTTCGCGGCATTTTGTCGAGGAAGGTCTTTGCCGATCGCGACGATCTTGCCATCGGTGATCGCAACGTCTGCCACGTAAGTATCGGTTGCAGTCACTACCGATCCATTGCCGATGATCGTGTCAAAGCTCATCGATGACTCCTCGCGCGGCTAAGATGAAACAGAAATTCTATGCTAAACTGCCGCTCCTTAGGTCCTGATATTGTTGATTGAGAACGGAGGAGTCCATCATGCAGTTTGGCATTACGTTAAAGCCAGACATTTCGGTTGAGCGCATCGTCGGTTTGACGCGGCAGGCCGAAGCTGCCGGCTTCCAGTATGGATGGCTCTTCGATTCCCACGTTTTGTGGATGGATCCGTATCCTCTGCTTACATTGATGGCCGCGAACACACGGGCGATGCGCCTCGGCACCCTGGTCACTAATCCCGCGGTTCGCGATCTCACAGTTACATCAAGTCTGTTTGCCACACTGAATCTGATTTCAGATGGGAGGATGGAACTCGGCATCGGACGCGGGGACAGTTCGAGACGCGTGCTCGGCAAGAAACCGGTTAGTTGGTTACAGCTGGAAACTGCAGTAAAGATTTTTCGTGATCTTACGGCCAGCCGAGAAGTTGAGTATGAAGGACAGCCGACGCGGCTCACCTGGGCCAAAATCTCTCCGCGGGTTTGGGTTGCAGGGTATGGACCCAAGGTGCTGCACATGGCGGGCCGGGTCGCCGATGGAATCATTCTCCAGTTTGCCGATCCTGATTTGATTTCGTGGTGCCTGGGTTTTGTGAAGGAGGGCGCGCGAGCGGCGGGCCGCGACCCCACTAAGATTGAAGTGATGTCGGCGGCTCCGGTTTGGATTTCCAATGATCTGAAAACGGCCCGCGAGCGTGTGCGCTGGTTTCCGGCTTTGGTTTCCAATCACGTGATGGATTTGATTCGGCAGTACAAGCCGGAAGATCTGCCTGCGGCGCTTACTTCTTACGTGCAAGACCGCGGCAGTTACGATTACCAGCACCATTGTGTCGTCGAAAGTGACAATGCGAATTTTGTATCTGACGAAGTAGTCGACCGGTTTTGCGTGATCGGTCCGGCTAAGGCTCATCACGAAAAGCTGCGCAAGTTGGCTAGCGTAGGGGTCACACAATTCAATCTGTATCTGATGTGCGGGGACGAGGAAGAATCGCTGGAGAGTTATCGGCGCGAGGTTTTGCCGGAGTTTCAGAAAACCGCGAAGCGTTGAAGTTACGAGGCTGGAGTTGGCGCAAGCACGCGCGGATGTTGATACTTCATCATGGCGAAGTAAGTCACAAACGAAACCGCGAAACCGACGAACCATGAGTAGTCGTAAAGAACACGCACCGAGGGAACCGCTAGCCCGATCAGCGCCGTCCCAGCTCCCAGCGCAAGTGCGATCATGCCGCACCAGTTGAATCCATTCGAGTATTCATAGATTCCACCGCGAAGATAGAGATCGTCGACTTGCAGCACGCACTTTCGCACCACAAAATAGTCGCAGATCATAATGCCTGCGACTGGCCCAAGAAAAGCTGAGTAGCCGCCCAGCCATCCGAGAATAAACGTCTTGTAGTCGGCGAGTAGTTTCCACGGCATCAACGCAATGCCCATGAAGCAGGTGATGACGCCGCCGGTTCGAAAACTAATTCGCCGAGGCCATAGATTAGAGAAGTCGTTGGCCGGCGAGACCACGTTGGCGCCTATGTTGACGTTCAGTGTAGCCAGCAGAATCGCGATCAGTGAGATCACCACCGCCACGGGTGAGTGAAAGCGGCTGAGCAGTTGCACTGGGTCTGAGATTGCCGTCCCATAGATCACGACTGTTGCCGAGGTCACTGCGATTCCAATGAAAGCATAGAGCGTCATGGTCGTCGGCAAGGCAAGCGCTTGCCCGATGATTTGTTCTCGCTGATTGCGTGCGAATCGGGTGAAGTCGGGAATGTTCAGCGAGACGGTCGCCCAGAAGCCGACCGTGCCGTTCAGGGCTGGAATGAGAAACTTAAGAAAGTCGGCAAAGTTGGTGAACCGCGAGGGCGTGGCCAACATGGGCCCGAATCCGCCCGCGCTATGATAGGCCCATGCCAGGAGCAATAATCCAACCGCTAACAATACCGGCGCGCTGATTCCCTGCAGAATCCGAATGTATTCAATCCCCATAAGAATGACGGCGAGATTGATCAGCCAGAAAAGAAGAAAGCAAGTTGCCGTGGCGTAAGGAAAGCCCTTCCAGCCCGGGGCCAGCGTAGCCAGCAGAGTGCTGATCGCTTCCCCACCAATCCAGGTCTGAATACCGAACCATCCACATGCCACGAGCGCGCGCAGAACCGCAGCCACATTGGCGCCTAAGACGCCAAAAGACGCACGAGCCAGAACTGGAAACGGCACTCCGTACTTAGCGCCTGGATGGGAGTTCAGCAGCATCGGAACCAGCACGATCACATTGCCAAGGAAAATCGTCATGACCGCTTGCTTCCAATTCATTCCACCCTGGATCAAGCTTGCCGCCAGCATGTAGGTGAGGATGTTGACCGACATCGAAATCCACAGCGCCGCAAAGTTATACGTTCCCCAATGTCGGCGATCGGCCGCGGCGGGCGCGAGGTCAGGATTGTAGAGAGGACTGGATTCGATTCGTGATCGAAGAATGGAAGATTCAGAAGTGGTCATCGGCCTGGGTTCAAGTTAGTTGCGACAGAAGTGTGAAATGCAATCAATCTCGGCGATGTTCTTGATTCAGTCGGCGGCTGCGGCCTCTCCAGTCTGCGCCGTGAGCGGTCCGTAGCTTTCGGGCCGGCGATCACGGAAGAACTGCCAGACCCTGCGCACTTCCGCGATCATGTCCAGGTCGAGGTCCGCTACTACCACTTCGTCTTTGTTGCGGCTTGCTTGCGCAATAATTTTGCCGCGTGGATTGCAGAAGTAACTTTTGCCGTAAAATTCTCCGATACTCCACGGTTTTTCGACGCCTACCCGGTTGATGGCGCCGACAAAATAACCGTTGGCTACGGCATGCGCCGGCTGCTCGAGTTCCCAAAGATATTCCGAAAGACCCGCAACCGTCGCCGAAGGATTGAAAACAATTTCCGCGCCGTTCAGGCCCAGAATGCGCGCACCTTCGGGGAAATGTCGGTCGTAACAAATGTAGACTCCGACCCGAGCGTATTTTGTTTCAAAAACAGGATACCCGCCATCGCCGGGAGTGAAATAAAACTTCTCCCAGAATCCGGGATGGCAGTGCGGAATGTGGTGCTTGCGATACTTGCCCAGATAGCGGCCGTCGGCATCGATCACGGCGGCAGTATTGAAGTACACTCCGGGCATCTGTTCTTCGTAAACCGGGACCACGATTACCATGCGGTGCTTGGCGGCGATCTTCTGCATCATGCGGACCGTTGGACCATCCGGCACTCGCTCGGTGAGTTCATACCAGCGGGCATTCTGCTCGGCGCAAAAATAAGGCCCGTAGAAAAGCTCCTGCAGGCACAGTACCTGAGTTTTCTTACGCGCTGCCTGCTCGATTAACTTCAAATGTTTGTCGATCATGGCCTTTCTGATCTGGGCAAGCGGGCGCTCGGTGCTGAGAGCATTGCTGGCTTGAATCAAGGCACAGCGCACATTTCGAGGCATGGATGCGACCTCCGCGGAACGCAACTATAGCAGAAAACTTCCCTCGACTGGCGAGGTGCAGGGCGGTCTACGAGAAGAAGAATTGTTTGGACGAGCTGACATCAACTCGGTTTGACACACCTTGAATAGCCAAATAAACTCGGCGTTCTCAAGCTGTGCGGAAATTATGGCCAAGCGTCCTCGCATTGCGGTGGTTGGAAGCGCCAATATTGATCTCACAACTTTCACCGATCGCTTCCCCAAGCCCGGGGAAACCATCTTCGGCCAAAAATTCGATCTCGGATTCGGCGGCAAAGGCGCGAATCAGGCAGTGGCAGCCCGTCTTTGCGGTGCCGACGTTTTCATGGTGGCGCGAGTCGGCAACGATCTGTTTGGCCCGGCCACCATCGAGAATTTTAAGAAACTTGGTATCGACACATCGCATGTAAAGCAAGTCGAGGGTTTATCCAGCGGCGTTGCGCCTATCTTCGTCGAGCCTAACGGACAAAATCGCATTCTCGTGGTGAAAGGCGCGAACGATTCACTGAAACCGGCTGACGTTGAAGCCGCCGCCGAGATGTTGAAAGCAACCGACTGCATCGTTTTGCAATTCGAGATTCCTCTTGAAACGGTCTACTACACGGTTGAGTTCGCTCGAAAAAACAAGATTCGCTGCATTGTGAATCCAGCGCCCGGACAACCCGTCGAAATGAGCAAGCTGGCCGACCTTGATTATTTTGTTCCCAATGAGAGCGAGGCCGAGGCCGTTACTGGCGTACCGGTGCGAAATGCCGATGACGCGAAGAAATGCGCTGAGAAGTTGGTGGCGGGAGGTATTCGCCGCGTCATCATCACCCTGGGGGCCAACGGCTCGCTGCTCGCGGGCCGCGGGCTCGCGGAACACGTGCCTCCGTTCGCAATGAAGAGCATTGACAGCAGCGGCGCGGGTGACGCCTTCATCGGAAGCTTCGCCGTATTCCTTGCAGAGGGAGTGTCCGAACTCGAGGCTGTTCGGCGCGCCAATCTATATGCCGGACTTTCCACTACAGGCGTGGGAACGCAGAAATCCTTTTATGATCGCGCGCGATTCGATAAAGAGTGGGCAGCCCTAGGCCGGAAGTAGCGCGCCTTCACGCTTCATTTTGAAAAAGCCTGCCAAGCGTGCACGGCAGTTTCCTGCAAATCTCCGCAAGAATGGAACTCGTGGGAGTTGTTAATGTTTATCTGTCAGCGAAAATTCTTGACTTCGGCACGCGCGGCGATTTATAAGGCCGTTCTACGGTCCAATTACTTCCCAGAGTAGATGCAAGACGGAAAGTCACTTCGTCACCCGGTGTTCCGCCGAAAGAGGTTTTCATGTTGAACAAGAGGGCGCTGCTCGCAGTGGTTTTCTGTTCGTTCGCATTCCTGGTTCCGTTGCTCTACGGCCAGGCGACTGCCAGTTTTTCGGGAACGGTTTCGGACAAGGCTGGCGCGGTCGTCTCCGGCGCAACTGTCACAGCGACCTCGCAGGCTACCAGCCTTTCTCGCGAAGCCAAGACTGACGATTCCGGCCACTACTTAATTCCTTTGCTGCCCGTCGCGTTCTACACGATACGAGTTGAGTCCCAAGGCTTCCAGACTACTGAACAAAAAGACATTCGTCTGCAGGTGGACGAGCACCGCGAAATTGATTTCGCCCTGGCCCCCGCTTCGGTTTCAACCTCGGTTCAAGTAAACGCGACCGAAGTTGCGGTGGAGACTGCCAACCCTACGCTGGGTCAAGTCATCACGTCTGAAGAAGTAGCGGATCTTCCCTTGAACGGCCGCAACTTCGTCCAGCTCGCCACCTTGACGCCGGGCACGACCGCGTCAACCAGTCCGGTGAGCTTCTTCAATGGCGCTGCCAGCAGCGAGGCTTCCACTCGCGGATCGTTCTCGCTTTCGGTCGGCGGCTCTCGCGAGCAGAGCACCGATTGGCTGCTCGATGGCAACGACAACAATCAGTTGGATGAAGGTGGAATTGCGATCTTCTCTTCCATCGACGACATCCAGGAATTTAAGGTTCTGACCTACACCTACTCTGCGGAATATGGAGAACGCGCCGGTCCCACGGTGTTGGTTACAACGAAGTCAGGGTCGAATCAGTTTCACGGATCGCTGTTTGAATTCTTTCGCAATACGGTGCTCGACGCCAGCACGCCGTTCGTCAATAAGACCCCGCAATTCAATCTCAATCAGTTTGGTGGCTCTTTCGGTGGTCCCATCAAGAAGGACAAAACGTTTTTCTTCGCCGACTATCAGGCCAAGATGCAGCGCAAGGGGATTCCGTTCACGGGCGTGGTTCCGTCGCTGGCAATGCGGACACCTGACGCCAACGGCGATTACAGTTTCAGCAATGATCCCTTCGGTGTCGCCCGTCCCGCTTTTGTCGGTACTGCCCCGAACCAGACTCCAAACCCTAAGCCCAATCCGGACGGGTTCTTCGACCTCGTCAATCCCTTTTCGGCGACTGCGACTACCGCGGCAATTCCTTTCCAATGCGACGCATCAGGCAACGCGATCGTGCCAAACAGCAATGGCACACAGGCGTCGGGCACCGCCTGCAATGTAATTCCTGCGGCCATGGCCAACCCGGTCGGCCTCGCCGTGCTTAACCTCTATCCTGCCCCCAACGCAAACAATCCCTCTTTGAACTATAACTACACTCTCGTGCCCGATAGGAAACTGAACGAAGGAACCTGGGACATCCGCTTCGATCACAATTTTTCCAGCAAGGATTCCATCTTTGGGCGCTTCAGTTACGATCAGGCAACCAACCTCGTTCCCGGCGGTTCTCCGGGATTCGCCGAAGCCACCACTTTTGGCAGCACGCAGCTGATTGACAATCACGGGCGGAACGCGACGATATCTGAAACTCACATCGTCTCCCCGAACACAATCAATCAGTTCAATTTCGGCTTTAGCCGGATTTTCAACCACATTCTTTCTTTTGGCACGGGCAGCTGCGAAGCGGCCGGAGGGGGAATAAAGCCGGGAATTCAACCGCTGGTTAATCCAGTTACTGGCCGGCCTGCGCCGATTCCCGGCGCCGATTTAGGCAGCGCTTGCGACCCCTTGACTGGTTACCCTGCCAGCCTGAACCAGGCGACCAACGATTGCGAAAGTTGTGGCATGACTGCGTTCGCAATGTCCAGCTACTACGCCGTGGGCGACCGCGGATACGCGCCTTACCAGGGCGGGAGCAATGTCTACTCGGCTTCCGATACCCTCGAATTGATTCGTGGCAAACACGAAATCCGTTTCGGCGGAGTATTTCGCGATAACCAGATGAACATCAGGAACAACGCCTTCCAGGACGGTTTCGTCTCGGAGATTGGCAATCAAACCGGCGACGACATCGCCGATACGCTTATGGGCGGGATGGGAAATTTCGCCGCTCACGATCAGACATTCCTGGGCGCCACGGTCGGCCGCCGCTACAAACTGATTCGCCCATTCGTTCAGGATGACTGGCGCGTGACCAGCAACCTGACCGTAAACATCGGGCTGGCTTGGGCAATCGTGACGCCCGAGACTGAAGAGGCCAATCGTCAATCGAACTTCGATTTTCAGACCGGCAAGTGGTACATTCCAGCGGGCGCTCCGGCGGTGACCGGTTGCACCATCTGCATTGCGTCCGACGGCCGCGTGGGCATCCAGCTTGACAAAACCGCTTTTGAGCCGCGTTTCGGCCTGGCTTGGAAACCACTGGGGAGCCAGAGCACCGTACTCCGCCTCGGTTACGCCATCTTCCACGATTCCGCCTGGAACCAGGGTGGACAGGGATTGTGGCAGAACCCGCCGTATTATGCCGAAGTCGATCCCAACGTGATTTTTGGCTTTCACTTCACGGCGTCAACTTGTCGAGCGGCTTCTTGCTTGCACCGGGTACCCCTTCGACTACGCCCGTCCCGGGCGGTGCCGTATATAACGCGCCCGTCAATCCAACCTCCTACACCGGGACCATTCAATCTCAGAATCGTGATTTCAAACAGGGCATCGTCCAGCAATTCAATCTCAACGTCGAGCATCAACTGCCGGGAAACGTTGTGCTGACCCTGGGCTACGCCGGTTCCCGCAGCGCGCACATTCTGGTGAGCCAAGTGGATGAGAATATTGCATCGCCTTTGGCATGCACGGGCAATGGCGCCTCTACCGTGCAGGGCTATACGCTGGGCTGCGGCATTCCTAACTTTCCCTACACGGCCTTTCAGTTCATCAACAGCAATAACAGCATCGGCGCGGCCAGGTACGACTCTCTGCAAATCAAAGCCGAGACCAAGAGCGCCCGGCATGGGCTTTACGCCCTCGTGGGCTATACGTACGCCCGCAACTTCGACTCCGGCATGCCCGATGGCTTGGGCACGAACATCGGTGCGCTATATTGGCCGCTGCCCGGAAACCAGAAACTGGATTGGAGTCTCTCGCAACTGAATCTCAACAACACTTTTACCGCCAGCATTCTCTATGATCTGCCGTTCGGCAAGGGCAAGCGTTACGGCAGCAACTGGAGCGGAGCCACCAACACGCTGCTGGGACATTGGCAGGTGAACTTGATTGAGCGAGCCCAGTCGGGGTTTCCTCTGTTTGTCGTCGATAGCGACAACGCCGACATCTTTCCCGGCGCCGCGGGGGACTCGGGCACGTTCTTCAACTACAACGGCTTCAGCTTCAACCGTCCCAATGAGGTCGGCGATCCAAACAGGGGCGGGCCGGAGGGCGGCGGTACGAGCTGTCCCGCCAAGGTTCACACGCTTCAGAACTGGTTCAATCCCTGCGCTTTCGCGAAGGCGCCGGCAGGAGAACTTGGGACGGCTCCTCGCGCGCCACTCTACGGCCCGCGTTTCGTGAACACGGACTTCTCCATCTTCAAGGATTTCCCGTTGTCTTTCCGTGAGGCCATGAATCTGCAATTCCGGGCCGAGTTCTTCAATCTGTTCAACCATCCCCAGTACTTCCTGCCCGGCATCGGCGACACGGGCCAGCAGGACATAAACTCGCCCACTAGTTTCGGCGTGATCAATCAGACCGTGAACAACTCGCGCGACATTCAGTTCGCCCTCAGGCTGAACTTCTAGGCGGTTTTGCGTCACTGATAGGGTGGACTGATTCAGCTCAGTCTGCCCGGCCCTTCTAGACCATTTCCGGAATCCAGCCGCCGCGTTCCCATCGCGGAATTTGCACCTTCTACAGACGAGCATTCTCCTTGACCTCGCGTTTGCGAAGCGGCTAGCGTCTGAGAGTGGACTATCGAAGAAAGTGCAGCGAGAACTGCGGCGGGGCTATTTCGTGCCGGTAAGGGGATTCAGGTCGAAACCTCGATCCGAGCACGATATTCCGAGTCAGCGGGATGAACTGCGGGGATGGCGATGGGACGAGATGAGGTTGTGATCAGATGGGGACAGTAGCTTCAGAATTTCCGGGAGTCGCTTCAGTTTTCTTACTGGCTGAGAATCGCCTGCTGCGCGAAGCGCTGTTGCGCATCCTCTCGAAAAAAGATGACATTCGCGTGGTCGGAGCAGGATCGTACAGCGTCAATATGTTCGATCAGGTTGTAGCGACGCGAGCCAACGTCGTGGTGCTCGATTCAGTGGCTCCAGTTCTGGCGGAAGATGGCGTACTTCGCCAATTGCGTCACCTGAACCCTGCCGTAAAGGTGGTAATGGTGGGGATGGAGGCGGACGAAGCAGTTTTCCTTCGAGTGGTGCAGGCAGGCGCTGTAGGTTACGTGCTTAAAGACGCTTCGGCGGTTGAGGTATCACGAACTATTCGAGCCGTCGCCGCAGGCGAGGCGGTATGCCCGGCCGGGCTCTCCGTCGCGTTATTTCAATGGGTAGCCCGTCACACGCCGGTGATTCCGAGCTTGCATCTCAAGAACAGCCTTGGCCTTAGTCGCAGGGAGCAACAACTGGTGGGCCTTATTCAGCAGGGGCTCACCAACAAGGAAATGGCCAGCCGGCTGAATCTCTCCGAACAAACCGTGAAGAACCACGTGCATCGCATGCTGCGCAAGGTGGGAGCGGCGGACCGGCTCTCCATCGTCGAAGTATGTCGCAGCGAGGGGCTAAGCGTTTAGCCGAGACCCGCTGCTGCAGCCCGCGATGGTGTCGACTCGCAACCGATCAAAATGCATTCCAGCTCATGCGCGGTGACCGACTCGAAGCCGCGCACGACGTGAATCGCGCCCGCGGCAATCAGGGTTTCAGGCGTCTCATGCAACGCAACTCCGACGCAACGCAAGCCCGCACCCACTGCAGCTCGAACTCCCGAGACGGCGTCTTCGACCGCCAATAAGCATTCAGGCTCGACTTGAATGCGACTACAGGCCAAACGGTAAACGGCAGCGTCAGGTTTCCCCAAGAGTACGTCTTCCCCGGTCACCACCACTTGAAAACAATCGAGTAACCCCAGTTCAAACAAAGTCGAGCGAGCCCGGCTGCGGCTGGCGGACGTGGCCAGTGCCAAAGCTGTGCCACGGCGATAAAGTTCTTGTACCATGGACACAACGCCCGGAAGTGGAGCAACCTCCAATTGCATCTGGCGGAAGATGCAGTCCTTGCGCCTGCCCAATTCCTCGATCTTTGGCTCTGGACAGTTTCCCAGAAAGTGACGCAGAATGTCGGCGCGCTTGCGGCCATCCAAGATAAAATTCAGTTCCGACTCGCGTACTTCGCGTCCCAGCGTTTGAAAAAACAGCCGCCAGGCCTTGCGATGCACCGCGTGACTATCGACGAGGACGCCATCCATGTCGAAGATGACTCCGCGCAGTCTTGCGGCGCTCATGAGGGTTCTCGAGATGAGCCGGCGTACGGGGCTGGGTTCACGCTTTGGGCTGGCGAGCCGTCGTGGCCTTGCCAAGTGATCTGCGCTTCTTGATAGTTAGGCAGGGTACCTATGTCGAGCACGTAGTCATGGATGGGATAGGCCAGCATCTTGCCGAGCAGGCGCGGCAGAACGTGAAAGGCAATATCCGCCGGAATGCAGGGCGGGATGACGTCGAAAAGACGTGGGCCGGCCACCATAAGTCCGGAGAAGACCCAATTGCTGCGCGGTATTTGCGGTTTTTCTTCGAAGTCGACGATGATTCCGGTTCCGTCGGTTATCGCAACGCCGCAGCGCGAAGGGTCTGACACCTGGTATAGGCCAAGAGTGGCAATGTCTCCGTGGCAGAAGTGGAATTCACTCATGCGCTTCAAGTTCGTATTGGTAAGAACGTCGGAATAGAGAACCCAGAACGCCGGATCGGAGCTGACCCAATCCCGATTCGCCGCCAGCGTCCCCGCTGAGCCGAGTAACTGTTCCTCTTCGATTACATGGACGTTTACAGGCGATCGGTTGCGTTTGAGATGCTGCTCGATGGTTTTCGAGTGAGCGTGCAAGTTGATGAGAACTTCTGTGATGCCGGAACGTGCGCAGAGTTCGAGCCAGATATCGAGCAGAGGCCGGCCACGAATCGGCACCAGGCACTTGGGAAGGGAGTCGGTGAGAGGACGCAGGCGCGTACCGTGCCCCCCAGCCAGCAAGAAAGCCTTCAATGTCGATGCTCGCAATTGCGATGCAGGCTGAATATCAAACTGCCGCCGCTGTGGATGAAATGGGCAGGAAAGTCCACCGCGTCCCCGCCTGCCCGTCATGATCGATGAAAGGATCGTTTACGATAACTTGGGCGCCTTGAGTGTCGAATGCAAAAGCCATCTCCTGCAAGCCTTCGCCCTGCAGAGCGGCGCGCACGGCCTGCTGGCATGCAGGTTCGGCATAGAGTAGAAGAAATCCGCCGCCGCCGGCGCCGGTTATCTTTCCGCCCAGTGCGCCATGCGCGCGCGCTACCTGGTAGAACCCGTCAATGCGCTGGTTCGAGATGCGCTGAGATACGCGCTTTTTGGCCTGCCAGGCGTCGTCGAGCAGGTGGCCAAAATGTTCGAGGTCGCCGCACAGCAGCGCCTCTTTCATCAAGGCTGCAGCCGCTTTCACCTGGTGCAGCGCCTCCACGGCGGGTCCGGATGGAAGCCGTGTGGATTCCTCCTGATCCGCGAGTATGTCCCAGGAGTGGTGTGCCGCTCCGGTAAAAAACAGCATCAGGTTCGATTGCAATGCGGTGAGAATGCCCGGATCAAGCTGAAGGGGCTCGACCTGGGTTGCTCCATCCGGGTTGAAGCGGATGTAATTGACGCCGCCAAAGGCGGCAGCATATTCATCCTGCTTGCCTACGTGCCGCCCCAGCCCGACACGCGTGATACGGAAGGCGCGCTCCGCCAGATCGTACTTTGACAATGGGCAGCGCAAGTACGTCGTAAGCACTTTCAAAAGATTCACACAAACGCTGGCGGACGACCCCAGACCGGTGCCGGGCGGGATTTCCGAAGCCAAAAAAAGATCGGCTGCAAGATTAGCGCCCAGATCCTTCAGCACGGCGAGCGGGATATCGAGACCGCTCTTATCGGAGGGCAGGGCGCTCAAAGCTGCGAGGTCGCTCCAGTTCCCGAATAGCCGCAGGTCGGAAGAGATCACTTGGATGCGGCCATCGCCGCGGTTACCCAGAATCGTATAGAAGTACTTGTTGATCGCAATGATCAGAACATCGGGTTGCACTTGTTCCACAATGTCGGCCAAGTCGCTCTCGTTCTGAACTTCACCGACGAGTTCAATGTCGGGCTGATCGGCAACGGTGGCCATCACCAATTCCCGCATCAGACGCGGATGATTTGCCACCAATACACGAACTCGTTTCACGGAGTGCTCCCCAGGGTTGGAGCATAGGTCGACCACTGTGTGAGTACAAGGTTCAAAAGTGATCTACGCAGGATCCTGCGACAGGAAGCTCGACCTAGTACTAGCAGAACACTTGACGAAGTACGCGGGCGGGGTTTTGATGGGTACCATAGCTCGTGCCAACTTGTACTAATTAGAGTACTAATTTTCCGATGAGCGTGAGGGAACACGGACACGTATTGGTGTGAATTTCCAGGCCCCCGAATAGAATGAAATGGTGGTTTTCCAACCCGGACTGCTCTACGCTTGGCTGAAAGAAATGTAGGAGCGTCTGGAAAGAGAACAAGAGCGGCCGTTTGCCGCCAACACTGAGTGAGGTCGCAAAGGTGAAGAATGCCATCTTATGGATGTCTACACTCTTGACTTGTACATGTTGTTTATCTTCGATGGCGGCTGGGCAAACATCCTTTCACCCCGAAGACGCAAACAGTAAATGGTGGCAGCGCGCCGTGTTCTACGAGATTTATCCACGCAGCTTTGCCGACAGCAACGACGACGGCATCGGCGATCTGAGGGGAATTGTGTCGAAACTCGACTACTTGCAGGACTTGGGCGTGGATGCGATCTGGATTACGCCCTGCTTCCCATCGCCGCAAGTGGACTTCGGCTACGACGTTTCAGATTACGAAAATATCGATCCCATGTACGGCACTCTGGCGGATTTCGATCTGCTTGTCAGCGAGGCTCGGAAACGAAATATCCGCATCATCCTGGACTTTGTCGTTAATCACACGTCCGACCAGCACAAGTGGTTTATTGATTCGAAGTCATCGCGAGCCTCCGCGCATCGCGACTGGTACATATGGCGCGATGGAAAGGGACCGGGAGAGCCGCCCAACAACTGGGTTTCGGCGTTTGGAGGATCGGCGTGGAAGTTCGATCCGGCTACGAATCAGTATTACTATCACTTTTTCTATCCCGAGCAGCCGGATCTGAACTGGCGAAACCCGGCGGTTAAAGAGGCGATGTTCGATGTGACGCGCTGGTGGTACAAACGCGGCGTGGCGGGGTTCAGGCTGGATGCGGTCGACACATTGTTTGAAGACCCGAATCTTCACGACAATCCAATTCTGCGGCCCGGCAAGAATGCCTTCGGGGATCCGATCGAGGAAAACAAGTACAACACCAAGCTGCCGGAAGTCCATGACGTGCTGCAAGGATTGCGCAAGGTCGCGGACGAATACAACGCGGTGCTGATCGGCGAGACATGGACAGCCGATATCGCCGAACTCGATCAGTATTACGGCCAAAGCAGTAACGAATTGCAGTTGCCCATGGATTTTCTTTTCATGACGGTCGATAAACTGTCGCCTGCCGAATTCCGCAAGCAAATTGCAGCAGTAGATGCTGCCTCTGGCTGGCCAACTTTTGTGATCGGCAACCATGACAGGGCTCGCTCTTACGACCGTTACGGCGATGGCGCGCACAACGACCAGATCGCGAAGTTGATGGCGGCGCTTTACCTGACCTTGCGTGGAACTCCGATCCTGTATTACGGCGAAGAGATTGGAATGAAAACCACACCGCCGACGCGAATTGAGGATGTCAAAGATCCCATTGGACGCAGGGGATGGCCGCAAGAGAAGGGTCGCGACGGCGAACGCACTCCCATGCAATGGGACCGCACGGAAAACGCGGGCTTTACCAAAGGGACGCCGTGGCTTCCGGTTCCTGCAACGTATAAGACGCACAACGTGGCGGAGGAGTCGAAAGATCCGAATTCAGTGCTGGCGATGTACAAGAACGTGCTCAAGCTGCGCCACACGAACCCGGCGCTGCTGAACGGAAGCTACAAGGCGATCAACGAGAATGACGCGAATGTGCTGTCATACTTGCGCGTTTATAAAGATCAGGGCGTGGTGGTGGCGCTGAATATGTCAAACGCGCCGCAGAAGATAAACCTCGAGTTGAAGCGTAACGGTTTCGTTTCAGCAAAGACCTTGCTCGCGACTGGGAAATCGAGATTGCTCGAGAGCGAGGTCTCCCTGGAGCCTTTCGGCATTTTTATTGGCGAGCTTAAGAAATAGCCAAGCTATTTCAGGGCCGACTAAATGCTTGAAAAG